>DASXHC010000017.1:0-104276 GCA_036488735.1 Occallatibacter sp.
GGGCTTCCGGAGGATCCGCTGGCGGCCCTGGCCGGGAGCGGGTACGTGGAGCGCATCAGCGCCGAGCGGGGCGGCAAAATGGCAGCGGTTTCGTCATACGCCTGAGGGGAATTTCAAGCGGCGGAATTGCTGCCGGGCCAAAGACAATATGGCACGGTTGGTTAGATCTGGCGCCGCCTTTAAGGACGAAGTCCAAGGTAGTTTCCGTAGCCGACAATCATTGTGGATCCGACCAGTGTTAACAAGGTGAGGAAGACAAGGGTCTTTGTCCGCGTGCTGACACCGCGCCATTCCTTTAGAGCGATTCCCCACAAAGTGCTGAAGATGATGATGCTGGCCATGTGGAGTGTCCAGCTCGAGAACTTGTACCGGCCCATTTGCGTTTCGCCCATGGTGTAGAAGAAGAACTGCATGTACCACGTCGCGCCTGCGAGCGCCGAAAACAGATAGTTCCAGCGCAGCGATGGTGTGCGGTGAGGCGTAATTGCCGATTCGAGCGCCATCTCCGTTGGTGCGGCATCGGTGACGTTTTCGATCGGCGGATGGTCTGCGTTTGAAGCCTTCACGGCATCTGCCGGGATGCGCAGGTATTCACCGTAACTGCGGTTGCGCAAGTTGAGGATCAGGCACCAAACGAAGTTGGTAGTAAAGCCACCCGCCAGCACAACCACAAGAACGGGCAGTCCCTGCCACATCGTACTTGTGCCATGTTGGAGAGTCAGCGCTTTGATTGGATTGCCTGCATCCAGCCCAAAGGCAAAGCAGGAACTCATGACTCCGCAGAAGGTCGCCACTCCCAAGCCGAGCTTCAAATTAAATTCGCGAACGCTGGCGAGCTTTTGCTCATGCGAAAGCTCGTTCTCTTTCGAAATACCCGCCGCCCCCGCGAACAATATTCCGAGCACACAGATGCCAACGCCCATCAGGATGATGACGCCGGACCGTTGACCAAGCAAGAGCAGGAATTGGCCGTGAAATATCGGCGGCACAAGAGTTCCGAAGATCGCGGTGTATCCGAGCGCAACAGCCATGCCAAGAGAAAGGCCGAGGTAGCGCATGGTTAGTCCGAACGTTAGGCCTCCCATGCCCCAGAGAACGCCGAAGAAGTAAGCCCAGAAGATTGCCGAAGCCGGTGCGCCATGCAATACAGGCAGCAGGTCGCGGGTCAGTAAACCCGCCATGATCCAGGGGGCCACGATCCAACTGACAACGCCGCCAGCCAGCCAGTATGTTTCCCACGACCAGCCGCGGACTTGGCGGTAGGGTACATAAAAGCTGGCCGAGGCAAGCCCGCCGAGCCAATGCAGAAGAACACCGAACAACGGATTTGCGCCCAAGATGTTTCATCCTCGCTGTAAAACTCAATCAGTCGTGCGGCTCACTCATTGCTGTTCTTAGTGACTCCGGTCTCTTTCCGCGACAGCGTGACCGGTCCTAGCAACCCAGACTCGAGAAGCGGTGAATCTGCTTTGAATGGGCGAAAATCAGTCCACGTATAAGTCTTCAGTTTGCCGGGTTGCAAGTCGCCAATCATTCGATTCGGCCACAAGTTTGTGACCTTTACACGCAACTCGTTGGCGCCCGGTTTCAGAGCGCTGGTCACGTCGATGGAGAAAGGCGGCTTCCATAAAATACCTCCGACAGCCTTCCCATTTACTTCGACTTCGGCCATCTCTTTCACAACGCCGAGATCCAGCACAATTTTGGCTCCGGGCTTGAACCATTCTTTCGGCGCATCGATCTGCTTGCGATAGGTTGCGGTGCCGGAAAAGTACTTGATTCCAGCTGCGGCGTTCTCCGTCCACGATGCGAGAGCCGGCAAGTCTGTCTCGGGAGGAGCGCCCAGGTCGGACGGGAACATGATCTTCCACGCACCATCTACCGAAACAAGTTTCGTTTCCGATGTTGAAGGCAGGGCGCGCGGTCCGCGTGCACCGGAGTTTTCGAAGACCACGAATACGGATCCTTCCGCGTCGAAGTGCAGGGGCACAACAGTATGGCCGCCATCTTCGGTATAAGTGACTGCCTGGGTTTCGCCGCTTTCGGGATGCCATAGGCGCGGTGTTTTTCCAGTTACGCGGAATGAAGCCTTCACATCGAATGCGTGATGCTTTTGAGTCGAAGCGAAATAGATTTCGCGGTCTCCATCGCGGCGATGAATGAAGATCAAGTCCTCGTCTGAGTCGGCACCAGGCAGTGAGTAGGGGACATCTTCACTTTTGTTCTCAGGCGTGCTCCAATCCAGGTCGGGCGCGGTGCTTTCCGCGGCCAGAACCTCCTCGATCTCTTTGCCGGAATAAACCTTACCCTTACCGAACACATGGGCGCTGCCGGTGCCTTCACTTTCTCCCCACAGGTCTGCAGCTAGCTTTGCAATTTCAGTTCGCGCATTCTCACCATCGGCCAGACTCGGCGAACCCTCCGGCCTCGGACCCAACAAAACCGCACCCCGCTCCACCAAAGCGTGAATGCTTCGCAAGAGCGGAAGAGAAATGAGCTTTAGATCGGCGGGCAAAACCAGCAGCCTGTATTCAATGCCGCTTGCTAGTTTGAGACGGCCTTTCGACGCTGTCGCACCATGAAGAAGAACATCGGCGTTCACAAAGTCCGAGTCATAATGAGCAGGCTGCGCGGGAGTCAACTTCTTCCAATACGGCACCGTTGCGGGCGCATCCTCACCGTAGAAATAGGCGACGTCGCTTACCGGCATGCCTTGCTGCAAGAGAAACGAACAGCGCGCAAGGTAGGTGTTCCAGGCTACGGCCTGTTCAGCCCAGGTGATATTGCGCGTGTAATCCTGGCCATAGGGTCCCAAGGTCATGCCCGGCTTGTGCACATCGTCGGTGAAGGGCTGCAGATCGCTGGTGTGAAACACAATGCGATTGATGCCGCGAGCGAAATCCTGGTCCGCCAACGGTTTCAGATAAAACGGACTTTGTCCCCAGGGTGTCACGTTGGGCCGGGTTGTGAACGATTCGGTCGCCGCAATCGGCTTGCCGTAGATGTGCGCCGCCGACGCCGCTTCCAAAACATCAGCGATGTGGCTGGGCGTATCTTTCTGGTCTGGAAGCGGGGTCCAGAACTCACCCATCGGGATCGTAACCTGACCCTTATTCAGCAGTCCGTCGCCAGTTGTCGGCATGCCCGTTCCCATTGCTTCCGCGTACAACCCCACTCCCGATTTCGCAAAGTACCTGGTTGCGATACCGTAGTGATTCTCTGCAAGCATGTCGGCCTGGGTGCGCCGAAAGTCCCAGAGAAATGCTTCGGATTGCGCGCGGCTCCTGACAATTCTTCCCGTCAACACGGGAAGAAATTTCGTCATCGCGTAACCACGCCGCCGCGCGAACTCGGGCATCATGGCTTCAGTCCAGTTTTCCTGACCCGCCTCCCAGCTATCCATCAGGAAATATCGAAAGCTCTTGCCGTAATACGGGCCCGCCGCGCCGGAGATCATCTTCGCGTATTCTTCCACGTAGGCCTGCACGTCCTCACTGCTCAACTTGTCCACTTCGAGTCCCGTTGCCGCCGGTGTCGCGGGATGATTTACTTCGCCTGTAATCCCGTATCCAAGACGCAGCACGATCCATTTTCCGGGCGGCACGTTCCAATCGAGTGTTCCGTCCGCGCGCATCTTGCCGGTGAGGTCAACCACTTTTTCCGGATCGATTGCTTCATCGGGTTGAACTTCGCCGCCTTGCGGTTCACTCGTCGGCGTGTAGACGCCAAAGCTGGCTTTGTCTTCCCAATGTTGCACTCGAGGACTGGCATGGAACTGCACTTCGGTGAGCCGCACAGGCTGCGGCCATGTAACTCCAGCAGGAAGCGGGCGCGTCGGATCCGCTGGTTGAGCGACGAAATACAAACGGTAATAACGTGCCTTGACCGGATCGATTGCGAATGTTCGCACAGAGAAGTTGACCGAATTCGCGCCGCGAGGGCCAGGCAACTCCGTCAAAGTTCGCCACGTTTGTCCATCGTCGCTGGATTCGATTTTTCCCGAAGGGATAGCCGGCCCGCTGAACGGCACGCCTGCGCCGGCGCCGAAAACAATGGATTCCACAGTTTGGGGTTCGGCGTAAGCGAACTGCACCCACGCCGTATGATCCTGAGGAGAGTATGGCACTTGGACAATTTGTGCAAACGAGCCATCGGTCAGCGCGGCGCCATCGATGGCTCCGCAACTGCACGTGATTTCAGGTTTTTGAGGAGCGACATCATCTTCGTAGGCAGGGAAGGCAACTACCGCAACATCTTCATAAACCTCGGGTGTTGATGGCTGCTTCGGGATAGCAGGCTGGGCATGCGCGCCGGGCAATGTTAAATCGGGGTGCATTTCGCGCGGAGGTGCGGGCGCCAGATCCTGAAACTTGCCAACTGTCGAAGGTGGCTGGCGCAAAGCGCCTTTGAATGGGCCTGGCCCTTGAACGATCGATTCGCTCCAGACGTATTTCTTCATGCCTTGCTCGGGCTTGACCCAAGGTCCGGCTGTCTCGCTCCACCCGCCGGAAGCAGCCATCGACATCTCCATGTGCAGCCGGTCGGCCTCGGCTGCCGCATGGTGCCATGCGGACTTCCACTCGGGCGACATCCAGATCACCGGCTTATCGACATAGAGAGGCGCGCCCATGTCTCCGTCGAACATCTGCATGCCGGCGATGCCCACGCGATGCATCCACTCCAGATCCGCGGTGATGCCTTTCTCGGTCACATTGCCGCTCATCCAGTGCCACCACGCACGGGGCTTGGCGCTATCGGGCGGATTTTTGAATTGTTCCAGAAGAGAGGGTTGTCCAGACTGAGCGGGCAGGGCATATGCACTCATCGCCAACGCGATCGCGGCCAAGGTTCCTGCAACGGACACCACTCGCATACACTTCATTGTTTGCTCCTCTTCTTGAAGTGGAATAGGAGAATGAGGACAACCTGCTCCCCAAATGAAACAATTTACAGCCTGAAAACTTTATGCAAAGCGCACCATGCTTGTCAAAGGCGCGTCGACGCATGCCCGGGATCAGGATTTCGGCACGATCCCTTCTTTTTGGGGAGACAGGGAAGAGCAAAACCTGTCGAAAGGACGGCGGAACCGGCCCACTCATTTTGAGCCAGGCTGCGGTTTCATCCACCAAAAATGGCCGAATTTAGGGGTATTTTTCGGCTCTTTTCGGTTGACCTGCGCGGCGCGGGTCTTGACAGGGCGACGCAGAGGCGAAAGGGAAACGACTGCGCCAATTGGGGATAGCCGCGGAAACGCTGTGGCTGGAAAAATGACCGGCAAATTTTGGAGCCGGTTCGCAACATAAAAAGGGGGGGGTGGGGGGTACCCCGCTGGTTTCAACCGGGCAACTACCTGACATTCTGGACCCGGGAACTTCTGCCGCGGATTCCTGGCAGACTTCGATCCCTCCCAGTATGCTCCGGGATCGCGTAAATATCGGCAAACGGACGAAAGCCGGCGAATCGAAAACGGGCGCGCGGAGCGAGGACTCCTGGCACCGCGCGGGTGTTGTGTGTCAGGGATTCATCTCATAGGCTGGGCGCCCATGAATGCGGATCCCTGACGCAGTTCAGGATGACAAGTCGAAATATGGTGCAAACCCGTAGAGACAGGACCTAGATCCAAACCTTCGATTCGACCGACGGTTTAAGGGGTTCGCCCCGCTTAGCTTGCGCATGCCCAGGCGTGCCCGGTCCGGAATCCGTTTCCTCCTCCCGGGGGTACTCATGCGGTGGGCCCACCCGGTTCATGCGCGCGTAGTTGGGAATCGCGAGGAAGTCCGATCCATCCGCCCATTTGCCCCTGATCACCATTATTCCGCCGAGCAGGTCTGGTTTCCATTCAGTGCGAAGGGGCGCCGGCGAAAGTTTCTGATCGAGATTCGGATTGTCGGCCACTTCGGCGTTATAGACCATGGGACCGTACTTCAAGGCAGTCAGGCTGGTATCGGACTTGATGCGCGGATCCGCACTCACGCGTTGCGGTTCCATGGGCAATTCCAACTCGATACGGTCGCCGGCTTTCCACTCGCGTGTCACGACGGCGTAGCCTTTATGAATCGTGGGATTGACCTGCGCGCCGTTGACGGCAAAGCGCTTCACTCCGCGAACAACGGGAGTGTCCGTGTAGAGCCTGCTGGTGGTGCGATCCGGAATGCGCACGTAGACTGCGAACGTTTTGGCGTGTTCGGGGTTCAGCGTGATCGAGATCGCGCCGTTCCAGGGATAATCCGTCTTCTGTACAACCTCCACGTCCGTGCCGGCCACTTTGCCCAGGTGGATCCGGCTGCCGACGAACATGTTGACGTAGAGCCCTGAATCATCCTTCACGTACGTCCAGGTGGGAATCATCAGCAGCGTGCGCGACAGGTTGCCGACGCAGCACGGGCACACATGCCACAAGGCCCGTTCTGTATCGACGAGCGGATTCGTGTAACAGTAGCTTTTGCCATCCAGGGCGACACCGCCAAGCAAAGCGTTATACATCGTCTGCTCGTAGAGGTCTGCGTACTTTGCGTCGTGATAGGCGAGGTTCAGCTTGTACTGAAAGAAAACCAAGCCGCAACTCGAGCAGGTTTCACAGTACGCCTCGTTGCGAAGAGAATAATTCGGTCCGAATCCTTCTGAAGTTTCGCCGCTGCCGATGCCGCCGGTCAGGTAGTACTTCTTGTTGACCATGTTGTCCCAGAGGGAGATGACCGCGCTTTGATAATCCGGGTCGTGGGTCTCGGCAGCGATGTCGGCCATGCCCGAATAGAAGTAGGTGGCGCGCACCGCGTGGCCGACAGCCTCGTATTGCTGTCCTGGCGGCAGATGACTCTGATCGTACTCGGAACCGCCGCGCCGCGAGTCAAGGAGAAACCTGGCCAGCGCGATATATGCGTCTCCGCGGTGATTTCCTTCCTGGTCGTTGACGAAGCGCCCGAAACGCACCAGCGCCTGCTCCATCTCCTGGTGGCCGTCGAACCAGTCTTTCTTGCCCGGGCCGATGTGAGCGACCCAACAATCAGCCAACTTCTTTGCCGCGTCGTAGAGGCGCAGATCTTTGCCATCGGTGAGTGTGTAGTGATTGATCGCCGACTCGATGAAGTACCCGGAAACATATCCTTCGTGATTGCCGCGATGGTCGGGCGACCATCGTTCGGGCCAGGTCTCGCGGTCTGCGAGGATGTACGCGGTTTGCAGATAACCGTCGGGCATCTGGGCGGCGAGAATAACAGGGATCCAACGTTCAAGAGTCGTGCGCATCAACTCCTGCGCCTTCAGGATCTCGGGATCATCGTGCGCATTCACCATCAGCGCAATGCACATCGACTCGACCGTCTGGTGCACCCAGGCATTGGAGAAGACATATCCCTTGTGCTTGCCATGCGGCTCGCCGCGGTTGGCCTTGCCGGCTTCAATGAAGTTGTCAATGCCGCCATCGCCGCGCATCGGAGCGATATCCGTTCGTTCGCACATCGCGATGCAATGGGGAATCCAGTTGACGATCAGTGTTTTGGCGCGCTGGTTCCAGAACGGGCTATCGATGGAGTACTTTCTGGTGTAAACAACATCCAACCGATCCTTCGGGGGTTGCGGTTCTACATGGACCGCTATCGAATGGGACCGATCACTGGAGCCTGAAGCTGCAAGGGTGAGAACGTAATCGCCCGGAGCTGAGAAGGCGGCCTTCGTCACCGGAGAAGCGGCATTGTCAAAAGCAACGGTTCCAGGCCCCGAGGCCTTGACCCAGCGCGCGGAGTTGGCGGGGGAATCCTCCAGCCAAGTTGCTTTTCCAGCCAGATAGGTTCGCGCGCCGAGCACCACCGAACGATCCACGCCGGATTCAACCAGGGGTGGAAGAGAGGGGAGGGGGCCGAAGTTGTAGACGCGCCACTCCAGGATGCCGGCCGGCTGGCCCTGCTGCGGTGTGACCGCGAGCCGCAGTTTGCTGGTCTTCACTGGCGCGAAGGTGGTTGGATTAAACGCGTCGGCGGTCAAGCCCAGGCCCTCGGGCTGATTCACCGGAACGAACTCAGAGCCGTTCCAGTAGAGGATGCGGTAGCTTTCGGGGACGTGCATCTGGCGCAGGCTGCTGCTGCCAGGCAGCGCGCCGGGCTTGGGACGCTCCACCGCCCAGTAGATTTCAATCTTGTTGACGTTGACGGGCTCGCTCCAGTCATACTGCACCCACGATGCGCCACCTTCCGCTGACGGCTCCCGGTGCAACGCGTAGAGTCCATGCGAGCGGTCCAATGAGTTGTCGGGCAGAAAGCCGTCGTTCAGAGCAGAGATCTTGTTCTCGCTCATAACGGTCAGGCTGGATGGAATCGCCACCCGGGCAATGTTCAGGATCCGATCGCTAGACTGCGCGGCTGCTTTCCCGCCGCTGACAGCCGCAACAAAGGCAGTCCCGGTCAAGCCCGCAAGAAATTGCCGGCGATTGGGTTCGAGTTGGTCGGGGCTTCCACCTGACGTGGCTGTCGGATTTGTTTTCGCGTCATGCTGCTTCCTGCTCATACGAACTGCTCCCGTTCCGCGTTGATCGCCGCCAATGGATGATCGTATAACTTATAGATCATCATGACGGCTTATGCGATGTTACGACAAGCACGGGGCGCAGGATTGCCGGCGCAAACGTGTGCATCCACAGCCGCCGGCCCTCGCAATTCCCGGCAGCATTCGCCTCTTGCCGATTTACTTTGCGGGCAGTATCCCTGCGGCAGCGTAGAGTTTCGCACTGTCGAACATGGCGCCGTTTTTGATCACCATGCGACAGCGGCGAATGTTGCCCATATCAGCGCCGGGGTCCCCCTCCACCAACACCAGGTCTGCCAACTTTCCAAGCTCGATCGATCCGAGTTGATCCTGTTGCTTCAAGACAGTGGCAGCGACGAACGTGGCATTTTGCAGGGCCTTCAAGGGAGGAATTCCAGCTTTGACTTCTAATTCCAATTCGCGGTGCAGCATAAGCCCCGCCGTGGCATCGGTTCCGGCCAGGATCGGCACTCCGGCATCGTACATGCGCCTGGTCATCTTGAGCATGGCGGCATAGGAGTCGCGATAAGTCTGATCGTTTGCCGGCGTGACGGCAAGGCCTCCGGTGAAAGCGCCTCGCTGGATTTGCGCCGGCAGGCGATCGAGAATCGGAGCATAGTCGGGCGAAACCTGTTTGGGCCGGCCTGTAAACATGCCCTCAAACGTAGCAAGGGTGACATCGACGGTGGTGTGATGGTCAACCAGCAGCTGGATAAAATCGTTGACCTGCTTTGATCCGAGGTCCAGCCCAGAGGCATATTGCCCAACCGCCGTGAATCGCTCCGGCGTGCGCGTATCTTTCACCTTATCCGCAAGAAAGTTGAGCAAGATGAAATTAATGTGTTGAATTTCGTCGGCGCCCTCGGAGACGAATTGGGTAGCTGTGATCCCGTTGGGTATGTGCCCGCTGACACGCATGCCGCGTTGATGCGAGACTTCGATCATGCCGGGCAGCAATGCAGGGTTCAGTGAACTGTATACCTTGGTTTGTATGTATCCGAGGTCGGCGTAACGATTGACTGCGGCGTTTGCCTCTTCCTGGGTGGTCACAAAAATGCCGGTGGGTGCCTGCATGGGATCGCGGCCATCAATCAGCCCGGCCTTTGAAACGCGCGGGCCAATGGCAGTTCCGTCTTGCCATTGCTGCTGCAACTTAGCCAGGTCATCGATGTCATTGCCCATATCGCGGATGGAGGTTACGCCGCTGGCGATATTCATGATGCCGTCGGACGGCTGGGCATGGGAATGCATGTCATAAAGGCCGGGCAGTAGCGTCTTGCCGCGGCCGTCGATGTGCTCCGCGTTCTGTGGAACTTGAGTCGATGAAGTGGGGCCCGCCGCGACGATGCGATCGCCGCTCACAACGACGGTTTGATCTTCAATCATTGTTGCGTGCACGGAATCGTATCGACGGACATGTTCAATCGCCACCGGCTGGGTGGGACGCCGGGTCAAGTCGAGGGCGAGGCGTTTGTACCGGTCCGTATCGGACTGCATGCTGAGCGCATACAGTTGGGAGTTTGTCGATTCCCAGCCTTCCCGAAGCATGGCAAACCACGTGCCTGGCTGGGCGAAAAAGTCCAGTTGGTCATCGAGCCAGACCGTCACCGGCGTATAGGCCAAACCGGATATCGCATACTCTGCCACGTGCATCGTTTCGCCGTGATCCCGCAACGTGACGTCGGTCCGTTTTTCGATCCGGGCCTCGCCTGCGGGAAACAGTTTGACGCCGGCTTTTCCTGCCTTGACAAGCGCCTGGGCCAGTAGCGCGGTCTCCAGCGAAGGAGAGTTGATGGAAACATAAAAGCTTCCGGCGGCCCCGCGGCCTTCTTCGGCGGTGCTCTTCCATTGGGCGTTCCCGCTTTCGGTGCTGAAGTGCTCATCCACGGGCGCTTTATAGTAGTCGACGCCCGTGATATCGGTGCGCGCGGGCATACTATTTGCACCAATAACATACCGCGCTTCAATCTTTGGACCGCGTCCCCGATCATTGAATTTAAAACTGCTGGAGATGGCGCCGCCCGGCTTGAATGTGTCGACTTCCGTACCTGCTTTTTGACCCGCCGAAAGGATGGCGTAACGCAGGGTGCGCGTAGTGCCGTCTGGTTGCGCCAAGGCAGAAAGGGAAACAGCGAAACAAACAGCGAGCAGGGGAAGCGTGGTCGTGCGCATGCGCCAAAGGCTAACATGACTTTCGGTGCCCGGCGAGTCCTTTCTTGCTGTCAATCCAGGTCGCCAATGATTCAGCAATCCATGCACGTCCGAGGTGAAACCCAAGGCCGGGACAAGCAACCAGAAAGAAACGATAATCTCAGGGTCTTTATTGGCGCACGTATACCCCCACGGTGGTCGTTTTCTTTCCGGATGCATCGCTGGAAGTTGTGGTGATAGTCATGAACTTCCCGTCTTTCGATACCACCCGGCGACTGATCGCGACGACTTGCATGCCTCGGGAATACGACGCGACAACTACCCGGGGCCCTTCCCGCTTCAGCGACACAGGGAGCAGGAATCCGCGTGCGCTCATCACCATCGCTTCCTTGCCATCGTATCCGGCAGTGTATTGCGCGTGGATCTCGCCGCCGTTGTTATACACGGCATCGGAGTGATACCACACGCCTTGCTCCGCGGCCTCCATAACAATAACCATGGTCTTCGGGCAGCTACCGGCGGGATACTTTGAGCGCCGCATGTCGAGCTTCCACTTGCCGATAAACGGATCTGTATCCGCAAGGGCGCCGGCACAGAACATCAGAACCATCGCCACAAGACTGAACGTCCTTACCATTTGAGAGCTCCCGGTTTGATTGGCGATCCTTGAAATTGGCGCGGAACTTAGGCGAGCATGAAGTCTCATGTCGCCGGCTAGAGCGACCTCAGGAAATCGAGAATCGACTGCTTATCGGTCTCCGCCAAAAGGTTGAAGCGCTGCACCACGGCGTTCGCCTCCGACGGTCCGTAGCTGCGCGATCGCGAATCCTTCGATGGATTGTCGCCGCCATCGGAACCGCGCTGCGAGAAATGATCCTGGATGGCAACGTTCAGATCGCTGGTGCGGCCGTCATGCAGAAAGAACAAGCGCTGTCCCAGCCCCCAGAGGGGTGTGGTCCTGAACTCGTCTGGTCCCGCATTGCCCTGCACAATGTTGTCGGCCAACGTCGCTCCCATGTGGTGCACCAGCAGGTCGGAAAAGAGATTCACGGTCTGCCCGCGCAGGGCCACCGAATGCGGCCCGATCTCTTCGGACTGGCTTGCCGGGTTCGCCGTCCCCACTGTCTTGAACGACGCCGTGTGGCAAAGCACGCAGCCGACCTTGGCGAACAGGTCCTGTCCGTGCTGGGCGCTCGGGGTCATCGGCGCCGGCTTGGGCGCGTCCACAAAGCGCATAAACTCGGCAAACATCAGCCACGCCGGCATGATCTTCAACGGGTTGTTGTAACTGACCATGTCGCTGCGTGGAACGTCGAATGGCTCGTAGGCGGTGTTGCACGTGGAGTCCTCGCTCCGGGCGATGGGAAAGGCATCGTTGCTGATCCCCATCTCCACGTTGTAGGCTTCGCCCGCAAAGATTGTGATGGACGCGTTCTGGGCCTTCCAGCCAAACCGGCTGATGGTGCCGTTATTTGGAACCATGTTGGGATGACCTGAAATCCCAAGTTCCTCCTTGCGGTCAAGGCTGGCGGCCATGTTGGCGCGGATCGCGGAGTCCTGGATACTCTCGATCAGGCCCAGTCCAAACAACTGCAGCGGAATCCGGAAAGCGATGTTGTTGTCATGGGTCGCCGCGGCAAAGTCGGGCTGTTGCATCGAGCAGCCGGGAGCGTCCGAGCGCCCCTGCAGCGTGAACAGGCTGTGCACGCCGCCATCGCGGCTGCCATCGGCATTGAACTTGAAGCGCACCTCGCGCAAGGGCCCATTCGGCTGTTCGAAGGGCGGCACCACGTTGGTGCCTCCCAGGCGATGCGCGATTTTTTCTGCCGGATTGCGCGCCGGCGAGCTTCCCCCAATCACCGGTTGCGAGTGACAGATGAAACATTGGTCGGCGTTGAACACGGGGCCCATGCCCGCGGAGTTGACCAGCGTTGCCGGCGAGAATGGATTGTTGGGGTCCGGATCGATCGGCGGAACGCCTTGGGGCTGCTGGCTGCACGTATCGCAGGTGCCCTCCAGTTCGGAAACCCGAAGCAGGCTCTCGTTGAACAATGCGGTTTCGTTGTCGCTCAAACCTGCAACCGAATTTGGAATCGGAGATGCCGGATTGGGACGCGGGCCCGGATCTTTCGCTTTGAACAATCCGCTATTCTGCGCCAGAACCACCGTCGCGATTGCCGCCGCGAAAGTTATCGTCATAAAAGCAGCCCGCGTCGAAAAGCGTGATGCTTTCAGAAGGGCGAATTCCTGTCGCACGGCGTGAGCTTTGAGTCGCAGATAAATCTGTCTCACCAGATACCTCCAGGGAAAATAGTTCAGAGGGGGGACGGGCATTTCTCCACCCACTGTGCCGAGGGAACACGGGCAGAATTGGGTAAACATCCAACCCGCCTCTCAGATTTGGTTTTGAGTCGGCCCGATTGCCTCACTCTTTTTCGGGACAGGGGGGAAAGTCAAACGATCTGATTCCGAACCTTGTCTGAACAGCTAAGGCTCGGGCGGGCAATTATTTGGCTGCTTAGATGAACTCTAAGTAGTAAAATCTGCCCTACACGAATGGGGAGCCGTGGGCATGGAAGCGTCACCAGCCAAGACGAGGGTGGCTCGATTTGGACTATTTGAAGCCGATCTAGAACAGCTCGTTCTCAGCAAAGGCGGCCTGCGTGTCAGGCTTCAGGATCAGCCATTCCAAATCCTTGCCATGCTGCTCGAGCGTCCCGGGGAACTGGTCACGCGCGAAGAGATCGGACAGAAGCTATGGTCCGCCAATACGTTCGTGGAATTCGACGACGGACTCAACACCGCGATTCGGAAACTCCGCCACGCCCTCGGGGATGAGGCGGACAATCCCCGCTTTATCGAAACCGTGCCCCGCCGGGGGTACAGGTTTATCGCCCCGGTCTCAGGCACAACGCCAGCTCGGCTCCCGGTCGCGGTGACAACCCAGGTGGCGGACCCGGAAGTTTACCCGCCCCCTCTCATCATCGAGGGAACGGTCCCCGATCGCAAACCGCACCGGCCCGCGGGGCGCAGGCTTGCCGTGACCTTCCTTGCGAGTTTTCTCCTATGTGTGGCCGGGGCCGGCCTTGCTGTCTGGCGATGGAGCCGGCCTTCGCCTATTCCGCATCTCGTCCGCATCACGCAACTGACCCGTTCCGGGGCTGTTCACCCCAATCAAAACCTCGCCACGGACGGCTTAAGGCTCTTCTATATCGAGCGGGAGAACGGCGACTGGGTGCTCAAGAGCATGCCTTCCACGGGCGGCATGGGGACCAGGATGGACATTCCCATGCCCCGTTACGATCTGCAGGACATTTCCCCGGATGCGTCGGAAATGCTCTTGCGGCGTATCACCACCGATGCCGAGAACGAGTCCATCTGGCTGATGTCGAGCGTAGGCGGACCGGTTCACCGAGTCGGCGATATTCATGTTCTGGCCGCAGCCTACACCGCGGACGGCCGCTCCATCACTTATAGCGACGGAAGCAACGTTTATTTCTGCGACAAGGACGGGAGGAATGTGCGCAAGTTCTTCTCCGTAAACGGCGACGTCCTTCGTCTCCGCTGGTCTCCACATGGCGACCTGCTTCGCTTCACATTGAACGATCCATCCGGCACCACCAATGTGCTGTGGGAGATTCGCGCAGACGGCTCCGGCATGCACCCTCTGCTTCCCGGCTGGAATATCCCCAAGTGGGAATGGATGATGGGATGGAGTCATGACGCGCGCTGGTTCGCCTTCAGTGCTGCTCGCGACGGCGGCAGGGACATCTGGCTGCTCGAGCACGATCCCACTTCCAGGAATTCGGATCAGAAACCGGTCCAGCTGACCGCCGGCCCCATCGAATTCGACCTTCCCCTCTTCAGCGCGAACGACAAGCGCCTATATGCCGTTGGCGTTCACCGCCACGGGGAATTACTTCGCTTCGATCCCGCAACCCGGCAGTTCACTCCCTACCTGGGCGGGATCTCTGCCGATCAGCTTGATTTCTCGCGCGACCGGAAATGGGTCGCATACGTTACCTACCCGGACGGAGTGCTCTGGCGGGCGCGCATCGACGGCAGTGAACCACTGAAGTTGACCGAAACGCCCATGCGCGTGCTCGCACCCAAGTGGTCCCCCAATGGCGAGCAGCTCTCGTTTCTGGCCCGCACGGCCAGGGGCGGAAAATGGCAGGCGTTCATCGTTTCCGCGCATGGAGGCCTGTATCAGAGGATTGCCTCGGGCGCCGAAGAGACGACCGGAGCAGCATGGTTCGATAACGGCAAGACCCTGATCCTGAGCAGCCCTGAATGGAGCGAACTGCATACCTTGGACGTCGCCACGGGAAAGCTGGGTATTTTTCCGGGGACGGCTCATTTGCAGGGAGCCCTGGTCTCTCCCAGTGGCCGCTATCTCATCGGATCCAACGAGGAGGGAACCAGTTTCGAAATCCTCGATACCAAAACCGGCGAACGCAAACTCCTGGCACGGGATGCAAACTATCCTTCCTGGTCGGCCGACGAGCGCAACGTCTATTTCAACCGCTTTCCCGGGTCCAAGCCCGCCCTTTTCCGTCTCCGCCTGGCGGATATGAAGGTCGACACAATCTTCGATCTCAAAACATTCCAGGCCGCCGGCAGCTGGTCGTTATGGAGCAGTGCTGCTCCGGACGGCTCTTTCCTGATCATGCGCGACCTCGGCGGCGCGGATATCTATGCCATTGACTGGCAACCGCAATAGAGTTGCTTACTCGTGCCGGAGCGCCTCCATGGGCTGCACGCCCGCCGCACGCCGCGCCGGGATCCAACTGGCCGCCAGCGCCACCAGCAGAAGCAAGGCCACGCCCGACGACAATGTGAGCGGGTCGTAGCTGCGAATTCCAAAAAGCAACGACTGAATGGCGCGGGACAGCACCATGGCTGAGGCCAGCCCCGCCAGCACACCGCCGCCTGCCAGCCAGGAACTTTCGCGCAAGATCATGGCCCGAACCTGACTGGGTTTTGCTCCCAGGGCCAGGCGTATACCGATTTCATTGGTTCGCTGCGACACGGAATAGGCCATGATGCCATAGATGCCAACCGAAGCCAGCGCCAGCGCGAGCAAGCCGAACCCCGAAGTCAGCGTGACAAAGATGCGCTCCTGCTGCACGTCGGCCGCAATCTGCTGCTCCTGGGTTCTCACGTTCACCACGGGGAGGTCAGGATCAATCTGCCTTACCTCCTTGCGTAATGCGGGCAGGATCGTCTCCGGTTTGAGGCGGGTTCGGATCTCGAAGGTTACGCCGCCCAATTCGCTCTGCTGCACATAAGGAAGGAAGAACTGGGCGGGCGGTTCCTGCCGCAGGTTGCTATAGCGCGTATCCCCGCACACGCCCACAATCCGAATGAACTCGTCGGTAAGTGTGCCTCCATGCCCGTCCGCATCGTGACCGTTCAGCGAGAACATCTTGCCGACAGGGTTCTGATTTGGAAACCGCGTTGCAGCCAGCTTTTGATTGACGATGGCGACCTTTGGCGATATCCGCGTGTCCTCTGTCCCAAACGAACGCCCTGCGACGATCGGTATTCCAAGGGTTTCGTAGAAACGGTTGCCCACTACGTTAAAGTCCTCTTCCTGATGTTTTTGCGGATCGTACTTTTCCCCCTGGGGATAAAAGCCCATCAACGACTCGCCGTCGGAAACGTAGGATTCCATCGCCACGGCCACCGATTCCACTCCCGGCAATGCGGCAAATGCCCGTTCGAGACGTTCGTGCAGCTGCACATCCTTGCCTGCCGGATAGCGCCCTTGAGGCGGATCGATCGGAACCAGCAACAGATGATCGGTGCGAAATCCGACCTCTACGGAACTCAGTCCCGCCAGCGTACGCAAGAACAGCCCGGCGCCAATCACCAGCAGTGTCGACAGCGCAATCTGGAAAGCTACCAGGGCCTTGCCACCCGCTCCCTTGCGCCGCCGCGTCGTGGTCTTTGCACTTTCTTTCAACCCGTGCGTCACGTCGGAGCGCGCCGCGGCCAGGGCTGGAGCCATGCCGAACAACAGGCCTGTCAACAGCGTCACGCCGGCCGTGAATGCAAACACGTTCCAGTCGAAATGCACATGGAAATCAGACCGTTCCCAGGCATTCTCGGTCATCCTGGGAATAATGTTGCGTCCCAGGTACCCCATGAATAAGCCGCCCGTCCCGCCCATCCCCGCGAGCAACAGGCTTTCAACCAGCATCTGTCGGAGGATGCGGGTTCGCCCCGCACCCAGCGCCAGCCGCACGCTCATCTCACGCTGCCGCTGCGCTCCGCGGGCCAGCATCAGGTTGGCGATGTTGGCGCATGCCAGCAAAAGCACAAAGCCCACCAGGGTCAGCAACACGGCCATAGGCTTGGCAAACATCTTCTCCTGGGTGAAGAGTCCGCGGCTGCCATCGCGCAACTCAAGGTGGGGCAGATCGTCCCCGGGCCGCACCGGCATCGTGGCGCGCACGATCGCATTCAGTTGCCCTGCGAGCGCCGCCTGGGCCGTGGCATCCCGCGTGCCGGGCCAAGTGCGTCCCATCACGTTGACCCACCAGAAATTTGGATCTTCCAGTGCACTGGCATACGGCTTGCCCGCCTGGGCCGCGCGCACGCTCATGGGACGGATCAGCGGCTGCATGGAAAGGGGCACAAACACATCCGGCGACTGCTGCACGTTTTTCGCGCCCGTGAATCCGTGGGGATTGACGCCAATGATGGTGAAAGTAATGTCGCTGATCTTGATGATCTCGCCCAGGACCGCGGGGGAACGGGCAAAACTCCGCTCCCACAGTCCCTCGCTGAGGATGGCTACCGGCCCCTGGCCGGGAGCGCCCTCGTCGCCGGGCTGGATAGCTCGCCCTAACTGCGGTCGCACGCCCAGCTCGGCATAGTAGTTCCCTGAAACCATCTCCGTCTGGATGCGCTGCGGCTCGGTTCGAATGGTGGCATTCATCGCCGTCACTTTGAAAGCGAACAAGTCGCCCATGGAGCGGTTGGCGGCACGGAGTTGCTGGTAGGCAGGGTAGGAGAACGATGTGCTGGTGGTGCGTCCTCCGGGCAGAGGATCGTCATCGCCCCAGATATGGTGGACCGCGCGGTGACGGTCCATGGCTGACCACGCCAGCAGGCGGAGATTGACTGCATGGGGCACGGCCAGGCGCTCATACAGAACCTGCCGGGCCACGGAGAAGATCGTGGTGTTGGCGCCGATCGCCAGCGCCAGGGATGTGGCCGCGACCGCGGTGAAGCCCAGGCTCTTGCGCAACACGCGCGCACCATAGCGCAGGTCCGACCGCATCTCATCCCACCCGCGCAATCCCAGCGCGGCGCGCATTTCTTCCTTGTGCACGATCGATGAACCGAGAGCAATGCGGGCGCGGCGGGCAGCCTCATCCGGCGCATACCCGGTGCGCACCAGGTCGGCGGCGAGATATTCGAGGTGGGTGGCCAGCTCGGCTTCCATCTCTTTCTCAAGACGACGGCGCCGGCTCATGGCGCGGGCCCACGAGAGCGGTTGCGCGATGAGGCGGATTGCCAGGGAGCGAAAATTCATCTTTGCCTCCGACTCAGTTCGTCAGGCTCGTTCCGGCGTAGCCCGCAGCACGCTTGCCATGATGCCGGCCATGCGCTTCCACTTCTGTGTCTCTTCTTCAAGGCGATGGCGTCCGGCAGCGGTGAGGCGGTAGTACTTGGCCTTGCGGTTGTTTTCGCTTTCGCCCCACTCGCTGGCAATGGCGCCCTGGTGTTCCAGCCGGTAGAGGGCAGGGTAGAGCGATCCCTGCTGGATTATCAGTTCCTCGCCCGATATCTGCTGGATGCGCAGGAGTACGCCATACCCGTGCAGCGGCCCTAAAGAGACGGCTTTCAAAATCAACAGATCCAGCGTGCCTTGCAGCACGTCATTTTGCTTGTCTTGCTTCGGCGGGGTCATCAAGCTCTCCTCGACGTTCTAGGAGGAAAGCTTATGCCGTCTCTCCTAGACGGTCAAGGAGAAAGTAAATCGGGACCCCGGGCGGCCTTCCCGGTTTTAGTTCCGATGGTTCGAAGAACGTGTTGGTATCGCAAAATCAAATTCCGATAGGGCTTGCCCAGTTACGGGTGATTTGCGATGATGGTTCACCAGCCGGTAGGAACGTTCACGGGTCGCGTGGCGTTCGGTCGTGCTAGCGGCATGTAATTCGCAATGTGGAGCTTATAAGAACCCCAGCAAGCTTCGTGCTAAGTCCCTGCACCACCTGCATCAACTTGCGCAATGACAATGCAAAATCATGGAAACGTTTTAGGGTGTCATTGAAGCTGAATTGCTTCCACAGCGAGCCGGGCTAGGCAAACTTGTCATTGGTACTTGTTCGAAGCTGGAGGGAGAATCACCTTGTCTTCCTTCGGGGCTAATCCCGCTTTTGAACTCTTTTTGGGGTGTCAAGGGGGTGTAGTTCATGAAGTTCCCTCGTTTCTCCCGGATGATCTGCGGCGCGTGTTTTTTATGCCCGGGCATTTGCTATCTTGTTCCCACCTGCGGACTATCGCAAGCGGCCCCTCCAGACATCGCAGTGCAACCCGCTCCGCCCGCCCGCCAAGCTGCGCCATCGCAAGTCACCGAAACCCTCGAAATTCCTGGCCCTTTGCGGTCGTTCCTGCGCATGGCAGGCGTCAGTCAGGATGTTTCGCCCGACGAAGTGCTCCCCCTCCTGGTTCGCAATACATACCTCTACGGTCACGATCGAGGAAGGGAAACCGAGTATCTGATCCTTCTGAATCGATATGTGCACCAGGCCCGGGATCTGCAGCGGCTTACCAACGCCAACGGCACGATCCGCGTGGCCGGTTGTGAGAACGCAGCCCCCCTGATCCAGGTGCTCGGCTACAAGCTGCAGGGAAGTTGCGGGGAGAAGAATTCCTACCTCGTAACCGCCAACTCCGAGCGCGCGTTTCTCACTGTGGATTCGGGCTTCCCCCTCACGGCGCTGGAACAAGCGCTGCAGAAGAACCAGTCCTTCAGCTATTCGTTTCCGCCCAGCCGGGTCCCGCTGATATTCCAGGAGAAGGACTGGACGTCGGCGTCCCGGTGGAAACGGCAATCGGACGACAACCTCTTAGACATACTGGTGCGCGACCAGGAATTGGACCGTCTGTACGTGGCCATGTCCAAGTGCAACCGCGAAACGCGCAGTGCGTTGATGCAGTCGCCGGGCCTGAATAAGCTGATGCCGCTTGCGGCTGTTCTCGATCTCTACGGCAGCCAGCTCAACATCAAGGACGGCGAGGTCGTTGTACCTGCGGGCGCTGAAAAGGCGTGGGAAGACCTGGTTGGAGTCAGTCCGCGATCCCCGGGCGAGTTCGTGACCAAGCTCATGTCCAAGGACAGCGGTTGGCTGGCTGCGTACTTCGATGTGCTGAGCCGTTTGAATCAAGCCCAGCAGGTTCATCTTGCAGAAGGGACACGTCTCAAGAGATTTTACGAGGCATATCGTTCAACCGCGAACCGGACGTCCGCTTCGAGTGGAGTCTTTCCCAGAAATGCCGACCTCCTGATCCTGTTTACATCCTTGAAGTGGCAAGCGGATGGCGATCTTGCGATTCCGGGTGGCCTCCCGGTGTGGGAGGAAATTCTTGCCCAGAAGGCGAAATCGCGGGACATGCGCGCTTTGTTCAAGCGCACCCACGGTTGGGATACCTCGGGGCGGTTGCTTGAAACGCTGGTGACCGCGTCTTCATTTGAGTCGGAGAGCGGGCCCGTCCAGATTTTCCTCATGCTGAGCGCGATGGATGCCGGGAGAGCCCAGGGCAAGCAGTTATCCCAGGAGACGGAGAAACTGGTTGCCAGCCGGCTTCCCCAGTTCAATCGCTGGTTTCCCATCTTCGCTGAGTTCCCGGCCCTGGACGATGCCTCCATCACGCGGTTCATCAGTTCCGCCGACCGCATCGACGGAATTTCAAGTCCGGTCCTGCGCGCCAACGCGCTCGGTGCATTTCAAGCCAATATCGGACTGTGGCAGATCTTTGCCCGGCAGGGGCAGATTCCTGACGACCAGCTGAATGCTTCCTGGCAGAACGCGGTTCAATCGTTTGCCGGCGTCAATTCCTCTGTCCAACTCTTTGAGGCAGTCCGCACCTCACTGCATTCCATTTTGATGGCAGCCGGGGCCAAGGAAACCCTGACCCAGGATCAGATTATCGACTTGCTCGCCGGTCCGATCAGGGACGATGCTGACAGCCAACGCGTCCACCACGATCTGGCGGAAAGAATCCGCGCCGTGCTCGATGACCAGCGCCTCGTTTCCCTCGATATCCTCTTCGGACTCTACGATGGCATGACCGAGATGGCCCACGGCGCCCAGGTCGGCAGCAGCCTGCTTCCGCTGGCGGGGGACTTGCGCGAATTCGAAATGCCCCGCGCGATCTTTACCGGCACCGAACGAAGCTCGTGGGCGCCGGTTGTCTACACCAACCGTCACGCGGAATTGCAGATAAGAACCGACCTTGCCAAAATCCTTCGTTCTCCCGGCTCGCCCGCGCAACTCGAGTCTGCCCGCGGCCAGCTCACTCCATTTCTGAGGGACACGCTGGTCGGTCTGAACTATGCGTATTACGAGCCGCCCGGTGCCGAGGTTCTCCATAACAATCCACTCTTCGTCCGTTCCCATGACTTCTCCTCCGTGTCGGTGCAGGGTGTGGAGCAAATCTGGGGCATTCCGCAATTGATCGGCGTCGGCGCGACCGCCGGCGGCGGAGCCTATCTCATGGGTTCGCTGGCCGATTTGCCCTATGCGCTGGCTTCTGCCGAAGAGGATTTCATCGCCCCCAGAAACATCCAGGCTCTCATCTGGAAAGAGGTGGTGCCCGATCTCCTGGTGGGTGCCACCGTTCCGCGCTGGTGGGTGGTGAGCCGCAATGAATTGCATTCTGCAGCCCTCTATCAACGCTGCGGTGAAGAACTTTTATCCGCTTCGCCGGCCAACCCCGATCTGCTGGCCAAGGTGATCGAGATACTGTCGGATCGCATGACACCGGACCGGCTCGATCGGCTCGATCGCGCTCTGAAAAGTCGAGTCGATGTGTCCACGTTGATCCCCCAACTGCTCCCGGCAGACACTTTTTACCTGGCTGACGAATTTCGCAAACGATATCCGGAGCAAGCGTCTCAATGGGGCCAGGCGAGCCGTGAACTGGAAGAGCTCTCCCGCAAATTTCCCACTGAGTCCAGCACAGGGCGCCTGTCGGCAGATTTCGGCGTGCCGCATCCGGCACTCCTGCTTACAAACTCCCGCAGTCTTCTCAACATGAAACCTCCTGCTGCTTTTGGCGGCAACGCCAGCAGGCTTTTGGCCGAGTCCTGGGAATCCAACAACCTCTACTGGGCGAGACTAGCCGACGAGATGGGCTACTCCCCGGTAATGCTCAACCTTCTGGTCCCTTCGTTGACCCGCCACATGATCGCCAATATCTTCGCGAGCAACATCGACGACTGGCCTGCACTGCAGCGCGCGATGCAGCAGACGGGCAATGAATTTCGACAAGGAAAAATTCCTTTCCAGGCTGCAAATACGATTGCCCGGCAATAAAACGCATGTAGAGGATTGAAGGATCGGATTGGTTATGCCCAGGAACCTTCTCACCCGAATCGGATTGTTTTCATGCTTCCTTTTTTTTCTGCCGAATGAGTCAATTACTTCGGCCCAGGACGACTCGACGCACCTGCGTGTCAATGTCGTCCTGGTCCAGCTCAACGTGGCGGTCACCGACAGCAAAGGAAGATATATAACCGGCCTTCGACCTGAAGACTTTTCTGTTGTCGAGGACAAGCTTCCTCAGAAAGTCTCTACTTTTGAGGAGAGCAGCGAGGCGGGCCCGGACTCGGTGGAGGTAGCCCGTCCCAATCGAAGCCAGCCTGCGAAGAGTGTCGCCGAGGCTCCAGCGGCCGATCCGGCAGCACCGACAACAGACCCGTCCGGCATTGCGATCTCGCATTTGTCGGATGCCAACGTCTTCGTCTTGTTCGATACCAGCAACTACATGTATCGAAGTTTCGTATACGCTCAGGACGCCATCATTGAGTTCATCCGCTCCATGGATGAATCCAGCAAGGTCGCCTTCTATTCATACAGCCGGAATCTTTCCCGCGCAACGGCCCTCACTGCGGATCATTTCCGCACTGTCAGCGGGGTGCGCAGCTCGGTCGCAGGGGACAACGCAGCCCTGTATAACAGCCTTCTGTTGACCGTGAAAGATGCCGCGCCCCTTAGGGGTAGAAAGGCAATTGTGGTCTTTTCCAATGGACCCGATGATGCCTCGTCAGTTCCTCCCGAGGATGTGGCCGAGCTTGCCCAGTCGACGGGAACGATCATTTATATCCTGAGTACGCGGCAGGCGCAGGAGGATCCCGTTTCTGCTGCGGCGTTTGAACGCATGAGCAAAGTCTCCGGCGGCAAGGCGTACTTTGCCAAGAACTGGCGCGAAGAGAAGCAGGCGTTCAGCTCGATTCGCGAGGACCTCGTGCACCTCTATACCTTGAGTTACTATCCAAAGCCCAACCCCAACCGAGGCTGGCGCTCCATCAAGGTGAAGCTGGTGGGCAAGGAACTGCAGAAGTATCACATTCGCACGCGAGATGGTTACAGGCTCATGCCGGTTAACCCAGGGGCCGCGGTTGACGAAGGTGGCGATACGTCTGAGGCGCAACCGAAATAATGCGAGCTGTCGCAGGCTCTCCGCGCTCCCCGTGCATTGGCTGCATTGATGCTCGCGCAGAGGGGCTCGGAATCTGCGCGTTCCGTATGCTCTCGCGTCTCTTCCCGTTGTGACACCTGAGAACCTGCGTGCTCATCCAGCAGCGACAGCGTGCTGTCCATTATGGCCAGTCCGATGTGGTGAGCCGCAGACAGCGAGTTCTCGAGCCAGTCACCGGAAATAGAACTGCGCGTATCTCTCCGCTTGCCTCCAGCCATTGCGACAGGGCAAGGCTGTTGAGCATTCGTGCAGCCGCGCCATGAGCGCGCACCGGCTAGTCCAGGCAGATTCCTATTGCATTCCCATAGAGGCTTTGCATATAGTGCCCTTATTGGTATGCCATAGGAGCAATCGAAGCCGGCTGCCAGGCAATGTATTCTGTTCCGCGCCAAGGGAGGCAGCGATGAGAAAATTGCGAGCCCTGTGGAAGCGTCTATGTGCCACATTCGTCCGCGTGCACCCCGGCGGGAGCATCGACGAGGAACTCGCCGCCCACATTGCGTTCGACACCGAGCGTGGTGTCCGCGAAGGCTTCACGCACGAAGAGGCGCGCCGGCAGGCATTGATTCGGCTGGGAGGGGCGGAACAGGTGCGCACTGCGTATCACGAGCGTCGCGGCTTGCCCGGGCTTGAATTGCTGCTGCGCGATCTTCGCTACAGCGCCCGTTCGCTGGTTCGTCACCCGGTTGTGACAGCGATCGCCGTGATCTCCATCGGCTTGGGCATCGGCGCCAACACGACCATCTTTTCGATGGTCAGTCGATTTGTCCTGCAGCCCGCCCCTGTGGCAGACCCAGGTACGCTGCTGTCGCTGCACATCGTGCAGGACGCCGAACACTGCTGCAATCCATTTCCATGGCCGATTGTTACCGACCTCCGCCAGCAGGCCCAATCATTTTCCGGCGTAGCTGCCTACTTCGAATTGATTCCGGCTTCGATCAGCGGGGGAGTGGAGCCGGAGCGTGTATGGGGCCAGGGCGTTACTACGAATTTCTTTCACGTGACGGGAATCCGCATGGTGCTGGGCGCCGGCTTCGCCGATACGGATGACCGCGCTCCCCTGGTGGTGTTAAGCGAGCGACTTTGGAAACGCCGTTTCAACAGGGACGCTAACATCATCGGCAAGAGCGTGACTTTTTCCGGGCACGCCTTCACGGTGGCCGGTATCGCCCCTGCAGCGTTCCACAGCGTCGACCAGATCCTCAATGCCGAATTCTGGGTGCCTCTCGGCATGACCGCGCAGCTTGTTCCCAGTCTTCCGCCATCCGACTCGCGCGAGTACCACTGGCTGGCGGTAGTGGCTCGTCTCCGGCCGGGAGTCACGCGCCAACAAGCCGGTGCGGAGCTGAACACTCTGGCACGACGTTTCGCGCTGGCATATCCGAAAACCGACAAGGACAACCGCTTCATTTTCGAACAGGCGGGCTCATTGCCTCCCCGCGAACGAGATGCGGTTTTGCTGTTTCTCACCGCGCTTGCGCTCGTGGTCTTACTGCTGCTCGCGATCGCCGGGGCAAACGTGGCCAACCTGCTGTTTGCACAGGCCGTGAGCCGTCAGAGGGAGATGGCCGTGCGCCTGGCCCTGGGCGCAACGCGAGGCCGCTTGCGCCGCCTGGTGCTGATGGAAAGCTTGTTACTTGGGCTGGCCGGTGGAGTCGCAGGCGTTTTGCTTTCGCTTGTGTCAACGCGGGCTCTCTCGTCCTTTCGCATTCCCGCACCGGTCCCGCTTGACCTGCAGATCGGCATTGACGGGCGCACTCTGCTCTACACATTTCTGATCAGCGCGGTGTCTGGACTGTTGCTTGGCCTGGCTCCAGCGTGGGCCGCCTCCCGGCCCATGTTAGCCAACGCGCTCAAGGGAGAAGTCGCACTCGTTCGCATGGGCCGGCGGATCAGCCTGCGCAGCCTGCTGGTTGTCGCGCAAGTCGCCATGTCGCTGGTGTTGCTCTGCATCACCGGACTGTTTTTACGCAGCTTGCAAAGCGCGGCCAAGATTGATATCGGCTTCCAAACACGCGGCCTGCTTTTGCTTTCGATCGACCCGCGCCTGAATGGGTACACGCCTGCGCAAACCAGTGCGCTGCTGAGCCAATTGCGCGATCGCATCGCTGCCCTGCCGGGAATCGATGCGGCAGTCTGCACGGATGTGGCGCTGCTCTCCGGGGGCAACCGCAGCGATGGCTTTACCATCACCGGTCAGGCGCAGAAAGGCGCTCCGTTCACCTTCGCCGATCTCTACATGGCAACGCCGGGATACTTTGACGTGCTTGGCACGCCGCGCATTGCCGGCCGGGATTTCGCGAATGAGACTTCCAAAGGACCGCGTACTGCGATCGTCAATAAGGCGTTCGTCGATCGGCTCTTCGGCGGCACGAATCCTATCGGGCAACATGTAGACGGCGGCCGATGGACCTACGAGATTATCGGGGTCGTGGGCAACGCCAAGTCGCGCTCCGTGGGCGAGAACACGCGTCCTATCCTCTACCGTTCGCTTGATCAGACGGTGGCCGACGATCCATCGCTCATGGGGTACACGCTCGTGGTGCATACGCGAGGCAATCCACACGCGCTCTCTGAAGCAGTGCGGCGCCAGGTATATGCCATCGATCCCGCCATGGCCATATACAACGAGGAGACCATGGAGGAGCACGTGCGCACCGCCTTTGTGTTGCCGCGCGTAGCTGCCATGCTATTCGGCGTCTTCGGCGGCATCGGCCTGGTTCTGGCTGCCGTGGGCCTTTATGGCGTAATCAGTTTCGCGGTCAGCCGTCGTACGCGCGAGATCGGCATTCGCATCGCTCTCGGTGCGCAGCCTGCCATCGTGAAGCGGTTCGTGGTGCGCCAGGGCATGACGCTTGCTCTCGTCGCTTTGGCGCTCGGATGGCCGGCGGCCTGGATGTTGGCACGACTCGCTTCCAGTTTCTTGTACGGCATTGCGGCCCACGATTCAGTAACCTTTGCTACTGTGCCGGTGGTTCTGGCGTGCATCGCCTTCGTTGCCTGCTGGCTACCCGCGCGCCGCGCAGCTTCCATCAATCCCACGGAAGCTTTGCGCAAAGAGTAGCAGTTGAAAAGAAGCAGGCCGCACGCTCGCGATCACAAACTCCGCCGCGCCCGCAACTGCCGCAATTTTCTTCGGCGCCGGCCCTAACGGCATTCTCTACCTCGCAAGGCCTAACCCGATTAGCGCTTCCTCTCAACTTGTCATGGCATGAACTTGCCATTTTTACGAGTAACTTGCAGCGCCATCTTTGCACTGAGCCTATCCTGAACGGCGCGCATCCCTGGGCCCTTATCCAAAGGCACATTGCCTTGCGTTACCCCAATGGGTATATAGTTTCTGTCCTGATATTTTTAGCGATTCAGAGCACGCGAATCTTTCCCTGAACACGAGGTCACGCATGGGTTTCACGTCGAGGAAAAGACGAATTGCATGGTTCGCAATTGCCTTGGTCACCGTTGTCTTATGGATTCTCGCCGTAACACTCCATGTCCAGCGTCCCGTCCACGCCAATGCAAGTGCGCTCAACGCCCAGCGGGAAATTCAGTTAGGCATCGCCCATCCGGGGCAACTCTACGCGCTCACCTTTTCCGTAAAAGATCCGAAACAACTGCAAGGCAGCGACGCCGTGCTTGTCAGCGTGCGCGATGGTCAGGCGGAGGTTCAATCCAAATGGCTCCACGCCGGCGACCTCGATCTCTATTTCTCTCTGCGGCCTCGATCGGAAGGACAGGTGACTGCCAAATTCACTTCGGCTTCCGACACGCCTGTCCCTGAAATCGCGGCAACCATGACGCGCATTTCACAAGCCGCAGCGAACACTGTTCATCTTGATCGCGGGGTTATTGCCGCGGCGCCCAACGATACCTGGCAAGTCGCGCAACCCTTCGAACTAGGCCAGACGATTTACGGCTCCGATGATGAGCGGCCCTACATTCCATCGAAGCATGAAGATGCTTACGCCGCGATGCTCAAGGGCTTTCAGTGGTTCCGATTCACCTTTCACGAACAGCAGCCTCGACTCGTTTATTTCGTTCTTAACGTGACCGATCGCGATGTCCCTTTCGACGTCGACATCTTCCAGACGGGCAAAGACGACGCGGGACACCCCGACGTGCATCCCTTCAACGATGGAGAATTCGTCTACCAGGTCGAGGCCACGCAAAACTATCCGGGCCTTTACAAATTCCGCACCCGCATACTTCAACCAGGCCAGGAATATTACGTGCGCGTTGCCGCCAATCACCCGGCTTATCAACTGCACACGTATGAATACAAGGTTCCCCCCAATCGCGACCCGCACGACGCAGTGCGGGCCGGCATGGATTTTCTGCTCAACATGGGCGATAGCTGGCTGTCCAACACCCCGCGCCGCGGCGCGATCGCTTTGCGCAGCACCATGCAGCACTCTGAGACTCAGCTCTGCATCGCCTGCCATCCAAGTCAGTTCACCACGCGGGGATATCTTAAGGCGGTGCAAAATGGTTACGCCCCCACGCAACGCGCCGGCCTTGAATTTCTAACCGACCGCATCTATAACAACACGCGCCCTCTCTACGGCGAGCCGCACACCAACTGGGTCAGGATCATCTACACCGCCCGCACTGAGGCCAGCCGCCTTCCGCTCATCGCGCACGCTTTCGAACAAAACGTAACCCACGACTCGCCGCGCAAAAACTTCGATCTGCCTTATGCCGAGTTCCTCAAGATCCATTACAAGGGCCTGACCGAGATGCCGGGAGATGAAGCGGACGGCTGCGAACCAGACGTAAGCCCGTTTGAGATCGCATCGCAAAGCTGGCATACATTCGACCTTGCTTACAATGAAACGCATCAGCAGGACTGGCTCGCCGAACGCAACCATGTCGAGCAGCTGGCCCTCCCTGACGAACCAAAGAACGTGATTGATCTCAGTTGGAAGATCATGCTCCTGTCCGAAATCGATCGCGACAAATATGCTGCGCCCATCGCATCTCTCATCGACAAGCTCTATCAATTTGAAACGACGGAAGGTGGCTGGCCTTACCCTTTCGACAAGAAGGCGAAGCCCGCCGACTTTATTTCGTATAACGCGGTCCTGGCTCTCGCCGAAGCCGGGCATCGCCCCGAAACGGACCAGCATCTCGACCTTGCCGTCAAAGCCATGCTCGCTGCGCAGCGCCCTGAAGGAAGCTGGGAAGGCGATCCTGTTTACCAGGGCTTCAACACGCCCTTCCGGGCCACTCAATTTGCCGTGATGGCGCTCTCGACGTTGTACCCCGGACCCACTAAAGAGAAAGACTGGAACGCCGCCTATCCGGCGCCCGCCCGGGTACTCGCCGAAGATGATCTGCCCGTGTTGCTGCAACAACTCGATCAATTCTGGGACTTGGCTTCGGAGGCGCAACTCCGTCAGATCCGCAAGATACTTGCCTCCAGCAATCAGCCGCTTGCCCGCGAAGCAGCGGCGCGCGCACTGGGTCACATGGCCGATCCCGGCGCTCTGCCGGTGCTCATCAAGGCATTGGGCGACCCCTCCAAGATGGTGCAAAATGCCGCTGCTTATGCGGTGCGCATGATCCTCTCGCGTCGCCAGGACGCTGCGCCTCAAGGCCGCGTGTTACTGACCGCCGCGCTCGCCTCGCCGGATGCACGCACGCGCTGGGGTGCCGCTCGCGTGTTCAATCAACATTTCCGCGATCTCACGGATGATCCAAAACTGCTGGCCGCGCTGGAGAACGATCTCAACGACCCTGTTCCCTATGTGCGCTTCGAAGCTGCCGGGGGCGTGTGGCGGTGGTATTACTGGCAGGTCGATAAGTCCGACACGCGTCGCGGCACTCTGGAAGCATTGGCCACGCGGTTGAATACGGAGACAGACCCGATGGTGCGCCGCGGCCTTCAGGAGAGCGTCTACAATCTCCTCGACGAAAATACCGGCTACCTCTCTGCCTGGGTTCGCGCCAGTTCGAAAGACGATGACAAAGACCGCATCAACGCCGGCTATGAAGCCGTCGTGCACGATCAGGCGCAGGTGCTCGCCAAGGTCCTCCGCGAAGGCACGCCGCTGGGGCGCGCAGGCATCCTGAATGCGCTGTGGGATTTTCATATCCGTCACTACGCACTGCCCGAACTCAAATCCGACACGGTATCCATCGGCCTGCCCGCGGTCCTCACACAGTATGTTCCCGGTCTTCCCGATCTCCATCGCTCCGGCTACGAATACACCCCTTATCGGGAAGCCGTCGATTTCAAATACGACGTCCACAACACATTTTTCCAAACGCGCATCGGCAACGACAGCGACCTCATTCACTTCTTCAAGAGCTCCGGCCCCGAGTTGGAGGATGCGTTGCTCGCTTGTCTGAAGGGTGCCGACGATTCCATGAAAATTGAAGTTCTCAAGGCCGGCAGCACCTTGAGCGAAGCGGGGGACGCGCGTTTCGCGCTTGCGGCTCTTGAGCTGTCAGAAGATTCAAACTCCGATGTGCGCCAGACTGTCCGCTATGTCTATGAGGGAGGCCAGCGCGGAGTCCTCAACCTCAGCACGCCCTCCGCGCCCGATCCCAAAGTCGTTGACAAGGTCGTCGAAATTCTCAATCGTGGCAACCCGGATAGTCAGGCTGTCGTGCTTCCTCTCCTCGCCGCGCTGCCTGAAAACTCCGAGTGGGAGCGCCAGGCCAGCGTCAAAGATGCGCTCGGATCGATGCTCGAGAAGAGTCCCCAACCCGAGAACTATGCGCAGGTTCTGGATGCCGCGTCGTCCTTCTCCGGCCTCATGCATGAACCGAAATTCCAGCATCAGGTGTTGTCCGAACTACACTCGTTCAATCCCGATGTTCAGCGCGCCGCATTGCGCATTTGTTTCGAGCATTTCCTCAAAGACCCCGAATCCGCCGCCGCCGTAAAAACGGCCTTCGCCAGCCTCGATACATCGGCACTGCGCATCCTCATGGAGGAAGCTGGCAATCCGCAATTTCTCAAACGTCGTCTGGGCGTGGCCGGCGGCGCAGTTTCGCAGGATCAGGACTATCTCAATCGTCACGCCGCGACGTTGAAGATCAAGGAGCCGCTCGACTATCCCATCGTTGTCGATACTGTGATTGCCAACCTGCTCAACGCAGACGCAAATCTAAGTGCCGCCGCGCTCGATACTCTGCGCAAGGTGAAGGACGTCGAACACCGCCCCGACTTTCTCGCTGCAGTGACGAAGTTGCAAGGCTCCACCAATCCACGCCTCAAGCTCATCGCCGCCGACGTGCTGCAACGCAAGAACCTCACGGAAGCATTGCGCGACGTGCAGCCCGGTTCGGTGCTCGACTTCCGGTACTTCGTTGCTAAAGTCGAACCAATCCTGGCGAAGCAGGGACCTGACGGAAAGGCCTGCGTCTTTTGTCATGCCAGCCATGTCATCTTTAAACTGCTGCCGCCCAATGCGGCCGGCAGCTTCTCTGACCAGGACAGCAAGGACAACTATAAATACGCGATGCGCGTCGTCAACATCACCGAGCCCGACAAGAGTCTCATGCTCGTCAAGCCCACACGGCCCACGGACAGCGCCGGCAATGTTGGCGACTATCTCGCCACGCACAATGGCGGTCAGCGGTGGCACGGAAACGAATCCAGCGAACAATATCGAACCATCCTGGAATGGATCCGCGGCGCGCGCCTCGAAGCCGCGAAAGCGCCGCATTAGTTCCCGCGGTAATTGATCAACGGCTTTTGTCCCGCCGGAATCGCCGTATGGTACGTCTTGCCGGCCAGCTTGCGATCGAAATCCGCTTTGGCCGACCGCACCAACTCCGCGCTCGCGAACAGATCCACCGCGGTCAGTGCCAGCGCCTTCGACGCCACCACCATCCCGTCCTGTCCAATGCTCATGCCCGCCGAGGCCGCGGCCTGCCATGTATGTGCTGCCACCCCGGGAACAAAGGTTGCCGCGGTAAATCCGATTGTCGGCACGGCCCAGCTGACATCGCCTACGTCGGTCGATGCGGATGGCGCATTCAAGTCCACTGGACGCAGCGGCTCAATCACATTGGTCTGATCGAGGCTCGGCATCGTCTCGATATTCAACGTCTTCTGCAACTCCAGCGCGAACGACTTCTCGGTCTCGTTCATCGTGTAGCCTCCGGCCTCTTCCAGATTTTTCTGCGCTACCGGGGCCAGCGCATCGTTGCCGATAATGTTTGCATCGCTGCCGATATCGGTCACTTCCACCGTAGTGCCAGTCATGAGCGCCGCGCCTTGAGATATCTTCAGAATGCGCTCCCAGATATCGCTCAGCGCCGTGTTGGAGGGATTGCGCGCCATCAGGTCCATCTGCGCCAGGTCGGGCACAATGTTCGGCGCCACGCCTCCCTTCGAAATAATGTAATGAATGCGCGAATTGCTGGGCACATGCTCGCGCATGAACTCGATGCCGTTGCCCATCAGCATCACCGCGTCCAGCGCCGAGCGGCCGCGATCCGGCGCCATTGCCGCGTGAGCGGCAACGCCGTGAAATGTAAACTTGGCTGAAGTCACCGCCAGCAGGCCGCCGTTATTCACGCTGTTGTTGTCGCCCGGATGCCAATGCAGCACCACGTCCACATCTTTGAACAAGCCGTCGCGCACCATGTATACCTTGCCCGACCCGCCCTCTTCCGCGGGCGTGCCATAGTAGCGGAGTGTTCCGGCAACATGATTCGCCGCCATGTATTCCTTCACGGCAACGGCGGCCAGCGCAGCGCCCGGACCCAGCAGGTTGTGCCCGCATCCATGGCCCGGCGCGTTGGCAACCACCGGCGAACGCTGCGGAACCGCGTTTTGCGACAACCCCGGCAGCGCATCGAACTCGCCCAGGATCGCAATCACCGGCTTGCCCTGCCCATAGCTGGCAATAAAGGCCGTCGGCTCATCGGCCACGCCTGTGTCCAGCGAGAAGCCCTCGGCCTTCAATTGAGTCTGCAGTAACTCCGAACTCTTCTTCTCGTGATAGCCAAGCTCGGCATAATCCCATATCTGCTTGGAAACCTGCTTCCAGTGCGCCGCCTTCTCGTCCACCAATTGCTCCACTTGTTTATGCGCGCCCTGAGACGGCTGCCCAGCCGCGCACGTAGCAGCACCCAAAGCCAGGCAGCAGGTTAAAGCCGCTCGTTGCAACCCGCGCAGCCGGAATTCGAGCAAACAGGATTCATGCGATAGGAACACAGGCACCATTGGTCTCCTTGAATTGATTCAGTCACGCCCTGCGTCTGCCGCATCGCGGCCGTAGGCACTTACACACTCTTCGAATTTGCAGGGGAATTGGAAATGCCGTTCCAGGCCATGCGGTGATAGAGCGCATCCATGGCCCGCGGGTCGTCCTTCATGCCATGGTCGATCCACCACTCAAGCAGAGCGAACAGGCTGCCCGACAGCGCATGCGCCTGAGCTGCCAGTTGCGTGGGCTCCCCGGTCGCGCCCGCCATGCGAAGCCGCTCCTCCATCGAACGTGCAAAAAAGCCCCGCCCCAGTTCCAGCACATCGTGGATCTTCCCCGACGCAGCCAGTGCCCCCACAAAATCGCGAACCTCCGAGATATGCGTGAACAACTCCGCCACCGGCGCCAGCCGTTTGGGGTTCGCTCCACCCCGCGTCAACGCGCTTGAAAACAATTTGAGAAAGTCCTCAACGTCGCTGAGAAATAAATCGTCCTTGTCGCGGTAGTGGGTGTAGAAGGTAGAGCGCCCCACTCCGGCGCGATCCAGTATCTGCTGCACCGTGATTTCATCGAACGATTTCTCGCGCATCAGTTCCATCAGCGCGTCTCCCAGCGTATCGCGCGTGCGCACGATGCGCCGGTCCGTCTTCGCTCGATCGGTCTTCACGTCGGTCCCGTTAACGGACATTCGGCGGTCCTTTGTTCGGTATCGCGGCTCCGGCGCAAATCTCTCTCCCTGCGCTCCACGATTCCCTCTACAGTACCTCACATGACAGACGATCGTAAGTCCGGTTTTGCATTCCTTGCCGGTTCCCTCGGCGGCATCGTAACCATGGCCATTCATCCCACCAGCGCCGGCGTCCTCACTCCGGCACAATTCGAGCGCCTCGCCGTAGTCTCCGCCATCGCCCACTCGCTGGCCATGGTCAGCTTCCTCGTTATGTTCCTGGGAGCCATCGGCCTCACGCGCCGCCTCGCCGCCCGCGAAGCGTCCGCCGCGCCTGACCGTCTCCCCATTACCGCGCTGGTCGTCTACGGTTTTGCCGCCGTGGCCTTGTTGTTCGCCACGGCGGTCAGCGGATTCATCGTCCCCGATATCATGCGCCACATGGTCCGCGACGCGGCGGCCAACGCGCCGCAATGGCGCATCGTGATCGATGCCGTCTTCCAGTTCAACCAGGCCTTCGCCCGCATCTACTCCGTTGCCGCGTCCTTTTCCATTGTCCTGTGGTCGGCATCGGCGCTCCGCCATGGTGGATTACCCCGCAGCCTTGCCATCTTCGGCTGCATCGTCGCCCCCGCCCTCATCTGTCTCATCGCGGTCGGACATCTCCGCCTCGATGTCCATGGCATGGCCGTTGTTGTGTTCGCGCATGCCGTCTGGTTCGTCATCGCCGGCCTCCAGCTTTGCCGCCAGCCGCAGGTCCTTCCGCCGCAGTAAAATTTTGTATCCGGAACCCTCCGTGCCGCATCGCCGCACCGCCTCTAACTCCTTATAATTCAATCTATTCCCGTGTTCGCCATCGGCCTCGCCGCAACTTTGAATCGTCCCTTGGCGAACACCTGAATCTGCCCCTTTCCTTCCTACCCGCAGCAACATTCCGCCGCCCGGCGGGTTCACTCCAATGGAAGTTGATTTACCCAGGAGGGCGTTATTTTGTTCCCGAACTGCCTGCACCTGTCTGTCAACCCGCATCCCGATGTGGACCAACTGACAGGTCTTCAACACCGGTGGGCCTCTTTCCCCGAGGACTCCCATCGGCGGTACAGCTCAGGAGAAGTGAAAATGAACGAGTTCGAGAGAAAGAAAGTTCTGGTCGTCGATGACGAGCCACTCATGGCCAACACTCTGTCGCTCATCCTTAATCAAAAAGGGTTTGAAGCCACAGCCGTGTATAGCGGCGAAATGGCGCTCGCAGTTGTCGATGTTTTGAAGCCCGACGTCCTCATCGTCGATGTCACCATGGAAGACATGAACGGAATTCAAGCTGCGATGCGCATCTGCGAACGGGTCCCCCACTGCCGGGTCTTCCTGATTTCCGGCCGGGCCGTCAGCGCCGACGAGTTGTTGCACGCTCGTTCAAAGGGGCTCGCCTTTGAGTTTCTCGCGCGGCCCATTCATCCCACGGTCTTTCTCGATCGGCTCGCTGCACAGCCGTCCTGCGTATGACCGTTTGAAGCGAGCCGGGGCTCTTCATTCCATCGCGGCGTATCATGTCGGCATATGGACGACGCACTAACCAGCCATACTGAAGGCCCCCCGCTCCACCTCACATTCCGATTCACAAGCGCCGTCGACTACGCGCGCACCCTGCACATCGAGCGGCGCAAAGGGACCGGCATTCCCGCCATGGCCCACCTGCTGGGCGTCGCGTCCCTGGTCATGGGCGAGGCGGGTCTCGCCTCCGCCACCGTCACCGAAGATATGGTGATCGCCGCCATTCTCCACGATGCCGTCGAAGATCACGGCGGCGCCCTGCGGCTTGAAGATATTCGCCGCAACTTCGGAGACAACGTGGCGCGCATGGTTGAAGGCTTGTCCGACACTCTCGCTGAAGATCCCCAGGAAAAAGAGGACTGGGACCAGCGGAAGCGCAACTATCTTGCCCGACTGCGCCACGAACCGGCCGACATCCGTCTCATCTCCATCGCCGACAAGCTCTACAACGCGCGCTCCATCCTCGAGGACTATCGCGTCATCGGCCCCGAAGTCTGGCGCCGTTTCAAACGCGGGCGCGACTTGCAGATCTGGTACTTCGAAAGCCTTCTTGAAATCTTCCAGTCCTTCGGAAGCAGCCGCATCGCCAGCGAATTCGAGCGCGTCGTAGCCGCACTCAAACACATCAGCGCCGCCGATGCAGGACGTTAGCTCTTCAAGGAATCAGGATGCCTTCTCAGATGCGAAGACTGCAATCCACTCACCAAGTCTCGCCATCCAAGAAACAATGATCCCTCAACTCCGCGATGAAGCACGCATCGTTTCAGGGGACGACATCGCCGCGCTCATCGCCGACGTTCAGCGCCAGGCCGCGCAACGCGGCGTCGACCCCTCTGCCGGCATCTTCGGCCCGGATTCAATCAGCTGGAAAATCAATCGCGAGTCGGCTCTGTTTCTGGGTGCGGGCCGCGCCGCTCTTCTGCAACTCGCTCATCCCTGGGTAGCCGCCGCGCTTGAGCAGCATTCCAGCCTGATGGCCAAACCCATCGCCCGCTTTCACAATACATTTCGCATCGTCTTCACCATGATCTTCGGATCGCTCGATCAGGCTTCGCGCTCCGCCCGGCACCTTCACTCCCTGCACACGCAGATTCAGGGCGCCGTCCCGGAAGACATCGCCGCTTATGCGCGGGGCTCCCACTACCAGGCCAACCAGATCGCCGCGCTCCGCTGGGTCTACGCAACCCTGGTCGAGAGTGCCGTCCTCGCTTACGAATGTGTAAGGCCGCCCCTCACCGTCGCAGAACGAGCGGCCTACTATGCGGAGAGCCGCACCCTCGCGGCGCTCTTCGGGCTGCCCGCATCCGACTTGCCGGAATCGTGGGAAGCCTTCATCGCCTACTGCCGCGCCATGGAAAATTCAAGCGCTCTGGGCGTCAGCGCGGGTGCGCGTCAAATGGCGCACAATCTTCTCGCCGGCGCGGGCTCGTGGATCAAGCCGCCGCACTGGTACCGCTCTTTGACCACGCTTTGGCTCCCCCCTCGGTTTCGCGCGGAATTTCAACTCTCATACCAGGCCGCCGAGTCGCAGGCCGCGGCGCGAGCCCGGCAGCGCCTGCCCCGCATTTATCGCAGCCTCCCCGCCTCGGTTCGCTTCATCGGTCCGTGGCGCGAGGCGAATGCCCGCATCCGCAACAGAACGCCCGGCCCCATCACGCGCATCAGCAATCGCTTCTGGTTGGGCCAGCCCCTCTTGACGTTTAGAACCGACACCGCACCCCGCCCGGTCCGTCCCGCCGCAAATCCGTGATCGTTGCGTCCGGGATGCCGCCCCGCCGACAATAGCAGCATGAAACTGCCCAGGTCCGTCGTCGCCGTGACGCTCGTAGTCTGCCTGTTCGCCCCCGTGGCTCATGCGCTCGAAAAACAGCCGTCCTCCATCTATCGCGCGCGCCGCGCCGCGCTGTCGGCCAGGCTCCACGGTGGCATGGCCCTCTTCTTCGCAGCGCCCGAAGCGGTACTCGACCTCATGCCCTACCGCCAGGACGAGGACTTCTATTACCTCACCGGCTGGAACGAACCCGGCGCGGCGCTCCTGATCGTTGCGGAAGGCAAAGCCCCTTCCACTCCTTCAGGCGCAACCACGTCCGCGCGGAAATATTCTGAAATCCTGTTCCTCCCCACCCGCAATCTCCGCCTTGAAAAATACACTGGCGTCAAACTGGACGCGGCCACTCCCAACGCCGCGCATACCGCCGGCATCGACGCGGTCAAGCCCATGACCGACCTGCCCCGGGTGATGAACGAACTCATCGCCGCCGATCGCCGCCTGGGCGAGCAGATCTGGGCCGAGCAGGATTCCCCCCAGGCCCTGGCCGTGTTCGGGACAGTGGCTGCCACCCTGGGCGTCAATCACATGCCCGCGGCCCACGACGCGAGCGCCCCGGTGCAGGAACTCCGCGTCGTCAAAGACCCTGGCGAAATTGAACTGCTGAAGAAGGCCAGCGACGCCTCCATCGACGCGCAGCGCGTCATGATGAGGTCCGTGAAGCCCGGCGTCACCGAGCGCGCCATCGCCGGCAGAATGACCGCGGCCTGGCTGGAGGCTGGCTGCGAGCGCGCATCCTATGCGCCCATCGTCGGCTCAGGCATCAATTCCACCACCCTCCACTACTCTGAGAACGCAGCCACCATGCAGGACGGCGATGTGGTCACCGTCGATGCCGCCTGCGAATACTCCATGTACGCTTCCGACATCACCCGCACCGTGCCTGTCAACGGCCGCTTCACCCCGCGTCAGCGCGAAATTTTCGACATCGTGCTCGGCGCGCAGAAAGCCGCCATCGACGCCTTCGTTTCCGGCAAGTCCAAAATCAATGACCGCGATCGCCGCGATCCCGACTCTCTCGACACAGTGGCCTGGAACTACATCAACACCCACGGCAAAGATCTCCACGGTCAGCCCCTCGGCCAGTACTGGCTGCACGGACTCGGCCACATGGTGGGCATCGATGTGCACGATCCCGCCGAGTATCCCGCGGTCCTGAAGCCAGGCATGGTGTTCACCATCGAGCCCGGCGTCTATATCCCCGAAGAAAAAATCGGCGTGCGCATGGAGTGTGTCTTCCTGGTTGGCGAAGATGGAAAGCTCATCGACCTCACCGCGGCGCTGCCCCATTCCGCCGATGAAATCGAAGCCGCCATGCGAGGCAAGTGAGGAGAACGAATGGACCGTCAAGACGAAATCGAATCACAATCCGAATCGGAGCCCGGACAGATGGACGCCCTGACCGGTGTCTTTCGCGATCAGCTCATCGCGTGTCTTGAAGAATGTGCGCACGGACGCCGCGGCTTGTTCTCTGCCTTTGAACATCTTGGCGGCGATGAGGAGCAAGGCTGGCCTGAAGCCGCCCGTCTGCGCGAACTGGCCGCCGCGCTGCAGCAGATCCTCGCCCAGTCCGGCGAAAGCAGCGCCCTCTGCGATGAATTCCTCGATCTGTGCACGATCCACGGCGAGAGCAATCCGGGCGAGCCGCGCCTCGCCCGCTCGTTTCTTGCCCGCATCGAAAAAGGCGATGTCGGCACGCCCACCCAGGTTGAGTCCAGGCCGTGGTAATCCTGCACGCGTTCCTTGCGCTGTTAGCCGGCTTCGCCACCATGGCGATCGTCGTGATCGTTGTAACCGCCCTGCTGAAGCAGTTGGCTCCGCAATGGATTGGAGTCCAGGGAAGCCCGCGCCCCGCCTACGTCCTCGTCAACCTGGGCTACTCCTTCTGCGCCGCCGCGGCCGGCGGATTCGTCACGGCATGGGCAGCCAGCGAAAGTCCGCTGACGTATGTGCTGGCTCTGGCCGTTGCCATTTTGGTGCTGGGTGCCATCACTGCGTTGCAGGCCCGCGGCCAGCAGCCCGCGTCGTATCAGATCGCCCTGCTCATCATCTCGCCCTTCGGCGTTCTGGCCGGCGGCCTGCTCCGTTTGAAAGTGGTGGGATATTTATAACTCCATCTACCATGGCCGCTCCTCTCCCGTAGAAGAACGAGCGGCCATGTTGCTGCCTTTTACCAGCGAATGCCGAACGTCACCGGAATCAGCTCCGTCCGTCCCAATCCATTGCTGTCCGTGATCGGCGGAGTATCGATCCACGTATAACGCGCTTCTGCGAACAGCTTGGCCGTGCCATCCCCATACACGCCGCCCAGGCGATGCGTATAGCCGATGCCCAGGTTCAATCCGCCCTGGTTCGAGGAGAACGAATTCGCCGTTACGTTGACCGGATAGCCGTAGAAGTCGCAGCATTCCTGCACCGTAAAGTTGGTCGACTTGTGATAATAGCCGCCGCCCCCTGTCACATACACGCTGTTCGCCCGCTTGGGAAAGAGATCGATCACCGGGTCCACCGTCAACCCGATAATGTGTGCGTTGCCGCCCGTGCCCCCGCCCGCCGCCACCAGCGCGCCGGGCAGTTTGTTGTCCATAAACTGGAACTCGCCCAGCACTGAGAAACGCCGCGAAAGGTGCAGCCCGCCGCCTACCGTGAAGTTGCCGCCCCACGTGATGTACGGCGTGTCGTTGCCGATGGGCGCGTTAAATCCGCCGCCCGCCTCAAACGCCAGGTGGCCGAATCGCCCGCCGCTTCCACCCCCGCTGCGATTGTCATACTGGCGTCCGCCTCCGCCCGCCGGAGAAGGCTCGGCCGCGGAGGGCTCAGCCGCATCGCTGCTGCCGCTATCGAGCACGCTCATCCCGTCGTTCGACGAGCTGAACGTGGTTGAAGAAACTGCGACTTCATTCGCGGAACCAGGCTCATTCAATGAATTCGAAATCGACGCGGACTGGGCGCTCGCGGTGCCAACGGCAAGCAAAGCCGCCGCTCCAAGAAAGACAAAACGCCGCACACGCGACAAACCAACAACAGATGACATGTCAAGACCTCAATTTTGAAATCCCGTGCGATGAGCCGTCCCGCAGTTTTCCATTTGACCTCGAGCTGCGCAACTGCTCCCGCGCGGGTCGAACTGTCCGGGCGCATTTCGCGATGCACCTGCTTTCAATTGACGTTGTGCAGAAATGCCGCGTCATATTCCCGTCATGTGCTTAGACACCATTTGCTCTCCGAGGTTGTGTCCCGCATCCCGTCCAGGGACCGGTTAAATAACACGAAGAACCACATACTGGGAGTGTGCCCCGCAAAGCTGTCTCTTGCGTCATCACTCGACATTACGGGCGCCGCTGTACCACCGCAAAACCCGGAGTGCACGCAAACTATTCCACCGGCTTGCCCGGCTCACCTCGGTCTCCATCTGCAACGGAATATATTCCGGATGAAGCCGGTTCAAGGGCCACCGTCCGTTCTGGTGGCGGCGCGCGATCACCACTTCAACAGCTTCCTCGACACGGCTGTCGGCCTTGATTCCCGCATCCCGCAGATAGTCCAGTCCGCGCAGCACGTCATAGTGCCAATGGGCCGGGTATGCGAAGCGCAGCCATCGCCTGTCGATCACTTCCCCAGTTTGAAGAGAGCGGAACAGTCCGCGTTCCAGCAGGTAGCCCTCCGCCCGCGCCCGCGCCCGGCTCACCGCTGCCGATCCGCGGCCGGCCCGCTCGTAGCTCAGCAGGCCTTCCAGCACGCAGATCGTGGTATGAAACGAAGACCGCCGGCTCTTCGGTGCCTCGCAGTTCCAGCCCCCATCTTCCAGTTGCTCGCTCAGCAGCAGTTCGGCCAGTGCATCGTTCGGCTCCTTGAAATACGCGCCGATGCCCAGAATCCGGCCGTTGATGCAGGGCTCCGTCTCTCCGTCCAGAAACGGCCGGTTGCCCAGCGGTTCATACACCAATCCCTTGTCCACGCGGTCGATCATCCGCCGGGCTTCGGGGCTGGCCGGGGCCAGCCCCAGGTCCTTCAGCACCACCAGGCTCCATAGCGTAACCAGGTCCCACTGCGGCCCCCCCTTCCAGTCCCCGCCCGCGGATTGCTGTGCCAGCAGGTGCGCTCCCCAACCCTCCGTTGCCACGCGCGCACGCTCGGCGGCAATCACCTCCGGGGCCTCGTCGGTAAGGTCCCGCATCACCTGCCAGCGTATCGCCGGATCAGAATCGAGCAGCCATTTCAGGTGCGCAGGCCGCGGCGCATATTCGTCGAGACGCATGGCTCCTTTTTAGCACGCACGAATCGGTCCGCCGGCTCCGAAACTTCTTTCGTCGCGAGCAGCCCGTCTCCGTCCCGCGAGTCTGGCGGCGAGACCCGCTCAACGCCCTCTCGTCACGGTTGTTCCTCGACCGGATGCCAGGCCTTCACCTTCTGGTCGATCGCCGTCCTCTGTGCCGGGCTCAGCAGTCCTGCTGCATCGCTGCGAAGTTTCGCCGTCTTGTCCCTGGTCTGCCCCGTGAGGTGGGGCGCGGCGGCACTCAACCAGAAATACACCTCCGCCGGCTCCGCCTTCAGCAGCATGGCGTAATTGAATTGCGCGGCCACGTCCCCCTGTTGCGCCGATCGGTGCAGCCACTTCCTGGCCAGGTCAGTGTCCGGCTGCAGGCCTTCCTCGCCCTGGTAGTAATCCATCCCCAGCTGGAATTGCGCATCGGGCGAGCCTGCCTCGGCGGCCTTGCGCACGAAATCGAAGGACCGGGCCTCATCCTTGGGAACGCCCTGGCCATTGTGGTAGAGGAACGCCAGGTTCAGCAGGGCGTCGGAATTCTTCTGCTGCGCCGCCTTGCCGTACCATGCCAGCGCCTGCCCAAAGTCTTGCGGAACCCCTTTGCCGTGAACGTAGCAAAGTCCCAGCGAGAATTGTGCCGGCGCAAATCCCTGCTCGGCCGCCTTGCGATACCATTGTGCCGCCGTCGCGGGGTCCGCCGGAACGCCGTTCCCGAACTCGTACAGCACCCCCAGGCTGTGCTGTGCCGGCGCGAATCCCTGCTCTGCCGCCTTGCGGTACCATGTCATGGCCTGGGCCGGATCCTTGGCTACATGCGCGCCCAGTTCGTATTGCGTTCCCACCCGAAACTCCGCGTCGGCGTTGCCCGCGCTTGCCTTCGCCATCAGGGCCGCGTCCATCCCGCTGGGCGGGGCCGGACTTTGGCCGCTGCAAATCGTTGTCATCATGGTCACTAAAGCCAGGGTCGTCTTCAATCGCCAGCAGTTGAGCATAAAGTATTCCTTCCGATTCAAAGCAACATATCAGAAGGCGCCCCGGATGATCGTTGCTCCATGTCATGCGGAACCGCGCCCCGGCCGGCCAGGCGCCCACTCGAAACGGCTGTGGGCATGCGGCTTTGAAGCCTGCCGGTGCGAAAAGTGCCGCGCGCGCATATCGAAATCTCCAATAGGCATGCGGGTTTCAGCCAATATCGGCGCAAAAGCACCGGAAAAACGCCTATTTTTCAGGTCTCTCGTTGTTCGCGCATCTCTTTTCGATTCAGAGGTATAGACCACAAAAACGTCAAAAAATCATCCCAGAATCAAAAAATTCAAAAAGTGCGGCTTTTTTCGATGCGCCAGAAACAGACGCATCCCTAACGCATAAAACGACTTAGATCAAATGTCGCATGTTCGCCGAAAAAGCCGTTTGCCCCAACTCGGCAAAAAATACTCTCGTTCTGCACATAGATCTGCGAGCCCGGTTTTGGGCACCATTGTTATCACAAAGTAACCCCCCCGCCCGCGTTCTTCCATCAGGTCGCCCACAAAAAAAGGCCGGGCTGCGGCCCGGCCTTTTTCGGTTTCAATGCGCCTCTCTATCCCTGGATATCGAACTGCTCCGGATGCAAAGCCGCATCACTCTTCACCAATATGTTCTTGCCGATCAGCTCTTCGAATTCTGTTAGCCACCGCGCGTTGTTGGCCTTCAGCGTTTTTACCGTCTCCGGGTTTACGCGCAGCAGCACATCGGGGTTCTCGAAGTGCTTCCGCATCTTGCGCAGTTCGGTGTAGATCTCGTTGCACACCGTGGCCGCGCTCTTCACCATGCCTGTCGCCTGGCACGTGGGGCAGGGAATACTCAGCGTGCGCTCCAGCGATTGCTTCACGCGCTTGCGCGTGATCGCCACCAGGCCAAAATCGTTGAACTGCAGAACCTTGGTGGGGGCGCGATCGTTCTTGAGAGCCTCTTCCAACGCTGCCATCACCTTGAAGCGGTTCTTCCTCTCATCCATATCGATGAAGTCGATGATGATGATGCCGCCCAGATCGCGCAGCCGGATCTGCCGCACGATCTCCGGGATCGCGTCCAGGTTGGTCTTCACGATGGTGTCTTCGAGCCGCGCTGTCTTGCCCACATACTTGCCGGTATTGATGTCGATGGCGACCAGCGCTTCGGTCTGATTGATCACGATGGAACCGCCGCTCTTCAGCCACACCTTGCTGCGCAGTGCCTTCGAGATTTCGTCTTGAATGCCGAAGTGCTCGAACAGCGGAGTCTCTTTGGTGTAGAGCTTCACCCGCCGCACCAGCGCGGGCGAGAAGCGATTGAGGAAGCGCACGATGCGTTCGTAATCAGCTTCCGAATCCACCCAGATCGACGAGAAGTTGGCGCTGATCTGGTCGCGCAGAATGCGCTCGATCAACGACAGGTCGTGATAAATCAGGGCCGGAGATTTTGAGGCTTCGGAGCGCTGCTTGATTTCATCCCAGAGGTGAATCAGGAAACGCAGATCGCTGCGAAGCTCATCTTCCGATGCGCCTTCTGCGGCGGTGCGGACGATGAATCCACCCGGTGCATCGCCGCGTTCGCTGGTCAGAATTCTCTTCAACCGCTGCCGCTCTTCATCGGAAGAAATCTTGCGGCTCACTCCGACGTGAGTCACGGTCGGCATGAATACCAGGAAGCGCCCCGGGAGCGCGATGTGGCTGGTGATGCGCGCGCCCTTCTTGGCGATCGGCTCCTTGGCAATCTGCACCAGGATCTCCTGCCCCGGCTTCAAAAGGTCGGAGATGATGGGCAGGTCGGAGGTCTGTGCCGAACGGCGCGAAGGTCCGCCACCGCGACGTTGGCCGGGCCCTCCGGTCTGCGGACCACGTCCGCCGCGGCGTCCGCGTCCGCCGCGATCGCGGCGCTGCTGGCCAGAGTCGGGCGCCGCGCCGTTACCGGCGGGAGCGCCTTCCGCAGGCTCCTCTTCTTCGTCTTCCTCGATGTCGAATACATCTTCGCCTTCGACGTCGCCTGCTTTGTCGTCGAAGTTCAACTGGATGCGATGGTCGAGGTGCGCTTCCTGCAGCATCTCGCCCAATTCACCGGAGCGAATCTGCGTGTGCAGCTTTTCCTCTTCCTCGTACTCATCGAGGTCCTGGTCGTCCGCCTTGCCGTGATGGCGCGGCGCTTCGAATTCCTCTCCCTCGATAACCTCTTCTTCCACCACTCCCGCTCCCGGCGCGAACGCCGAAACCGTCGATACTGTAGTGGGCACCGCGACCGGCTGTGGGTACTCCGGTGGCGGAGGTTCTTCTGCTTTTTTCTTTCCGCCGAAACCAAACAAGCGGAAGCCGCTGGGCGGCAGCGGATCCACGTGATGCGATGCGCTGCGGTCCGCCTCTCCCTCTGCCGGTTGGGACGACCTGGACTCCGAATGAGCCGGCTCCGGTTGATCGGGATCGGTGGATAGAATGTGCGTCGGCTCTGCGATCGTCTCCGTCGAAGGCTCGTGAATCACCGCCTCGGCGGTGTCGTTTTCCGGAACCGGCGCGGTCGCTTCGCCGCTGTGTTCTTCCTGCGCATATCCGTGCTGTGAATCTTCTTCTGGATGTACCGGTGACGTCTTCTCTTCGCTGAAGAACGGATCGGAACCAAACGGGTCGCCAACCACAGGCTCAGGCACGGTGACTTCGGAGAGCGGGGATGTGCCCAATAACTGCTCTTCCGGCTGTTCCTCTTCCACCAACTCTTCCGTGTCGAGGTCCGCAGATTCTAAGTGCTCTTCCTGGTTGTGCTCCTTGCTTTCAAACAATCCTTCTGCCGGCTCTTCCACAAACTCCGTAAACGAATCCGGATCGAACTCTTCCACCTCTTCGACCACATATTGCTGGTCTTGCCCAGGCTCGGCCGCATCCGAAAATACCCCTTGCGGCTCGCCATGCACGGCAGTTCCGGATTCAGATTCGGGCCCGCGGCTGCGATGCCGCGAGAGCGACTCGCCGGGAAGCAGACCGCTGCCATCCCATTCAATCGGCGCATCGATCATCGTCGAAGGCTTGAAACTCGAAGCCGGCCGTGGCGTCGAAGGCTGCGTCGACCGTGGTGTGTCCGCCGCCGGCTCGCCACCGTACTTCGAAAGCGACTCTCCGGGCAGAACGAAAGGTACGGGTGCGCGATCCGGGCGCGGCGTTCGCGCAGGTTGCGAAGCAGGAACAGGCGATTCGTTGATGGAGCTTGCGGAGGCCTGAATTGCTGGAGCGATATCGCTCTCTTCTCCGTTATTCGGTTCAAGATAAGTCTCTGCCGACGCTTCGGTTTCCACCGGATCGGCGACAGGCCCTGCCGAACCACGGCCTCCGCGCCGCCGGCGGCGCCCGCGCCAGCGCTTGGCGCCCCCCTCTTCGGACTGTTCCCCCGCATCCTCGGTGTGCCCGGTGAGAGCGGGGAGTTCCTGCGGCGTTGCCTCTGTATGCAAAAGCTCGGTGCCCGCTTCTACCGTCGAACGGCGATCACGCCCGGAATCGCGTCCGGCTCGATCCTGCTCCGCACGCCCGGGCCGCTGCTCCTGCCTCTGCTCTTGTTTTGGTTCCGGGCGCGCAACGCGATCACCCGGCTGCGGGCCGCCGTGCCGGACTTCGCGTGGAGGTTGATTGCTTCCGGCGGCCGCGGCCTTTTCCAGTTCATCGGACTCTTCCGGATCTTCCAACTCCATGAAGTCCGTTACATAAAGGAAGGCGTCGCGTTCCAGACCAAGGTCCACAAAGGCTGACTGCATGCCTGGAAGAACGCGGGTGACGCGTCCGTTATAGATCGATCCGGCGAGGGTGTACTCGTTTTCGCGCTCGTAATAAATTTCAGCGAGCTGATCGTCTTCTAGAATTGCCAGCCGCGTCTCATGCGGCGTGCTGGAAATACAAATCTCTTTGGCCATCGTACCTTTCCGCCCGGCGGCGTTGACCGTCCGGGGCCTGCGGCAAGGGTCGATGGAGGTGCGCGAAACCGGAAAGGCTGGAGATGTGCGGAAGGGATGACCGGGGAGACGCTTGTGTGCCTATGGCTGCGCGGCGGCCGACCCGGGGGGGCGGCGCGCTGCGATGCTGAGCCTTGGTAACTGGCTGAACGAGCTGTCTAATGGGGTAATCCGATTGCAGAAAGTTTGTGGCCAACCATGCAACTGCCGACCAGAAGGTCGACAAAAGCGGGGCCGTTCCACCGCTGGCAACCGCACAGACGTACCGCACAAGAGGGGAGGGGAGGGGAAAACTCCCGCCTCGTGTGCGCCCTGTGCAACTTGTGTGTTGCCAACGGTTTTCCCGTTTCTGCGTGCTCATGAACCCAACCTGCCGGGCCCGGGCGTCCATGCGGAACCTGGCCGGCGAGAATAGATTGAAAAACTCTCTTCTGCATTCCGATAGAACAGCGCGCAGAAGTTAAACCTAGTTATGCATCAGTTCACGAACCGTCGCATGCGGACATTCATCGCCACGCCCAGCGCCAGGAACGTAAACAAAACCGAAGATCCGCCATAACTCATTAATGGCAACGGGATTCCGGTGACCGGCATAAAGCCTATGACCATGCCCACATTGACCAGGATCTGAAAGGTCAATACAGCCACGATTCCCATAATAATGAGGGAGCCGGGCAGGTCCGCGGCTGTTTGAGCGTTTTGAATCAAACGCATCAATATCAGGAAGTATAGCAGCAGCACAAAGATCGCGCCCACGAAGCCGTGTTCCTCGCTGAAGGCGGCAAAAATGAAATCGGCGTGGGGGATGGGCAGAAAGTCGCCCTGGGTCTGCGTGCCTTTCTCCGCCCCTTTGCCCCACACGCCGCCGGAACCGACGGCGATCAGCGACTGGCGAATCTGGTAGCCGCTGCCTTTGGGATCATTGTCCGGGTTGATGAAACTTGTGAGTCGCGCCTTTTGGTACGGCTTGAGGACCTTGCCGCTGCTCCACGCGCCCCCAATCAGGATCACGCTGGCGGTAATCAGAATCAGCGATTGCCTGATATTGATACCGCCCAGGAAAAGGCCCGCCACCAATATAGGCGAGTAGGTGAGAGCCGTTCCCATATCCGGCTGAATGAGCACCAGCACCATGGGCAGGCCGATCAGAAGAAACCCCCTGCCAATCTCCCTCCAGGTGAAACCGCGGGCCCCGAGATTGGCGACGTATCGGGCCATCATCAGGATCAAGACCAGCTTGACCCATTCAGATGGCTGGAAATGCATGGGGCCCATCTTGATCCATCGCCGGGCGCCCATCTCCTTGTGTCCCACCACGCGCACCGCGATCAGCGACAGAATACTGAACCCATATGCCCACGGCACCCAGTCGAGCAGGCGGTGATAGTCGATCTTGGCCAGAATGAACATGGCCGCCAGTCCGCCGACGATGTAGAAGATCTGCTTGGTATGGAAGCCGATGTACCGGGTGTGCAGCGTGGCGGAATAAATCTCCAGCACGGAGACGGTGCAGACCACCAGGACAACCAGGAGCAGCGCCCAGTCGAAATCGCGAAAGCTTAAAAAGCGGCGCATCAGGGAAGTCTTTCACGCCAGCGGAGAGGAATCGCAGCGAACCATCCGGGCAGGCTGATCTGCTTGCTGGCCAGGGCTTTCGTTGCCGGGGGGACGTCGATGAAGTAGTGGCCGGCATGCATTGCGTCGTCCCCTGCCGATGGCTTCGCATCCGGTGGCGCCGGACCCGACCATACCGCGCCCACTTCGACCGGCTTGCTGGTGCCGGCCTGCTGCAGCAGGTTGTGATCCTGGAGGCGCTTTTTATTCACGTAGGTGGTGACGATGGCCTGCGCAATCTTGGCCGAGAGGGAACCCCAGTCTCCATGCTCCTGCAGGACGACCACGGCAATTTCAGGATTGCGGCGGGGCACCATGCCCACGAACCAGGAATTCGGCGTGCGCGCGCCGCCCTTCACGTGGGTATCGCCTCCGCCTACCACCTGCGCGGTGCCGGTCTTTCCGGCGAAGTCCACGCCCTCGATGTGAGCGCCCTCCGCAGTGTGGTACAGGCCGGGCGTGGTGGCCGCCGCCATGCCGTCGGTGATGGTCATCCAGGTGTCGTTATTAAAAGGAACGGTTGTATCCCCGGAACCGGGGAAGGAGTCCAGCACGGCCTGGTGAAATTCCGCCGGAAGCTGGTCGTAGGCCACGCAATGGGGCCGTACCAAATGCCCGTTGGAAGCGATGCCGCTCAGCGCCCGCACCAGTTGAATCGGCGTCACCTGCGTTTCGCCCTGGCCGATTCCGACCGAGATTGTGTTCCCCGCATAATACTTCTGGTGGAAGTTTTTCATCTCCCACTTGGTTGAGGGCATGATGCCGGTCATTTCGTTGGGTAAGTCGATTCCTGTCTTCGACGCCAGGCCCAGCGAAGTGGCGTAGCGGGCGATGGTATCGATGCCCAGCCTTTGGGCGAGTGTGTAGAAAAACGTGTCGCACGACATGGGGATCGCTTCGTGAATATCGAGCAGTCCGTGGTGGTGATCGCAGTGGAAGAAGCGTCCGTAGAAGTTGCCGCCGCCGGCGCAGTTGACCTTCATGTTCTGCGCGACGCCTTCCTGCAGTCCGGCCGCCGACATGATGATCTTGAATGTCGATCCGGGGGCCAGCTGATCCTGAATGGCCTTGTTCATCAAGGGGTGATGGGGATCGGTGATGAGCTTGTTCCAGTCGGTGCGATTGATGCGGACGGCGAAGGCATTGGGGTCGTAGCTGGGGTGTGAGACCAGCGCCAGGATTTCGCCGTTGCGCGGATCCATTGCGATGACGGCGCCGTTGGCGTCGCCCAGCGCGACTTCGGCGACCCGCTGCAGATCCAGATCGATGGTCAGCTTCAGGTCCTGCCCGGGCTTGGCATGCTGCGTGCCCAGGATGCCCACTTCGCGGCCGTGGCTGTCGACGATGACATCGCGGGAACCATCTTCGCCGCGCAGCAATTGATCGTAAGTCTCTTCGACGCCCGCCTTGCCGACCACATCGCCGGGCTGGTAGTACGCGTATCGAGGCTGATTCAAATCCTCTTCGCTCACTTCGCCGACGTACCCGATGAGATGGGCGGCGAAGCCATCGCGCGGATAGAGGCGGCGTTCTTCGTCGATGGTCTCAAGCTCCGGCAACTCGTTGCGATGGGCTTCGATGAAGGCCTGTTCGTCGGCGGTGATGTCCTGCTTGATCGGAATCGGCTGGTAGCCGGGAGCGGCACGGTAGTGGCGCAGCGTGGCGCGCAATTGTTCGAGATCGAGATGCAGCCCCTGCGCGATCATTGGCAGGTCCGCGTCAACGTTGCGGTTCTGCTCGCGTACCAGGAAGCAGGAGACGGAAGGATAGTTGTCGACGACCAGGCGATTTTCGCGATCGAAGAGCTTCCCGCGCGCGGCAAGGATGGGAACTTTGCGGATGCGGTTCTGTTCCGCGAGCTCGCGGAAATTCGTTGCGCCGAGGACCTGCAAGCGCCACAGACCCGCGGCCAGCGCCAGCATCATAAAAAGAATGCCGTATTGCACCACCGTGGATTTCACAGTGGAGAGCTTTTCACCGCGGTTCGGTACGTCTGAATACATGGGCCTGTGTCTAGGATACAGCCACTTCGGATTTACTTGTAACGCCGTGTCTGTTGTCTAACGTGATTCAAAAAACTTTGGGAATGATGATCCCAACACAACCAGACAGCACCTGAAGTGGGAAATCCGCGTGTTTTCAGTCGCGCTGCTGGAAACGGTCGAGGAGCGGAAACACCACCAGGGCGATGGCGGAGTTGCCGATGGCTTGAAACAGCATGTTGAGCCAATTCCAATGCAGATCGAGGCCCAGCAGCACACGGTTGATAAAGAAATCGATAGCGGTGCAAAGCAGGGAAAGAACAAAGTTGAGCATCAGGCGAATGGCGGTGTTCTGCACGTCGATGCGAATGCCGACCGAGGCCGCGAGATAGCCGGCGATGGTCTTGGCGATGCCGTTGATGCCAATGGCGCGATGCGTCAGGGCATCTTCAAACAAACCGAGAAAGCCGCCCATGAACATGCCCTGGATGGGACTGCGGCGGCCGAGCGCGAAGTAGATGGTAACGATGAGCGGCAGATCGAAGTAGGCGAAGCGGCCCATGAACCGGGGCAGCAGCGCCTGCAGCACCAGAGCCACCGTAGGTGCGATGACATAGAGCGGTGCCGGGTAGCGGTGAATGTCGAGATCGCGGCGCGAGTTAGCCGTAAGGAGCATCTAGGGTTCCCTCTGCGGCGTCGGTGGCGGCGGCTGCTTGGCCGGCTTGGGAGAGGGCCGGTGCGTATCGGGGGAGCCGGGCGCAGCGTCCTTCATTTCGGGCGGTTTGTTTGCCGGCGCCTGGAGTTCAGAAGCTTTGGGCGGGGCGGTATGGCTGGGGGCCGCTCCCTCCGGCTGTTCGGCGTTCCCGGGCGTAAACCGGTCCGGGTGCTGGGGGGGAATGATCTTAGGTATGGTTGTGGTGGGGGCGACGGGCGCGCCGTTGGGGCCCTTTTCCGCCGGCTTCGCGGCTGGAGCGTTAGGGTCAGTCAAGCCCGGAAGCCGCTCCGCCATGATTTCCGAAGCTTTCTTCTTTTCCGCGAGCTCGGCTGCTTCAGCGCCTTTGAGTGCCTCGCTGGTGGCCAGGTCCTGCCGCTGCTGCGGCGAGAAGCGCGGCTCGGTGGCCGTGATGACCATGACTTCGTCCAGGCGGTCAAGCTGGGCGGCGGGTTTGACGATCACGTTGATAAACGCGTCGCGGTCAGGATCGCGCACCACTTTTTCGACTACGCCAACCGGAAGGCCGCGCGGGAAGATTTCGTCTCCGCCCGCGGTAAGCACCTTCTCGCCGGGCTGAATGCGCTGATCGGCAAGGATGCCCACGATCTGGGGCTGTCCATCTACGTTGCCGCGCAGAATGCCCCGGGTGCGCGTGGTTTCAAGTATGACTCCGGCGCCGCTGCTCTCGTCGTTGATGGCCAGCACCTGCGCTGAATGGGGAAAAACTTCGCGCACTTTGCCGACGATGCCTTCGGCTGTGACCACGGCCATATCGCGAGCCAGGCCGTCGTTTTTGCCCTTGTCCAGGTAAAAGACGCGCGACAGGTCAGAGCCGCTGGTGCCGATTACCTGCGCGGGAAGGGTCTTGTATAGATATTTCTGCTCGAAATTCATCATGGCTTGCAGGCGCTGCCCCTGGCGGGCATCTTCAAGCAGTGCGGCCTGTTCGAGGCGCAGCCGGTCGATGGTGCTCTGCAAGTCCTTGTTCTGCTCGCGTACGCGGCGCAGGTCGATGTAGTTCTCCCACAGGCTGCCCACGCCTGTTTTTGAGGACTGCACGGCACGCTCGGGCGGCGAAACAATGGCGTTCGCCCAGAGGCGGATCAGGCGGACGCCGGAACTGTCGGTGGGGTCGAGACTGACGCGTCCGGAATCGGTGCGGCGCACTTGCATGGCCAGACCGATGATCTGCGCCACCAGCAGGGCCAGCAGCACGAGCACATTGCGATAACGGGCGAAGAACGATTCCATAGCAGTGAAAAAGAAAGTGAATGAGTGAACGAGTGGGTAAAACTATCGATCGCTAGTTGGCGGTTTCTCTCTCTTCACTTCTTCACTCTTTCACTTCTTCACCTTTCACTCAATCGATCTTGATTTTGCGGAGCAGGCGGAAGTCGGACAGCATCTTCCCGGTGCCCAGCACGACGGATGCCAGGGGATCGTCCGCCACCGAAACCGGAAGGCCGGTTTCTTCGCGGATGCGCTTGTCGAGGTTCTTGATCAGCGCGCCGCCGCCCGTAAGCACAATGCCACGGTCGCTGATGTCGGCGGAGAGCTCCGGCGGGGTGCGTTCCAGGGCCACGCGGATGGCGTTGAGGATGACGGCGATGGACTCCCCGAGGGCTTCGCGGATTTCGCTGTCGTCGATGGTAATGCTCTTGGGCACACCCTCAATCAGGTTGCGGCCCTTGATTTCAAGGTTGATGGGCTTGTCCAGCGGAAACGCCGAACCGATCTCCATCTTGATATGCTCGGCGGTGCGTTCGCCGATGAGCAGGTTGTACTTGCGCTTGAGGTAGTTGGTAATGGCCTCGTCCATCTGGTTGCCGGCCATGCGCACGGAACGGGAATAGACGATGCCGGAGAGGGAGATGACCGCGATATCGGTGGTGCCGCCGCCGATGTCGACCACCATGTTGCCGCCTGGCTCGGTAATGGGCAGGCCGGCACCGATCGCCGCCACCATGGCTTGTTCAACCAGGTAAACTTCGCTGGCCTTGGCGCGGTAAGCGGAGTCTTCGACGGCGCGTTTTTCTACCTGCGTGATCTCCGAAGGAACGCCGATGACGATGCGGGGATGAACCAGCATCTTGCGGTTGTGTGCCTTTTGGATGAAGTAGTTCAACATCTTCTCGGTGACTTTGAAGTCGGCGATGACGCCGTCCTTCATGGGCTTGATGGCAACGATATTGCCGGGAGTGCGCCCCAGCATGTCCTTGGCCTCTTTGCCCACCGCTTCCACTTCACCGGTGTTCTTGTTGATGGCTACGATGGAGGGTTCATTGACAACGATCCCCTTACCGGCCGCGAAGACCAGCGTATTGGCGGTGCCCAGGTCGATGGCCAGGTCGCTGGAAAACATGCTGAAGAGCGACCGCAGGCCGTGCGTACGCGATGAGCGCGAAGGATAGCCGTTCGAAGACATTGGAAGCTTGGGTTTACCTCAAAGGATTATTGTACGGCCAGCGAGCGTAAGCGAAGCGGAGAGCCCGGGCATGGGCGGGGGGGCGAGCCGGTGCTGTAAACTCTAGTGTTTGCCGTACTGCCAGCATACCGCATGTGCGGGCACCCGAGAGTGCGCTACCGCACTTTGGTTTTGAACAAACTGCTGGATGCGAACAATTTTCGAAGAGCGCCGTTTCGAGGAACTTCATGGCACACAAGACCTATCTCAATCTGATCGGCGGCCAATGGCTGCCTGCCGTTAGCGGCAAGACGATTCTGAACGTAAACCCCGCGGATCACTCCGATATCGTCGGCGAATTTCCCGCCTCCGGCGGGGAAGATGTGGCCGCCGCCGTGGCCGCCGCCAAAAAAGCGTTCGCGACCTGGAGACTGGTTCCCGCGCCCAAGCGCGCAGAGATTCTCTTTCGCACCGGCCAGTTGCTCCAGGAACGCAAGGAACAGTATTCCCGCGACATGACCCGGGAAATGGGCAAGGTGCTGGCCGAGACGCGCGGCGATGTGCAGGAGGCGATCGACGAAGCCTATTACGTGGCCGGCGAGGGCCGCCGCCTCTTCGGCAAGACCACTCCCAGCGAACTGCAGAACAAATTCGCCATGAGCGTGCGCATGCCGGTGGGGGTTGTCGGCTTGATTACGCCGTGGAATTTTCCCATGGCGATTCCGTCCTGGAAGCTGTTTCCCGCTTTGGTCTCGGGCAACACCTGCATCATTAAACCGGCTACGGATACGCCGCTTTCGACCTACAACCTGGTCCAGGCCCTGGTGGATGCCGGCCTCCCGCCCGGCGTGGTGAACATCTTGAGCGGCAGCGGTTCGGGTGCGGGAGCGGCGCTGGTGGAGCATCCCGACGTGCGCGCCATCAGCTTTACCGGTTCCAGCGAAGTGGGTTCGCATGTGGCCCAGCGCGCGGCCGCCACCTTCAAGCCGGTTTCGCTCGAAATGGGGGGCAAGAACGCGCAGATTGTGCTTGACGACGCCAACCTGGAACTGGCCCTCGACGGCGCCCTCTGGGGTTCCTTCGGCACCACCGGCCAGCGTTGCACGGCCACCAGCCGTATTTTGTTGCAGAAGGGAATTGCCGCGGAGTTCACGGCCAGGCTGGTGGAGCGGGCACAAAAGCTGAAAATCGGCAGCGGCCTTGACGAATCCGTGCAGGTCGGCCCGCAGGTCAACTCCAGCCAGATCGAAACCTCGAAGAAATATGTCGAGATCGCGGTTGGCGAAGGCGCAAAACTGCTTGCCGGCGGTCACGCGCTGACTGAAGGCAGTTACGCCAAGGGCACTTTCTTCGAGCCGACGGTTCTTGGCGGTGTCACTCCCGCAATGCGGATTGCGCGCGAAGAAGTCTTCGGCCCGGTGGTGAGCCTCATTGAATTCGACACCTTCGAGCAGGGAATTGAAATCGCCAACTCCATCGACTACGGCCTTTCGACCGCACTCTACACCAAAGATGTGAACCGCGCCTTTGCAGCGATCCGCGATCTTGAAGCCGGCATCACGTACATCAACGCACCCACCATTGGCGCCGAGGTGCACATGCCTTTCGGCGGCGTGAAGCACACCGGCAACGGACATCGCGAAGGCTCCGAAGCTATCGACTTCTTCACGACCTGGAAGGCGGTATACGTCGACTACTCCGATAAACTGCAGCGCGCGCAGATCGATAACGCGGAATAAAGCCTGTTCACTTTTTGCAGTTTGCTATGATTTTGGCGGCAGTGGAATGCTCCAAGCCGGCGGAAGGGAGTCTTTGCCCGCTTCGCCTCTGTGGGGTTACCCCACGGGAATGACAAGACCTGAGCTTCCATCGCGCGAGCGACCCTGCGCGTCTGCGCAGATCTGCTCCCGCAGAGTCTGACTCGTTGGAGCATTTCACTGTTCCGTCAGCCGCCCAATTCGGCTCTTCTCAATCAACTCGCTCGCTCGTTGCTCTGTTGTGGTTCGGATCGCGATGAAATGCTGCGACGCGCCGGGATCACCCTCGGCCATCCGTGGCGATGGCTTGGCCCGCTCTCGCGGAACTTCGTTCAGTCTTTCGAAGGGCAGGTTCGCCCCAGGCTGAGGGATGTGGTCAGGTTCCTGCGCAACGATCCGGTATTCCAGCGCGCCTGGGACCGGCACGGCGGAAGAATCGCGATCGGGTCCTGGATCACCGGGCCACAACCGATGGTGCCGGTCGCAGCTGCTTCCGATTGGAACGTTCCCCGGATCGAGTCGAAGGCGGACCTGGCTGCCTGGCTCAATCTTGCCGCGAATGAGCTTGACTGGTTCGCCGATCTGAAGGGTCTCAATCGAAAACACCCTGATTCTCGCTTGAGTCATTACCACTACACCATCCAGACCAAAAAAAATGGTCAGTTCCGCCTCATCGAAGCGCCCAAGCAACACTTGATGAGAATTCAGCGCAGGATCCTGACCGACATCCTAAATCGCATCCCCGCCCATCCAGCCGCGCATGGATTTGTTCAGGGCCGGTCCATCAAGACCTTCGCGGCGCCGCATGTCGGGCGCGAGGTTGTACTCCGCATGGATATCGAGGATTTCTTCCCGTCCTACCCGGCACGGCGCATTCAAGCGTTCTTTCGGACGATTGGCTATCCCGAGTCGGTAGCGGACATTCTCGGAGGCCTGTGCACAAACCCGGTTCACCCTGACTCGTGGAAGACGGTTCTTTCCAGCGCGGATCCCGAGGGGCTCAAGAAAAAGCAACGGCTCTATTCTCGCCCACACCTCCCTCAAGGCGCGCCCACCTCACCGGCTCTGGCGAACCTCTGTTCGTACCGTATCGATTGCCGTCTGGCCGGATTGGCAAAATCCGTCGGCGCCTCCTATACCCGCTATGCCGACGACCTGGCTTTCTCCGGGAATCGCGATTTTGCCATGCGGATTGAAAGATTCTCCACTTCTGTCGCAGCGATACTTCTCGAGTCGGGTTTCGCGGTCAATTATCACAAGACAAGAATCATGCGGAAGGGAGTGCGACAACGTCTTGCCGGGCTGGTTACCAATGAACGTTTGAATGTTGCGCGCGAAGAGGTTAACCGGTTGAGGGCCATACTCACCAACTGCATCCGTCACGGTTGGCAAAGCCAAAATCGTACCGGTCATGCGAATTTTCAGTCCCACCTCGACGGGAAGATCGGCTTTGTTGAGTCTATCCATGCCGCCAAAGGAAGTCGGCTGAGGAAGCTGTTTGAGCAGATCCGCTGGTAGCGCCACAGCGCTGCTCCCACCCCGCTGTGACATACTTCTACGGGACCCTGCGTCAATCTGGTTGGCGCGCAATATAAGCGAAATTGATGGAGATTTTGCCCATGTCTTACACCCCTAATCCCAAGCGCTATGACGACGCCACCTTCCGCCGCTGCGGCCGTTCCGGCCTGGTGCTGCCGCCCATCTCACTGGGCCTGTGGCAGAACTTCGGCGGGACCGATGTTTTTGAAACCGGCCGCGCCACCATCCGCCGCGCCTTCGATCGCGGTGTCACGCACTTCGACCTGGCCAACAACTATGGGCCGCCCTACGGCTCTGCCGAAGAGAACTTCGGCGAGATTCTGCGCAAGGATTTTCGCGGCCTGCGCAACGAGCTCGTCATCTCCACCAAGGCCGGCTGGGACATGTGGCCCGGACCCTACGGCATCGGTGGGTCGCGCAAGTATCTTCTCGCCTCGCTCGACGACAGCCTCAAGCGCATGGGCCTCGATTACGTCGACATTTTTTATGCACATCGCCCCTGGGCCAACGTGCCCCTTGAAGAGACCATGGGTGCTCTTGTCACCGCTGTGCAGCAAGGCAAGGCCCTCTACGTCGGTATCTCTTCCTATAGCCCGGAGCGCACTCTCACTGCTGCGGAAATCCTGAAGAGCATGGGCGTGCCGCTGCTCATTCATCAGCCTTCCTACTCCATGTTGAACCGCTGGATCGAGAAGGGCCTGCTCGATACGCTCGATCAACTGGGCGCGGGCTGCATCGCTTTTTCGCCCATTGCGCAGGGATTGTTGACCGATAAGTACCTGAACGGCATTCCCCCGAACTCGCGCGCCACCGCATCCAATTCGTCGCTGTTGAAGAACTTCCTCAATGATGAAAACATCAAGCGCGTTCGAGCTCTTCATGACATCGCCGAGGCCCGCGGACAGTCGCTGGCGCAGATGGCGATTGCGTGGGTGTTGCGCGATCGGCGCGTCACCTCGGCGCTGATTGGCGCGCGCAACGTGGAGCAACTCGACAATTCCCTCGATGCCCTCCATAAACTTGAATTCAGCGATACGGAAATCGCGGACATCGACCGCTACGCGCAGGATGCCGGCATCGACCTTTGGAAGGACGCGCGCGAGACCATGGATTAAAGATTTTCCTTGATTCGAAATCAGGCCGAGTCAACTTCAAATAGCAACTGCTCCTCCCCGAGCATCGAACCCGAAGACAGGAGCAACAGATGATTATTGGCGTTCCGAAAGAAATTAAGGATCACGAAGCGCGCGTGGGCGTAACCCCGGCTGCTGCCAAGGCGCTGACCGAAGCGGGCCATACGGTGCTGGTGGAGACGCATGCCGGTGCCATGTCAGGTTTTCCCGATCACGAGTACCAGGACGCGGGTGCTGAAATTGTCGGCGATGCCGGCAATGTGTGGGGCAAGTCCGACACCGTGGTTAAAGTCAAAGAGCCCATCGAATCGGAGTACGTTTACTTTCGCGAAGGCCTGGTGCTGTTCACTTATCTTCACCTCGCGCCGCTTCCCGATCTCACGGACAAATTGCTCAGCTCCAAGGTCATCGGAATCGCCTATGAAACGGTGCGCGACCGGCAGGGCACTCTTCCCCTGCTCACGCCCATGAGCGAAGTGGCCGGCCGCATGAGCGTGCAGGTCGGCGCGACCTACCTTGAGAAGGAGCGCGGCGGACGCGGCATCCTGCTGGGCGGCGTCCCCGGCGTGCCTCCCGCGCACGTCACCATCATCGGCGGCGGCATCGTCGGCACCAATGCGGCGCGTATCGCGCTGGGCTTCGGCGCCAAGGTTACGCTTGTCGATCTCAACCTGAATCGCCTGCGTGAAATCGACGACATCTTCAATGGCCGCGTCTACACGCTGGCTTCAAACAGCTACAACGTAGCGCACGCCACCCACGAAGCCGATCTCGTCATCGGCGGCGTGCTCATCCCGGGCGCCACCGCTCCCAAGATCGTGACCCGCTCCATGGTCAGCAAGATGAAGAAGGGCGCCGTCATTGTTGACGTGGCCATCGACCAGGGCGGCTGCGTGGAGACCGCGCGTCCCACATCGCACTCCGATCCCAGCTACGTCGTCGACGGCGTGGTGCACTACTGCGTTACCAACATGCCCGGCGCAGTGCCGCACACCTCAACCCTCGCCCTGACCAATGCGACCTTCCCCTACCTGATGCGGCTGGCAAATCTCGGTGCGCGCGAAGCACTCAAGCACGATCCGGGGCTGGCCGAAGGCCTTAACACCTATCTTGGAGCGCTCACCTATCGCGGCGTTGCGGAAAGCCAACAGAAAAGCTGGACCTCCGCGGCAGACGTTCTGGCTTGATAACTCCGGCATGCGAATCAGCCTGATGCCCCCGCCTTTGCGATGGCGAACAATCGCAAAGGCGAGGCGCGTTTGTCGGCGCCGCAGGAAAGGGCTTTCGGCGGGCTCCGTGTTTATCGATCCAGCACCTGAATCGTGGTTGACGGGCCGAGATCGGCAGGCGGCGTCCACGATCGCAACACCCAGACCACTTTTTTGGCGGGCGTCACCTCGATGGCCTGCGCGGGCGCCGCAGCTTTGTCGACCGGTCCAGCCCACTCGTTCGTCCACTGTGTGATCAGCGTGTTCCCGTTCTTGAGCCGCGTGGCCGTCTGCATGTTCTCCAGGTTCAACTCCGGCGCATCGGCAGCCGTGAATTCCCACACCGTTTTGCCTGCGCGATTCACCTCCCGCACGTTCTTGCTGTTATTCCCGGAGATGAGGACGTTCCCGTTCTCCAGGGGTTCCGCGTCCCACAGGCCCGGTGCATCCAGGCTCCACAACTGCTTCCCGGTCACGTCGTACTCCACTACTTTGCCCAGGTCCATGTGCGCTACCAGCAGCGTGCCGGCCGGCGTTACGCGGATGCGGCGGAACTGGGGATGGATCTTTTCGGGGTGCGCCACCGGCAAGGTGAATTCCCGGCTCACTTTCCCGCGCTTGAACATAATGATGACCTTGGCCGGGTTCCCGTTTTCGATGAAGACGAGGTCGCGCTTGCCGAAGCGCTGCACCGTGTGGATCTCGGTGCCAGGCGGCGCGTCAAAATTCCAGATCACTTTGCCTTGCTGGTCGATCTCGGTAATGGCGTACTGATGCGCGAAGACGATGCGGCCGTTCGGCTCCAGCACCGCATCGCTGATCTCGCCTTTCCCGGGATGGGTGTAGGACCACGCCACCCTTCCGCCGCGCACAATAAACATGCGTTCCTGCTGTGCTTCGCCGGCGTAGAAAAAGTCGTGATGCGCCAGCTGCGGTTCGGCAGTGGCGGACTCGGTTGCCCGGGTGACGGTGGTTGCGGCCGTCTGTCCCCGGAGTAGAGGCGTAATCCATAGAATTCCTGCTAAAAGCAGGAATTCCCTCCGAAATTTTTGATGTGCGACGTGCATAGCTTGCCTCGTACACGAATCGGAAGTATAGCGGAGACTGCTCCATCCCATCGGCCTGCTCTGCATCGACTCGTCGCAGCTGCTAGCTGCGGGTACATCGTTGTCGGCACTATAATCGCCCCATGTTCTTCAAAGGAGATCGCCGACGGCGTGCCGTGGTCCTGCTCTCGGGCGGGGTCATCCTGTTTTTCGCGCTCCTGGGCGTCCAAAATTGGTTTAACACCTCGAGCGTGAGCTTTCTCAATCCCGAGACATCGGGCGAGACGCTGGTGTTCACAGGAATCACGGTCATTGTCTTCCTCCTGCTGATCATGCTCCTGATGATGCTGCTGAGGAACATCCTCAAGCTGTATGCCGACCAGGGCAGCAGCGCTTTAGGGGCTCGCCTGCGCACCCGGATGGTTCTGGGCGCGGCGCTCATCGCGTTGACTCCCGCGGTGCTGATGTTCCTGTTCAGCTTCCAGCTCATGAACCGCTCCATCGATCGATGGTTTTCTCCCAACACGTCCGAGTTGCGCGACGACTCCACCCGCGTGGTGCAGGAACTCGCGCAGTACGTCGCCACCAACGCGCGGGTTGAAGCGGAGTCTATCGCGGCCTCGGGTGCGCCGGAGCGGGATCTGCCCACTCTCCAGCTCATGCTCGGCTCCCATCGCATTACGCTGGCGGGCGGCTTCGCGGTCGTCTACGACAAGGACTTGCACAAGATCGCCGGCTTCCAGGAGCCGGGTGAATCAAGCGCCGCCAATCTGCTCCCATGGCTTGACGACGGGAAGCGGGAGCGTTTGATCCCGCTGCACGGAACATTTTCTTCCAGCCTCTTGTCTTCCGCGCAGCGAACCGACGAGCCCATCATCGCGGTGGGCGGCAAGGAATATGAATTGGGCATGTCGGCCACCGGTACGGGCAAGGTGGTGGTGGTGGCGCTCCCCATGCCCCAGGGACTGAGCCAGACTGCGATCCGCATTCGTTCGGGCGCAGACGAATACTGGCGGCTTTTCCGTTCGCGCCACCAGGTCCGTTCCAATTTCTTTCTCCTCCTCCTGCTGGTGACCGTCTTCGTATTTTTCTCCAGCGTCTGGCTGGCCATGTTCCTCTCCAAGCAGATCACGCGGCCGGTCGAAGCGTTGGCCGTCGCCATGGATGAGATTGCGGCCGGCAAATACGATCATCGCGTGGGATTGATCACGACCGGCGAGATGGCGGACCTGGTGCGCTCCTTCAATCACATGGCCGCCGATCTCGAAACCAGCCGGCAATTGGCGGAGACCTCTTCGGCACAACTCACAGCCGCAAATCAAGCTATTGAAGAACGCCGCCGCGAACTCGAAATCATCCTCGAGACCATTCCCAGTGGCGTGGTGACGCTGGATGGCTCCGGGAATGTGTTGCAGGCTAATCGTGCCTTCGCCGTCTTGATGGGGCAGCGCAGCGATACCGAACTGCGCGGTGAAAAAATCGAGTCCTTGTTGCCCGCCGATGTTGCCGACGACTTCACCACCGTGATCCGGCGCGGTCATCGCATGGGCGCGGCATCCACTGAAGTGGAGCTGCATGCCCGCGGGCGCACCACTCACCTGGGTGTAACCAGTGCTCGCCTCGATCTCACCCGCGGTCACCAGGGAACCGTGCTGGTGGTGGAAGATACGACCGACCTTTTGCGCGCTCAAAGGCAGCTGGCATGGAAGGAAGTGGCGCAGCGCGTCGCGCACGAAATCAAGAATCCGCTCACGCCCATCGCGCTCTCTGCCGAGCGCATCGGCCGCCACCTCGATCGCGTCCAGCCCGACTCGCCCAACGTGATTCGCAAATGCGCTGAGGTGATTCTTGGCTGCGTGGGCACGCTGCGCACGCTTGTCGATCAGTTTTCCGCGCTGGCACAGTTCCCCGCGCCCCAGCCGCGCGCTTGCGATATGAACCGGGTAGCGGAAGAGGCAATGGCGCTTTTTTCCGGACGCCTCAACGGCATTTCGGTCAAGCTCGACCTGGCGGTCGGGCTGCCCGCGGTACTTGCCGACCCCGAAGCCATCCGCAGGGCGCTCGCCAATCTTATCGATAACGCTGCCGAAGCCATGCAGGGAAGCCTGTTGCGGGTGCTCAGTATCAGCAGTTCGCTCAGCGAAGACGGCACCGCAGTCGAGGTTGAAGTCTCCGATACAGGGCACGGCCTCACCGACGAAATTCGGGAACGCCTCTTCCTGCCCTTCTATTCCACCAAGCATCGCGGCACCGGCCTGGGTCTTTCCATCGCCGCAAAAATCGTGCAGGAACATGGCGGCTCCATCCGCGCCGAAAGCAACAGCCCCAAGGGAGCCCGTTTTCTGGTCAGCATCCCGTTGATGGAGCCGATCCAAATGACGGGCCAGGGCGGCGCCGAAAACAATACCGTTGAGCAAGCGAAAGAAGTGCGCTCATGAACCACATCCTGGTGGTGGACGACGAGGCTGAAATTCGCTCCTCGCTCGAGGAGATTTTGCGCGAGGAGGGCTACGGCGTCGCCACTGCCGGAACCGCCGGCGAAGCCCTCGTTCAGATCGAAGACGCCCCCTACGACGTTGTTCTGCTCGACATCTGGCTGCCCGATCGCGACGGATTGGATGTGCTGTCCGACGTTCGGCAAATGGCCCTCGAGCGCCGGCCCGAGGTGGTCATCATCAGCGGCCACGGCACCATCGAGACCGCGGTCAAAGCCACCAAGCTGGGCGCGTACGATTTTCTCGAAAAGCCGTTGTCCCTCGATCGCACCCTCATCGTACTGAAGAATGCCGTCGAGGCTCGCCGCCTGCGCACCGAAAACCATGAATTCAAGAAGCAATTCAGCGTGGGCTCCGTCCTCACCGGCGACAGCGTTCCGGTGAAGGCGCTGCGCCAGCAGATCCGTCTCATGGCGCCCACCAACGGACGCGTGCTCATCTACGGAGAGTCTGGCACCGGCAAGGAATTGATTGCGCGCGCCATCCACGCCGAGAGCCTGCGCCGCGATCGCGTGTTTGTTGAACTGAATTGCGCGGCCATTCCCGAAGCGCACATTGAAGCCGAGTTGTTCGGTTATCGCCACGGCGCGCAACCTGGCGGCCCGCCCGAGCAGCGCGGCACTCTCGAACGCGCCGATGGCGGAACCCTCTTCCTCGACGAAGTCGGCGACATGAGCCTCAAGACCCAGGCCAAAGTACTGAGCGCTCTCGACGACCAGATGTTCACCCCCGTCGGCGGAACCCAGCCATTGCACGTCGACGTACGCCTCATCGCCGCCACCAACAAGGACCTCGAAGAAGAGATTGCCAAGGGTAACTTCCGCGAAGACCTCTTCTATCGCCTCAACGTGGTTCCCTTTTCCGTCCCGCCGCTGCGCGAGCGTAAGCAGGACATCCCGCCCCTGGTACGCGAGTTCCTCGCCGACTTCGGCCGCCAATACGGGCGCCCCCGCATGGAGATCAGCGACGAGGCCCTCGATGTCCTGAGTCATTACCACTGGCCCGGCAACGTCCGCGAACTCAAGAACGTCATTGAGCGCGTTTTGATCCTCAATCCCCGCACCCTGCGCATCGAGCGCAAGCAGTTGCCGCCCCTCACCCAGCGCTCCGTAAACCGCTCCATCGAAGACTTCTCTTCGCTGCAGCAGGCGCGCGATGCGTACGAACGCGAATATATCCTTAAAAAGATAGAAGAAGCGCGCAATAACGTAAGCCGCGCCGCCGAACTCCTAGGGCTGGAGCGCAGTCACCTTTACCGCAAGATGAAGGCGCTGGGCATCGGTGTGCGGGAGTGAACAGGCGCTTTCGAAACCGGACAGCGGGCCAATGCTTCCCCATCTGATTAAATCGGCGAGGCTGATTGAAGTGAATGAGTTGCCGGAACCACGGTGGCTTTTGCTTTGGTCCGCGGATTGCCACACGCAGAGCACGCGGTAAAGTGTGCGGAGGCTTGCCATGGCGTATTTCGAACGCGTTCGTGATGTCGTTTCGGGGCCATTCAGCTCCGATGTAATCCAGCAGCGTACGGCTGCGGGTTGGCAGTTGGTATCACTGGAGTGGCGGCGTGAACTGCCAGATTCCGAAGCTCCTCCCGAAGGCGGCTTCAGCGAAGCGATTCCCTACGGATTGCGCATCGCGCAGGATTGCCAGCGGCTGGAAGTTGACGAGAACGAAAACAAGGTGCTGCTTCTGATGATGGACTTGCTGGCGCAGGATTTCTCCTACTCCAGCATCGTCAGCGACCTTAACGAGAAGGGCTATCGCACCCGCGCCGGCAAACCCTGGTCGCGCGTGGCCGTCTTCAACATGATGCCCCGCCTCATCGAGGTTGGCCCGCGGATATTCAACAGCGAAGAGTGGGAGCAGCGCCGCCTGAAATTTGCCCGCCGCGCGGCTCCAGAGGCCTAGATCTATTTTCTGGGGCCGGCAGCTTACTTCAGAATCGGCCCCAGCGAGCCTTCATTGTCGCCCAGCCGCGGGTTCACCTGGAAGTCCCATACCACCTGGTTGATGTCGGAAGGTGACAGGATTTCGACCAGCGCGTACTCGCCAATGAGCAGCGGCACTGTGGGCGTCAGCTTGAGCCAATGTTTCCCCGGCATCACTTCCACTTTTACCGGGATCGAATCTTCTTTCTGAGTCACGTTGCCGGTAGGACTGATGTGGATGGCTCCCACGATTCGCACCGCTTTCCGCTCGTCCACGCGCACGATGGCAAACCCCGACTGGGGCGAATGGGCTCCATGTTTGCGATTGGCGATCTCTTTCGCGCCGCTGGTGTTCACCGTGAGCGCATGCGACAGCACCTTCTCCGCATCGTCACGCGCATTGAGCGAAAGGTAGATCGACGGATCGTTCACATGCAGGTGGACCTTGGCGTGCGCTCCAGGTAATTCGATGCTGGCCCGCTGCCCCGCCAGCGGATTCAATGTGCTGATGCCGTGATGTGTCTTGGCGTCGATGCCCAGTTCATTGGGAGGCAATTCCACTAATTCCGGTATTCCTTGATAGGTATCCAGCACGAACACGCTGTCCTGGTCCGGCAACTCCAATCCCTTTGCTACCTCCGGCATGCGGGCCGTCTGCTCGGCTCGTTCAGCCGCTTCCTCCTTGTCGATGTCCGCAGCTTCGCCCATGGCCGGCGAGGTATTTTCTTTGGCATCGTCCGCGTGGTCGCGCTCCCACTTGCGCGTCGCCTCCCAGTCCACCAGGGAGACGGGAAGCTCCTCCCACTCACCGCCGCGTTCGAGCGAGATATAACGCACACGGTCTCCGACGATTTCGTACTTGCGAACAACCTGGTAAGAGCCGTCCTTCAGAATGAGACGGTGATTCGAGCCGGTGTTTGGAATTCCGGGCTTCATGGGGAGGGGCTGATGAGTCTGCCCTGCGGCGGCAGCGCCCAGACCCATGCAAACCAGGGCCCCGCCAAGCAGCAATTGCCGCAACTTACCGAGATAGCTCATTTCGCCTCACAGTTTAGACGGAAACCCCTATTCCTTGGTGTGCGCTGCTTTCAAAAACTACCTCACTGCGTCCCTGTGACAGAGGGGCGCCGTAACCGCCGGGTCGGATTCGGCATCAAAACTTGTGTATTCTTAAGTCAAGAGGAAAGTACTTCTGACGGGATTTTTAACAGCGCGCAAGTCACATCGGGGCTCCAGACCGCGCAGTTTCGCGGTGGCCACGGTGCTGTGCCTGTTTCTGCTGACGCTCCTGACTGTCGTCCAGATTGCGCACGTGCACCCGCTGGAGACGGACGCCGACCACTGTCCTCTGTGCATCGTCCTGCACGCGGTTGCACCTGCCGCTGTCGCCGCGGCGGTCGTCATCCTTGTTCAGGTCGGCTCACCCGTACCCATCTTCGAATCGCGCTCGGTCATTCGGCCCTGGCACCCCACGTTATTTACGCGGCCGCCTCCCGTCTGCGCCTGACGCGCCGTTTCCGCATTCATTTCAGCTCCAGTTGGCAGCAAGTGTCTTTCCCATCCGGGAAGGGCATGTATCGCATCTCCAAAAGCTGATCCGAACTCAAGAAGGCGCCATTCCCTCCAGGCGGCTGCGCCGTTGTTTCCAGCGCAGCCCGGTTATTGCAGCATTCAGCCATCTGTTGGAGGCCCGTTCATGCCGTTCAAATACGGCTCACGCATTCGCATCTTTCCTCTCGTTGCACTGCTTCTCTCGCCGCTGGCGCTCATGGCGGCTCAAGGCGGTAATGCCGGCGCCATTCATGGCACCGTAACCGACCCCAGCGGTGCAGTCATCCCTGGCGCCAACGTGCACTTGACCAACAAAGTCAGCGGGCTCGACCGCACTGCCACCACCGATCCCACCGGACAGTTCGACATCCCCAACGTGCCCTTCAACAGCTACCAGATCGGCATCTCCGCCGCAGGGTTCGCTCCCACCCAGCAGGGCATCGACATTCGTTCTTCGGTGGGCACCAACCTCAAACTCATCCTTCAGATCGCAGCCGAAAGTCAGACCGTCACCGTCGAGGCCGGGAGCGCGGGCGACCTGGTGGAGAACGACCCCACCTTCCACACCGACGTGGATCGCGACCTCTTCATCAAGGTTCCGCTGGAGAGCCAGTCCTCCTCGCTGAGTTCCCTGGTGACCGCCACCACTCCTGGCGTCTCGGCCGATTCCAACGGACTGTTTCATGGCCTCGGCGATCACGCTTCCAACTCGTTTTCGGTCGACGGCCAGTCCATCACCGACCAGCAGAGCAAGACCTTCTCCAACCAGATTCCATCCAACTCGATTCAGTCCATCGAGGTCATCTCGGGTGCGCCTCCGGCCGAATACGGCGGCAAGACCAGCCTGGTGATTGTGGCCACGACGCGCTCCGGCCAGGGCGTGACCAAGCCCACCGGCAGCATCAGCAGTTCGTACGGTTCTTTTGGTTCGGCGACCGGAGCCTTTGATTTGGCGTACGGCGGCAAGCAGTGGGGCAACTTCATTGAGGTCGACGGAATGAATTCCGGCCGCTTCCTCGATCCGCCGGAATTCCAGGTCTTCCACGACAAGGGCAACGAACAGAACGTATTCGATCGCGTCGACTACGCCTTTACCGGCGCCGATTCAATGCACCTCGACCTGAATTACAGCCGCTCCTGGTTTCAGACTCCCAACACCTACGACAACCTGAACGTGCAAAATGTCCTCACCGGCGGAAACACTGCGGCCCCGGTCATCGGCAATGTAGGCAGCGCCGACCAGCGTTCGCAGATCGACACCTTCAACATCTCGCCCACATACACCCGCGTGATCAACAACAACTCCGTCTTCAACCTGGGCGCATTCGCCCGCAAAGACTTCTACCACTACTATCCGAGCAACGATCCGCTTGCCGATCGGGGCCCGGAGAACCTGCAAACCTCGTCCATCGCGCAGGGCCGCACCCTGCTGAACGCCGGTTTGCACTCGGATCTTTCCTACGACAAGGGCCACCACACATTCAAGATGGGGGCGCAATACAGCCAGACGTTCCTGCGCGAGAACGATCGACTGGGCATCGTCGACCCCATTTATAGCCTCAGTGCACCGTGCGTGGATGCGAATGGGAGTCCGCTCGCAGGCTATAGCGATCCCACGCAGTGCACGGCGGGCGGCGCGCAAGCCAATCCGAACTACTTGGCGGTGCTTGCTCCCTACGACTTTACCCGCGGCGGCAGCTACTATAGCTACGCCGGCCGCGCGGACATTAAGGAAATCGCCCTTTACGTGCAGGACCAGATCAAGGCCGGTAATTGGACTTTCAACCTGGGCATCCGCGGCGACTTGTATAACGGGCTCACCAGCGCGCGCCAGGCGGAGCCACGCCTCGGCATCTCGTATAACCTCAAGCCGTCCGGCACCGTGATGAGCGTCTCCTATGCGCGCACACTGGAGACTCCCTTCAACGAAAACCTGGTCCTGTCGAGCCAGGGATGCCAAAACGCGGTGCTCTCTCCCCTGCTCGCGTGCTCGTCGGGCGTATCCAATGCGGAACAGCCGGGCTATCGCAACGAGTTTCACGCCAGCCTGCAGCAAGCCGTAGGCAAGCATGTCGTGGTAAGCGGCGAGTACATCTGGAAGTACACACATAATGCGTTCGACTTCAGCGTTCTGGGCAATACGCCCATTACGTTCCCCATCGACTGGCATAACTCCAAGATTCCCGGCTATGCTCTCCACGTCGACGTGCCGCAGTTTCATAACTTCAGCGCCTACGCGGTGATGTCGTCGGTGGCGGCGCGCTTCTATCCTCCGCAGGTCGCGGGCGCCGGAGCGACCGTGGGTCAAACCGGTTTGCCTTTCCGCATCGACCACGATGAGAAATTCAATCAGACCACGCACTTCCAATACACGCTGGCGCGCGGCAAATACACCAGCGGCCTGTGGACCGGTTTGAACTGGCGCTATGACTCAGGACAGGTTGCTGGTTCCACTCCGTGCTACAACCCGCTCTCCAATGACCCCAACAGCGCATGTGGCGATACATCGACAACTCTGAACGGCCAACCAGCCGTCGATCTGAGCGGACTCACCGCGGATGAAGAATTTGAAGCGGGCCTCATATGCAATGGGGTCAAGGCAACGCGCACCACTCCCTTGCCTTCCGTCTGCCTCGCATCGCAATACAAGTCGACGCTGATTGACATTCCGGCGCCGGGCACGGGCGACAACGACCATAATCCGCCGCGCATCCAGCCCCGGAACTTGTTCGACGCTTCGCTGGGCAAGGACAACCTGTTTCACCGCGATCGCTACAAGGTGAACTTCGATCTGACGGCCATCAACGTGACCAACAAGTACGCGCTCTATAACTTTCTGTCTACGTTTAGCGGCACCCATTATGTGACGCCCCGGGCGCTGACAGCCAAGGTGACGCTGAACTTCTAGGCGCTCCCTGGTTTTTTGGCGTCAACCGATGAAAAGGCGAAAGTGCGCCAGCTCACAAAGAGCTGCCCGCACTTTCGCCTTATTTGCGCCTTTGGACGTAAGTCATGGTGCTGGAGTAACTTGACGCAGTGCAAATTTATTTTGTCCTTTTTTGGGAATTATGGACCCCCGATTGCGTCCTCGAAAAAGGTCACAAATGGATGTTTTTTCAGTAAGATAACGGGATGGTTATTCGTCGAAGGTCAGGCTCTCCGGGTCTGAATGCTCCGCTCCGAATTTGGCTGCTGGCAGGCGTTTCTTCACTTGTCCTGGCCATCGTGGTGATGATGTTCACTGCGAGGACCGTACAAGCGGATGCGTTGTTACCCCAACCATCAGCTAGTGTGTCACCTTCAGTTCCGGCTGTTCTTTCCACCGCTGCGCCGGGCTCACTGACAACCAAGAGAACAATCGCTGCCGAAAGGGCGGCCATGCTTCGCGGCATCGCCACCTGGTATGGAGACATGTTCAATGGCCGCAAAACCGCTAGCGGCGAGACCTTCGACATGCATGCGATGACAGCTTGTCATCCGACCTTGCCGTTTGGATCTTTGGTGAAGGTGGTGAACCTGAATAACAAGCGTTCGGTGATTGTCCGTATCACGGATCGCGGAGACCTCGCAAAGGGCCGTATTATCGACCTTTCGCAAGCCGCCGCCGAGAAGTTGGCAATGACCGAGGCTGGACTCGCTCCCGTTGTGCTGCAAGTCATTTCGCGGGGGAGACCGTAACACTCAAGAAAACACCAACCATCTGCGGGAGATGTAAACGGCCAGTTCGAGGAACTGGCCGTTTGCTTTTTCGGGATGGATCCTTCTACTGATCCGGCGGGCGGATATACGGCTTTTGCAAATAAAGCCGGGCTTCATTGACCGCACCCTGGGTGTTGTCGTTCGTCTGCACGGCGAGACGGTACTCATTGACGGCGCGGTCGCGCTGCCCGGTCATGTCGAAGATCTTGCCCAGTTCGATGTGGCTCCATACTTCGGTCCAGCGTGGTTCGTCGTCGCCGCGAAGAGCGTCCCGGTAGGCATTCACCGCGGCCTGGTAATTACGTTGGGCCAGGAGCACTTCCCCGATGCGGTAGCTGGCGAGAGAGCTTTGCGAGTTGGCCTCGAGCGCCTTTTGATATTCCGCCAACGCGCCGGTGAGATCGCCCTGGGCGACAAGCTGCTGGCCTTTGAGGATGGCGATGCGCACTTGCAGATCGGGCGTGGCCTTGAGCACCCAGTTCTGGGGATCGATGCTGATGCGGCGTGGACGGCCGAAGGTATCGACAACATATTGAGAGTCGGTGCCCACCACGTCGACTTTTTGAATTTCAGTCTTGCCATCGGTTTCGACGCGCAGCTCAACCGGCATGCGGAAGAGGTCGAGATCCTGGTTGATTTCGCCGATGGTGCGGAAGCCCTTGTTATTGCCGAGGCGGTAGACGGCGTACTTGTTGGTGAACTGTGGTGCTCCTGTGCCATCGACCCATTGCGCGAAGAAAGGAGTCAGTTGCTGCTGGCTCTGAGCCTCCGCCACTTTTTGAAAATCAGCCGCCCGCATGCTTTGGTCGGTGAATTGACTGAGCGCGCCCTTGAGCGTGGCGAGGAAAGCCTTGTCGCCGACCTCCCAGCGCAGCATGTGAAAGATCATCGCGCCCTTCTCCAGGGTCATGGACTGGAACTCCGGCGAGAAGGGGCTCAGGCGGCCCGAACTGGAGAGTGGAATGGTGTCGTAAGCAAGCGCCCCGGCCGCGACGTCCTGGAGGCCGGTGCGCATCGCGCTCTTGCCGCTTTCTTCTTCGACATACATTAACTCGCCGTAGCGAGCCATGCCATTGGTGATCCAGGAATCATTGAGGGTGCGGGGGCTGACCTCAGATCCCCACCACTCGTGGGCGATGGTGTTGGCGAGGAGACGCACGCCGGATTTGTCGCCCACGCGGGAGCCCATCATGCCGACCAGTTCCGGGGCGAAGACGGCGGGGAGGGTGTCGTCGGGAATTTCCACGACGTTGAGGTGCGGGGACTCGAGGGCGCCGAAGCTGTCGGTGAAGAAGTCGTATTCCTTGGCAGCGGTCTGGGCGAGTTCATTGCCGGCTTGCTGGTGAGCCAGGGTGAGATAGACTTTGACGTTCCCAGGGCCGGCGGAGGTGGGATTGACGTAGCGGCCGGCGATGACAGTGCCCGGGAATCCGGGCTTGGTCCAACTGAAGTCGAACTGGTCGCCCGGCTTGCCCCCGAACAGGGTGACGGCGTGCGACGCGCCCGTGGAGCCGCTGGCGAACACGCGCATGCCCTGGGGAACGCGGATGTGCATTTCGGCCGTGAAGCGGCCGGTCATGTAGCCCGTGGAGGGAAACCAGCGGGCCGCGTAGAGCAGGTAAGAAATGGGCTCCTCGATCGCCGCCAGCTTCAGTCCTTCGACGGGGCCGTCTTCACTGCCGCTGATCACGCCTTCATATTCGAATGTCCAGCGATAGGTCTGTCCGCGCGTAAAGGGAGAGGACGGGCTGACGCGAATGGTGCCGTCGGCGGACCGCTCGCCGGTGAGCAGCTTGCCCGCATCGTCGGAGATCTTAGTGACCTTGAGGGCAGGGTGAAAGCCGAAGCTCACCATCTCCGTATTTTCGGGTGCGGTGAAGTTGACCACGGCTTTGGCCGCGATGTGGTGAGCGGTGGTATCGAGTTCGGCGTCGATCACATAACCGGTAATGTTGAGCGCCGGGCGCTCGGGCCGCTGGGCGCCGGCGACGTGGGCCAGAAGGAAAAGTGCCGCGAGAGAGCCGAGCACGGAGAAAGACGTCCGGCGCGGCGTGAAATGCATTTTCATCATCTGCTTTAGTGCCCGAATTGCCATTGTGCTATCGCCACCCATTCGCTTGCTGACCCCCGCGATTGCGATTGTATGTGGAACGGTTCAGGAATGTACGATCTCTGCGACCTCGGGCGACACGTGTGAAGCGAGAAGGTCGAGAGTGATTTCAGCTACACGGTTGATGGCGCCGCCAGTCCCGCTTTGGTGCTCCGGCCGGCTGGAAAGCAAACTCCGGATGGCCGCGAGTTCCTTCATCATGGACTGTCGACGGGGCCCGTCGGGTAGCAAAGGCTGCAACTGTCTGACAATATTGGATGCAGTGAACTGGTCCTGAATCAACTCGGGAACGACACGTTTGCCGGCAATCAGGTTGGCCATGGCGACGTGGGGCACGCTGACCACGCGTTTGGCGATGGCATAGGTCAGGGGAGAGACGCGGTAGACCACGACGAACGGGTTGCCAATGAGCGCCGCTTCGACGGTGGCGGTGCCGCTGGCGACCACCGACGCGCGCGCATGCAGGAGCGCGGCCGGGGCGTCGCCCACCAGGCGAACCGTGAGGCCGGAGGCCTGGGCCTCCACCACGCGGCCCGCGTAAATGCGCTGGGCAGGCTTCAGCGTCGCGGCCAGCGGCAGAATGAATTGCAGCGAGCTTCGGTCGTGGCGGCCGACCAGTTCGCGCGCTGCCTTGAGCATCTCCGGGAGGTTGTCGCGAATCTCCTTGGCGCGGCTGCCGGGCAGCAAGGCGATCCAAGTTTTCGCGGTGTCGAGATCGTTGGCCGCGGCGAATTGATCGCGGGGGATGGCGGGCAGAGCCAGCTCCGCGAGAGGATGGCCGACGAATTCCGCTTTTACGTCGCGCTGTCGATAGAATGGCTCTTCAAATGGAAAGATGACCAGCATGCGCTCGACATATTTCTGAACCAGCTGGATGCGGTGCTTCTTCCACGCCCAGAGCTGCGGGCTGACGAAGAAGATGACGGGGATGCCGAGGCGGTGCAGTTCTTCAGCCAGCTTGAAATGGATATCCGGAAAATCGATCAGGACGGCGACGCCGGGCCGGCGGTCGCGGATGGATTGCTTGAGCTTGCGGAACTCGCGATAGATGCGGGGCAGATGGCGCACCACCTCGGTGATGCCCATGACGGCCATGTCTTCCGAGCGGACGACCTGATCGAGGCCGGCGGCGGCCATGCGGGGCCCGCCCATGCCGAAAAATGTCAGTCCAGGACCGGATTGGGCGGAGCGTTGCTTCAGGGCGTCGATGAGCAGGGCGCCATAGTGCTCGCCGCTCGCTTCGCCCGCCGAGATGAAGATTGTGGACGCCATCCGGATGCCTGGTTGTGACTGGCTTCATAATAGCGGCTTTTGGAGACTCGGATGGAAGGCTCGCCAGCGGATTCTGCGGCCCTTCCCACATCGGACCCCACAGTCCGCGGCCAGATATGGAGCACCCGGCGGCGAAAGGACCATAGCGGTGCGATGTATCACCGATTGTTCCATGCGGGCCCGCGATGATAGGGTTCGATGGCTCTCTTGAGCCGGGGGATGGGCAGAGTGGACAGGCGAACATTTAACAAGCTTTTCGCGGGTGCTGTAACAGCGGCGGGTATGCAGAGTTCCGGGGCGGAAGTGGCAACGTCCGATGCGCAGAAGGCGCAAGCGAAGCTGGGAGCGGCGACCGCGTCGGCCTGGCACAGCCAGCGTGGCGAGGGGTGGGAACTGGTGATTCTGGATGCCGCGCCCCCGCACATGACGGAAACCGCCGGAGACGCCGCCGCCGATATCGACAACGACGGCAAGACGGAACTGGTGGTGTGCGGCAACGGCGCGCTGCTGTGGTATCGGCCCTCAACCGGAGAGAAGGGCGTGGTGGCGCTGGGACACTTCGGGGTCGGCATGGCGCTGGAAGATGTCGACCACGATGGACGCAAAGAGATCGTGGTGGGCAAGCTGTTGCCCGGAGAGAAAGGCGCGGCCGAAAAGTGGATCCTGTGCTGGTACAAGCCGACTGCCGATTTGCGCGCGTGGACCGAGTACGTGTTGGATGAAGACACCGCGGGCCATCCGCACGACGTGCTCTTCAGTGACGTGGATGGAGATGGCCAGCGTGAATTGATCGCCAACGCCATGTACTGCGAGCATCCGGGGCTCTTCGCCTACAAAGTACCAGCCGATGCGAAGAAGGCGTGGAAGCGCTACACCATTCAGTCCGGTCTTTCCGCGGAGGGTACAGCGGCCGGCGATCTGAACGGCGATGGCAAGGATGAACTGGTGTCGGGACCGTACTGGTTTTCGGCGCCGCCCGAGGGAGCATTTTCCGGCAAGCTGTGGACGACGCACCATATTGCTTCCGGCTATCGGGAGATGTGCCGCGCCGCGCTGATTGACGTCAACGGCGATGGAATGCTGGACATCGTGCTGGTGGAAGACGAGTACCCCGACGGGCGGCTGGCGTGGTTTGAGAACCGCCTCAAGGCCGGTCCCGATGCGCCGTGGATCGAGCACCCCATGGATGGCCCGCTCAACTTTGCGCATACGCTGCGAGCCTGGCACGATCCGAAGACGAAGCAGGTGCAGATTCTGGCCGGGGAGATGAATGAGGGCGGCTGGGAGGCTCCGTACAACTGGAACGCGCGGCTGATGATGTACACGCCGGTCGACGGCGGCAAGTCCTTCAAGACGGAGCTGATCTACCAGGGCGAAGGCACGCACGAAGCGATGTATGTTGACCTGGATAATTCGGGCAATCACGTGATCCTGGGACATTCGGGGCAGGTGATGGCCAAGGCGGGCAGTTACACGGGATGGGTGCACATGTTCCGTCCGCGGCAGGCGCCGGCGGCCCTCACGCAGTACAAACACTCGTTTGTCGACCGGCAGAAGCCGTATACAGGCATCGACATTCATGCCTTCGATGTAGACGGCGATGGCAAGACCGACATCCTGTGCGGGGCATGGTGGTACAAGAATCCCACCTGGGAGCGGCACACGTTTCCGGGCGTGGCGCAGATCATCAATGCCTGCGATATCGACAAGGATGGCAAGCTGGAGTTCATCGGCATCAAGGGCAAGCCGGGTGCGGACGGTTTCTATAACGCGCTATGCAGCGAACTGGTGTGGCTGAAGGCGATCGACCTGGCGAACGATCGCTGGGAAGAGCACGCCATCGGAACCGGCGACGGCGACTGGCCGCATGGCAATGTGATCGCGCCCCTGCTTCCGGGGGGCCGCACCGCGCTGGTGGTCGGTTATCACGAGCACAAGGGAAGTCCGCCGCAGATCTTTGAAGTACCGGACGATCCGAAACAGCCTTGGCCCAAGCGTGTGATTGCGGATGTCCCCTACGGCGAAGAGATGCAGGCGTTCGACCTGGACGGCGACGGCAAGCTCGACGTGGTGGCGGGGCCGTATTGGCTGGAAAACCTGGGCAACGGAAACTTCGAACCGCATCGCCTGATCGATGCCGAGCCGCTGAAATCGCTGGGTCTGGAGTCCATATCGCGCACGGCCATCCTGGACGTGAACGGCGACGGGCGGCCGGACATCTTGTTCACGGTCGAAGACGTGGATTGGAATGTGCACAAATCGTTCTTCTCCCTGGTGGGATGGATTGAAAACACCGGCAACCTGCGCGACGGACAGTGCAAGGTCCACATCATCGACCGGGTGCGCTCGCCGCACTCGATTTCTGTAGCGGACCTGGACGGGGACGGCAAGATGGAAGTCATCGTCGGCGAGCACGATCCGTTCAAGCCCTATCGCAGCCAATGCCGGCTGTACGCGTATAAGCAGGCCGATCCGCTGGGGATTGCGTGGGCGCGGTTTCCGCTGGACGACCGCTTCGAACACCATGACGGCGCCAAGGCCGTGGAACTACGCAAGGGAAAACATGCCATCATCAGCCACGGATGGATGGAGCAATCGTACGTCCATTTGTGGGAATTGGAAGAAGGCTGAGGTTCGCGGGCCGGCTGCCTATTTCACCTTTGCCTGTCCCACCGGGTTGGCTGCGGTGGAGTACAAGTGGCAATCGCCAATCGTTTCCTTGAAGCGGAAGTAGGGATGGAAGAAGAGCGCTGCGCGCGCGTCGCCTGATCCTTCCGCCAGGTCGGTGAGCCACACGCCGTCGGATTGCGGCTGATCGTGCACATGTATCCAGAAGCCCTTGTGCAGGTTGGCCAGCACGCCGCCGGCGATCTTCAGATCCTGCATCGACTTGATGTTGAGGTCGATAAGTTCGCCGCTTTCCTCGTCCATGGAGACGGTTCCCTGCATCACCTGCGCGAAGCGCTGATTGATGTTTTTTGCCTGGAAGTGCGGATTGGGCACGATGGTATAAAAGAGCACGCTGCGGCCGTTGACGCGCTCGCGATGGCCGCTGGTCAGCATCATCGCCGTCAGAAAATCTTCGATCTGCTGGTTCTGCTTGTCTGTTTCCTTGCGCGCCGTCGCCTGGTTGCTGTATTTGACCGTCTCCTTCATCACCCGCTGGTCTTCCTTGCGGGTTTCATCGGGGGACAGGTCTTTGCCGTTTTTTGAAAGAGTGCGCTCGACTGCGATCCCATTGACGAAGAACTGGTCTTTCACTTCGGTGGTGCTCTTCTTGACCGCGCCGCGGCTATCGGTATCCACCGACTCGTCCCGGACGCGGCATTCGTAGCGTTCCTGTTCCTCCGCGAGCTTTTTTTCATTGGCGAGCGCGCGCTCGAGCAGATCGTGCGCATTGGGCAGGGGAGCCGCGGGTGCCGACTGGGCGCGAGCATGGGGCGGGGCAAGGCACGAGATAAAGCAGGCCAACAGAACAAAGGCGGAAGTGGCTCGGGGCATGGTGAGATTGTCCTGCCGTAGGGAGTTACGCGGCCCGGGTTGCGCCGCGCAGTGCCCGCTCCGGCTCACCCTGCAGTCAAATCTTTGGACACTCGAAATGGCTGAAAGTCGCTAACCGGCAGCGTCGATGCCCACCGGCAGCGAGGGCATGCTGCCCTGGGCCCTGGCCTCATCGACCACCGCGTCGAGATGCGCAAGAACTTCTTCGATGGTCATGGTGTAGACCTCGCGCTGGGTGTCGTAGCCTTCTTCGACCAATTGCTTGAGGTAGCGGCCGGCGATCTGGGCGGCCAGCTGGTCGGTGATCACTTTGCCGGTGCGCTTCTTCTGCTCCACCCAGGCGGTGCAGGGCAGGGCGATCCACATGGGGCGCCCATTGACGTCAAAACGCACGTCCACTGCGTCGGCATGGCGGGTGGCGATGGCGACCATGGTGGCTTTCCAACGGCAATAGAGGTCTTCGCCGGTCCAGCGGTCGGCAACATGAAACTCTTCGTACATGCCCCTAGCCTATCGTTCCGGCTCATTCGATAGCAAGGGAATGCGATTTGCACTGTGGCGGCCGGGAGCGCTGCCGATAGAACGACCAGGGGGAACCGAATCCATGCAGATCACCATCCGCCTGCCGGAGAAAGTCGTTCGTGCCGCCGAGGCGCGCCAGGTGCCGCTGATTGAATTTGTGGAAGACCTGGTGGCGCGCGGACTGGAGTCGATCCAGCCGCGTCCTGCTCTAAGCAGCGCCATGGAGCGCATCCGGGCGCTGGCGTCCAAAGATCGCGGTTCTGCGCCCTAAGTTCGCCGATGACGGAAGTTTGTGCAGCGGGCATTGCGAAAGGTGAGTTTAATTGGACGCTGCTCTTGGCGCACTGGTAGACTGGTAGGGTTGCAGTTGTAGCGCCCCCACCTCAACGGACCTGCCTGCAAGTCAATCGAGAAGGACAAACAAACCCCGTGGATACACAAACCCGTCACGCCCTCAAGAAGGACAAATTCGCAGTGGCCACCGCAAGCAGCGTCAGCTGGGTCAGCGGCCATCGCTCCGGCGTTTTGCGCTGGGTCATCAGTGCCGCCGTGGTCCTCGTTCTGGGCGCCGGAGCCCTGGTTTTCTGGAACATGCGGACCGATGCCGCCAACAAAGCACTCGGTTCGGCGCTGGATCTGTATGCCGCGCCCCTGGCCATTCCCGGTGCTCCGCCTGAAAAAGGCGTCTACAACACGGCTGCCGATCGCGCCAGGGAAGCCAACCGGGAGTTTGTTGCCGTAGCCCACGACTTCGGCTCCATGGCCGCAGGCGCGAAGGCCCACTATTTTGCCGGCGTCACCTATGAGGAACTCGGCCAGACTGGTTCCGCCGAGACGGAGCTGAAGACGGCTGCCGGCTCGTGGGATCGTAATCTCGCCAACCTGGCCAAGCTGGCCCTCGCCGGGCTCTATCACCAGACGGGCCGCGACGCGCAGGCCATCGACATTTACACTGCGCTGGCCGCCAAGCCTTCGATGACGGTTTCCGCGGGAGTGGCACAACTGGATCTCGCGGACTTGTACGTCGCTCAGGGTAAGCAGGACCAGGCACGCGCTCTCTGGGCCAAGGTCAAGGATGCGGACAAGGACGGCATGGCCGGTTCCATCGCCGCTCAGAAACTCACCGGCAAGCAGTAAGTTCACTGCACGTCCAGGCTCTCGATTTCAGGGCGGAACGGCGATGCGCGTTCCGCGCTTTCCGGCCTGAGCAGTTTCCAGGGCCGCTGCGTCTGGTGGAAAGTATGAGCGCCACCCAGACCTTTTATCCAGCTTGGATGGAGATCGCCGACAGAGCCGTGCACGACGAAGCCCGCCAGCACGCCAAAGAAGAAATGCTTGCGGCCCTCGTCGAGCAATATGCCACTACGCTTTATCGCGTGGCATTCTCGGTTCTGCGCAACCCCTCCGATGCCGAAGATGCCGTGCAGGAAGCCTTTGTGCGCGTCCTGCGTCACCGCGATACGCTCGATGAAATTCGCGATCATCGCGTGTGGCTCATCCGCATCGTGTGGAATATCGTTCTCGACCGCAAGCGCCGTACCAAGACCCGTCCTGAAACCGACGACGTGTCGGAACTGGCGCGCGTGCTTCCCGCCCACGGCCTCAGCGCTGAAGACCGCGCTGCCGCCGCCCAACATCACGCCCACGTTCTGGGCTGCGTCGAAAAGCTTCCTGCCAAAGAGCGTGAAGTGCTGATGCTTTCGGCCTTCGAAGAACTGAGCAGCGTGGAGATCGCTTCGGTTCTCGGGGTTACGGAGTCCAGCGTGCGCTCGCGCCTGTTCCGGGCCCGCAACCTGATGGCTGGCCTGCTCCAGCGGCCAAGGAGTCTGCGATGAATCCTTCTTCCCCTATGAATTCTTTCCCCGATGCGGATGCCCGGAATGGGACCGGCCCCGGCGAAGATACACTGCGCGTGATCGCCAGCCTTCCCGCCCCGGAGGGCCTCGTGGACCGGCTGCAACAGGGGCTGCGGACTGCCCCGCGCACAGCGCATGTTCTGCGCTGGCCCCAGGTCCTGCGTCCGGGTGGCGGCTGGATGCAAAGCAGCATGGCCCGCAGTGCGGCAGCGGCAGCGATCGTCTGCGTAGTGGCGGGCGGCGGATGGCGGATTTATTCTCGTGTGCAGCCCGGACCGGCGAACAATGTGGTGGTCATGCCGGCGCGCATAGCGCCACCCTCGCGCGGTTTCTCCAGCGCTGGAGCCGTGCGGGTGCCGCAGACGCTCGATGGGCCAGTGTTGATGCACCCGGTGAAAGCCCAGACCCCCGATTCTGCCTCGTCCTCGCCCACTGTCCTCACGCCGGGGCTGAAAAAGAAAAAATCCGCCAAGACGGTAGTGATGCCGAAGCAGTAGACCTCAAGCTTCCCGCGCGATCGAACGGAACAGAAGGCCGAGAAGCGCCAGCACCACGGCTCCCCAGAACGCCGGAACCATGCCGGCCACGAAAAAGCCGCGCACGAAGCTCGATGCCACCAGGATCATCATCCCGTTGATCACCAGCAGGAATATACCCAGGGTGAGAATGCTGATGGGAAAGGTGATGATCTTCAGCACCAGCCCCACGGTGGCATTCAGAAGGCCGATTACCAGGGCCGCCACCAGCGCCGGCTCCAGGCCGCGCACCACAAAGCCGGGGACCAGCCGCGAAACAATCAGCAGGGCAATGGCGCTCAAAATCCAATGAAGCAGAAGCTTGAGCATAAGGGTCGCTCTCCTTGCGCGGCTTAAGGCCGCTCTGAGTGAATTGCTTTCATGGGGTTGGATGCTGCCGACTTTCAACGCGGTTCAAGTTGTGGTTTAAGAAGGACTTCCATCCCTTCCCAACTACACACGCGAAGGCTCGCAGCAAGGCGGGCGATTACCTGCCATTCGGTGATTATTTGCTCAATATGGCACCATTCGCTTCCTCAAATGCGCGGCGTATTACAGGATATTGATCATTTGGTTTGAAAATAATCATTGCCTGCCGGCAAGTATTCGCCCTATACTTTGCCGGTTCCCATCCATCCCCAAATCAAGGAGGGCGATTATGTCCAAACCGTCTCTACTGAAGGCAGGCAAGACCGTCGCGTTGATCGGCTTGTTGTTGTTCGCTTCCACTTTTTCCGCAACCGCCCAGACACAGGGCCAGGGCAAAATCCTCGGTGGCTACTTCGAGGAATGGAGCATTTACTACGCCGGCTACAACATCGCCAACCTCCAGCAGAACGGAGTCGCCAATAACCTCACCCACCTGATGTATGCCTTCGCCAACGTCACCACGTCGCCCGCCCCGGCCTGCGCCATTGCCGACAGTTGGGCTGACTATCTAACTCCCTATCTGCCCAGCGTCAGCGGCGTTCCCTATACCGGCCCCTTGTATGGCAACTTCGCGGCCATCCAGCAGCTCAAGCAGCTCCATCCCAATCTCAAAGTCCTCATGTCCATCGGTGGCGCATCCGCAGCCAACACTGCGGCTTTCGCAACCGCGGCCGGTACAACCGCCGGGCGGCAGGCTCTTGTCTCTTCGTGCATCAACCTGTTCGTGAAGGGAAATATCGCTCCGGGAATCACCGCGCCCGGCCTGTTCGATGGCTTCAATATCGACTGGGAGTTTCCGGTCGCGGCGGACACGCAGAACTTCACCGCCCTGTTAAAGGAATTCCGCCGTCAGCTCAATGAACTAAGCGAGACTACGGACAAGCGATACACCATGTCCTTCGATGGTCCAGCGGGCGCGCAGAACTACGTGAATATCGATCTGAAACAGGCCGCGGAACAAGTGGACTTCATCACCGTCGATGGCTACAACTACGCCGGCTCATGGGATATCCAAACCAATCACGCCTCGCCTTTGTTCGATGACCGGCAGGACCCCTTGTACGGCCAGGATCTGGATATCGACGCGACGGTGAATGCTTACCTCAAGGCCGGCGTACCGGCCAGGAAGTACACGATGGGCCTGCCGCTGTACGGGGCTGGATGGACGGGCGTTTCCAACGTCAACCATGGTCTGTATCAAGAGTCGAACGGTCCCGCGCCCGTGCTCCTCGCCAACGGCCAGGGATTGTGCCCTGACACCAGCGGCGCCACCCCCGGATGCGACCTGCTGCTGACCCCCGGGATCGCCACCTACGCCACCCTCGCAAATCTTCCCGCCAACGGTTACACAAACGCCCTCGATCCGCAGAGGATCGCCGTTTCGCTCTACGGTCCCGCAGCGGAGACCTTCTACACCTACGACAATCCAAACTCGGCTTTTCTGAAGATGCTGTATATCGATGCCAAAATTCCCGGCGGGCTGGGAGGCGCGTATGTCTGGGCTCTCAAAGATGACGACGCCAGCGGCACCATGGTGAAGACAATGGCTAAAGTCCTTGAGCATTCCCGCTAACACCGCGAGTTAATAACCGGCGGAATTCTGGCCGCGCCCCCCGATGACAACCTCAGGAGAATGCTATGTCTCGTCCCGGGTCATAGCATTCTTCCCACCCAGGGATCGAATATTCATAGATGGCCCCCCATCGCTGGTAAGCCTGGTACCACCAATACTCCACGCCAACTTCCCTGCGGAACCTCGCCGCCACGCGCCGCGTAACTTTTGCGGAGCGGCCGCGTCCTTAAAAACATACTGCCGCGCGGGCTTGCCGATCATCACAATTGAATAACCTGAGGATCCGCCTTGATGCTTCTGAATCGAATCTGCTCCTGCGCAAATCTACCGGCTCTCCTGCTGGGAGCGGCTGTTACGTTCGCGCAGGCGCCTTCCAATGCTCCGCTTCCTGACGTGCGCCACCTCATGCAGGAGGTGCAGGACCACCAGAAGCTGCTCGAAAAAGTGCGCGAATCCTATACCTACAACTCAACCCAGACCGTGCAGGACCTCGACTCCAGCGGCAAGGTGACCAAGACCGAGACCAGTGAGAACGAGGACTTCTTCGTGAACGGCCACGTTATCGAGCGAACCGTTAAAAAGAATGGCCAGGCGCTCAGCGGTCACGACCAGCAGAAGGAAACCGAGCGCATCACGAAGCTGGTGGAGAAGGCGCAGAACACGCCTCCGGACCAGCGTCTCGATGGGCAAACCGTCAGCATCAGCCGCGTTCTCGACCTCATGGACGTCAGCAATCCGCGGCGCGAGAAGTATCGCGGCCGACCGTCGCTGGTCTTCGATTTTGTGGGCCGCAAAAACGCCAAGACCCACGGCCTGGCCGAGGACGCTTCGAAGAAGCTGAAGGGCACCATCTGGATCGATGAGGCCGACCGGCAGGTGGCCCACCTCGAAGTCACCTTCGACGACAATTTCCACGTGGCCGGCGGTCTGGTGGCCAACATTCAAAAGGGGTCGAACTTCCACTTCGACCAGGCGCCCGTCGATGGAGGACTGTGGCTGCCTACCGGCGGCGAAGGCACTCTGCAGGCCCGCGTTCTACTGCTGAAAAACATGCGCCAGCACTTCACCGACCGCGTCTACGACTACAAGCGTTTCCGCGTCGACGCCCAGCAGGAGAAGGACGCGAGAGCCGTTCCCTCCGCCAAACAGTAAACTGGCTCAGCCCGCGTATTCGCGGTCGCCGTCGCTCTCTGGAGATTGCGCCGCGGTGGCCACCAATGGTGCAGCAGGGGCTTGTTCCTCAAGATTCGATGCCCAGACGACCAGGAGAGACCAAAGCAGCAGGAAACGCCGGTCGCCACAAAAAACAAAGAGCCATTCAAGCATGATGAAATGCTCCTCAAAGATCCGGGGGCATGAAACCGCGCCTCACTGGCGTGCTCGGGCAGCGTGTTCGTCCGGTTAAATTCAGAAGGTGAATCGCATCCGGGGAAAGAATGCTCCTATGACACAGACGTCGCCTGCGAACGCACGTTGACATGGCCTGCGCCTTCGCGGCTTGTTTCTTTCGACCCGGAGCGGTGCGGGGAGTTGCGCGGTTTTTTGCGCGCGACGCTACGAAACTGCTCAATCAGCTACAGTGAATCCATGTTCGTGCGCAAGCTGTCAGTGGAGAGAATCGGCTCAAACGGCGAGCGCCACCCTTGTCCTCTGCGCTGGATCGACAACTTCGCCATGCGCAACTTCACCAACGAGGCCATCTTCGACGACACTCTGCCGCTGGCCGATGGCTTGTTGGAGGCGGGCTACCGCGTCCCCCTGCAGCTCCTGCAACCAGCCATGGAAGACTGGTTCCGCCGCAAGAGCTACCTCAAGGCCGGGGAGCGCCTGGAGATCATTGAACTCCCATCCTGATAGCCAGGGAGCATCTGTCCGGGCACTTTTTCATTCTTTCACTTCTCGCTGTCGAGGGCTCGCATCTGGTGGGGGTCGTAGCGCGTTCCCGCCACGGCTTCTGCTGGAATCGCCGCTTCGATCGCGGCAATCTCGTCCGGGGTGAGCTTGACGTTCAGCGCGCCGAGACTCTCGCTCAACTGGGTCCGCGTGCGTGCTCCCACCACCGGGATGATGGAGCCGCCCTTGGCCAGCGCCCATGCGATGGCGAGCTGCACCTGGGTAATGCCCTTGTCGCCCGCGATCTGCTTCAGCCTGTCCACCATGCGCTGGTTGTTCGCCAGGTTCTCGCCCGTGAATCGCGGCAGATGGGCGCGGAAGTCGCCGGGTCCCCCGACGGGCGAATTGGAGAGCAGGCCGCGCGAAAGAACCCCGTACGCCGTGGTGGCAATGCCAAGTTCATCCAGAACCGGAAAAATCTTCGCCTCCGGGCCGCGGCTGACTAGCGAGTACTCAATCTGCAGATCCACGATGGGATGCACCTTGGCTGCGCGCTGGATCGTCTCCGGTCCTAACTCGGAGAGCCCAATGTAGCGCACATACCCGGCCTTGATCATGTCGGCGATGGCGCCGATCGTGTCCTCGATGGGCACGCGCGGATCAAGCCGTGCCGGCCGGTATATGTCGATCGCATCCACGCCCAGCCGTTTAAGCGAATAGGCCAGCGCTGTCTTGACCGCGGACGGCCGGGCATCAAAGCCGATCCAGGCTCCGTCGGGGCTGCGCTGGGCGCCGAACTTCACCGAGATCAACACCTCGTCCCGCTGCAGGCGCACTGCCCGGCCCACCAGCATTTCGTTGTGGCCCATTCCATAGAAGTCGCCCGTATCGATCAGGTTGACACCCGCATCGATGGCCGCGTGGATCGTGGCCAGGCTTTCTGCCTCATCGCTGGCCCCGTACATGCCGCTCATGCCCATGCAGCCCAGGGCTATAGGAAAAACCTCGGGGCCGATTGCTCCTAGTTTGCGTGCAGGTTTGATAGCGGTCGTCATCGAATGATTGCTCCCTCAGCCTGCATCGTAGGCTGAACCTATGCGGCCGGGCAACCGGCGCTATGCGCGCTTTTGAGGTTACCAAAGCGGGACAAACTGGTTGGCCTCCATGGTTCCACCCCTGAGCTTTGTGTAAGTTGTTGTTCGACATGAAGTTAATGTCGGCGATAGCCCGCGGCGGCGAAATCCCGCCCCGAATTTCCACTTTGATCCGGGGCCCAACTCTGACATACTTGATTGTGCCCACCAGGTACGGCCAATCCCAACAATCCAATCAAGAGGTTGCATCCATGTCGGCAAAGTACGTCTTTGTGACGGGCGGAGTTGTGTCCAGTTTAGGTAAGGGCCTTGCGGCCGCCTCCATCGGCTGCCTGCTGGAGAGCCGCGGCCTGCGCGTCAACATGATGAAGTTCGATCCTTATCTCAACGTCGATCCCGGCACCATGTCGCCCTTTCAGCATGGCGAGGTGTTCGTCACCGACGACGGCGCCGAAACCGACCTCGACCTCGGCCACTACGAGCGCTTCACCCACGCGCCTCTCTCGCGCGACAACAACCTCACCACCGGCCGCATCTACGAGCAGATCATTCTCAAGGAGCGCCGCGGCGACTATCTCGGCAAGACCGTGCAGGTGATTCCGCACGTCACCAACGAGATCAAGAACGCCATGCGCAAGGTCTCGGCCAACGGGGCGGATGTCACCATCGTCGAGATCGGCGGCACCGTGGGCGATATCGAATCTCTGCCCTTCCTCGAAGCCATTCGCCAGATGCGCCAGGAACTGGGCCGCGAGAACACGGTCTTCGTGCATCTCACGCTGGTTCCGTGGATTGCCGCAGCACAGGAATTGAAGACCAAGCCGACGCAGCACTCGGTCAAGGAACTGCTCTCCATCGGCATCCAGGCCGACGTGCTCATGTGCCGCTCCGACCGGCCCCTGAGCCGCGAGATGAAGCAGAAAATCGCAGCCTTCTGCAACGTGGAAGAGCGGGCCGTCATCGGCGCCACGACGGTTCCCTCCATCTACCAGGTCCCCCTCGGCTTCGCGCAGGAAGGCGTTGACGCGCTCATTCTCAAGTACCTGCATAAGGAAGCGCCCGAGGCTAACCTTACCTTGTGGCGCGACCTCATCGACCGCGTTCAGCATCCCAGGGACGAAGTCAAAATCGCCATCGTCGGCAAATATGTCGAGTACGAAGATAGCTACAAGTCGCTCAAAGAAGCCCTGACCCACGGCGCCATCTCGCAGCACCTCAAGCTCAATGTCACCTGGATCGAGGCCGAGGGCCTGGAATCGAAGACCCCCGACGATCGCGATTACGAACTTCAGCTCGACGGCTTCGACGGCATCCTTGTTCCCGGCGGATTCGGCAAGCGCGGCATCGAGGGCATGCTGAACGCCATCCGCTACGCTCGCGAGAAACTGGTGCCTTACTTCGGCATCTGCCTCGGCATGCAGACCGCGTGCATCGAGTTTGCCCGCAATGTGTGCGGCTTGAAGGACGCCAACTCCAGCGAATTCGACCCAGCCTCGCAGCACCGCATTATTTACAAGCTGCGCGAATTGCTGGGCGTCGAAGAGATGGGCGGCACCATGCGCCTGGGCGCCTGGACCTGCATCCTGCAGCAGGATTCACTGGCCTATCGCACCTACGGCGGCCGCACCGAGATCAGCGAACGCCACCGTCATCGCTACGAATTCAACCGGGAATATGAAGCCCTGCTCACCGGCGGCGGCCTCCACATCAGCGGCACGACGCCGGACTCAACCTACGTCGAGATCGTCGAGATCCCTGGCCATCCCTACTTCCTGGGCTGCCAATTCCATCCCGAATTCAAATCCAAGCCGCTGGAGCCGCACCCGCTGTTTCGCGAGTTCATCGTAGCCAGCTACAAAAACCGCCAGAAACGGCTGCACGCGGAGACAATTCAAGAAGAAGGCGCTCTGCGCTAATGCAATTTGCTGCGGGAATTACTCTTCCCGCAGCATCGGCCCCGTCATGAACTCCCGCATGGGGCGATGTAGCCCCCGTAAAGGCCCGGGCGCGCCAGCTTGAAACTCAAGCCGCTGTCGTCCTTCCGATAGAGCCTCCCCAACTCCGCCCCGTCTACGTTCGCATCGGCAACTGCCTGGGCCGCCGATCGGCCCGGCCGGGAAACAGCCTGGCGATTTTGACGCATTTTTCGTCAGTGAGCATGAATTCACGTGCCCACGAAGACATGCGCCTTGCTTGATCAGGTGGAACCTGATCCGACTACCGGTGAACATCCTCCACCGCGCCCTGGGGGGACGCGGCGGGCGCAACGAAAGGGCCGGATCTGTCGCGCTTGTATTGCAGCTTAAGAATGCTCAACTGGTATTTGCCCTCCCGCGTATACTTCGTCGATTGGGTATTCGCGGCAGTGTCCTTTGAGTCGAGTAGGCGCCAGGCATCCGGCGCCTGCCAGGGATCGTAACCTGCATCGGCGACCAGTTGCAGGGCGGTACGGGCTATCTTCCGCTGGAGTCTGACTTCAACTTCGTGGCCCACGACTCCCTGTGCGACTTCCCCGGCTATGTACCAGGCGGGAAACAAGGCAGGAATGAACGTTGCGACGTCAGCTCCTGCAGCAACAAGGTCGAGCCCCGAGAGCGTCACCAGTTGACGCTGCAGGTTGAATGCGACTCCGTCGGCCAGCACGGCGGCAAGCTGGTCATCGTTCTGTAGGCGTTCCACAACATTCCTGGGCACCAGGACCAACCCAACATTGCAAACAAAGGCGGAATGAACCTTGTCATCGGCAACCGCATAAAACCTGAATGGAATTCGCGATGGGCTCTCGAGCGGAAGTTCTTTCTGGAACAGGGGCACGAGGCGCATTCCGATCCGTTCCACCCGCTCCTGAAGGGTCTGGTCTGCGGGGACTCTGTGCCAACCGCACGGCCCCCCGGCGTCGCTGTAGCGAACCTTCGTGTGCACATTGACGAAGTGCCCATCCGCGTCAAGAAGACCGTCGCGCGTCACGGGTTGATAATCGGCGGCAGGCTTCGCCTTCCTCGGACCCATCGCCGTCAATGCCTTGCGATATCCCGGAGGGAAGAACTCGGCCCTACGGGCGACAAGCACTCCGGTATCGTCAAGCGCTCCCTCATAGTGGATCCAGGTACCGGGTGCCACATCCGCCAGAGATTTCAGTCCTCCCCGAAAAGCACTGGCTGCGGCGGGTTGGACGCGTATGCGATACCCATCAGCATGGATCAAGGTTTCTCCGGCAATCGACGTGACCTTTACGATCACAGCCAGGCCCGCTAGCTTCTGGTCGGAGTCGCCCGCACTACCGCTGGATTGAGTTCCCGGCTCGACTTGAGCCGGTGGAGTAGTGGCGGCTGGTTGTTGTGCCCGATGTTCTATTGGGCACAAAAGCATCAACGGGGTACAGAGACACAAGCGCCACACGATCCGCAGTCTACCTGGCCTTACCATGCAAACGCTCTCCTATACTGGTTTTGCAAACCAGTATAGTTCCGGAACGATGATTTCTCCCAACTGCTTCAGAAGCAGGTGCCGATCACATGCGTGGCCAATTGTCTGGAGCTGAATGCGTGTGATTTTCCCAAGTCCGGGGGGATTGTGGCCGTTGTTCTCAGGCCGCTCTTGCCAGCCGCTTGGGCCGCCTGAGCCGCATGAAGATATACACCATCAGCTGCAGCGAGATCGCTCCGCAGCAGTCCAGCAGCACATCCCACGGAGAAGCGGTGCGGTTCGGAAGGAAGGACTGGTGATATTCATCCGCGCTGGCAATCAGCGCGGTTCCCAGAAGTGCCAGTATGGCGTCGGGGAGAAACGACGACCGCGGCAGCGTCATCCACCATGCGCGCAGCCACGACAGCCCGATGAATCCGTAGCCGGTGAAGTGGCCGGACTTGCGAATGAGGTGATGAATCATCTCCCACGTGCCGCTATTCACCGTGCCGAAGATCGCCTCGAACAGCCGGCGCAGCGGCCCGCTCGTTTGATCGGCACCCATCATCTCCGTCGACTCCACCAGTATGACTGCGATCCCTGCAAGTACCGGGAGCCATGCGCTCAACCAGAAACGCATGGTTCGTCTGCTACTCGACATGATAGTTGGGCGCCTCGCGGGTGATGATGACGTCGTGCACATGGCTCTCGCGGAGCCCGGCGCCCGAGATGCGTACAAACTGCGCCTTCTCCTGCAACTCCTTGACCGAGGTACAACCGAGATAGCCCATGCCTGAACGCAATCCACCTACCAACTGGTACACCATCGACTCCAACTGCCCGCGATAAGGAACGCGGCCTTCGATTCCTTCGGGAACAAACTTGGCCAGGCGGTTCTGGCTGGCGCGCTCGCGCTGCACCACGCCCTGCGTCCCCATTTCGGCGCTCGACATGTCTTCCGTGCTTTGGAAATAGCGCTCGCCCGAACCCTGGCTCATAGCCGTCAGCGAACCCATGCCGCGATAGCTCTTGAAACTGCGTCCCTGGTAGAGAATCGTTTCGCCCGGGCTTTCGTCCACGCCCGCAAACAGCGAGCCGATCATGACCGAACTCGCTCCGGCGGCGATCGCCTTGGTGATTTCACCCGAGTACTTGATACCGCCGTCGGCGATCACGGGAATGTCGCGTTGCCGCGCCGCGCGATACGCCTCGGCGATGGCGGTGATCTGCGGCATGCCCGCGCCTGTCACCATGCGCGTGGTGCAGATCGATCCCGGCCCGATGCCCACCTTGATGGCGTCCGCGCCCGCATCCATCAGCGCCATCGCGCCTTCATACGTGGCCACGTTGCCCGCCAGCAAACCCACGTGGGGAAACTTCTTCTTCACTTCCCGAACGGCTTCCAACACCCGCGACGAATGTCCGTGCGCCGAATCGATGGCCAGCACATCAATGCGAGCCCGCACTAACTCCTCGGCGCGCTCCATGAAATCGCCGGTCGCCCCGATCGCTCCCCCTACACGCAGACGGCCCTTGGAATCCTTGCTGGCGTTGGGATATTTCAGCTTCTTCTGGATATCTTTGACCGTGATCAGGCCCTTCAACTCGTAGTCGCCGTTCACCACCAGCAGCTTTTCCACGCGATGTTCGTGAAGGATCAGCTCGGCTTCTTCGAGCGTGGTCCCGACCGGAACCGTGATCAGGTTCTTCTTCGTCATCACGTCGCCCACCGGCACGTCGGTGCGAGTCTCAAAGCGCAGGTCGCGGTTGGTAAGAATACCCACCAGCCGTTTGCCCTGCGTGACCGGCACCCCGGAGATCTTGTAGCGCCGCATCACTTCAAGCGCATCGCTGATCAACTGGTCGGGACCGATCGTCACCGGGTCCACGATCATTCCGCTCTCTGAGCGCTTCACCTTGTCGATCTCGCCCGCCTGGTCCCCGATGGTCAGGTTGCGGTGCACGATACCGATACCGCCCTGCTGCGCCATCGCAATGGCCATCCGCGACTCGGTCACTGTGTCCATGGCCGAAGACAGCAGCGGGGTATTGAGCGTGATGTCGCGGGTAAGCTGCGTCTGCGTGCTTACCTGCGTCGGTACCACGTCGCTGTAAGCAGGTACCAGCAACACGTCGTCGAAAGTGAGAGCTTCTGGGAGTGTATTGGCAAGCATAGAACTCAGATGCGCCCGGCGGTCCGGGGGTTCAACTCACCATTGCGGCAGGCGCGTGTTTCTATTGTAGCGGAGGGGGGCTGGGGAACCGCCCTTTACACCCCAACCGGAAACGGCTTCGGGCTCGACTCGTCGGTATTCGCCCCGCCCCCGCGCCAGCGCTCGAACCGCCCCTGCAGCAGGCTCATCAGCCCCGTATACCAATACCCGATCACAAACAAAATCAAAAACGGCGCGGTGAAGTAGTTGTGATTGGAGAAGCAATACACAATCGCCAGAAAGAAATACGCGCCAATGAACAATTCAATCCATGGAGTCAGCTTCAACCGCTTGCGATATTTCGCCGCCTGCGACTTCTCGCCCTTCTTCGCCACGCGATACTTTGGAGTGCGCGCGAACGGGCTCTTGATCCCCAGCAGCGCTTCCATCACCGCCTTCGAATTGGTCACCGTCAGCCCGATCCCCAGCGCCATCAAAAACGGCAGATACAAAAACGTCTTCATCCACGTCTTCGGAAACAGCACCCTCTGGCTCATCAGGTAAAACACCGCGATCGACAGGCTCGACGCCGTAAACAGGGGCACGTCGATCAGCAGCATCTGGAACCATCCCTGGTAGAAGCGCACGATCATGCACGGTATCAGCAGCGCCGTCATCACGATCATCAGCGGATAGCTCATGTTCGCCGTCAAGTGATACACCGATTCGATCTTGATCTTCCGCGAGGTCCCGGACCGGAACATCATCGGCAGAACCTTGATGCTGGTCTGAATCAGTCCTTTGGCCCAGCGCGCCTGCTGCGTCTTGAATGCCGTCATCTCAATCGGCAGCTCCGCCGGGCACTCGATGTCAGGCAGATATTTGAATTTCCAGCCCGCCATCTGCGAGCGATAGCTCAGGTCGGTGTCCTCGGTGAGCGTGTCGTGCTGCCAGCCGCCCGCATCGCCGATCGCTTCCCGCCGCCACATGCCCGCCGTCCCGTTGAAATTAAAAAACTCCCCCGACCGCGCCCGCGCCCCATGCTCCAGCACAAAGTGCCCATCCAGCAGGATCGCCTCGATCTGCGTCAGCAGGCTGTAGTCGCGGTTCAGGTGCGTCCAGCGCGTCTGCACCATGCCGATGTGCGGCTCCGCAAAGTGATGAATCACGCGCATCAGCCAGTCCGGCGGCGGCACAAAGTCGGCATCGAAGATGGCGATAAACTGCCCGCTCGCTACTTTCAGCCCGGCATCCAGCGCCCCGGCCTTGAAGCCGTGCCGGTTGGTGCGGTGCAGGTAAACTATCGGGTGCCCCAGCGCCGCGTATCGCTCCACCATCGCCGCGGCCACCTGGGTGGTTTCGTCCGTGGAGTCGTCCAGCACCTGGATCTCAAGCTTCTCCCTCGGATACTCCATCGCGCATACCGCTTCCAGCAGCCGGTCGATCACGAACTGCTCATTAAAAATAGGAAGCTGCACCGTGACCCGCGGCAGTTCATCAAATTGCCGCGGCGGATGGGGATCGTAATTCTTGCGGTGTTTGAAGTACTGGTAGCACAGCGTGTAGCGATGCACCCCATACAGCGCCAGCACGATCATTACCACGAAATAAGGAAACAGCAGCGCCGCATCGAACCAGTTCCAGGCGTGGTGTACCGTGGAGAACGGGTCGGTAAACAGCATCTTCATCTGGTGGCGCAGTCCCTGCTGCGGCGCGAACGCCAGGTAGGCGACTGTCTTTCCCGCCATGGCATTGAACATGGACGCGGTACAATCGATACCCGCAAACGGCGCAGAAATCAGGGCAAATCCTCCACAAACAGCTAGCTGCAATTGTAAGCGAACCAGCAAGATGACACATAAATCTCCCTCCGTGTTCAAGTGCGCCGGCTTGGTTTACCGCATCCAAGCTCCCAGGCGGTCCTGGGCCCCGCATCACCCGGAAAACGTCAAAATGCCTGCTCGCTTGTGCCTTCGTTGCCGGTTCACTTCGCGATGACTTATCCTCTTCCAGCACCAGGAGACACGATCTATGTCTACCCTCGCCGTTTCGCCCGTGGTTGCCGCCGCGGGCGGCAGCTTCCTCATTGACACCCGCATCCCCGCCGAAGTCTTTACCCCCGAGGACCTCTCCGAAGAACAGCGTCAGATCGTCGCCACCGCCTCCCGGTTCGCCCGCGATGAGGTCCTTCCGGCCGCGGAAGCCGTTGAAGCCAAAGCGCCCGGCGCCATGCGCTCCCTCCTGCAGAAAGCCGCCGAACTCGGCTTCACCTCCGTCGACATTCCCGAGGAATTCGGCGGCATGGGCATGGATAAGGTCACCTCCACGCTCATCTCCGACTACGTCTCCGTCCTCGCCAGCTTCTCCACCGCCTTCGGCGCCCACATCGGCATCGGCACCCTGCCCCTGGTCTGGTACGGCACGGAAGAGCAGAAGCGTAAATATCTCCCCAAGCTGGCCACCGGCGAATGGATCGCCGCCTATGCGCTCTCTGAAGCTACCTCCGGCTCCGATGCCATGAACGTCCGCACCCGCGCCACCCTCGCCGCCGACGGATCCACCTACTCCCTCACCGGCGAGAAGATGTGGATCACCAATTGCGGCATCGCCGACCTCTACACCGTCTTCGCCAAGATCGACGGCGCCAAATTTTCCGCCTTCCTCATCGAACGCACCTTTCCCGGCCTCAAAGTCGGCGCCGAAGAACACAAGCTCGGCATCCGCGGCTCCTCCACCTGCCCCCTGGTCCTCGACAACTGCCAGGTGCCCGCCGCCAACCTTCTCGGCGAAGCCGGCAAGGGCCACCACATCGCCTTCAACGTCCTCAACGTCGGCCGCCTCAAGCTGGGCGTGGCCTGCGTCGGCGGCGCCCGCCGCGCCATCGCCGGCATGGTCGCCTATGCGAAAGAGCGCAAGGCCTTCGGCAAATCGATTTCTGAATTTGGCCTCATCCAGCAGAAGATCTCCACCGCCGCTTCCCGCCTCTATGCCGCGGAGAGCATGGCTTACCGCACCGTCGGCATGATCGACACTGCTCTCAGCCAACTCGACGGCGAACACGCCAGGGATCCTCGCGAAATCCAGCGCCGCATCGAGGAATACGCCGTCGAGTGTTCCATCCTCAAGGTCTACGGCTCCGAAATGATCAGCTACATCGCCGACGAATGGGTCGCCATCATGGGCGGCTACGGTTACGTCGAGGAGTACCCCGCCGAGCGCTTTTATCGCGACGCTCGCATCAACCGCATCTTCGAAGGCACCAACGAAATCAACCGCCTCATCATTACCGGCTGGTTGATGAAGCGCGCCATGAGCGGCCAGCTCCCGTTGATGAAGGCCATCAAGAGCCTCATGGACGAGGTCACGCAGCCGCCCTCGTTCGACAGCGCCGGCGACTCCGGTGAACTTCTAGCCCGCGAAGCCGAACTCCTCGCCTCCACGCGCAAAATCGGCCTCTTCGCCGCCGGCGTCGCCAGCCAGCGCTTCATGGCCGCTCTCCAGGAACAGCAGGAAGTCATGGCCGATCTTGCCGACATCATCAGCCAGGTCTACGCCCTCGAGTCCGCTCTCCTCCGCGCCCGCAAGCTCGCCGCCACCGGAAAACCGGACAGAGCCACCGCCTCGGCCTCCGCCAGCGTGGCCGCCTCCATGACCTGCCTCATCGCTGAGGAAACCATTGGACTCGCCGAGCAGGCCGCCCGCCGCGTCCTCGCCGCCTGCGCCGAAGGCGATGAACTCCGCACGCAGCTCGCCATCCTCCGCCGCCTGGCCAAATTCACCCCCGGCAATGTAGTAGCCCTCAGCCGCGCCGTAGCCGCTAAATGCATCGAGCAGGAGAAATACCCCTTTTAGCCCGCAGTTTTCCAGGTGGCTACGGCGGGCCTTATGGCTAGGGTGGGCCGCCACCCATCTAAGCCGTTTTGGTTTGTCGGAACCCACACCAGCCACCACAATCGGGTGCCCCAGGTCTCGTCTTTGAGACCTGGGATACCACCAACCCGGTGTTTCGCTTTTCTTAAGTTTCTACGCCGCAGCCGGGTGCCCCAGGTCTCGTCTTTGAGACCTGGGAAACCACCAACCCCAAATCGCCTCCACAAAAAAAGCCCCGTCCGGTCGAAGCCGGAGGGGGCTTCTTGACTCCGCCTCTAAGCCGGGTGCCCCAGGTCTCGTTTTTGAGACCTGGGAAAACGCCAACCCCAAATCGCCTCCACAAAAAAAGCCCCCGTCCGGTCGCGCCGGAGGGGGGCTTCTTGACTCCACCTCTAAGCCGGGTGCCCCAGGTCTCGTTTTTGAGACTTGGGATACCGCCAACCCGCTGTTTCGCTTTTGTTAAGTTTCTACGCCGCCGCCGTCTGTTTCACTCCCTGGCTGACCGACTCGATAATCGCCCGGCTGAACGCCGGAATGTCATCCGGCTTCCGGCTGAAGATGAATTGACCGTCGGTCACCACTTCCTGGTCCACCCAGTTGGCGCCCGCGTTCTTCAAATCCGTCTTCAACGAAGGCCACGAAGTCACGGTCTTGCCCTTCAACACGCCCGCCTCCAGCAGCGTCCACGGTCCATGACAGATGGCCGCCATCGTCTTGCCCGTTGCTGCGAATTGGCGTATGAAATTAACCGCCTTGGGGTCCATCCGCAGGTGATCGGGATTGATCACTCCCCCCGGCAACACCAGCGCGTCAAAGTCATTCGGGTTCGCATCGTCTAGCGTCTTGTCCACCTTGACCGTATCGCCCCATTCCTTCAGCTTCCAGCCCTTGATTTCTCCGCCTTTGGGCGCAATCACAAACGTCTTCGCGCCCGCATCGTCCAGCGCCTTGCGCGGCTCAGTCAGTTCCACTTGCTCAAATCCATCGGTAGCCAGAATCGCAATCTTTTTCCCATTCAATTTCGAAGCCATTGTTTACTCCTCCATCTTCGTTCTCCACCTGGGACGCCATTCCGTCCAGAATGGGTGCCTCATCCTCTGCTCCATTAACCGTTGTCAGCGGATCCGCCGCGCACGGTCTTCCTCACCGCGACGCCCGGCGCACCCGGGTCTCCGCCGATCTGCGCTTCACTCGTATCGACCGCCGAATCGCCAAAATCCCGCGCTCCGTAGTCGTAGTCCTTCCCCCCGTCATAATCCTGCTTGTGCTCCGCGGTCTTGGTGCGCTCGTCCTGGTTGATGCCCCAGCCTTGTTCGCGGGCATACTCGCTGGCCAGGCCGCCCCGGTGCGGCGTAAACCCGGACGGCTCCTGCGCCGGAGAAACTTTCTGCTTGTTGTCTGCCATCGCTTTTCCCCTCCAGTCGCATTCTGATGGACGGTCAACGCCAGAGGATGCCTTGCCCTCAGTCCCTGACAGGTCTTCGAGTTAGAACTTCCAGTTGCAACTTGTCGAAGGGGCAACTCCTTTCCTCCATCCCGCTTCCGAGTGGGCATCATGACCACGAAGCCCACCAGCTCAACCTCCACCAAAAGCCAGTTGCACAAGGATTTGGCCCAGGAATTCACCAGCATCTCCGCCACCCGCCATGTCGGCCCCACGCTTGAATCTGAGCCCGGCTACTTCGATCGGGAACGGCCCGGAACTCTCACCCCCGAAGCCCAAATCGCGGCGCAAGCGGCCACTGCGGAGCCCGCCGTGGGGGCCATCGAGGAGCGCCGCTACGATCCCGTCACCGGGCGCCTCGACAACGACGTGGAACCTGGGCCGTTGAAAACGCGGCTACCGGGCGACACCAGTTCCGACCCCCACACGGATCTAGGGCCCGGCAACGCTGCCACCGTACCGTCCCGTGGCGAAGCGCGCGAAGCCAAGGCCAGGGGCGCAAGACCCTGAGTTGTGCTCGGAACTGGAATCTCGCTTGAGCCGAACCAGGCCCGCGCAGGCCTGGATGTGCGCTCCATGCGCCGAAAGCGTTTGCCCAGTTTTCCGCGGAAAATGTGTGCACATAGCCATACGTTGCATGGTTTTTCCAGTGTGGGAAGGCGGATTTCAGTGGCGATATAGGCACACCCCGCCTCCCGGAACCCTGGTTTAGGGTCTAATTTTTCCGTGTCTGCCGGGCGATCGTTGCGCTATAGTCGCCTTCATGCGACGCGCCACGAATCGCCGTTTTTTACTGTTCTCAATGCCCGCGGCGGCCCTCGCCGGCCTGCTTGCTTGTCACGCGCTCACCGCCCAGCAAGCCATGCCCGGCATGCAGCATGACATGGCCGATATGCAGCCCATTCCTCCTCCCGAAAAACTGCCTGTTCCCATCAAAATGCAGGGCATCGGCAACAGTCATATCACCATCAAGGCGACACCCGAAGCCCAGGCCTGGTTCGACCAGGGGCTTACGTTACAGCACGATTTTTGGGACTACGAGGCCCAGAAAGCCTTTCAACAGGCCATTCGCGTCGATCCCAAATGCGCCATGTGCTGGTGGGGACTGGCTCTGGCAGAGGGCCTTCGCCACAGTGAGGCCCGGTTGTACGGGCAGAAAGCCCTGGCCGAAGCCGTCCGCCTCAAGGGACATGCCAGCGCCACCGACAAGCTCTACATCGAAGCCGCACAGGCCGAAGCCGCTGCCAAAGATGGAGATAGCAAGCAATCCATCGAGATCCTGCGCAAGCTGGTGAAGAAGAATCCGCGGGATACGCAGGCCCGCATCTTTCTGGCTGAAGAGGTAGGCGACGGTTACGACGACGCCGGCCAACCCAAGCCCGGGCAGAAGGAATGTATCTCGATTTTAGAGAGCGTATTGCGCGATGCTCCCAACGATTCGGCCGCGAACCACTATTGGATCCACGCCATCGAGCCCGGCAACCATCCCGACCAGGCGCTCAAAAGTGCCGCGCTGCTGGCCAGCCTCGCGCCTGCGTCCGGCCACATGGTGCATATGCCCGGCCACATCTTTTACCGCGTTGGCAATTACCCCGAAGCCGAGAAGTGGTTCACTGCTTCCATGCTCGCCGACGAGCGTTATATGCATGAACAGCATGTAAGCCCGGATGATGACTGGAATTACGTGCACAACATGATGTACGCCATTGCCAACTTGATGGAGCAGGGAAGACTCGCCGATGCCAGTTCGTTGAGCGATCATCTGGCGGATGCGCGCGGAAAACTCTCCAGCACGCTGTATATCTGGTCGGCGCGCGACCAGATGGCGCGCGTCAGTCGCCGATTGCCCGTGGCCTTGCGGGTCGGCGACTGGGATGCGGTGCTGACGATGCTGGGGCAGGTTTCAATGGAAGGCGGAAAGTATGCAAATTTGCACTCGCTCGCAGACGAACTAACCAACTACGCCACCGGCATGAAAGCGCTGGACAATGACGATGTTGTTGCCGCGCAGGTGGCCAGCGACCGCATGGATGCTGGGCTTTGGCGCGCGCAGCAACGGCAGAAGGAAGACGCTGCTGCCAAAGCCAAGGCGGAGAAAGACAAGAAAGACGGGCAGAAAGATGAGACGCCGATGATGCCCGTGATGCCGGATGCGATGAGCGAACCGCTGATGAAGAGCATGAGTATTGAATCGCTGGAATTGCGGGCGGGCATTCTCGCGGCGAAGGGCAAGCTCGACGATGCCAGGAAGCAATACGACGAAGCCGCACTGGAAGAGAAGCAGTTGGGCTATCACGAGCCGCCCATGTACATCCGTCCCGTAGGCGAAACAGAAGCCGCGGCATTGGTGAAGGCCAAAGACTATGCGGGCGCGAAGAGTGCGTATGAAGCCGCACTGAAAGAACGGCCCGCATCCGGATTCGATCTGTATGGTCTTGCGCATGTTAAGGAACTTTCCGGCGATACGGCAGGCGCGCGGTCAAGTTACGAATCATTTCTGAAAGCATGGCCTGCCGCGGATGCGGGGCTGCCTGAAGTAACGCACGCACGTAAGGTGCTGGGCGCTGAGAGTGTGGCGGCACGATAAGAAAAGGCAACCGATTCAACAGGTGTCCACGTTTGTGACCAAACCTTCCGACGGAGCCGAACGGATGGCACCCAATGCTCGTGGGTCCGGAGCGCATGCCTGTTGGGGATCCTTGCCCCACCCTTTCGCCAGAAAACAGGCGAAAGGGTGGGGCAAGGAGGGTATCGATCGAATCGGAAACAAGGGCGCGGCATGCGCTCTTCGCTATTAGGCATGCGTTCTTCACAATTCAAGAACGCCCGGATTTCTTCGCGACTGATTGGAGGTGTTGCTGCCGCGATGCGTTAGTGGAGCATAGTCGCAGTGATCACGACCTGCATGCCGCCTTTGCTCTCGAGAGCATCGGAGGAAAAAACCACCGTTGGTTTGCCCACGGGAATGACGACGGGAGCCTGCCAGAGGTTCTGGCGAATGACAGGATCATTTGGCAAATCGGGAGCGGAGACGGGCGCGGAGGCGGGCGGCGCGGAGGAGGCGAGACTGCTGATTTCCGCCTTGAGGAAGACAGCCAGCTGGCTGCCGATTTCACGCACATTCTGAATATCGATATTGACGCCGACATCGAGGTATTGGTATTGAAATTCCAATTTGCCGTCGCCGGTTGTTCCGTGAAGTGCGCCGGTAATGATGGGAATTCTCGATCCCGTACGAATGTTAGTTGACCGGGCGCCACGATCGCTGGAGACGATGGCGGAGTAGGTCCGGCTGTTGGTGGGTTTGCCGTCGGTCCCAAGTTCCTGAATCACGAACTCAAGATGATAGTAGTGACCTGAAGGCTCGGGATCTTTGGCAGTCTCCGCAGGTTTAGCCGTTTCCTGCGCATGGGCGCGCAGTGCGAAGGCCGGGATGAGAAGCAGAAGACAGCATAGGGTCGTGAACTTGCGCATGGGTTCTCCTTAGGGTTGGCCCTGATCGGGCGAATCGAGCGGCGGAATGTGGGTGGAGGCGATGTGGATTGGCGGATCGTCCTGTTGCGCGTCGACAAGCGCCTTGCGCAGAGGCAACGGAGTCTGGGCTGCGACCAGACTGAGTGCGCGTTCCTCTGCACTCATGGGCTGTGGCGTGGGAAAGACATCGAGCTTGGGACGCGGTACATCGTTGGCAACCTGCGCGTTCGATGGCGGTGGCGCGGATTGAATCGCGCGGGTCACGAGGCGGCGCGGTGTGTGCGTTGAAATCTCAGCAGTGACGGCGGGAGAAAGCGCTGCTGCCGGATTGTTTTGCCGTGCCTCTTGGTGTCGAGTGGATGGCGCATGAATGGTCTTGGGTGTGGAAAGCCAGAGCAACAACAGGCAGCCAGCAATCGGAAGCGCAATGGCCCATCTGAGCCAAGTGCGGCGCGGCTTGCGGACAGCCCATGTTGTGCGCACCTCGGGAGCGCTCCCCGCTGTAAGTGCGTTGAGGACGCGATCTTCGAGGCAGGCGTCCGGACCGGGATCGGCGTACGTCAAGAGAGCGGAGTCGAGCAGGAGATCGAGATCGTCTTTTTCACGCATAGTACGTCTCCTGTTTGCGGGTGTTGAGGTGCGCGAGCCGGTCGCGCAAGATCTGGCGCGCGCGCTGCAGGCGGGTGCGCACCGTGCCTTCAGGAATGGAGAGGATGGCCGCGATCTCGCGCGAATTGAGTTCGTCGAACGCGGAGAGTACCAGCGGGACGCGCAGTTCTTCGGGCAGGGCATCGATCATGGCATGGACCACTGCATGTTGGTTGGCGGCGACAAGCGTCTGTTCGGGACCAATGCGCGGCGATGCTGTCTCGCCTGCGGATCCTGCATCGGTGACCGAATCGGCGGAATGAGCGGCGCGGCGCTTGTCGACGGCCACTCGCCAGGCGACGCGTGCGAGGAAAGCCAATTGGTTATTGAGGTGCTGCCATCCGCCATTGCGATAGAGTTTCAAGAAAGTCTCCTGCACCGCGTCTTCGGCATCGTGCGCGTTGAGCAAAACGGCATAGGCCACGCGAAAGACAAACCGCGACTGACGCTGGACCAGCGCCGTGAACTCCGCCTCTTCGTCCGTGGTCAAGACGTGTCCGCTCCCGCGTGCCATGGCCGCTCGAAATCGCTTCTGCCGTACGCCGAGCGGCAGGCTCAACTTTGTGGTTCACACGCTAAGACGGAGAGAGAGGGCCGGGTGTTCGGAAATTATCTTTTGACAGGCCTTGGCGAACGGGTAGAGGGCTTTGCGGCGCGGCTGCCATTCCATGAAGCGTACGATTATTACTTGCCGGCACGCCTTATATCTCCCATCGCCACAACCTAGCCGATTCAAATTTGAAATCGGTATCGGCGAGGCTGCAAAAGGCCCGCTACTCTGTGGAGTAGCGGGCCTTTTTATCTTGGGAAGGGATTGCGGTGGATGCGGTACGAACTGCAACCGCCGTTTCTCGATATCCAGGTTTATGCCTTGGCGCTTGTCAACGCCCCGAGGTCGGCGGCCAGCTTCTCTGTCGAGAAGGCTTCGATCAGGTCGCCTTCCTTGATGTCGCTGAAGCCGTTGATCCCGATGCCGCACTCCATGCCGTTGGTGACTTCGCGGACGTCATCCTTGACGCGCTTGAGCGAGCCAATCTTGCCCTTGAACACCTGCTCGCCTCCGCGCATCACTTTGACCTCTGCGTCGCGGCGGATCACTCCGTCTTGAACGCGGCAGCCGGCGATGGTGCCCACCTTGGGGATGCGGAAGACCTGCAGCACTTCTGCACGGCCGACGTAGTTCTCTTTGAATGTCGGATCGAGCAATCCCATCATGGCGAGGTGCATTTCATCCTGCAACTCGTAAATGATGGAGTGGAGGCGGATCTCAACGTTCTCCTGCTGCGCCAGTTCAGCGGCCTTGCGCTCGGGGCGCACGTTAAAGCCGATGATGATGGCGTTGGAGGCTGTGGCCAGCAGGACGTCGCTCTCCGTGATGGAACCGACGCCCGAATGGATGACCTTGACGCGCACCTTCTCGGTCGACATGCGGACCAGCGAATCGGCCAGCACCTCAACCGATCCCGTCACGTCGCCCTTGATGATGAGGGCCAGGTCCTTGACGCCAGCCTGACGAATCTGTTCGGCGAGGCCTTCGAGAGAGACACGGGAGCTCTTGGCGAGCTGGGCTTCGCGCTCCTTCATTTTGCGGTACTGGGCGATGCCCTTGGCCTTGTCGCGATCGGCTACGACGAGGAAGGTGTCACCCGAGTCCGGCATGGCTTCGAGACCGAGCACTTCGATGGGCGTCGAGGGACCGGCTTCTTCGAGCGGCCGTCCGCGATCGTCGAACATGGCGCGGACTTTGCCGAAGGTGTTGCCGACGATGTAGCTGTCGTTGAGGCGTAAGGTACCGTCCTGGACCAGCACCGTGGCGACAGCACCACGGCCGCGATCGAGCTTGGCTTCGAGCACCGACCCGACAGCTTTGCGCCCCGGAGTGGCCTTGGGCGCCTTGATGTCGGAAACGAGGCAGATCATTTCGAGGAGCAGGTCGAGGTTGATGCGCTTCTTCGCAGAGACTTCAACGAAGACGGTGCCTTCGCCGCCGGCGGCCCATTCTTCCGGGACCAGTCCGCGATCGGCCAACTGTTTCTTGACGCGCTCGGGGTTGGCTCCGGGCTTATCGACCTTGTTGACGGCCACGATGATGGGTACTTCCGCAGCCTTGGCGTGATCGATGGCCTCGAGGGTTTGAGGCATGACGCCGTCGTCGGCCGCAACCACGATGACGACGATGTCCGTGACCTTGGCGCCGCGCGCGCGCATGCGGGTGAAGGCTTCGTGGCCCGGGGTGTCGAGGAAGACGATCTCGCGGCCTGAAGCCGGAGAGCCTTCCTTGGAGAAGCGGACCTTGTAGGCGCCGATGTGCTGGGTGATGCCGCCGGCTTCGCCGGCCGCCACGTCGGTTTCGCGGATGGCGTCGAGCAGCGAAGTCTTGCCGTGATCGACGTGACCCATGACGGTGACGACGGGAGCGCGGGGAACTTCGAGTTCGCCGGTGTTTTCAGCTACGAGAACCTCTTCGATCGCCTCGTTGGCCAATTCCTCTTCGTAGCTGATGACAGTAGCGCCGGTGCCGAACTTGGCGGCGACGTCCTTCACCATTTCCGCGTCAAGGGACTGGTTGACGGTGACGAAGACGCCGCGCATGAGGAGCGTGGCGATGAGGTCCTTGGCGCGGATTTCGAGTTTTTCGGCCAGGTCCTTGACGCTGATGCCCTCGGTCACGGTGATTTCGCGCGTGATGGGCAGAGGCTCGTTGCTGAAGTGCGTGGCCCCGCCAAAACGTGGCGGCGGGACGAAGCCCTTCATCGGGCCTTCCTTGGTCTTGGGATACTGCTGGCGGCCGCCGCGGCCCTTGGGCGCGTTATTGCGCTGCGGGCGCGGTGCTTCGCCAGTGGGCGGTGCGCCTCCGGGGGCAAAGCCGCCGGGACGCGGAGCGCCGAAGCCGCCGGGGCGGGGTGCTCCGAAGCCGGGCCGAGCGCCAAAGCCGGGACGCGCGCCGGGTCCGCCGGGTCCACCTGGACCGGCATAACCGCCGGGCGTGGTGCGGGTGGGGTGCTTGGGACGCGGGCCGCCGGGGAACTGGCCTTGCCCGGGAGCGCCGGCTTGCGGGCGCGGGCTGTATCCGCCCGGGCCACTGGGTGCGCCCGCGGGGCGGCGGTCGAAGATCGGCCGGCCGCGCTGAATGACGCCACTTGCAGCGGTGCTGGACGGAGGCGCAGCCGCAACAGGTACTACCACCGGGGCCTTGTAAACAGGGCGTGGGCCGGTTTGAGGCATGACCACGCGGCGGACCGGTGCGGCCGGTGGTGCGGGTGGCGGGGGGACAGGCGGTGCTACAGGATTGGGGATAACTTGCTCCACGGGGCGTGTTGCTGGTTGTTCTGGAGCTGCCACTTGGGCGGCCGGCGGAGCGACAACCGGTGCAGATACTTCGACCGGCGGAGGCGGGGGAGGCGCCGGTTCCTGCACCTGCGGGGCCGCGGCGACGGGCGGAGCAACTGCTTCTACGGCCGGCGGTGCTGGCGGAGGCGGGGCGGGAACGGCCGGCGCGGCAACCTGAACGGGAGCCGGCGGCGCGGCGGGCGGCGCTGATGGTGGAGGAGGCGCAGGAGCCTGAGTTGCCTGCGGCGGGACCACGACGACCGGCTTAGTGGGAGCCGGGGTTTCCACGGCACGGGGCGGTGTGGCAGGAACCGCCGGCGGGGCAGGCGGCTTTACCACGACCGTTACGGTCTGCGGGGGAACAACGGCGACTGCCGGACGGATCGCCGCTGGAGCTGCGCCTGCCGGCGCCTTGGCGACGACGGGCGCAACCGGGGGACGGGAAGCGATGGCCGGCGCCGCGGACGGGGGCACAATGCGCGGTTCCTGGCGCACAGGCGGCATAATCTTGCGCGGCTCAGGGCGCGCGGGCGTTGCGGATGGCGGCGCGACTGAAACCACCGGCGCGGCGGGCCTCGCAACTGGCGGGGGAGTTGTGGCTACAGGAGGCCGGACCGGAGCGTGGCTTCGGCGCGCGGCTTCTTCCGTTTCCTGCTTCTTGGCCAGAATAGCCTTCATGACGTCTCCCGGCTTGGAGACATGGGAGAGGTCGATCTTGGGCTGTATGCCTTGAGGATTGCGCGAGGATGCACTGGCTCCGTGGCTGGAAGAGCGCGTGCCCCGTTCAAAATGCGCGCGAACCTTGTCCGCCTCGTAGTCTTCGATAGAGCTCGAGTGAGTTTTGCCCTCACCCAGGCTGAGTTCTCCCAATATTTCGAGAATCTGCCGGCTCTTAACTTCCATCTCGCGTGCGAGATCGTTGATTCGTACCTTGCTCATCCGCCTCTTTTCAGGTTGTGCTACCCAAAGCCCTAAGTGCTCATAGCTACCTCATGGCAATGGCTGCTGCTTCGCTTTCCATTATCAATTGAGCGGCAAATTGCAGTGCGGCGCTCCTGGAAGCGCCGCGACTCAGGCCGCCTCACTCTTCACTGCCTATTTCGTTCTCTTCTGCTTCCAGTTCGGCAACGTCAATCTCGTCCGCGTCTGGAACGTTCTCTACCGCGAGCTCGGCAGCGGTCAGGCTCTCGGTCTCCGCCTCGGCCTCAGCCAATGCTTCAGTGCTGCCCGAGGCAGCGTCCAGATCATCGTTCTCCGCCTGTGCCGAGCGTTCAAATTCAGCTTCTTCCAGCGTTTCCGATGCGTTTTCCAACTCTGCTTCGGCGGTTCCCACGGCGGCTTCGGGGGTATCGATTTCGCGATCGCCCGTCGCCGCGTTCTCGGTATCTGCTGCGGCCGACGCGGCCGCGGGTCCTTCGGGAGCCTCATCAACTCCTGGGGGCATACCTTCTCCTTCTTCGAAATGGCCAAAATAATGGCGAACGGCCACACTGATGCGCTCCAATGTCTTTTCGCCAATGCCGGGAATTTCTTCCAACTGCTCCGGCGTCATGTCGGCCAGGGTCTCCACCGTAGTGATACCGGCCGCGATGAGCTTCTGGATGATGGTATCGCCCAGTTCGGTTACCTGCTCGATCGGAGTGGTGGGGCCGCCGGACAACGCCTGCATCTGCTGTTCGACTTCCTGGCGCTTCTCTTCCTCGCTCTTGATGTCGATCTTCCATCCAAGCAGCTTGGCCGCCAGGCGGACGTTCTGGCCCTTCTTGCCGATGGCGAGGGAAAGCTGCGTGTCGTCGACGATCACTTCCAGCTGCTTGTCAGTGAGATCGGTGATCGAAACCCGGCTGACCTTGGCCGGCTGCAGGGCCTTTTCGGCGAAGGTCGTAATCTCTTCGCTGAATTCGATGATGTCGATCTTCTCGCCGCGCAGTTCGCGAATGATGGATTGCACGCGCATACCCTTCATGCCGACGCAGGCGCCCACAGGATCAACATCCTTGTCGCGCGATTGCACTGCAATCTTGGTGCGCTCGCCGGCCTCGCGCGCGATGGCGCGAATGACAACCGTGTTGTCGTAGATCTCCGGCACTTCCGATTGAAACAGGTTCGACACCAGCTCCGGCGCGGCCCGCGAAACGATAACTTGCGGCCCCTTGGCGGCGCGATCGACCTTGAGAAGCACTACGCGCACACGCTCGCCGATGGTGAACTGTTCGAGGCGCGACTGCTCTCGCTTGGGGCAACGTGCTTCGGCCTTGCCCAGGTCGAAAATCACGTCCTGGCCCTCAATACGCTTCACTGTCGCGTTCAGTACTTCCTTTTCGCGATGGGCGTATTCCTGGAAGACCGTGTCGCGTTCGGCTTCACGG
>DASXHC010000023.1:0-867177 GCA_036488735.1 Occallatibacter sp.
GCGCTGCGAGACCATATACTCGCGGCAACGAGCGGGATCGGCAAAGAATATGACGGCTTCCTGAAGGGTCCGAGGCTGTTTGATCGCTTTCATGGTTCAAATGTACGCGGCTCGGTAAGAGTTGTCAAGTATATTATTGCCTTTGTAAGTTATTGATTCTAAATGGTGGCCAGGGACGGGATTGAACCGCCGACGCCGGCCTTTTCAGGGCCGCGTAGCAAGGGCACTAAGTAGTCTGGAATCAGCGGATATTATTGAAACGATTAGCGTTGTGGCCTTCTCCATTTAGGATGGCTTAGGACCATTTGGGCTGGTTTCGACCGTACGATGGTCGTGTATTGGTCATGCGCCTAACCGGATCGATTGGAATCGATCGGTGCCGCAGCAGTCTGGCTTGCGCACTATGCAGGAACGAGCCAAACTTGTGGAAGGTCTAGGGCCAGATCAAAATGGGTGTCGAGATTTGAATGATCCGGCGCTCGCGTCGACTGGGTTGGCGGTCGACAACCCTCCTTCGGCCGACGGGCTCGAACACATACCAAAGCATATGTTCGAGTTAGGTCATGATGTGGTGAAATCTGAATAATTGACGCCACCTTTTCATTCGGCGATGCCAATTTCCCGCGCACTACCCCGACATTAGCCGGCTCCTGCGCCATTTTGGCGGAGCCTGCAAGGAAGAAGCCGAGATGGTCATCCAAGAGATCGACGGCGCGAAGGAGCAGAGGCTTCATCCAAGTGGAGCCCGCAAAGCGGCACTGCTGGCGATCCTCATCTTTGCCTTCACCAGCAATTGTGCAGCGCTCAATCCGGATATATGCAACGGACTTGTGGAACCGAATCCTCCAAGCCTCCGAGCGGTTAACAGCATGTTCGAAGATGATGCCTCGAACCAAGCAGCCCAACAAGAACGCGATGACAGTGCTATTCGCCCGTTTCGAATAGATATTCCAGATGCGGAACTTACCGATATGCGCAGGCGCATCAATGACACAAGATGGCCTGAACGAGAAACCGTCTCGGATGATTCACAAGGCGTGCAACTCGAAACCATGCGAGAGCTCGCGAGCTATTGGGGGACTGAATACAATTGGCGGAGGTGCGAAGCGAGCCTGAACGCTCTCCCACAATTCATCACCAGAATTGATGGGCTGGACATCCATTTCATTCATGTTCGCTCAAAACATGAGAACGCTTTGCCGCTCATCGTCTCGCACGGATGGGCATTACGCGGCCTGGGAACAGCCACAGCTCTTTTCACAAGAGCTTCGCGCGGGGTTCAGGTTCTTACGATCGGATGCACCCAAACGAGCCAGCTAGTCAGTCTGCGGAATGAGGCAGCCACAGCACCCAACCCACACCAAGAGAAGTGAGACACTCACTTTGCCGTGTGGCCGAGCGCCGGGCGGACATCAGCCATTTCGCCCGGCCACGCTTCGATCAACACGCCAAGGCAGGCCTCTCCTTTGAAGCTGCAGTTTCCGAACTCAGCTCTCGCTGCACGAACCATATCTCGCTGAAATCGATAAAGACCATTGGCATTTCGAGGACCGGCCGCCGATCGGGTCCGCGGGTGTAGACCCGCCTTCTGGTGGGCAGTTGAAAGCCGCCGACTCCCACATAGTCGGACACTACCTGCGTCGCTCCAAAGCCGCCCGCAAGGTTTGCGTTGTAGTCATAGCGGCGAAGCTTCAAGTCGTCGTCGAAGAAGAAGTCCTGGATGAGGCTGTGCGTGTCGATCGATCCGGGAAAGTACGCGCGTAACACGCGCCATGTTTCTGCGCCTTCCTGCCATGAATCTGTTTCCTCAACCTCCACACCTTCCTTTGCAAGAAGAAAAGGCGTGGTGAGATATGTCCACACGGCTTCTCCAGTGAAGTACGCCCGATGAAGCCGGTCCCAAGGCGTGTTCATCTGGTGGCCGGCGAAGGAGTCCTTGGGAGCGCGGCGTTCGGCAATCACTGTGCCATCCAGCTTCTCGATAGCTATTCGCCCCGGGGCGAACATCGAGCGCTGATCAGCAGCTCCATACGGATGAATCGTCAGGCGCTCTTCGTGAAGCCAGGCGGTCACCCGGCGTGGTGAAGTATCCGATGGCGATCCTTTGAGCGAAAAGAAGCCCCCGCCACTTATAAATGTCGCCTCGACCTTTTCGTGATCCATCCAGCGATCCAAACCGCCGTGAGCTTTCAGTACCTTTGCAAGCAACTCATTCATAAAAAGCATCTCCTTTCTTCACGAGACAAGCCGAGACACGGGATAGAGGATTACGCCACTTCCGCAGCGGGTGTGGTCTGAACCGTTCTTGCAACGTTGATGTTGCCCCGCGTAGCTTTAGAGTAGGGACACCGCAGATGCGCGCCATCCACGATCATGTGCGCCACTTCAGGATCGAGGCCCGGCAGGCTCACGGTGAGGCGCGCTCCGATGAGGTGTTCCCCATCGGCAATGCCCAAATCCACCTCAGCGTCGATCGCAACATCGGGAGGCAGTCTGACCTTCATCGTGGCAGCCACGATCTTGACCGCCGACAGAAGACAGGCGGACCAAGCCGCAGCGAATAACTGCTCGGGGTTTGTGCCATCTCCCGAGCTTCCGGGAGCCGACAGTCTTACATCCAGGCGTCCATCAGACGTTCGCGAAGTTCCCCCCTCGCGACCGCCTGTCGTATGGACCTTGGCGGTGTAGAGCACCCTTTCCATTTGAGTAATGCTCATTGTCTTCTCCTTGTCTGACCATTTTTCTTTCCTTCCTCAAGCACCAGGACACCGAACTCCCGGCTGCTGATTCTTGAGTCATCTACTGGCTGTTCTTGTCCGAGACTGCCGCATCGCTGGGTCGCTCTCGACTCGTTGAGCGAGCCGCTTACGGGCGCGATGAAGTCTCGCCTTCACAGTCGCCACTGAGACATCGAGCGACCCTGCCATCTCCTTCAGCGAACACTCCTCACCCATTTGGAGTTGGATAACTGTCCGAAGCGCAGGCTTCAACCCGGCAACAGCCCGAATCACCCGGGATCTCTTTTCATCCTGCAAGTACGATTCCTCCGGGCTTGGCTTGGGGTCTATGACCTGGATCTGTGCTCCTTCTTCGTTCGACGAACAGGAGTCTAAGGTCGCCTCGTGGCGCACACGGCGCTTGCGAAGGGCCATCAAAGAAGTGTTAATCGCGATCCGAGTCAGCCAGGATAGTAGCTGCGATCTCCCTTCGAACGATTCGAGAGCCAGATAGACGCGCATCATCGTCTCCTGCAATACATCCTCGGCATCCTCATGGTTCTTTGTAATCGCATGAATTCTCGTGTAAAGACGATGACCATAAAGCCGGTGCAATTCCGCAAACGCCAAGTGGGATCCCGCTCGCGCCGCAGTCACGAGGTGCGCGTCGTTCTGGCTGATCGAGCCAGACTTCATGTGGTTAAAAGAGGAGTCCGCTGGATACATGGTGCCGCACCTCCTAAAGTGTGATCTGCTCGGTGTACCCGGATTAGAGTGTGAGATCGACATGTGATGCAGGACCTATTCAACTTCCGTGAGAAGGATTAGCCGAAGGTGAACGAATACGCCTCAATACCCGCATCGAAGAACTCAATGTCAAACCTTCGATCAACGATCGGTTCATTCTGACGAATAAGCTGATAAAGCCGCGGTCCCTCAATGACGCCGTAGCCTAACGCGTCAACGTCTGACCCGTGTGCGGCCATCGGAGGCTGACCATCGAGAAGGACTCTGAATCGAATGGCTGTCCCTGGCGACGCTGGTCCCATAACCAAATGGAGATCGCGGGCGTGAAAGCGATAGGCGATCCTGCTCCCAGATCGGGCCGGTCTGATCAACTGGGCAAAGACTGACCAATCACCTTCGAGCGCCCAGTGGTTGAGATTCAGTTCTTCGGGAAGCGTATAAGTGTGAGACCTATTCCCTCGGATTCCACCGGGGGAAGCGAAGCCCTCGGTTCGATCGGCACCGAGATAGCTCTCATTGGAGCGGAGATCTTGCCAATCCGCAGCAACCTCGGGGCCTGAGGCGTCAACAGGCGCAAGACCGGGATCGAAGCTGGGGGCGCCGGCATCCTTGACCAACTCCTGGATGACTCTTTCTGATTTGTCGTATTCGCCTTCACCAAATGCGTGGTGGCGAATCTGACCCTTCGTGTCGACAAGGTAGAGAGCTGGCCAGAATTCGTTGCCGAAAGCCTTCCAAATTGCGTAGTCGTTGTCTATCGCGATTGGATATTCGATCATCATGCTCTGAGAAGCCACGCGAACATTGTCGATGTTTCTTTCAAATAGGAATTCCGGCGAGTGCACTCCGACTACGACCAACCCATGATCCCGGTACTTCATCGCCCATGCTCGAACGTAGGGAAGAGTGCGTCTCCAGTTGATACAGGAATACGTCCAGAAATCGATTAGAACGACCCTTCCGCGGAGGTCTCCGGTACTCAAAGGCGCCGAATTGATCCAGCCCGTCGCGCCATGAAGCGATGGCAAGTCGCCTTCGGTTGGCAGCTTCAGTGCGGCTGAACGTAAGAGCCCCCAAGGCATTGATGTGGCTGCAAGTGTGGCCACGCTCAGAAACTGGCGTCGATCAAAGGTATTGACTGCAGACATCCGGAGCCTCCGATTTCCTGGCGACACAACAAGCCGACGAAAAGTAGAGCGATTCTCTTCGATCGCTGGCCAATCGACGTGGACAGTTGCAATTAAGCCAAAGGTTTTGCACGAACTCTACTGAACGAAGGTGTGTGTCGATACTTTCGTATACCGGGTAATCGGCCAGCCGGAGGCCGGACGCGGATCCTCAACCAAGGTATGGGCACAGACCTTTGTCTAGTACTGTGGCCGCCCTACTCGCAGGAGAGTAACAACCAAGAGATGCAATCTACGCCGCCCAGCTCGCCACCAAAGGTATTCAGTGAGGGCTTGCGGCTTAGAGGTCTGACGCGCCAATGAAATCGATCGATAAGGAGAGAACTCATGGCTACCTTCGACTACGATGTGCTGATCGTCGGATCGGGGTTTGGTGGAAGCGTTGCCGCACTTCGTGCCGCCGAAAAGGGCTATCGAGTCGGCGTAATGGAAGCAGGCAAGCGCTGGAAAGACGAAGAAATTCCCAAGACGCAATGGGATCTGCCTCACTTCCTGTGGTTGCCCGCAGCAGAAATGTATGGAATTCAAAGAATGGAATATTTGGATGATGTGCTCATCTTGTCCGGCGCCGGAGTAGGAGGCGGGTCGCATATCTATGCCAATACGCTGTACGTGCCGCAGAGCCGAAATTCTTTGATGCGCCGGGGTGGGCGGGGATAACTGACTGGGCCGATGAATTGGCCCCCTGTATTGATCAGGCGGCACGAATGCTCGGCGTCGTGCGATACCCCTACATGCCGACCGACGTCGATCGAGCGCTGCGACAGGTCGCAATCGAGATGGGAAGAGGAGACACATTTAACAAAGCTCCCGTCGGCGTCTATTTCGGCCGACCGGGCGTGGAAACGGACGACCCGTATTTTGGCGGGGTCGGACCACGACGAACCGGCTGCATTTCGTGCGGCAATTGCTGCGTCGGGTGCGGCTACAACGCCAAGAATAAACTGACAACGAATTACTTGTATCTGGCGGAAAAGCTCGGTGTCGAAATCCACGAATTGCACGAGGTCTACGAACTCGTCCCACTAGATGATGGCGGGTTCGAAGTGCACACGCGACATCCCGGCTGGCTGGAGCGAGCAACGCACCTCCAACACAGAATCTACACGGCCAAACAGGTGATTGTAGCTGCCCATGCCTACGGCTCAGCTAAGCTCCTCCTCCACATGCAGCATGAAGGTCGGCTTCCCAGCTTATCAAGCGAGCTCGGTCAACGAGCGCGGACGAACTCCGAACAGCTTCTCTACGTCACTCGGAATCATAGGGACTGGGATGACCATCCGGAAAAGATCCGCATCACGCCGGGCTCCGTGGCAATCACTTCCGGCATCTGGCCCGATACCGTAACGAGCATCGAACCAACATTTTGGGGTGTCGGAAGTAACCTCTTCGCGCTTCTTGGGACATATCACCAGCATGGCAGTCAGAAGCATCCAACCGCAGCCTGGCTTAAGGAGTTGGTCGAACATCCCACTAACGTGCTCGGCTTTGCAGATCCGCGCGACTGGTCGCAGCGTTCATTCGTGGCACTCTGCATGCAAACAACGGACACTTCGATCGAGTTGTACTGGCGCGAAGGTATGTTGCGAAGCCGGCCTTCTGGAACGCCACCGTCAGTGCATATCCCAATCGTCGAAGACTACGTTGATCGCGTGGCAAAGAGACTCGGTAGCGGCGTGGGAGCCCTGGCAACCGAAGTGATCAATCGCAACGCTTCCGCTCATTTCGTTGGTGGAATCCCGATCGGCGACAGCAGCAAATGCGGTGCCGTCGATCCATACCAGCGCGCGTTCGGCCAGCCAGGCCTTCATGTGATGGACGGGAGCGTTATGCCGGCAAATCCGGGTGTCAACCCCTCGCTGATGATCACAGCCTTGACAGAGCGAGCGATGTCGCTGTGGCCGAACAAAGGCGAGCCGGACCAAAGGCCTCCGTTGGGTTCCAGTTACAAGCGCGTCCACCCAATCATGCCGCGCCATCCAATCGTCCCCGTCGGTGCTCCGGGAGAGCTTCGACTCGATGCGAAGAAGTCCGATGTCATTCCGGAATACCCCTACTAAACCGAACCTGAGCAAAGGAGAAGGCCGTGAAAGAGAACGGTGTTGATACATTTCGAACCATTGGGCTTAGCGACGAAATAGCAGAAAATCTCGCGGTTCCCTATTACTTAGATGACCGCAGGTTGAGGATTGCAGTTGCGCGCGTCGGCGAGCGTCTCTACGCGTTTGATGATCTCTGCCCGTGTGCTGACGAGTCATGCCCACTCTCTGGAGGCTTGCTTGTTGGAATGACTATCATGTGCCAATGCCACGGCTCACGTTTCAACATCGCGACCGGCGCCGTGATCGACGGTCCAGCGACCAACGCACTCAAGGTCTACCAAGTGCAGGATGTCGAAGGCAGGATTCGAATTCGCGTCTAAGGTCTTATCCAACCTTTGCCGCCCTACTGACCAACCGATCAGCTGTGGTCTGAAGCGGACTAACCGTCTCTTGTCTCAATCGTGACAACGGAGAGCCTGAGCGCACCGAGCCTGGCTGAGTCTCGGTGTACTCACGCCCCATCAGAGCGTCTATCTCCGCGCAGATCGAGCCACAGTTGCTGCAAATGCGAGCGGCGGCGAATCCTGGCTTTAGTGCAACCATGAGCGAAATCAGCAGAGCCGAGCAATCTCCGATCGGAGGAGCAATGGCCAAGTCTCGCAAACATGAGAGCCACCTCGAACCTCTACCTAGGTATGGGCACATACCTTTGTTTACTGGTGCACGCACGGAAGTGGCGAGAACATGCCTGCATGCAGTGCTTCGCAATCGCCCAACGCGACATGCGAACACTTACCCACAATGGAGGTTTCCGATGCTCTGCACTGAGAAGAATACGAAGGTCCTTGAACTCGCCAGACACGTCCTGACTTCAAACACACCACTCATCGCAGCGATTGTCTTAGCTAGCGCAGTCATGTTTCAGGCACTCTGCGCCTCGGCCCAAACCGCGAAGGATGTCTTGGGTCCGACCCCCCTGCTTGCTATCCAGGACGAGCCACCTGCAAAGATTATCGTTGATCCGCCCATCCCCGAGCAGCTCGCGCTGGGACGAGTATTCATTCAATACCGGGCGGAGAATCTTCGAATTCTTCCCGTATTTGGCAAGGCCGCGCTTGCGGTATCTCCACGTGTTGGCCACCTGCACTACTTCGTGGATGACCTGCCGTGGGCCGTTCTCGTTACCAGCGAAGAAACTGTGTCCTTGGTCGGGCTATCACCTGGTCCACACAAAGTGCGGTTCGAACTGGCGGATGCTACACACAAGCCGATTCCAGGCGCCTCCCAAGTGATTGAGTTCACCTTGCCCGCGCCAGGCGACTCTCACAAGTAGTACCCAGCGAGAACACGCGCTCTATCCTTATTCATTTCGACCAACCTTCTTTAGGAGTAACAACATGCAGGCCCCCATCTCTCAGTTCGCGCAAACGGTCATCCTGCGTCTGGCACTTCTGGGACCCGCGCTCGCTATAGCCGTTGCCGCACGCGGCCAGACAATTCCGGATGCAGGCGCGACTGCAGGATTTGGATCTGTCAATACTCCTCGTCCAATCAATCCAGCATCCGACACCACCAACCCAAGCGCACGTGCCACGCAAGATCTCAATCCCTATTTGGGCAGCACGCCGAATGGCGAAGTGACAAAAGAAGAACTTCATCTCAGCCTCGAAGATGCCATCGGGCGTGGACTCAAGTACAACCTGGGACTAATAGACAGCCAAGAGGCAAGCTCCGATGCGCGCGCCCAGCGAGAACATGCCCTTGCTGCACTTCTGCCCCAGATCTCCGCTCGCGCCGAACAGACATATCAACAATTCAGCCTTAAGTCGATCAATCTAGCCTTCCCGCCGCAAACGGGCATTCACCTCCCGCCAACCTCCGGGCAATACGGATATTCCGAAGCGCGACTCACGGCGCAATCTCCCATCCTGAGTGTTGCGCTGCTCGATCGTTATCGCCAGCAGAAGGAAATGGAAACCGCGTCAGCCTTAAGTGCCAAGGATGCACGCGACGTTGTCGTTTTCGTTGTTGGCTCAGCCTACTTCCAGGTTGTAGCGAGCGAGGCACGGCTCGAAACCGCACAGGCCGCTCTCGCATCAATGCGCGAACTCCACGTTCAGGTGGCCGATCAATTCAAGTCAGAGATCTCTCCGGAAATCGATACACTCCGTGCCACCGTTGAACTCCATACCACGGAGCAACGCGTCACTGACGCTGCAAACGATCTCGAAAAGGACAAGTTGACCCTGGATCGCATTACCGGCATTCCCCTCGGTCAGGCATGGACTCCCGCGGGCGACTACGATTACGTTGCACTCGCAAGCGACGCGGCCAACGATTCGCACACGGCCGTGGGCCGATTCGATATCGCCAGTGCGAAGGCGACTCTCACAGCGGCGGAATTCCGGGTGCGGGCCGCTCGCTCCGAGCGGCTCCCGGAAATCTCATTCAACGCAAGCTACGGTGGAGGCGGAGCCAACCCTGCAAGCTATAACCGCGTTGACGAAGTCATAGGTTCCGTCTCCCTTCCCCTTTTCACCAGTGGGCGCATTCGTTCCGACATTCACGCGGCAGAAAGCGATCTTGTTCAACGCCGCGCGGAATTGGCCGATATTGAGGGCCGCGCCGATTACGACGTGCGTACAGCACGACTGGACGCGCAAGCCTCGGAGTCGGGTGTGAAGGTGGCCGACGAGAACCGGACCCTGGCACGGCGCGCTCTTGTCCAATCGCAGGACCGCTACAAGAACGGAGTCACCAACTACCTCGAAGTGCTCGAAGCCCAGGAGGCGTTGGTGGCTGCGGATGAGAACTACATTGCCAGCCTCTTTTCATTCAACGTGGCCAAGATATCACTCGCACGCGCCCTCGGATCGGCCGAATCGCGCGTTCCGGAGTTCTTCAGCAAAAGCCAGCCGTCGCATTGATTTCAGTGAGTACAGGAGCCGTATATGGCAACGACAGCGAATGCAAGCCCCGTAAAGGGTCCTGAAACTATCGATGAAACACCGTCCCCCGGCAGAATTCTCTGGAACCGCAAGCGGATCATCCTTGCCGCCGGTATTCTGGTTGCCGCAGCAACAGGCCTGTCGTGGTGGCTATTCGCCAGGCAATTTGAAACCACGGATGATGCTCAAGTCGACGGACACTTCGCACAACTTAGCGCGCGAGTAACCGGCACGGTTCTTTACGTGAACCCGTTGATAGAAAACGACCGCTACGTATCCGCTGGGACGGATCTCGTGCGCCTCGATCCGCGCGACTACCAAGCCGATCTCGACCATGCTCATGCAATTCTTGACACAAAGCAGGCCGAGGCCGACGCGGCTGGATTACAGGTGCCGATTACTCAGGCGACGGCCGTTAGCCGGCTGCACGTCGCTGAGGCCGAAGAGAAAGCCGCGGTTGAGACCGTCGCCGAGGCGGAAGCTGCATTAGACGCGGCACGCAAGCGCGTACAGCAGGAATCGAACATTGCCGAGCATGACGAGCGCGACCGGCTCCGCTACGCCGCCCTTGTCGAGAAGCATGAGATCTCACAATCGTTTTACGATGCGCGGGAAACTGAAGCGAGAACGGCAAGGGACGCACTCGCGGCCGATGAGGCTGCAGAAGTCGCAGCAGAGCGCAGGGTTGCAGAGTCTCAACGTACCGTTGCCCAGCGCCAGGCCGAGATCGACGCCGCACAAACTGCTCCACAACAGATATCCGACGCGCGCGCCAGAGCTAACTCTGCCAACGGTGCGCTCGAACAGGCTCGCTCTGACGTCCATACCGCCGAGCTGAATCTCAGTTATACGACCATCTCTGCTCCTGTAAGCGGTGTCATCGGGCACAAAACCGTCGAAGTCGGCAACCGCATCCAACCGGGCCAAACGCTGCTCACGATCGTTCCCGTCGACGATATCTGGGTCACCGCAAATTTCAAGGAGACACAACTCCGCCGCATGCATCCGGGAGAACCCGTCACAATCCACGTCGATAGTCTTGGCCGCAACTATAGTGGCAGCGTTGAAGCCATGGCAGGCGCCTCTGGACCGCTTTTCAGCCTCTTCCCTCCCGAAAACGCAAGCGGCAACTACGTCAAGATCGTGCAGCGCTTTCCAATCCGGATTCGCATCGATTCTGGCCAGGATCCCCAACATCAACTCCGCCCCGGAATGTCGGTGGAAGCCAAGATACGTATCCGCTGATCGCGAAGGAACAGCCAAGGACGTCCTATGAGTACTGCACAAGAAATCACCCTTTCGACGCTTGACGCGCGGCCGCTGAATCGTCCCGTGAATATGTGGTTTGTGGCTGGGACAGTGACAATTGCGGCGTTTATGGAACTGCTCGACACATCGATCGCAAATGTCGCGCTCCCTTATATCGGCGGAGGCCTGGGCCGCAGCTACGACGAGGTCACGTGGATTCTGACGACTTATCTTGTAGCCAACGCAGTTGTCTTGCCGATGACCGCGTGGCTCAGCCGGCTGCTTGGTCGCAAGACCTATTACTTGCTTTGCGTGCTGGTGTTCACTATTTCGTCGCTGTTTTGCGGACTGGCCCCATCCCTCGGCTTTATGCTGATCTTTCGTCTTCTGCAAGGAATTGGCGGCGGTGGGTTGGTGCCGGTTGCGCAAGCAATCCTCGTGGATACCTTTCCGCCCGCAAAGCGGGCAGCAGCGTTCGCACTCTACACGATCGTGATTGCTACTGCTCCCGCGGTCGGGCCCGTGCTCGGCGGCTGGATAACAGATAACTACAACTGGCGGTGGATCTTCTTCATCAACGTTCCCATAGGTCTCGTGTCGATGTGGCTATCGAACCGCCTGCTACGAGATCCAGATGATTTCACCCAGGAGCGAACAAAAGCGAAGCTTGAAGGGCGGATGTCTATAGACGGCTGGGGCATTGTGCTCATCACGGCCGCATCCGCAGCGCTCGAAATATCTCTCGATCGCGGTCAAATTGACGACTGGTTCGGTAGCCCGCTGATTACCGCCATGATTGTCATTGCCATACTGGGCTGGTCCGCTACCATCTTCTGGGAACTTCGAAATCCAAATCCCATTATTGACCTTCGCCTGTTGCGGCATAGCAACTTCACAATTGCCTGCATTGTGTTTTTCCTGTTTGGCGTTAGCCTCTTCGGAACAACTGCTCTCATTCCGCAGGTTCTGCAATCCTTATATGGCTATCGAGCGATCGACGCTGGTCTTGTCCTCGCCCCGGGTGCACTCGTCTTAACTGCCCTCGCGCCAATATCCGCGCAACTCCTCCAACGCCGGCTCATATCACCCAAGGCGATGGTTCTGGTTAGCTTCTGCATCGTCGCGGCCGCCATGTTCTTGTTCAGTGACAAGACGCTCGACGCAGATAGCAGCCATTATGCGTGGAATCGCGCCATGCAGGGCTTCGGCTATGGGCTTTTCCTAGTGCCTGCAAATCTCATCGCATATTCACAGTTGCGTCCAGACGAAAATAACAAAGCATCCAGCCTCACAAACCTCTTCCGCAACTGGGGTGGTAGCTTCGGAATTGCCTTCATCACGACGGCAAGTGATCGTCGTATTGATCTTCATCAGTCAGTTTTGGGCTCTTCTCTTGATTCGGCGTCGCAGGCACTGCAGCAGGGTGGCCCTTCGCTTGCCGCTCAACTGATCCATCATGGATTCAGCAGCGCAGATGCCGGGCCGGCGTCACTCGGAATTATCTATGGCCAGCTACTCCGTCAGAGCCTGTTTCTTGCGTTTATGGACTGTTTTCGTGTGATTGGCTGGCTGTACGTCCTTGCGGTACCCATTGTTTTTGCGATTCGGAAATCGAAGGCGTCAGGAGAAGCTCCGGCTGGGCACTAAAGAACGGCTGCGATTCCGTTTGCGAGGGCAGTGATTTGACCTGGACGCTGCCGAGCCAATTCGGTGACCGGGTTCCGCAATAAGCACCAAAACAAAATGCGCTCGAGGCTCCGACAATGAATGCAGCAGCCATGCGGTCGATCACTGAGGGTCCGGATCCGGCGGTGCGACTCTCATGCGCGCAGGTGTGGGCGGGCAATCGTCAGCGCATCAGCTTGCTCGAATTGCCCGGCTTGACTGCGTGGGTCTTTTCATCCGCAGCGGGACCCGGCACTGCGGGTGGCGATGTTCATTACATCTCGGTGTGCCCCAGGTGTTTGGTCACCCGTGTGGCGCTCGCCGATGTTAGCGGGTATGGCCACTCGGTCGCGACATTCTCAAACGAGCTGGGGTCACTGATGGAGAAACACTTGCACGCCATAAAACAGGTTCCTCTCATGCAGGATCTGAACAAAGCAGTACGGGAGGCATTCCTTGGCGAGCACTACGCGACGATGGTCGCCATCGGCTGGCACCGTTGCTGGAGCATTGTGTCGATGAGCAACGCCGGCCACCCTCCTCCATTGTGGTACAGCGGTGAGCGTGACGAATGGAACTGGCTCGAATCCGGATGCCCTGCACAGCCTGATCGACTCCGGGATCTGCCACTTGGTTTGCTCGACGACAGCGGATATAACCTACTGGTCTTCAAAGCCAACCCCGGCGATCTCTTTGTTCTGTACAGCGATGGGATCACGGAGGCGGTTGATGCCGAAGGAAATGAGCTCGGCCAGAGTGGACTGGTCAGTCTGGCGCAGTCGCTCGATCACACCTCCGTTTCTGAGTTTGGCGTTCGACTTATGTCGGCCCTCGATGGTTACCGGAACAACGCCGCTCAAACGGACGACCAAACCATCATTGTCGTTAGAAGGAATCAGGTGAAAGCTGAAGCAGAATGAGGTTCGCGGCAGTACGCTCCCGCATGAACCCAAATTCCCATCGTTCCTGTGTGCGCCTTCCAGTGCCGGAAACATCCCCAAAGGGTCCGAGAAGTTGCCGTGACAGGACAGAGGTCCGCAGAGCACTCCACATTGAGCGATTTTGAGAAGGGCTGGTGTCGCCGATTCTTCGAGCTTCCCATTTGGAACATTCCAAGGATTTTAGAAGATAGCTTTGACTTCTGGAAAAAACCTTGCGCGACCAATACGCGACCAACACCCTAAATCTAGTATGTTATTGCAAATAAGGTATTTAGCATGGAAACATTAAAACCTCCCGACCGGGAGGTTTTAGTTGAGATGCTTTGTAAAGGCAATAATATACTTGACTGACTATTTTCTTTTTGCTAATCTGTCTACATGGAAGCCATCAAGACTCTAACCCAAGCAATTCAACACTTTGCGGACCACGAGAACTGCCGAAGGTTCATGGTCGAGATGCGCTACCTCGATGGCGTAGTTCGTTGCCCCTATTGCGGTTGCGAAAAGGTTACCTATCTTGCCAATGCCAAAGTGTACCGCTGCTATGGCGATCACCCAAAGCAGAAGTTCTCACTCAAGGTGGGAACCGTCTTTGAGGATTCGCCTATCGGTCTGGACAAGTGGCTTCCCGCTGTTTGGCTTCTGACAAACTGCAAAAATGGCATTTCCAGCTATGAGCTTTCCCGCGATATCGGCGTGACTCAAAAGTCGGCTTGGTTCATGTTGCATCGGATTCGGTTGGCTATGCAGAGCGGTACCTGGGCGAAGATGGGCGGGCAGGATTTCGGGCCGGTTGAAGTAGACGAGACCTTCATCGGTCCCAAGCCTCAGAAGATGCACCTGGAAAAGCGGCTGGCAATGAAGAGCGCCATCAATGGAGATGGACGGCAGAAGGTTTCCGTGATGGGCATGCTTGACCGTGAGAGCCGCAAGGTTCGCGCTAGGGTCGTTCCGAACGTCAAGCGCGAGACTCTCCAGCGGGAGATTCTCAACGGGGTTGAGAAGGGCTCGAAAGTCTACACCGATGGATGGGTAGGGTACGACCAACTCAAGGCGCAAGAGTACATCCACGAGACCGTGAACCACCTCGTAGAGTACGTGCGTGGCGAGGTCCACACTCAGGGGATCGATAATTTTTGGAGCCTATTGAAGCGGAGCCTGACCGGAACCTATATTGCGGTCGAGCCGTTCCACCTTGACCGCTATGTGGCTGAGCAAGTGTTTCGGTACAACAACCGCTCGACCAAAGACAATCCGCTGAACGACGCGGATAGATTCGCGCTGGCAGTATCGCAGATTTCAGGTAAGAGACTAACTTATGCAGAACTGACCGGCAAGGTGGGAGAAACGGAAACGCAAGGAGAGGCTTTCTAGGTTGCCCGTTTGGGCGCGGAAGCGTCAGGGACGCGGGAAGCGCGACGTTTCGTAGACGTTCGCTTCGCCGCTTTCTCGGCCTCCAGCTTGGCTTTTATTTCCGAATGCGGAACGGCTACAAGCCGACGCATGAAATTAGTGAAGCGGTCGAAATCTCCCGTTTCAATCTTGGCGGATGGCTCGGGCAGATTCGGCATAAACGACGCTCCTAGATTGGAGCGTAATGCCGATGTGTGCCCAAAGTCAATTTATTCCGGCGAGAACCCTTTGGCAGGGTTTCAACCCGCTGGGGTTTGCGAAGGGAACTTTTGTGATCTTCAATGGTTATATAGACGAGAGCTACGACAACACACAGAATGTCTTTACGCTTTCCTGCTTGGTCGCAAGAGGAAAAGTGTGGGATAGCATGGAGCGCCGATGGAAATTGGCAATTGCCGCCAAGAACAAAGAACTGGCCCGAGAGGGACGGCCACAAATCTCGAGGTACCACGCATCCGATTGCAGCGCTTGCCGTGGAGAATTTGAAGGCTGGAGCAAAGATGAAAGAGATGCGTTCGTTATAAATCTCTTTCAATTGTTCAAGGTCTTCCCTTCGCACACTGTCGTGTTCGATGCACAGATGGATGATATATGCGAAGTGTTTCCCGAGTGGAGCTTCGATCGGCTTGAAGCCGCTTATCACTTGTTGACCGGATTCGTAATGCACCAACTTGGGCGGGACTTCGCAAAACAGTCAAACGGTACTCCTGTAAAGATCACCCTATTCCACGAAGAGACCGGTTCGAACGGTAAGTATGACCCAACAATTCTTCGCTCATACAATTTCCAGAGACACGATAAAGAGTTTGCGCAACGCGATTACTTTACAACTATCGCATCCCTTCGATGGGAACACTGCATAGCTTTGCAGCCTGCCGATCTGGTCGCCTTTGAATGCTTCAAGGAAGCCCAAGCACGTACTGAATCGCGGAGGTCCCGCAAATCCTACAAGGCTTTGATTGATATGAAATCCTTCGGCATCCACTCAATGAGCTTCAATCCAAAAGCCATCCGTGCACTTCGGGCGCGGATGGAAGAGCAACAACAACTCGGGATCATCGGCCACGATTAGCGTTATCTGATTTTCCGGCTCTGTCCTTTTTTCTCAGTCAGTCAAGTATATTATTGCCTTTGTAAATTATTGATTCTAAATGGTGGCCAGGGACGGGATTGAACCGCCGACGCCGGCCTTTTCAGGGCCGCGCTCTACCACTGAGCTACCTGGCCTCAGTGCAGACTGATTCGTTGCAATTCCTGTGCGGGTATGCGTATCCCAATACTGCGGCACCGCCAACCGTGGCAAGCCGCCTGAATTGTTGAACCGCCGAAGGAGGGCGTGTCCACGAACAGTTTGCTGCAACAACTCAGTGAGTATATCAACTCTGCCGGTTGCGAGCCAAACCGATCATTCATTTGGGGCTGAAGGCCCCGAGCGGGCATCCACGGGCGGTCAAGCCGAGCGCCCACATTGGCTGCGACGATCGCAGGTTCTTGTCCTACACTGGATAGCAACCATGCGAGCCTTGGATCATTTCACTTCTCTTCGCGTCGCCGGTATGCTTATTGCCGCACTGTGCGCGCCGGTGCCGGGTCAGCCGCAACAGGCACATTTAAAGGATGTTCAGCAGAAAACCGCCAGCGTGCGTTCAGCCGCTTCGCCGGCGCGCGCGGTGTATGCGTATAACTCCGCCGTGCGGGGAGGGCCGCTTGCGCTGCATGCATTTTTAGAGGGGTTTCCGAAGGGGGCGGATCTGCATGTGCATCTGTCCGGCGCCATCTACGCGGAGACGTTCATTCGCGACGCGGGGGAAGACGGATTGTGTGTGGATATCAGCGCACTGAAGTTTGCGAGGGCCCCCTGCGGCGAGGGGACAATTCCGGCCGCGCGGCTGTCGGGGGCACTGACGCCGGGAGACCAGGATCTCTACGACCGCCTGGTGGATTCGTTCTCCATGCGAAGCTTCGTACCGACAGCCGGATTTAGCGGGCACGACCAGTTTTTCTCGACGTTTGGGCGGTATGGCGGGATCGATAAGAGGCATGTCGGCGAGTGGGTGGACGAGGTCGCCAGCCGCGCGGCGGCGCAAAACCAGCAATACCTGGAACTGATGGAGACGCCGGCATTCGGGCACGCGGCGACGATTGCGCGGGAGATCGGATGGCCGGCGGATTCGGCGGGCGTGGATTTTGCCAAGATGCGGCAGGCGCTGCTGGACAAGGGCGTACGGGATGAAGTGGCTGCCGACGACGAGCACGTGCGCGAGGCGGACGAGCAGCGCAAGAAGCTGGAACATTGCGGTGCGGCCGAAGCCGCGCCGGCGTGCAAAGTGGTGGTTCGATACATCTATCAAATTCTGCGGGGCAATGCGCCGGAGCAGGTGTTCGCCCAGTCTTTACTGGGGTTTGAGACCGTTCAACACAGCATGGAGGCGCACGAAGACGGATTCGTGGGACTGAACTTCGTGATGCCGGAGGACGGCTATGTATCCATGCACGACTACACGCTGCAGATGAAAATGCTGGAGTATCTGCACTCGGTTTACCCCCAGGTACACATCAGCCTGCACGCGGGTGAACTGGCTCCGGGACTGGTTCCGCCGGAGGGTTTGCGGTTTCATATTCGCCAGGCGGTGGAACTGGGTCACGCGGAACGGATCGGTCACGGCGTGGACGTGATGTACGAGGACGATGCGCCGGCGCTCCTCAAAGAGATGGCGGCGAAGCACGTAATGGTGGAAGTGAACCTGAGCTCGAACGAAGGAATTCTGGAGATCAAGGGCGTCAATCATCCTTTTCCTCTCTATCGCGCGGCGCATGTGCCGGTGGCGCTATCGACAGATGACGAAGGGGTTAGCAGGATCGATATCACCAAGGAGTACGTGCGCGCGGCGCTCGACTACCAACTGAGCTACGAGGACCTGAAGCAGATGGCGCGCACCGGCCTGGAGCATAATTTTCTGCCGGGGATGAGTCTGTGGGCGGCTCAGGATACGTTCACAACGGCCGCGGGGGCTTGCAAGGGGCAGCTGCTGGGCGGGGGGGATCCGTCGGGGGCGTGCAAGGCGTTTCTGAATGAGAATGAGAAAGCGGCGGCGCAGTGGGAACTGGAACGGCGCTTCCGGGAGTTCGAAGCCAAGCTTTGAGACTTGTGGTTCTATAACAGCACTCGATTTGGGACTGGTCTGGAGGAAAAAGCCTGCAACGTGTGGTGATCGGCACACAAAAACGAAGGAAAAGTGGGCGGGCGGTTTTTTGTGGCATCCGACTGCCGGGGGACCGGCCGCGGGACTCAATCATCGGTCATCCCCCGGTCCCCAAATGCGAGGGACCGGGGGCACCCAGTAGCGAGACCCAATCATCGGTCAACCCAGTCCCCAGTTGAACAATCTGCCCCACAATGGGATCGCGGCCACGCGCTAACGACAGCGAGACCTCAATCATCGGTCATCTCCGGTCAACGACAGGTAGACCTCAATCATTGGTCATCCCCGGTCCCCAAATGCGAGGGACCGGGGGCACCCAGTTGAACAATCTGCCCCCACAAAAGAATCTGCCCCCACAAAACAGTCTGCTCCACAAAACAATCTGCCCCACAATGGGATCGCGGCCACCCGCCCCCACAACCAGTTGAACAATCTGCCCCACAATAGGATCTCGGACATCCGCCTGGTACCTGCAGACACTTGGGTACCAGGCACCATCAACGAGGATCAGACGGGAGGCATCCGTTTCTTCTCATTGTTCAACTCCCAACATGCCTTACCAGTGGGACGATCGATTGGTTGGCGTTTGCCATTCCTATCCTTTTTCGTTAAGGATAATTTTCTTTCATGGAGGAACATATGAGCCTTGTCCGAAGGCACCGTTGGAGTTTGTTGTTCGCCTTGCCGTTTTGTTACTGTACAGCGTTCGCCTGCGGCCAAACCGGCAATCAAGATCTGGGCCAATTCGAGGGTCAGGGGGACTACGGCACGATCCTTCATCCTGGCAGCGGGCATTATGACGCCTCCAAGGATGGCTATACCGTCTCCGGCAGCGGCGCCAACCTCTGGTTTGGCATAGATGACTTCCACTACGTTTGGAGAAAGATGTCCGGCGACGTGGCCTTAAGCGCCGACATCGACTTCGTCGGCGACAAGGGCAACGCGCACCGCAAAGCCGTGCTGATGATTCGCCAGTCGCTGGATGCGCATTCGATCTACGCCGATGTCGCCCGCCACGGCGACGGCCTCACCTCCTTGCAGTACCGCGACACCACCGGCGCGGACACTCATGAGATAGAAACCTACGGCAAGGGACCGCACCGCGTACGCATCGAAAAACGCGGCGCGTACGCTTACGTATCAATTCCAGATGAGAACGGCAACATGGCGCCTTCCGGCGCGGCCATGCGGGTCAACATTCAAGGCGACTTCTACGTCGGTCTCGGCGTCTGTTCTCACGATGAGAAAGTGACAGAAACGGCAATCTTCTCGAACGTCAAGATTGAACATTTGCCCCCGCTTACCAGTCAACCTGTGCTGCACAGCACGCTCGAGTCAGTCATCGTTGCTTCCACCGATCGTCGCGTCCGTTACACCGCACCCGTACATTTCGAAGATCCCAACTGGACGCCTGACGGCAAGGCGCTGATCTTTGACCAGGGAGGGACCCTGCAGCACTTTGTTCTCGACGATGGCATCCACCCCATTGACAGCACGGTTCCACGCTCCACCTCCTCAACTCTCATTCCAACCGTGCCTGAGACGAAGATCAATGGCGACCACGGAATTTCCGCGGATGGGAGCCTGCTTGCCATCGGTAACCAGGACCCCGACGGGCAGAGCCGGATTTATGTTGTGGCCACGGCCGGCGGAACCCCGAGACGTGTCACCCCTCAAGGCCCCGCCTACTTTCACGGTTGGTCGCCCGATGGCAAGACCATTTCCTTTACCGGCCAGCATGGCGACAACTTCGCCGCGTATACGATTCCTGCCGCGGGAGGGTCCGAAACGCTCCTTGCGTCCAAGTGCGACGTGGCCGAGTTCTCCCCAGATGGTCAGTGGATCTACTTCCAGTCAGACCGCACCGGCCACATGCAGATCTGGCGCATGCACCCAGACGGGAGCGCGCAGGAACAACTGCTGGTCAGCGACGCGAGCGACTGGTTCCCGCACATCTCGCCCGACGGCAAACTGATTGCCTTTCTCGCGTACAAGCCAGGCACACAGGGTCACCCAGCGAATCAGGACGTTGAGATCTGCGTGTTATCGCTCTCCGACAGGAAAGTGCGCACTCTCGCCAAACTGCTCGGCGGACGTGGCAGCATGAACGTTCCTTCATGGTCGCCCGACAGCAAGATGCTGGCCTTCACCAGCTACGAACTTCTACCGAATTAGCACAGTGCATCGATCCATACCCGGACATCCGGACTTGCCGATATACCTACAGGAAAACGAGGGTATCGTCTGGTGAGCTTCCGGACTGTCGCGTTCATCCTCTGCTGCTCCGTCTGGAGCAGCAGAGATGCCGTGGCTAACGGAGACCCTCGGTTTGGAAGGGGAGGCCGGTGGCGGGGGAATGGTTGGGGTCGGCGTCGAGGTTGGGGGCGATGGAGACGTTGCGGGACGAGCTGGATTTGACGGTGGTGTTGTAACCGTCGACTAAGACCAGGGCGTCCTGGTTGTTGAGGTCGGCGGCGGCGGCTTCGATGTGGATGGTTCTGGATTCGCCGGGGGCGAGGGAGACATAGTTGTCGTCGTAGTAGACGGGGAGAACGCGCTGGCCGGAATGCTTGCGGCGCAACTGCAGGTGCGTCATGAGGGCGATGTTGGCGGACGTGTTGTGCAGGGTGACGGTGATGCGGGCCTTGCCGTCGGAATCGTTGCGAACGATTTGGGATTCGAGGGTTGTGGCGGGCAGCTTGTTGAGGTCGGCGAGGTCGTCGGGGTGCTCGGGGAGGGCGCGCCAGTAGAAGTTGGTAGAAACGAGTTTTCCGGCGGAGTCGCGCAGATCGGCTTTGAGGAAATGCACGCTGGAGAGGGTGGGGGGAAAGGCGACGGGGCCGAGGCTGAGGGCGGATGCGGGCGGCGCGGCGACGGGAGAGTCGTGCTCGTAGGCCACGGTGCCATCGAGGTTGTAGACGGTGACGTGCGCGGTGCCCCCATTGAAGGCGTCGGGCAGGTTGTTGATGACCTGGAGTTCGCCGTTGGCTTCGTTGAACTGGATGTGGAGCATTTCTCCGGCGCTGCGCACCGCGAAGAGCGAGGAGTTAGGCTCCATGTCGTAGTGATAAAGCTGCCACACGAAGCTGGGCTGGGCGGGGTGGCTCATCCAGGTGATGACGGCGGTGGTGGGATGGAAGAGCTGGGCATTGCGGCCCTCGTACATGGAGCGGTAGGCCTCGAAATTCATTAACTGCGCCTTGCGCACGAAGTCAGCGAGGTTGGCGATCTTGCCGTAGCGGGCGGCCATGATGAGGGGGTACTCGTCGCCGTGCTGGGCGCCCCTGGTGAAGTCATGCTCCGCCCAATCGTCGGTGATCCTCTCCCAATCTTTTTTGGGCATCATGCCCTTGATGGACTCCAGCGTGGGTACGGACATGCTGCCGGTTTCGGTTTTGAAGAAGTCGTCGGTAACGATGTAGTACTCGCGGGGGGTGCGCCAGTTGTAGGGGCCGTGGGAGCGGACACCGGCGCCGGATGTGGAACTGGGCTGGTAGCGGCGGGTGGGCTCGAGTTCGGCCATGAGGACGCGCAGGCGGTCGTCGATTTCCTTGGGTGGAAAGCCTTCATTGCGGGCGCACCACACGGCGATGGCGGGATGGTTGCGATAGCGCAGAATCTTGTCGCGCACGTTGGCCATGTAGGTGTCGAGGTCGGTGGGATCGGGACCGTCGCTGGGGTTGGGCTGGAAGAATTCATCCCAGAGCAGGATGCCGTACTTGTCGCACAACTCGTAGAAGTCTTCGCCGGTGCTCTGGCCGACCCAATTGCGGATGAGGTTGAGATGGGCGAGCTGGTGCATGTGGATCTCGGCGTCGAGGCGTTCGCGGGGAATGCGCTTGAGGCCTTCGTCGAGTCCCCAGTTGCCGCCGCGGATGAAGACGCGCGCGCCATTGACGGAGATGGTGAGGTTTTCGGAGTCGGGCACGGAGTAGGTGATCTTGCGAATGCCGAAGGAGACGTCGGCGGCATCGGAAACTTGCGCATCCTGCACGAAGCTGAGATGGAGGTTGTAGAGATTCTGCGGACCGTAGCCGTTGGGCCACCAGAGGCGCGGATTTTGGATGTGGAGAGCGGGAGTGGATTTGGAGTCGAAGGCGACCTTCTGCGTGCTGTGGGGGGCGATTTCGACGGATTGCTCAAAGGCGATGTTCTCGATGGCGCCTTTGAGAATGCCTTTCTGGGGTTGGTCGGTCACGTTTTCAACCACGGCCTGAACGGCGACTTCAGAGGAATCGATGCGGGGGAGGGGCAGGTCCGTGGTGACGAGGGGGTCCTTGACGAGGATGGGACCGGTTGCGGAGAGATAGACCTTCTGCCAGATGCCGGTGTCGCGATCGCGGATGGCGGGCAGCCAGTCCCAGCCGATGGTGGAGAGAAAGGTGGGGCCGTCGATGGCGGTTTCGCCGCCGTTGGGGCCCATGCCGCCGCGCAGGGTGTGTTCATGAGAAATGCCGGGATGAGGCTGGGGGGCGACGAGCACAGCGATCACGGACTTTTTGCCGGGCGTGACGCTGGCGGAGATGTCGAATTTGCCGCGAATGAAGGCGCCGCGGGTGGTGCCGATTTGCTGGCCGTTCACCCAGACGGCGGACGAGTAGTTGATGCCGTCGAAGTTGAGCCAGATGTGACGGCCGGCGAATTCCCTGGGAACCTGTACCTCGGTGCGGTACCAGTAGGAAGTGCGGCTGAGGCTTTCGGGAATGATTTCGGGGCGGTTGTTTTCGCCGTAGAGGGGCTCGGGATAGACGTGGTCATTGACGAGGGAGGTGAGAACGGTGCCGGGGACGGTGGCGGGGTACCAATGATGGGGTTTGAAGTGGGAGGACGATACTTCGGCGCCGGGCTGGGGGACCTTGGCGACATCGAGGAGCTGCCATCCGGAACTGAGGGTTACGGGCTCGGGGAGCGTCGCGGCGGAAAGGGATATGGATAGGACCGAAAGAAGAAGAGAAAGGCAAAACGATCTGCGCACGGGCGGTGTCCTCGTATGGATGGAAGGCGCTGGGTGGATTGAAAACAGGTAAGCGCCGGCCACAGCCATTGTAGCTGCGGCCGGGTGGTTTCCCGGGTCTTCGGCCACGGCGGACGCTACGGGGGTACACGGCTTTTGCATACTGATCGGGAATCAATTCACTACACTGTCGTACTGACCTCACCTGCCACGGAGATTGCATCCGATAATAGGACCATGGACTTTCAGCGCTCTTCCGGAATTTTGTTGCACGTCAGTTCGCTGCCATCCTATGGCGGCATTGGTGATCTTGGACCCGCCGCGTATGACTTTGTTGGATTTCTGGCTGAAGCCAAGCAGCACGTGTGGCAGGTGTTGCCGCTGTGCCCGACGGGGTTCGGGAACTCGCCGTATGCGGGGTCGTCGGCGTTTGCGGGCAATCCGTACCTGATCAGCCTGGAGTTTTTGTCAGACTGGGGCTGGATCGAAGGGCAGCGCATCGCGGGGCTGGCGGGGCGGGGCGGCCCCGTGGACTTCGATGAAGTGGAACAGAAGAAGCTGGGGTTGTTGTATGAGGCGGCGGGGAATTTTCTGGACCGCGGCGCGCACGATGAGAAGCTGGGGGAGCACTGGAAGCTGTTTACGGCATTCTGCGAGGCGGAAGCGAACTGGCTGAATGACTACGCGATGTACGCGGTTTTGCGGCGGGAGTACAACACCGGGGCGTGGACGGCGTGGCCGAAAGCGGTACGCAAACGCGAGGCGGGCGCCATGGCCGAGGTGCGGGTGAAGCATGCACGGGCGCTGGCTCTCGAGCAGGTATTGCAATTTGCATTCGCGCGGCAATGGAGCGATTTGCGGGCGACGGCGGCGCAGGCGGGGATTCGGATTCTGGGCGATATTGCGATTTTCGTGAACATGGATTCGTCGGATGTGTGGATGCATCCGGAGATCTTTGAACTGGACGAGGAACTGCGGCCGACGCAGGTGGCAGGGGTGCCGCCGGATTATTTTTCGGCCACGGGGCAGAGGTGGGGCAATCCGCTGTATCGCTGGGATGTACTGGCGGCGACGGGATTTGACTGGTGGGTGCAGCGCATCAGCCGGTCGTGCCAACTCTATGACATCGTGCGGCTGGATCACTTTCGGGGGTTTGAATCCTACTGGTCGATTCCGGCGGAGGAAGGGACAGCCATCAACGGGGCATGGGTGAAGGCGCCGGGGCTGGAGCTGTTTCGGACGCTGGAGTCGAAGCTGGGGCCGCTGCCGCTGGTGGCCGAAGACCTGGGAATGATCACGAAGGCGGTAGAAACGCTGCGGCTGGAGATGGGGATGCCGGGCATGCGGGTGATCCAGTTCGGGTTCAGCGACAAGGGAGCGCACATACATTTGCCGCATCAATATACGCCGTCGACGGTGGCCTACACGGGGACGCACGACAACGATACGACGCTGGGCTGGTGGGAGCGGGCGAGCAAGGCGGAGCGCGCGGCGGCGGAGGCGTACGTGGGGCCGATTCCCATGGTGAACGGGACCGCGAGCCCGGTGTGGCCGATGATTCGCGCCACCTCGGCGAGCGTGGCGCAACTGGCGATTGTGCCGGCCCAGGACCTGTTTGAGCTGGGGTCGGAGGCGCGCATGAATACGCCTTCAGTGGCGGCGGGGAACTGGAGTTGGCGGGCGCTGGAAGGCGGGTGGACGGCGGGGCTGGCGCGAAGGCTGGGGGCGATTGTGGAAGTGACGGATCGAGATCACGATCCGATGAGCGAGCCCGAGGAAGCGACGGAAAGCCTGTAAGGCTGGTTCGTGGGGTTGCCGGGGGCCTCCTTCGTTGCGGCGAAGGAGGCCCGGAAGGTTTGCGGTTTAGTGATGTTCTCCGCCGTGGCCGCCTTCACCGTGGCCGCCGCCGCCGTGATAGCCACCCTGGACGCCGGGCATGTGTTCGCCGTGGGCGTCGTGGTGGGCATCGCCAATGTGACCGCGGCCGTCGCGGGCTTCATTGCCATGGAAGTGGTTGAAGGCTCTTTCACCGCGATCGGGGAAGGGGCCGACGTACCCATGGTGGGGATCGTAACGGTTGTCGACGTGGCCGTAGAAGTCGCGATGGCCGTGGAACCACGGGCCGGCGCCGACAAACACGCCGCCGACGAACCAATCGGGCCCGTAGTAACCGTAAGGGGCGCAGTTATAGGGTTCGTAATCGTAGTAGCCATACGGACATACGGGCGGTCCTCCGATGCTGACGGAGACCTGGGCAGCCGATTGGGTCACGGGAGCGCTCATGAAGAGCGCAAGCGCGAGGGCGCTTAAGACAAGAAACTTGACGGGACGCATTTGTTCTCCTTATCCGATGGTTTAGAAGCCGTGTTGGAGTGGTGAGTTGCGCGTCGGAGGCGATTCGCCGGGACGGGGCGCCAGGCTTTGTTCGCGGGTTCCAACCTTGCTATGCTGACGGCACATGGAAATTGCAGCGATTCAAACCCACGGCCTGACGCGACGCTTTGGCGAGTTGACGGCTGTTGAGGACGTTACGCTCAGCGTGGCTTCGGGGCAGTTCTTCGGCTTCCTGGGGCCGAATGGGGCGGGGAAGTCCACCACCATCAAGATGCTAACAGGGCTTTTGGAACCGAGCGCGGGGACGATTGAAGTCCTGGGGCAGAGATTTACGGCAAGTTCGCTTGAACTCAAGCGCCAGATCGGGGTGGTGCCCGAGGGCATGGCCCTTCTGGGGCGGCTGACCGCGCCGGAGTATCTGCGCTTTGTGGGCCGCATGTACGGGCTGGACCGCGCGACAACGAATCAGCGCACCGAGGAGTTGCTGGAGTTTATGCAACTAGCCAACGAGAGCCGCAAGCTGGTGACGGATTTCTCGCACGGGATGCAGAAGAAGCTGGCGCTGGCCGCCGCGGTGATTCACGGGCCGAAGGTTCTTTTTCTGGACGAGCCGTTTGAGGGAGTGGACGCGATTGCAGCGGGGATGTTGAAGGCGATGCTGCAGGGGATGATCAGCCGGGGCGCGACCATCTTTCTGACCACGCACGTGCTGGAAATTGTGGAGCGGCTATGCAGTCACGTGGCCATTATCAGCAAGGGCCGCCTGGTGGCGAACGGCTCGCTGGAAGAACTGCGCGCGGGCGTGGCCAGCTCGCTGCCGGGAGCGGAGAGCGGGCAGCGGCTCACGCTGGAAGAGATTTTTCTTTCGATTGTGGGGGCGAGCGGACAGGATACGACGCAGGAGCTTTCATGGCTGGCGTAACCGGTGCGCGGGATGCGGAAGGCGGATTGCCTTTCGGGGAACTTGCGCGATCGCAGTATGGGGCGCTTGCGTCGATGCGCTGGAGCATGTTTCGCCACGGCCTCCGGACCGGCAAGGGAGCTCTGGAGCTGGGCGCGCGCAGCTTGACGTATCTGCTCTACCTGGCCATGGGGCTGGGGCTGGGAGCGGCGATGGGCGGCGGAGCGTATGCGATTGCTTCTACCGGAAAATGGGAGATATTGCCCGCAATATTCTGGGGAATCTTCATCATGTGGCAGGTGGTTCCGGTTTCGCTGGCATCGTTTCAGGAGCAGTTCGACATGGACGGCCTGCTGCGTTTCCCAGTCGGATTCGGGACGTATTACCTGCTCCATCTGATCTTCGGCCTTATCGATCTTTCCACGATCCTGGGGGCGTTCTGCTGCGCAGGCGCCTGGGTGGGCATCACGCTTGTGCGGCCGGATCTATCCGCGGGCGCGGCGCTGGCACTGCTAATTTTCGCGGCCTTCAACATTCTGCTGGTGCGCGCGATCTTTGCATGGATCGATCGATGGCTGGCGCAGCGGCGCACGCGCGAGATCGTGGCCTTGCTTTTCTTCGTATTCACGATCTCCATTCAATTGGTGAATCCCGCTTTTCACACGCGGAAGTATGTGCGGATCAGCGCCAAGTCGCAGGCTGAAGGTCTGCAGTGGCTGAAGACGGCGAATGCGGTGCAGCGCTGGCTTCCGCCGGGCCTGGCGGCCTTCGAGGTGCAGGGAGCCGTGGAGAAGCGGACCGTGTCCGGGATGGAGGCTCTGGGTATTTTGGGAGTGTATGCCCTGGCGGCGGGCGGGTTTCTTGGAATGCGGCTGCGGGCAGAATACCGCGGCGAGAATTTGAACGATGCTCCGGCACGCAAGAAGACAGACCGGCACAGCGGGCGATGGCTGATCGACGGATCGGGTCCGATTGCTGCGGTGATGGAGAAGGAACTGCGCACGCTGGGTCGCGGGCTGCCGCTGCTCTTCGGACTTGCCGCCCCATTGATTACGGTTTTTCTCATCTCCGGCTTGTTCAGCGGCGGAGCGAGGGGGCGCCCTTCGTCGATGGCGCTCTTGATCTGCATGGCTTATGCGATGGTTGGGTTCACGCAGCTTTTCTATAACAACCTGGGTGCGGAAGGGCCGGCGGTGCAGCTGTTGTTCCTTTCGCCGACACCTATTCGCACGGTGATGCTGGCGAAGAACGTGTTCCACGGTTTGCTTTTCCTGGTGGATGCGGTGCTGGTATGCGTGGTGGCGAGCCTGCGGCTGGGTCTTCCATCAGCGATCGCTATCACCGCAACTGCGGCCTGGGTTTTGTTTGCGCTGGCACTGCATTTGACCGCGGGCAACGCGCTCTCGATTACGATGCCCTATCGCATCAACCTGGGGCGCATGTCGCGTCAGCGCGGATCGCAGGCGAACGCGCTGGTGAGCATGCTGATCCAGATGGCAGTGCTGGGTGTGGGAACGGGCATATTCGCACTATGCACACTGTTCGACAAGCTGTGGGTGGCGGTGCCGGTTCTCCTCGCGATGGCCGGGGGCGCGTCGTTCGCGTGGCTGCGCGTGCTGGCCAACGTAGACGCGATGGCGAACCGAAGGCGGGAAGCGCTGATCGGGACGTTGGTGAGGACGGAGTGAGACGGGGGACAGGGAAGGGAGTGAGAAGCAATCGGTGAAGCAGGGAAATACCGGGCGCCTGGCCTGATACGAGGCCGGGAAGTCGGTATGGTTGGCACTGACGGCATTTGTCGCTTAGACTCTGGATACCGCGACAAGTGCATGCGCGCAAGCACATCATGAAAAAGAGTACGGTTCCAACTCTTAGTGAAGTGGCGCGCCAGGCCGGCGTCGGCAATACCACCGTATCGCGCGTGATCAACGGGGGAGACCGCGTCAGCCCCAAGACGCTGGCGCGCGTGCGCCGGGTGATCGAGGCGCTGGGATACCGCCCTAACCAGGCAGCACGGGTATTGAAAGGCGATCGGACGCGGACCATCGGGCTGGTGATTCCGAGCCTTGCCGACCCCTTTTTCTCGAGCTGTGCGGAAGCCGTGCAGGCGGTGGCCCGGGCCAACGATTCTCTGCTGATTGTCACGGCGACGCAGAACGATCCGCATACCGAGGTCGAGAATGTGAATATTCTGATTGGCCATCGCGTCGACGGGTTGCTGATTGCGCCGGCCAATTCGCGCAGCCAGGCTTTGTGCGACCTGGTGAATCGCCTCACGATTCCAGTAGTTTCCATCGATCGGCCGATCTTCAATTCCAATGTATCTTCAGTGGTGACCGATAACTTCAAGGGAGCGCGTACGGCGACGCAGCACCTGATCGAACATGGCTACGAGCACATCGTATGCATGACCGGCGAGAGCACGCTGTTCACCATCCAGGAGCGTATCCGCGGCTATCGCGCCGCGGTGAATTCCGCCGGACTGACGTGCCTCATCAACACGTCCATCAAGGACTACCGGTCGGCCGAATACGCAATCGAAAGTTTGCTGGCGGGACCGAGCCGGCCGCATGCGCTGTTTACGCTCAAGAACAGCACAACGATTTACGCCTTTGAAGTTTTGCAGAAGCTGAATGTATCCATGCCCAAGCCGATTGCGTTGCTGGGCTTCGACGATTTCGAACTGGCCACGACGCTGCGCCCATCGGTCAGCGTGGTGCAGCAGCCCGTGGAGGATATTGGGCGCGCCGCGGCGGAGCTGTTGTTCGAGAAATTCGCTGGATCGGCGGGCGCCGGGGCAAACGCCCGGGCACACCGTCCGCGCCGTGTCCTGCTGGAGACGCAATTGATACGCCGCAGTTCCTGCGGCTGCATGCCGTCGTCCTCGTAATGGTGGTCTCTCCCCGATCCGGCATGTAGAATGAACCCGGCTTCGAGCCCGGTCGAATTCACATTCCCATAGCAATCTCGAATTGAAATTCTCCAGCCGGGGAAGCCTTGATTGCAGGAGACTTTCGTTGACGAAAGACCGCACGTGGTTGGCCTGGGCATGCGTCGTCATCACTGGGGTGCAGGGCTTGCGGGGCGCGCCGCTTGCGGCGCAAAGCGCAGGCATTGAGCCCGCGGTGCGCGTCGAGGCGCCACTGGCGGTGAACACGGAGCGCCGCGTGCCAATTACCGCGAGCGGCATGGTCGACGCCGGTCCGGTGATCTTTGAGGACATCGCGAAGGCCGCCGGATTAGCCGGCTGGCGTCACACCATGGGCGCGGCCGACAAGCGATTGATCTGCGACGTGAACGGCTCGGGAGTGGGGCTGATCGACTACGACAACGACGGCTGGCTTGATATCTACCTGGTGAATGGCTCGAACTTCGAGGCGCTGGATGGAAAGCAGGAACCGCCGCATGCCGCGCTGTTTCACAACAATCACGATGGCACGTTTACCGATGTAGCGGCCAAGGCGGGAGTTACGAACGATCGATGGGGATTTGGCGTTGCCGTAGCGGACTACGACAACGATGGGTGGCCCGATCTTTTTGTGAGCAACCTGGGCAAGAACCGCTTGTACCACAACAATCATGACGGCACGTTTACCGATGTGGGCGAGCAGGCCGGCATTACGCTGGGGAACTGGTCGGCGGGCGGCACGTGGGGCGACTATGACGGCGACGGGCGGCTGGACCTGTTTGTCTCGGGCTACGTGCATTTTGATCGCAACAATCTGCCTTACGAGAAGACCCGGGCGGTAGGGTTTTCGTATTGCGAATTTCGCGGGGAGCCGGTGATGTGCGGTCCTAAGAATATCGCAGGCGAGCCGGATCACCTGTTCCGTAACAACGGGGACGGCACCTTTACCGATGTGAGCGTAAAGGCGGGCGTGGCCGATGAGCCGAATCGCTACTACGGATTGACGCCGCTGTTTGTGGACGTGAACAACGACGGCAAGATCGACTTGGTGGTGGCCGACGATTCGACGCTGAGTTACCTCTATCTCAATCGCGGCGACGGCACATTTGAGGATGCAAGCTTTGCGTCGGGATTTGCCTTGAACGAGGATGGGCACGAAGTAGCGGCCATGGGCGTGGCCGAGGGCGACTATCTCAATAACGGACTCGTGGATTTTGCCATCACGGATTTTTCCGATGAAGCGAAGCTGATTTTCCATAACGATGGCAAGGCCAGCTTCACTGAAGTTTCGATGCGGTCGGGGGTAGGGAAGAAGTCGATTCCGTTTCTGGGATGGGGAACGGGATTTCTCGACTACGACAATGACGGCTGGCTCGATCTGTTGATTGTGAATGGGCACATCTATCCCGCGGCCGACCGGCTGGACTGGGGCACTTCCTATAGCCAGCGGCCGATGCTGTTCCGGAACACGCGTGACGGCAAGTTTGAGGAGGTGCCTCCGGCGAAGGGCACCGGCCTGGCTGCGACTGTCTCGGGGCGGGGCGCGGCGTTTGGAGATCTATTCAACGATGGGAAGATCGACGTGGTAGTCAGTCCCATCGAGGGGCCGCCCCTGCTGCTGAGAAATGTGAGCCCCGACCATCATCATTGGGTGGCGTTAAAACTGATCGGCGGAGCGAAGAGTCCTCGCGATGCAGTCGGAACGACGGTCTATCTGGCCGCCAATGGGATGCGGCAGCGGCAGGATGTGTTGAGCGGAGGCAGCTACGTTTCGAGCAACGACCAGCGTGCGCACTTCGGGTTAGGCGACGCGACGGACGCGGGTACGGCTGAAATTCACTGGCCTTCGGGGCTGACGGAAACGGTGAAGCTTCCGGCGAGCGATCGAATTTTCACGATCACGGAAGGGCGTGGGATTACAGCCTCGTTTTGCGGCGGGCAGCCCTGCCCTGCGGGGACGAATCGGCCCCCAACGCCGGCGCGGTAACTGTACAGCGTCGAATGCGTTTTCGACAGTACACAAACGCGGGGGTCAAAAAAAGGGTCTTCTTCGGGCCCATTTCGCTGACGATTCATGTGGAAACCACGCCGGGGTTGGCGCCTGAAAACTCAGGACTTAACTTGTTTTAAAATCTCCTTGACAGTCCCAATTCCCAGCCGATATATTTGCGCGTCATGGAATCGATTCCATTTTGAAAATGGTAACGATTCCATATCGCGGCGCAAAGACCGCAACGTTAAGACTCGACCTTACCCCCGATCCTTGAAATCACGGTCTGAAAAACCACGGATTCCTTAACCGGTGGAATAAAAAAGAGGAGACCCAGTGATCCCCGAAAGCAAATTTCAGGAGACATGCAGTAGACGCAAGACAATCCGAATCGTATGGATTGTTTTAGGGTTTGCAATCACGTGCTTTACGCTGTCAGCCCCTCGAACGATGTTGGGGCAAGCCAGCGCAGGCATCACCGGAACCATCACCGATACGAGCGGCGCGGTCGTGGCCAATGCCAAGGTGACGGTTACCGACATCGCCACTTCAAGTTCGAGCCACACGGTTTCCAGCAGCGCCGGCACCTATTCTTTCAAGGGTCTTGCCCCCGGCAAATACAGCGTGACGGTGGAAGCCGAAGGATTCAAGAAGGCCGTGCAGTCCGACGTCACGGTTGAAGTCAGCACCGTGGCGACCATCGACGTTGCCGTTTCCGCCGGCGCCGCCAATGAAACAGTTTCGGTCACGGCAGATCAAATCGCGCTGAACACGACGCAGCCGGAGTTGGGCAGCACGATCGAGCCGGTTGTGGTGGCGGCGTTGCCTGAAGAAGTATCGGGCCGAGGCCGCCAGATCGACCAGTTGCAGTTTCTGGCTCCCGGCACGACCGGCAGCACGTTCTCGCATCGCGTGAGCGGCGGCGTCGACTTCGAGCAGGAGATTGTGTACAACGGCATCCCCGCACCGCAGCCGGAGACGGAGGGTTACACCACCAACTTCAATCCGCCTTTTGACCTGGTGCAGGAGTATCGCATCGAACGCTCAACCTTCTCGGCTCAATTCGGGCTCGGCCAGGGGGCGCTGACTTACTCGATGAGGTCCGGCACCAACCAGTATCACGGCAGTCTGTTCGAGATCAACCGCAACAGCTTTTTCGATTCGGTGGGATTCTTTAATGGCCCGGCATGGAACACCTCGAACACGCGTAACATCCCGCCGACCGACCACGAGAATAATTACGGTTTCTCGGCCGGAGGACCAATCCGGATTCCTCACCTGTACGATGGCCGCAACAAGACATTCGGCTATTACAGCCAGGAGTGGTACAAGCAGAACAACGAAGATACGGATAGCTCCACTGTGCCCACGGCGCAGGAAAAGACAGGCGACTTCACGGATTTCGTGAATGGCAGCACCGGCGCGCTCATTCCCATCTTCGATCCGCTGACCGGCGCGCAGTTCCAGTGCAACGGGGTGTTGAACATGATCTGCCCCGGCCGCATCAGTGCCACCTCCGCGCTGTTGATTCCATTTATTCCCAATCCCGATCGCCCCGGCAGCGGTATCGGCGGACTGGACAGCAACAAGAGCTTCACGCCGTTCATCAATCCGCATATTCAGCACGTGTGGGGATTCACCGTCGACCACAACATCACGGAGCGGCAAAGCATTCACTACAGCGAGTGGCGCAACTCGTTCAGCAACTATAGCTTTGATAACGCCCCGCTGGTGATCGCGCCCAATCCGCTCAACAGCCAGAAGTACGAACCGGCAATGGGCAGCGTATTCCTGCTGAATTACAGCAACGCCATTAACTCCCACCTGGTGATGACGGCCGGAGTTGGCTGGATCGGCGAAATCAACAACCAATACAACCAGACCAAGTACAGTTTCCCGGCCATCGCGGGCAGCGTGATTCCTCCCTACATTGTCTGGGACGGCCAGCACAGTCTCACCAAGTGGGGAACACAGGGGTCGTGGCTGCAATCCATCAATCGCAAACTCGGCATCGCGATCGTGAACAACTGGCTGTGGACCAAGGGCCGCAATACCTTCAACATGGGCATCGAGTATCGCCGCTCCTACCAGGACGATAACGAAGAGCAGACGGAAGGCGGCCAATTCAGCTTCAGCCAGCGCACCACGTCAGTACACAACACCAGCGATCCGAATTTCGGCAACTACGGCAGCGCCTTCGCAAGCTTCCTGCTGGGACTTCCCGACCAGGCGAACCGCAGCAACTCGCAGGAATTGCGGCTGCGCAACCGGGCTATCTCGCCATATATCCAGGACGACATCAAGTTATCTCCTCGACTTACCCTCAACGTAGGGCTGCGCTGGGATATCCAGGTGCCGTTTACTGAAAACAACAATCTGATTGTCTACTTCAACCAGGACAATCCAGGCACCAATCCCGCTGCGGGAGGAATCCCCGGTTCAGCCACGAAGTTTGGCGACTGCACCGGCTGCTCGGGATATACGCGCGCAGATATCCACTGGGGACACATCGGTCCGCGTCTGGGCTTTGCCTACAAGCTCAACAACAAGACCGTGGTGCAGGGCGGTTTCGATGTCGCCTTCCTCAACGGAGGCGCTTATGAGTATGGCACCAGCAAAGTCGCGGTCAACTACAGCAACCTGCTGACCGGCTCCTATACGCGCAACAGCACGGGCAGCTTTACGCCGGCGTTTGGCAGTTGGGACACCAACATCATGCCTAACCCGACCGCAACGCCGTTCAGCCCCAGCCTCGGAAACGGAAACCAGATCAACTCCTTCAGCAAGAAGGACGGATATGCGCCCTATAGCCAGCAATGGAACATCAATGTGCAACGCGAGCTTCCGTGGAACATGTTCGTCATGGCAGCCTTTGTAGGAAACCGCATTATCCACCTGCCCAGCCAGTTGAACGAAATTGACCAGATGGATCCGAAGTACGACGCGCAGTACGGTGGCGTGCTGAGCCCGTGCCAGCTGGCAAAGACGCCTTCGGTCTCAGCATCCGTGTTGTCGGACGTGTTCGGGGATTGCGCCGAGAAAGACGGATTCGTCGCCCCCTATCCAAACTTCACCAAAGACTTCGGCGGTTCGGCAACAGTTGCACAATCGCTGGTACCCTATCCGGAGTATTCGAAGATATTCAACAACTTCGAAGCCTTCGGGACCACTTACTACCAGGCCGCGCAGATCGAAGTTGACAAGCGCTTTTCCAACGGTCTCTCTTTCCTCGCTGGATACACGCTTTCGCGGCTGATGGATAACACCAGCAGCGGATTTTCCAGCTTCACCGCGGGCGGCATCAACAAGTACAACCAAAAGCCGGAATGGACTGTCTCCGGTTCCGATGAGCCTCAAACCCTGAAGGCCAGCGGAACTTACGAACTGCCAATCGGCCCGGGCAAGAAGTATCTCAACAACCACAAGTTGGGCAATCTGGCGGGTGGCTGGCAGATTGGCTGGATCCTTGACTATGAAGCCGGCACGCCCCTCAGCGGCTGCAGCAGCAGCTCGGTATGCGAGAATGGTTCGCCCTTCCCGAACGGGTTCAATCGGCCTAACCGGAATTCGGCCGTGCACCTCGGTACGGCGTCTTACAGCCGCGCGAAGCAAGGCTTCCTGAAGAAAAACTCGTCCATTGCGCAGATGTTCGATCCGACGGGTTTTACACGGACCCCTACCCAGTACGTAATTGGAAACGCAAACCGAATCTACCCAGAACTCAGGAATGCGCCTACCAAATTCGAAAATTTGAATGCCAAGAAGCATTTCTATATGGGAGACCGTTTCACGGGTACTCTCTCGGTGGACTACTTCAACGCATTTAACCGAACGCAATTCAACGGCCCCGACGGAAACGCAAGCGATGGCACGTTTGGCCAGGTGATTTCGCAAGGAACGCCCGGAAATTACCCATCGAACCGACAAGGAGAAGTCAGTTTCCGATTAGAATTCTGAGCCTTTCACTCCCATGGCCTCTCATGGGTTGCAGTACTTGTCTCCTGACCCTTGCCGGGTTGCTCTTTTGCAACCCGGCATTCTTTTTTCGGTTGCCCGCCGGCAGGTGAGGTGGAGCCACTAAGAATTAAATCGACTATAATCTCGAAGCCATGAGGATGCGTTTGTCATTCCGTTTACCGCGATGGGTATTGTTCCTGCTGCTGGCCTGTGCCGCCATGCCTCTTCCAGTTCATGGCGCACCTTTGCAGTCCTCCGATGAAGTCACGCCCGAGGTTCAGCAATTGTACGCAGAGGCCCGTGCGGCGCGTAAAAGTGGAGACGACGCAGCGGCGATCGAGAAGTACCGCTCTATCCTCAAACTTGCACCCCACCTCGCACCTGCATATAACAATCTCGGGATGCTCTATTTCGACAAGCACGACTATCAGCAGGCGGTTGAAGTGTTGCAGAAAGGACTGCAACTGAACGCCAAAATGCCCGGCGCCGCGGCAATGTTAGGGATGAGTTACTTTCAGTTAGGCAAGAATGACAAAGCCGAGCCCCTGCTTGAGACGGCCCTGAAATCCAATCCCAGCGACGATCAAGTCGAGATGGTGCTGGTGCACATTCTTATCAATACGCAGAGGCTCGAACAGGCCGCGTCTCACCTCAATGTTTACCTGGCGCGCAATCCAAAAAGTCAGCAAGCCTTGTATCTGCTGGGCAAGACTTACCTCCAGTTATCGGAGGATGCGTTGAGGAAGATCAATGAAATCGATCCAGATTCCGTGGTTGCGCACGAGATTGCCGGCGAAATCGACGAGAGCATGCATAACTACGATCTGGCTCTTGTGGAGTATAAGAAGGCGATCGACAAGGGTCCGCAAATGCCGGGCACGCACATGCACATGGGAGATGCATTCTGGAACATGGGCAAATGGCAATCGGCACAAACTGAGTTCCGTGCCGAACTCATCAACGACCCCAATAGCTGCCTGGCGCGATGGAAACTGGCCAATGCGATTCTTGAGGCCAACGATTCAACCGACGAAGCATTGACTGAATTGAATCGCGTTGTCGACAGCTGCCCTGCGCTGATGCAGGCTCACGTGGATCGTGCGCGCGCCTTTGTGCGCATGGGAAAGCACGCTGACGCCTTGCCTGACTTAGATATGGCAGAGAAGGAAAGTCCCAATGAGCCGACCATTCACTTCCTCCTGGCCGCTGTCTATCGCGCACAAGGCAAGACCGCCGCAGCGCAAGCCGAGATGCAGACCTATGGAAAGCTCCAGAGAGAAGCCAGTGCTTCCGTAGCTGGACAGGCCAACGATGTGAATGCAATTAAGAACAATGCGCATTGATACGAGTTTGCGGTTATCAACGTATGTGGCGATAATTTGGATTGTTGGGACTTCCGGCGCCATGGCCGTTGAGCCAACGCCGGTACGCGATGCAGATGCGGCCTGCGGCCGGTGTCACGCGGAAATCATGAGGAACTATCTGGCGACACCCATGGCGAATGCCAGTGGTGTCGCAACCGAAAATGTACAGCCCGGTGCATTCCTTCACAAGACGTCCGGCACGGAATACAGGGTAACTAAGGTGGATGCGCACATTGAGTTGACTTATCGCTCGAAGACGCTGCCCGGCGGGGGAGGGGAAGTACCGCTGAGTTACTTTCTTGGCTCCGGGCACTTAGGTACGACTTATCTATATTCCGTTGACGCCTATCTCTTCGAATCGCCTATTGCCTGGTATGAACCGTCACACGGATACGACATGAAACCGGGACTGACGGAACTCGCTCAAGCTCCGCCTCCGCTTCCCATGCAAAGCGGTTGTCTTCGATGCCATATGAGTTCTGTCCAGCCTAGCGACGCGGGCACGATCAACCGGTACAGCGGGCTGCCGTTTGCGCACACCGGCATCACGTGCGAAGCTTGCCACGGCGATTCCTCTCCTCACGTGAAGAGCAATGGAAAAGCGAAGCTGATCAACCCCGCGCGGCTCAGCGCCGATTTGCGCGACTCGATATGTATCAGTTGTCATCTTGAAGGCGATGTCCTGGTGGAGCGTGCCGGGCACACCGCTTTGCATTTCAAGCCCGGCGAATCGATCTCGACTTACCTGGCATTCTACGTTCGCAGGGGAGCCAACCTGACTGCCCGCGGCGTGAGTGAAGTGGAACAGCTTGGTCAGAGTATGTGTAAACGGGTCAGCGGGGATCGGATGTCGTGTATGAGCTGTCACGACCCTCACTACACCCCGCGCGCAGATCAGAAAGTTGGGTTTTACCGCGCCAAGTGTCTGGCGTGTCATACGGAGCCACAGTTCGCGTCCAGCCATCACCCTGAAAACCAGGACTGCACGAGTTGCCATATGCCGCGAAACGGCGCCGTCAACATCCAGCATGTTGCCTGGACGGATCATCGGATTCAGCGGGTGCCGAATGATGCGCAAGGCAGACCGGAAGCGGCGGAAGGCGGTGAATTGACGCCCATATTTTCACCCGCCGCGACGAAGCGCGATCTGGCCATGGCCAACTACCAGGCACTGCTTGATGGCGACCGGTCGCGTGAATCGACGGCGTGGGCGCAACTCGATGCGCAACGGGATAATATCCATGATGACAAGGAAGCATTGAAAGCATTAGGGAATCTAAGTGCGGAACGCGGAGATAATGAAAGAGCGGAACATGTTTTCAGAAGAGTTCTCGAGCTAGACGCTGACGATCTTACCGCGCTGTCTAACCTGGGTACGCTGCTGGCGAAGCAAGGCAGACTCGATGAAGCGGTCTCCCTGCTCAAAAAGGCCTTCGACAGGAATCGGGATTTGTCCGGCCTTGCCAAGAACCTGGCCCGCGTGCAGTGCACGATGGGCGATACGGCGGGTGCGCACGCAACGCTCAGCGCGGCACTCTACTATTCGCCCGGGGATGAGTCCATGCGCCGCTTGCTGGCGCAGATGAACGACTGCGCAGGAAGAGGCGCCAGGTAGTTGCTATATGTCAACAATGACTCATCGAGCAATGCGGTATCTGCTTGCTGCCCTGACTTTGTGCGCCACGCAAGCTATAAGCCAGGTGACGCCTGACCCGATCGCAGAGGCACGATCTCTGCTGGATGCCGGCCGAATCAAGGGCGCGGAGACGACGCTTCGCGAATACCTGAAGACCAATCCGTCGAATGCCGATGCGCATTTTCTTCTTGGTTACGCGCTCTTTCGTGATCAGCTTGCCAAAGATTCCCTGGCGGAGTTTACGGAAGGCGCAAAGTTTCGTCGTCCGCGCGCCGACGAACTAAAGATCGTGGCATCGGACTATGTGATGCTGGGCGATTACGGCGATGCTGACAAATGGTTTTCGCAGGTTGTCTCAGAGAAAGCGAACGATCCGGATGCGTGGTATCTGCTCGGCCGCAGTCAGTACAACGAGAACGAATTCGCCGCCGCGATATCAAGCTTCGAGCATGCTATAGCTTTGCATCCGCGCTTTGTCGAAGCTGAAAATAACATTGGCTTGTCTTGGAAAGAACTGAACAATCTGGACAAAGCGCAGGCCGCATTTGAGACCGCAATCGAGTGGCAGGGAGGTGCGCCGGAGGACGCGCAGCCGTTCTTGAATCTGGGTACTTTGCTGGTTGAAGCCAACAAATTCGATGAGGCGGTCTCCTATCTTGGCAAGGCGGCGAAGTTATCGCCGGATAATCCCACGATGCACGAGGAACTTGGCAGAGTGTACATGGCCCAAGCGAAATACCCACAGGCGCAGGGCGAATTGGAGAGGGCTGTTGCATTGGCTCCGGAGACCTCGGCGCTTCACTATAAGCTTGCGCAGGTCTATCGCAAGGAGGGATTGACGGAGCGTGCGAACGAGGAGTTTGCGATCTGCTCGAAGCTCAACAGCGCCCATTCCTCGACCAAGACTCCGAATCCACTGTCGTTACATCCGGCGCCAGCTCCGCAGTAGGTGCGAGTCCGCTCGAGGAGAACAGAAGTTCGGAATACGCACATACCCGGAGTTCGGATGGTATCGTTTCCATCCCTTAATTTATGCGGTTATAATCCGCAGAGAAGTTGTTGACAGCGCCTATAGCACGCGAACTAACCACTTTCCCCGTCCGTGCTGAGTTTCAAGGTAGTTGAATCTGAGGGGCAGATGCCGCCTACGCGGATTGCCCGTCTATAGGAGATTTGCCATGCGTCATCGGTGCGTCCTTTTGAGTGCGGTTTCACTTGCAGTGCTGGCTGTTCCTTTTGCGCTAGAGGCGCAGGCTCCTGAAAAGCCCGACTTGAGCAAGCAACCCACGCTTTATGTGGTAGGTTATGCGCACCTCGACACGGAATGGCGCTGGGAGTATCCGCAGGTCATCAATGAGTACATCCGCAAGACAATGGAAGACAACTTCAAGTTATTCGAAAAGTACCCGCACTATGTTTTCAATTTCAGCGGGGCAAACCGCTACCGGTTCATGAAGGAATATTTTCCCGACGACTACGAGCGGGTGAAGAAGTATGTGAGCGAGGGAAGATGGTATCCGGCGGGATCGTCGGTGGAAGAGGGCGATGTGAATGCGCCCAGCGCGGAGGCCATCATTCGCGAGGTTCTATACGGCAACGATTGGTTTCGCAAGGAATTCGGCAAGGCCAGCGCGGAATATATGCTGCCGGATTGTTTTGGATTTCCGGCATCGCTCCCGACGATCCTCGCGCACAGTGGGGTGAAGGGTTTCTCGACGCAGAAGCTGACGTGGGGTTCTTCAGCGGATGGCGGCGGCTTGGAATCACGTGAGAAGACGCCGGAAGGCACGCCGTTCAATGTGGGGGTGTGGGTGGGGCCGGATGGGGAGAGCGTAATTGCCGGCGTGAATCCCGGCGCATACAGCGGCGGGATCGAAACAGATCTGAGCACACCGCTGCCGGCGGAAGAGCCGAATCAGGCAGTTGCCGAGACGCAGCAGAAGATTCTCGATCTACAGCACAAGTTTTTTCAGGCGCAGCAGAGCGGGCAAGCGATCGACCCGAAGGATCAGCAGGAACTTCGCAGGTTGCGATCGCAGCACGACGAGATGGTCGAGCAGCAGAAGCAAATCGAGCTGAAGCGATTCCAGGGAGACTGGGCTGCGCGGGTTTTGCAAAACGGCAAGGTTACGGGTGTGCTGACGGACTATCACTACTACGGAACCGGCGATATTGGCGGATCTCCGGACGAGGATTCGGTGAAGCGGCTGGAAGCGATCGTGACCAAGGGGAGTGCGAGCCTTCCTCCGCCGGGACAGATGTTCTCGCGGCGTCAATCGCATCCGGACTGGCCGGCGGTGAGCGTTGGCAACGGTCCGGTTCGTGTAGTGTCGGCAACCGCGGACCAGATGTTTCTCGATATAACACCGGAGCAGCAGGCAAAGTTGCCACGCTATACCGGGGAGATGGAATTAACCAATCATTCCGCTGGGTCTCTTACTTCGCAGGCTTACCAGAAGCGCTGGATACGCAAGACGGAGCTATTAGCCGATGCGGCGGAAAAGTCGTCGATCGCTGCCGAATGGTTAGGAGCGCGGCCGTATCCCATGCAGCGATTGAATGATGCATGGACGCTGGCGATGGGTGCGCATTTCCACGATCTTGCGGCCGGGACAGCCACGCCGCGATCGTATGAGTTTGCCTGGAATGACGATGTGATCGCGATGAATCAGTTCGCGGATGTGTTGACGGATGCGACGCAGGCTGTCGCGACGGGGCTCAACACGTCTACCTCCGGTGTGCCGGTCGTGGTTTTCAATCCACTGAATATTGCGCGCGAAGACATCGTCGAAGCCGATCTAAATTCGGCCTCAGGGAAGAGTGCCCATGTGTTTGGACCCGATGGCAAAGAGGTCCCGGCGCAAATCGCTGACGGCAAGGTTGTGTTCCTGGCGAGTGTGCCTTCGGTGGGTTACTCGGTTTACGACGTGCGATCCGGGGGCGGGGTTTCTGAACCGGCCACGCAGCTTCATGTCACCGATCATTCAATGGAGAACGCGTATTATCGTGTGCGCCTGAATGAAGATGGCGATGTCAGCAGCATCTACGACAAGACGACCCGCAAGGAACTGCTCGCGGCGCCGGCGCGGCTTGCCATCTCATACGACAACCCGGTGCAGTGGCCGGCTTGGAACATGGATTGGGACCAGGAGCAGGCGGAGCCCAAGTCATTTGTGTCAGGGCCGGCGAAGATACGCATCACTGAAAACGGGCCGGTGCGTGTGGGCATCGAGGTTACGCGCGAAACGGCGGGTTCGCGCTTTGTGCAGACCATTCGGCTGTCTGCGGGGAGCGCCGGAAAGCGGGTTGAGTTCAGCAACGTGGTGGATTGGAACACACGCGAGTCGAACTTGAAGGCGACGTTTCCACTCACCGCTTCGAACCGGATGGCTACCTATAACTGGGATATCGGAACGATTCAACGGCCCAGCGCAGAACCGAAGAAATTTGAGGTGCCGTCTCATCAATGGGTCGATTTGACGGACATGAGCGGCAGCTATGGGGCCACGATTCTGACTGACTGCAAGAATGGATCAGACAAACCCAACGACCACACCATTCGACTGACGCTCATCCGGACTCCCGGCGTGCAGGGAGGCTATCCCGACCAGGCGACGCAGGACCTGGGACATCACGAGTTCACCTACGGCATCGCCGGGCACGGCGGGGGCTGGCGCGACGCACAGACCGATTGGGAAGGGCAGAGATTAAATGCTGGATTGGTGGCCTTCGAAACTTCGAAACATGAAGGTCCGCTGGGGAAGTCGTTCTCGCTGCTGAAGGTCAGTAATCCGCGGGTTCGGGTTCTGGGAGTGAAGAAAGCGGAACTAAGCGATGAAGTGATTGTGCGGCTGGTGGAACTGGATGGCAAGCCGCAGCCGGATGTGCGTGTCAGCTTCGCGGCGCCCATCACAGCGGCTCGGGAAGTGAACGGCCAGGAGCAGCCCGTGGGGTCAGCGACGTTGAATGGCGGCGCGCTTGTCACGTCATTCACCGCGTATCAGCCGCGGACGTTCGCGCTGAAATTGGCTGCGGCGACGGCTAAAGTCGCTGCGGTACGTTCGACTCCGGTTGCGTTGTCCTACGAGGTGGCAACGGCCAGTAACGATGGCGGACACTCGGATCTGGGATTCGACGGCAAAGGCAATGCGCTGCCAGCGGAAATGATGCCTGGGGAGATCCGGTTCAACGACGTGGAATTCAAGCTTGCACCTGCGAAAACCGGCGCACCGAATGCAATCAGGGCGAAAGGACAAAGCATCGATCTGCCGGCCGGTCACTATAATCGCGTGTACCTGCTGGCTGCGTCGACCGGTGGAGACCAGAAGGCAACATTCGATGTGGGCGGGAAGCAAGCGGACCTCAACATTCAGGATTGGGGCGGATTTGTTGGCCAATGGGACGACCGCGAGTGGAGCGGCAAGAACCTCGATGTCGATCATGCCAAGTACGGCGAGATGACCGGACTGAAGCAAGGTTTCATCAAGCGCGCCGATCTGGCCTGGTATTGCAGTCATCATCACGATGCGGACGGCAAGAACGTCACTTACTCCTATTCGTATTTATTCGGATATGGCATCGATATTCCAGCCGGAACCAAGACAATCAAATTGCCGCAGAACGACAAAATCCGGATTTTGGCGATTTCCGTCGCCGAACAAAACCCGGAAGTGCACGCGGTGCAGCCGCTTTACGATGTGTTGCCTTCGCCGAATGCGCGGCCCGGCGGGACGCAGTACAGTGATTTGGCAGCAGGCGGCACCAAGTGAAAAGATGGTGACGCCGGGTCAAGCTGAAAGAGGGATTCATGAACCGCCGTACGTTTTTGAGCGCTGCATCGTCCGCGATGGCTGCATCTGCCGCGCTGGCCGCGACTGGCTTTCATACCACTGTCTTGAGCGCGGAGGACAAGGTGTTGAAGCCGATGGATGTGGGGTTGCTCGTAAGCCCGTTCGGTTCCGCTGATGCTACGATTCGTAGGGTTAAGGATCTAGGCTTTAGCAATTGCTTTTTGTCGTTGGATGGATATATCGGGAAGTTCACAACCGAAGCCGCGCAGCAGATGAAGGAACTGCTGGCGAAGTATGACGTGACGGCGACGACGGTGGAGGTGGTGGGGCCGGCGCCGCTGGAGTGGAACTTTCTGCGCGGGCCCTCGACAATCGGGCTGGTGCCTCCGGCGACGCGGGCGGCGCGCATCGATGCGCTGCGCCAGGTGAGCGACTTCGCCAAGTCGGTGGGCATCGCGCAAGTGCAAACGCACTGCGGCTTCATCCCCGAAGACCCCGCGGATGCGCTGTACGCCGGGACGGTGGAGGCGATTCGGACGGTTGCGCAGCACTGCAAAGACAACGGGCAGTATTTCCTGATGGAGACGGGGCAGGAGACGCCCACCACCATGTCGCGCATGATTCGCGATGTGGGGTTGCCGAACCTGGGGGTGGGGCTGGACACGGCCAACCTGATCCTTTATGGAAAAGCCAACCCGGTGGATGCAGTCGATATCCTGGGGCCGCACGTGCGCAGCATTCACGCCAAGGACGGAAAGTGGCCGACCGATCCCAGCCAACTCGGAGAAGAGGTGCTGATTGGCAAAGGGCTGGTGGATTTCAAAGCGGTGTTCACGAAGTTGCATCGCATCGGGTACACGGGTGCGGTGACGATCGAGCGGGAGACCTCAGGGCCGCAACAGATTGACGATGTCAGGCAGGAGAAGGCGTACCTGGAGAAGATTCTCAGCGAAGTCATGGCGTGATGAGTGGCGTGGTGATCGATAAGATGCACGAGACGAGGAAGCATGAACCGACGTGAGTTTCTGGTAGCGGGATCCGAGGCAACAGCAGGCATGGTTCTGGTGAAAGCCAACACGGCGTTGGGGTACGAGGCGAACTCGGCGGTGCGGCTGGGATTGCTGGGTTGCGGCAATCGCGGGACCTCGGTAGCGACTTCGTTTTCGCAGAACACATCGGCGCAGGTGGTGGCGCTGGCCGATTTGTTTGCCGATGCGCTTGAGGCAGGCAAGGCGCACTTCGACAAGGTGAATGCAGGGCTGAACCGGGCGGCGATCGACAGCAAGCTGATGTTTCGCGGGCCGCACGCATTCGAGCAACTGGCCGCATCGCACGACGTCGACCTGATCCAGATTTCAACGCCGCCGTTCTTTCACGTGCAGCACCTGGAGACCGCGGTGGCATCAGGGAAGCATGTGTACTGCGAGAAGCCGGTAGGCATCGATGTGCGGCAGGCACAGCACGCGCTGGAGATAGCGAAGCGCGTGAAGCCGGCGCAGAGCGTGGATGTTGGTTTCCAATGCCGCATGGCGCCGCCGATCGCGGCCATCGCGGAAAAGATCAAAGCGGGCGCGTTAGGAAAGATCGCGACAGTGTCGGGGAATTACAATGCGCCGGCATCTACCGAGAAGACGCATCCGAATATCAAGCCGGACGAGTACCGGTTGCGCAACTGGCTGTGGGATCGGGCGCTTTCGGGCGACATTCTTGTGGAACAGAACATTCACATTATCGACCTGTGCAACTGGATGCTGGGAGCGCATCCGATGAAGGCTTCGGCAACCGGGGGCCGGAACATTCTGACGCACTACGGGGACTGCTGGGATAACTACCAGGTGGATTACACGTATCCGGGCGATGTTCATTTCACATTTGCGTCGACGCAGTTTGGAAGCGATGGGAAGTTCGACGCGGGTCTTAAGCTGTTTGGAGCGAAGGGATCGGCGACGGTCCCCTATTCGGGGGCCATTCAGATCACGGGCGCGCAGGCATGGCAGTGGCAAGAAACCACGAGCGCAGTGCCTGGATCCGGGCAGTTTGCGGCGAATGGAAGTTTTCTGGACAATCTCGAATTCGCGGATCGCGACAAGGATCGGACATTCATCGAGAGCATCACGAAGGGCCCGGTGCACAACCAGATTGCGGCGGGCGTGGAGACGGCGCTGAGCTGCATGCTGGGCCGCATGGCCGGGTACCAGAAGCGCGAAGTGACGTGGGAAGAACTGCTGGCGAAGGGCGAGACGTATGAACTCGGATTCAGCGTGGAGCAGTTTGCGTGAAGCGTAATCTGGATTGTTTCGGTCCGGCATAAAAAGACCGATCGGTTTCATTTCAACGACGCGGCACTGTTGTCATATCAGTAACAATGGCGCCCAAACCGCGGCAGAAAATACTGTGCGTAGAAGTTGAGTATTTTTTGCCGAGTTTGGGCAAGCGCTTTTTTTGAGAAGTCGTGAAATGTGGCATAAATATATTATTTTGATCTAGATACGGCCCATTTGAGTGGAAGCGCAAAACGCGCGTTTTTGGTGTGGTGCGCATTTTTGCACGTGCAATCCCGTGCAACCTATTGAATATACGAGAGATGCGACCCATTTTGCGCTGCTGTAAAAGGGCCGTTTTTGAAGCTTGATGCTTCGAGGGTAATGGCCGTACGCAAGTCAGGCAAGTATCTCCGCGACGTATCAACGACGCCTACGGCATTTATTCAGCAGGTGCGGCGCCGCTTGGTTTGAATAATTCGAAGCCGGAAAAACAGAATTATCATTGCAAATTCTGCAAATAGCATTTACCTGTAAGACTCATCGAACTTTATCCGCTTGCAATCCTGGGCTGTGCGGAGGATCCAATGCATCCGGTCGCCTCAATCCTGGTCGTTGTCATCCTCTCGATGTTTCCCTCGCAGGGGACGCCCACTTCGGAAGCGAAGCCTTGCACGTGCGGCGATCACTCAACACCTCCGGCGAAGGCGCCGAAGCCAGAACCTCACCACGACCCCGCTCAGCCAGATCCGGGCAAGAAGAAACCGACAAAACAGAAGCAGCCTGAGTGTCATTGCAAATCGCCGGAGGTGATGGGCGCTTGTTCTTGCGCGGGCCGCGGGCAAGAGGATTCCGCAGAGGGCGAAACAAGGAAGGACGCGTGCAGCGACGTTTGCGACTCGTACAAACTCCACGCGACCGACCAGAATCCCGGCAATACCAGCCAGAGAGCCGATGGACAAAGCGGAAGCTTCGAAAAGCCGAAGCCTTCGGTGGTGGTACCACATCAACGAGAATCATTCCGATCCTCGAATTTCAAGCCCGAGCAAGATCAGTTGTGGGTGGGGAGATTCGAAGTCGATCCCAAATCGATTGAGAAGGAACCGGATGGCACATGGAGTTTTCTCGTTCCCGACGATACGACTGTCGACCCAGATTTTCATGCATTGCCAGTGCAAATCAGCAACAGGGACAGGCCAGACATTCGCCGGGATACGGGCAGCGAAGTCGTCGTGGCCAAATTCCTGCCGTTCCGAAAGACCAGGACGGCGGCAATTCTGACCACGCTCGTGATTGCGCTGATTCCAATACTTCTCTTGTTGTGGTTATCGTTGCGAACTGAAACCGATGCATCTGGAAGATGGTCAAAGGATGCGATTGCATTTTGGATCATCGATCCGCAAACCAAGAGCTATAGCCTGCAGAGACTCCAGTTCCTTCTTTGGACCTGCGCTGGGGTATTCGCCTTCTGCTATGGATGCTATTCCTTGTTTGTGGCGCAGGGGCTCACGACCTTTCCCGAACTTCCCGCACAACTTGTAGGCCTGCTGGGAATCAGCGGTGCTACTTCACTTGCCGCGGAAGGAGTTCAGAACGTGAAGGGGCCAGAGGGCGCGGGTGCAAGCAAGCCTATGTTGCGCGACTTGATCACGACGGGAGAGAATGTAGCGCTTGACAAGGTGCAACTGTTGCTGTGGACGCTGGTGGGAGTTTCGGCTTTCATTTTTTGCATATTCAGCATCGATCCGATTTCGATTCGCCAGCAGTTACCGGAAATTCCTACCGCGCTTCTTCAACTTGCGGGGTTGAGCGGGGCGCTCTACGTGACCGGAAAAGTTGTTCGCAAGCCGGGCCCGGTGATCTCCCAAATTGGAGTTTCCGAAATGCCTGGTTCTTATCGCTTCGAACTGCGTGGAACGAATCTTTCGCAGGACGCGAATTTCTATATCGATGGGCACCTTATCGAATTAGAGAACCTGGTGGATGAATCTGGGAGGCCGCAGGTGCCGGAAATAACGGTACAAGGAAAAGAGAAGATGTCGCACCTGGTTCGCGGTCTTCGGCTCAATGTACGTGCGCCGTTTATCCCGGAAGAGAGTGAAACCGCGACCTTCACGATCGAGAATCCTGATGGTCAGAAGGCAGAACGAACATTCACTTATCGACAGAAAGAAAGCGAGCCAAAGAAGGGGTTCGTCTTATGAGTCTTTTTTAGTTTGGAATTCGCCATTCTGAGCAGCAGGGGAGACTGAGGCTCCCATCCTTTCCGCAGAAAAGCGGAAAGGATGGGGCAGGGAAGTTTCCCGGCTCAGGCTAGCTTGAAGGGTGAGCGGTAGGGGCGGGACAGGAGTTCTGTCGCGGCGGGGTCGTTGAGGATTTTTTCATTGGCGACGTCCCAGTGGATTTTGCGGCCGACGAGCATGGAGATGAGGCCCAGATGGCCGGGGATGGTGGAGTGGTGGCCGATCTCGGCGGACGCGATGGTGGGCTTGCGGGAGCGCACGCAGTCGAGGAAGTTGCGGCGGTGTTCTTTGGATTCGTAGAGGGGCACTTTGCGCAAGTTGTTGGGGAGTGGTTCGGGTTTGATCCAATCGGGGTTGGAGGCGTCGAAACCGTCGCGGTCGACCCATACCCAGCCGTCGGTGCCGATCCACTTGGTGCCCATGGAGATGGCGTGCGAGCCGCCGGCGATAGTCATGGTGACGTCGTTGGGATAGCGGGTAACTTCCTTGCGATAGGTGCATTCGACGGTGTACTTAGTGGCCGTGTTCCAGATGGCGTTGGCGGCAGGGAACTCGCCGAAGCCCTGGACCTCAGACGGGCCGCTGAGGTCGAATCCGAGGCCCCAGTGCGCGATGTCGCCGTGGTGGCCGATCCAATCCAATAACTGTCCGCCGCCGGTGTTGTAATTCCAGCGCCAGTTTTGATAGACGCGGACGTCGACGTAGGGCTCTTCTTTGGAAGGGCCGAGCCAGCGGTCGAAGTCGAAGTCGGCGGGCGGCTGGGTGACGGCGAGATCCCATGCGGGGGTGCCGGGGACGACCTGGGCGGGGCTCGTGATTTTGTCGGGGAGCGACGCGAGCCGGCTGAGGAATGCGGGCAGCGTGCCGGGGAAGTCGTGATGGCCGCCGGGCAGGCCGACCTCAACATGAGTCACGTTGCCGATGAGTCCGCTGCGCACGATTTCGGCGGCCTTGTGGAAGGGCGCGGTGGAACGCTGCCAGGAGCCGACCTGGAAGATGACGTTGTTCTTCTGAACGGCCTTGACGATGGCCTGCTGTTCGGCAATGGTGCGGGCAAGCGGCTTTTCGCCGTAGATATCTTTTTTGCGATTGGCGGCTTCGGTGGCGACGACGGCGTGCCACTGATCGGGGATGGCGATCATGACGGCGTCGATATCGTCGCGGGCCAGGAGTTCGCGATAGTCGCGATAGGCTTTGCAATCCTGGTTGCCGTACTTGGTGTTGATGGTGTCGACGGCGGATTGAAGGTGGTTCTTATCGAGGTCGCAGGCGGCGACGACCTGGCAATCATTTTCGCCGAGGAAGGCCCTGGTGTTGGCGGGGCCCATCATGCCCCAGCCGATGACACCGATGGTGATGCGTTCAGAAGCGGCTGTGCGGTTAGCGCGCGCCCATCCTGAGGCAGGGAGGATGGCTGCAGATCCGGCTGCAGCGCCGGCCGCTTTGAGAAAATATCTGCGGCTGAAAGGAGAAATAGAACCCGGGAGATACTGAGCCATGTTGGACTCCGAAGTGCGTGGCGCGAACTGCGGTGCTGGTGCGTGTCAGAAAGGGTTTCGACACAAGTAATGCTTGCTTGTTCGGAATAACTAGCTTGTTAGTCCGTCGTTGCAGATCCCGTGCGTCCGTTGTTGTTGGTACGCGGTGCGCATGGAGTAAGTAGAAGCGACAGAAGGATGGTAACCTACGGATCCCTTTCCTGGCAGGGAATTCGATTGAGTCACGGTTGCAGAGCCGCTCGTGCGGGAGGACAGCCCTGGAACATATTGCGACGAACCTGAACAGTCCGCGCGTGACGTGGGGATGGCGATCGAACGCCGGCGCCGAGGCTTTGAGCCTGGTGAAATCGCGGAGGTTTGACAAAGGAGAGATCAGGAATCGAAGATCTCAATGGAGGCTTGGATATCCGGGCGAGCGTGCGATGCGAGAATTGAATCCGGAAGGTCTCCATAGAATTAAAGACGCTCTTCCGAAGAAGGGCTTTCCGCGCTTAGGAACGACAGCGGCGTGCGAAATTATTTGACAGTCCTGCAGCGCTCATACGTTTGCAATCAATCCGCGTTACGATAATGTGTTTGCCGTTTGCTGCCCACCCGCGAGGGCGGCAGGACCTTTGAAGGGAATCTGGAGTAGATGAGCGAGAAGCGTTGGGTGCTGTTGATTGCGAGTGAAGTGGGGCGTACCGATTCTGTTTCAGACCGTGCGATGGAGCGTCTTGTGGACGCCATCGGCGATGAAGGCTACGAGCTGGTTCGTACGACCTCACCCGAGGACGGGCTTTCGCTCGTGACTTCCGATCCCAGCTACTCCGCAATTCTTCTGGACTGGGACCTGGAGGGCGACTCGCAGTTTGAAGAGCGAGCCGCGCTGGACATCATCCGCGGGGTGCGTCATCGCAACAAGAAAGTTCCGATCTTCCTGATCGCGGACCGGACGCTGGTCTCCGAACTTCCACTGGAAGTGATCAAGCAGGTGCACGAGTATATTCACCTATTCGGCGACACGCCGGCGTTTATCGCATCGCGCCTCGATACCGCCATTGAACGCTACCACGAACAGCTTTTGCCTCCGTATTTTCGCGAGTTACTGAAGTACAACGACCAGTCCGCTTACTCGTGGGACGCTCCGGGGCACATGGGCGGCGTGGCTTTCCTCAAGCATCCTGTAGGCCAGGAGTTCCACCGCTTTTTCGGCGAGAATCTGCTGCGCTCGGACCTGGGGATTTCGTCTGCGCCGCTGGGCTCATGGCTGGATCATATCGGCCCTCCGGGCGACTCGGAGCGCAACGCGGCGCGCATCTTTGGCGCCGATTGGACTTTCTATGTTCTGGGTGGATCGAGTACATCCAACCAGATCGTGGGGCATGGCGTGATTGCACAAGACGATATTGTGCTGGCGGATGCGAATTGCCACAAATCCATTTGCCACTCGCTCACGATCACGGGGGCGCGGCCGGTGTATTTCAAGCCGACGCGCAATGGTTTTGGCATGATCGGGCTGGTGCCGCTGACGCGCTTCTCTCCGAAATCCGTTCAGGAGCTGATTGCACGCAGTCCTTTCTCGGCGGGGGCGCACTCGCAGCAGCCGACGTACGCAGTCGTTACCAATTCAACGTATGACGGACTTTGCTACAACGTGGACCGGGTGGTTGAGCAACTGGCGGGTTCGGTCGCGCTGGTGCATTTCGACGAGGCGTGGTACGCCTATGCCAAGTTTCATCCCATGTATCGAGGGCGCTACGCGATGGGCGTGCCGGAAGATATGGAAGACCGCCCCACCATTTTCTCCGTGCAATCCACGCACAAGATGCTGGCGGCGTTCTCAATGGGCTCGATGATTCACGTTAAGCTTTCGGAACGCGCGCCGCTGGACTTCGATCAGTTCAACGAGTCGTTCATGATGCACGGCACCACGTCGCCTTTCTATCCGCTGATTGCTTCGCTCGATGTGGCGGCAGCGATGATGGATGAGCCGGCCGGGCCGACGTTGATGGACGAGACGCTGGCCGACGCGATCAGCTTCCGGCAGGCGATGAGCTCGGTGGCGCACCGTTTGAAAGCGGAATCGGAGAATGGGGAAGGCTGGTTCTTTGGAATCTACCAGCCGGAGCAGGTTACCGATCCGGCCACGGGCGAAAAGATATTATTTGAAGACGCCGAGGACGAACTTCTGGCCACCGAGCCGAGTTGCTGGACACTCAAGCGCGGCGAAGACTGGCACGGGTATCAGGATGCAGATTCGCCGGACGACTATTGCATGCTTGACCCGGCGAAGGTGACCATTCTGACTCCCGGGGTGAATGCGCAGGGAGTGTTCGCCAAGTGGGGGATTCCGGCCGCGGTTCTCACCGAGTTCCTGGACTCGCGCCGCGTCGAGATTGCGCGCACCGGGGACTATACGGTGCTGGTGTTGTTTTCGGTGGGGACCTCAAAGGGCAAGTGGGGGAGCCTGCTTGAGAACCTCTTCGAATTCAAGCGCCTTTACGACTCGGAGGCGCCGGTCGAAGATGCGCTCCCAGACTTAGTGCAGCGATTCCCGGCGCGCTATCGCAGTCTCTCGCTCAAGGAACTCTCCGACGAGATGCACAAGGCGATGATTGAACTGGATCTTGCAGGGCTGGTCAACGCGGCTTGCGACGAGGATTTCGATCCGGTGTTGACGCCCGCGCAGACGTACCAAAAACTGGTGCGCCACGAGACGGAGAGTATTCGATTTGCAGAGATGGCGGGCCGGATCGCCGCAGTGATGCTGGTTCCTTACCCGCCGGGAATTCCCATGTCGATGCCCGGGGAGCGTTTGGGGGGCCCCGAGTCGCCTGTTATCAAGCTGATCCTGGCCATGGAGAAATTCGGCAAGCGCTTCCCGGGATTTGAGCGCGAGGTACATGGCATCGAAGTCGATAGCGATGGCAACTACTGGATGCGGGCGGTGATCGAAGAACCGCAAACCAAGACGCGCAAACCTAAAAAGAAATCCTCCGAGAAAGAGGCTCCGCCGGTGCACGCGCCGCGCTTGCCCAGCCGGCCGGTGCGCCATTCAACGGAGTGACTTTCGCCTCCTCGTCCTTGCAAGGACATGGACAGGCCGACCGAGATGCTTTTTTAGAAGGGTATGTCGTCGTCGGAGATTTCGGCGGACTGGGCATACTCGTCGTGCGCGGCCGGCGGCCGTTGATCGAAGCTGGCGGTGCTGCCGGAGGAACTTGATGCGCGGCTGTAACTGCCGGAGGAACCTTCGTCGCGACCGGAGAGCAGGGAGAGATCGTTGACGATGATCTCGGTGCGATAGCGCTTCTGGCCGGACTCCTTGTCATCCCAATTGCGGGTTTGGATCTTGCCTTCGACGTAAAGCTTGGAGCCCTTCTTCACATAATCACGAACGATTTCGGCGAGGCGCGTGAAGGCGACGAGGTTGTGCCACTCGGTGCGGTCCTGCCAGTTACCCTGGGGGTCTTTTTGGCGGTCGCTGGTGGCGAGGGTGAAGTTGGCGACCATGGTGCCGCCGGCAGTGGAACGAATCTCGGGGTCCTTGCCCACATTTCCTAAAAGGATGACCTTATTGACGCTCTTGGCCATTGCTGTGTCTCTCTCTCTTGTTCACTGCCAATTTTTCGTGTCCTGTGCCTAAATTTCATGTCCCGGCACGGCCAATATTTCGTGTCTTGCCATAATCTCGTGTCTGCGATCTCTAAATTCCGATGACACAAAAGGTTGTGGCTAAACTGGTCAGGAACAGTTTTCCTTTCTCTTCAGATGTATAGTCCAAAGTATATGTGAGCGGGCAGAACCCTAGCAAAGGCGAGACCGGCTGCCTCAGCTTAATCTGTGATCCCTTAGTATTTTTTGGTTTGCTGGCGGTACGACCGCACATGAGTCCTGTTCCGACTTCCCGTTTACGAAGACGGTGAAGCTGTGTGGACGCATCCTGGAATTCGGCTAATCCCGTAACGGTCCAGGAAGTCGCCATGGCTAATATAAACATCCGATTGCACTTATGTGTGAACCTGTCGCAACGTTGCAGCCCTCAGCGCGCTTGGTTCCAACGCAAGCTCGCTTCCAAATCCTGTAGCCCCACTTCGTTCGCTTTTCACATTATCGTCGTTCCCTGGTGAATCCCGCTCAGAGGGCAATGGTCTATAGATCTTCTCGAAACTACAACGAGGCGTACGACCGCTACTGACAGTTCGGTCAACGCTACGACGTCGTTCCGACGAAGTTCCTCGCGGCCGTGTCCACCTGGCAGGCCTGAACAAGAGCGGCGCTCCCGCACCCGGTGCAGAGACTGCATATCCAACTGGTCTACATCCCTCCGGTGTTCCATGAACCATGCCTGCAAGGCAGACGCTCAGGGAACCAAGATCCGGCGGTGGAGTACATTTACTCCGCCGCGGCCCTCCGCTCACGCGGCGCACCGTGGCCTAGTTTTGCACCGGCGCCCTTAACACCACCAACATAAGTGGCCCATTCTTTGCTCCAGCGCAAACTCCAACCTCTCGAATGAGCGAAAATGACGCGAATGCGGCATGTAAGGATACGCCCATGATCGACACCGAGGAGTTGTCCCAGCTTCTCGCGAACCTGTATGCTGCCCCATTGCAGCCGGAGAAGTGGCAGATCTTCTTTGACCACTTGTCCCGTTTGACGAAGATCTCATCTGGCCTCCTAATGACAGTCGGCGAGAATACGAGTCCCGAAGTGTTGGCGGGAGGCGGCCTCGGCTTCAACCCAGAGGTTGGGGTGGCGTACAACGAACATTATGCGCATGCCGATCCCTTCCGTAGTCCAGCCCTTTGCAATCCTCGTGTCGGCGTTATCCGGGGAGAAGCGTTGGTCAGCCGCGGTGAGTTTTTGAAGACAGAACTATACAACGACCTGCTGCGCAAGAACGAGATGGAGTTCCTGACACTGCTCTCCTTTATATCCACAGAGAAAGAAGGGGATTTTATGGCCATGTGGAGCCGTGCGCAGGATGGGGCAATGGATGGGCACTCCATCGCGTTGCTGGAGACCCTCCAACCCCATGTGCAGGGCGCCCTCAAAATCCGCAGAAAGCTAAGGGCAGCCGAGGTTCAAGAGCATTTCGGAGAGCTGGCGCTGGAGGCGATGGCGACGGCGGCGTTTCTGGTTTCCGCCGATGGCCACGTGCTGCACATGAACTCCCTGGCGGCAGCTATCGTGAGCGAAGGGGACGGTCTGCGCCTGGAAGGCGTATTGCTCGCGGCACAGCACCCAAAGGAATCCGCGCGTATGAAAGCCATCATCCTCGGAGCTGCATTGTCTGGCGGAGCGGGTGTGCAGGCAGAGCCGGGCGGAGCCTTGAGCATCTCCCGGTCCTCGGCGCAGCTTCCGCTTCAGGTCGCAATCCTCCCCACTCCAGTTAAAAGCAGGCAGAACATCAGAATCCCTTGCGCGTTGGTCTTCGTAAGCGATCCTGTCGCGGTTCCGCGCTCCCGCTCGGCGGCGCTTCGCGCACTCTATGCCCTCACCCCGGCGGAGGCCCGCCTCGCCGACCTGCTGCTTCAAGGCTTGGACGTGAGCCAGGCAGCCGAACGGATGCGCACCACGCTAGCAACGACTCGCTTCCAGCTGAAGCGTGTGCAGACCAAAACCAAAACACACCGCCAGTCGGAGTTGATGCGCCTGATGCTGTCGCTGCCGGGGCGATGAAGAGCCGCCGTTCAACTGGGTACGCAGACACGTGTTGCGTAAGTCAGGTGCCAACTCTGCCTGTGTCAAGGGCGGGGAACTACGTTACTACTGAGAAACCTGGCGTGTTGAAACGTGTGTCTTCAGCAAATGTGCGGGACACCAAACGGGAGCCCTTCCGGTGTAGTCGATCCGCGTTTCCGCTCCATGCACGAAGAAGATTCCCATCCGCGCGAACAGGAAGGAAATCAACCTCCGCCGACTAGAAATGCTCCGGCCCAATAGAAGGGCCGGAGCATCTCCGCATCACGGTTGATTTCAGCGAACCGTCTGATTCAAACTAGCGGTACTGCTGCCCAAATTGGCGTTGCCGTTGTATGTCGCAGTCACTGCCGTAATTCCTGATGGCAGCGTAGCAGTACTGATACTTGCCGTCCCTCCCGCCAAAGTCGCGGTTCCCAAGGTTGAGGCGCCTGTCGTGAAGGTCACGGTCCCGGTTGGAACCGGTCCGGTTGTGGAGCGGATGGTTGCCGTGAATCTCACGTTCTGGCCGGCGCGAGATGGATTTACAGAGGTTCTGATGGTCGTATTTGTGGTTGCAGGTGTAACCTGTTGCGCGAGTACTGATGAGCTGCTGATCGCGCTTTCGGGATCCCCGTTATAGACGACGGTGATCGAATGCGTACCTGCGGACAAGTTTGACCGCGATAGAGTGGCTGCGCCGCCGACCAGGGTGACCGTGGCAAGGTTTGTTGTTCCATCTTTAAACGTAGCGGTTCCGGTGGGCGTGTTTTGTCCGCTTGAGGTAACCAAAGCTGTCAGAGACACGGACTGCCCGTACTCTGACGGATTCGGGGTTGACGAAAGCAAGGCCGTCGTTTGGTAGCGAACGACAACCTGCGAGATGACGGCCGAAGTACTAGGTGCATATGTGGCGTCTCCTGCGTATACGGCCCGAATCGGATGGGTTCCGGCCGGCAGTGATGAGGTCGTCAAGCTTGCAACATCTCCAGTGAGGATGGCGGTCCCAATTTTCACGCCGCCTCCATCGGTGAACGTCACCGTCTCCCCATTCGGAGTTTTCCCAAAAGTTGCGGACACTGTCGCAGTGAATGTTACTGCCTGGCCAACGTTTGAAGGCGAACCTGAAGATGTGACAGCGGTGGTGGTAGCCGCCGGCAGGCTGCGAACCGCTTGGCTCAAAGCTCCCGAGGTGCTGCCTGTGAATGATCCACTGGCAGCGAATACCGCTGTGATTATGCGCGTTCCCGCAGTCGCGTACGACGTGGTATAGCTTGCTACCCCGCCCGTGAAAGGGACAGTCGAGAGTGTCGCTGTCCCTTGTTTGAAGGTGACAATTCCGCCCGGGACGCCGCCTGAGGAGGCTACGAGCGCAGTGTAGGTAATGGGCTGAGTTACATACGCAGGATTCACGCTTGTGGTGATCGTTGTTGTTGTAGCGTTCGAGGTCGATGCCGTGACGGTCTGCGAGAGCGCGGCTGATGTTGCACCGAGCACGTTCGAATCCCCGCCATAAGCAGCAACGATGGTGTGAGCGCCAGCCGCCAGGGTGCTAACTGAGAGCGCCGCGGCGTTGCCGACGACAGGACTAGATCCGAGCAATGTCGCCCCATCCGTAAAAGTTACCGTCCCAGTCGCTGTGCCACCTGCCTGGGGAGTGACCGTGGCCGCGAAGCTAACCGTTTGTCCAGTGGCGGAAGGATTCGGGCTTGCCGCGAGCGCTGCGGAGGAAGCTGCCCGCGTGACCGTCAACGTGCCGTTCGCGGTGTTGAACGTGTAGTTGGCTGCCACAAGAGATCCCACGGAGATGACGACTGGATACGGCCCGACAGGCGAACTCGATGCGGCAGTGGTTGTGAAGGATGGAAATCCAGACACTTGAGCACTCGTGTCCCCGTTGACAAACCCTGTGATGACGTCGCTGAACGAAGGGAGCGCTGCGCCATAGACTTTTGTCGCGTTCTGCGCTGTCACCGTCAGGGGCGCCTTGCCGATCGTGAGAGTGCCATTGACAAAAGTGAAACTGTAGCTGGCAGCTGCCAGAGTTCCTTGGGAGACCTTGATCGCATAGCTGCCGGCGGGCGAGGAGTTGCTTCCTGCGGCCGAAATTGCCGGAACTCCAGTGACAGTCGAAGCGTGAGAATCTCCGTTGACAAATCCCGAGATGGTCGATGTAAGCGTGGGCAGCGCGCCACCATAGGTCATGGCCGCATTGTTGGCGGTCACGGACAGGATTGCGGGATTGACCGTTAGAGATGTCGTTAAAGTTCCCGACGTGTAGTCTGTGGCGTCTGTCGGTACAAAAGATACGGACAGGGTCTGCGTTCCGGCTTTCAGTACTGTACCCAATACAGGTGAGTAGGTAAACGTTCCAGCAACTTGTGAGGTCGCATTCAATTGAGTCGTGGACAATGCGGTGCCGTAAGAGATTGCTGGCGGCGTGGGCCAGGTGATGCTCGGGGTTGCAGGGTTCACGACCTGGGTAACGGTGGATGTTACGGTGGTGTAATCAACTGTGTCGGTTGGTACAAATGTCACCGACAATGTCTGAGATCCAGCCTTCAGCACGGTTCCTGCTGCCGGCGTATAGGTGAACGCGCCAGGCACGCTTGCGGTCGCGTTCAATTGAACAGCCGAAAGGGCAGTTCCAAATGTAATGGTGGTTGGCGCAGGCCACGTGATGGTCGACCCCGCGGGATTCACAATCAACGTCACACTTGCCGTCGCCGTTGTGTAGTGAACCAGGTCAGTGGGGGTGAAAGAAACGGAAAGGGCTTGTGCCCCTGCGGTGAGCAGGCTACCGAGAGCCGGAGTATAAACGAATGTCCCTGGTACGCTTGCGGTTGCATCTAACTGAGCCGCGCCAAGCGCCGTTCCGTAGGTCAGAGGCGCCGGGGTTGCCCAAGAGATGGACGGCGCCGGAAGGGCTGCGGGCGTAATGGTGACTGGGAGAACGGCTGAGGTCGACAGTTCATATAGATCCGCACCCTCATACTGCACCGAAATCGAATGCGTTCCCACGGCCAGGGAATTCAGCGTCATAGTCGCGCTGCCGCCGGAATCGAGTATCTGCGTGCTCAATACTGTAGTCCCGTCCAGGAATTGCACGCTGCCAGTTGGTGGTCCGTCGCTCCCGGTTTGTGTCGTTACAGTGGCCGATAAAGTTACATTTTGAAGGTACGACTGGCTGCTCGGAGCGGCCGAGATTGTTGTCTGTGTTGGCAGAGCGTTGAGGTTCGTGGTCCAGATGACATATTCGTTAGCCGCGGATGCCCCCTGTGTCATTGCGCTCGTCATAAAAGTGAAGTGTCCATCACTCGCCAGCGAGCCGTCTACCGAGGTTCCGCCCACACCCCACAACGAACTGACAATTGTGGTTTGTCCCTGATCTAAAACGTCGTTGTAGGCGACAATCTTCTCGATGGAATTTGTGGTTAGGTCGATCGCGATGATCCCATCCCATTCGGTGCCCGTGCCTGTCGCGCAGTTGAAGTCCGTATAACCGGAAAGATGTGCGACAAGCCATCGGCCACGCACCGTAAACTTATCACCAAGAGTGGGTGTTCCTGGATAGCTGGCGTATGTGCCGGAGCACTGAGTGTTCGTGAATGTAACTCCCGGGAAAGTGTCTAGATTAGAAGCAATCTTTACTAGGTTTCCCCCAACTAGTTGGTAGATTGCCCGGTACGGTTCAATCGCGTAGGGGCCTACGAAGGGCTGAGAAGCAGAGATGAACGCTTTCCCTGAGTCTGCAGCCACTTGCAGAGCCGGCTCCCCATAAGCTGTGCCGGGAAGTCCAGGCAATGCATATGGAACGGGGCCATTCATAACACCGCTGTTCCAAATCACGTTCTTGCAATCAACAAACGAGGATGGGCTAGAACCCGAAAATACCAGGTATTGCTGTCCGACTGAACCTCCCTCAGCAATGGTGGAAGTTATATAGTTTGTTCCGTCAAAGAGGAATGGGGTAGTTTGACCCAATGAAACTGCGGTCAATGAGAATCCCCAAGATCCGAGAGGGCCGCAGTCGGCTGTCGGGTACGTTGGAACATAGACGTAGTACGACCCTGCGCTATTCCTGAAAAATACGTCATAAGCAGTATCGAAATCGTTGTAGTTGCCGCCCCCTGACGTACTTACAGTTCCGTCGGGTGCCGTTCCAATATTGTTGAATACGGTTATAACTGCACCACCAGAGATGACGTCACCAGTAACAATCGCCGGCGAACTTGTGCCGCCTGTGAGGGGCACCTGGTAGACACCGGTGCGGGTAGATGTCGCCAACGGCGAAGGTTGGTAAGACCCGAAAAAGGAGGCTATGTTATTCGCGACTTTGGGCCCTATACAGGTTGTTGTCGTGACCGCGGACGGCTGCGCGGTCTCAAGAGGCAGGTCATATCCGGCAAGCTTGGTTAAAGCGCCACCGCTGATTGGTATTGACCAGATCGAATTTTCAGAACTCGACGAACAACTTGTAAAATTGGCGCTGCCGCCGAAGCCAAAAGCGGAATAAAAGCCAGCGTTGAAGACTACGGATTTTCCGTCTGTAACGGGTAACGCACCCCCGAGCGCGTTCCCAAAGGTGCTTGTTGGATTTCCGGCGAAGTTACTCCCGTCGGGACGCGTCGTATTGTTATCGACCAAATGCGTAAACGGCAACGGATTCTGCGCTTGGGCGGGGCGGGGGAGGAATGTCGCAACCGCTAACATAGCAATCAACAATGCGCTGCGGCGAAGACTCAATCTCGCGATCGAAAAATGGATGGCCGGGACTCCCATCTTCCGTCGATGACAGAATGATGCCAGTGGGCAAAGGGCACGGAAAACCAAGGGAGCACTTAGGCTCATCGAAATAACCTCCGGGACAGGAACATACGGTACTCAGTGCGGAAGGAAGGGGGGGACGAGATTCGTAAATGCGCCGCGAAGCACCAGCTACTAAGACAAGCGGAGCCTTGCTTCAAAAGGGGTACGACCCAGAGTGTCATCGTTCAACTACAGTGAAGGGAAGCCATTTTAGACGACACAACCACATTCTGGAGATGGCATTACCGTTTGCATATCTCCCAAATGGCAGATATTTCGCGGCGCGACACCTTGAGAATCGTGCGCGTCATCTGCCCGGTCGCACTTACGTTCCATGCATCCTCGGAGACTACGAACCTAAAACTGCTTCCGACCACGTCGCGACACTTCACAAGCTCGTAAACATCGTGGCCCACGGTCGTGTCAGGTAAGTCGCAATGCACCTGTCTACCCCAAGGCCATTAGTGACCCGGTGGAGTTGTTCAACCTTCCGCAGCTGCTCATATGTCGGGCGTTTCGACTCTTTTATCGCCCCTAATCTGCTTTTCAATGTCAGCAATGGCTGCCTCAGAGTCCTTCATTTTGGCGCGAATCTTCGCCACCACGTTGGGCTCAGTGGCGTTGGCAATGGATCCACCTTTCGCGCCCCTTCATCTCGCGGCGGAATTCACCCAATCGCGGCGTCAGCGATGCGATCTTCTGCGAGTCGTCGGCGGTTCTGTTTTGCATTACGGTCCAAACATCCATTTATCACCTCTCGGTTAGTTGGTTATGGTCATGGCTACGCGATGGCGTGCCGCTCTAATGCATTGCGCAGCGATTCGCTCGCGGCGCGGATTGCGCATTGGTGCTCGGCTTCTATCTCGTAGCGCCAGAAGCCGTTTTCGACGCACTCAAGACGATTGCGCAGAATGTCGAGTATTTGTCCAGCCCGTACCTGGTATCTCGAACAGCGAACTTCCTGGCTGGCTACCCGGCAAAAGGGAAGCGGCGCCACAATCCTGCAATCACAGCCAAGAAGAGCTAACCTCGCAGCCCTGGCCACCTGTCCTTCACATACCGCTCACGAATAGCGTCTCCGAAGACCTGACGGATGCATGACCTTCTGAATGCGGTCAACGGTGCGGAAACCCGGGCGCGGATCGAATCACCAATGCGCGCTACAACTGTCAGACTGGTCTGGCGATTGATCTGCTACCAGACCGGCCCGTGGCGTCGCATTTCGGGCGGCTTCCGTGGGAGCGAGATTATGGATGGCCGGCGGATCCTAGCGAAGGTTCGCATAGAATAGTGCGACTAACAAACCCTGAATAAGGATAGGGAATGCTATCCAGTACACCAAGTTGCGGACGCGCGAATCCGAGATGCACACCAGAGAGCAGGCTCCCAAAGCGAGTGCGGTAAGAACGGACAAACTGGCGTACAAGTGCATTGCCACGGCTCCTTCGGTGCGATTGAGCATACCTGGATGTTGCAATCCCGAGCCCAAAGGAGTGCTAAATGCAACCGGTTGTAAATAAACAAACTTGGCGGTTATTTGCCCCAGCCGGTGTGAACTGCTGTTTACACCCAATGCCCGAATTGAGACAGCCTGTTTACAAACTCCCGGCGCCAGTCCATTATTCGGCCGCTGCGCGCCATCACAGTAAAGCGATTCAGGAGTATGTTAGATTTGCGCCATGTTCCCTCGGCTGTTGGCGATTTCGATCCTGGCGTTGTCCGCCTCCCAGGCGCCCGGTCAACCGGTTTCGCAGGGCAGTGATCAGTCCATCGCCAACCACCATCCCGCGCCTTCGGCCGCCGTCGTCGATGCCGCACCCGGTAGTGGCAAAGCGCCGTCGAGGACAGATGTTGAACCGAAACCCGACGATTACCCGTCGGCTCGCGTTACAGTTGTAACTCCCCATCAGGCTCCCTCGCATCAACAGCAGGATCGCGCATTCTGGGCCGCCATTCTGGCGTTCGCCATTCTGGGATATGCCTCAATGGCGTTGGCCGTGTCCACCCTTAGAAAAATTGAAAGGCAAACGAAGTCGGGAGAAACCGCCGCCGCTGCCGCGGCCGATGGCGCTCAGGCTGCCTTGCTGCTTGCCCAAAGTATCGTCCACTCGGAAAGACCATGGATTCTGATCAGCATCGAGCCATCGGTGAATATCGATAACGGCTTTGATGTCGTGGCTACTAATCGCGGGCGCACTCCAGCCAGGATCGTATCGACTGTGGACGAGTTCGTGACGGCGCCCGACGAAACCAACATGGCGTCCACCCCGGCATACAAACGAACGGAACGGAGAGTACCCACATTTCCGCTTATATTGGTGCCGGGCGAATTCACAAGAGTTAAATCATTCTGCCGTGCCGACGTGAAGGCATTCTGTGAAACAGAAAAACAACTCAAGAGCCTGGAAGATTGGGAAGAAAGGCTCTTTGTCTACGGGAAGGTGACCTACGTGGATTTATCCGCTTATGCAGACCAAGAAACCCATGAAACGGCGTGGTGTTACTGGCATATCCATGGCCGCCGCAATAGCGCTCTTGTGGCCGCTGGACCGCCCTCCTACAACCTGCACACATAGCAGGCGTTGTGATAGGCGCAGGTCACCCATTGTCAGGCGATTACAGCTCTCTCCGAGCTGTCTTCGAAGGGGACAGCGGGCTCCGTAGAGCGTATGAGGCGATGCAGGTAGGCGCGAGAGATGCAAAGACTGCGCGCAGCCAGAGTCTTGTTTCCATGGTTCTCCCGGATGGCCGACAGAGCCAGTCTGACCTTGTAGTTGTTTAGCCGTCTCTCAAACGTCCCGCTGGGCTGATAGTCCCCGATATCGAGAACAGAGTCGGGCACGCCGGTGTCATCCTCATCCGTGGTAAGAGTCAAGTCCTGGACATGAACCATCTGGTCAGGCGCAACGATAATGGCCCTCTGGATCACGTTTTCCAACTCACGAACGTTGCCGGGCCATGAGTAGCTTTGCAGCATTTCCAGCGCTTCCGGGTCAATGCCGTGCATGGGCTTTTGAAAAGCCTGCGCATAGTGACGCAGCAGATGTGCGGCCAGCATGGGAATGTCTTCAATGTGCTCACGGAGTGGCGGGGCATCCACAGGCATGACACTAATCCGATAGAAAAGATCCAGCCGGAATCTCCCTTCGGCCACCAGTTTTGACAGGTCCCGGTGCGTGGCGAAGATCAGGCGCGCGCGCAGCGGAATGAGCCGCGTGCTCCCCAGCCGGCTGAATTCCATTTCCTGCAGAACGCGCAGGAGCTTGACCTGAGTAAACAAGCTCAGGTCCCCGATTTCATCCAGGAAAAGCGTTCCGTCGTTAGCCTGCTCGAAATAACCCTCACGGGCGCCAACAGTTCCGGTGAAGGCACCCTTTTCATGACCGAATAATTCAGCCTCTATTAAGGCTTCGGGGATGGCGCCGCAGGAAACGGCCACGAACGGTCGACTAGACCGCCGGCCGAGATTGTGGATCGCGCGGGCTATCAATTCCTTGCCGGTTCCGCTTTCGCCGGTAACAAGAATCGTGGCATTCAGGTTCGTGACACTGCTCACAAGCTGATAAACGCGCTGCATGGCTGGACTGCACCCCACAATCCGGTCGCAGGAGTTGGGAAGTTCGAGGCGCCGCTGCACGGTATTCAACTGCTGCCTCAACGACGAGTTCTCATAAGCCCTGCAGAGCAGGGTCTTGAGATCCCGAACCGAGGGTGGCCGCCGACAGTACGCGAAGGCACCGTTACGAACCAGGTCCGACGCCGACGAGCGCGCACCGTCGTCTGCCATGACGATGGCCGGAACATTCAACGTGATCAGGCGCTGGGAACTCTCAATCCGTTTCCGCAAGGAATGATGATTCGAATGGAGATCAAGAATCATTACGTCACATTCACCGGCCGAACCCAGGTTGGAAATCTCCTCCTCCTCCGTCTTCAGCAGAACCTGGAAATTCTTGCCGAGGGCCGAAGAAAGGAGTGGATACAACGTGATGTCTTCGGAAAACAGTCCAACAGTAATCATGAGCGGCACGTGCTCCCTCTCTCATCGAATCGACGATTGCTTCCCGGGGGTAAAAGTGATCTTTGTACAAGCATCTCATTGATCCCGCCGCTAACCATACATGTTTCTTGGTAGTTACATAATTCCTTGGTAACTTTTCGCGGGCTTACCAAAATCCAGAAAGTACGGAAGCAGGCTTGTTGTGTTAGCCCGAAAGACCCATTTCCACGCGTGGCCATCGGTATCGGGGCAAGAATGCCCCATGGTTTGGCGTCTCGTTTTTTGAAAGCGCTAGGGGCTAGATCGACAAAAATCACAAAGACTTTAGACCCAAAAAGGTATAGCGGGGTTGGTGTGCTCCATCGGGTAGTAGGCTGCGGGCTGCCATAGGATTCAGATATCGGCATCTTTATTTTGTAGAGCGATTATAGGTAACTGATCGAGGGAACCTCTGCTGCGGCGCCCGGTTCTTCAATGACTGCGGATCGCAGATCGTGCAGGTGCATTAAGGCTTTCGGATCTTTCTCCTTGCGTCATGATGCCCCATCAGATGCGATGCGGAGGAAGGCATGATGGGGACAGGAATATCACTCAAGTCCCTGCAGTTTAGATGTGTATACTGCCCGATTCACCACCGGGCGGACCGCGTAAACAACCGTGGACACTAACCGATAGAAACGCGAGTAACTCCCTTGAATGCGGAATATCGAGTCCCCGGATTTTGGTAACGCAATTGCAACATCCACAGCATTCGCAACCTCTGAAGAAAGGAGATGAGTTATGAACGGGATCGCTTGGTGGCCAACTCTGCTTGTGCTGGGTATTGCCACCTACACGGATCTTCGCACTCGCCGCATTCCGAACTGGCTCGTATTTCCTTTTCTTCTGCTCGGGACCATCACCGCCGGCTGGCTCCATGGTTGGCAGGGCCTCGGCCACAGCCTGGAGGGGGCAGGCCTGGGTATGTTGATCTACGGATTTCTGTTTTGGGCGGGCGGGATGGGGGCGGGGGATGTGAAACTGTGCGCCGCCATCGGGGCCTGGGTCGGTCCGGAGCAGTTATTGATCGCCATGGTGCTCACTGGACTGGCGGGAGGGATCATGGCTTTAATCTGGGCGGCCGCCGGCGGGTTTATGAAAGACCTGTTCTCGGATTCCGCTCGCTTGATCTTCGGACCTAAAGAATGGGGACATTTTCGTGATACGGAGTTGACTCTCAGTAATCCCAGGCGGCGCAGAATGCCTTACGGTCCGGCCATTGCCACGGGGACCATTCTTTCCTTTTTTGCTCGTTGACATTCGAAATGCGCGCCATGCCCAACTCGCAAACCAACGATCGACTCGCGGTCGACCGGGAAGGATATTTACAGGCAGCGGGGAGCAATCAACCGATGGATTCCGACAGCTGTTTCCATTCCGCTTCACAACATCTCGGCTCGACCGGCGGGGGGGATTTGTCCATCGTCCTGATGGGCCCCGACGAACAGTGTCGCGCGGCGTTCGTTCGGGCTGTGGCTGGATGGCCTGGATGTGATGTACAGCAGATTCCCTCCTATCCTTCCGGACCTAGCGACTTGACTTGGTTACTGGACAAACAACCCCACGTTATCCTGATTGACCTGGATAGCGATCCGGAGCGCGCTCTCCGTGTGGTTGAAGATCTTAGTTCCAAAGCGACGGCGACGGTCATGGTTTATTCGGCAGAGGCCGACAGCGAACGCATCGTACGTAGCATGCGTGCCGGGGCGCGTGAATTCCTGACTATCCCCTTCGAGCCGGAATCCCTTTCCGAGGCTTTGATCCGGGCGGCAGCGCGCCATCAAGCCACTCCTTCCCCGAAAAAAGCCAGCGGCAGGCTGCTGCCCTTCATGGGCGCCAAGGGCGGCGCCGGCGTGACCCTGGTGGCCCTTAATTTTGCCGTCGCATTGGCGCGCGAGTCTGGCGAAAGCACCTTGTTGATCGATCTGGATCTTCCCTTGGGAGATGCTGCGCTGAACCTGGGGATCGTGGCCGAGTATTCGACAATCAGCGCTTTGCAGGCATTCGACCGGCTGGATTCCAGCTTTCTCAACAAATTGCTGATCAAGCACAGCTCGGGAGTTTCGGTGCTCGCAGCTCCGGGAAGATTTGTGAATTACCACCCGACGAATGAAGCCCTCGACAAGCTTCTGACAGTTGCTCGCCAGGACTTTAGCAATGTGGTGGTCGATGTGGGATCCAGGCTTGATCTGACCGGTACCTCCATGTTCCGCGATGCGTCTGCTGTTTATCTCGTAACGCAGGTGGCCATTTCGGACTTGCGCAATTCGAATCGCTTGATCTCTCAGTTCTTCGGGTCCGATGGGCCCAAGCTGGAGATTGTGATCAACCGCCACGAGCCGCGGGTTCTGGGGGTGTCGGACGAACAAATAACCAAAGCCCTGACACGCCCTGCACGGTGGCATATACCAAATGATTATGCAGCGGCGCAGCAGATGCAGATCAGTGCCGCCCCGCTCACTCTCTCGGATACGCCCATCTCGCGGCAGATACGGAAGATGGCGAGATCGGCGGCCGGCTTGCCCGAGGTAACCCCCAAAAAGAAGGGTTTCAGTTTATTCAAATGACGATTCCTCGAATTGGCTCGATTCGGGAGGAAGGGTAGACAGTGGAACTGCTGACTCTGGAAAAGCAAAAGGCGGAGATTCACCGGATCCTGATCTCAAAGCTGGATCTGGAAAAGCTGTCTCACGTCAATCCCGTTCAGGCCCGTCAGGCAGTTTTGACCATCGTGCGGGAGATCATCGCGGACCAGCGTGTCCCGCTGACGTATGACGAGCAGGAGAAGATGCAGTCCGATCTGCTCGACGAAGTCTTCGGCCTGGGTCCGCTTGAGGCCCTTTTGCTGGATTCGAAGATCTCCGACATTCTGGTCAACGACAAAGACCACGTCTACGTTGAAAAGGGCGGCCTGCTTCAGCGTTCGAACACGAGCTTCCGCGATGACCGCCACCTAATGCAGATCATCGACCGCATCGTTTCGCGGGTGGGGCGCAGGGTGGATGAGTCTTCACCGATGGTGGATGCACGATTGCCCGACGGCTCGCGCGTCAATGCCATCATTCCTCCTCTGGCCCTGGACGGACCCTCGTTGTCCATTCGCCGCTTCGGTACAGGTCCACTGGCTGCCGATCAGCTGGTGAAGCTGAAGAGCATCTCCCAGGAGATGATGGAAGTCCTGTCGGCAGCGGTGAGAGCCCGTGTCAGCATCCTTGTGTCGGGCGGCACGGGTTCTGGCAAAACCACGCTTTTGAATATCATTTCCAAATTCATTCCCGGCTACGAACGGCTCGTCACGATCGAAGACGCGGCTGAACTCCGCCTGGCGCAGGAAAACATCGTACGCCTCGAGACCCGTCCGCCCAATATCGAAGGACAGGGAGCAATCCGCCAGCGCCAGCTGCTCAGTAACTGCCTTCGGATGCGCCCTGACCGCATCATCATCGGCGAGGTGCGCGGCGACGAAGCCTTCGATATGTTGCAGGCGATGAATACCGGGCACGAAGGCTCAATGACCACCATCCACGCGAACACTCCGCGCGACGCCATCTACCGGTTGGAATCGATGGTGGCCATGGGAAACATGAATCTCCCCGAAAAATCGGTGCGGCAACAGATCGCGTCGGCGATCAGCATTGTGGTGCAAGCCGCGCGCATGAGCGATGGATCGCGCAAAGTGACCAGCATTTCCGAGATCACCGGCATGGAAGGGAACGTGATCAGCATGCAGGAAATCTTCGCGTTTCACAAAAGGGGAATCGGGCCCGACGGGCGGGTGGTGGGGGTATTTAAGCCCACTCGGATTCGACCGATGTTCCTGGAACGGCTGCAGGTCTCGGGCATCATCCTGCCGCCGAGCCTGTTCGAAAATGAAACGCCGGTGAACTGATCGGAAAGGGGGACGGACATGGGATTGATCGTGATTTTGGTTTTTGCGGGCGTGTTCATCGCCATCGCCCTGCCGGCTCTCGCCATTGGTCTTGGACCATCCCGGAAAACACGTCAGGTGCTCTCCGCGTTGGATTCGGCCCTGGTCAGCGAGAGCACGGTGTCCCAGGAGCAGTTCGGTGATTTCCGCAAGGAATCGCTACTGAGCAGCGTTCCCTGGCTCAATCGGAAGCTGCACCAGATCCAGTTCGTTCCTTATTTGCACACGATCCTCAGCCAAGCAAATCTGAGCTGGACCGCGGGCCGGCTGCTCGCCATGTGCGCGGTCGGGTTCGTCGTTCCCGCGTATCTGATTTACCGGCGCTGGGGGTCAGTTCTGATCGGCTCGCTGGTTGGAGCCCTGCTGGGTTTTGCTCCCTTCGGCTGGGTCCTGTTTCTGCGCCGCCGGCGCTTCAATCGCTTTGAGAGCCAGCTTCCCGAAGCCCTCGATCTCATGGTAAGCGCACTCCGAGCCGGAAACAGCTTGATAGCCGCCATCGGTATGGTGGCTCGTCAATGTCCCAATCCCATAGGCACGGAATTCAGGGCATGTTATGAAGAGCAGAATTACGGTCTTGAACTGAAGACCGCGATGGACAACATGCTCACTCGCGTTCCTCTCCAGGACCTCCGGGTCGTCAGCACCGCCATCATGATCCAAAAGGAAACCGGAGGAAACCTCGCCGAAGTGCTGGACAACGCCGCCTACGCCATCCGGCAGCGTTTCCGGTTGAAACGCCAGGTGATGGTTCATACCGCGCAGGGACGGCTTACCGGGTGGGTTCTCACCGTTTTGCCGGTCGCACTGGGTTTCATTCTCTATCTCCTTAACCCGGACCTGATGAAGGTCCTCTGGACCCGTCCTGTCGGCATCAAGATGCTGTGGACTGCCGGAGGCATGACGGTTCTGGGCGGACTGATCATTCGCAAAATTGTGAACATGGATGTTTGAAGGCGGATATGCTGATTGCAGTTTTTGCATTCGTGGTGATGTTTCTGCTCATCGTGAGCGGCGGCTTGCTCGTGTTCTACCGCGAACTCCTGCCCCGGCGAATCTCCGAAGCAATCTATCCGCGCGAGCAGGCCAACCTGCGAACTTCCCTTCAAAACGCGGGCCAGTCGCTGGGCGTGGTGGTGGAACAGTTTCAGAACCTCCTCCCCAAGAGTAAGGCGGAAGTGTCGGTTGTGAGGCAGCGCCTGATTCGCGCCGGTTTTCGCAACGATTCTGCGGTGAAGATGTTTTATGGCTTGAAGGTCCTGGTGCCGCTGCTGCTGGCGATTCTGGCGTTCGCAACCGGACTTGCCGACCAGAACCCGTTCATGGTGTACACCATGGTCTTGGCCTTGGGCTTCCTGGGCCCGGATTTCTGGCTCGGGCGAAGGATTAAAGCGCGACAAAAGAAGATTCGGCGCGGCCTTCCAGATGTGCTCGATCTATTGATTATCTGCATCGAGGCTGGCCTGAGTCTGGACATGGCGACCTCGCGCACTTCCGCCGAATTGATGAGAGCCCAGCCCGACCTCTGCGATGAACTGGGGATCGTGGTGCTGGAACAGCGAGCCGGGCGCCCGCGTCAGGATGCGTGGAGGAATCTGGCCGAGCGCACCGACGTGGACAGTTTGCGTAGCCTGGTTTCGATCTTGATTCAAGCCGAGCAATTCGGAACCAGTATTGCCAAGACACTCCGCATTCAAGCCGACACGCTTCGAACCCAGCGCGTGCAGATGGTGGAGGAACAAGCTGCGAAGACATCCACAAAACTGGTGTTTCCGCTCGTGCTGTTTATCTTCCCATCACTGTTCCTGGTCGTTCTCGGACCAGCCGTCATCCTGATGATGGAGTCGTTCGCCACAATTACGAACTCACACTGAGGAAAGGAGGAAGCCCTATGGATAGCATGATGATCACCAAAATAGTTGCCGGTGTTCTCTTTGTCATCATCGTCGTGGTGCTGATTCAGCGCCGCCGCACCCAGGTTAAGTAATGCGGTACCGGTGATATCCGGCGGCGTCGCAAGAATGGACGCGCGCCGCCGAATGCCTTGAACGAGATTGTAGACCAGGTAAGTGGTCTCGGAGCGAGCATGTCAGCAAGCACCTCAGCACGAGGCAGACGGTGCGCGCCTAAGGGTCCTCGAGTCTGCACAAGAGATCTCGTCTGTTAGTCAACGGAGGGGACAGACTGGTCGAACGAAGCTTCTATCTTCGAAGAAGAACACGTTTCAGGCCGGAGGTATTATGGAAACGCAGACCCGTTGTGCATACAACCAATCTCGGGAGTGTTTTCTCAGCCTGGAGGTCACAACCGCCGAGGTGCCCGCCAAGGGCCTATACGAGCTGATACGCAAGTTGACGCTCAAACCCAACGAGGGCCTTTGGCTGAAATCGTTCACGGGCATCCCTGCGCCCGATGTCCCTGTTCCGTGGGATCTTATCTTTCTGGACAAAAACTGCGCCGTCATTGAAGCTGTTGAATCGTTCTTTACCGACCACCCCAGTCCTCCCAGTCCGCCGCTCGCCAGTGTTCTCGTCCTTCCGGCGCATTCGATTTATTCCTCGCAGACTCAGCGGGGAGATCAAGTTGTCTTGTGCGAGGCTCCGGAGATGGAACTGCGCCTCAAGCGGAATACAACTCCGCGCGAAGAGGTCGGTTCCGTGAAAGCCGCAGTCTTACTGAGGCAAGTGCCGCTTTGGAGTGGAGGTCCCGGACTGGTGATGTTGGAGCACCGTAACGGTAACACGCGCCCTCCAAAACAGGAGACGCGCCGGATGCCGCTAATCGAATCGGGGAAGGAGTTCTTTCGTCAACCTCGACACTGGCTGGCCCGGTGGTGGTCGCCTGATCCGCGGAAAGCTCCCCGAAACTTCATTCAAGGGCTGGCCGCCTATTACTGGAATGGGTCTTCTCCCCAGGCACAGCAGGTGCGCGATATTAGCCGGTCGGGTTTGTATTTGGTCACCGAGGAACGATGGTACCCCGGAACCCTGATTCTGCTAACTCTACAGCGACTGGACGGTGGCGAGTCTCTCGCCGAGCGTGCGATTCCGGTCCAGTCGCGAGCGGTTCGGTGGGGCAGCGATGGGGTTGGACTGGAATTCATTCTGCCGGACAGCGGGAGTGTCGACGGAGGTTCGATGATGAACGGGGCCGACAAGCAGAGGCTTGAGCAGTTCCTGAAAAGCCTCAACAACGGCTGAGTGAGAGCACCTTTCGTCTTGAGATACCCAGGATCGAATCGGTGATCCGCAATCAGATAGGGAGTGAACCGAATGTTTAAACTCACGGGCTGGCGGGGACAGCATGCCAAATGGCCGATGCGCTGGAAGGCTATTGGAGTGGATGCAGAGTCCGCCATCCTTCCTCGGGCCCGGCTTTTCCGTTCCGGTGAGGAAGGAAATGCGCTGGTCGAATTCGCGTTGATGCTTCCCGTGATGCTGTTGATTATGACCGGCATATTTTCGATCGGGATAGCGTACAGCAACGAGTTGACCCTGACGCAGGCGGTGGGTGCGGGCGCCCAGTACCTCCAGCAAATCCGAACGAGCAGCTCCGATCCCTGCGCCGATACGTTCACCGCCATTACCAATGCGGCGCCCAACCTCCGATCAGCGAACATCAGCGTCACCATCACTATGAACGGCGTCACACCAGATCAGACCGGCAATTCGTGCTCCGGCGCGCAGACCAACCTGGTGCAGGGAGCGAACGTAACGGTCAATGCAACCTACCCCTGCAATATCACGGTTTACAAATTTGCTTTTTCGTCCAGTTGCCTGCTCACTGCGCAAGTGACAGAGTATGAGTACTAACCCGACCAATCAAGAGGCACGTCGAATGAAAACGATCAGGAACTTACTAAACTCTGAATTCTTGAAGGATCAAAGCGGACAGTCATTGCCACTGGTAGCGGCGTTTTTGGTCGGCTTTCTGGCGGTCGCCGGGTTGACAATCGATTTGGGCCATTGCTACGTGGTACGCGGCCAGCTTCAGAATGCAACCAACGCGGCGGCGCTGGCAGCCGCGGGAGTGGTATACAACACCTCCTCGACCGACAACGCGTCAACCTTTGCCAACAACTTCAGCAGCAAGGTCTCGGGCAACAAGAACTACGACGCCCGGCTGGGAACCGTCAATGTGTCCGTCACGCCGAAGTGCCTCAACATGCTGTTGGCGTCTGGAACGTGCGGCACTTCTTCTCCGAACAACGCCGTCCAGGTGGTCCAAGACTGCGACTGTAACACGTGGTTCCTGAGACTGCTGGGCATCCACTCAATATCGGTGTCGTCGAGCGCGACCGCTTCCATGTTGGGTCTTGCCCAGCCCTGGAACGTGGCCATCATCGTGGATTCCACCGGATCGATGGCCACAACCGACACAAACTGCGGCGGAGTCACGGAATTCCAGTGCGCATTGAGCGGCGTGCAGACTCTGCTGGCGGCCACCAATCCCGCCTGTCCTCCCAATGTTTCCAACTGCCCGTCAGGCGTGAATTTCCGCGTCAGTCTTTTCACATTTCCAAATATATTGACAAAGGTTAACGGGGCAACGCCGACGGTTACCGTGAATGGCACGACTACGACGATCGATTCCATCAGCAAGGACATCAATTGCGGCGGGAGTCCGGGCAGTTACCTCAACTGGCAGAACCAACCTTTGGCAGCGCCCTACACTTTACCTATGCCTGGCGCGTCCTTGCCTCAGGATTCGACCGGCCGGACCTACCTGACGTACGTTCAGACAAGCACCGGCACCACATGGAATGCGACTTACCAGGTCACGCCGTTTTTGAGCGATTATTACGATGCCTCCACTTCCAGTGGACTGAACTCCGGATCCGACCTTGTGAAAGCCGTGGGATACGGAACCACTCCCGGGTGCCTTACATACACCTTCGGCATTGATGGGCCGGATGGTGGCGGCAGCCATTTCGGCAATACTTACTTTGCAAGTTCCATCTATGCCGCTCAGTCGGCTCTGGCCGCGGAGCAAGCGGCGAATCCGGGATCGAAGAACGCCATCATTTTCCTCTCCGACGGCCAAGCGAATGCCAGCATGTACTCAAGGAACCCTTCCACATATGGTACCGTCAATTCCACCAACCAGTACTCTAAGGCCTACCAGTTTCCGGAGGCTCCGGCGGGAAGCGAGGTGGGACCGAGCACTCTGAATTACTCCACACCCACCAGCACTTATCCTGTCCCCGCCTATCTCACTCCGGCTACGATCCTGCCCGCACAGGCTTCGCTCGGGTATGACACGCTCAGTTCCTCTCCTGCAGGTGGAACCAGAAGCGGTAGCTCGACGGGTGTGTACCCAGACTGGAACGACCAGTGCCAGCAGGCCATCATCGCTGCGCAATACGCCATCAACGCCGGAACAATCGTGTATTCGGTGGCCTACGGGCCGGAATCATCCGGGTGCTCCAATGGCTGGAACGTTGGCGCGACCGATACCACGCGTGTTGCCACCGGCACCTACAACCAGTCGTTCTCAGGTAACTCCGTCTTGCCATGCACAACCATGGAAGATGTCGCTTCGTCCTGGTCGAATTTCTACTCCGATAACCAGCAGAGCGCGAACGTCAACCTGGGTTGCTCTGACCTCAATCACACGACAGTGAGTTTACAGAACATCTTCCAGGCCATCGCGGCAAGTTTCACCAGGCCGCGGTTGCTGCCCAACAATGCTCATAATTAGTTGCCATCAGAATGCAGTCTCATGTATCCGGCGAGTCAACCGAACTTCGACTCGCTGGGTACCTGAATTCATTCGCCATTTTCCGGTATGATCAGCAACACTTCCACTCTTGCCAGCACTCCATTTTCCCTGGCCGCCCTGAATTGCCACTGCTCGAGTGCACTGAGTACAAATTCGGCCTCCGGGAAGCATGAAGGGACAATGATGGAAAGCGCCTCGAATCGTCCTGCCTGGTTCACAAATCCGTGAACCATGATGGCGTCGCTATCCATCGAGCGGGGATCAAGGTCCGGACGCACAATGTCATAAGGCCACGGCGCCTCCAGTCGACCGTTGTTACCAGCGGCCGCTGCATCCGCCGATCGCGGAATCGAATACTGAAGTATCCAGTTCTTCGAATACCCAACGTGTAGATAAACCGTGTAAGTTAGCCTTCCGCTCCATACCCAAGCCATCTCAGGGAATCGATCCTCGAGCGATGCTCCGATCACCACTGCGCCGAATCGGCCATCTTTAGGCAGGCTGATTCGCGTTGTGGAATACGGTCTCGCCTGACCTGTTCCGTTGACGCCATTCGGATGGCCGGCGATTGCACCGGATTCGATCCGAGCGTTGCCCGCCCCCGGCATCAAATCTGCTTTCCCGTATCCTGACCCTTCTTGCGAATCTGCGGGCGCGATCTGATTGGCCGCAGGCAGAGCTATTGTTCCCTCCTTCAGGCGCAGATCCGAGACAGACATGATGGCGACCGGAGTTGGTTGTGCCGCAGCCTGCGACGCCGTCGCCGGTCGCGACTTCCCAGGTTCGCGCGCGCGCACTACCACCGGCGAGGTGGTGCTGGGAAGAATGAGTTGGTTGACCTTCGACGACTCAGCTGCCGAGATGGCAATGTCTGCCACGGCCAATTCCTGGTTTGGTGCGCTTGGCACAGGAACGGCCTCAGTAGCATTAGGGGGTTGGGGACGGGGCGCAATGATGGTCTTAACTTCTGTTTCATTCGGCGACCAGTCCAGGAGAGCCGGTATCAAAGGCTCGCTGGCCAGGATCACGTGCGGAATAATATTCGGTTGCAGCAAGGTCTGAGAGCCCTGATTCGCATGCGCCACCTTGCGCAGCCGAGCTGGATGCGCAGCCGGATTCTGGTCCGAGAGAAGATCGCGTGGGAACAAGTCGGGAGGCGCAAATCCGGCGTCTCCACCAGAGCGACGCTCCTCCGCTTCGACTGAGTGAAGATCCAAGCGGCGTACTGTGAACCGTGCGGTGACCACACGACTGTCTATCGCGGGCCTGTACATGATTCCGAAAGACAAGACGCCAACTGCCAATCCATGGGCAAGGATCGAAACCGAAAACGGCAACGGAATCGGATTGAACTCCGGCCGGTCGGTGAACAGGGTAATTGTGCGGGATGTACTCATCTTTGGTAAACATCCTGGCTCGCGCCGTCTGCCCTCAGGCATAGCTGTTCCGAAGTCAGGCGGAGCGCTGGCTTGAATCGGCACGAAATCTTCTTGGCGTTTATAAGCTGATTGTAGTCTCAACTTCGACTCCATGCCGGCACAGGGTGTAAACATCCTTACTCACAACCGACGGCGCCCGTAAACTGGCGAGGACACTCGAAGCAACCCTCTGCAATTAAGCACCTGAATCCAGGTAGTTTTCCGTTGTGACAGTTTGGTTCAGTGATTGCACCAGCAAAGGGAAGCCTGTTCCTGGGAGCTGCGTCCAAACTTGGGCCACACCAACGAGATTAGAAGGAATCGGCTCGGGCCGCGCCAGGTGCCTTGAAGCTCGCAGCCGACGGGCGCTACACGCGGTTATCAACTGAAATCGTCTTCCTCGGCGAGACAACAGTCGCAGGCGAGACAGAAAGAAGAGCTGGTGCTCGCCAGCCTCTTACAGGACTTCAGATGAATCGAAGGATGCGTACCATTCTGGTGATTGCCCTTGGATTTGCTTCCTTGTGTGCATTTTGGGTCTATCGCCTCGTAGTCAGTAGCGTCGCCTCTGCGCGGCCAATCCCGATCACTCGTGTGGTCGCGGCTGCAACTGACATCAAGCTGGGAGCAGTGTTGAACCCCTCCAATCTCACCACGGTTGAGATTCAGGGAACGCTTCCAAAAGGGGTCCTCCTCAAGCCTGAAAACGCCATCGGCAGGGGCGTTACGTCCGACCTTTACCAGGGCGAACCCATTCTAGAGAGCCGTCTTGCGGCTCCGGGGTCCGGCGGAGGATTGGCCGCCACTATTCCGCAGGGGATGCGAGTCTGCGCCGTCAAGGTCGATGATGTTGTAGGTGTAGCCGGATTCGTAACCCCAGGAATGCGAGTCGATGTTCTTGTGTCGGGGAATCCTCCCGGCCCCCAGGCCGCCAATGAAGGCACGCTGGCGAGAACCATTCTTCAAAACATCGAGGTCAAGTCGGCGGGAACAGATATTCAAAAGGACGCGGAAGGTAAGCCGCATCCGGTGCAAGTCGTCAACTTGCTCGTGACTCCCGAACAGGCGGAGAAGCTGAGTCTGGCCGGCAACCAGAATCAGCTCAAGATTCAGCTTGTCTTACGCAACCCTCTGGATACGGCGGTTGCCGAAGTCCCGGGCACGGCCATGGGAACCCTCTTTGGGGAACCTCAAACTGCAGCCAAACAGCCTTCGGTGGCCAAGATGGTTCACAAAGCCCATCCCCCGGTCTTTTCTGTCGAAGTCATCAATGGTTCCAAGCGAACCGAACAGAAATTCGATATTCCTGGGGGACAAAAGTGAGAGTGCAAACGGGTACACCCATTTCAGGCTACGCGATTTTAGCTCTATCCCTTGTCGCGGTCCCTAGCCTGCTGGCGCAGGGCTCCGCACGTTCCTCCGAACCCGCAGGAGCCTCCATCCGCGACTCTTCCAATGACTTGTCGGTCACGGTGGGAAAGAGCGTTTTGATTGACTGCGGGCAACCTACGTCGCGGGTTGCGGTCGGCATGTCTGACGTGGCAGAAGCAACCGCGGTTACCCCAACCGAGATTATGGTGAACGGCAAGGCCCCCGGTGAAACCAGCCTGATTATCTGGGATACCGTTGGCAGCCGGCAGTTCTTTAACGTCACGGTGCGACCGACTGCGGTTATATCGGCTGACAAGCTGGAATCGATCCGTCATGAGCTCAACACCGAGTTTCCCGGCCACGCCTTGAAGGTCACCGTCGAGAATAATTCGGTCTTTCTGCGTGGCACTGTGAAGGACCTGACTAGCTCCGCGCGCGCAGTCCAAATCGCCTCCACTCTCGGAAAGGTCGTCAATCTCCTCAATGTGGAAGTACCGGTCGCCGATCCGCAGATCTTGTTGAAGGTGCGATTCGCTAGTGTGGACCGCAGCAAGATCAAACAATTGGGTCTCAACTTCATCGGTCTCGGGCTAGCCAATACCGTGGGCGGAATTACTACTGGGCAATTCTCTCCGCCTAATATCACAAACCTTCCGCCCAACGGCCCTGAAGCTACGTTTTCCAATGAATTGAACATCCTGGTCCAGTCGCCCGGAAATCTTCCCTTCGGTCTCGATATCCAGGCACTCGAAAATGATGGCGTAGTAGAAGTTCTGGCGCAGCCCAACCTGCTGGCCGCGAATGGGAAACAAGCCAGCTTTCTTGCCGGCGGAGAGTACCCGTATCCGGTAGTTCAGGGAAGCGCGGCGTCCTTGCCGACCGTAACCATCATGTTCAAGGAGTATGGCGTCCGTCTGAATTTCATTCCCACCATTACTCCCCGCGGATCGATTCGCCTTCAGGTGGCGCCAGAAGTGAGCGCCCTCGACTTCACGAATGCTGTACAACTCTCCGGATTCAATGTCCCCGCGATTACTACTCGAAAGGTAAAGACTGAGGTCGAATTGAACGACGGCCAAAGCTTCTTGATCGGCGGTCTGCTGGACGACCGCGAATTCAAGACCTTCGAGAAGGTTCCCTTCCTGGGTGACATACCAATCCTCGGTAAATTCTTCCAGTCGTACTCCAAAACCAGGATCAACACCGAGCTTATGGTGTTTGTGACCCCGGTGATCGTTGCGCCGATAGCCGCGGATGCTGCATTGCCTGCCTTGAAGTATCCAGAAGAGTTTCTGCCACCCAATTCCGGCATACCCATGCATAATCCGGATGCCAAGACCGCGGCGAACACTCCGGCTCCGGTGCCCAAGACCCTGCCTGTCGAGAAGTTGATCGAAAGCATGAGGCCCGAGACGCCATTGCTGATTGAAGATGAGACCTCGGGTTTTGGCGCGGCCTCAAGCTCCGGACCCCAATCCAGTGCAGCTCCCAGCGCGCCGCAATAGGGCCCGATAAGATTGGCGGAGCGAGGGGATCAAGGCGGTTTGGATGGACGGATTCAAAATGCTGTCGCAGTTCTGGCACGTCCTTCGACGGCATCGCCGTGAACGCATGGAGATCCGTCGGGTTGCAAATTCGAATCGTAATACCCTACTTGCCACGCGCCTTGAAGTTGCCAACACAGGCGAACTGCGCAGAAAAGGCCTGCTTGGGCGTACGCGTTTGGCTGCTGGAGACGGGCTGTGGATCGTTCCATGTGAGTCGGTCCACACCTTCTTCATGCGTTTCCCAATCGATTTGATCTACCTGGATCGCGACCACCAGGTCCGAAAGCTCAGGCACGAGGTAGTGCCGTGGCGAATGTCGGCCTGTCTTTCCGCGCATTCCGTTCTGGAGCTTCCCCCCGGCAGCATCCGTGATTCTAAGACAGAGGTGGGAGACAGGTTGATTTTCTCCGAGGGTCCTATTACTACGGATTGCCCCGCCGCTGACGTGCACAAGGAGGACCCGCTGGTCTAGAGCCGCTATAGCGGCTCTTCGGTGCAGGCTTTCAAGGGGAATGTGAAGCGATGATTTCTTTGGGGGATGCACCCCGGCATCAGGCTAGTGCACCGAAGGTTCCGCAATCGGCTTCGTAGCCGGTTTGAAGCGCGCTGCGAGATACCATACAAGCCAGGCAGGTGCGGTCCACAGGTAGGCTGCAGAGGCGATCCTGAACGCTCCGAGCTCGATTCCAATCGCAAGACTGATGAAAGCGAGTACTGCCACGAGCCTCCGGGACTGGGTAGAATAGGCGCCCTCCAGCAGCCCCGTCAGCGCAAGGCCCTGATCGTAAATCCAACAGTAAGGCGCTGCCACCAATGACACGAGCATCAGCAGGTTGCCGTCCCTGATCCAATTCCAGGCGCGGCGCCGGATCCAAAACACCTTGAGCGCCCACACCGACGCGCAAGCGGCCGGTAAGTATTGGATCCATGTTGCTTTGGGCCAGACCCAAAGTCGAAGCGCGACACTCAGACAGGGAATGAATTCTTGTTCAACTGCTGGCGCACGCATCATTTCGAAGTAATGAATCCACGCCGTGGGATCAATAAAGTAAGCACTGGCGGTTGTGGCAGCGATGGCGGCCCCGGCGCCGGCCAGGACCAGGTAGCTTCTGGTGACCAGGATCCACGCGACCAGAACAACGGCAAACGGAATAAACAAATGGGGCTTAAGAGCACAAAGCCAGAGCGAGAGTCCGGCCGCAAATGGGCGCGCGCGATGGAGACGCAGAAAAAGTACCAGCCCAAGCAGCGCAAAGAGGGAAGTCTGCCCCATGATCAGACAGATCAGAGCAGGAGTAAAGGAATAGCCGAGCCAGTGGAAAGGATTTCCGGGGTTACCGTTCATGAACCGGATCGAGCGCACAGAGAAGACCATGCAGGCCAGAAGCGCCAGGCACCACAGAATAGCCGCCGTTCGCAATCCCATAAACCCAAGAGGCAACGCGAGTGGTAGAGCCCATGGTGGGTTGCGCATGAGCAGGATGCCGTCTTCGACGAGGCCCGCGGAGTGCTCGATGTGCGCCATCGCATCCTGATCATATGGATTGGCATGGTGCACGAGTTGCTGGCCTGTAGCCCAATACGCAACGAAATCCCGGGAGCCCGCCATATTGTGGGCCAGCGGCATAGATAGAAGAAACACAGCAGTGATAGCAATACTTATGCCGCTGACCGTCGCAATGGACAACCCCGCGAAATCGGGCCGGCGCCGAGCCGAAGAAACATGCGAACTAGCAAGCATGAATATAATTCTAACTTCCAAAGCGGATAAATAATGGGTCACCACGATGTTAGTGATAGCTGTCCTTTGGTAACTCGAGTTTTAGACCATGTATACGATGCGTCTCGTTTATTTTCGCGGGTGTATACAGGGGTTTACACTACGCTGCAAAGCAGGCAGGACTCGATTTGGCCTAAGTTACTGCTTCTGAATGCAATAGGTCCAATTCAAGAGTGGCATTCAACTTGCTCCGCTTAGGGTGACCCGGCTGAGGCTGGGAAATTCCAACCTAGGGAGAAAAAAGTGAATAACCTGTTTATCAAGCTTCTCGTCAAGGTCCAAGACCTCATGAACCGCGAAGAAGGCCAGGATCTGGTCGAGTACGGACTCCTGATTTCCTTGGTCGCTCTCGCTGCCATCGTCGGCATCAACAAGGTCACCACGGCCGTCAACGCAGTGTTCACAAGCATCAGCACCTCGCTCTAATTTCGAAGTCTGTACTTTCCGGCAAAAGGCGACAGCCAGTACCTCAGCTTCTTTGGGGGAGAGAGATTCGTATGCGTGGGCCCGCTATAAGACGTACCTACCCTCTCTCCTAAAGTCAACTCCTCGCTGACGCGCAAACATCCGCATCGTTGCACGTCATTTTGAAGTCAACCGCAGCAGGCTCCAAGTGAGTCAAGGATCACCAACTTCCGGTGTCTCAGTACGGCTCTGGAAAGATTGGAAATCGGAGACCGGAATTGAACGGATTTTTTCAGAAGCTTTGTATCGAACTCAAGAACCTGGCCCTCGGGGAGGACGGCCAGGATCTAGTCGAGTATGGTCTTCTCATTAGTCTGATCGCCCTGGCCGCTATCATCAGCATCCATAAAGTAACCGCTGCCGTGAATGCTGTCTTTACCAGCATCAGCACCTCTTTATAGATGATGACGAGCTCAATGGACACAGTCGCCATGGATTTAGCTTTCGATGCGGAGTTGCGCCAAGCTGATGCCGGCTGCTCAAGGGGCTGTGCTCTTCGCGAAAATCGCAACGAAACGGAATTGATGATATATGCTGCCGCCATCCGCGTCTGAACACAACAACGCCCTTGTGGCCGTTGATTGCGGCTTGACAGCCATACTCATCGCGATCTCCTTTGCGTGGCCCCGGCTTGGTTCCGGTTGGTTCACGCGGGTCGAGCGAGCTTTTGGCCGGCTGGCGAGGCGCCAGATATTGGCCGTTGCCTCCGTCGGATTGAGCGCGCTTTTCTTGCGAATTGCGATTCTTCCCATTTTTCCGATTCCCGTTCCGTTTGTCCCCGACGACTTCAGTTTTCTTCTGGCGGCGGATACCTTCGCACACGGCCGGCTCACCAACCCCACTCCCGAGATGTGGACCCATTTCGAGAGCTTCCACATCACCATGCAGCCAACCTACATGTCCATGTATTTTCCCGCGGAGGGCCTGCTGCTCGCCGCCGGAAAAATTCTGTTGGGACGTCCCTGGTTCGCTGTCCTTTGTGCCGATGCGTTAATGTGCGCCGCCATCTGCTGGATGCTGCAGGCATGGATTCCCGCCAAGTGGGCGTTGCTGGGCGGAATCCTGGCAATCCTGCGCCTCGGCCTGTTCAGCTACTGGGTCAATACCTATACAGGCGGCGGTCCCATTCTCGCAGTTGGCGGAGCGCTGGTGTTGGGCTCCCTGCCGCGATTGATGAAGACCGCCCGTTCCCGTTTCGGCTTGCTGATGGCAGTGGGGGTCATACTCCTCGCACTCACTCGGCCCTATGAAGGTCTGCTGTTGTGCCTGCCCGTGGCGGTCGCCTTGGGCCGATGGGCATGCATTGGGAAAAATCGCCCAGACGCTGTCGTGTTACTGAGGCGAGCCGCGTTTCCATTGGCTTTGATCGTTGCCGCCCTGGCATGGTTGGGTTATTACGACTACCGCGCCTTCGGAAGCCCTCTGACCCTGCCCTATACCGTCAACCGTGCAACCTACGCGGTAGCGCCTTATTACATCTGGCAATCGCAGCGGCACGAGCCCGCCTACCGGCATCCGGAAATGCGAAGATTCTACGTGGACGATGAGCTTGCAGCTTTCTCGAAGGTTCACTCCAGGTCCTTGTTCATCCCCATGAATATCGAAAAGATCTGGATCGCCGCCCGGTTCTTCGCCGGCTTTGCATTGCTGTTTCCGCTCGTCATGCTGCACCGTGTGCTTCGCGATCGGCGGATCCGGTTTTTGCTGCTGTGCGTGCTTGTCCTGGTGGCCGGCAATCTGATCATGATCTTCCTGATTCCGCATTATCTTGCGGCATTCACTTCGGTGTTCTATGCCATTGGCCTGCAGGCTATGCGTCACCTGCGCGTTTGGAGCCCGGAAGGTAAACCAGTGGGCGCCACCATCGTACGCCTGACGGTGGTGTCCTGCTGTCTCCTGGCTGGCTTGCGGCTGTTGGCAGAACCGCTAAAACTGAAAACCTCCGAATGGCCGGTTGGCTATTGGTCTCTCATCTGGTCGGGCCCCGAACATTTCGGTGGGGAACGAGCGCAGATTCAAAGTCAACTGGAAAAGCTCACCGGGAATCAACTGGTGATTGTCCGTTATTCCCCGAAACACGAAACGATGAACGAGTGGGTCTACAACTTCGCCGACATCGATCGCTCCAAGGTCGTGTGGGCGAGAGAAATGGATCCCGCCGCTAACCAGGAACTCATCCGTTACTACCGCGATCGAAACGTCTGGCTGGTCGAGCCGGATGCCATTCCGGCGAGAATCTCTCCATATCCGGTGCAGAACCAGGTCGCTGCCGCTTCGCGTGGCGGGGCATTGCAGCAGGAAAGGAGTCTTGCGCCTTGATCAACGGAAAGCGAATTGCAGTTGTGATGCCTGCGTACAACGCCGAGAAGACGGTGGAAATGACGGTTCGAGAACTGTCCGACACTGTGGACATAAAGATCCTTGTCGACGATTCTAGCCAGGATCAGACAGCGGTTCTCTCCAGAAAGCTGGGCGTGCAAACCTTTATCCACGATGCCAATTACGGCTATGGCCGCAACCAGCAGACCTGCTACCTCGAAGCTCTGAACGCAGGAGCCGATATCGTCGTGATGGTTCATCCCGACTACCAGTACACGCCCTTGCTGGTCCCGGCCATGGCAAGCATGATCGCCAGCGGAGTCTATGACATGGTGCTGGCCTCGCGCGTACTTGGTGGGGGGGCGCTCAAGGGCGGAATGCCGATCTACAAGTATGCTGCGAATCGACTGTTGACCGCATTTCAGAATCTGTTTCTGGGCGTAAAGCTTTCCGAATACCACACTGGGTTTCGCGCCTTTTCCCGAAAGCTGCTGGAGACCCTTCCGCTGCTCGAAAGCTCGGATGATTTCGTATTTGACAACCAGATGATAGCTCAGGCTGTAAAATTCGGATTTCCGATCGGCGAGATATCGTGCCCCACCAAGTACTTTGAGGAAGCATCCTCAATCAACTTCAAGCGCAGCGTGCAGTATGGACTGGGCGTCCTGGCCACGACTGCCAGCTTTGTCGCCCATAAGTTCGGACTCATTCATTCCGCACGGTTCGGCGCTAGCGGCAGAAAAGTTACACACCGGTATTACTCAGAGATACCACTCGGCTCGTGAGTGTGCGATGGATACAATGTCACACCAACAAAGACAGCCCGTGTTACTCAGCCCCGTTCGACACGGCTTGATCTTTCTTTTCGCCTGTGCTGTGATCGCATCGCGCCGGCCAGACGCGATTTTCCATGCTCAATTCTATGCTGAAGACGGCCATGTCTGGTTTGCCGATGCCTACAACCTCGGATGGTGGCCGGCGCTATTTAGAACCTGGACGGGCTACTTCCTCACTCTTCCGCGCCTTGGAGCGTCGTTAGCCTTGCTTGTTCCTCTATCCCGAGTTCCTCTGCTGCTCAACCTCCTCGCGATCTCCATCCATGCACTTCCCGTGAATCTGCTGCTTGCTTCACGCTCCAGTGAGTGGGGAAGTTTCCGATTCCGCGGGCTCCTGGCGGGTATGTACCTGGCCTTGCCAAATTCCACTGAGGTCAGCTTTGGTATCACCGATGCAAATTTCCTGCTCGCTCTCAGTACCGTCATACTGATTCTGGCCTGCCCACCGCAGACCAACAGGGAAAAGGCCCTTGACGTTCTCGTGATCGTTCTTTGCGGTGTTTCGGGACCTTTTTGCATCTTCCTGCTCCCCGTCTCTTTGTTTCTGGCGTGGAAGCGTGGCCACGCCTGGCACCGGGTCCAGGCAGCCATACTCGCATCTTGTTGTGCGGTTCAATCGTGGGCACTCCTGTTTCTCGCGCCCGCCGCCCGCGCCCATAGGGTCCTGGGAGCAAGTCCTGGGCTGTTGGCGCGGATCCTGGGGAGCCAAGTCTACCTTGGCGCGCTGCTTGGTTCCAACGGCTTGTCAACGCTGTCAAGCCGATGGTTGTCCCTTACCCTGGTTTGCGTTGCCATAGTTGGAACGACGTTTGTGTGCATCTGTTTCCTCAAAGCGCCAATGCCTCTGAAAATATTCCTTGTTTTTGCCGTTGCTCTGTTTGCCAGTTCGCTAATTTCACCTGTGGAGTGGGGTCGGCCGGATGTGCCCGTCTGGGCTGTATTGGCCGGTTCTCCCGGGCATCGCTATTGGTTTTTCCCCACGCTTTCCTTTGCGTGGTCGCTCCTTTTTTGTCTGCAGTCCAAACCGCCAATTCTCAAGGTTCTTGCCGGATACCTTGTGCTGATCATGTGCTTCGGAATCGTGCGGGACTGGAGGCATCGCGCCTTTCAGGAAACCCAATTTTCCGCATCCGTGCAGCGCTTTGAAGCTGCCCCTGCCGGCTCGATCGTAACGATTCAGGAGTACCCCCAGGGCTGGGATATGAAGCTGATCAAGCGCTCCTCGAAAAGGTAGGCGGCACAAATGCAATTCCAACGCGTCCGGCTGACCCAACTCCGTCCGTGGCACCATGTCGCGATCTTCCTGCTGGCCTTCGTCGTCATTGTCCTACGCCGTCCGGACGCAGTGCTTCACGCTCAATTCTGGGCGGAAGATGGGCATGTCTGGTATGCGGATGCCTACAACCTGGGATGGTGGCCAGCGCTGTTCCGCGCCCAGGATGGGTATTTTCAAACCTTGCCGCGGCTCGCGGCTGCATTCGCTCTCCTTCTTCCGCTATCCCTGGCTCCGCTGGCTCTCAACGTTGCCGCGATCTGCATTCAAGCCCTTCCCGTAAATTTGCTCTTAAAGTCCTGTTCCACCGCATGGGGCAGCCTGCGCTTTCGAGCGCTTCTAGCCGGCATCTATCTGGCGCTCCCGAACAGCCGTGAAATGGATGCCATCGTCTCGAGTTCGCAATGGCTACTGGCCCTTTGCGCTTTCCTGCTCCTTGTCGCTGCGACTCCCGAGCGCGTGGCAGGCCGGCTATTCGTCATCTCTGCCTTGCTGCTTTGCGGCCTCAGCGGACCCTTCTGCTTCTTCCTGCTACCCGTTGCCGTCTTTCTGGCCTGGAGAAATCGCGATCGCTGGCGCGCTCTTCTAGCCAGCCTGCTGGCGGTGCCGTGTCTTCTGCAAGCGTGCGGATTGTTGCTTGTGAACCACTCTGGCCGCGCTCATGCCATCCTGGGCGCGACCCCTGGTTTGTTCGTTCGGATCCTCGCAGGCCATGTATTTCTTGGAGCTTTGATCGGCAGCAATGTTCTGGCTTCCAATCCAAGTCTCGGACTCTTCATCTTTCTTCTTTGCATCGCGATCCTGGGAATCGCTGTGACTGCAGCCTGTTGTGCTGACGCTTGCATCGAAATGAAGATATTCGTTCTCTTCTCGTTTGTGCTTCTCACCGCCGCCTGCATTTCTCCTGCGGCGTATCCGCCACCGGGAGTTTCCAGATGGGATCTGCTTGTGCATACGCCTGGCATTCGCTACTGGTTTTTCCCCACACTCGCCTTTGCATGGTCGATTGCATATCTCTTGGTTAGTAGCAAGCCACTTCTCAAACTGGCAGGCAGTTACCTCCTGTTCTTCTTGTGCATAGCCATCATTCGGGGCTGGGAGTATCCCGCATTCAAGGACCTGAATTTTGCCGAGGACGCCAAACGCGTGGAATCAGCACGTCCGGGGACAGAATTTACATTGCCGCAAAACCCGGATGGGTGGACTATCCGTTTAGCTAAGCGCCATGGTCGACAATAACCTCATCCACCCGTCTGGTCGCAGGTCAACTGTACCGGCCCATGACGCTTGTTGGCTCAGGGGAAACGGAAAGAGATCTGCCTAGGCGGCAGCGATAATGAAAATTCGATTCTTATCATTCTTCGCCTCAATTTGTCGCTTCTACAATCGGACTAAACTCCATATTGCGACCAGCCGATATTGGATGAGGAGCATCAGTTTTGGCGGCAGGTTGTGCCTGTTGCCGATAAAGGACTGCGGCGGACATTAGAACAGGGCGTGTTTAGGTGCAGGCAAATGAAGGCCAATGAGGCGGCGACGAGACTAGGTGATCTGCTGATTCGGGCCAAGCGGGTTACCGAGACCGACGTCGCACGGGCGTTGGAGCGAGGGAGGCAGTATGGCGGCCGCCTGGGGGATAACCTTGTTGCGATTGGCGCCATTGATCGCGATACGTTGGAAAGTCTACTGCACCGCATCCCAGCAGAGCCCACCACCATCGCAGCCACTGGTATTGACGAGAAAGAGCTGACAGGACTTCTAGTCAAGCTTATTTATACGCGGCACCTTACCACGCTGCGCCAATGCATCGAGGCGATCAAACTCCCATATCAAATCGTTAGCGAACTTGTCCGCCTGGCAATCGACGGGCACAAGTTACATGCCCTCGGCATGCGCAGCCTTAATGACTCTCTGGACTTTGCCTATTCGCTGACTGAAGAGGGCCGGCGCTGGGCAAACGAAGACATGGACCGCTTACACTACGCTGGACCTGCCCCTGTCCCGATCGAACAATTCAACGAGCAGATCAACTTACAAAAGTTGACCAATGAAATTATTTCCATCGATCGCATACGCGCCACTGTTGCTGATCTTGAGATTGATGAGGAAATGATCGAACAAATCGGCCCGGCATTAAATTCAGGCAGAGCCATTCTGCTTTACGGTCCGCCGGGCAACGGAAAAACCAGTCTCGCGTTGCGGTTTGTATCGGTATTTAAAGACGTGATTTACGTGCCATTCGCGGTCGAGGTCGAGGGACAAATCATTCGCGTCTTCGATCCGAGCGTTCACATCGAGGTAAAGCGGACTTCGGGTGATGAGGAGGGAGACTCATCCTTTGTTCGGCAAGATATTTATGACGCCCGTTGGATCCCCTGCTTCAGACCGATTATTGTTACGGGCGGTGAAATGTCAATGGAGATGCTTGATCTCCGCTATGAAACAACAAGCCACACCTACGAGGCGCCATTACACATGAAGGCCCTGGGGGGGTGTTTTCTGATCGACGACTTTGGACGACAACTTATAAGCCCTGCGACCCTTCTGAATCGTTGGATTGTCCCTTTGGAGAGCCGAGTCGACTATCTAAAGCTCAACACTGGCAAGAGCTTCCGGATTCCATTTGAGGAGATTGTAATTTTCTCCACCAATCTGGAGCCCGAAGAACTGATGGACCCTGCATTTCTACGCCGCCTGCCTTACAAAATTGAAGTAGGACCTCCGGATGCCGTGAGGTTCAGGCGGATTTTTGAAGCGGCATGTGAACGCGAGGGAGTGGCTTTTTCCGACGAAGTGTTTTGTGCTATAGCGCGAAAAATCAACTATGAAAAAATGCTGGAATTCGCGGCATTCCATCCAAAATTCATCGTCGATCAGGTTGTGGCGACGTGCCGATTTATGGGACAGGCGCCCCATTTCGAACCGCGATTCATCGATTATGCCGTGAACAATCTGAAAGTGCTGGCCCGGAAGGATCCGACAATTCGGCAAACTACTTCTAAGTGAATGATTTTAAAACTATTGGTTCCGAAGAAGTGGGTCGGTCCCTTCGTTTTGTCACTCTCAATTCGGCTTCATTTGGGGCGAGCCCCATCATAGGCTGGCCATCGAGACACTGTATCGCAAGCCCAACACCTCCAAACCTGCGCCCGAACACAAGATTTGTCCCTACCTGCTGCGCGGCCTCTGTTGGGCCGACAACGTCTTCGTCCACACCTCTGGCGTTCGCTCAATAGCGCAGCGTGCGCTGAGACATTCTGCACCTCCTCGCTACACTTTTGAAAATACATGATGTTATGTAAGTAGAACTTCGGCCGACGGGAATCGGTGGTGTCGAATCTCTCTCATATCCCCGCAAACATTCGGCAAGCTCCCGTCAGATACACACTTTTGGGGGTTCACCCGCCTCTTGATTCGTTTGACTTCCTGTGGGGTAATTTCAGCTATCAAGATCGCCGACCCACCTGGTGATTCCTGTTTTCACAATGGAGCCGAAACAACTCCGCCCAGCCAGTGAACCTGCCGTGGACTCCGTTCCTTGAGTTTTCTTCAGTCCTCGAAACTATAAATGGTGGAGGCGCCGGCGCTTTTGAGGGGCACCCAATATTCGGTGTCATTATTAAGCCCTTAGAAGCGAGGAGTGCATCTCCGAAGCGTCGAGCGGAAATGCTGGTTGTTCCGGTGCACGTGGGACAATTCGGACGCGGGAACCCCAAGATCGCGATGATCGTGCCACTCAATACTGGAGAGAATCAAACAGCAGTCCGGCTCAGGTGGCTCTTCGGACTGTCGTTCGTCAAAGTCATCCTCGACCCATATGCGTTCAAGCGGCGGGGTTTGCGGGCGGAGATCCAACCGCAACCTGGAAAACAGCCCGACCTTCAGAGCCCGAGGATCGCAGGTCAGGCATGGGAGCGAAGAAGACTGCAGAGAGCTGGGAAAAATGCCACCGCTGTCATGGCAGCGATTCGGGGAGGGTCGTGCACAATGCCACTCCTGAACCCCATGGAGACAGTGCACTTACCCATCAAGCAGTGGTGTGGTGCGGGCGGCTCGCAAGTTACCTCCCGGGTGCCACTGGCTCGGGGGATGAACGGGGAACACTGTCATACCTGTCCCGCAATTCGAGCCCGCAATCGAAACCGGCGGACTTGATTTTGGGATCAAAAGGCGACTGGGCGGAGAGATTGTGGACTTCCTTTGAGTTAGAAAAGAGTCAATGCTCAATCAAGCAGAAGTCAAAAGCAGATGGTTTCCCGACCCTCAACGCCTGCCTTTGTCAGGCCTTTGGCTCAGCGGCTCGGACCATTTCCACGAGCACTTTGCGTGCCTCGTCCGAGTTTTGGACTTCGCGCAGGAAGTTGACACGTGTCCCTTTCATGCCATCGCCGGTCTTCAGTCTAAGGTGAAATCCGAGCCGGTCGACTGCTGTCATTGTGGCCTCGGTTGCGTCGAGGCCAGAATGAACTTTAGCCAGCAGGATCATTGCAGGAACGTGATCCGAGTTCATGTGTCCGATAATCTTGGGTGCCGCTTCGGCCAGAGGGTCAATCTTCGCGGACTGGTAATCCTCCACGATCACCCATCCCATGACCCCGAACCCACCGACGTAGTAGATGTCGAGCGGCTGCAGGCGGTAAAAGCCAAAATCTTTGAAGTCTACCCATGAGCGGCTGTTCTGGTAGCGGGACAGATAGAGTTGGCGAGCCTCGCCGACTTCATCTTCCGGTACGGAAAGGATGTCACCGACAAGAGTTGCCCGCGCGGTGCCGAGCGGATCGCCGTCGCCCCCTTGACTCACAAAGAGACTCGCCCGCTGGTCAGCTTGAATGTTCTGAGTATGCATGGCCATATTGCTGATCAGAAAAACAGGCCGCCCGGTCCCGTCGATCGCATACGGCATGAGAGAGCCAAACGGATATCCCGAGCGCTTTCGGGAGACGGTGGAGAGAGTCGCAATTGTGCAGAGCGAAACGAGAGTGCGGACGCGCTCGGCGTAAGTCGGCTCTGGAAGTTGCGGTATATCGGCATCCGTATATGCGTGCTTGCGGGATGAATTCATCTCTTCTGTAGACATCGAGCTTCCTTTCCCTCAGACGATGGGCTATTCCACTAAGACTCAAAAGGAGACCGTCATCGGGTCGTCGCCTGTATCTGTTCGCGATTATTGCGTTGGCCTAAGTGTCAACCTTTGCACCCGCCAATTCAGCAATTCGGCAGCATACAGAGTGTTTTCAGAAGGACAAGCCAATTCGTGAATCCAGCCAAACTGCCCTGGACCGTGGCCCGAGGCGCCAAATACGCCGAGCACGGTGCCCTCCAAAGAGAGCTTGTAGATCCGGCCCGGATAGCCATCGGACGCAAAGAGCACTTGATGAGGGCCCGGCGTTATGCAGATAGCCCAGGGAGAGCCGTTCAACATCGTCTTGTTCAATGGCGCCGGAGCTTCAGCGGTGGACGGAATTCCGGATGGCATATTCCCCATCCATGGACGAATGTTGTGGTCGTAGGGCACGTTGATATGAATCTCGCGCAGGAACTTGCCGTCTCCATCGAAAACCTGAATGCGCCCATTGCCGCGGTCGGCCACATACACGTTTCCCGTTTCCCGTATCATCCGTGGCGATACTGTGCGGCGTATTGAACTGCCCTGAACCTGTTCCCGGTTCGCCCCAGGACTTGATCCAGTTTCCCTCTTTATCGATCTTGGCGATCCTGGAATTGATGTAACCGTCGCTGATATAGGTATTACCTGCCGCGTCCCAGGCCATATCAGTCACTTGACGAAACTCTCCATCGATCGGCGGCAGGGGCGGCTTGACATGTTTCAGCGGGCCAGTGCCTTCGTCTGAGGCCTCCTGACTGCGGCCGAAGACCATCAGTATCCGGCCTTCCGGATTGAACTTGATGATCATGTCCGACCCTTTGTCGGCGACCCATAGATTGTCGTCCCTGTCGACCTTGACGGCGTGCGCAAAACTCCAGGCATACAGGTTGTGTCCAATTTCACGAATGTATTTTCCGTCCGCATCAAACTCGAGCAACTGAGCTGCCGCCGCTCCATAGGCGGGGCCAGTTGTGCCGCCACGAGAGAAAGCAAAAACGTGTCCTTTTGAGTTGACTGCCACGCCTGATGCCTCGCCGAAATATAGTTCCGGCGGAAGCTTAAAGAAATCGGTCTGAGCGTGGAATTTGAGCTCTGGCACCGATTGCTGGGCAAACATCTGGATGGGCAGGCAAAAGACCGCCAACAATGCCATGGGTGTCATTCATCGGCTCCTGGGATCAATTCGTGCTTCTACCTAAGATTCGCGGCAGAACGATATCTTCTCCCATGCTGATATGGCGGGGCAAGCGAATGCTCCTCGCTGGTGGAGAATTCGGAGGCAAACCATCTCTGAGTTCCGTCCGATAACTTCCGGTTTGGCGGTCATCCGCCCTCGTTTGGGGAGCAGGGGCAACCGATGGGTTTTTGCTTGCAGCCGATGGGCAAAAAGTGAGTTTCGGATTCATACGTAGCTGGGCTTGAAATGAAACTACTGTGACAAAATGTGCGGAATCCGCCCGGTATTGTGGAGAATCGTTGGTCGCGCGGAATTCATCAAACAAGGAAACTGCGGAGGCTGACACCATGGCGGCGTTTTGTGGATGCTGCGGAGCCGAGATTACATCAAAAAAATCTGAATCGTGCCCTGAATGCGGGGCTCCCACCCACGGGACGATGCGCGCAATTCCGCTTCCGGCGAGAGATCTTAAGAGGGAGACATCACAAAACAAGGAATCGGAATCCGCGAGTGAGGTAGAAAATAGTTGAGAAACGCCAACTCGCCGGTCGGTTCCGCCTTTTCCGCGAAGACCGCAACTGCAACGCATGCGCGGTAGGCGATCATGACCAAAACGAGTGCTCATGGAGAGAGAAGCCCATTGCCGATACAAGAGCCACTGGAAAATTGGCCGTCACCGACGACGCGTGTTCGGCAGGCTCATGCGCGTGGATGATGCTGTGGCGCAGTCCCGTCGAGGGATTTTGCCGCAACACTTCGGCAATGGCATCGACCGCCAGATGGACGGCGCGGTCTCCGATTGCGCGAGTGCCGATCGAGGCCTTCTCGGCGCTAAAGAATAGAACCATTTTGAGAGTCTGGTCAGTCAAGCCAGGGTACAACACCTTGGATGACCATGCGCATGGCAGGCCCGAAACCTTGGACCCACTCAAAGAAAAACCGTGGACTATAATCGATTTGACAAATTGGTCGTGCCATAATACCTTTCCGTCGTGCTCACTAGCACCGGCTGTCTGGTAGTTTGCACCCCCGATTGACCACAGGATCCTAAGTCCCGAGAGACTGACAGTGGGGATCATGGTGCTGAACATCTCCGAGCCTATCCGCTTCGAGTGAACTTGAAGGTATGAGTATAATTGTGAAGTTACCCCGGCAGCTGCTCATGCCAACGCCAGGCGACGTTGACCTCCGAGCCCACAACAAACATTGGCGTGGAGAGCAACGCTATTTTGAAGGAGCGTCTCGAACATGAGAGAGACCCCCAATACGGTCACCCCGGTCCTGAGGACAAAGCTAACTGCTTCTGTATTCGAGCAGTTACTTTCCTACGTTGTGAAAGGAAGTTGGAAACCGGGAGATCGCATTCCTCCAGAACGCGACCTTTGCCAGCAGCTAGGAATTGCCCGGACTTCGCTTCGCGAAGCACTCAAGGCAATGGAGTTGGTGGGAATGCTCGACAGCCGCGTTGGCGACGGAACGTTCGTGTGCCCGCGCTCCGAATTCCTGAGCCGGCCGCTGCTCTGGGCCTTCACGGGAACCGACCACGATGAGTTGCAGGAAATCATGGAGGCACGAACGATCATCGAGGAAAATCTGGCGGGGCTAGCAGCAGAACGGGGGACGGACGAGCAAATCAAGGCGGTTGGTGCCGCCGTACAGCTCATGCGAGACAGTATAGCGCGAGGAGATTCCATTCTCGAAGCGGACATGGCTTTTCACATTGCTGTATCCGGAGCCGCACAGAACAGTGTTCTGTTGAATGCCGTACAACTGTTACGTAACCTGATGCGCCAATGGATTCAATATAAGCTGCTGATTCCCGATATCCCCGACGTTGTTTTGAAACGTCATGTCGCCATTTATAAGGCGATTGCAGCCAGAAAGCCGAGCGCTGCGCGTGCAGCAATGCGGCGCCACCTCGAAGAGACCACGACGCTGGTGTCCCATGTCGTGGAGCAACGAAAACAAAAGAAATAAATTGCGTAACTGCCTTAAGGATTTACTAAAGTATTGCAGCAGATCACGTTCTATCTTCGTACCCAATTGCGATGGCTCTCACAATTCCTTTCCTGGGCCAGTGACAGGGTGAAGCCAGCGTAGTCTCTTCGCCAGAATAATCAGGACGATAACTTACTTCCAGGCCTGGAGCTTCGCTCCTACGAATGCGGAGCGACATGGCCCGTTGCACGCGTGCCATCGCTGTGCCGTGAGCGGCCTCATTTATTACAAAAGAATATGATTGACAGTATTGGTAAGACCGGCATACCATCGCTCCCGAGACTTGGATGAAAGAAATTTTGTTCTTGTCTTCAGCGCAACATTCTCTTCCCCGAGTGACGTTCCGGCCGAAGCCGTTTCTTGCGCGTTCCCCAAGGCACGTCGTGTTGACGGACCACTTTTCAGAGAAAGCTGGGAGGAGCGGACTCGCTTGCCCAGCGGGTCGATTTAAGTTCGTCAGGAGGATTGGAATGTTTGTGTTTTCTAGAATGATGAAGTCTTTGCTGGTTGTGGTGATAGCGCTTGGAACAGCGCGGGCGCAAATTTCCACGGGCACAATTGTGGGAACCGTAAAAGATAGCAGTGGCGGAGTGGTCCCCAATGCGAGCGTGACCTTGAAGGAACTAAGTACTGCGCAGACGCACGAGACACGGACCGGCGACTCGGGCCAATTTAACAGTCAGTTCATGCCATTAGGGACGTATTCGATATCGGTAACTGCGGCCGGATTCCAAACCAAAGTCTTGAATGGAATCACACTGCAGATCGATCAGACAGTGAACCTCGATGTCACTCTAGATGTCGGAACGGTCAGTCAATCGGTGGAAGTGACGGCCGCGGCGCCCCTGATCGATACAACCACGTCGTCTCTTGGTCAGGTCATTGATAACCACGAAGTCCTGAGCATGCCACTGAATGGCCGGAACGCTCTGTCACTGGGACTTCTGGCCGCAGGGACGGCGCCAGTGTATGGCATGGGAACTAATCTTCCGTTCTCTGGCGGGGCAGGAAGATTCAGCAGTATGGATGTTTCGTTAAATGGTATCGATGACAACACATATGCAACCAACGGAAGCATTGGACGTCAAGGATATGCGTTCGTACCCTCAGTGGATGCCGTCGAAGAATTCAAAGTTATGACGAATAACTTTGCTGCGGAATATGGTCACGCGGCGGGAACGATTGTGTCGGCAACCATCAAGGCAGGAACCAACCAGTTCCACGGGTCACTCTTTGAATTCGTACGCAACCAGGCATTCGATGCCAACAACTTCTTCACCAATCGAGCCGGGTTGCCACGGACGCCGTTTCACCAGAACCAGTTTGGCGGGACAGTCGGCGGACCCATATTTCATCAGCGCCTGTATTTCTTCACCGACTATCAGGGAACGCGCATGACAACGAAGTCAGGAAGCTCGATCGAGAGTGTTCCACCGACAGCCTGGCGGAACGGCGATTTGTCTTCCAGTACCATTCCTATCTTCGACCCGCGCACGCGGCATATCGGGCCCAATGGGACGGTCGTTGCATCCCCGTTCCCTAACAACCAGATTCCGATGGACCTGATTAATCCCACTGCCGCTGCGATCATGGCATTAATTCCCGCGCCAAACTATGGTTCTCCCGGGGCCAGTTCTGAGAATTACTTCTACGCCCCCTCTAACTATGCGAATACGGACCAGGCGGATGTGCGCATCGATGCGACGCTCACTACAAAGAACCGGCTCTTTGGAACTTACTCTTTCAGCAATGAGAATCAACCAGCGATCGGCGTATTCCCGAGTTGGATCGGAGGCGGCTCTCCTTCAGAGGATAACAATGATCAAGTGACAGTTTCCGATGTTCATATTTTCACCCCCAATCTCGTGAACGAATATCGCATGGGTTACCTGTACAACAACGGAACGCAGTCAGGAAGCGGACAGCAAGGCGCGGCCTTTGGACAACAGAATGGATTGGCACTCTTTCCATCGAATCCGCTTGGTTTCCCTGTGATATCCCTGATCTTTTCGGGGCAGTCGAATGGAAGTTCAGAGTTCACTGGATTTGGAGGCGGCGATCTGAACCTGAATACGCAACAGACACAGCAATTGGCAAATAACCTGAGTTGGACGCACGGCAAACACTCAATCAAGACGGGTGTCGATATCCGCAAGACCCTCTTCGACGTCTTGAAAGGCGACCCCTATTTTGGAGCATCAATCTATGGAGCGACGTTCTCTGCGAGTTCTGATGACTCGAATTCGGGCCTGCCGTTCGCGGACTTTCTCATGGGTTTCCCGACCTTTCAGAACGGATCGCCCATGATCGCGAAGGGGCGGCAGCGCAATGCGTATGTGGGCATCTATGCCCAAGACGATTGGAAGGCGACATCGAAGCTAACCGTGAATGCGGGCTTGCGGTATGAACTCTACACGCAGCCGATTGATCAAAACAATCTTGGAAGCCTATTCGACATCAGCACGGGCCAGTTCGCAATCCCCGGGCAGAAGCCTTACAGCCGCGCGATGGTACAGGGTGATCACAATGACTGGGGACCGCGCGTCGGTTTCGCTTACCAGGCTTTGCACAGGCTCGTGGTGCGAGGTGGTTATGGGATCTTTTATGCCATGCGTGACCAGAACCAATCTGCAACTCAGTTCTCTGGAAACACGCCGAATGTGCCGACGATCGTTCTGCCTCCGGTAAACAAGACGACGACCGTAAATCCACCTTTTACGATCAATTCACAGATTACTACTGTGCCGGCGACCGATTCTCTGGCTGGGTTTTCCGCGTCGAATCCCTACGGAGTTCAGATCAAGACACAGAGTTTGTCCGATGCTTTAATGCCGCAGCTGATGCAATATAACTTCAACCTGGAGTATCAGCAGAGTCCAACGCTTCTGTTGTCCGCGGCCTACAGTGGAGCGCGTGGTGCGAACTTCGCATCTTTCTTCATTGACGAGAATCAGGAACCATTTTCGGATGCATTGAACGGAATCAACGATCAGGCACATCGCCCATTTCCATACATGGGATCCCAGGTGCTTACAATCTTTTCAAACTCCGGAATGGACTATAATGCGCTCAACCTGAAGGCGCAACAACAGATGTCGCACGGTCTCCAATTGCTGGCGAACTATACATGGCAAAAGAACATTGAGTCCAACGGAGACGGACCGGATGCCTACTCTCAGGTCGCTACGAGCATTGTTCTCAATACGTACGATCTGGCGAGAGAGCGTGCGGTCTCGGACATGAACGTCGCGCAGGTATTCAGCGCGAGCGCGCTCTACAATCTTCCCTTTGGTGAAGGTCGACAGTTCCTGAATAGCAAAGGACCACTGAACTATCTTCTGGGAGGGTGGGTGGTGAACGGAATCGTGTCAGTCCGCACCGGATTCCCATCCGAGGTACATACCAACGCGCTTCCCCCTGTTTTTACGACTTATAACATGGCTAGCTGCGTCGCCGGTGTGTCAAAGAAACTACGGAATGCCGGCGTGGATGGTTATTTCAATCCTGCGGCATTCACCGTTCCCGATGACGCGACGAGCGTGACGGGAGCCCAGGTGCCTGAATTCGGAAACTGTGGGAAACGTGATATTGTGGGCCCGGCTTCGAAGAATCTCGACTCTTCACTGTTCAAGAACTTCTACTTCGCCGATTCGCAGCGAGTGTATCTGCAATTCAGGGCCGAGGCATTCAATACCACAAATACGCCTACTTTCTCATTGCCTTCGGCAAGCGATCCGACCCTTACTTGCACAGGAGCTCCGGGCGCTACTTGCAGTTCGCCTAACTTTGGAAAGCTAGTGAACGGATCAGCGAGTGGACGAGAACTTCAGTTTGCCGCGAAGCTTTACTTCTAGTGAGGCCACGCCGACGACATCAACGGCCCGACATAATAACGTCACCCATGAAAGGTGTTTATGCGCAGTTTTGATGGAGTTACACGGAGAGCGTTTATCCGTAACTCTGCTGCACTTACGGCCGCAATGGCCTCTGCCCACGCGGCGAGGCTGCCCTTTGGAGTGATCGGAGCGGAAGATGGCACGCAATCGACTAAGGTGCAGCCTGCAGTGTTCCCGTATGGTGCCGTCTACTTTCGGAAGTCGAATCCGCCGCGGGCGGACTGGGCTCGCGATCATCAGATGGCGGCGCGGCTCGGAATGAATACTTTCCGGCATTGGTTTATGTGGTCGGTGATCGAAGTTGCTCCGGGGAAGTACGACTGGGATGGCTATGACCAGATGCTGGATTTGGCCGCTCAGAACAAGATGAAAGTGATCATTGCGGAGATGATTACATGTGCGCCGGAATGGGCGTTTCGCAAATTTCCGCACGCACACTTTCGAGCGAACGACGGCTACGTAGTAGAAAGCAGTGTATCGGCCAGCAGCGAAACGGGCGGCTATCCCGGCCTCTGTCTCGATAACCCCGACGTTCGAGAAAATGCGGAAAGCTTTCTGACTACGCTGGTTGAGCGGTACCGCAACCATCCTGGTCTGCTTGGATATGACCTCTGGAATGAAAACACTTCCTTTGGGGGTACGCCGCAGCGAATGTATTGCTATTGCGACGCGACAAAGAAGAAGTTTCGCAATTGGCTCGACAAGAAGTATGGCTCGCTCGAACACGCCGGCAATGCGTGGCATCGTTACAGTTATGACACGTGGGATGATGTGCAACCGCCGTCTTCCTTCAGCGGCTACCCCGAAAGTCTGGACTGGCTGCAGTTTCGGGTAGATGACGCCTACGACATGTTCGACTGGCGGGTTGAGCTTGTTCGCCGACTCGATCCGCATCATCGGGTCACGGCACACGGTGTTGCGGAGACGGTCGAGAATCTTCCGTCGCAGTCGCATAATGAGTGGCTCTCGGCGAAACGGGTAGATATTTATGGGTTCACATGGATCGCTTCGCAATACGGGGATGAGCCATGGAGACAGTACTCTGCCGCTGACATCGTACGGGCGGGATCGCGCGGGAAGCCGTTTTGGCATGCGGAGGCGGAAGCAGGGCCTCCGCCGATCTCTCCTGAAAGGCCGGGCATGGATCCCAAATATCGTCGCAACCCGACTCCGGACGATGTGCGGTTGTGGAACCTTGTCTCCTGCGCATGTGGCGCGCGCGGAATTCTCTATCCGCGTTGGCGGCCACTTCTCGACGGTCCACTCTTCGGAGCCTTTGGCGCGTTCGCTATGGATGGCTCGGTCACTCCGCGCGCGGAGATGGCCGGACGTGTCGCTCGATGGGCGAACGATCACGCGGCACTGTGGCAATCGGCACCAATCAAGGGTGATGTCGGGTTGGTCTTCGTACCCGAATCCGAAATGTTCAACTACATGCAACAAGGCACCACGGATTTTTACGCGCAATCGATCCGCGGAGCCTACCAGGCATTCTTCGATTCGAATATCCAGGCTGACTTTGTTGCAGTCGAGAATTTGAGCGAATACAAGGTTGTCTACCTGCCCTATCCTGTCATGCTGAAAGAAGAGACAGCGGTTCTGCTTAGCGCGTATGTGGAGCAGGGAGGCATGTTGATCAGTGAGGGCATGCCTGCTTATTTCGGAGAGCACGGTCACGTTGGAACCGTGCAGCCGAACTATGGATTGGACAAGGTGTTTGGCGCAACTCAAAGCAATGTTGAATTCATTCCCGATATCGCGGAGAACATGGTCCTCACTGTATCAGGGGCACAGGTCTATGGGCGGTACTTCCGGCAGGAATATGAATTAAACGGCGGTCAGGAGTCGGGCCAGTTTTCGAATGGGAAAGTGGCCGCGGTAACAAACACGTTTGGGAAAGGCCGAACGCTGCTGATGGGCTCGTTCCCTGGCGCCGGGTATTACCTGCACCATGAACCGGCGGCAAGAGACCTCTTTGCCAAGTTTTTGCGAATCGCAGGTATCGAACCGCAGCTGAAGACGAATAATGGCAATGTTCAAGCCCGCCTTCATAAGGGGGTGGGGGGCGCCTATCTTTGGGTTACGAATCCTACTTTCACGGACCAGCAGGTGGAAGTTCAGTTCCATCCGGATGCGGGCACTTTTCAAACCGCGCGGGATGTTTGGGGAACACAGAAAGCGGCGATTACTAATCGCCAGCTGGCGACGAATGTTCCAGCTCGAGATGCAGTTGTTCTTCAGCTCGGGTAGGCGCTTTAATTCCAGCCATGCTTAGTTGGGTTCTGCTCGACAACTGAAGCGCCCGTTTGATTGGGTTGACCAACCGTCAGGAAAGGAGCCGCTCGGCATAGTTAGATCGCAGCCTCTTTGCACGAGCCACCGAGATGAATAGCACCAGAAGAGACTTTCTCAAGAAGACTGCCGTGCTCTCAGCAACATGCGTCGCGGGACTAGAGGGTCAGCGCGGGGCATCGGCGGTCACCTTATCCGGCCCGGTTGAGCACCCGGCAGATGGTAACGGCTCTTGGTATGACCGGCCCATGCGCTGGGCGCAGTTGAGCTTCGTGGAGAGCGATCCTGGCAATTACGACAAATCGTTCTGGCTGGATTACTTCAAGACAATTCATGCGGACGCCACCATTCTGAATGCGGGGGGCTGTGTTGCTTTTTATCCCACCGAGATTCCGTTGCACTACAGAAGCAAATGGTTAGGAAACACGGACGCGTTCGGAGACATGGTTCATGGTTGCCGCGAGTTGGGTATGAACGTCGTCGGCCGCACGGATCCGCATGCCTGCCACCATGATGTTGTAGAAGCCCATCCCGATTGGCTTGCAGTCGACGAAAAGGGGGAGAAACAAAGACACGCATCTGATCCAGATTTCTGGCTCACCTGCGCATTGGGCCCTTATAATTTCGACTTCATGACCTCGGTCCACCAGGAGATCATGAGCAAATACTTGGTGGATGGAATTTTCACGAATCGCTGGGCCGGTTCGGGTATGTGTTACTGCGAGCACTGCCGCAATAATTTCCATCAGTTCTCCGGGCTGGATCTGCCGCGCACAAATCATCCCCAAGCGAATTCTCGACGGCAATATATCGCTTGGCATCAGCAACGTTTGTTCGAGTTGTGGCGGCTTTGGAACGGTAAGATCCAGGAGATCAATCCTCGCGCAAGTTTCATCCCCAACACAGGCGGTGGCGCGCTGAGTGAACTGGATATGAAGACAATCGGCGAGATGGCGCCCACATTATTGGCCGACAGGCAAGGCCGAGCCGGACTGATGGCGCCGTGGATAAGTGGAAAGAGTGCGAAGGAGTTCCGATCCACGATGGGGAAGAAGCCGCTTGCAGGTATCTTCAGCGTCGGATTGGAAGATAAGTATCGGTGGAAAGATTCCGTTCAGAATGGGGAAGAGATTCGATTGTGGGTAGCCGATTCGATTGCGCAAGGCTTTCGCCCCGCTTTCACGAAGTTCAATGCCCGGCCATTCGACAAGCGCTGGCTGCCGGTGGTTGAAGATATCTACAAGTGGCATTATGCAAACGAGCGGTATTTCCGAAATGAACGATCGCTTGCGCGGGTCGGCCTGGTCTTTTCGCAGCAAACCGCTGCGTTCTACGGGGGCGGTGACGCGGTGGCGAAAGTTGAGGACGCGTCGCACGGCTTCTACCATGCATTGGTCGAAGCACGAATTCCATTCGAGATGGTTCACGACCGGCTGCTGGATGCGGACCATGTGCGCCAGTTCCAAACCTTGATTCTGCCAAACATCGCCGCTTTATCTGTCGCACAATGCGATCACCTGCGCGAGTTTGTCGAACGTGGCGGCGGGCTGGTCGCCACTTTTGAAACTTCTCTTTACGACGAGTGGGGCGTGGAGCGCAAGGACTTTGGACTTGCTTCCCTTTTTGGAGCGTCCTTTTCCGGTTCTCGAAGGGGACCGATGCTTAACTCCTACCTGAGTCTGGAAAAAGACCCGGTGACCAGACAATACCATCCGCTGTTGTCTGGTTTTGAAGATGCGGAAAGGATCATCAATGGAGTGAACCAAGTGGATGTTACACCAATCGGCGACAGTGTATTCCCTCCATTGCAGGTGGTTTCCACTTATCCCGACTTACCAATGGAAGAATGCTTTCCGCGGCCGGACGCGAAACCGAGCGCAGGCGTTTTTGTAAGGCAGGCGGGGCGAGGGCGCGTAGTCTATTTTCCGTTCGACGCCGATCGCACGTTCTGGGAGGTTTTGAATATCGATCACGCGAAATTATTGCGCAACGCAGTTGTATGGACAGCGAACGAACCCTCGCCCGTGATGGTGGAGGGGAAAGGGATCATTGACATCTCCGCTTGGGAACAGATGAACTCGATGACTGTCCACCTAGTCAATTTATCCAATCCGATGATGATGAAGGGACCTGCGCGCGAGATTCTTCCGCTGTCTGGTCAAAAGGTAAGCTTTCTGGTTCCTGAAAGCCGCAGAGTCGCCAAAGTGAAACTGCTCGTTGCCGGTAACGACATTCCTTATCTCCAGCACGGCAAAAGTATCAAGCTTGAAGTGCCGGAGATTCGAGTGCACGAAGTAATTGCTGTTGACTTCGCGAACTAGCCCAATGTTGTTGTTCGAGACCAACATCAAATCGCCTTGGTTCACTCCGGGCGCACGTAAAACTTGAGCACAGGACAACCAATGACTGACATTCCGGGATTCACACGCAGAGAGTTTATTCAAGCGTCGGCACTCGTAACCGCATCCACTGCTTTGGCGCACGCAGCCATCGTTCCAGCCGCGCTGTCGATACAAGATTCCCCGACTGCAAACCATTATGCTGCGGGTCCAGTGTTTCCTTACGGCGCTGTTTATTTTCGGAAGTCGAATCCACCGGAAGAAGAGTGGGCTCGGGATCATCAAACCGCGGCGCGCCTCGGGATGAACATCTTCCGTCATTGGTTTATGTGGTCTGCGGTTGAAGTTGCTCCAGGCAAATTCGACTGGGCGGATTACGACCGCATGATGGATCTCGCAGCGAAGAACGGAATCAAGGTGGTGATTGCCGAGGTCGTGACATGCGCGCCGGAATGGGCATTCAGAAAATACTCTCACGCGCGATTTCTGGCGAGCGATGGAACCGTGGCGAAGAGCACAATCTCTGAGAGCAGTGCGACCGGCGGCTTTCCAGGTTTGTGTCTCGACAACCCGGACGTGCAGCAACTCGCCGCAATCTTTCTAACTACACTTGTGGAAAGGTATCGTAATCATCCGGCACTATTTTGCTACGATCTGTGGAATGAGAACACTTCTTTCGGGGGAAGCCCGACGCGGATGTATTGCTATTGCGACGCATCCAAGAAGAAGTTGCGGGACTGGCTGCGCAAGCGGTATGGGACACTGGAAACATTAGGGAAAACGTGGCATCGCTACAGCTTTGCAGCCTGGGAAGACATCGAGCCGCCGGTTTCATTTTCTGGCTATGCGGACAGCCTGGACTGGCTTCAGTTCCGCATCGACAATGCGTACGAACTATTTGATTGGCGTATCGAGCTGGTTCGCAAACTTGATCCAAATCATCGAATTACTGCACACGGTGTGGCTGGAACCCTCGACGATCTGCCGAGCGCGTCGCACAACGAATGGCGATCGGCCAAGCGCGTGGACATTTATGGCTTGACATGGATTGCAGCTCGCAAGGGCGACGAACCATGGAAGCAATTTCATGCCATCGACCTTGTGCGGGGTGGTTCGCGCGGCAAGCCCTTCTGGCACGCCGAAGCACAAGGCGGCCCCCTCTGGATGCAGCCCCAAGTGATCGGACGGCCCATTGAAGACGGACGCATTCCAGATGCCGAAGATGTACGGATCTGGAACCTCATCACGTTTGCGCGCGGCGCCAAGGGACTTTTGTATTGCCGCTGGCGGCCGCTGCTGGACGGGCCTCTTTTTGGCGCGTTTGGCCCGTTTGCGATGGACGGCTCCGTCATTCCGCAGTCGGATATGGCAGGCCAAATTGCGCATTGGACCAACTCCCATCCCGAACTTTGGCTAGCCAACCCAGTGAAGGGCGACGTAGGCATTGTTTTTATTCCCGAGTCGGAGATCTTCAATTACGTCCAGCAAGGCGATACGACCTTTTACACGCAGTCAATCCGCGGGGCGTACCAAGCATTCTTCGACTCCAATATTCAAGCGGACTTTGTATCTGTAGATGACATGGCAGAATACAAACTTGTTTATCTTCCGTACCCCATTATGTTGACGAGCGAGACGGCGGCCAAACTCCGCAAGTATGTCGAACAAGGCGGCACGGTGGTATGTGAAGGACTTCCGGCATATTTCGGAGACAACGGCCATGTGGGAACGCAGCAGCCCAATTATGGGCTTGATGTGGTTTTCGGGGCGCGACAGAGTTACGTCGAATTCATTCCTGATATCGAGAATGACCTGGCAATTCAATTAAAAGGGAAGAAGGTGTTCGGCCGCTACTTCCGGCAGGAATATGAGCTGACCGGCGGCTCGGAGGCTGGACGATACGAGAATGGAAGGGTCGCGGCCGTAGAAAACAAGCATGGAAGCGGGCGAACGCTGCTGATTGGTTCTTTTCCCGGTGCAGGATATTCGCTTCATCATGGCGCGGAAACCAAGGAAGCCTTTGCCGGATTTTTGACTTGGGCGGGGATTACGCCGGTGGCGGCAATCAATGACAACCTTCTACAAGCCAGGCTGCAGCAGGGATCCGGGTCAAGCTTTCTTTGGGTGACAAACCCTTCCCGCGACACTCGAATAGCCACCATCCGGCTCGCTCCCGCGTGGGGAGCGTTCTCTTCGGGGGAGGACATCTGGGGCAAGAAGAAAGTGTCGATGGAAGCCGGACAGATTTCGTTGTCAATCGAGGGCCGCAACGCAGCGGTGATTGCGTTACGTTGATTCTGATTCGAAGTTTATCGGTGGCCTTGACTGTAGTGGTAATACCAATATACCATTGCAACCACGGCAGTCGCTGGAGACAAGTGAATGGGCAACACGCCACCAATCTGGCACCAAACATATTCTCTATTCGGAGAAGGCTTGGGCGTTTCAGCGATGATCGCGGCCCTCCCGATCTTCATTCTATTGCTGCTTCTCGGCATTCTCAGAAGGCCGGCGTGGATGGCGGGGATCGCTGGTCTCGCGGCTGCGTTTGCGCTTGCGATCTTCGGCTACCAAATGCCGGTGAAATCAAGCGTGAGTGCGGCACTCTATGGAAGCGCTTTTGGGCTGTTCCCGATTTCATGGATCATTTATTGGGCCATCGCGCTTTTCCGCGTAACCACAGAGACTGGCAAATTCGAAATCATCCGGGATTCTGTTGGACGTCTGACCCCCGATCCCAGGCTTCAGGCTTTGTTGATTGCCTTCTCGTTCGGCGCTTTCCTTGAGGGAGGAGCTGGCTTTGGAACGCCGGTGGCGATCGCCGCAACGATGCTCACCGGACTGGGATTCTCCGCGTTTAGCGCTTCTGCGATTTGCCTTTTGGCGAATACTGCTCCTGTGGCTTTCGGATCAATCGGAATTCCGGTGATCACGCTGGCCGGAACCACGGGACTGGCGTTAAACAAACTGAGCGGCGACGTTGGAATGATGTGCTCCCCCGTTGCTTTCTTTCTGCCTGCTTACCTCATTATCGCGATGGGCGGCTTTGGTGCAATGTCGGGAATCTGGTTGCCAACGATCGTTGCAGGACTTTCGTTTGGGGTGGTTCAGATTCTCGTATCCTATTTCATGGGACCGCAACTGTCAGCCATTCTTGCCGCGGTTGCTTCGATGGTCTCGCTGATTCTGATTCTTCGCTTTCGTAATTCCCATAGGAGCGGTGAAACGGAATCGACGGGAGCGGAGTTCGCGCGCGTTCCGGGAGCAGACCTGCGGACGATTGGCCTGCACGACGCACCGGTAAGCCCGAGATCAGCTATTACAAAAACTGCGACGCATCATTCGCCAGGTGAAGTTCTCTACGCCTGGGTCCCTTACGCGCTCCTTGTAACGTGCGTTGTTTTGTGGGGGGTCGCCCCGATCCAACGGATGCTGAACAAGGGAACCATCGTGTTTGGATGGCCATGCCTCAACGATGTCGTCGTCCGCATGCCGCCTGTAACCAACGTTCCATCGCCGTACCATGCTTTTTTTACTTTCAACTTTTTCTCGGCTGCGGGCACGGCGTGTATGGTTGCGACATTTCTGGCGGCCATCTGCCTTCGCGTGAGTATCGGGAAATTCGTGAAAATCATGGGACACGTGACGCGCCAGATGGCTTTGCCGATCGCGACGGTGGCCCTGGTTTTAGGAATCGGCTTCCTTATGAATTATTGCGGAGCGACTGCCACGCTAGGCCTAGCGTTTGCGTCGACGGGCAAGCTCTTCCCTTTCTTCAGCCCATTGCTCGGCCTGCTTGGTGTGTTCTTGACAGGATCAGATACTTCTTCCAATGCGCTCTTCGGAAATTTGCAGGTGGTCACTGCGAATCGACTTGGATTGGACCCGGTGCTCATGGCCGCCGCCAATGCGTCTGGCGGAGTGATGGGGAAGATGATAAGTCTCCAAACTATTGCGGTGGCGGCCGCAGCTACCGGCCTCACCGTAAGAGACCAGTCAAAGCTCTTCCGTTTCACGCTGAGACATAGTCTCCTCCTGGTTTTCATCATCGGATGCCTGGCGCTCTTTTACACATATGTATTGCATATTTGACCGTTTCTCGAAGTGGTTCCTATTTCTATAAATGAAAACGCTAAGAGAGACAGCAGGCCTGTGCAACACAGTAAGTCCGACTACAAGCAACAGGAGAAAGCCACCAGAAGGAGAAACGGTCCGATGCCCAGATTTGCCGCGAATCTATCCATGATGTTCACAGAGGTCCCTTTTTTGGAACGTTTTGCTGCCGCTGCCGCAGCAGGCTTTGCGGCTGTTGAATTTCTATTTCCTTACGAGTTTCCCCCGGAAGTTGTCAGCGCAAAAGCTAAGCAAGCGGGCGTGGACATTGTCCTCTTCAACATGCCCGCTGGCGACTGGAAGGCCGGTGAGCGCGGGATCGCATGCATCCCCGGCCGCGAGAAAGAATTTCGGGAAGGTATTGATACAGCTCTTGAATATGCGCGGGAGCTGAAAACGGGCAAGCTCCATGCAATGGCAGGCATTATTCCGCAAGGCAAAAGTCCGGTTGAAGCCCGGCTCACTCTGATCGAGAATCTCAGTGTTGCGGCGGAGCGCCTTGCAGAGCACGACATATCGCTAGTACTTGAGGCTATCAATACGCGCGATATGCCGGGCTTTTCTGTGTCCACGCAGGGAGATTCTTATTCAATTCTGCAGGCGGTCAATGCTCCGAATTTGAAAATGCAAATGGATCTTTACCATATGCAGATCATGGAAGGCGACCTCGCGACCAAGTTAAAACGCTTCGCGCCGCACTGCGGACACGTCCAGATTGCAGGATGTCCCGAACGTCATGAACCGGATACGGGAGAGATTTATTACGCATACTTATTTCGGCTACTCGACGAATTGGGATATGAGGGCTGGGTCGGATGTGAGTATCGTCCTGCGAAGATCACGACGGATGGATTGGGATGGTTCCAGTCATACCTTGCAAACGAGGTTGTCAGATGAGTGCAGAAATGGTGCGGCGAAATACGGCTCGCGTTTATCGATCACGCTCTTGCACTAATGTGTCCCTGACTCCGGAGGCAGCACAACGGTCAACTCTAATTCGCCTTGTTCTGTTGATTCTTGCTTGCCTCGCGACCGGTGGTCAGTTCACTGCGGCACAGTCGGTTGGAGCGGTCTTTCCGGAATCGAAAATTCAGAAAACGGCGGAATCCCTCGAACAGCGAGTCAAGCAGTCAGGCGATAGCGCCAACAATGGAATTCTCGAAGAGAAACTCGATGAGATGACTAGAGTCGCCGTGCGCGCCAAGAGTGGCTTGGCAGAGTTGCACCAGACTTCGGAAGAAGTCTTCTTCGTGATTTCCGGCCACGCGACTTTGCTGACTGGAGGGAGCATTGAGAATCCGAAAGGCACGGAGGAAATACGCGGATCCAGCATTACTGGCGGGACGAGCTTAAGTCTGGCGCCGGGTGACGTTGTCCACATTCCGCGAGCAACGCCCCATCAGGTGTTGATTGAAGATGGAAAGACTTTTACTTACGTCATTATCAAGATACTTCGCTGACGCCGTCAGGAATCATGAGAATCAATCAGCATCGCTGAAAAGTAGGAGATATATGGAAACTCGAAATCTGAAACACACAGACTTGCAGGTGAGCCGGTTGTGTCTCGGCACCATGACGTTCGGGAAGCCTGTAAGTCAGGACGATGCGTCCCGGATGGTAGACCTTTGCCTTGAGGCCGGAATCAATTGTATCGATACGGCCAACATGTATCAGCTCGGAGTCGCGGAGGAGTTGCTCGGGGTTGCCTTGAAAGGAAAGCGCGACCGGGTTGTGCTCTCAACAAAAGTGAGAATGAAGATGGGCGAAGGGCCGGACGAGAGCGGCCTTTCGAAGCGGGCCATTCATCGCGCGGTCGAGGATTCCCTGCGCAGACTGCAGACAGACTTCGTCGACATCTATTATCTTCATCAGCCTGACTACGATGTGGCAATCGAGGAAACGCTCGAGGCAATCGAGTCTCTCGTGAAAGAGGGAAAGGTCCGCTACCCCGGAACTTCAAATTACGCGAGCTGGCAGGTCGTGCAGATGCTCGACATTGCATGTGCGCAAGCCTACAAGCCAGCTTTCATAGCACAACCCATGTACAACCTGCTTGCGCGCGGCATCGAGCAGGAATTCCTGCCCATGGCGAAGGCATTTGGCGTCAGCACATTTGTCTATAACCCGCTTGCGGCCGGGCTGCTTACAGGGAAACACCGCGAAACCCATATTCCCGAAGGTGGCAGATTTGATAAGAACCGAATGTATCAGGATCGCTATTGGAATTCGCGCACCTTCGAGGCTTTGAATCAATTGAAGACGATCTCGAGTGATCTAGGTAGATCGCTTTTGGATCTGGCGTTCGCATGGCTCCTGCATCACACCGCAAGCGACGTCGTGATTCTAGGTGCATCCTCTATCGAGCAGCTCACGCAGAATTTGACGGCTTGCAAGGGCGGCCCTATTCCGGAGGCTGCTATCTCCCGATTCGACGAGGTTTGGCAGGAATTCCGCGGCCCAGTCCCGTTTTACAACCGGTAGTCGTATCGATCAATCCGTACCCCCAGATTAGCAGTGACATTCACGCTGGTCAGGTGCTCGAAACATTCGTTGCGCGATTTCCTGCGCGTCCCGAAGGTGAGGAGGGCCTGCACTTTCTGGTCAACTCTTCGCGGTTGTGACATCATCTCCCTTCATTAAGTAATCACCGCGTGGAGCACGCGGGATCGTTCGATCGGATCGCGACCTATCAGCCGCGGTAGGCTACCACATCGTTTGGACTGACCAATTGGAGGGTAGTCGCGGCAAGAAGATGGTGATTAAGCTGGGCATGCCGGTGGGCGCTTCCAGGCTGGCCAGTCAGGCTGGCCATCCGAAGCAGAACGGCCGTAACGTGCGCTTATACCGGCCCCTCAGGCATGACTTGGATCGGGCCCACCGCTGGCGCTCCCAGCAGCGCGGATTGGACGGATCGACCCGGATCGTCACAATCGCACATTTCTGGTGGATGGTGTGAGAGTGCTGCATGACGAGCACTCTCACAGTCGAACCATTCTTCAGAAGACTACCTTAGCTGCGAACTGCACTAACCGGGGATTGTTCATCTGACCCTGGCCGGAGATAACGCCAAAGCTAGATGATCCAAAGCCGTTAGCCGGAGGTATGAACTGAACGTGGTTGAAGGTGTTGAATATCTCACATCGGAATTCGAAACCTATCTTTTGGTCAGGTCCGAAAGTAGTGTGTTTGAAGGCGGCGAAGTCCCAGTTGTCGATACCCTGCGCTTTGAGACTAGGATCGACGCGCGGTTCATTGCCGAACGTATACGGTGCGGGTTCGCTAAAGCAGGCAGGATTGATCCAGCCTGCATTGCCAGCCAGCCCATTCTTCACACGACTGTCGGCGCTGCCGCTGGTGGCCTTCTTGCAGCCGGCAATGACATTGGGGCGAAGTCCTGCCCCATAGTAGTTGGCACCGTTGCTCGCGGCATTAATGTTGATCGGGAAACCGTCCTGAAAGGTAGTCACTCCATCAATGCCCCAGCCGCCAACCACTTTATCGGCCAATGGAGGCAGACCGCTCAGATACTTCTGCTTCCTGCCGATGGGAAGGTCCAGTACGTAACTCACGATTAGGTGCTGCGGAACATTCTGTGAAGAGAGTGATTTCTCGGCACGCAGATTATTCCAGTCCTGAATTCCACCCGTTCCTCCGGTTTCGAGCCAAGAAGTAATGGTATCGGTATTGCTAAGGAGTTTGGACCATGTGTAGGCTGCCAACAGCGTGCCGCCCCCGTTGAAGCGCCTTTGCAAAGTTGCTTGAAGAGAGTGATAAATGCTGCCGAAACTTCCCTGGCCTGCATACTGCAGACCGTTGTACTGCGGGAATGGTCGCAATAACTGCCCGGCAGTAGTTGTGGGCGATGACATAGCGCTGCCGGGAGCGGAACTGGTTGCGAATGGATTTGGCACCGGCTGTGCGATGGATGCGGCGCCTACCGCAGCAGACGAGTTTCCACCGTTGGTTGCGAGTGCCGCCTGGTATTGGACCGCCGCTTGTGCCAGATAATTGTCTCCAATCTGGTCCACTTGCTGGCTGTACTGCGGGAGGTGTGTGCCCTTGTTGGCCGCATACGCAATGTCTGTAAACCAACCACCCCAGAGAGTGCGTTGCACATCCAGGTTCCATTGCTGTGTGTACCCGTAGTTATACTGCGGGAAATCGAAGGTCGGACTCGACGAACCTTCAAGATCGACAGCAGCTTGAGATACGCCGGGAATGGACGATGCGGTTCGACCCGGAGGCCGAACGAAACTGATCCATGGAGTGCTGATGGTGTTATTCGGAACCTCTGTATTCCCGTTATTTCCTGTGTAGTCGGTTTGGATGGAATTGACGGGATCATTGAGAGGGTTAGTTGCCCAGTTGGCATCGATCGGCATCCAGAACAATCCATAGCCACCGCGTATCACCGTTTTCGGATCCACACTATATGCGAAGCCGAGTCGCGGCGCGATGCCTATCTTGTTCGGATCAAGGTTGTAACGGCTGGGGTGGATGCCAGGCGTATCAACAAGGCCTGGGGCGCCTAACACAGTCCTCCCCGTCGCGGCGCTGGCAAGCGGATCGATCGCAAGGGGATCGAAGTACGATTGGCGGTTAAAGCGCTCTGTCCATGGCGTCTGGTACTCGTAGCGCAATCCAAGATTGAGAGTTAGTTTAGCGCTGGCATGGTAAGTGTCGTTGGCAAACCCTGACGTGAGATTCTGCTTTCCCGCAACCAGGTTGGGTATAACAGCGTCTCCAAAGAAATGGTTTCCTACATTGCTCGGGTTCTGCGCCCACCCCAACAGATAATCCGCAAACGCCAACTGCGCACCGGTTGGATTGACGGACTTGTCGTAGTCTTCGGTGTAGGAGCCGCTAAACCCTAAAGATCCGCTCACGATATTACTCTGGGCGTAGTCGTCAAGGGTGATCTCGTATTGGAACCCTAACTGGAAAGTATGCCGCCCGCGAACCAGCGTCAGAGTTGGTGATAACCAGTATTGGGTATCGTGATCGACAATGTAACTCTGTCCCTGCGACGCCATCACATTGTCGGACATGCCCAAAACGTCAGGCGTAGGCGGAGTCCTCAACGAGGAAGGCAACTGGGAATTAAACCCAGCGGGCCAGCCGATCGTTGTGAAGTCGAATCCCGAATTTTTTGGAGTGCGAAGGTAGTTGAAGCGGCTAGCCGATACGTCGAGGTTGCCGATCACATTAGGACTAAAGACATAGTTATAGCCAATAGCAATTGCCTTCGATGTCATGGTTTCGGTGCAACGATCGAGGCACAGGCCTGTTCCCAGCGGGTCTTCAGGAAGATTCAAATTGTTCCATTGGCTGAAACGGCCGAACAGATGTTGCGCGTCGTTGATCTTCTGATCGATGCGCACCAGATTTTGATTTTGATTGCCGCCCAGGCTGTAACTTGCCACGTAGTTGTTTAACTGGTTCGCATTGGTCGGCTTCGGCCAAAGTTTCAGCATTGCCTGAGCAGTTGGATTCACGCGATTGGCGGGTATCATGTTGCCCGCGAAAGGCGCTGGATTGTACGTAGCTCTGGCGCAGCCTCCAACTCCCAGGCCGTTTGCGTTCGGGGTAGTCTGCAGGACTCCACCGCAGGGATCGACAATCTGTGGCACACCCGACGCCGCTGCGAGGGCGCTTAGATCATAGGAACCGTTTGGCCCGCCGCCCGTTTCCTGAGCGGTAGGAACCGTAGATGTCCATGGAGCGCCAGAGCGCAGACGGAATCCCTCGTAACTGTAGAAGAAGAACGTCCTGTCCTTAATAATTCTTCCTCCGAAGTTGGCGCCAAACTGGTTTTGCGTAAAGGGTGGCTTGGCTATTCCAGCGTTATTGGAAAACCAATCGTTGGCATTGAGAACCTTGTTGCGAATATACTCATACGCCTCGCCATGAAAAGAGTTGCTTCCGCCTTTGGTGCTCAGGTTGAGTACGCCGCCTGCCACCTTTCCCCATTCGGGGCCGATATTATTGGTTTGAACTTTGAATTCCCCGATCGAGTCTTGAGTGGGAATTAAAATCGGCAAATTGATGTAACCGATGTTGAGCGGCTGACCATCCAGATATTCGGCGCTCTGATTTGCGAATGCGCCGCCAATCTGGAAGTTACCCCACGAGAAAGGATTTTGCCCGGTAGCTGTAGCACCCGCCTGTCCCTGCATTACCACTGAGGGCGCGACTTCGACCAGGCTGAATACATTCCGTCCGTTCAGTGGAAGTTCATCGGCACTGCGTTCCTCAACGACCTGCCCGAGAGAAGACGTCTCCGCCTGCAGCAGAGGTACATCCGAGGAAACGGTAACCGTCTCTGTGGCTTGACCGATGGGTAAGGTGACGTCGAGCCTCGTAGTCTGCTGAACCTGGATGACGATATTCTCGCGGTTGACGTGCTTGAAGCCAGTCTTTTCAACCACCAGACGATAATCACCAGGATTGAGGTTCACGAATGAATACAGACCCGTGTCCCCGGATACCTGGTTTTGCTTTTCTTCTGTGCCTTTGTTAATGAGCGTAACTGTTGCGCCTGGCACTGTCGCACCGGTGGCATCTATAACGGTTCCGGTAAGCGTGCCATATGTCGATTGTGCGCTCAGGTGCAAAGAGCACGACATGAGGAGAACGACGCTGACAAGGCCGCACACGACCGCGCTGGCAAAGCTTGCGCTTCTCATTTTTGACATGGTGCCTCCAAGAATTCCCGAACGTGGGATGCACTCCACGCAGCGTAATATGAGGAGACTGTTGCGTTTGTACCAATTGATTTAAAAGATATCTATTTCCGGGATGCAGACTGGAAGAGCGCATACTCTCTCTTGGCATCGGCAGCGCGACCCTCGAGGGTGTAGAGATGCATGAGTCGATAATGCACCAGCTTATCGGCATAGGGATCTCGCTCGGCGGCCGTTAATATCTTGATCGCGGCAGCATTATTTCCTAACTTTTGTTCCGCTTCTGCCAAGTTCAAACTTGCCCATTGTGGCGGATGTTCCGTGTGCATTCTTGGCAACAAAAACTCTCGCAGCGCAGCATACTGTTCCATTTGCAGCATGCATTGACTCAAGTGCGCAGCGGCTCGCTCATCATTGGGGTAAGCTGCAAGTTGCTGGCGAAATGCCTCGGCCGCCGCAGGCCACTCTTCTCGCCTTTCGCGCAATAGTCCCAGGCTGAAGTGCACATCGGAAAGGTCAGGATGATCGCGCACAAGTTGTTGGTACTGCGCGATAGCCTCATCTCCATGTCCCTGGTCTGCCAATACATCTGCGTAGAATTGCTGGAGATAGGGCGAATTGGGGAATTTTTCTTCGCATGTCTGGATCTGCCGCATCCCCTCTTCGCCACTCAATACGGATAAGAGGTAGAGAAGTCCAGTATCCTGCGAATGCTGTTGCCACAGATCAATAGCTTGCTCCCAATCAAGGTCAGCCTTGAAGTACGGTGAAACCCGGGCAGCCTCAGCAAATGCGCCGCGCGCCCCCGCTTTACCCTCACTCGAAGCGTGCCTGAGTGCCGATACAAAGGGCTCCGATCCTGGCGCCTTGCTTAATTTGGCCGCGAACACTTGACCGCTTCGAATATACGACTTGGCTAACTGCACCATGGCTAGGTCAGACGGATAAGTGTTACTGTTCAAGAGCGATCTGTAGATTGTAGCGGACTCGACTGGCTCGTCGACGTCGAGATAGCACGGGGCGACGGCTGAGACGGCCATAAGGTTCTTGCGTTCTTGGCGATAGATCCTTCCCAGCATCGGCTTCACGCCCGCCAGATCTCCTATACGGCACTTTTCCTGAGCCAGCAGGGCATAGGTTTCGGGAACGTATTTCAGCTTCAATGCCTGGGAGTAGTAGTGAATGGCATCCGCTGAGCGGCCTTGTAGCTGAAGACATAGAGCTAAATCAGTTGATATCTCTGGCGACGATGGGCTCTTCGATAGAGCCTTCCGGTAGATTTGCTCGGCTTCTGCATATTTTCTAGCTTCCATCTTCTGGTGCGCAATTTGAAGTTCAGAAGGATCTTGAGCCCGCAAGCAAACGGTCAAGAGAAAGAGCACGGCAACAGTCTGCACGGAGATCGGGCCCGACTTCAGATTGTGCGACCGGACCGCCGATGCAAGTCTGTTCATGCTACAAACCAGCCTTTACCCTGAGGTGCCTTCTTCATACAAATCATAAAACTTTGTACGGCCCTAAATTTCGATAATTGTCCTGGCGATCAGGCCTACCAGACGAGGAACCCAAAGGCACGTTCATCGCATATGATACCCTTCCCTCGATGAATTGCACGATGATTGGTTTTGTGAGCGAGGGAGGCGAATGAAGCAATCGCGGCGGGCGTTTCTGTCGAGCACATTGAGCGCCGCAGCAGCGGTCGCATTCGGACAAGGGGTTACGGCGCATAAAGGTGCCGTCGCGCCTCGAGGGAAGAGATCGGGTTTGCCTTACGATGCTCGCTTCGTAGAAGTTGCCCGCTCGGCCAAGATCGATCACCCGGTGCTCTATGGCTCGCCCAGCCCCAAAGATTACATCCTCGAATCAATCGGCTGCGGATGCGCCTTCCTCGACTACGACAACGATGGATGGCTCGACGTCCTTGTTCTAGGGGGAAGTGTCCTCGCGGGACCTGACCCGGGTATCACCAACCGCCTCTATCACAACAACGGAGATGGCACCTTTCGCGATGTCACCCTGACGGCGGGTTTGACCAAGAGCGGCTGGGCATGCGGCGTTTGTGTTGGTGACTATAACAATGATGGTTTCGACGACCTTTTTCTTACGTACTGGGGGAAGAATGTCCTCTATCGAAACAATGGTAACGGTACATTCACTGACGTGACAGCTGAATCGGGACTTCTCAGTGCGACGACGCGCTGGGGGACCGGCTGCACATTCCTTGACTATGACCGCAATGGCCAGCTTGATCTATTTGTTTCCAACTACACTCGATTTGATCCGGCCAAGACGCCGCGCCCTGGTGAAAAGTCCTTCTGCTTCTTTCAAAGCATGCCGGTCAACTGCGGGCCGCGCGGTCTGGCGTTCGGGGTTCATACCCTCTATCGCAATAATGGAAATGGCACATTCACCGATGTCAGCCTGTCGGCAGGCATTTCCAACGCGCGCAGCAACTACGGACTCACGGCAATCTCGGCCGATTTTGACGATGACGGATGGCCCGACATCTATGTCGCCTGCGACTCCAGTCCCAGCCTTCTTTTCATGAACAATCATGACGGAACATTTCGCGAGGAGGGCGGAGTGCGCGGCGTGGCGTACAGCGACGATGGGCAGGAACAAGCAGGCATGGGAGTAGCAGTTGGCGACTATGATGGCGATGGACGGCTCGATATTTTCAAGACTAACTTTGCCGGCGATCTGCCTGTTCTCTACCGCAACCTTGGTAAAGGGATCTTTGAAGATGCCACTCGTGCCAGCGGTCTTGCAGTCGATAATCGGTTCGTTTGTTGGGGCACGGGTCTTGAGGACTTCGACAACGACGGCTGGCAGGACATCGCGGTCGCGACCGGTCATATTTATCCGGATTTTGAACGCCGCTTTCCGGAATCTCCCTACAAGAGTCCCCTGCTGCTTTACCGCAACCTGGGCCACGGACATTTCGAGGAGTTATTCGACGAAGCCGGAACAGACATCCTGGAGCCGCATTCAAGCAGAGGAATGGCCTATGGCGATTTTGACAACGACGGGGACATCGATATGTTAGTCGTGAATCTCGGGCAGCCGCCCTCGCTGTTCCGCAACGACCTCTCCGGAAACAATCATTGGATCAAAATACGTCCTGAGGGTACGGCCTCCAATCGCAGCGCAATCGGCGCACGCATTGAAATAACTGCCGGTGGAAGGAAGCAGGTGAAAGAGTTGCAAAGCCAAACCAGCTTTCTTTCCTGCAACGATTTTCGTCTTCACTTCGGGCTGGGCAGGGCACAAACAGCCGATGTCGCTGTGCGCTGGCCGAGCGGGTTTCATCAGTCTTTCTCAGCTCTCAAGGCCGATCAGCTATACACCATAAAGGAGGCGCGGGGCATTGTTCCCAACCGGGGCTGGAAGTAAACCCTTCTAAGGGTGGTTCGCCTCTTTCCTTAGCAACGCATACAAAAGCGGTTTTCCAGTTGGCTTCTGGCTGCCGCCGTGAGGTTCAACCGTTACGAAAACGGCGTCGATTTCTGCTAATTGCCGGGGATCGTCGGATCGAAGCACCCATCGACGATTCGACTCGCTGTCCATATAAAGAATGCCAAGATTCATGGGGTGCGACCCGCCATTGGGCTCGGAATCTTTTTGTCCCCAGACCTGAAAATCGCTGGCGTTTTTGACTCCGGCCTGATGATCGAGATCGAAAGCATAGAAGACCAGCGACTTGTTCTGTGTATAGAAGACGCGTCCAAACGGCTTCTTGGTGCGGCTGGCGCTATCTACATCGAAGACATCGGCGATATAGAGTTTGCGTGCGCCCATCAATTCGCGGATGTCGCGGTCGGAAACCAAGTACTGTTGATCGTCTTTAAGCTGGCGCTCCCGATCGCGTTTGGCAGCTGTCAACGAAGTAACGTCTTCTTCCAATGAGGCGGCGCGCAACATTGCACGGCTAAAGTCGGCCTTCAAGTTGGTGAAATCTGCTTGCAGCTTCTGGTAGGCGCCTTCAGTCTCGCTTAGCTGAGTTGATAGTTTGTCCCGTTCGTCCGTCAATCGGCGAAGATTAACTGCGCTTTCACGATTCAGGTTTTCAAGTTCGCCAATGTGTGTTTGGGAAATGCCGGTTCCAGCCCGCAACAGAGCAAGCTCCTGATCTTGCCTGGATATCTGTGACCGCAGACGCGCGATCTCCGCAGTCAGAGATGGGAGAATGTCCGCCTGTGCTGGTTTTACCGGCGCAGGCTCGAAGCGCCTGGCAGGCGATGACATCGCGGATAAATCCGCACGTCGTATCAGCCCCATCTGATACCCGCCCAAGGCCACTGCAATGACCAAACATGCAGCTAACGCGCCAATTGTGATTTCTCTTTCGAGATGCGGGCGCGCGATGCTCAACTCGTGGCGAGCCTGACCGGCTTTTATCGGCAGGACTCTCCTCGACCGGTGATCGCGGATAGACGAGAACAGTTTTTCCCGCGCATGGCGGTTGTCCCAGCGTTCTGCTTCTTCTGTCAGCGCAAAGTCCTGCGACAGATAGGCCATGCCTTCTTCGCCGATCGCGAAGAATTGGTCGTATGTCTCCCGGCAGGCACTGCAACTTTCTAAATGCCGATCCAAGGTAACTCGCTCAGTTGCATCGAGCGAGTTAGCCTGTGCCAAGGCACAAAGCTCTTTGAATTTTTCGTGTTCGTCCAGTCCGTCAGTTCGTTGCATGACGAGGATTCCGTAACCTTTCAACCGCCGCGCTGTTGCGCAGCCGCTCGAGTCCCCGGTAAAAATGGTGTCGCACGTTGCCGAGGGGTTCATGAAGCCGCTCGCTGATTTCTCTCAGCTCCATCCCGTCAAAATAGAAAAGCTTCAAAGTCTCATACTGCTCCGTTGTTAAAGCATCGAACGCGCATTGCAAACGGTCGAAGTCTACTCTGGCTGCAATCTCTTGTTCCACATCGGCATTTTCTACAAGTGTACCCTCAAGTCCTCCCGACCCGATGTCTGTTCTCAGATAAAATCCCCTGCGCGACAGATGCGCTTTTCGATCCCGCGCACGGCTGTAAGCCACCTGGATGATCCACACCTTCACACTTCCTCTGGATGGCTCGAAAGTTAAGGATTTCCGATAGACATACAAGAAGCATTCCTGGACTAGCTCCTCAGCCTCGCCCACATCATGCAGGATGCGGAGAGCAATTCCGTAAACCAGCCTGGAATGCCTGTTGAATAACTCATGCAATGCGTCGGAATCCTCTTCGCACAGCAGCGTCACGAGCTTTTCATCACTCAAGTCGGATATTTTTGTGGCCTCTTCAATAAACTCCAGAGCACCTTTTGATGCGGCCCTCACCCGCATTTCGTCAGGTCGTCGCGCAGGCAGGAGGGCGAAGTCACCGCGCCGTACGAAGCGTCTGACAGTGTCTGCATCACTGGCCAAGGGAATCGACCTCTCGATCAGGAACTATACCCCAGCGCAGCTAGGCACTTCCAGAGAATTGTGACCCGTTGTTTCTGATAAAAATTTCAATATTGGAGTGGTACACGTTCAGCAGCATTCGCGTATATATTCATGCTACTTAGTTTGTTTTCGTATGGCTCATTCAGATCCAAGGGCTTGGCCCACCATCAGGATCCGCTTCATCGGCCTTTGGGAGGGGTATTGCGAAACAGCGCCGTAGGGTGGGCTATGAGGCGGATGGGCAGAGTATGTGCAGGCCCGCTGTTCGCGCTCTTCTTCTCGCTTTACGTACATGGGCAGTCGACTGCGGCATCGCTTACGGGAAGAATCACCGATTCGCACCGGCGTGTCATCAATGCGGCCAGCGTGCGAGTCATCAATACCGGAACCAGCGTCGGTTATTACGGTCTTACCAATGAGTCTGGCATTTATTACGTATCCGGCCTTCCTCCCGGGCGATATCGCATCGAGGTTGAAAAAATCGGATTCGTTGCGGTCATCGAGTCAGGCATCATTCTTCACGTCCAGGATGCTCTTGAAGTCAACTTTGAGATGCAGCTCGGTTCCGTATCCGAAAGCGTCACGGTGGAGGGAGGCACGCCACGGCTCGATACCGAGTCTTCCAGCCTTGGTACTGTCGTCGAGCGCCGCTCAGCCAACGAACTGCCCCTCAACGGGCGAAACGTGTTCAACTTGATCGCGCTCGCTCCCTCCGTGATCCCGCAGGGCAGCGCCATGGGAACACCCGTTGGCGTCAATCCGTTCGGATGGGGTAACTACCAGGTGAACGGTGCGTTCGGAAATCAAAGCGCAGAATATCTTGACGGCCAACCTCTTAACATCAGCTACATCAATGTCCCAGTCCTGATTCCCTCGCAGGACTCGATACAGGAATTCAAAGTCCACACGGGAAATCTTCCCGCCGAATGGGGCAGGTTTACAGGCGGAGTCACGAACCTCAGTACCAAGGGGGGAACGCAATATATTCGCGGAGAAGTCTATGAGTATTTCCGCAACCGCATCTTCAATGCCAATGACTACTTCCTCAATTTGGTAGGCAAGCCGCGGCCGCCCTGGGCGCAAAATCAATTTGGCGCCGCCGTGGGCGGTCCGATCAACCTTCACCACTGCTGCCAGAACGATCGAACTTTCTGGTTCACCAACTGGGAGGGGTTTCGGCTGCGTACCGGAACTCCATTCACTGCCACGGTGCCCACTGAGGCGGAGCGGAGGGGCGACTTTTCAGCGCTCAGTACTGTCGTGCTCGATCCTTGTGCGGGCAGTGCATTGAATCCCCAGGGGGCCTGTCCGCAAAGCGCGGCACAGCCTTTGCCCTTCCAGGGTAATCTCATTCCCCCAAAGCGGATCAATACGACGTCAAAAGCACTTCTCGATTTATGGCCGCCCCCAAACGCAACGGGAACCACCGCTCCCTCGGGGACCTTCAACAACTTCAACACCGTTGCTAACACCGGCGGCAATCAAAACCAGGTCGTGGGGCGCGTTGATCAGGAAATCACCAGCAGGCAGAAACTCTTTGCCCGTCTCAGTTACTGGAATGTGCTCGATTTGCCCATCGATCCACTCCAGAACGGGCTCTGCGAAGATCGTTGCCTTGAACATTATGCGACCACCGCGTTGGCCGTAGGCTATAACTACAGCATCAGTTCCATGACTATCTTCGACGTTAATGCCAGCGTCGGCTATTTCGATTATCTCCGAACTCCAACCAATGCAAATTTCGATCTCACTTCGATTGGCTGGCCAGCGGGCTATAACACTGCGATTCCTTCCAGCATGCGTACACCGCCAACCCCGTGTGTTGCCCGTTTCGCGGACAACATCATGTGTTCTCAGGGCCAGAGCTTCATTCAGGACCACAACACGCAATATAACTGGTCTCCGAGCCTGACGCTGGTGCGCGGCCGGCATGTATATCATTTCGGTACGCAATTCGAAGTAAGCTACGACAACGCGGCTCAAACAAATGTCGCCAGCGGCGCATTTGACTTTTGTGGTGTCGGCGAGCCATGCTTCACCGGTATCTCCATGGCTGACTTCCTTTTGGGCTACGCAGACAACTACAGCAACGTAAATAACCATTACTCAGCACAGGCTGTAGTCCCCTCGTTCACGGCGGGCAAGCAGGTCTATCGCGCATTTCATTTCAACGATTCGTGGCGTCTCACGGATGCACTTTCGATCAATCTCGGCCTCCGCTACGAACTCCAGGGACCTTGGTCCGAACGCTTCAATCGCTTATCCTATTTCGACCCCGGCGCGAACAGTTACGTCAATCAGTTTGCGAGTGTGGGAGCAGCACGAGTCAAAGGAGACGTGTTTCTTGTTTCTCCGTCCGGACGAAACAATCTGCCTCTTGCACGCAATAACCTGGCGCCTCGATTTGGCTTGGCCTTTAGTCTGTCGGGAACTACAGTGATGCGCAGCGGCTATGGTATTTTCTGGATCCCGGACTATGTGTCGTACGCCTTGAATCCGAATAATGATATGGTAAATGCGGCCGCCACGACCTATACCGGGACGATTGATGGAGTGCATCCTTACAATTCCATTTCTCTTCCTTTTCTCAATGGAATATCCCGGCCGCCCGGAAGAAGCCTGGGCGCCCAGGGGACGCAGAAGTTTCTTACCCAGGTAGTGCAGTCGATCACGGAAGTTGATCGCGCCAACCATCCAGACAGCTATACCCAACAATGGAACCTGAGCCTTGAGCAGCAACTGCCAGAGAAGTTCTCCTTCGTTGCGGCCTATGTGGGATCGAAGGGAACTCATCTCGCTCAGTATTCGCAGCAGATTAATCAGATTGCAGACAGCGAGCTGTCGGACGCAGCAGTTCAATTCGCAGCGGGAGGTCGAGCGGCCGTCAACCTTCTGAATGCCACTCCCAGTCCTTTCTATGTCAACGGTGAGGCGCTCGCCCTTGGGACTCCCGTAACCACGGTTGGCCAATTGCTCCGACCCTTTCCCCAATACACGAGCGTTGAACTTGCGGGCCAAGGCTCATTCGACAGCATCTATCATTCATTTCAGCTTACCGCTCAAAAGCGTTTTTCTGCCGGAGGCTTGCTTCTCGCCGCCTACACGAAATCCAAGTTGATCAGCAATACGGATACGTTGACCGCCTGGCTGGAGAATTCCGTAGGCACGATTCAAGACAACAACAACCTTCGCGCTGAGCGGTCCCTATCTTCACAGGATATGCCGCAACGTTTGGTCGTCAGTTACGTGCTTGATTTACCAATCGGTCAAAACAAAGAATATTTGTCTCACATCGGAAGCGGGCTGAACAGGCTTGTTGGAGATTGGGGAATCGATGGCGTCACCACGTTTCAGAGAGGGTTGCCGCTGGTGTTTAGCAACGGGCAAGTAAACGACGATACTCTGTTTGGAGCCGGATCCCGCCCCAATCTACTGCGTTCATGCAACAAATCGCCGACACCTGGTGCGGCGAATCGGTTACATGAATGGTTTAACATGACATGCTTTACCGCCCCAGCCGATTTCATGTTTGGAACGGAACCGCGCGTCGATCCGACGTTGCGAGCCGATGGAGCGGATAATTGTGATTTCGCTCTTTTCAAGAAAGTCCTGTTCGGCCAGCAGGACCGTGCCGGCTTTGAATTCCGAGTGGAATTCTTTAATCTGTTTAATCGCAAGCAGTTTGCGCCGCCGGATACAACTTGTTGCGTCAGTAATAACGCCAACTTTGGAGTAGTTACCAGCACCGATCCTGGAACCAATCCCCGGCTGGTTCAATTCGCAGCGAAAGTTTTCTTTTAGACAATATCTGTTGTGACTACCCCACAGTTCCTGAAAAAGGGCCTTCCGGTGGAGTTCCTGAGACAGACAGTTCGCTTTTCGACTCAAGAGGAGGAGCGATGACCGTTGCTGAACAACCGAGCACCTTCCAACCCAGTTCCGTGCCCTCGACTCTTGCCCGAATCTTGCTGAATGCAATTTCGCGGGCCGTCGAGATATCATCGGCGAACGGTGCAAAATCACAATCGTCAGTCATTTCCAACTGCGCGGCAGGCTGAATCGAAGCCGCCTCAATAACGCGATCTCGCACGTCAGCCGCCGTTTCGACTGTGGGATTGATGGGATTGATGACTCCAACAAAAACCGTGTGATCCTGTCTCAGCAATGGGCAAGGTTAGCGAGCCCGGAGACTGGATAAGTCGCGTCGCGAAGCTGGGCTTTGTTTGCTCGCGTCCGTAATGACCGGCAATCCAGTTTATTCAAGCCGCATTATCGTGTCGCGCAATGCTTCAGAGTACGCGGTGTGCTCCAGGTCGCGCTGCCACGAGCAGGTCGAAGTCCGTGAGACTACGACTGGCGTGGACAAAGACCGAACGGAGGGCAGCCAGGTCATTGCTCCTGAACAGATAGCCGATCTGCCTATTGCTGACCGGGATTTCATCGATTTCGTGTTGCTGACGCCTACCGCGACAGTAGGACGCGATTAGAGTACTGGTGCCCAATCGGCTTTCCAAGAGACAGTCCTCGAAATCGGCTTCAGAGGATTGCGCGAGACGCACAGCGTTTTTTACGGACTGGATGGAACCAATTACACGACAACTGTCTCCGGAGCCCAGCGGATTGTGGAATTCGACAAGTACATCCCGTTCTTTGCCGCATCGTGCGGAATTTGTATTGCAGAATGTCCATGGACCCGGCCGAGCGTCCGTCCCGAACAGCTCGCCACGATGAGCCCGCGCCTTGGCCAGACAGCGCCACATTCATGACTAGCTTCGGCGTATGACTGCGGAACACGGCGCGGGGCCCTTTTAAATCGGACGAGCTATCATTGCTTCAACCAGCCTCCTAATTCGAGCCAATCGGCAAAGCGGTCGATCCAGTGATCGGTGGGAATGTTCTGCTTGTGCATTCCGAAGCCGTGGCGGCCTTTTGCGTACATGTGCAGCTCGGCCGATTTTTGTGCGGCGGTCCATTTTTCATAGAGAGCGACGCTCAGGGGTGCGAGTCCAAGATTATCGTCGGTCGCGGCCGCGATGAACATGGGCGGGGCATCGGCAGGAACGGGCGCGCCCCTGGACATTGGTCCGCCGGAGTAGATGGGGGCGACAAAGGCAGGCCGTCCCTGGGGAGCATAGCGGAAGGCGACCTCGGCGGTGACAGAGCCGCCTGCGGAAAAGCCGATGATGCCGACGCGGTCCGGAGAGACGCCCCACTCCGCTGCGTGCTGCCGGACGTAAGTGACAGCAGCCAATCCATCGGCAGCGGCCAGGGGCTCCTCTTTCGCCAACATCTGCGTGAATTTCGGCTTGTCCGCGAAGAGCGCGGTGAATTCCTGTGTGGCGTCGTCGCCGGTGCGGGCGAGACGATACTTCAACACGAAGGCCGTTACGCCTTTCGCGGCCAGGTACTTTGCGACATCGTAGCCCTCGCTCGTAATGGATAAAGCCATGAACCCGCCCCCCGGACAGATGACGATGCCAGTCCCATTTCTCAACTCGGGAGAAGGCTTGAAAATAGTGAGGGTGGGCTGGGTCACGTTGGTGACGACGTCCGTGTTCCAGGATTTCGAGAAGTACGCTTTTTCAGGATAGTCTTCGTGCGCCGAGCCGGGCGCGGTGCCGGAGTAAAGCGGTATAACCTCTTGAGCAGCACATATATTTGCCAGGAAAACTACCGCGCAAACGGTTCGAATCATGAATGCTTTCATAGGCGCAAAGTTTAGCAGAGAGACACGCAGCGCGGCAGGTCACTAAGTTTCAGACCAAGTTGCGCGATTGCTTAGATTGACTCAGTTCGACCAGTGAAATTGGATAGAAGACGTGCCTCGACAACCTCAACTTCCCGTGGATGCCCTCATCCCGGACATTCTTGCTTCGCTTGCGCAGACTTCGAATCTTGTGATCGAGGCCGCGCCAGGCGCGGGAAAGACGACTCGGATCCCGGCTGCGCTCCTGAACGCTGTGAAGGGCGAAGTGCTGGTACTGGAGCCAAGGCGGATTGCCGCGCGCCTGGCAGCCAAGCGCGTGGCTTGGGAGTTGGATGAAGGCCTGGGTCAGACGGTGGGCTACCAGGTGCGGTTTGAACGGGTGGCCGGGCCGAACACGCGCCTGCATTTTTTAACAGAAGGCGTATTGACCCGCCGCCTGCTCTCGGATCCCGATTTGAGAGGCGTAGACGCCGTGGTTCTGGATGAGTTTCACGAGCGGCACCTGGAGAGCGATCTCGCACTGGCGTTGCTGAAGCGCCTGCAACGCAGGCGGCCCGACTTGCGCATCATGGTGATGTCGGCAACGTTGGATACAGCGCCAGTGGCGCGATTCTTAAATGACTGTCCGGTGGTGCGCTCGGCGGGAAGACTGTTTGATTTATCGGTTGAGCATATTGCGTACTCTTCCGCGCCGCTACACGAGCAAGTGAAGGACGCATTGGAGCAGGTGCTGCGCGGGGCGCAGCCGGGAGACGTACTGGTCTTTCTGCCTGGGGCAGCGGAGATCCGGAATGCAGCCAGAGCCTGCGCATCGCTGTCCAGGCAGTGGAACCGGATCCTATTGCCGCTGCATGGCGATCTGCCCGGAGCAGAACAGGATCGCGCTGTGGCGCCCGCGTCGCAGGCAAAGATCATCCTTTCCACCAACGTCGCTGAAAGTTCGATCACCATCGATGGGGTGACAGCAGTGATCGACAGCGGCCTGGCGCGGCGGGCTACTTACTCGCATTGGACAGGATTGCCAACGCTGCATTTGGGCCGAATCAGCAAAGCATCGGCGCGCCAGAGAGCAGGACGCGCAGCCCGCACCGGGCCGGGTCGAGTGATTCGTCTGTATCCGCAGATGGATTACCAGGCGCGCCCGGACTACGAAGCGCCGGAAATTCTCCGCAGCGATCTTACCCAGCTCTGCCTGGCGTTACGCGCGATGGGCATTCAGGATCCAAGCCAGATAGAGTGGCTTGATAGCCCGCCGGAGATGGCCATCCAGAACGCTGAGAGGCTGCTTGAACTCCTGGTATCCAACGATGAGGATGCGCGGAAGCTGATGCGGCTTCCGTTGCATCCGCGCTTATCGCGCATGATTGCGGCGGCGAGTGACCGCGGCGTCGTGCGCACGGCCTGCATCACAGCGGCGCTGCTGAGTTCGGGCGAACGCCGGGGGCACAACGACCTGCTTGCAGCCATCGACGAGCCGTTGGGCGATGCAGCCCGGCAGCAGTACCATCACCTGTTGCGGCTCGCGCGCACTTCGAAGCAGGATAAGCGTGACGATATCGCGTTGCTGCAATCCGTTTTGACGGCCTTTCCCGACCGGGTGGGCCAGCGCAAGGCCGGCAAGCAGGTGATGCTGTCGAATGGCACTGCGGCGGAGATCACGGGCGAAACGCCATCATGCTCTTTCTTCGTGGCCCTGGATGTGGAGGACCGCACGGAGAAACCCCTGCCCCAGGTGCGTTTGATCGCACGCGTGGAACCGGAGTGGCTTGTTGACTTATTTCCCGAGCGGGTGCGGGAGGAGACGGCAGTCATCTGGAATCGCGAGGCAGAACGCGTCGATTCGGTGAGCCGCCTGGTCTATGACAAGTTGATCCTGCAGGAATCGAACAGCGTCGCGCCTGATTCGGACGCTGCTTCCGACCTGTTTGCAGACAAGGCAATCGAGGCGGGAATCGAACGCTTTGTCGACCGGGAGATGCTCGACGATCTTGAGGGCCGCATAGAGTTCGCGGGCATGGAAGCGCCACAGTTATTGAATTCGTTCAAGGAATTCTGTCGCGGCCGGCGCAGTTTCGCCGAACTGAAGAGCAAGGACACCAGCTTTGTAACGTGGCTCGAGCGAAAACTCGATGCGCATCGGCTTGGCGAAAACGCACCGCGCACCTTGCGTTTGAAGGGCGGCCGCCAGGTAAAGATTCACTACCAACCCGGCAAGACACCCTGGATAGCATCGCGCCTGCAGGATTTTTTCGGCATGGACGAGACACCCAAAATTGGGCCGCGCCGCGTGCCGGTCGTGCTTCATCTTCTCGGGCCGAATCAACGGCCAGTACAAACCACAACGGACCTTGCCGGATTCTGGGCGAGGCTCTATCCGCAGGTGCGTCGCGAACTAATGCGCCGTTATCCGCGTCATGCATGGCCTGAAAATCATCGCGCTTGACGGTGTATGTACTCAGTGCGTCACAATCACCGTTGTGCAAGGCTCAATTGGTCTTGTGACTGGCGGAGATAAAGGCCCGTGATTCGCGGGCTTCCGCACCCGGCGGCAGAGAGCGGATGTAGGCCACGATGGCCTTCCGATCCTGGGGATTGAAGTTGGTGTTGGGCATGCCCCCCTTCTGCATTTTTGCGGTGTGATGCAGGAGCATGTGTTCCAGGGTCGATTCGGGCAGCAGGGACGCGGTCCCTGCGAGGCCGGGAGCGGCTGCGGTTCCATGCAAACCATCGGCGCCATGGCACATGCCGCAGTTCTGGTGTTGGAAGACCTGACGGCCGCGCATTGCCAGCGGATCGGAGGATGTGTTGGAGGCTTCGGGCTGCCGTGTTGCTTGAATCGCGACAGTGACTTCATGCGCTTGCTGAGACGCTGGAATCGATTGGGGGTCAGCGTTGGCCTGCGACACGGACAGGATTGCGGCGGCCTTTTCGTTAAGACCGGAAAGATACGCCACCAATTCAACCATCTGCGACTCATTCACCAGAACAGGAGGCATACCGCCAGCCGTCATCTTGCTTGTGGGGTGGTGGAGCAGGGAGGGGAGTGCATTCCCGGGATATTTGGCACCGATGCCGATGAGCGAAGGGGCTAGTTGGGTTCCGCGCGCATCCGTGCCGTGACAGGCAACGCATCCCTGCGAAACAAAGAGCAACCTGCCCGGCAGGAACTCAGATGCAGGCGGGTGCGACGATGCCAGGGTTTCGGCAACCGTCTGCGTGATGGCCGCGATGGCGGCGACAGGAGCAGCAGGAGTTTCAGCCTTTCGATCTTGGTCCGGAGCGGGCGCCAACTGTTGCACCGACGATTGCTGGACCGGCGATTTGAAATTTTGCGGTGAGCGCAAAGTGCGCAAGTACGCGATGAGCGCATGCAGTTCTTGCGGCGTGGCTACGACCGGCGGCATGCCTCCAGCGCTCATTTTCGCGGTGGGATTCTGGAAGAGCCTGGCCAGTTCCTCGTTATCCATCTTGGCAATGAGGGGCGCGAGCGCAGGCGCGCGGCCACCGGCGCCGGCATCGCCATGACAGGCGAAGCAGGCGCGTTCCTGAAAGGCTTGCTGGCCCGCGGCAAACTCGGCAGGCAGGTTCGAAGAGGGACTTGGGCTGCCTGCCGCCGGCACTCCAACTGGGGTAAGCGGGCCACGCTTGGCGCTTGCCGCGAGAAGCAAACTGGGCGTCTGGGAAACCGGGGCCACGTTGGCGGCGCGCGTTCCCAGGACTCCTAGATAGGAGAGCAGAGCCGACATCTCTGTCGGAGAGGCTGCGACCGCGGGCATTCCGCCGGCTTTCATCCGAGAATTCGGATTGTGGAGAAGAGCGATCAAGTCGTCTTGATGAAATTTGCCGGTGATGCCGACGAGACTGGGAGCGAGAGGGGTCCCGCTGCCTGTGGCTCCATGACAGCCGACACAACCACGCTCCGTAAAGATGCCTTTGCCCTGGGCGATGAGGGGATTGACCGGACCGAGTGGCGGTTCAGGGGCGGGCGTTCCATCAGCAGCAGCGACATATGGTTCAAAGGGTGCGTCGCTATAGGCTTTTTCCTCCTGATGCTGAAGGGCGAGCTGCGCGGCTGCCGGCCCGTGACTGTCGTCGATCTGGCTCTTGATCCCCAGGTAGACCATGCCGAGAACCACGATGGCCACAGCGAGAGCAGGGATGGGCCGGCGCCAGGGCTTGCGCTCAAGACGGCGATCGAGGAACGGCATGAGGAAGAAGGCGGTGGCGAGAAGTCCCGGAAGAACGACCACGCCCAACACAACCAGCGGACCTTCCCATAACTTGAGCCATTCAAACATTGGAAGGTAATACCACTCAGGGCGGGGAAGGAAATGAGAGTCGGCGGGATTGGCGATAGGGCCCAGAGTTACTGGGCGCAGATAGGAAAGGCCGCCGAGGATGGCAACAATGACAAGGGCGAACCCCATGTCGAGCAACACCTGGCGGGGGTAGAACGGCTCCGGAGCGAGTTTGGGCGAGATAGGGTCTTCCTCGATGGGGCCCGCAGGCCCGGCTTTACGGAAGAGGAAGATGTGCGCGCCTATGAAGAGGAAAATGATAGCTGGTATCAGAAAGACATGCGCCACGTAGAAGCGGGAAATTGTGAGAGTGCCGATGGTGTTTCCTCCGCGGAGGAAACGGGTGAGGAGACTGCCAATGAGCGGTGTTTCGCCGGCCACGTTGGTTCCGACTGCGGTGGCGAAGTAGGCCTTCTGATCCCATGGAAGGAGATAGCCGGTGAAGCCCATTCCTAATATGAGGAACGAGAGGAGCGCGCCGGAGCACCACAGCAACTCGCGGCGTCCTTTGAAAGAGCCATAGAGGAAAGTCTGCAGGAAATGAAGCCCGAGCACGATGATCATCGCGCTCGAGCCATAGGAGTGCAGGCTGCGGAGAAACGCGCCGCCGGCGACCTGTTTGGTAATGTAGGCCACGCTGGTGTGCGCGGTCTCAGCCGTAGGCGTGTAATAGAGAGCGAGTGAAACCCCGGTGATGACCTGCAGAAGGAAGATGAAAAGAAGCCCCGAGCCAAAGACATAGGCGAAGCGCGCGCCTCCCGGTATGGGCTCTTCGAGGGCCTTCTGAGCGAGGCTCTTTACCCCGGTGCGCACGTCAACCCAATGAATGAGGCGCGCAACCGGACCGCCGCTTATCGGAATGGGGGTCTTCAATTCTCTGTCCATGAGATCACCTCAGCAAGTTCAACTAAGCAGTTGTTGATCCGCCACATTGGAGCGGAAGTTTTCGAAGCGGACTTGCAGCTTTCCATCAATGACCTGGGCCTTGAGCTTGTCCAGGCCGCGCGGCGGAGGCCCGGAGATGTGTTGCCCATCGGCCTTGAACTGTCCGCCATGGCACGGGCAAATGAACTTCTCCTGGCTGGCGTTCCAATTGACCGAGCAACCGAGGTGTGGACACACGGACGACAGCACCTGAAGGCCGCCTGTGGCGGAGCGGGTAACATACACCGATTGGTGTGAAACCACATCGCGCCATCCATCGCGCTGGGTCAAGGAAATGGTTTTGACAACCGGCGCACCGGCACGTTCGAACTCGCTCGCGTCACCCACGTCGGACCACTCCCCCGCCTTGCTGCTGGCGTACACGGGATAGAGAACAAAGCGAAACAGGGGTAATCCGACGATGGCGCCGATGGCAGCCGCCCCCATTCCCAGAAGAGATGCAAAAAAAGAACGCCTGCTCAATTTAACGGCTTTAACGCTTTGGCAAGCCGGGCATTCATCTACAGCAGTACAGCCATTGACCTCGTGTGTCATCGCTTCTCCTCCTTGTAGAGATTTTTAGAAGTTCAACCACAGCGCCATGTAGACGGTGTTGTTGTCTGAGGCATTGCGGCTGGCTCCGTCGTAATTTGTTGAACCGCCATTGAACTTGGTATAGCCGGCGTAGTTGACGTTGATGTCGATGTTCTGCATCGGCCAATAGGCGAATTGAAGAAGATAGCCGTTGGTATCGGGGCTGCCGTTATTACTTCCGCTCAACGGGGCCGCGGCATAGAGGACAGGATCCGCCGGTCCATTGGTGGAGAAGATCTGAGCCGCGGCACTGTATTTGCTCGTCCAGTGATAGACGGCATCGAGCTTGAACATATCCAGGTGATGGTCCGGGGTGCTGGCGCCTCCAGCCTGAAAGGTCGCGCCCGTATTCGACTTCTCATGAATCCAGGTTCCGTGCGCGTCCAACTGGTTAGCGCCTATCGGACGTTGATACTGAAAGTCGAACGCCGTGTCCGCATAACGATCAGTTGATCCCGAAATCGCCCCGGGAAATGAGTTCATGTAAATCCCGTAGGTACCCACCATGAGGTAATTGCTTCCCCAGTTCTGCTGCCAGGCGGCGCGCCAGTAGGGCGCCACGCCGCTGATATTGAACGCCGACCCGGTTCCGGTGACGGGAGTCGAAGAACCCGCATGCTCAGAGCGGTAAACGGTAGCCTCGGTGTACAAGTGGTTGTTCCACATGCTGTATCCACCTACGCCGGCGACCTCCTGCCCCAGGCCGCCGTTGATGACCGGGGAGGCGATCGGATCTACGCCCGAGGCGGTGCTGATCCAGGGGAAGCCCCATGCAGGCGTGCTGTTCCAAAGGTCTTGCACGGTGGGGTTGTTATTCAATGTGACGCCGTAGTCCACTTCGGTTTCGCCGAGTTTCGCGTGATTAGCAAAACGGAAATCGGTGTTATCGATGCTGAAGTGATCGTCGGAGTGGGTATATGTGATCTGCGCCAGACCTCCAAAATGAGATGCAAAGCTGCCCGCGAAGAAGAGGCTTGCCTGCTGCGGAAATCCGGCTGCATTATTTTGAGTGCCAGGTTGATTGGCCTGAAATGCCGTGTTCGAGAGCAGAATCATCACCGACAGAGGTATGTTCTTGGATAAGTGCAGATCGCCGGAATTACCTATCTTGTCGCTGACTCCGCCCCCCGGAACAACATATCCCTTCAATTTGAAATAGCGGCCGAAGGCCGTCAATTCGGGCGGATTCCTATGGCAAACGTTACACGAGAGGCCGGTTTGTCGCGCGAAACTCGGTACGGCGTAAACTTTCGTGAGATGGATTCCGAGACAAAGGACAACCATCAGAGTTACTCGTGCTTTGAGTTGCATGGTGCACTCCGAAATTCGCATGAATGAGGAAAGAAGGATGGACATCAATTTGTGTTACGATCCAACGTCGCCGGCGTTTTTTCCCAGTTGCTTAACGCCTGCGCAAATAAAGGGAACTGCCGTGATGGGCAGACTCCCCGCGATCGCTTCAGTCGGTTAATACATGGGGATCGTAGCTTTGATCGATTCGGGTGCTGCTTGCTCGACGTCAAACACGCTGTAAAGCTTTGTAAAGAGGTCGCTAACCGGGCCGCGGATGTAAGATCTTGTAAAGCCCATTGACAAATTTGGCAGCTTTTACGTCGAACTCCATTGCAAAGATCATCAGGCTTGGCCGTTGATTCAACTTTCTTGACCGGCTCTGAATTATCAAACGGTCGATGCCGCGATTTCGCGAGGGTTTCACAATGATCCGACAGGTCGGATCTTGTTGAATACTTCCAGGGTTCCCCTTTGATTTTCAACAACATCAGTATGGGACAGAAGTTGGATCATAAGTTCAATGGCACGCTGGTTCAGGAGGTTCTCACAATGCTCTTTTTCTGCCGGATTAAAAAGAACGTACGGGGCCGCATGGCGACTTTGATCGTGTTGGCGCTTCTTTGCGCCGTGCGGGCATTCTCTCAGCAGACAGAAAAGCAGGCATCCGTGGAGAAAGCGACGCTGGAGTTATTGCTGACCCGGATTGATCAACTGGAAGCGCGCGTGAAGCAACTGGAAGCCGAACGACCAGCGGTCAAGTCAGGCGATCCAACTGCGGTGACTACTGCCGCGGTGGCGACCACCGCGGACCACGGGCCGGCCGTGACAAATGATCCTGCCCAGGCTGCGGCGCTCACGCAGACCGCTCTCTTGCAGAGTTCTTCTTCGCAGGCAGCACCCCGGCCGGCTTCTTCGCAGGAGGCGGAGCAGCCGCAGACAGACAACGTGATGATGGAGAGAATGGATGTGAGCAGAACCCTGCTGCGCATTCGCGGGTTCGGCGATATCTCTCTTCACGGGGACACGCAGAAGCGCGATACTACGTCTTTTTCGTTAGGCCAACTCGACCTGTTCGTAACGTCCGACGTTTCAGACAAGTTCAAATTTATAAGTGAGATCGTGTTTGAATCCGGCGCCGACGACGTTTACGGCACGGTCGTAGGGTCGCAGAACACCCTGGGCGTGGATATCGAACGGTACTTGATGCAGTACTCCCACAACGATTACTTCAATATCTCCGCGGGCAGGGGACATACGGCCATTGGCTACTACAATACGGCTTACCATCATAGTTCGTGGCTGCAAACTACGACCGGAAGACCATTCCTGTTTGCATTTGAAGATGAGGGCGGAATTCTGCCGATTCACATGGTCGGCGTTACCGTTTCGGGTCAGGTGCCTTCGGGGTCGTTGGGATTGCACTACGTAGCCGAATTAGGCAACGGTCGCGCCTCGCGAGCGCCGCTGGATGAGGAACCAGTTCAAAACGAAATCGACGATCAGAACCACAAGGCCTATAACCTCGCGCTGTTTGCGCGGCCTGAGGCGATACACGGCCTGCAGGCCGGCTTCTCTTACTACAACGACTTACTTGCGCCTACTAACTCACCCAAGATTGGTGAGTCGATTCTGGCCGCGCACGCGATCCTGATCCGGCCGAAATATGAATGGCTCAACGAGGCGGTGCTCGATCGTCATACCGTGTTAGGAAGTTCTCTGTCCTTTAATACCCCGGGTTTCTATTCCCAGTTTTCAAAACAATTCGGAGCATATCGCCCATACTTTCGCTATCAATACGTGAACGCGTCGAACAGGGAGCCGATTTTCCCTGACGTGCAGTTGCGCCATGGTCCGTCGGCCGGCTTACGCTTTGATGCCAGCGAATCGGTAGCTCTGAAATTCCAATATGACTACACGTCCTTGAGAAACCAGCCCGGCATCAATGCACTTGCTTTGCAACTCGGATTTACTTTCTGAATATGTTTTCGAAATTACGACGAATGACGGTCGTGGTGCTGGGCGCGACGCTGATTGCGTGGCCGCGGATGGATGTCGTGCGTGCGAACGGCGGAACGTGGCCGGAAGGCGCCGCAGAGATTAGTTTGACCGAACCGCTGGCAATCGTTGTCAACCGCTCCAATCCCGTGGATGATCTTTCTTCTGCGGAGTTACGCAACATTTTTCTCGGAAATCGAAGTCACTGGTCAAACGGAAGACGGATCACGCTGGTGATGCGCGAACCCGGAGAGCCGGAGCGCAAAGCGATGGTTCACGATGTGTGCGGCATGAACGAAGACCAATTGAAAAATCATTTTGTTCATGGCTTGTTTACTGGTGAAATTCTGGTATCGCCTAAGATACTCGCTTCGGCAACCGGGGTACGGAAGTTCATCTTCAATGTTCCCGGAGGCATCGGGTATCTTCGCCCCGGAGACGTCGATGAAACCGTAAAGGTGCTGCGTATCGACGAACTATTACCTGAGGACAAAGGGTACAAACTGCACGTGCAAGTGGAGGCGGCGAATTGAGCAATCAACTCAGGCTCGGCTCGCGTCGCCGGTCATTGTACCCCGTGCCGTCCCTGGACCGTTTTCTTAGTGTAGCGTCCCGCCACAACGCGACGCTTTTGCTTTTCATCGTCTGTTGTGGAGTAGCCGTGGTGGGCGCTTTCGTAATACGCGATTTGCGATCAGCGAATAATGAAGCGCAGGAAATTTACACAGGCTCGGTGCATGGGCTTCAACGCATAGGAGAGTTACAGTACCAAACGCAGGAGACTCGTCGGGCGACGCTCTATGCTTTGACGACGACGGATAGCAACTTGCAGGTGGAATACGCTGATCAGTCGCGGGCCGCGGACCAGCGCGTGAAAGACGGCATAGCGGAGTACAGCAAACAAGCGAAATCAACAGAAGAGCGCACGCTTTCCCTACGATTGAGCCGCGACTGGAACACTTATCTCAGCGTTCGCGATGAAGTGCTTGCCTCCATTCTTGAGGGGAGCACGCAGGAGGCTGTGAGTCTGGACCTTGCCGGTGGGGTTCCTGCTTTTGAGAGAGTGCGGCAGGACTTGACGGAAGTGAAGCGGCTTTATGGTGAAGATGCATCGCGGCGTGAAGTCAACCTGGCGTCCTCGTCGCGCCGTTCATCTTATAAGCTGATCGGCATTCTGAGCTTCACCTTTCTTTTGTCGATGGTCGTGGTATGGGTGATTCAGCGCAGCCAGATGCTGAGCAGGATGGAATTGGCTAGGCTGCAGATGGAATTTGTCGCATCGGTTTCCCATGAGTTGCGCACGCCGCTGGCAGTGATTCGATCAGCCGCGGACAATCTCGCGGACGGGCTGATACGCGAGAAAGAAGGGATGCTGAGATATGGGTCGATTCTTCAGCACCAGAGTCGAAGCATGAGCGAACTGATCGATCAGATTCTGCTGTTTGCTTCAACCGAAGACCGCAAGAATCGGTATATCCTGCAGCCATTGACGGTGACAGAAATCATCGACTCCGTCGTGGCGGAAACAGAAGGACTGGTGCACGGCGCGGGATTTGTTTTGGATTTGGATATCGATCCAGACTTGCCTCCGGTCATGGGAGACATGGGGGGCATTACCCAGTGCCTGCAGAACTTTATAGGAAACGCGGTGAAGTATGGCGGCGACGATCGGCATATTATTGTGCATGCAGCGTTAGCTTCCCCGGACCACGGCGTTTCTAAAGGTCTATGCATTTCGATTACCGATCACGGTATTGGAATCGATTCGTCCGAGATCGCCTATATCTTCGATCCGTTTTATCGCAGTCCGCGCGTGCAGGCGGTGCAGATTCATGGCACGGGGCTCGGACTTTCGCTGGCCAAGCGGATTGCCGAATCCATGGGCGGAAAAGTCACAGTTGTCAGCCAGATCTCGGTGGGAAGTACATTCACCTTGCACCTGCAACTTGCAGAAGGAGAAGACATGCAGATGACTGCGGCAGTCGCGCGGCCCTCTCGAATGTCACGAACATGAACGAACAGATCCTCATCGTGGAAGATGAACAAGAGTTATGCATGACTCTGGGCGACCGTCTGCGCAGTGAAGGATATGGCGTAGAGTTTGCGTTTGACGGCAAGGTGGGGTTGGAGAAAATCACGCAACGGCCCTTCGACCTTTTCGTCCTGGATATCATGTTGCCGCTGCGCAGCGGACTGGACCTGTGCACCGATATTCGCCGGATTGGACTGACCACGCCCATTCTTCTGTTGACGGCATTGAGCCAGACGGTAGAGAAAGTGGCCGGGCTGAAATCGGGTGCCGATGACTATGTGACCAAGCCCTTCAGCACACTGGAATTGATGGCTCGCGTGGAAGCACTGCTGCGGCGGTCCCCCAATCGATCCGACCCTTCGCGCAACGTCAACCAGGATGTTTATTACCTTGGAACGATGCAGATTGACGTTCGCAAAGGCAAGGTGCTGCGCGATGGGCAGCACATAAACTTGACGTCGCGCGAATTTCAATTGCTTCAGTATCTAGTGGAACATCGTGGAAGCACTGTCTCGCGAGAGGAGTTACTGGAACATGTATGGGGTCACATCGCAGGGACGCTCACGCGCACCGTCGACATGCATATTGCGAGCCTGCGCCAGAAGATTGAGTCAAGTCCGAAAAGACCCGAAATGATTATTACCGTGCCGGGAAGCGGTTATAAGTTCCAGGGCTGACGGAGTAGATATCCCGCGAACGCGGCTGGATCGTGAGGCGTTCACGTACGATGTGGGTTCACCTTCGATGGGTTTGATGGATACTCAGGCGCTCAGTGATCGAGATTCTGCGTGAGCGTTTTCATCGATATGGGTGGAAGGACGCGTACGCCCGAGCTGCGCGCAACTTGAAGAAAGTGCTCCGTCCCGCCCGGGCCGTCTCCAGACTTTCCATCCCATAGCGCGAGTAAACCCCGCTCGGGAGCGAGGGCCGTAGCCTGTTCGATCATCCACACGTTGGCGCGTTGCCACATGTTGTCGGTAGCGCCCTCCGACAAACCGTCTTGATTCTTCATGACATAGAGACTGTGGGCCCGCCTGGCGTCGACGGCATTATGGAAGCGGCGAATCCAATCGGATCCGGCCGGCGCGACGGAAGCAGCAATGAACTCGTCCGGAGGTAAGGCCAACAGGATGCGGGTCGAAATTCTCAACTCGTCGCAACACTCGTGGAATAACAAATCGCCCCCACTCGCAGCGCCGGCAAGGCCTACAGTCGGTCCTGGATGAGTCCATGGTAAGTGGGCGATCGCTTCATGAATCGCACGACGCGCGCGAGATTCAGCCCAGGCGGGAAAGCGAGCTTGCTCGCGCCCGGGTGCGTCGATCATATGCCCGGTGAAAATCAGAGCGTGGGCAAATTCGCGACACGGAGCATTGAATTGGTTCGTTGATCCCTGCATCCGAAGCTGTTTTCCCGGTACTGAAGATTCATGCACGCGATCGCCTCAGTTCTGCTGTGTTAGCGAGAGGAATCGCCACAGGCGCCTTACTTCCGGCTCAAAGTCGGGATCAAGCTCCACCTTGCTTGAGTCGGAGCTGCCTTGCCCCAGTTTCTCCAACTCTGAGCGAGCTTCCGCCAGCTTGCCCGCGATCCAGTTGGCGTTAGCTTTCTCATAAATGAATGCGTGGCGCAGTCCTTCACGTTGCCGTTGAGGCAAGTTCGAGCTTTCCAGCTTATCCATGGCGAGGTCAGCGAGGCTATGCATGCGCACTGTCTCGCGCGTTTCGGCAAGACAGTCGAAGAGTACCTTCATCGCTTCGCCCCACCCGCGCCAGTTCTTCAAGATCTCAAAAAGATTGGCGGAGTCTACAGCGTTTTCAATGGCAATACTGAAGCGGCGTCCGGTCAGTGCGATGCGCGCGGCAGTGTCCAGGCAATACGCGATCTGCAAACGGCGGCCGTGGAAAGAATGAATTGCCATCGCGCGATTCAATAACTCTGTGGCTTTATCAAGCCGTCCCGGCGATTGCGACAGCAGATCGGCCCAATCGCGCATGAGCCGTCCGAGGGTACCATTCCAACGGTAATCGTGCTGGCCGGGCGGGCACTTCTCCAGGTCGGCGAGCGCCTGTCCATATTTCAATTCGGCCGCGCTGATCTTACCCAGCGATTGCAACAGATAACCGTATTCGTGCTTGGCGCGTCCGGATTCACGAAGCTGTTCCAGATTACCGGATTCGCTGATGACTTTACGAAAGCAATCTTCCTGGCAGTGCTGTTGCTGCAGGCTCGTGAGACGGCCTTCGGGGTGATTCGCCATCCAGTCGGGGCGCGGATTGGGAATATTCCCACGGCGGCTGATGTAATTCGCAATCAAGAGCAGTCTCTCCGTTTCACTCGACACGCGCTGAATAAAACTTATGGCCTGTTCGGTATCCTCACTGCGCACGAATGCAAAATAAGCAGCCGAAAGCTCATCGTCGCTGGCCGTGGCAGGCAGTGCCGCGCAGGCCGCTTGTGCTTCTTCGAGACGATTCTCATTCACCAGGTCGATGATGGTCGGCGTGGGTTCCGGTCCGTAAATCAACAGAAAAGTCAAAGTAGAACTGGGCTCGATCGTCTTCAGAAATGCCATGTGCCGTTTCGCCGCATTGGTCCACACGATGAGGGGCGAACCGTAGCGCTCGATCTGGCGGAAGAACCAGACCAGCTGCTCCGCGGTGTCTGTATTCGGCATGTCCAGGATCGATACATTCAGTTCGCGCATCACGTCGAGAGAGAGAGGCTGTTCTCCGCCATCGAGACGAATGACGTTTCCGCGCCATGCCTCAAATGCTGACTTGGGGAGGATCGCTGTCACTTCGGGTGGCAACGCCGTGAAACCGTCGAATTCATTCGGGGTCCCCGCCTGCAACTGGCTCACCGCCGTGGCAAGACTAGCCCATACGTCAGTCGCCGCCGGGGTTGCCTCCGGTGCTGCCGAAGGGGCTGCGGCTTTCAGTGGATTCGCCCCGCTGTCGGCGCGACTACTCGCCTGAACAACTTCAGGAACAGGGATCGGCGACACGTCCGGGCATGGGCAGGCATTGGTCGCGGGCTGCGCCGGAAATGCGGCCCATTTCGCCTGGGGAACCCGCGGACCATTCAGCGGTAAGGCACTCAGGTCAATGGGCGCGCGCATGTACACGGTCATCGAGGCCCAGTTCGCATAAGGAAACTCGTTTGCGAATTTATCGGCGCGAATCTGTACCAGCGAGGTCTCGGGATCGCGGCTGGCGGCTGCACCAAACACATCCCGGTACAGAGCTTTGGAGATGGACCGGGCATCGTCGTTATGCAACTCGGCCAGAAACGACAGCACCAGGCCCGCACCCCGGCTGTGCAGGTCCGAGCTGTGCAGGTCTGGATTGTGCAGGCATAGAGCGGCCGATTCGCCCCACGAATTAGCCGCGCCCGAGCAGCAACTCCACAGCAAAGCGATCTTGGCACTGCAGAAAGTATTGGCAAAATCGAGCGCCGGAACGCCTTCGATGGAATTCGATACTGCGTCGCCGTGTGCTTCGACATTGAGAATATCGACGTCCGCAACCGGACTGCGCGCAGTGAAGGCTTGCATGCCGACGGCGGGGTCGATCTGCGCGATTTCGCGTGGCAGATCCCGCAGCGCCTCGGCCGTCACCATGTTCGTGGCCTGGCTCAGTATCGGCATCAACTGCAATTCTTTCTTTGTCGTGATCTCCAACAGGCTGAAGTTAGCCCACGACTGCACCACGGATAAGTCGCCCGTCGCAAGAAACGCTCCCGTATCGTCAATCATCGCGGCCCACGGCAACAGATGTAGCTCCGGCCGCACAGTTTGTACCACCAGCCGACGCGGGTCTCCGCTGCGGCCGAGGAATTGGCGCATCGCCGGGCTCACCTCGACCAGGCTCTGATAGAGCTGCCGGCAGAGACTGCGGATAGCCGCTGCGTCGCGATAGCAGGTCGAGTCGTGCGTCACGTTGCAACTGCGCAGGCGGCGATCGAATTGACGCCACTGTTCGTCATTGATCGGCGAATGGAAGTTCTGAGCCGGGTAAGTGACGCCTTCAATCGTGAGGATTACGCCGAAGTCACGCTCCGTGGCTAGCGGCAGGCTTCCTTCAGTTGCGCTGCTGAATAACTCAAATTGAACTACCGCAGTCTTCCGGTACAAATGCATGGCACTACGCTACCACACGTGTGATACGCTCTTGCAGTCAGCCTACGCGGCATGCGCCGATCATTCTCTTTCCGCTCCATCGAGGTCAATGATGTCTCCGCTTTCCAAGAAGAAAGATCCCAGCGTCACCTTCCTGAATAAGTTCGGATATAACGTTATCAAGTTGCCGCGGACAGGCATCGAGCCCATGGACGTGATCGGCCGGGACCAGGGGATGCAATGGCTTGGTCCCCTCAGCAAGGTGTGGACGAGCGCCGGCCCCCAGCCGCTGCCCAGCCCTCCGCACCCGGCCTCGGCGGTAAACGGGCAGAGGACGGATGCGCTCGATCTTTCTCTAGGGCTCAGCATCCTGGCCAACACGCTGGCGGCTTTCGGAGCATCGGTGCCATCGCTCGATGTGGCTTACAGGAGCGCACGGTCCGTGCAGTTTGCTTATACAAATGTCACGTCCACATCGGTGTCGCCGTTCGATGCAGGCAACTATCTCGCCCAGGGCTCTCTGCGCACTGACAACCCGGTAGTCAAGAACTATTTCCTGGGTGACAAGACCAGGACATTTCTCATTATCGAAGTGTTGAAGTCTGATTCCATCACCGTGACGGCAAGTGACTCCCATGGAACGGAAGTAGGCATCGACCTGCCGCAGATTCAGGGAGTCGTGGACGCCAAGATCAGCGTGAAGCCGTCGAATGCTTCAAATTCATCCATTACTTTTACAGGGCCGGTCGCAGTCACTTTCGGATTTTCGGTGCAGGAGATTGCGCGCATCGGCGATGCATGGAGCCTCCGCGGTGCCGCTCCTTCCGGCGATGTTGCCTTTGCTGTGCCCAGCTTTGGCGGCTCCCCTGCGGCACCACCAGCCGATCCCCTGGTATTTGATACAGGAGCCTCCGAGTGCCGCCTGGACATTTGAGACCTTGCACGCACTCATCGAAAGTTCACTCGACCGACAATCTTCAGGAGTGACCCCACCTTGTCAGACCAATCATTTACAGCGAACGCCAATCTGCCCTATCCGCTTCTGGTCAATGCGCTGACGGGAACCGCCGTTCCTCCGGTGCCGCTCGAGAATCTAAGTGGAGTTCGAGCCGATCTTCCCGGTGCGGATCAGCGCATCGCCAACTCCACCCATCTTGGAACGGACTACAGCGTCGACGATCCCAACGACCTGACGCAGGCAGGGTGGGCAATTCTCTTCGCGTCCGACGCTGACCCTGCCATCCAGGTCCAGCTGCAGCCGCTGATCGATCTGCGCAAGAGCCAGGTGCAGGACGACAAGCTCTTCCAGATATTCTTGGGCAATCGGGGAGTGGGGCCGGGCCAGACCGCCGCAAGTTGGGCACAACAGCGCGGTGTCTCTCTCACGGCGCCAGTCGATCCATACCAGGGAGGCGTTCCCTTTTACCTGCTCATTGTGGGTTCGCCCGAACGCATTCCGTTCGAATTTCAGGCCATGATGAAGATGGAGTGGGCAGTCGGCCGGCTCCACTTTGACAACATGGATGACTACGGACGCTACGCACAGGCCGTGGTCCAGTACGAAAGCAAAACCTACACGCCCATTCAGCGCAAGAGCGCGGCGGTTTGGATCACGCGCAATTATGGCGACCCCGCGACCGCCATGCTATGCGGTGCGCTCTCCGAAGACTTCCTCGCGACGAATAACCTGCTGGGCGCGCGGCGTCAGTTCACTACTCAGCCTTTTGTAAACGACAAAGCGACCAAGGCGCAGCTGATTGAGATTTTGCGCGGGAATGTTCCCGGCGGACCGCCTGCGGTTATCTTCACCGGCTCGCATGGGTGCGACTATTCCGGTGCGGACGTGGTCACACAAACGAAGATGCAGGGCTGTCTGTTGACGCAGGACTGGATGCCGGGGAACCCTGCCAACTCCACCAATCAATTTTGCGCCGACGATGTGCCCGCCGATGCACAGCTGCTCGGTACCATGGGGTTTCTTTTTGCGTGTTTCAGCGGCGGCTGCCCAACCGTGAATGGCTACTACTTCAATAAGGACGGTTCGCCAATCACGATCGCTCCCACTCCCACCGTAAGCCGTCTGCCGCAAACGTTGTTGAGCCGCGGCATGCTGGCCGTCATTGCGCACGTCGACCTTGCGTTTCCCTATGCGTTCCAGGACGTGGCGGGGACGCCTCAGGTGCAGGCCGTGCGTACGCCGCTGGAGCTCTTGATGAGCGGCAAGCGCGCCGGCCTTGCCGCGGATTCGCTCAGTCTGATGTGGAGTTCGCGCTCGTCGCAGTTGGATTCAATGCGGGCAGCTGCGCCCGGCACGGCCGCCAATGCAGCCCCTACCCCCGCAGCGGCTGCCGTTGCTCAGATGACAATCGCCCGCGACGACGCCAAGAACTACATCGTCCTCGGCGATCCCGCGGCCCAGTTGCGCGTCCGCGACTTGAAGTAAATCTGTGTCGCTAGCCTGGAAGGCTTAGTGGCCGGTATTTAACGGGTTGAAATTGAAAGGTGGCGCATCGCCGATCGTTCTCAGCAAAAGCAACTGAGAATGTTCGCCACGAAACGATGGTGCCGTCGCGGTCGGGTCTGTTCCGAAGAAAACCAGGTATGCGCCGGCAGCAGACGTTGCGAACGAAAACTGCGCCTGTCCCTTGATCGAAACCGGGTTGACGGGCGAGGGTGAAATCGCCGCAACGGCGTCTGGAGAAAAAAACGCAAGTGCTATCTTCCCATCGCTGGTCTTGAAGGAGACTGTGTCGCCGCTTGTTACTGATACCGAATCGGCGCTGGGAACGTACACTCCCTCAGCATTGATAAGCGTGACATCTGTGTGTGCCATGACGCGAAAGTAAAGCATTTCGACATGGGGCGTCTACTTCTTTTTTGCTTTCGCCGCGTTGAGTTCTGCGTTGAATTTAGGGTCTGCGCGCAGAGCCGCAAGTTCGGGATTGCTGGTCAGTTCGTAAGCGCTGTATCCGTTCGCTAGAGCCCTCGCTATCAGCGGGACAGCTTTCTCCCGCTGGCCCAGAATCTCGTACGTCTCCCCGCCAATAAACTCAACCAGGGGATTGTTCTCTGCCAATGCCATTGCCTGGCGCGTCAGCGGCAAACTCTTCGCCGCATTCCCAATCTCGGCATAGGCGTGGGCGAGCGTTACCAGGAGTACCGGATCCTGGCGCTTTTTCTCGTGTTCCGTCTCTTCGAGTTCAATCGACTTGCGGTACGCTTCCATCGCCTCATTCTTCGCTCCCGACCGATTGTATGCATCCCCCAGATTTGCCTGGGGCACATAATTGTTCGGCTTGAGTTGAATGGCTTTCTTGAAAGCCTTGATGGCTTCGTCATATTTCCCCTCATTCATCAGAAGGGAACCGAGCGCGGAGTAGGAACGGTCAGTGGGTTCCAGCGCAAGGGACTCATCCAGATCCTTGCGCGCTTCGTCGAGTTGCCCGGCTTCCGTGTGCACAATGCTCAGATCGTAGTAAGCCGTCGCGTTATCGGGAGCTAACTCAACCCCTCGCTGCAATGCCGTAAGGGATGCGGGAATATTGCCTTGCCCGAATTCAGCCGCCCCCAGTGATACCGGCCAGCGCCAGTCGTCCGGCGCCCGCTCACTGGCATTCTGATACGCCTCCAGTGCGTCCTTGTCGCGGCCCTCCGCCTCATACACCTCGCCCAGCGCTCCGTAGGCCTCGGCGCTGCGCGGATTCAGATCGAGAGCCTTCTTCGCCTGTTCCGTCGCGGCTTGTGTTTTCCCCTCCATCGCCGAAATCCGCGAACGGGTTATATATGGATCCGCCAGGTCAGGCTCAAGCTGGATGGCTCGGTCCGTTTCCTGCTTGGCCAGGTCAAGCAGCTTGGCATCGCCGCTGTAACGGTATTGGATAAGGTGAGCCAATCCCAGCCTTGCTTCAGCAAGCGCGGAGTCAGGCTCTGCCTTTAGCACTGCCTCAAACCTCTTCACCGCGTCCGCGAGGTTTGCTTCCTTGTAGGAACGCAGCAGGAGCCCCTGTGCCTTCTCGAACACATCTTCCGTGGTACCGCTCAATCCCACGTTCAAACCGCCGCTGCGATGCATCAGTCTCTGCAAATTCCCGGGCCACGCAGCAAATCCCACGGCCATCGCAACAGCAACGCCAACACCCGCCATCCACCAGGCGCGCCTGCGCTTCCCTCCGGGGTGTGGATCCGGAACTGAAGAGATCTCAGGCGGCGCATGCGTCCCCAACGACTCCGCCAGCGCGCTGGCTAGTTGACCGGCGCTGCTGAAGCGCTTTGCCGGATCGAGGTTCATCGCCGCGCTTACGGTCTGCAACAATGTCTCCGGCAAATCCGGACGCAGGTCCATCAGTGGCTTTCGATTTGATAATGCAGCCTGCGCCTCCTTGGTCGTCATGCCGTGCAGATGCGCCGGGTAGTCGCCCGCCACAAGATAGTAAAGCAGCACACCCATGGCGTAGATATCGGTCGCGACCGTGCTTTGCCCGCCCGTGAAAAGCTCCGGCGCCATGTAATTCGGAGTGCCCGCAATATTCGTCGGGCGATGTTCGATCGCGCTCAGGCCAAAGTCCATGAGAAGAATGCGGCCGCCTTCTTCGCGCATTACGTTCTCCGCCTTGATATCCCGATGCAGCAGCCCCGCTCGATGCACCGCGCTGAGTGCCCGCGTGATATCGAGGCCGATGAGCGCCGCCTCGCGCGCTCCGAACGTTCCCTGTTCATTGACCAATGCGGCCAGTGTGCGGCCGCGTACGAAATCAGTCCAGAAACCTACCCGCCCCTGCTGCCGATCGATGCCGTGCACGGGAACGATATTGGGATGGCGCACCGACGCCAGCGCACGCGCCTCGCGCAACATGGCTTCATACTCGGCCTCGCCGCCCACCGCTCCCGGCAGCAGCAGCTTGAGCGCCACCTCGCGCTGCAGATGCGGATCCCAGGCGCGATAGACCTCGCCGAAGCCTCCATAGCCCACCCGTGCCAGCAGCGTGAAACTGCCCCAGGCAGCGCTGACCGGCGGCGCCTCGGGGCGTTCGGCCGCGTCGCCAGAAACAACCCCAATCGGAACTGTAGGTTCTTCATTCATGGCAGGCGGGAAGCGAGTGCTCGGCCCATTCATTACCCCATCTTCAAAAATGGCCCGGCAGTCTGTATTGTTTGCTTGCAACCAGGTATGTGCGTCAGCCCGGTGGTACTATCCTATACACAACTGCACGATCTGCGTATCCCCAACTTCTTTACCTGGCACATATAAGACAACAATGGTCACGCGACAAAGCTCGAAAGCTCGTCTGACACTCCAGCAACGGCCGCAGTCCTTGCCCGGCGGCCAATCGCGGGTAGTTACCATCGACCATCTTCCGTTTACCCTGGGCCGCGGGTCTGAACGCGATCTCTGCATCCCCAGCCCCGAGATCTCGCGCGCCCACGCTCTCATCGATCGCGACGGCGACGGTTACTTTGTGCGCGACACCGGCAGTCGTCACGGCACGTTTGTAAACGGCATGCGGATCACCACCACGCGCCTGCGATCGTCAGATCAAATCGCGCTGGGCACGCCCGAACATACCCTCTTGTTCGAAGTTGCGGAGCCGGATAATTCCACCAAAACGCTGCTCGCGCAATTCACGCAGACCTCGATGCCCAGCAGGCAGACACCCAGTACATCTTCCGATCTCGATACGCTGGCGCTGTTTCTCAAGGCTGCACAAAGCCTGTATCAGCATGGAGCCCGTGCCGACGTGCTTTCGACCATGCTCGAGTACACCATTCGGCTCACCGGCGCCGAACGCGGATTTGTGTTTCTCGGTAACAGCGCCGAGACGTTGATCTTTGAATGCGGGCAGGAAAAAGACGGCACTCCCATCGCCACCCCCACGCTGGTCTCGAACTCCGTGCTCCGCGATGCGGCCAAATCTAAACTCGCCTTCCTCTTTTCCGATTCGGTGGAGCAAGCCGTCGAACACCGCGACAGCCTGATCCTGAGCGCGATTCGCAATGTTGTCGCCATTCCCTTGCGCCGCCAGAACTCATCGCAACTCCTCGGCCTCCTTTATCTCGACAGCCGCGCCGCCACCCACGACTTCACCCGCACGCGCAGAGACATCCTCGAAGCCATTGCCAGTCAGGCGACGACTCTGTTTGAAAATCTGCGCATGCTGGATGCAGAGCGAGAGTTTGTCCTCCTCCGCAAAGAACTCGAAATCGCCGCCACCATCCAGCGCCAGATCATCCCCCAGAACCTGCCTGAGTTTCCCTACGTCCGCCTGGGTGCCCGCACCATTCCATGTACCGGAATCGGCGGCGACTTCTACGACGTGATTCCCGTCGCGGGCGGTTTTGCCGCGATCGTGGGCGATGTCTGCGGAAAGGGCGTTCCAGCCGCGCTCCTCGGCGCCATGGCACAAGGCATGTTTCATGCTCAGATGACCTCCGGTGCTTCCCTGGTCGATGCCGTGCAGTGCCTGAACAGCTTCATTGTGGATCGGGCGCCGGGCGAGAAGTACGTGACGCTGGCGGCCGTGCGCTATTCCGCGTCCGATGCGGGTAATGCGCAAATCGAACTCGTGAACGGGGGCCACGTTTCACCGATGGTTGTGCGCGCGGGAGGGCAGGTCGAAACGATCACCGACGGTGATCCGCCTGTCGGACTCTTCGGCTTCGTGCGTTTTCACACGGTTCCCATCCAACTCGCCACAGGGGATCGCATTCTTTTGCTCACCGATGGGATCACCGAAGCCGAAGACCTGCATGGCACGCAGTTTGGGGCGGCGCAAATGGACGCCTACCTCCGGGATCCAAACGCCGTTGAGGCAATGTTCACGGCTCTCGAACAATTCTGCATGGGCACTCGCCCCCAGGACGATCAAACAATTCTCACGATCGATCGCGTTTAAGCATCCGCTTTGCTCGTCGTGGGTTGAAAGACATCGAGGGCCCATGTAGCCCTCCCCAACTCGCGCGGCTTGTCAGCTTCCAGCCTCCAATCTATGGTCAAGGGGTCCAAAGTAACCTGATAGTTGTGACGAAGGTCACACGTCCGGCCGCCCGCGATGTGAGACCTTTCCTTATAAGAAAAAAAGGATAGGGCCAGCCGAATATAGCAATCGCATAGCGGCGGTGGGGCCGCGCGGCCGCGCTGAAAAATTAGAAATATTCTACGCATTCGGTTTGATTAGATTGTCTGTATCTATAGAGGTACATTTATTTACTAAAAGTACTGCACTACTAAAGAAAGCCCGCGATTACCGGCGACGGTAATCGCGGGCTTTCACTTTTCGCGGCCGCCTTCGACGGTCTGACATGCAGGACCGTTCAATCCAGTTAGCCCGGCGGGCCATCCGGAGAATCTACTTTGACGGATAGCCGTTCCAGAAAATCCTGCTGGCTTTTCAGGATTCGGTCGCGTGCTTCCGTGATGGAAAACCACGCGCCCCGATCCACCTCGGGAATCTCCATCGTACGGCCGGAACGCGGCGGCCATTCGATTTCGCACAGGTTGCTGACCAGCCCCGCAGGATCGCAATCGCCTTCCGCAGCCCATGCCTTTACCACCTTCCCTCCACCCTGTTTCACCTCGCCGAGTTCAAGGAGACGATCTTGCGCGGTAAAACCGGTTTCCTCCTCAAACTCGCGGCGTGCGGCGCTCAAGGGATCTTCGTCCTCCCCATACTCGCCTTTGGGGATCGACCATGCTCCCCAATCCTTCTTCGCCCAGAAGGGCCCGCCGGGATGAACGAGAAAGACTTCCAGTGCGCCGGCGCGGTTCCTGTACAACAGCAACCCGGCACTGCGTTTGGGCATGGGGTACTCCTCACGGCATTTCAGATTACAACGGTCGACTGTCTTCGGCGCGGCCCCTCCACGTTTGCGGTAGCTGCAACGCGCCGATCAGTTTGGAAATATTCAGCGACGGAAGTGCGATAAGAGATAGAGGACGATCGACAAGACAATGCTGATCAAGATCGACGTGCCCAGGGGGAAGAAGACCGAGACGTTCTTTCCCCGGTAGGCGATGTCGCCCGGCAATCGCCCCAGTGGCAAGCCGATGCGGCCGGCAAGCAGCAGAAAGCCGCCGATCAACACCAGCAGCAGGCCCAATCCCAGACGCGCTTTACCCAACTCATGCATCGATATATCGAACCCGGTTGAATGTGAACCGGCGCAGATCCATCGCCCCACCGCCCCGCATCCCGCTCGACGGCGCGCAATGCTCCCGGTTTGGCTCTAGAATACAGGGAATCGACCCGGCCGAAGGCCGGGCTGCCTCTCGAAAGAAAAAGGTAAATCCAATGCGCGTGTTGTCTTTGATTGTGGGCATCGTTTGCCTGTTCGGCGTGCTGCTTGACGCCTTCCAGACCATGATCCTCCCGCGCCGAGCCACCGGCCGCTTTCGCATTACGCGCATTTTCTACCTGCTCACGTGGGGACCGTGGGTCTTCTTCACCAAAAGGATTCCCGATTTACGCAAGCGCGAAACCTCCTTCAGCTTCTATGGACCCCTTTCCCTCATTTTACTGCTCGTGGTGTGGGCGTCTTTCATGGTTCTGGGCTTTGCCCTCATCTTCTATTCGATGGGCAGCCCCTTCAACGATGGCAACCAACAGCCCGGCCTGCGAACCGATCTTTACGTCAGCGGAACCACCATCTTCACGCTCGGACTAGGGGACGTTACGCCGCGCAGTCCCTTGTCGCGCGAGATCATCATTCTCGAAGCCGGAACCGGCTTCGGCTTCCTGGCCGTCGTGATGGGCTATTTCCCCGTCTTGTACAGCGCATTCTCCCGCCGCGAGGTCAGCATCTCGCTGCTCGATGCGCGGGCTGGCTCGCCCCCCACAGCCGCCGAACTGTTGCGGCGCCACGCCTACGATGGAGCGGAGTCGGCTTTGTCGCTCCTGCTCGTGGAGTGGGAACGATGGTCCGCCGAGTTGCTGGAAAGCCACATCTCCTACCCCCTGTTGTGCTATTTCCGCTCCCAACACACCAACCAAAGCTGGATCGGCGCGCTCACTTCCATTCTCGACGCATCGTCCTTGCTGATCGCCGGCGTCCAAGGACACGAGGCGCGGCAGGCGCAGTTGACGTTCGCCATGGCCCGTCATGCCGTTGTGGACCTGGCTCAGGTTTTCTCTCTCGATCCGGTGTCGAATGCGGCCGATCGCTTAACCCCGGAACGGTACGAACAGCTCTACGCGCTCCTCTGCCAGAGCGGCGTCAGCGTCTGCCGCGACGGACGCTCTTACGATCGGCTCCTGGAGATGCGCACCCTTTACGAAGGGTATGCCGAGGCGCTCAGCGCCTACCTCCGCATGCCGCTGCCGCCGTGGATTTCCACCACTCCGCACAAAGACAACTGGCAGGCGGTCTCGAAGCTTCGCCAAAAGACGGAGGCTGCCAACCCCAACCTCACCGACGGGAAACCAGCGGCCTCCACGGCGGAAACCACCCAGCGCATCATCACGCTGGTCGATGAGCATCACCACTTCTGAGGGTGCGAAGTTTTAGTGACTGCCGCCTATGGAGCGGTTGCGCAGCCACTTGGCAATGCCCAGCGCCAGCAGCAATCCCCCAAACGGAATGCACATCAATGCGACAATCAATGCGAACCAGCCCGTGTTGGTACTCGCGCCCGTAGGCGAGAATCCGCCCAGCAAGGTCTGAAGCAGCAAGGCCGCCAGCAGCCCCACGGCCACCATGGTCCCGCCCCATTGCAGCAGCTGGCGGGTTCCATCCCCGTCTGTAAGATTGTCGCGGTGCGGTTGGTAAGGGTCGGCGGATCGATCGCGCATGATGCCGTTCCTAACTCATCGCCAGTCGAAGCATTACATAGGTGACCACGCCGGTCACGGAGACATAGAGCCAGATCGGAAACGTCCAGCGGGCGATTTTCCGATGTTGCGGAAAACGGCCGGTCAGTGAGAAGAAAAACGTGACCAGCACCATGGGCAGCGCGATCACGGCCAGAAGGATGTGGCTCGCCAGCAGCGGCAGATAGACCGACCGCAGCGCCGCATGCGCGGGGTAGCGCACATCGCCGTGCAGGGCGTGGTGCAGGATGTAGCTCACCAGGAACAGCGTCGAAAATCCAAACGCCGTCATCATCGCATTGCGATGGGCTGCGATCCGTCGCGACCGGATGAAGGTAAATCCGACCAGCAGCGCAGTGGCGCTGAGTCCGTTCAGAATCGCATTGAGCGCCGGCAGAAATGCCATCCGCGTACTTGCCGCGTCGGCCGCCGGATGTACATAAATCAACCAGAACAGAAACAGGGAAGCAGCCGCGCTGATCGCCAGGATCGCCGCGATCGCTCCTCCGGTTCCGGGTTTCTGCTTCGATGATGGAGCTAGCGTGGTCATGCTTTCCTTAGTGTTTTGCGATCGCGCAGAGCATGAGCGTGGTCATCAGCAGCGGCAGGTAGATGACGCTGACTTTGAGAAGGTCGCGTGCCAGCGAACGGCTCTCATCGGCAGCCTTGGTGCGCAGAATGCGCGCGAAGCGAATGGTATACGCCAGATAAAAAAGTCCCAGTGCGCTGGCCAATACCGCATAGGTAACTCCCGTCATGCCCAGCCGCCAGGGCGCCAGGCTCACCGGAATCATCAATACGGCATAAAACAGTGCCTCAATCACCGTCGACCAACCGTCCGGCTGCACCACCGGCAGCATGCGGATGCCTGCGCGGGCATAGTCTTCGCGATACATCCATGCGATGGCCATGAAATGCGGGAATTGCCACACAAACAGAATGGCGAACAGAGCGACGGCTGGCCATTCGATGCGGTCGCGTGCCGCCGTCCATCCCAGCATCGGCCCCATCGCCCCCGGAAATGCTCCAATGAACGTGGCCAGCGTTGTCACTCGTTTGAGTGGCGTGTAAATCGCGACGTAGGTGAATGCGGTAAGCAGTGCCAGTGCGACGGTCAACAGGTTGGTATGTAGCAGCAGCCACCACGCGCCCAGCGCCAATGCCGCAATCCCGGCCAGGACTCCAGCGGCAAGGGAAATGCGCCCCGTCGCTAGCGGCCGTTGCGCGGTTCGGATCATGCGCGCGTCCGTCTTGCGCTCCAGCGCCTGGTTCAGCGCGCTGGCTCCGGCCGAAACCAGGCCGATGCCGAACAACGTATCCAGCAGCCCGCGCTGTACGCTCGATATCCCCGATTGCATCGATCCCAGGTAGAATCCCGCCCAACCGGTGACCACCACCATGCCCGTCACCCGGACCTTGAACAATTCGCGCAGGTCGTGGATCAGGGTCGCGGTCGAGCCCGGCTCCGGCACGGCGATCGCCCCATGGACAGCGTGCTCGCTTCGCGGGTTAAGGTCTGCCGGGATTGCAGCTGGGGATAGAGGCGCCATCGTGGCTGGGGATTTCCTTATGGTCCTGATGCCCGGAAGCAGAACCCGGGGGCCTGTAACGATTCTAACAAGCGAAGAACAAGAGGCCGGATTACCGGCTCTGCTAGTGAGATGTCAGAGCCGGCGGGTTGATTCGAGGATTGTGTCCGCCACCTCGTTCGGCGTCAGGCCGTCGGTGCGGATCGTGACGTGGGCGGTCCTGTAAAGCGGCAGGCGTCGCTCGTAGCGGCTGCGAAGATTTGCCTGGTCGGCGAGTACCGGGCGGCTGTCCTCGGTGCCTCGGCAGCGCATCAGCGTCGTCGCCAGTTCCACTTCAAGATGAATGACGAGTGTGCCCGGCCTGCCCAGAAGACCCTCGCGCGTGGTTGCATGTTCGATCGCGCCGCCGCCCAGCGCCAGAACCAGGCCATCTTCGCCTGCCAGCCGGACAATCGTCGCATGCTCCCGTTCGCGAAAGGAAGGCTCGCCATGACGGGCAAAAAAATCGGCGATGGACATTCCCGTCTCCGCCACCATCACATCGTCGGCATCCAGGAAGCGCCAGCCCAGTCTCTCCGCGACCAGTGGGCCGACCGTACTCTTGCCCGACCCCATAAATCCTGTCAGAACAACTCGTTGGATTGCGTCCGCCGGTCGGGTCGCCGCCCTGTCAACGGCCTCGGATTGAATTCTCTCTGTCACGTCTCGCGCTCTGGTCGCTGAGTGAAAGAATAAAGCCTGTGGCTCCGAAACACGATCAGCCCAGCACCATCACCACGGCCCCCGCCGTGATCAGCAGGCCGCCCGCCACGCTGCTTACCGTCAGCTTTTCCCCGAGCAGTAGCCACGCGAACACCATCACCAGAGGAACGCTCATCTTGTCCAGCGGCGCCACGCGCGACGCTGGTCCTAGTTGCAGGGCGCGGAAGTAGCACAGCCACGAGAGCCCCGTCGCCAGCCCGGAAAGCACCAGGAACAGCACCGTGCGGCGGTCGAGTTGCCTTAGTTCTCCATGCTTGCCCAGCGCGAGCGCGATTCCCCAGGCAAACACAACCACCACGGTAGTCCGCACCGCGGTGGCCAGGTTCGAATCCACGTGCGCCACGCCCACCTTGGCCAGCAGGGCCGTGGCAGCGGCAAAAACGGCGGAGAGAAGCGCCCATCCAATCCAGTTCATGAGGACTATGCTACCGCTGTGGATGACCGGCCGGCACGCTAGACTGGACCCATGCAGACTGGCCGCGCCAGCAAAACAGCTCTGCGCGTGGCCATACGCCGCGCCGCTCATCAGTTGGCCGACCGTCCTCCGGTCCTGGACGATCCCATCGCCCTGCGTTTGCTCGGAAATGGATTTGAGCGGGATCTCGAACGAGCCATGCACACTGTGGCCCGCGACTTCCGCTCTTTCATGGTGGCGCGCAGCCGTTTCGTCGAAGACCGCCTCGCGGCATCGGTCGTTGACGGCATCACGCAATTCGTGATCCTCGGCGCCGGTCTCGATACCTTTGCCTATCGCAATCCGTTTCCTTCTGTGCGTGTCTTCGAAGTCGATTTTCCCGCCACGCAGGAGTGGAAGCGCTCCATGCTCCATGCGGCCAGGATTGAGCCTCCGGAAAACTTGACCTTCGTGCCCCTCGACTTTGAGCACAGGTCTCTCGCCGAAGGCCTTGCCGAGGCGGGGTTCCACAGCCGGGAAACTGCATTCTTCGGCTGGCTCGGCGTAGTCCCGTATCTGACGCTCGATGCCTTTCGCGCAACTCTCAGCGCAGTCGCTCGACTCCCCGCCGGCACCGGCATCAGCTTTGACTATGCGTTCCCGCCAGAGACGCTAAGCCCCCCGCGTCGCATCGTCTTTGACAGGCTCTCCGAGCGCGTTGCCGCCGCCGGTGAGCCGTTTCAACTCTTCTTCACCCCCGCCGAGATCGACGCCGAACTAACCGCTGCCGGCTTCCGCCGCATCGAGCACACCGGATTTGAGCATTTGAATCAGCTCTATTTCGAAGGGCGAGCGGATGGCCTGCGGCTTTCCGCGGCCGATCTCGCCGAGCTGGCCACTGCCTGGGTTTGAAATCCTGCCTGGCTGGGCTTCTCCGCCCATCGCTCTCCAGGCGCAAGTTAAGATCGATGCATGGGCAAATTCCCGGTGGTGGTTCTCACGGCGGTCCTGCTCGGCCTTTCGGGCTGTGGCTATCACACCCTGGGAGCGGCCACGCATCTTCCCCCCACCTTGCACACTCTTTCCGTGCCCGTCTTCGCCACCCGTACCGAGGCTTACCATACCGAAGCCATCATGACCAACGCGGTGATTCGCGAGTTCGCCGATCGTACCCGTCTGCGCGTCTCTCCCGATTCCGGGGCCAACGCCGATGCCGTTTTGCACGGGACCATTCTTACCCAGACTGTTTCCCCGCTCACCTACAACACCTCAACGCAGCAGTCCTCCAGCTTCCTCATCACCATCGTGGTTTCGGTCACACTCACCAGCCACACTGGCAAAGTTCTCTACGAAAACAAGAACTACACCTTTCGCCAGCAGTACCAGTCCACCACCAACCTGTCGACTTTCTTCGATGAGAGCCCGGCCGCCGAAGACCGCCTCTCCCGCGAATTCGCACGCGCCCTGGTGGCCGACGTCCTTGAAGGTTTATAGCCGTCCGCCCGGACCCGGTTCGCACCTTTGGTTCCCTTGTGGAAGTCTGGGGTGAAACTCCAACCCCGCGCACGCTATCCTGTAGCCGCATGCTCGCACAATTGACATCTCGCCGGCGGTCCCTGTGAGTACGGGCCGCTGGGGTGCTGGATTTACCGCCGCAGGCCGTTTCGTCAGTGAGGTGCAGTCCGCCTCCACCGCCGGGGGCCGTCTCAAGCCCGGATATGTCCTTGTTGGCGACGAGCTCTTTCTCCAGGAGCGCTGCCGCGCCGCGGTAATCAAGGCCTTCGTTCCTCCCGACCTCCGGGATTTCTGCCTCTCCGACCTCGACCTGTCGGAGACGCCCATCTTCGAAGTGCTCGACCGCGCCCAGACGCCGTCCCTGATGTCGCCGTTCCAGGTGATCTTCATCCGCAATGTGCGCCAGCTCTATACCCGCGGCGCCAGGAAGGATGAGTTTGCCGCTCTCGATCGCTATTTCCGATCGCCCAATCCACAAGCGCTCTTGATCTTCGTCGCCGATTTCCTGCGCATTCCCTCCGACATCCGCCGTATGGAAATGGATGACAAGAACCGCTTCGACCGTCTCAATGAAACGCTGGGCGAACACTGCGGCATGATCGAGTTGACCCGCGTCAATGAAGAAGATGCCATGCGCTGGGTCATCGCCACCGCCCAGGAGGCGGGCGTGCGCATCGAGCAGGATGCGGCCCACGAACTGGTCGACGCTCTGGGCGCGGACATGCTGTGCATCTCTTCAGAGTTGGAGAAGCTCTTGCTCTACGTTCTCGGCCGCGGCCGCATCACGCTCGGCGATGTCGAAACCATGGTGCTCGGCGCCAAGCAGCGCTCCCTCTACGAACTCACCGACGCCATCAGCTCCCACAATCGTGCCCGTGCCCTGGCCCTGCTCCATGGACTGCTCAACAGTTCTGACGCCGGCGAAGATTCCGCCATCGGCCACCTCTACATGCTGGCTCGTACCTTCCGCCAGATGCTGGTGATCCTGGAGAAAAATGTCCGCGACCAGCGCGCCATCTGGCAGGCACTGTGGCAGGGGTTCCGCATTCCCCCCTTCGCGGCGGACGATCTCATCCGCCAGGCGCGCCGCTACAAGAATCGTCGCGAGCTCACGCGCGCCCTCCGCCTCATCGCCCGCGCCGATCTTGAACTCCGCTCCTCGCCCCCCGACAAGCGTCTCGTCCTCGAGCGCCTGGTCTACGACCTCGCCTCCGAGCCCCGCCCCGAATCCCTGTTTGCAAGCAGCCAGTTATCTTTCGAAGTTTGAATCCATCTCGACGCGCGTTTAAACCATCCAGCCATGGGCACAGCCGGATTGCGCTCGTCGAAGCACGATTCATTCCATCAAATCCCTCATGGCGGCGCATCGACGGTCAAATCCCAAACGCCCAGCGGACGATCGATGCGCCGCCGTTGCGTGTCCCATGAAACTCGCCTAGGAGATGCCGTGCTCGTTCAACCACGCCCCATACTGGTTATCGAGCGTCTCAACGTGCCCCGTATACCAGTCGCGCAGGAAAAGCAGCAGCGATCGCGTATGCAACTCGTCGTTCACCTGGGTCAGATGGGCCGTCTCTTCAATTTGATGAAGTAGATGCTGATGAGCGCGCCGATGTTCGGCCATCTCTGGATAGCCGCTTTGTTCCAGCAGGGACTCTTCGCTTGAGAAATGCATGCGCGTGAACTCGATTAGGCGGTTCAGACCCTCGCTCACTTTATCGGGCCCGCTGCCCTGGATCAGAGCCAGCCGCAGATCGTTCAGAGTGTCCATCAAGATGCCATGCTGGTCGTCCATTGCCCTCACACCAATTGTGCAGGCATGGTTCCAGGTGAAGTTTGCCACGTAAGCCTCCGCTCGTGCACGTCCAGAGGTCATTCCAGCGAAGTTTGCGTTCCCAGAGCTCCCGTCGCCCATCATCGAGACTCCAAGCCCCGATAGGGAAGCTGAAACCACTGCCACACGCTACTCTTTTGCGAAGACTCTGAATTTGATTTACATCACGAATCCCCTCATCGGCCAGAGCACCAAAGAGTATTACGGCAGATGGTCCAGCTCGTGTAACTATCGTGCGCAGAGAAGGTGACTGCGTTACATCGTCAACTTATTCCGCTCTCTGCCTGCCCCACCCGGCGGCAGAGAGCAAAATACGTATGTGTATCCTTTTTCGCCACTGATCGCGATCGCGGCCGTGCTGGCCATGGTGCCTTACCTGGCCGCCGCGTTCTTCCCGGCACGCGCTGCCGGAAGCGCCCGTAAACTCCCGCTCCCCGCGCAGATTCTGTTCCCATCCTTGTTCGCGATACCTTATTTGCTGGTCTCCTTCAGCAGCGGCTCGTTCTCTCCTGGTTGGTGCTTACTCTATCTATTTCTTCCCGTTGCCGTCACAGGCTTGTTAACCCTTGGCACTCGATCTGGCCGTGCCGCGAATAGCTGCTGGCCCGAGTTTCTCGTTCTCGCCGTCATTGGGCTCGCCGTCGACCTGCGCTGGTTTGAACGCGCCTGGCCGCCCCATCTCGCCATCTTCAACAAGATGCTGCTGCTCGATGCTGGCATCTATGCGTTCGTTGCCATTCGCAATCTAGAAAGAGTCGGCTTCGATCTGCGTCTGCGGTTGCGTGATCTCGTCATCGGCTCGCGTGAGTTTGCTTTGTATCTGCCCGTCGCGCTGGCTCTCGGCCTCGGCCTGGGCTTCCTGCATCTCCACCCATTTCATTTTGATCACGGCCGCGTTCTCGCCCAGTGGGTGGGTGCATGGTTGTTTACTTTCTTCTTTATCGCCGTTCCTGAGGAACTATTCTTTCGCGGGTGGATGCAAAACCTGCTGGAGAGGCGCATCGGCCGCCGTCCCGCGCTGGCCGTCACTGCAGTGCTGTTCGGTTTGTCCCACTTCAATAAGCGCGCCGCACTCTTCAACTGGCGTTATGTTCTGTTAGCTGCGATTGCCGGCGTCTTTTATGGCCGCGCCTGGCGGCAGCAGCGCCGCATCGGGGCCTCGGCTGTCACCCATGCCACCGTGGATTCAGTTTGGTCGTTGTGGCTTCGGTGACGGCACGGCCGGCACGATTGTCTTCGACAAGGCCGTCCGGTCGACATAGGTCAGGTAGCTGATGCCCACCCGCATATTATGGTCCAGCGGCCCGGGAATCGTGATGGCAATGCATATGCCCAGAATGGCATGCGCAATCGCCAGCGGAACCAGGTTGCGATAGCGAATGAAGAACAGGCACGACGCAAAACCCATCACCAGGCAGATGATCGTCAAGATCGGGTTGGGCAGGTGCGCCACAGCAAACAGTCCCGCCGAAATCGCCGAGGCCGAAAGTGCGTCCGGTAGCAGGCGCAGCGACCGCGATAGAAAGAACCATTGCAAAATGATCTGTTGAATGGCCGCCCAGACTACGTAAAGCCCGTAATGGCGCACGAATTTTACGGGAGTGTCGGGCATGTGCAGCGTGTGCAGCCTGCCGGCCAACACCACCGATGTGACAGCGATGGCTATCGCCAGGCCCACCGCCCACAATGATCGCAGCAGGTTTGCCCGGCACAGGCCCATCGATGCCAGGCCTTCGAACGACAGGTAGGCAATGTAGAGCACTGAAGCCGCCGCGACCATCCAGAGAAACTTCTGCCAGGGGCGCGGCGTCCAGATGACGATGAGGATGAGTGTATAGATGCCGGCAAGTTCGAACAGGTCACGGCGCCGGCTTGGCTGACTACTGCAATTGCTCTCTGCGGCGATTAGACCGTCGACATTCATCTTGGGTTAATATGATGCCGAATTCTCACTCGAGGATTACGGAAGGCGACGGTTCATGTCCGCGTGTTGTCAGGGTGATGGCGGCGCCCAGGATGAGCGCTCCGCCGAACCATGCGTACGGGCCCAGATGTTCGCCGAGAAGTTTCACGCCGAGATAGGAACCGAGCGCGGGCTCGATATTCAGGAAAACCCCGGCGCGCGATGCGGGCACGTGATGGATGCCCCAGTTCCACAGCAGGGTTGTCGTCGCCGTGCACGCCAGACCGCTGATCGCCAGGGCCACCCACGCCGTCACGCTCACATGCGCAAACGGCGGCGCCTGGCTGTGGTTGGGCAGCCAGGGTTGCGCCCACCATGGGCCAAGAATCCAAACCGCCAGCATAACCGTTCCTGAGAGGATGGTGCAGGCCGTCACCACCGGCGGGCTGTGGGTGAGCATCAGTTTCTTGCTCAGCAGGATCCACGTCAGCGCCGTGCACAGCGAAGCCACCACCATCAGATCGCCGGTCAGGGTCGGCTGGCCGTGCATCGCCGGCCCTCGGCTGCCGCCCAGCACAATCAGGGCCGCACCCACCGTCGAGGCCAGCAGCGCCGTCCACCCCAGCCAGTCCAGACGTTCGCCGGCAAACAGTGCCGCTGCCGCCGCCAGCAGCACCGGCATCGAACCCACCATCAGCGAAGCGTGGCTCACCGTTGTCCGCGCCAGCCCGTGAAACTGCATCAGGAATTGCACCGGCACGCCGAATGCCGCGGAGATGAGCAGCAGCCGCCACTCGCTCCGCGTGAGACGGATGCGATTCAAAAGCAGTACCGGCAACATCCCCACGCATGCGAACAGGAAGCGGTAGAGCACCATGTACTCCACGCTCATCTCGTTCATCGCCAGTCGGCCGAAATAGAATCCCGTTCCCCACAGGCACCCGGCCAGCCCGCACGCGCCGTAACCCAGAAACCGGATGCGCCGGCTGATTTTTTCTCCGCTGGTCATTGTCTCTTTTACTCTCGCACACCCGTGCAGGCGCCTAAGCCCCTTCACACATTTGCGCGAACGGCGACGACGTCGCAGGCCGGTGCCCGGCGAATCGGCTCGGAAACGGAGAACAGCTTACAGCGCTGCCCGCATCTTCGAGCGATTTATCCAGTTGAGAAGAAATAGCGTGGCGATGCCCAACAGAGGAGCGGCTATGGAAAAGAACCAACTGGGATGTTGCGGAAGTACCCTTGTGCCATAAAGCACGGCCGCGAGCGTGTAGATTGCGGCTCCAGTCCATTCCCAGCGCCAGGCAAGCACTAACACCCCGGCTAGGATAGCGGTCGGGATCAGATGTACCAGCAGAGCCACGGCCATCGGCCACCATCCCATGGCTTCGCGAAAGATATCCAACGCGAACAGGCTCAGGAAAAAGGCAAAAGCGATAGAAAGGACTCTTGGAGACCAATAAAGAAGGCGCAAAGCCAATCGACCCATACGTTTCCCCTCCGTGCCCGGTTTAACGTAAATGTCGATGGGAATGATACCACCGGCGGGCGCGGGACGCATTTTCCGTAACTACATTCCGCCGCGCGCTGCACAAGGAACACGTTATGCGCGAAAATAGAATGCGATGGAGAAGCTGCTTTCTCGGGCGAGGTTATGGTTTCACGCCGGTCTTGCGCTGGCAGTCTCGTTGACCCTGCTGCTTTCTCCAGAGGCCTCCGGTTCGCGCAAGAAGCAGCCTCCTCCGCAACCCCCGCCCGTTCGGGCCACCCAGCAGCCCGCGATCACCATTCCCGTCGATCCGCTCGGCTTCACGCCCCCTGGTTCGTTCTACCTTGGCATGCGTAACAGCCTGGTTTCTCTCGACTTCCTCGATGAAAACCACCTCCTTTTCACCTTCCGCGTCCCCGGCCTCATCCATCGCGACTTGCGCGGAGCCGATCCCAGCGATGAGCGCCAGATTCGCGCCGTCGTTCTGCGCCTGCCGCAGGGAACCGTGCAAGCCGAGACAGTCTGGACCGTGCATGACCGCAAGCGCTACCTGTGGATGCTCGATAACGGCCAGTTCCTCTTCCGCGATCGCGACAACCTGCAACTGGGCGACGCCTCCCTGGGGTTGAAACCCTTCCTGCACTTCCCCGGCCCGGTACTTTGGGTGGAGATCGATCCTGCCCGCAAATTCGTGGTCACCGGCTCTTCCGAGCCTCCCGCCTCCGCTTCCAAAGCCGGCGACGTCCCCAGCCCCGCTTCGGCTGAAGCCACGCTCGTCAGTGACGACAAGAAGCCCACCAACGAACCCGACCTGGTGTTGCGCATCCTGCGCCGCGATTCAGGCAAGGTGATGCTCGTCAGCCACATCCGTAGCGCCGTCCATCTGCCCATCAACACCGACGGCTATCTGGAGACTCTGCGCTCTACCGGCAAAGCATGGGTGCTGAATCTGAATTACTTCGACGGCGGCAGCACCGTCCTGGGCAGCATCGATTCGGTGTGTGCGCCCATGCTCGACTTCGTTTCTTCCGCTGAGATTCTTGCTACGACTTGCGGCCCCAACGGCGATCCGCGCCTGGTCGCGCTGACCACCGCCGGCCGTCATCTCTGGGAAGGCCCCACTCCCGGCGCCTCGGTCTGGCCGCTCCTCGTCACCGCATCCGATGGTTCGCGCCTGGCCCGCGAAACCCTCACCGCCAGCCACTCCGTCAACGCCTTCTCCCCCCTGGGCACAGACGACATCAAGGGCCAGGATGTGCAAATCTTCGACGCCGCCACCGGCAAAGTCGCCCTCCGGGCCCAGGCCAGCCCCGTCTACGATGCGGGCGGCAACGTTGCCATTTCCCCCTCTGCGCGCCGGGTAGCCGTCCTGATGGCGGAGGGCATCCAAATCTTCGAGTTGCCGGCCCCCACACCGGTTCCCGATACCTCCGTAACTCCGGCCAGGCACTGATCCACCCCCTGCCGGATAGCGGGGCGCCTTCGGGCGGTGTAAACTGGGCTGCGGGAGAGTTACTTTTGGAAACGGCTGTCGTTCGCTACACGGCCGCGGCACTTACTGACCGCGGACGCAAGCGCCCCTCCAACGAAGATGCATTCGGGTTCTCTGTAGAACACGGTGTTTACGTCGTGTGCGACGGGATGGGCGGAGCCGCAGCCGGAGAAATCGCCAGTTCCATCGCCGTCGACGAGGTCCTCCGCGAGCTTTCCGACCGGAAACAGGATGGCACCCCCCTCCCCGAACTCGCCGAACAAGCTGTCTGCGTCGCCAACGAGGCCATCTTCTCCCGCGCCCAGCGCAATCCCCGCCTCAGCGGCATGGGCACCACCCTCGTCGCCCTGGTCGTTGATGAGCGTCACGTCTGGGCGCTCAACGTGGGCGACAGCCGCTGTTACCGCTTCCGCAAAGGCCGCCTCGAGCAGCTTACCCTCGATCATTCGCTGGTCGAGGAGCAGGTGCGCATGGGCCGCATGTCTCACTCTGAAGCCCTGCGCTCCCCCCTGCGCAACGTCATTACCCGCGCGCTCGGCACCCAGAACTGCGTCACCCCCGATTGCTTCGAATTGGCCCCGGAACCCGAAGACGTCTTCCTTCTCTGCTCCGACGGATTGACGCGTGAGCTCACCGACTCCGCCATCGAGTCCATTCTCGCTTCCACGCTTCCCCTTGAGGACCGTTGCGCTCGCCTCATCGAAGGCGCCAAAAAGGCCGGCGGCCACGACAACATCACCTGCATCCTCGTCGAAGCCACTAGCTAGCTACCGGTGGAAGCAGAAGCCCACATAAATCCCGCGAATCCCCATCCCATTTGTGCTATCCTCCCCGCGTGTCATCCACTTCCGTAGTTGAAATCGCGCGCGCCTCACGGCATACCGCCCTCGTCCGCATCACCCACTGGATTACCGTCCTTTCCTTCTTGGCGCTGCTCCTGACGGGCGCTGAAATCGTGATCTCCCATCCCCGCTTCTATTGGGGCGAAACCGGCAACTCCGGCACCACCCCCCTGTTCAAGATCCCCATCCCCGCATCCCGCAGCACCGTTCCCTCCGGCTACAACTACGTCATGCCCGATGAGAACGGCTGGAGCCGCTATCTCCACTTCGAAGCAGCGTGGGTCCTGGTCCTGACCGGCCTCATCTACGTAGCCGCCGGCCTCCTTACCCGCCACTTCGCGCGCAACCTCCTGCCCGCGCCCGGCGATCGAAACTGGGGAGCATTCCGCGCCGTCCTCGCCAAATATCTGCGCCGCGCGCCGCCGGACCCGGCTGAAAGCCGCGTCTACAACGTCGTCCAGCGGACCGCCTATCTCTCCGTCATCTTCGTTCTCTTTCCCCTCGTGATCTGGACGGGGCTGGCCTTGTCGCCCGCCTTTGACTCCGCAGTGCCGGCGGCGGTCGACCTGCTGGGAGGCCGCCAATCCGCCCGCACTCTCCATTTCTTCGTGTCGGGATTGCTGGTGTTCTTTCTCATCGTCCACGTGGCCATGATTGCTTTTGCCGGTTTCTGGAACCGCATGCGGGGCATGATCACCGGACGCATCGCAGCAGCTTCGGAGCGCCCATGAGCAACATCTCTCGCCGAAAAATGATGACCACCGGTCTCGCCGCGACGGCCGGCGTCGCGGGCCTCGCTACGGCTGCGCGCCTGGCACGCCGTTACGGCCTCATCCCACCCGACGGCAGCGGCATCTACGGCCCGGGCGAAACCCTCACCTACGCTGCGCAGCGCCTTCTCACCCACCATTCATTGGCCCGCGAATTCCCGCGCAGCATGATCTCCAAGACCCCCTTCGGCAATGAAATCGCCCCTCCCGGCGATGCCTTCAAGCGCCACCAGGCCGCGGGGTTTTCTGACTGGCGCTTGACCGTCGACGGCATGGTCGCGCATCCGGCATCGTTCTCCTTGTCTGACCTCAAAGCCCTTCCGGTGCACAACCAGATCACCGAGGTGGCATGCGAAGAGGGCTGGTCGTATATCGCCGAGTGGATCGGGACTCCCCTCGTCCATGTGCTCGACGCTGTCGGCGTGCTGCCCCAGGCGCGCTACATCGTCTACTACTCCATCGAGCCTGACTGGTGGGAAAGCATCGACATGGCCGACGCCCTCCATCCCCAGACGTTTCTCACCCTGGGCATGAACGACGGCGAACTTCCCGTGCGCTTCGGCGGACCGCTGCGCCTGCGTGTGCCGCGCCAGCTGGGCTACAAGAGCGTCAAGTTCATCACCCGCATCACCGCCACGGACTCCATGAAGCGCTTTGGCAAGGGCCTCGGCTCGGCCTCTCCGGAAGCCGGCTACGCCTGGTACGCAGGCATCTGATCACTGAGCCGGGGTTTCCGCGCATTCACGAAGAACCAGCGGTTCCGTACCTCAAGTCGTGGGATAAACCTCGGAAAACTATGGATTGCACGTGGCGCTCGCGGCCACCGTGTGGGTTCCGGTGACTTGGCCCAGGTAGACATAGTTGCTGTCGGATGTGATCGTGCCAAATCCCGCAGCTGGCACATTGGCGCAACTGCTCCACACGGTGTGCCCGTCCACGGCCACTGAGGATGGTCCCGCTCCGATCGGCACTCCGTAACGTCCCGTCACGGAGGCGGGCGCATTCACACTGGCCGCGAAGCCGCTCGCGGTGCGCGTCCATGACACGGAGACGGTTCCCGCAGCCAGGGGGACGGTCGCCGACACGCTGCTAAGATCACCCGGGTGCGGAATGAAATGGAACTGGACCGAAGAAGACAGTTCAGGAGCGATTCCCGCCACATATTGCGTGAGGGCCCCGGTAGGCCCGGTCGCCCACCCGTGCGCAAGACTCGTGTCCGTGCCGTACGTGGGACGTCCGTCCGTGCCGTAGCCTTCCCAGAATGTGCTGCCCGTACCGAACCGGCTTGTGAGCATATAGCCCCACTCCAGCCGGATCAGGTCGAGCGCATTCTCGTCTTCTCCCGCCGCAAAGTGAGCCATGGTTTCCATCGATCCTGGGAATGTGCCGATAATGCCCGGCCGTTCCGGGGTCTTCGCGCCAAACAGGTTCCATCGGCGCTTGAGATTGGTGGAGATTGCCGCGCGCGCCGCTCCCGGCTCGGGAACCCCGAACCAGAGTGCAAGAGCATTTCCATCCTGCGGGAAGAGTGAACTGCCCGGCTTGTCCGCATACATCCCCGCGGAGTTGTTCCACAATCGCGACTGGATCGCCGCGCGCAACGAGGATGCCTGCGCGTCATAGAGTGCCGCCCGCTTCATGTCGCCAACCTCGGAAGCCAGAAAACTCGCGCCGCGCAGCACGTGATACAAAAGAGCATTCGCTGATATCTCTTCGCCGCCCGGCGCGTTTCTTCCCCAATCCGCGGTCATATCCACCGAAAGCAGGCCGTGGGTATCGACCTTCGCCGTCGAATATTTGATCGCACTTTCGATTTGCGGCCAATGCGCGATCAGCCACGCCCTATTGCCCGAATAAAGATAGAAGTCCACGACACCCACCAGCGTCCACAGGTGATACGTGTCGGAAACGGTCCCGTTACACGCCTCCGGCCCCATGTAAGGAAGTGCCCCCGACGAGTTCTGCAGGGCAAACAGGGTATCGAGATCGTTGGTCACGGAAAGCGTATCGCCCGTCGATACATAGGCCGTCAAGCCCGCGATGCCTAGATCTCCCGGCCACACCATGCGGTCTCGTTTCGCTCCGTCGGTTAGGATTGTCGAACCCGTGCCAGTGACCCCATTGTTCAGCCACCCTGAAGCGGGCGGAGGCCATACCCGCCCCTGCGTCGGGTCGATGGTATCCAGTTGCACCGTATAGGCTCCCGCATACCAGATGCGATTCAGTAGATCGTCATTTGACGTGAAGGATCCTTTGTACGCCCGCAAATCAATCAGCGTCGGTGCCGCTGTGAACCTCAGACTCACCCCGGTAAGCTCAACCGTGCCGCTGGTCGCCAATCCGACGGTCAAATAACGAAAGCCGCCTCGCAATTTGGCTTCCGGCATCACGTACTGCCCATGGGGGGTGACGTTCAAAGACAACGATCCATCGGGCCCTTTTCCTCCGTTGGACGTATCGCTCGTAAGGCCAATGTAGAGCGGGGATTCGGTAAAGGCCAATGAAAGCGCCTGGGCCCCGTCACTCGCATTTCCAAATTGCAAAGTGACAATTCCCCCAACTTCCTGGCCGAAGTCCAGGACAATATAGCTGCCTCGGCCGCTCAATATAGATCCTCCCCCGCTCAGCAGCGCGGCGGAGGCGCTCACATTCCCGGAAGTTTTCGTCACCCTTACCGGCTTGAGCGTGCGGGAAGATGGAGACAGGTTATAGTCGCCTGAAATCTCAGACGGAAAATGGATTACGGCTGTGGAGCAGCCCGTCAACACAAACGCCAGTGCCCCGGCAGCTCCCGGCAGGCCAATGCGCGCAAATATGCGCGCAAGGAGGTTATGTTGGAGTGGCATATTCTCTATTATCCCTGACCCGGGGAACCGTTGCCGTGAACTCGCTGTCTTGAAGCGGTTCACGGCATCGGCCCACCTTCCAAAACCCCAATCACGCCAAGGGATGGATTTCCAGGCGGCGCTTCTGAAACCCGCGGGGTCGCAGGCCCCTGATCCCTGTTCCTGATCCCTGTTCTCACACTCCCTCGAAATGCTTCTCGATCTCCTCCAGCGTCTTGCCTTTCGTCTCCGGCAGGAACAGCGCCACCACCGTCAGGTAGATCACCGTGAAGACGCAGAACAAAAAGAACATCGTCGAGTAGCCATACTTGCCCACCACCGGCAAAAAGATCGCCGCCAGCGTCGTGGACACAAGCTGGTTGATCACCAGCGCGACGCTCATGCCGTTGGAGCGGATGCGGGTCGGCATCAGTTCCGAAAGCGCCAGCCACACGCACACGCCCGGACCCATGGCATAGAACGCAACGAACGCATAGAGGCTGATGGCCACCAGCCATCCGTTCAGGGCGTTCGGAACCGGCGACACATACGCATGCTCGATGACCAGCGGCGCGGTGCGCGCCTCATCCAGATTGGCAAACGGATTGCGGAAAAACGCTTCCACCTTGCCCGCGGGCACGCACGCGGCGCGATTGGCTTCGATGCTGGCTGTGCCTTCGTCGCCGGTGCGCACCGGCGTCGTAGTCGCGGTGAATCCGCCAAACGCATAAATTACGGAGAGCGACGACCGCTGTTCGTTCAACGCGCCGCCCGGCACCAGCTGTCGGGCGCTGCCTTCATCGAAGTGGAATGTCAGCTGATCGTTCGTGATCATCGACTGTAAAGCTGCGCGCGCATCGTAGCGGTGCGCCTCCGAGCGCACAAACAGTCCGCCCGCGCACAGCAGCGACACAATAATGCCCGATGTGCCCACCAGGAACAGAAACTTGCGTCCCTTGCGGTCGACCAGCGTCATGCCCACGATGGTGAATAGAAAGTTGAAGAACGTGAAGACCACGTAGCCCCAGTGCGCGCCCAGGTCCGCCAGTCCGCTCTGCAGCAGGATATCCGTGTTATATCCAATCACGGAGTTGATGCCCGTGGCCGTGTTGCAGAACAGGATCACGCACGCCAGCAGGAACGGCAGCACGTAGCGGCGGCGCAGCAGGGAATCGCTCGCCGATCCTGTCTGTCCCGCACCGCGCTGCGAAGCTGTCTCCCGCCCAATCTGTTCCATCTCGCTCATCTCGATGGTGGCTTGTGCTTCGGTGCGCGATCGCAGCAATGCCGCGCGCGCCTCCGCGCTCTTGCCTTTCCTGAACAGCCAGCGCGGCGACTCGGTGACAAAGAATCCCCCGATGACAAACAGGATCCCGGGCGGCATTGACATCCAGAAAATGCGCCGCCACGCCTGGTCCTTCACGTGAAACAACTCGGCCGCCCCTGCCGTGCGCGCCACTTCCGCCACGTGGTAGCTGTAATAAATGCCGATCAGCGCGGCCACAAAGATGCCCAGGGTTAAGAGCCATTGAAAGACGCCGGTGCCGCGCCCCCGTTCCTTGGCCGCCAGGCATTCTGCCAGGTAAAGCGGCACCACCATCCCCACGAAGCCGCCGCTCATGCCCTGCAGCAACCGTCCGAAAAACAACGGACCGTACCCTTGCGACAGCGCGATCACGGGAATGCTGATGACGAACGCCGCGCCGCTTAGAATCATCAGCGGCTTGCGCCCCATCCAGTCCGCGAGCAGCCCCGCGAACAGCGTGGAGAACACGCTCCCCAGCAGGACCGCGGCCACAATGATCGAGAGTTCGCTCCCCGTGAGCTTCGATGTCGCCTCCAGGTAAGGGAACGCACCGCCGATAATGCCGACATCAATGCCGTACAGCAAACCGCCTAGTCCGGCGACAAACAGCAGGATTCGGTTATAGCGGCGCAGGTTCTGTTCGACAGAAGGGATCGATGGCATGAAGGGCTCCGGCAGCTACGCAATGAGTTGCCCGCCGAACGCGGGCTGTGCGTTTCGCTTGGTTTGAATCTCGTTGCAAGACTAAATCATGGAACTGGTTAACCTGGACAATGCTTGTTGAGGCAGCAGCCAATTGAACCGTACTGCTCCACAGCCAAACTTAGTCTCTCTGCCGACCTTGCAAAATAGCGTCAAAATAGCGTTGTTTTTCGGTGCTGAAAATGTTGCGCATCTTTATTGTTTTCAAATGCTTACGCTCGATTCGCGTGCGCAAATCTTGAAAATCTCCAAAATTGCTGAAATTGGCTCACACCGAGATCCGGCGCATCTCATACAATACAAAGCGCTTAGTGCCAAATTGGAATTTTGGCAAAATGGCCTCTGCCCAAACTCGGCAAAAATTGCTCTCCATGTAAGCACAGGTTTGCGCGTGCGCTTTTGGGCACTGTTGTTACTAGTAAGACAACACCGCATCGAACCGCGCCAACAACGGCTGCTATTTTTGCGACGACGTCATTGAACGTCAGCCGCGGCCTTCACCCGCGGCGCGCTTTGGCTGTTTGGTGGCCGCGGTACACCAACCCAAATGGCCGTGGCGTGCCTGCGTTCGCAACCATCTCCGGGACGGGATCGGACATGAGAAAGGGGCGATCTCCAACTCGCCCCTTCGCTTGGAAATCAGCCCTCTCAGAACAGAACAGTGGCGGCGGCGATGCCGAACGTCATCTGCGAGACGATCTGGGACCAGTCGAGGAATCCGCGCAGGGCGGAGGGCTTGATGGTCTTGTCGGGAACGATGATGGTGTCGCCCGGGTTGAGCTTGAGCTTGAGAAATTCGTTGCCCCATGCGCTTTTGACTGACTCGCGCGAAACCACCGCCCCATTGGCGCGGACCACGAACATGCGCTTGTGATCGGCGTCGGTATTGGGGCCGCCGGCCAGATCGAGATAGGAGGAGAGGCGGGCTTCGGGGCGGTAGATGAAGGAGTTCTGGTTAAAGATGGCGCCCACCGCGTTTACTGTCGAGGGGACGGACGGAACCAGGAAGGAATCGCCATTTTCAAGGGGGATATCGGGGATGGTGTTCAGGTCCTTTGAGTCGGGCTTGAAGGCGAAGACGATGCGCCCATTGGCGCGAATCAGCTGCAACTGCGCGATGAGCTCCCGTCCGCTGGTTTGGGCGGCAGTGATGCCGGCCAGATCCTGCGGTGTGGAAACCGGCGAGGCGGCCAGGGCAAGGTTGCCGCGCTGCAACTGAAGGGCCATGGACTGAACCGTCTCGTCCATGCGCCGCTGCTGGAGAATGCGCGTGGATTCGCGGGTGAAGACCGAACCGTAAAGGTATGCGTTGGGGGTGAGTCCGCCGGCGCGTTCGACCAGAGACCGCAAAGTCTCATTGGGATGCACGCTGTAAGTGCCGGCGTGCGCGAATTCTCCCTCGAGGCGGACCAGGCCGGTCTGTTCGGCAATCGGAACATGGATGTCGGACTGGGAGAAGACGCTCACCATATCGCCGGGCTGGAGTTCAAGATCCTGCGAAGCATCGTGCTGCAGGACGAGTTTGCCGAGATCGAAAGGGATCAGGTCGGTCTTCAGCGTTTTGGGATCCATGCGCTCGATCACCGCGTAGCTCCAGTCGATTTCTGGAACGCTGAGGCGGACAACGGTGCGGCGGGAAGCGCGGGGATTGATCTGGTTGGGCGTTTCGTTCTCCTGATCGGCAAGGGCAGATTGACTGCTGCGGCGGCCAACCGTGCGCGGGCTGTTGGGGTCCTGCGAGGACTGCTGATCGGACGCCTGGCCGTTGGCAGGGGTGGTGTTGTTGCCGGGAACGTTGTTGGGGTTGACCGGAAGGGGTGCGGTGTCGGAGTTGTCCCAGAAGAAGGGTTGGTCCGGGGTGTTGTAGGGCTGGTATTGATCCGAAGTTTGGGATTGATTCTGGTCCTGCGCGTTGGTGGTCGAACCGGTGCTGCCCGGCTGGTTGTTTTCCTGGCCGGTGCGCGGCAACGGGGTGCGGTGCGCCATGGACTGCTGCTGGGGCAGATCGACAGGGTTGGTGGGCTGGCGCATCACAGAAAGAGCCGGCAACGGCTGGAATTCGGGAGACTGCAAGCCCAGGCTCACCCGCTTCCACCAGTAGTCGCGGGTGATGAGAGACTCTCTGTCTGGAATGAGATCGCTCAGGCGCATTCCCTCATGCCAAGCAAACCGCCCAGGATTTGCGGTGTTGCCGCGGAGAGTTATGGTCTTCTGGAATTTGGAAACCATGGAGATGACGCGGAGGATGTCGCCGTCACTCATGGGTGTGGACATGCCGGCGGCATCGAGTCGAACTTCCATGGCCTGCCGGGAACTGTGTTCCGCGCTGCGCTCAAGAGAGGCGCGGGCTTCGGAGGCGAGAGATGTGAGGCTGCCGGCATCTTTGATGGCGTCTCCGATGGTATCTCCGGGAAGGAGTTCGTAGATTGCGGCGCGGCGCACACTGCCGAACACGGCAACCTGGGGTCCGACGGGTGGTATGTAGATGAGGTCGCCCGGAAGCATCTTGGTGTCTTTGGATTTATCTCCGCCGATGAGCAGGTGGTAGAGATCGAAAGTTGCATCGGGCACGCCGGCACGCTTCACCACAATCTGGCGCATGGAGCCCTGGACGGAAGGTCCGCCGCTGGCGAATAACGCATCAACAAGGGTGCTGAGCGAACTGACAGTGTAGACACCGGGACGCCTGGCTTCGCCGGTTACGTAGACCTGGATGGCCCGAATCTGACCCAGTTGAACGGTGAGATCGAAGTTGCGGTAGATCTTGCCGACGGCCGCGCGGACGCGCTGGTCGAGTTGAGCGAAGGAAGCGCCGGCAACCTGGACGGCTCCGACGTTGGGGAGGTAGATGACACCGGAGCGATCGACATGGACGTTGGCGTTGAAGTTTACCTGACCCCAGACGCGGACGCGGACTTCGTCATCGGGCCCGATCACATAGTCGGGAGGGACGGGCGAGTTGTCCAGAGGCGCGAAGGTGGAGGGCACATTCTGGAAGAGGTTGGCGCCGTAGACGGGTAGCACCATGCCGGTGGTGGACGCGGTGAATTTCTGGAATTCAGTCAGGGGCTCGGATGGCAGGGGGATGGTAGCGGGCCGGTTGCGGTTGTTGAGGGGGAGTCCGCGCTCGTCGGTGTAAGTTGTGATTCTGCCCTGCTGCGCGGAGGAAACGCTGCTGCTCGATCCACTGAAGGGTCCGAGATTCGGAGAATAGCTGTTCGAACTGGAACCTCCGCTGCAAAGCGGGGAACCGGCCATCAGCGGGTCGGCGCAAGTCTGTGGGCTAGTCGGCAGGTTGGAAGACGGAGTGGTCTCTGAAGAGGGATTTTGACCTGAACCGGGGTAAGGGTAGTCCTGGGCATGGGCAAGGACCGCAAAAAGCGGCGCCGCCAGCAACACGCATAGTTTGATCCGCATTCTTAATGAGCCTTCACAAGCCATGAATCGCAATGATGAGAGACCTGGCAACATCTGGATTTAAAAAGAGACGTTAGCGATCCGGATGGAATCGCCACATCAATCGAGGCAGTCGTCATTGGCAAGGAAATCCGCCATCGAAGTTGGACTGCGAAAGCTGACAATAGGGCGCCGTCGTTTTCTCCCGCCCTTGTTGCCAAGAGCTCGCGAGCAATGCCCCCGCCTGAGTGATCTTCATGCACCGAAACCGGTGAGTTAGAGGAGGCAATGCTGGAATCAAGGGTGATGGTTGCGAACCCTCAATGTCAAGTACTGCTTCAATTTGCCGCCAGTCGGGGTCTTTGGTTGCACGACGAGCGGCTTTGCAAAGAGTGATGGTTGACTTCCGCAGCAAAGCCGGATCATTTCACTCGAAAAGGGTGGCCACAACGCGAGATGCCGATACAGCTGAATCCGGAGTTGCGGGCCACCTCAAGTTTAACCGAGCAAGGCGGGGACGCCACCGAAGCCGGCTGGCCCGTAATCTCCCACCATACGGGAAGGAGGCTCAAAGAGTGATGCCGAGGCGTAGAAATTCTGCAGTCTGCGCGAGGTTCAGGCAGTGCCGATCGCAAGTCTTATTGTGTTCGAAGTCAGTTGCTTACGCAGGCAGAATTGAACGTCACGATACCGAGCCCTCCAGCACTTGCCCGACTCCTTGGGGCAAATTCGAGGATTGACATGCGATCTTGCAATCGTGCAATCTGCTGCCACGCTGCGAATGCGTTCGGTTCGCCGGCCATTCAAATTAAAGGGAGACTATTCTGAATGAAATTCAAGGTGCTTCCCCTCTTAGTGTGCGCATCGAGCATTGCGTTTGGGCAATCAACAACCCACGTGCCGACGCAGGATGCCAACACCGCGCAAAACCTCAACGTCCAGGGCGAGCCGCCTATGCTGGGCATCCACTGGGCACGTGGATTCGAGCCCAATGCGCGGCTGGCGAACGAAGCGAACACAGCGGCTCGCGCCAGGAGAAGTCCGAATATGACTTACCATGGCGGCAAGATCATGCCTACCGCGACCACCCAAGCCATCTTCTGGGGTACGAGCTGGGGAAGTTACTCGGGCGACAAGATTTCGGGCATGGACCAGTGGTTTGACGGGTTTAACGGGTCTAACTACGCGAAAACCTCGGATGAATATACGGGCACTAACGGGCAGGTAACTTCGAGCACGACGCACCTGGGGCACATCGTCGACACATCGGCCTCAACGGGCGGTGGCAATACTTCGACCATTTTGTCCGAGGTCTGCAAACTGGTTCGCCCCGATACCAGCGGCAATGGCTATTACGCGGTCTATTCGGATACACCGCGGGGCAATGCCGGCTACTGCGCATGGCATAGCTATGGGACCTGCGGAGGCGTGCCGGTGCAGTTTGCGTACTTCTTCAAGCTGGATGGCGATCCCGGCTGCGATCCGGGAGATACTTCCGGGCTGCATTCGCAGGGCCTGGCGGCGATCGCGAATGTGAGTGGGCATGAACTGTCGGAAGCGCGGACGGATCCGGCCAGTCCGGCAGCGTGGTACGACTCGTCGGGCGAAGAGAATGGCGACAAGTGCGCCTGGACGTTCGGGGCGCCGCTGGTCACGTTCTCCAATGGTACGGAGTGGAAGATCCAGGGAGAGTGGTCGAACGCCGCCTACACCGCGGGAACGGGCTATGCCAATAGCTCGGGTCAAAAGGGGTGCCTGTCGGGGAAATGAACTGCGTGGGAACACGGAGTCGAAAAGGCCGCTCAATGATGGGCGGCCTTCTGTCAAATGACGATTTGCGGGAGTGCTGGCCGGGTACAACGAGAGGGTTCATGTTTTAGCGAGTTAGCGCTGCTTTGCGCGAGCCGGCGGCGCAGCGTACCTCAGTTGTTAGTGAGCGGAGTTAGTCCAGCTAAAGAGCTGAAATTCGCGGATGTGGGCGTCGGCGGTGCTGGAAAGGATATTGAGGCGGACGCGCGAGGCAGTGACAGGAGGGAAGCTGTCGATCTTTTTGTGGCCGATGGCCTGGCCCTGGGCAATGATGCGCCAGTTGCGGCTGGTTTCATCCCAGACGTCGATGGAATATTTCTGAACGTGCTGGCCGTCGTTGAGCCATTCCATCGTGACGGCGTGATCGAAGGTCTGCGGATTGTCGAAGGAGAATTCGAGAAAAGCTTGATGCGATCCCGCGGGCGCCGACCAGAAGGTATCAGGGTTGTTGTCGAGGGCGGCCCTGACATCGGGCGTTGCGACGCCGTGGCGAAGGGAAAGATTGTTGGCCGCGCGCTTGCGCAGGGCCGCGCCGAATTCCTCAAGGCGTGCCGTGTCGGAATCGGGCAGGAGGCCGCGATTGTCGGGGGCGAGGCCGAGCATGAGTTGCGCGCCGCGGCCGACCGTCTTGTCATAGACGTCCAGTAATTCATCGAGTGTTTTCAAAGAAGCTTCATCGTCGGGATGCCAGAACCAGTGCAGCTTGCGCATCGGCGTATCGGCTTCCACAGGGCGCCAGCGGCGGTATCCGTGACGATCGATGACGTTCCAATTCTCGTAGTCGACGCTGCCGGCTTCGGTTCCTACCCAGCGCGCATCGCCGTATTCAAAGAGACCGGTATCGGCGAAGACGATTGTGTCGGGCTGATACGTACGCAGGGTTTCAATGATCTTCTTGAAGTCGTAGACGTGTCCTTCGCTGCCCGCGCCGTCGAGCCAGAATTCGACTAAATCTCCGTAGTGCGAGGCGAGCTCTTCGAGTTCGGCGTTGTAGTAGCGGTCGTAAGCGGCGGAGTCCTTGTAGCGGGATTCGTGGCGATCCCATGGAGAAAGATAAACGCCGAATTTCAAGCCGTATTTACGCGCGGCCCGGGCGACATCGCCGACGACGTCGCCCTTGCCATCCTTCCATGGGCTGCTCTTGATGCTGTAGTCGGTTTGTGCCGTGGGCCAGAGACAGAAGCCATCGTGGTGTTTGGCGACGAGCACCACGTAGGTTGCGCCGGAGTCGCGAATGGCCTTCATCCATTGATCGGGATCGAAGCGGGAAGGATTGAATGTGGACGGGGCAGCGGTGCCGTCTCCCCACTCACGATTGAGGAAAGTGTTGGTGGAGAAGTGAAGGATGACGCCGAACTCGAGGTCCTGCCAGGCGGTCTGGTAGGGGGCGGGCTTGATTTCGCCGCCGGCGTCCTGGGCGAGCGAAACGGTGGAAAGGGTAAGGAGGGCGGCGGCTGCGATGGTTCCGGCGAAGATGGTTTTGAGAGTCATTATGACCTTCATTGGTGTGCCCGGGGTGGTCTCAGAGAGATTAACTCATGCGCCGCGGAGGGCGTGCCAGAGGGCCCCGCGGATGGGGTCGACGGCTTCTTCGATGAACTGAATGGCGGCATAGCGGGAGCGCAAGGTGCGCTGCAGCGAGGAGCGGACGCGGTCGACCTTGGCAAGAATGCTTCCGGCAAAGGCGACGACGGGAAGTTGAAACGAGGCATTTTCGAGGGCGCGCATGCGCTCAATGAGAAGACCGACGAGATAGGCGAGATCGGCTCCGCCCTGGTCCAGGATTTCTGCGGCGACCACATCCCCGCGCGCGGCACAGGCCACGACTTCGCGCGCGAATAGGGCGCCGTAGCGAGGTGAGGGCTGGGTGTTGGCGAATTCGATGAGAGCATCCACCGTAGGCAGGTTCCACAGGATGCGCGCGGATTCAAGAAGTTCGGTGGGGCGTCCTTGGTCGCGCGCGAGAAAGCCGCGGCGCAAACCTTCGATGCCGATCCAGTGACCGGCACCCTGATCGGCAAGTATGGGGCCCCATCCGCCGGCGGTCATGATGGCTCCGTCAGTAGCGCGCGCGGCCACATTCGATCCGGTGCCGGCGAGAGCGAGCACACCGCGGCCACCGGTAAAGGCGGCGTCGAGAGCAATCTCAACATCGCCAATGAGGAGAAGGGGGCCGGGCACATGGCGGGCGAAGCTTTGGCGCAGCCAGTCGGTCACCAGGGGCACGGTATCGCCCGATGTTCCTATGCACGTGCGTGCGATGGCAGCAATGGGAATGCCGGTGATGTGTTGCAAATCCGCAAGAGCATCGACGAGGTTCCGTTCCGCGGCGTCTTCGCTGGCATTGACGCGCTTGATGGTGCCGGTGCGGGCGCGTCCGAGTTCGCGATCCTCATCGGCCAGCAGGAATTCGGTCTTGGTTCCGCCGGCATCCACGGCCAGGTAATACTGCATACGTCTCTCCTCGATCGACAGTGCATGAGTCAGACCATTATTGCAATCGGCCCTGAGGCGAGGCACTGGCGGACGCGGCGAGAGACGGCGGCGGCATCGCAGCTCATGATGAGATGGGCGCAAACCGGCGGGGGAAGCGCAGAAAGGTGCGCCGACCGCGGCTGCCCAGTCGAGCGCGGGCCGCGGATTTAGAAGGTGGTTTTCGGCGTTGAACTGCACCCTGTCCGCGAATCACGCGGCAGGGTGCGAATTCACATGGGATTGTGGCAGGTGTGGGGAAGTGGACTCATGCGGGATGCAAGAGTGCTTGGCCGTGCGCGCTGCATCGAGCGATTGACTAAAGCGCTCTTCGTCCGGTGATCAACTGAATGATCAGCACGACAACGGCGATAACAAGCAGCAGGTGGATCAGGCTCCCAGCGATGTGGAAGCTGAAGCCCAGAATCCATAACAACAGAAGGACCAGGAACACAGTCCAAAGCATGGCGTTCTCCTTGAATTTCGAGTGGCGCCCTACGGCAGAGCCGTTTTGTAAGGCGCCTGCGTGTTTGGATGCAAGTTATGGACCGACATACAAAAAGTTGGACATAAAGTTGATTTCATCGAGAGAAGTGCGATGCGCCGTTGCAGGCAAGGAGGCGCAGCACGACCGAAGACGGCATATTGATCAAGTGGATAGGAAAGGGAGCCGGCGCGGTACTATTCACTGACGGGAGAAAACATGTCCTCCAAGCAACTTCTGGCCCTCGGGGCCGCCGTTGTATTTTTTGCGCTCAGCGTAGCGGCGCAACAGCCTTCGCCGCAACCACTGCATGCCATGCCTTATTCGCCTTCTCTGGATGTGAGCAGCCTGGATCGCTCGGTCGATCCCTGCGCGGATTTTTACAAGTTCAGTTGCGGCGGTTGGGAGAAGAACAATCCCATTCCCGCCGACCAGGCGACGTGGAGTGTTTACTCCAAACTGACTAACGATAATCAGCAGTTTCTGTGGGGCATTCTGGAAGAGGACGCGAAGGCGACGAACCGGACGCCGGTGCAGCAAAAGGTAGGCGATTTTTTTGCAGCGTGCATGAACACGTCTGCGATCGACGGGTTGGGCGCGAAGCCGGTGCAGAGTGACCTGGCGAAGATCGACGCTCTTAAGTCGCGGGCTGACGTGGTGGCCGCACTGCCCTGGCTGCATCACGAGGTTGCGGGAAGCTACTTTTTCGGGTCAGGAACCGACCAGGACGCGATCGATTCGTCGACCATGATCGTGACATTGGAAGCCGGCGGGCTGGGACTGCCAGATCGCGATTATTACACCAAGACGGACGAGAAGAGCGTCAAGATCCGCGAGCAATATGCGGCTTACATTCGACAGTTGTTGGGCCTCGCCGGCGAGAGCGCCGAGCAGACCAAGGCCGACGCCGACGCGATCCTCAAGATTGAGACATCGCTGGCCAAGGCCTCGCTGACACGCGTGGAACGGCGCGATCCTCACAATACCTACCACATGAAGACCATGGAGGAACTGGCGAAAATTACTCCTTCGGTGGAATGGCAGCCATACTTCAAGGTGCAGGGAGCAGGGAGTGTGGCCAGGCTCAACGTGTCCCAGCCGGAGTTCATGAAGGCAGTGGAGGCGGAGCTGACGACCGAGGACGTGGCTGCTCTGCGCGCATATGTGCGCTTTCATTTCCTGTCGGCGTCGGCGCAGTTTCTTGCCCATCCATTTGCGCAGGCTTACTTTGATTTTTACTCGAAGACGCTGCGCGGCGTACCGGCGATGCCGCCGCGGTGGAAGTCGTGTACACGCGGCGTGGATCGCAATCTGGGTGAAGCGCTGGGGCAGGAGTTTGTGCGGCGCACGTTTTCGGCGGACACCAAGGCCAAGACCCACTTGATGACCGAACAGATCGAGACCGCGATGCAGCACGAAATCGAGGGCCTGGAGTGGATGAGCCCGGCAACCAAGGCGGAGGCGCTGCGCAAGCTGCACGCAATTCGCAATAAGATCGGCTATCCGGAAACGTGGCGCGACTATTCATCGCTGGACGTGCAGCCCAACGATTATTTCGGCAACGTGATGCGGGCGTATCGCTTTGAGGATGCGCGGCAATGGCACAAGCTGGGCAAGCCCGTCGATCTGAATGAGTGGGGGATGAGCCCGCCCACGGTCAATGCCTACTTCAATCCGCAGATGAACGACATCAATTTTCCGGCCGGGGTTTTGCAACCTCCGCTCTACGACCCCAAAGAAGATGACGCGCCCAACTATGGCAACACGGGTGCCACGATCGGGCACGAGCTGACGCATGCTTTCGACGACGAGGGACGGCAATTCGACGCCAAGGGCAACCTGCGTGACTGGTGGACGCCGGAGGATGCGAAGGGATTTGAAGACCGCATCAACTGCGTGCGCGATCAGTATGCGGGCTATGTGATTGTCGACGACATTCATATCAACTCGAAGTTGACCAGCGGAGAGGATGTGGCGGACATCGGGGGAACTTTGCTGGCCTACATCGCATGGAAGAAGCAAACGGAGGGGCAGACGCTCAGCACGGCCGACGGGTTCACGCCGGACCAGCGGTTCTTTGTCGGCATGGCGCAGTGGGCATGCGAAAACGAGCGCCCGGAGAACCAGCGAGTGAGCGCGATTACCAATCCGCATTCGCCAGGTTTTGCGCGCATCAATGGCGTGGTTTCGAATATGCCGGAGTTTCAAAAGGCATTCGCATGCAAGGCAGGTCAACCGATGGTGCACAAGCCGACCTGCCGGGTGTGGTAACCGGAAATTGTGAGCTGGGTCGAAGACCGTTCGGCCCACACCACGATCCGGCCCTTTTATCTACTTGTCGCAGCACATCGGGCTGGCGCTTTGAACTTAAGGCGAGCCGCCGCAGCAAGTGCGTTTGAACCGAAGCTATGAGCCAGGTACCGGCGGACAGCCTGGAAATTCAGTTAGATACGTGTTTCCCTTGTAGCCGAGGTAATGAATGCCGACCTTACTGGTGAAAAAGCCGTCGGCCGTCAGGTTACGCAAGAATGAGAAGAACTCCACGCCGCTTGTCAGGGCTTCATCCTTTGCGGCGTTCTTTCGATAAGCAATAAGATCAAGAATCTCCTTTTGTTGTTCAGGTGTGCCTTCGAGAAATGACTTGCTATATCGGCTCGCACAAAGCGAGTCAAGCCAAAGCAACCCGCCTTTCAGACGTTGCTGGTACTCCGCATTCTCGCTGGTGAGCAGGTCGATAAATTCCGGCGCGCCGGCTTCGATAGCTCCTGCCGAATCGGAGTCCGCGGGGAGGATCGTTTCGCAGAGCGACTGCAGCGTCTTGTATTGATGCGCATCGAAAAACTTGGGGACGTAAATGCCCCCGGGAGCGACGGCCTTCTCGGCTTCAATCGCGTGGTGCGCATACTCCGCCGCCTCCAGCGGGATAACGCGCAACACCGATCCCACGGCCGCAGTGATGCTCAGCGACTTCAGTAACGCGCGGCGAGATACCGGAATGGTAGACATAAGCTCAGAGCTCTCCTTTCTTGGCCTGGTCGAGCAGGTAGTCGGAAGTTTTCCATGAGAGGGCCATGATGGTGAGAGTGGGGTTCTTGTCGGGATTGGATACGAAAGGAGCGGCGTCGGCCACAAAGACGTTTTTGACGTCGTGTGCCTGGCAGTTCTTATTCAATGCCGATGTCTTCGCGTCATTGCCCATGCGTACTGTGCCCAGTTCGTGAATGATCGCGCCGCCTACTGAAATGCGGCCGGCCGGCTGCTGCTGGAGAGCATTGCTTTCGCCGGAACTGCTGGGTTGCGGATGCCGCCGCGTCCCGGCGATGACCGTCCCGCCCGCAGCTTCGATGATGGACCGAAATGTGGATTGCATATCCCTGGCCATCTTGTTTTCGTTTTCGCCCCATTGCCAATGAAAGCGGAGCACGGGAATGCCCCACTTGTCCTTCACGCTGGGATCAAGTTCGCAGTAGGACTTGTCGTTGGGAATCATTTCGCCTCGCCCGCTGAACCCAATGAATGTCCCGTAAGAACTGCGGCATTTCTGCTTCAGACTTACGCCGTAACCTTCGTTGTCTTCGCACACCCCATCAAAGCCGCCCACTCCCGGCATGTCGCGGCCGCCGCCGAACTCGATGTGATAGCCCCGCAGGAATTCATTCTTCTTACCAAACCTCCACCATGGCATGTAGAGGTGCATGCCGCCTACGCCGTCGTGGTTGTGCGCGGGCATTTTTTCGAGTTGCGGGAAGTAGCCGGCCAGGTCGCTTCCAACGGAGTCGGTCAAGTAGCGCCCGACGGCGCCAGAGGAGTTGGCGATACCGTTGGGAAGGCTGGAGGATTTTGAGTTCAGCAAAAGGCGGGCGGACTCGCAGGCGCTGGCGGCAACCACAACGGCCTTGGCATAGACGCGCTGCTCGCTGCCCGTGGTCTTGTCGATGTACGACACCGCTTCGGCTCTTCCGTCTTTTCCCATTACGATTTCGCGCGCCATGGCGTTGGCGATCATGGTGAAGCGGCCGGTGGCCATGGCAGGTGGAATCATCACCTGGCTGGAACTGAAGTTGGAGGCGCTACGGCAGCCGCGCCCGCATTGCGCGCAGTAGTGGCACGCATCGCGCCCGTTCAATGCCTGGGTGAGAATCGCCAGCCGCGACGGGATGCAGGTGATGTTGAGTTTGTCGCATGCCTTCTTGATGATGGTCTCGGTGCAGCGCGGCTTAGGAGGCGGCTGAAAGACGCCATCGGGAGAGTTAGGTATGTTCTCCTTAGATCCGAAGACGCCGATGTAAGCTTCGACCTTATCGTAATACGGCGCTATGTCTTCATAGGCGATGGGCCAGTCGTAGCCGGCACCATCGGTCGAATAGCCTCTGAAATCAGCTGGTCCGAAGCGAAGCGCGATGCGGCCCCAATGATTGGTGCGGCCGCCTTCGATGCGGGAGCGGAACCACTGAAACGATGAGCCGGGCGCGGTGGTGTAGGGCTCGCCCTCAATCTCCCAGTAGCCATTGGGCGCCATGAATTCATTGCCGATGCCGCGCTGCCTGCCTCCAATCCCTACGCCGCGATGCGGCAGCTGGTAGGGCCAGACGTGCTCCTTGAAATCTTTGTCGGGATCGAGGCGCGGCCCAGCTTCGAGCATCACGACACTGAGTCCGCCCTCGGAAAGCACCTTGGCGGCGGTGCCGCCTCCCGCGCCGGAGCCGATGATGCACACATCGTAGATAGTTTTCTTCGGATTGATTTCGAGCATCTGCTATGGTCTCCGCAGCGCGGCTTGGCGCGCACACTTCAGGGAAGGCTTACGAGTACAGATCGGTGCGATGTTTCGTTTCGAAGTTTTGCATGTTCTCTTCGGCAAGGAACACTATATCGTTCGGCACGCATGGTTCGCGACGTCGAATCCCAGAGCGACCTTCATGGTGCTAAGCGGCGATCAAGAGAACATCGGGACTGTTGCCGCTTTAGTAACGTCTGCGCCCAAAAGCCGGTTGGGGGTTGATTTGCAGCCAAAAATGCGTTTTGTTGAAATTTTCGAGAGTGTGCCTTTTTTATTCGGTAAGCCGTTGATTTATAGGCAGGTGTGATCAGTTTTCGCATTTTGAAAGACCGCGTGTTTTGCGTATTTTTGAAGCAAAAATGCGAACGACCGATTTCGGCTGGGCAGACTGTCATCGGTGGATACATTGAACGGGAGGTGTCTCATGGGCCAAACGAACAGCGGCATCGGCAATGTCATACCGAACACGGGGCTGGTTGAAATGGAAATGGCATACTCCCGCAGCCGTATGCTGAGCGCGGCTGCACGTCTGGGCGTTGCCGATGCGCTGGGAGACGAGGTGCAGAGCGTGGGCTTCCTAGCCGAGGAGTGCCATCCGGATGCCACGGCGCTGTACCGACTGTTGTGTGCGCTTGCCGCCATGGGCGTAACGGAAGAGACGGCGCCTGAACATTTTCGGCTGACTCCGTTCGGCAGGCCTTTGCGGAGAGATGTGCCTGAGTCGGCGTGGGCATCCGTCATCTTCTGGGGTGATCTGATCGCCGACGACTGGTCCCTGCTTACAGAGTGCGTGCGGACGGTTCCTCTTGACAATATATAACCGAATGGTTATGGTTTTTCTTGTGAGAATGGCCAGTGCCAATCCGGTGTTCCGGGCTCTCGCAGATCCAACGCGCAGGGCCATTTTCGAAGAGTTGACGCGGCGGGGCGAACAGACCGTGCACGCGTTGACTCGTTATGCCGGTGTGTCTCAGCCCGCGGTTTCCAAGCACCTGACGGTGCTGAAGCGGGCAAAGCTGGTACGGCATCGCCGCGAAGGGCGCGAAGCTCACTATCGCGCAGTGCCCGACGCGCTGGCGCCGATGGCAGACTGGCTGGCACATTACGGCGCCTTCTGGCGCGATCGATTGGACCAACTCGAAGACCTACTGAAAAGGATGGACAAATGACCAACACCACAGCTACACGCTCTGTCGTTATAGAACGGGAGGTACCGCATCCTCCGGATAAAGTCTGGCGTGCGCTCACGGAAGGCCAGCTGATCGAAGAGTGGCTGATGAAGAACGATTTTCAGCCGGTCGTGGGCCATCGCTTCAAGCTCAGTGCAGACTGGGGCTCTGTGGATTGCGAGGTCTTGACGGTGGAGCTAAACAAAACGCTGTCTTACACGTGGGGGGCCTATGGTTTGGAGAGTGTGGTCACCTGGACTTTGACTCCAACGAGCACGGGCACGCACCTGCGCCTAGAGCAGTCGGGCTTCCGGGAGGATCAGCAGCAGGCGTACAAGGGCGCGGGCTACGGTTGGCAGAACTTCCTTGGCAAATTGGAAGGCGTGGTCGGAGGCCTGGACTAACATGAAATCAAAATCGATTGTTTACTGGATTTTGACGATACTCGTCGCTATGCCGATCGGAAGCGGCGGGGTGGCGCAGGTAGCGCAATACCTGGGCAATCCGCACGGGGTGGTGCCTGTGCTTGGCTACCCCATGTATTTTTTTGCGATCCTCGGTTTCTGGAAAGTGCTGGGAGCCATTGCCATCCTTGTGCCGCGTTTTCCGCGGCTCAAGGAATGGGCGTATGCGGGCATTTTCTTTGATTTGACCGGGGCGGCCATCTCGTGCGCGGCGGTGGGTGGTTACGGTGCTTATGGTTTTCACGTCATCGCGCCGCTCATCATCACCGGTTTTTGTGTGGCATCGTGGGCGTTGCGGCCCCCGAGCCGTATCCTCGGCGTTCTGATTTCCAACCAGGAACAGCGGGCAGTTATGAGCGCGAGGGCAGAGAGCATTGGCTGAATTCGATGCAGCAGAGAAGGCCACCAAGACTGCGAACCCGGGCTCGAAGAAAGCTGCGCAACAGGCCGACGTAGAGGCGGCGGTGCGGGAGAAGATTGCGGCGATGCCCGTGCAGTTCAGTGGCATCGCCGAGCAGCTGCACGCGCTGATCCTGCGCAGCGCTCCGGGGCTGCGGCCGAGATTGTGGTATGGCATGCCGGCCTACGAGAAAGACGGCAGGACGGTTTGCTTCTTTCGCGCGGACAAGAATTGCATGACGTTTGGATTCACGCAGGAGGCGGGCCTCACGTGCGAAGAGGGCGCACCGGACAGGCTCATTGAATGCGCCTGGTTCTTGACCTCGATGGATGATGCGACTGCGGCCAGGCTCTCCGGCATTGTGAAGAAGTTCGCACGTTGAGGACGCGTCTGAGCGCGGCACTGCCGGCTCGCCAGACAGATCTCAATCCTTGGATGTGTTGAGTGCCACAGCGGCGCGAATCAGGGCTTTCAGAGCTTTTTCGTTGATCTTGTCGCCTTCGTGGAAATCGATGGCACGCCTCGTACCGCCCTCGAGACTGGCATTGAAGAGGCGTACAGAGTCTTCTAAAAACGCACCCTTGGCGAATGTTATTTTGACGGCGTTCTTGTAGGTCTCGCCGGTGCAGATGATGCCGTCGTGGGACCATACGGGCGTACCCTCGGGCTTGGAAGGTTTCTTCCACTTAGACTCCTCGACAGCGCCGGGGTCTGCCTGCTTGATCAAAGTGCGGATGCGGGCGAGCATCTCACCGCGCCAGTCGCCGAATGTTTCGCCGCTCACGCCGGTCGATTGAGACAAGGGTTTGTGCGATGCTGATTTGGAACTGGTCTTCTTTACCATGGCTGCCGGCCCTCCGTGAACTTATGTTCCTCCCTTAGCTTGTCTAACTACGGATTTAGAGCGCGATCTGCGAGGCGGAGCGGTCTTGCCAATGTCCGCGGGTGAAGTCAGGGAACTTGGCCGGGGTGCTGCCGCCGGCGACGGAAGCGCGGCTGAGCGGGCCGGGCGCGGACCACATCGCGGCATCGTACACGTCCATGTCGGGCTTAAGGCCTTCGCGCATGCACTGCAGCAGGCGGTAAAGCATGATGTAGTCCATGCCGCCGTGGCCGCCGAGCTTCTTTGCGATCTCGCCCTCCTGCGCCCAGAGCGGGTGCTGATATTGCTTCCATGCATCGAGGCTTCCCCAGTCTTCTTTGCCGGGCTGGCCGTCGAAATAAATGCGCGGCGGATAGTCGGCGAACACGCCTTTGGTTCCCGCAATGACATTGATGCGGTCGTAGGGATGCGGGTTCGACGTGTCGTGCTTGAGCGTGATGGTGAGACCCTTGGCGGTTTTGATGAGCGAGGTGTTGAGGTCGCCCGTGATGTACTTCTCCGCCCATCGCGGGTCGGTCGGCGGCACATGCGCCTTGCGATATGCGTCCAGGCCGCGCTGGGGCGTACTCATGGAGACGATGTAGTCGAAACGATCGCCGCGTTGGATTCCCATGTAGTTGGCGACCGGGCCGAGACCGTGGGTGGGATAGAGGTTGCCGTCGGTGCGGGTGTGGAAGTTGCGGCGCCACAGCCCCTCGCCCTTGCCGGAGAACAGCTCGTCGCGGAGATCGTGAATGTACGCGCCTTCGCCGTAGAGAAGATCGCCGAAAAGGCCGGCGTGCGCCATGCGCAGCACCGTGGTTTCGTTGGCGCCGTAGCAGCAGTTCTCCAGCATGATGCAATGGCGACGGGTCTGCTCGGACGTGTCGACCAGCTTCCAGCAATCTTCAATGGTGGTGGCGGCGGGCACTTCGACGGCCGCGTGCTTGCCATGCTTCATGGCGGCGACGGCCATCTCCACATGCCAGTCCCAGGGAGTGGCAATGAGGACCAGGTCGAGGTCGTCGCGTGCTACAAGTGCTTCAAAGTCGTGATCGCCATGGGTGTAAAGCTGTGGAGATTTCTGTCCGGCCTTCACGACCATGGACTGGGCGTGCTCGGCCTTCTCGGACACCACGTCGCAGAGAGCAAGGATTTGGGCGTCGGCGGCGAGGAGGTTGCCGAGGAGGCTAGTGCCGCGTCCGCCCGTGCCGATGATGCCAATGCGCGGATTGACGGGCGCGAAGGGCATGTCGATAATGCTGGCCGCGTGCGTCGCGGACGTCTCATCGCGCGCGGATTCCGCGTGCAGCTTTGCGATACCGGCGCCGATGGCCGTGACAGCGCTCAGGCGCAGAAAATCCCTTCGCGTGGTTCCCAGTGGATCAAGTGTTTCGTCATTCATCGTCTTCACCGCATTCTTCAATCGACCGCTGCCAGCAAACGGCGGTCACGCACCATGCTATCGGATCACCCGGGTGGAATGGGGGAAAAGTGCGCTCGTTTGTTTAGGATGTGTTCGTCCGATGGGGCGCGGCGCTTGCGTCGGCTTCCCCGCGGTCGTTATCTTCGGTGAAGCGGTTGAACCTTTTCAAGAAAGATGTTTATGGACGTACTGGAACGACTATTCGAACAGCATTACCATATCGCTCCCGACCAGGTGAAGCCGCTGCAAGGGCAGCTTGGCGGGTCGGGGCGAGCGATCGTACGGGTGGCGGGAGCCGGATTCAGCGCCATCGGCATTCAGTACCCGGTGCGCGAGGAAAATATTGCGTTCCTCGAGTTCTCGCGACACTTTCGCCGTCACGGATTGCGGGTGCCGGAAATCTATGGGGAAGACCTGAGCCAGGGCGCATACCTCGAGGAAGACCTGGGAGACACGACCCTCTTTGAATTCCTGAGCAAGAATCGCGTGGGCGATGCGATCGGCGCGGCGGCGGTTGAAGCTTATCGAAAAGTGGTGGCGGTGTTGCCGCGGTTCCAGGTTGAGGCGGCCCGCGACTTGAATTACAAAGTTTGCTATCCGCGGTCGAGTTTCGACCGGCAATCGATCTCGTGGGATTTGAATTATTTCAAATACTATTTCCTGCGGCTTGCCGCAGTGCCTTTCAACGAACAGGCGTTAGAACAGGACTTCAGCCGCCTGACGAAGCTTCTGCTGAGCGCGCCGCGCGACTATTTTCTCTACCGTGATTTTCAGTCGCGAAATGTGATGTGGCGCGAGGGGCAACCGTATTTTCTCGACTACCAGGGGGGTAGGAAAGGCGCGCTGCAATACGACATTGCTTCGCTCCTCTACGATGGCAAAGCGGATTTGCCGCCGGAGTTACGGCAGGAGTTACTCGACCACTATCTCGACTGCCTTGGCGGTCATATCGACGTCGATCGCGCCGCATTCATGGAGCACTACTATGCCTATGTATATGTACGCATCCTGCAGGCGCTAGGGGCATACGGGTTCCGCGGATTTTATGAGCGCAAGGCGCACTTTTTGCAGAGCGTGCCGTACGCGCTGAAGAACTTGCGGTGGCTCGCGCATCACGTCAAACTGCCGGTTGCTCTGCCGGCGTTGATGGATGCGTTTCAGGCCATGCTGGGATCGGAGAAATTGCAAAGCCTGGCTTCTTCCGCCGATGACTTGAAGGTACGGGTCTTCAGCTTCTCGTTCCATCGAGAGATGCCTGCCGACGAATCGGGAAATGGCGGTGGCTATATCTTCGATGCGCGCAGCTTGCCTAACCCGGGAAGGGAAGAGCGATTCAAGCCATTGACCGGCAAAGATGCACTGGTGATGGAGTATTTGAATCAACAGGAGAGCGTGCATCAGTATTTCTCCAGCGTTCTGTCGCTTGTGGATGCGAGTGTGGCCAGTTATCAACGGCGTGGATTCAAGAGCCTGATGGTGTCGTTCGGTTGCACGGGCGGGCAGCACCGCTCGGTGTTCCTTGCCGAGCAATTGGCGAAACACCTGCGTGCTGCGAATGGCGTCGAGGTCGTTGTGCGACATATCGAGTTAGAGAAGATGGGCAAATGAAGGCGATGATTCTGGCCGCAGGACTGGGCACGCGCCTCAGACCGCTCACGGACGATCGCCCCAAGGCACTGGTGACCGTGGCTGGACGCACACTGCTGGACATAACTCTTACGCGATTACGGACATTCGGCGTTAGTGACGTGATTGTGAATACTCATCATTATGCGGATATGATGCGCGCGTATCTCGAAGCCAATCATAACTTCGGGATGCATATCGAGATTTCGCAGGAGGATATCCTGCTGGATACTGGCGGCGGGTTGAGGCATGCCGCGCATTTCTTTGCCGATTCGGACGCGCCGTTCATCTTGCACAACGTGGATGTATTGAGCACGATCGACCTAGCGCGCATGCTGCGCTTCCACGTGGAGCAAGATGCGCTTGCCACGCTCGCAGTTCAAGATCGAAGGACGTCGCGCTATCTGCTTTTCAATGAAGAAGGCAGACTCTGCGGGCGACGCGCCGGGCTGGATAGGGAAAGCGAAATTGTCAGTCCGGCGCGCAGCGTGATCAGGCTGGCATTTTCGGGCATCCATGTTATTTCCCCGCGGCTGTTCGGGAAGATGATCGAAAACGGTGTGTTCTCAATCATCCCGGCGTATCTGCGCATGGCTGCGCTGGGAAACAAGATCATAGCGTTTCGCGCGGATGAGTATTACTGGCGCGACCTTGGACGGCCGGAGAATATCAGGGATGCCGCGCTTGATATCGCGGATGGAGTCTACCCCGGACTTTGATGAAATGTTGTAAAGAGTTTTGCCGGATCCCAAAAAGGCTCACCGCATCGGAACGGATGCGGTGAGCCTGCAAGTTGCGACGATTTGGACGACAGGCTAAGTCAGATACAGCACACTTAGTGCGCTGCCACCTTCAATAACAGAACGCCGTGAGACGGAACGGTGACGGAATATTGGCCGTTAGCGAACTTAACATCCTTATGCGACCACAGGTCGCGGGCGGATTTTACTGAGCCCTTGAGTCCAAGGTCTTGCGCTTTGACAGTCGTGGAAGCCGGCGAAGAGCCGGTGTTGACAATTCCTACCGCGACGCTGCCATCGCCCAGGGGCTTTACCCAAGTCTGAAAATTACCGTCCGTGACAGGGGACGCCTGCTTGCCGAGGGTATCCTGATCGATCGCAATAACTTCCTTATTGAGCAGGATCGACTTTATAACATCCGACATAGTGCGGATGTCATTGCCGGCCAGCAGGGGAGCAGCGGTGAGAGCCCAGAGGCTCATGTGGGTGCGGTATTCGTCGTCGCTCATGTGGCCGTTGCCGACTTCGAGCATGTCAGGGTCGTTCCAGTGCCCCGGGCCGGCATACGGAGCAGTAGGAACTTGTTTTGTGATGTTATCCATCATGCTATCCCACTCATCGCGTATATCGCCGGTCGTGCGCCACAGGTTACCGCCAACCTCCGGTCCCCACTTTTCAACGCTGCCCATGCCATATTCGCAAAGGCTGTAAACGATGGGCCTGCCGGTGGCTTGTAAAGCCGCGCCCATCTTCTGATAGATGGGTTGGAGTTGTTCGTTCTTGTAGATTGTGCTGGCGCTGCACCAGTCATACTTGAGATAGTCGATGCCCCAGGCGGCAAACATTGTGGCATCCTGCTCTTCGTAGCCATAGCTTGCGGGATAACCGCCGCAGGTGCGCGGGCCCGGCGACGAGTAGATGCCGATTTTCAAGCCCTTGGAATGAACGTAGTCGGCAAGCGCCTTCATGTCAGGAAACTTCGAATTTGTGGAGAGAACGCCCTGTGCGTCACGCGTACCTTCCCACGTGTCGTCGATATTGACGTAGATGTAGCCGGCGTCGCGCATGCCGCTTGATATCATCGCGTCGGCCATGGTGCGCACGGTCTTGTCGTCAACCTTTTCGGCGAAGAGATTCCAGCTATTCCAACCCATCGGCGGAGTCTTTGCCAATTGGTTATAAGGCAGCTTTTTCAGCGGCGGAGGTTCAATGTACGCGGGCCTCGCTATCGCGTCCGCGGGCGTAGCGGGGCGGGCCTCAATTTTGCCTCCCCATTGTGTTCCTTCGATTTTCCCGTTCACCAGGTCGCCGACGAAGAAGGGCTTTTTGTCGTTCCAGTCTACCCCGTAAAGCTCAAAGTGATTGCCTGTGGCCGTTCCCTTGACCTTGGTAGAAAAGCCGAGTCCTTCTAATTCGCCGGTTAGCTGGTTGCCATCCTGCTTTAACTCGAGAATGGCTTTCTGTTCTTCTCCGTTGAGTAATTTCTGACCGGTAGCCGCCCAGCGGCCGGTCAGCCCCTGTGCGGATGCCGGTGTTGCCGAAAGAGTGAAATGGAACAGCAGCCCCGCGGCGATCGCGGCTAAAACAGCGGCTGTTCGTGTGGTGCGATGTTGCCTCATATTCTTATTCCTTTCTGTGCATTCTACGGTTGCTTGAAGCTGGCCGGTTGTTTTATCGATCCAAAGAGCACGGTGAACTGTCGATCTGTTCTCGAGAATCGCCAAGGTGGATGGGTCAACTAAACTAACTGCATGAAATCCGGAAACGGAATCGCTGCCCGTGCGGCCTCGCTGACAATCGCGCTTGCGTTGCTTCGATCGCCAGGGCGCGGGCAGGCAGTGGCGGACGAGCCCGCTCCGCAGGCATCGCCCGTCGGCGCCCTGCAACTGAGCTCCGAAGCTGCCGGTCAACTGGAGCGAGCGGCGAAGACAGGTGATACCATCGCCGCGGAGAAACTGCTTCTCGCCGAGATCGATCGGGATCCACACTCTGCCCGCTCTGCGCGCCTGCTTTCGTATGTGGGCACCATCTACTTTCTCCATCACGACTACATGAATGCGGCTGTAGCATGGAAGAAGTCCGAGGCGATTGCACCTCTTGATGCAAGCGTGCGATTCTCCCTTGCGATGGCGTATATCCGGCTGGCTCATCCGGATTGGGCGCGCCCGGTGATCGAGTCGCTGGCAGCGCAGAACGACAAGGAGGCGCTTTTTCCCTACTGGCTCGGGCGTCTTGCCTACGATGGGCATCAATATAACGAGGCCATCGGACACTTCAAGCAAGCCCTTGCATTGAATCCGAAAATGGCGCGCGCCTACGACAACCTTGGGCTGTGCTATTACTACGAGAATCAAAACGAGATGGCTTTGACCAACTATGAAAAGGCCATTCAGCTCGATCGCGGGTCGGCGCATCCGTCTCCGTGGCCTTACTTGAACATGGCCATCACGCAACAGTTTCTGAACCGTCTGCCCGAGGCGGAGAAGAACCTGCACGAGGCCATTCGTCTCGATCCGGATTTTGCCAAGGCTCACTTTCAACTTGGCACCGTTCTTGAAGATTTGAAACAGCCTGAGGATGCGCTGAAGGAATTGCGCACTGCGGCGCGGTTGGATGCCAGCTATGCCGAGCCGCACATGGCGATGGCGCGGGTTCTGCACAAGCTGGGACAGGAAGCAGATGCGCGCGAAGAGGTGCAAACCTATCTGCGCCTTCACCCTCATTCGACTCCATGATGAGTTATCCCGCCGGTTCGGAGTTTGAACGACATTGCGCAAGAGGCAAGGCGAACGTAGAAGCGCCATCTGGCCGAATGAAACAAGACCAGATGGCGCGTTGAGCAATGCTATGTCTTAGAACTCAATCCGGCCCGCGAATTGGATGGTGCGAGGCGTAGTGACCGCCTTGTTCCAACTGCCGAAAGGATTGGTGGGTGAGTTGACGTCGGTGACGAAGGCGACTGAGGGGCCACCGTAGTTTCCGCCCTGCGAATTGATGAGAAAGTGGTTATTAAACGCGTTGAAGAAGTTGGCCTCGATCTTGAAGTTCACTTTTTCAGCGATCTTCGTGTTCTTGGTCAGAGACATATCGAGGCTCTTATACGAGGGACCGTAGACCGATGTGACCGCCTTCCCGAGTCCGGTATAACCGAAAGTCGAGAAGTTGGTCTCAAACGCGGAGAGGTTGAAGTAGGTGGCTGCAGTGGCGGGATTGAAGCCATTGCGTCCATGCGGCTGCACCTGCTGTCCAGGCAGAATTCCAGGTACGCAACCTTCGCGGAACTGGGGAACCAGGCTGGATGTGGGGCACGACGAGGAGAAGAACGAGAACGGAGTTCCATACTCGTAGCGGAAGAGCGGGCTGACCTGCCATCCGCCGATGATGGCGTTGGCCGGACCGATTGCATTCAGGAAAGGCTTTTTGCTGCCGAAGGGCAGTTCGTAAACGATGGCCACTTCTCCCGTAACTGGAACGTTATCGGGAGCGATCGTCCACGCCCGCGGAAATTCCGCGAAAGGAGAGAACTGCGCGTTGTTGCCCTGGTTGCCGGCGCCTGTGTCATTACCGGATTGGGTGGTATCGGACGCATCTGTGAACAGCTTCTGCACGGTGAGTGAACCGAGCACATAGAGCCCGTTGGTGGAATGGCGCTCGATACGGGCCTGGAAGGAGTTGTATTGAGAGGTGGCGTGTTGTTCGTTCTCACCCTGGAGGACGCCGCAATACTGCGGATAAGGCGTCAACGCCTGAGCGAGCGTGGGATTGCAGCCCTTCATGGTGCTGGCCCAGTTCTGCAGGTAAGCGTTGGTTTTGTTGTTGGGATCGGTAATTGATCCGTAGTTATGGGCGGCAAAGACCGCCGGGCCGGTTGGATCGTTGTAACTGACTCCGAGATCGGTGCCGATTCCTGCGATCGCGGGATTGAATGGGTTGAGCACATTGAGCGGGCTCATCGCGGAAGGCAGATGCGTGCCCTTGGTGCCCACATAGGAAACGGCGGCAAAGAAGCTGTTGGGCAACTGCCGCTCAACGGTCATGTTCCATTGCGAAGAGTAAGGCCTCTTGTTGCCGTCCAGCGGACGGTACATTGAGGGGCTGGTGCCGTTATCGAAGTCAGATGAAATGTGCTTGGTCGCTCCAACCTGAGATGCTGCGATGCCGGAACTGAGGTAGATTGCCGGCACTTTCAAATTGGTGCTCGATTCATTCAAGCTGAGCGACTTGTTGAATCCGTCCTGACTCATGCCGCCATTCCAGCCGGGATAGAAGGCCTGACCGAAGTAGATGCCGTATCCGGCGCGAACGACGGTCTTGTCGTTGATCGAGTAGGCGAAGCCGACACGAGGCGCAAGCGCATCCTTGTACGGCACTTCGGGAAAGTCTTTTCCGTAGCTTGCGGTACCCCACTTGGTTCCAGCGAATGCCAGACGCCCGATCTGCGGTGCACCCGTAATCGGATTTTTGGCCGTGGGGTTTACGCCTTGCGGGTCAAAGAAGGACAAGTTGTCGAACTTCTCCTTGAATGGAGCAATGTAATCCCAGCGAAGGCTGTAGTTCAATGTGAGTTTAGGTGTCATGCGCCACGAGTCGCCAAGGTGGGCGGCGTAGGCGTACTGGCGAGGATACTCCGCGAATACGTTGTAGTACGTGACATTCGCATTGCCGACCGCTCCCAGGTAAAAGCTGGCCATGGCGTTGCCTGGGCAGGAGGAATTTGGACAGACTACAGCGCTCTGATTGCCGGTGGTATCGTTGTCGAAGGTGAAAGTACCACCCTGGTTGTTGCCTTCATGGATGCTGGTGCCCGCCAGGCGCCACTCGAAGCCACCCTTCAAGGTGTGCCTGCCGACCAACCGCGTCGCCACTTCGTTCAAGGCGTAGGTTCCGCGCGTGGTCTTATCCAGGCCTGAATTAGGCACCGTCGAATTTCCGAGTTGGTTGAATCCCTGGAAATTCATCTGCGGCAGGAAGGTCGCGTTGGCAACGCCAGGTACTTTGGGTAGATTGGAGCCACCATTGAGCGCATAATAACCTTCGTTGCGATTCAGGTAGCCGAGCGTCAAGTGGTTGGTCATGACGTCGGAGAAGGTGTGCTCCCAATTCAGGCGCTGAATGGGCGCGTTCTCAGGGTTTGCAGGGCCGGCCGTAGAGAGGGCCTTGGGCAGATCGCTGCCTGTATTGACACCCGCGTATTGCCACCAATAGGTGTAATACACGTGGTCCTTTTGTCCGATGTTGAAGTCGGTCCGCCAAAAATAGACGTTCTCACTATTGGTCAGTGAGCCCTGACCCGACTTGGGAACGAAGTAGTTGCTGGTTTCTCCGCCGCTCGTCGGCGTGGGAAGCGCCGCCATCCAAGCCTTGGAGATGGGATCCTGATATGCGGGATTGATTACATTCTTTGATCCGCCGAAAGCGATGGGCTGGCCGGCATCCGCGCCATACTTGGCCGGATCGTTGGGGTAGTAGAGTTGGCTGGGCACGGCGCTGAAGTTGCCAGCGCGATCGTTCAGTGAGGCAATCGACAGTGTTGCCGAATTCGCGCTGCCATGATCCTGGAAGCCTTCCCAGTTGAAATAGAAGTATCCCTTCAGGAAGGACTTGTCTCCATGCATGCCGGGAAGATAGATGGGGCCGCCGATGTTGCCGCCGAAATCGTTTTCCTTGTCCCCGGGCTTCTTGGTGCCAGGACTGACGCCGTACTGGAACGCATTGAAGAAGTCGTTGCGGATGTATTCGAAACCGGCCCCATGGAAGCGCTCGCCGCCGCTCTTGGTGGAGATGATGAGCTGACCGGACGTGGTATCGCCGTATTGCGCATCGTAGTTGGCGGTAAGCACTTTGACTTCGCTGGTGATATCGGGGGACATGCCGAAGTCAGTCTGCAGGCTGACCATGCCGCTCTGGTTCATGAATCCTTCAATCGCGGTGGCGCCATCGACGACTGCTTCGTCGCCGGTGACCAGGCCGCCATTGATGCGGGCGTTGAATGCGTTGCCGCCGCCGCCGGTTGTGACACCCGGCATCATGATGGCCACGGCCACGGACGACCGCGGCGCGCCGGAAACGGTAAGCGGGAAGTTCTGGAGGGTCTCGGGGGCGACGCCGCCTTCCAGGGTCTGGTTCTCGGCGTTGATCAGAGAGTTGTCAGCGGTGACCGTGACAGTTTCGCCGGTCTGACCGACCTGCAGAACCACCAGGTTGTGTCCAGCCTGGTTGATTGACAGTTCGATGCTCTTCTGTTCGGAGGATTTGAAGCCAGCCGCCGTGGTGGAAAGGTCGTATTTACCCGGTGTCAGGTTGCGGAACGAATACTCGCCTGAGCCATCCGAAACGAAGTTGGATTGGAAGCCGGTCGCTTCATTCGTCAAAGTCAGCTTTGCGCCGGGAATGGCTGCACCGCTTGGATCTGAAACCGTGCCGCTGAGCGAGGCGTTCGTATCCTGCCCGTAACTCAGATTGGTCATGGCCATCAGAAATACACCAAGAAGTGCCAGCAGTAGGCTACGTGGGAAGAACTGTGGCCTGGTTTGCATAGCGTCTCCTGTCAATTGTTTTGACTTGTTTCCTGGAACTCCCTTTATCAGGGCTGCTCCTCGTGAGCGAATCAAGGCAATCGCTGCCCCGACTCGCATTGCAACCGTGAACATTCACGGCTCTTTTCGCCCCGCACGCATGCAGGAAGAAAAACTTATGGCCCGGACCGTTCCCTGGAGCGGTCCAGGTTTAAAGACCGGGTTAACCCGCCGCGTTTCCGGTGTCTTGCCCAAGCTCATGCGGATGCGGAAGTTACTGAAGGTCGTTGGAGTGAAGTGGCTTGAATCCGGAAAGTTCAAAAACGGGGACGGCGCGTGACGCGAGTGCAGCCTAATGATTACGTTTACATTCGGGTAGGTCATACACTGTCCTCGAACTTGACCCTTTTCCGATTTCGTCACGAAGAATTGCGCTCGGCGGAATTTCACGAAGCTTAGAGCAACGCAAATCGAACTGTCAACCTGTTTTTGACAAACTGCATTATTAATTCAACGCCCCTTTGTATAGACAAAGTAGGGCCAAGGAGGCCGAAGTTCGAATTTACTCAAAGCAAAGGGTTTTCCATCCTATTTCAACGGGCTCTCAGTGATCGTCAGAATCTGGTCGGCAGGAATATTCGTTAGAACTTGCCTGGTTCCGGTGGGCCAGGAGAGTTCGAGCCGGTTTACGATTGCAGATTTCCCCAGGCCGAAATGAATTCGTTTGTCGCTCGACGAGCTATACCCCACGGCGGTGGTGGCCTGATTGAATTGCATGCCTTCCGACGTCGTGATCTTGATCCGCGTCCCTAGGCCGTCACGATTGTTTTTGGTGCCGACCAGTTTTAACACCAACCAGTGATTTGCACCGGAGGTGCGATTCATCAACAGCTGCGGCTTGCCATTGATCGTGCTAACCACTATGTCGATTTTGCCGTCGTTGTTGAGATCGCCGAAGGCAGCTCCGCGATGAAGCCGCGGCGAAAGAAACGCCGCGCCTGCATTTGGGCTTACATCGGTAAATGTAAAGTTGCCGTTGTTGCGAAGCATCCCGTTAGGAATCAGCGTGGGGCGGTGAAGAACCTCCAATTCGTTGTCCAGAATCGCGCCGCCGGCAGTAAATAGGTCCTTATAGCCATCATTATCAAAGTCGAACGCCCCCGTTCCCCATGCGGTCATGCGCCTGCTGAACGTGGTTAGGCCGGAGATATCCGTTACATCGTCGAATTGCGCGCCGGCGTTCCTATAGATCGGGAAGGTATCGCCAAACATTGCGGTGTGGAAGATGTCGGGAAGGCCGTCGTTGTTCAGATCGCGAAAATCCACGCCCATTCCGGCGACAGAACTGCCGTCGGAAGTGTAGGCAACGCCTGCCTCCAACGCCACGTCCTTGAACGTGCCATCGCCGTTATTGTGCAGCAGGTAGTTAGGAAAGGTGTCATTGGACACGAAGACATCGGTAAAGCCATCGTTGTCGTAGTCGGCAAACGCCAGCCCCATGCCTTTGCCCGTATACTGCCCGATGTGCGAGGCTGCCGAGACATCGGTGAAAGTGCCATTGCCGTTGTTCTTGTAGAGGATATTCGGCGTGCCTTTGAAGTTGCCCGGCGCGCAATAGGTGCGCGTCCCGCCGACGGAGCATAATTTGGCGTCGGCCAGGTGGTAGTCGAGATAGTCGATGACCATAAGATCGAGCAGGCCGTCATTGTTGGAATCGAACCAGCCTGCCGCTACCGCCCAGGGTTTTCCATATCCCGCAATCTTGCCTGCCACACCGGATTTTTCAGTGACGTCTGTAAAAGTTCCGTTGCCGTTGTTGTGCAGCAGCTGGTTGCGATTGACGCCCGTGACATACAGATCCACGAACCCGTCGTTGTCGTAGTCGCCGGCCGCAACGCCCATTGAATATCCCACTCCCTTCACGCCCGCCTGTTCGGTGACATCGGTAAAGGTGCCGTCGCCATTGTTTTTATACAAGCGATTCCAGTAGCTCGAGTCGGTCTTTTCGAGCGAAGGTATGGCCGCTCCGTTGGTGAAGAAGATATCCAGCAGGCCGTCGTTGTTGTAATCGAAAAGTGCCACTCCGCCCAGCATTGTCTCGATCGAATATCGCTGCGGACTGACACTGTTCTTGAGTTGGAATGCGATGCCGGACTGATCGATTATGTCTTCGAATTTAATGGGTGCTGCCGTGGTTGGAATCGCATTCGCGGGAGTCTGCACAGCGTCGTGACTGGGAGCGCGGTGGGCTTGCTGAGCGAACGCGAGATCGGGCGTCGAGGTGAACAAGCAACCGGCGAGGACGGGGAATGAGATCTTGCAAATCCAGCGCAGCGCGGCAGAGCTTCTAATTTCCAGCCGCTTAGGTAGGGCATTGCCGCGAAGATTCAGACTTGCAGGGATGAAGTGTGTCATCGGATCACGCCCAAGTATAGATGGCGCCGTGATGGGCTCGCCCCGGGTATGGCAGGTCGGCTCTCCGCGCGCACGCGAACTTGACAAAACGTAATTGTATTAACAAACTAGTTGACATATCTGCGTGATGTCGTCCAAAAGCCGCCTGTTAATTTTGACCGGCCTGTATGCAGGGCGGGCGATTTCCCGGATCGGAAAGAAGATCAAATGGGGCGACTGCGTAAAGGGGCGGCCACGCTGGAACCGCCTCCATCGGCGGATCCCGAGACGCGCGTTCCCAAACATCGCCGCATTTTTGAGTATTTACACGCGGGTATCCTCTCAGGAAAATTGGCTCCGGGCGATCGCCTTCCCAGCGAGGGCGAACTGGGTCTGATTTTTGATGCGTCGCGTATCACAGTGGCCAAAGCGTTGCTCGAGCTGCGGAAGTTGAACCTCGTGGTGCGTCGGCCGGGCGCGGGTACCTATGTTCTGTCGCAGCAGGAGGCCAGCCGTTCCTTCGGCCTGCTAATTCCCGAACTGGGCAAGACCGAGATTTTCGAGACCATCTGTCACGGAATGATGCGCTCGCCCGCCGCGCTGCAAGATGTCCTGCTATGGGGAAACGCTTCGGCGTCGACCAACGACATCGCCACGCAGGCAGAGCAGATGGCGCAGTCGTTCATCGCGCAAAATGTGTCAGGCGTGTTCTTCGCGCCATTGGAATCGATTGCGGAGAAAGACGCTGCCAATCGCCGCATTGCGCGCGTCCTGGAACTTGCCGGGATTCCCATCGTGCTGCTCGACCGCTGTTATCTGCCATACCCGGAACGATCGGCGCACGACCTGGTGGCCGTGGACAATCGCCGCGCCGGCTATGTCGCCACTTCGCATCTGATCGGTCTGGGAGCGAAGCGGCTGGCGTTTCTGGGGGAAAAGAGCGCCGCCAACACCATCGATGCTCGGGTCACTGGTTTTTACGAGGCTCTGCGGCTGCATCACATCGTGCCGGAAGGCGCGTGTGTGTGGCGGGGAAGCGCGATGGATGAACAGATGATCCGCCGGCTACTCGACGAGGCGCGACCCGAGGGCATCGTTTGTGGGAACGATCTTGGCGCGGCGCGCCTGATGCAGACTCTCCTGAGTTTCGGCGTGCGCATTCCCGAAGACGTGCGCATCGTGGGCATGGACGACGTGAAGTACGCCAGCCTTCTGCCGGTTCCCCTTACCACCATTCGGCAGGACTGTTCCGGCATTGGCGTCATCGCCATGGCCACCATGCTGCAGAGGCTGGAGCATCCCGATTTGCCCATTCGGGACATTCTCATTCCCACCCGCCTGATTGTCAGGCGGTCGTGCGGAGCTTACCTTCAACAACATCACGAACAAGCCTGACCCGGTGTCGGCCGTTTCAGCCCGGATCGAATCTCCGCTCAAGCAGACTCCCGGCAAAAACGTGATGGCTCCGCAAACCTTGAGGCAAGCGGAGCCATCTACGAGTCTGAATCCTGGTCGAGTTGTTCAGATACGAAGGAAGATCTTCTTCCGGTACATCCAGAAAAGGATCAACCAATAGGTCGCTAGAACCAGGGTGCCCAGGAAAATCGGTTGAAGAGCCGGCCCAAAAACATTGAGCACTGAGGGGCCGAGATTGATTTGGAAACTGCTTTGGATAAATTCTTCGCAAATCCACGACATGAGGTAGACGGCAATTGAATTCATGCCGATCACAAGCAGCGGGAATGCCCACTTCTGATTTCGCTTGACATCGATCACCCAGGTGAATGCGGATAAGAATAGGAAGCAGACTCCGCCGCTGAATAATGTCCAGGAAGGAGTCCAGATGCGCTTCACGATAGGGCAAATCCCGGTTACGTGAAGGAGGAATCCGACTGCCAGCAGCGCGGCGCTCAACATCAGGAAGCGCTGTACCGGCAATTTGGGCGCCGACTGGATGAACCAGCGTCCGCCGATGACTCCCAGCAGCATGGTGCCCAGGGTTGGAATAAAGCTGAGGGTGAGATAGCCTCCGCCGTTGAACCGGAACGCGCTGGGGCGCGGAAAGAGATTCAGGAACCATTGATCGAACGCCAGGCCGAGGTTGCTGTTCTTGTTCCAGTGCGCCGCAAAACCCTTGAGCAGATGCTGATGCCATTCCGGCGGCACCCCCACGGCGGCATAGTCGAAGCCCGGTCCGGGCAGGGGATAGAGCGCCCACGCCAGCCAATAGCCAAACAGGATTGCGCTCAAGGCGATCCATTGCCACCGCGGCTTGGCCATGGTCAACAGAAATGCGAATGTGTAGCCGAGGCCGATCTGCGTCAAAGTATCTTCGAATGTGAAATTCGTCTGCGGGCTATGAATGGAGCGAATGAAAATGCCCAGTGCAATGAGGATGAGGCTGCGCCGCAGGGTATGCCCCAGCATGGCTTTGAAACTTTCGCCTTTTTTCATCCGGCTGCGGAGTGAGTAGGGAAGCGCGACCCCCACCAGGAACGTGAATGAAGGCTGAATCATGTCGTGCAGGCTCATGCCTGTCCACTCAACATGAGACTGGTTGAAGGACAGGATGCTCCAGAAAAGATTGCCGGGAAAGGATCTGGCAACCTTGGAAAACTGAAGCACCTCGGCCAACATCAGCAGCATTACGAATCCGCGATAAGCGTCAACGGCAACATTTCTCAGCGCAACGGAGACGGCTGCGGAAGCTTCTGGCCGGGCCGTGGTCCTGTCCTCGACACGTTGCGTTGCTGCCGGATTTTCGGTGATTGTGGATGGATACACTGCCATAGATTTCTTACCTCGCGGTGATTTCGCAGAAGAAAAAAGCACACCGTGCTCTGGGAACGGATTGTATTGGAAAACCTCGGTCCATTGGCAAACAATCCGTGGCGCGGCCATTTCCTGGCCCGGAAATGCGTCGATTACCATCAGCGCGCGGGTCCTGAGAAGCAAATGGATACTTCGAACCAAGTGGGAGGAAAGAGCCAAATTGGCTTGCGCGCAAGTGGAGATGGCTCTGCTGATTCGCGCCTGCGACGGGGCTTGCTTGCGTGGTCGCAGCCGGCGCCCCCGCACTTGCCGGCACGGTCTTCTCCGCCTATCTTCCGTTTTCGACCACGTTCCGGGTTGAGGACCGCGTCTCCCAATGAACTCCAAATACGAAGCGCGGCCAGTTGCGGCCGCGCTCTGTATTACTCCCCAGGTCAATTCAAAGTAATCAAGGTCTAGAAGTGATTCCACAACGACTGGTTGTATACCTCGTGGTGGTATTGAACTTCCGAGGGTTTGACGAACGTTCCCAGTTCGCGCGGAGAACGATTCGCTGCGGCCTGTTTCAAATCGGCGAAACGGCCTTGTACATCGGCGCCCAGGATCTCGGCGATCCAACTGGACGCCTTGAAGTCTTCGATTGCCTGCTGAATGTGATCAGGCAGGTAGCGCTGCGCCTGACGCAGGTTTTCAATCGAGGCCTTGGTCCCGTCGATGCCGGTCTTGAAGATCGAGAACAGCGTCAGGTAGGGATTCGCATCGGGCGCCACGGAGCGTACTTCTACCCGCATTGAGCGCGAGTTGCCGATCGGCACGCGCACCATCGATCCGCGATCCGTGGCCGATGCCTTGATCTGATTCGGCGCTTCGAAGTGCGGATCGAGACGCCGGTAGGCATTCACGCTGGGATTCAAAATCAGGCAGATGTCGAGCGCGTGAGTAAGAATGCGATCGATGAAATCCCACCCGAAGGTGGAAAGCATTTCCTGTCCCTTCTCCTCCCACATCAGGTTTACCTTGTTTTGCGAGACGGAAACATTGGTGTGCATGCCGCTGCCGTTGACGCCGACAACCGGCTTGGGCAGGAAGCTCGCCGTGTAGCCCATGTTGTTGGCGATCTGCCGCGTCAGTAGTTTATAGAGCTGGATCTGATCCGCGGCCGCCACCACTTCGCCGTAGCCGTAATTGATCTCGAACTGGCTGGGCGCGACTTCCGGATGGTCCTTCTCATTCTGGAAGCCCATGGCGCGTTGCACTTCAGCCGATGTATCGATGAACTGCCTCAGTGGATCGAGCGGAAGCACATGATAGTACCCGCCCGTGTTGATGAAGTCGAAGCGGCCCGTCTCGTGGAAGCGGCGCTCTGCATCCTTGCCCGCAAACAGGAAGCCTTCAATCTCGTTGGCCGCGTTCAGGGTATAGCCCTTCTCCTTGTACAGTCTGTCGGCATAAGTCTTCAGCACGCCGCGCAAATCGCCGGAATAGGGCGTGCCGTCCTTGTCGATAACCGTGCCGAATACGAGTACTTTCCCGTTGCCGAACACATCCGCGGGCACCCAGTAGAACGCGCTCCAATCGATTCCGAGGCGAAGATCGCTCTCCTTCTGGGCCGTGAATCCGCGAATCGACGAGCCATCGAAGGTCAGATTTTCATAGGCGCCGAGCAGAAATTTCTTGTCATAGTCCAGAAGGTGCAGGCGGCCTTCGAGGTCGGAGAACAGCACGGTGACAGCCTTGATCCGCTTTTCGTCGGTCAGGTACTTCAGCCGCTTGTCGCGGATTTCATCGATCGACACGCGATTCAGGCGGTCGGCCTTGGCTTGCAGGTTCAGTTCTTCCAGTTCGTCGTACGGTAGGGCAAGAAAATTCCGGTATTCAGTCGACATGGATATCCTTTCGGCGGGTAGAAGTGGGGGCGAGCATTAGAAGAATAGACTATCAGCGCCAGAAGCCCGGCCCGGCTTAATCCGAAAACTGGCGCGAAAAAGCAGAAGCCGTTCGGCTTCCGCTTTTTCACACCTTATGCATGCTTGAAGGTTCAGGCGCCGACGAGTTCCAATGCCTCTTTCGGAACGCTGTTGATTGTCTTCAGAATCCGGGAGACGATCTGGTACGGATCGGCCTCGGAGTTGGGACGGCGATCTTCCAGATACCCCTTGTACCCGTTTTTGATGAAGTTTACGGGCAGCCGGATCGAGGCGCCGCGATCGGACAAACCGTAGCTGAACTTGTCGATGGCCTGAGTTTCGTGCAGGCCGGTCAAGCGCAGATGATTGTCCGGCCCGTACACGGCAATGTGTTCGGAGACTTTGTCGGAGAACGCCGTCATCAGGGCTTCGAGATACTCCTTGCCTCCCACTTCGCGGATGTGCTTGGTGGAGAAGTTGCAGTGCATCCCGGATCCGTTCCAGTCACCCTTGATGGGCTTGCAATGCAGGACCATGTCCACTTCGTACTTTTCGCAAAGGCGCATCATCAGGTAGCGGGCTACCCACACGTCGTCCGCCGCCTTGGCAGACCCCTTGGCGAAGATCTGGAATTCCCATTGCCCCTTCGCAACTTCGGCGTTGATGCCTTCGTGATTGATGCCCGCAGCCAGGCAGAGTTCCAGATGTTCCTCGACAATGGTGCGTGCGAGACTGCCCATGTACTTGTACCCAACGCCGCAGTAGTACGGGCCTTGGGGAGTCGTCGGATAACCTTCTTTGGGGAAGCCCAGCGGACGGCCGTCCTTGTAAAGGAAGTATTCCTGCTCCAGGCCAACCCACAGGTCGGGATCGTTTTCGATGGTCGCGCGCATATTGGTGGAGTGCGGGGTGCCATCCGGATGCATCACTTCGCTGAGAACGATATACGCATCCTTGCGGGCGGCATCGGGATACAGAGCCACCGGTTTCAGCACGCAGTCCGATTTGCTGCCCTCAGCCTGCATGGTTGAACTGCCGTCAAAACCCCAGAGGGGCAATTCGGCAAGTGTAGGAGGATTCTCAAATGACTTGATCTGAGTCTTGCCGCGAAGTTCAGGGATAGGCTTCTTGCCGTCAAGCCAGATGTACTCCAGTTTGTACTTTGGCATGGATTCTCCTTCTTGCATGCAGAGATTTTTTGCGGTTCGACTAAGCGTAAAACCTGAGCCATAAAGAACCCATCAAGATTTAGCGGACTTATCGCGGAATAGGCATGTTTCTTAGCGATGACGAGCCAGAAGGATCATCACCAGCAGAACCGCAACAGGAATCAAAGCCAGCGCGCCATAATAAAGAAACTTCCGCAGGCCATGCGATTTGCGTTTTTGCCATTCCCGCATCTCCGGCCGGTCTTCCACGCCCACTTCATCCAGGTGCTGCAGATCGTGGGCGAATTCGATGGCCTTTGCATAGCGGTTCTTCGGATCTCTCTCTAAAGCGCGATAAATTACTTCCTGCAATTGAGGAGATATGGAAGGCTCCACAACGCTGGGAGGCGGTGGATAATTCAACAGGCGGTCATTCATTACCTGGATCGGATTCGCGCCAGAAAATGGGTATTTGCCCGTGAGCATCTCGTAAAGCATGACCCCTACGGCATAGATATCCGAACGCCCATCGCCGCGCTTGCCCTTCACCTGTTCGGGAGAAATGTAGTTAGGCGTGCCCAGCGCCGCAGTGATGTTCGCATAGGTCAGGCGCCGTGCCGATGCATCGCCGGCGATGCCGAAGTCGATCAGCTTGATGTTGTCGTCGCTGTCGACCATGACGTTTTCCGGCTTCATATCGCGATGCACCACGCCGCTGTCATGAATGTATTGAAGCGCTTCCAGCACTTCCACCGTGATGCGGATCGCGCGATCCGGCGCGATCCGGCCTTCTTCGAGTATCTCCCTCAGAAGACGGCCCTCGCACCACTCCATCACCATGTAAATGCGCGATCGCTTTTCTCCGCCGAATACCCGCATCACGCGTGGATGACTCAGTTTTTCTCCGATGCTGCCTTCACGCTGGAAGCGATCAAAGAGAATCGGATCCGCTTCGAGATCAGGGTGCGGAATTTTGAGAGCCACCACCCGGTTGTTGCGTGTATCGAGGGCACGATAGATGGATGCCATGCCGCTGCGCGCAACCGGAGCTTCGATGCGGTAGGAGTCGAGTTGCGTGCCGGCCTCAAGCCCGTCGTGAAAACCCATCGTGCGCTGATCTCCCGCGTACGTCTTACTCTACTGTATCGCTCATCAGGAAGGCATCCTGTAAGGGCGCCCGCGATACATCCCCACTTGTTCCACCGACCGTACGCGAATCACCTGCGCTGTGGTGTTGTCGTTTCCGTCGATCTCCACCGCGCGCGCGACGAGCTCCTGGGCTATCTCTTCGATGGGCTTGATTTGCGACACAATCGACGCGATCGTGTTCTCGCCCATCTCATCATGCAGACCGTCGGAGCACAGCACCAGCACGTCTCCCGGCATCAGTGTGACTGCGGTCGTGTCCGGCGAAATAAACATCTCCGGTCCCAGCGAACGTGTCAACACGTGGCGCGAGTCGGACTCAGCCACTTCGCCCGCTGAGATCAGCCCCATTTTGCGCTGTTCGTTCACCCACGTATGATCCTGGGTCACTTGCCGGGCCCTTCCATCGCGAATGTGGTAGCAGCGCGAATCGCCCACGTGCGATACCACCGCCTGATCGGCGCGGAGAGCGCACGCCACCAGCGTCGTGGCCATACTTTTGCCGCGATATTGGGGAGCGAGACGGCAGTCGTGTACCGCGGAGTTGGCGTGCTGGATGAGGCGAGGCATTAGTCCCATCAGCAATGTATCCGCTTGTGCCTTGGCGAATTCCTCGGTGATGACCGAGATGGCCGTGGCCGACGCCACTTCGCCCAGATCGGAGCCCCCTACGCCGTCCGCCACAGCAAAGAGAAATCCGTGCGAGCGTGCCTGGTGGCGCGAAGAAGGAATGAATGATCCCATGCTGTCTTCGTTGTTCGTGCGAACTTTGCCGGGATCGCTTGCTTGGCCAAACTGAAGATCCAACATAAGGCGCCGCCGCCTGAGATAGATTGATCGCCGTAACTCCGGCGTTCGTGAGGTTCTGTATCTTTCAATCCCGCAAAACGCTCCGGGGTGGAGCTCTCACTCAAGACTACTAACAGTTCGAGTAGAGAGTCCACCCCGGGCCTTCTGGAATAACGACTACGCCACGGTTGATTGCTTCGATGACTCAAGCAGTATGGCTTTGCCCTTCGACTTGGAGGACTTGACGAAGTAGAAGGCGCCATACAGGCCCCACACTGCCGAGATTCCCAGCGCCAGCAAAGGTTCTTTGATCGTACCTAAGTTAAAGATCGGGCCGAGGACGTAGACCAGCATGCAGCAGATGTTAGCCACCAGGCCGAATCCCGGGATCAACGTGTGCAGAACCACGTTATAGTCGGGACGTCCGCGGAACGCTACGATGCACAAGAAGCAACTCAGCGCGTACAGAATAAACGTGCCGAAGTTAGAGGTGAGCGTAATGGTCAGCAGGGAGTTGGGCATCGCGGCCAGCTTGTCGTGTGTCGTGTAGCCGAAGCTGGAAAGGATGCCGTGAGGCAGCGCTGCGATGGTCGCATCGGTGGGAGCGCTGGCATCCGCGAACACAAACGATACAGCCAGTATGCCGAGCACCGCCGAGATGATGGCCAGCGTCCAGATAGCGCGACGCGGGGTGAGCGAGCCGGCATGTAGAATGCCGAAGTGCTCAGGAGCTTCATCGTCCTTGCCCATCGCATAAGTCACGCGAGCGCCAGTGTTCATGCAGCTCAGCGTGGTGCCGATCAGCGCCAGGAACACGGTGAACGCTTCAGCCAGCATGAAGTATTTTCCATGCCCCTGGCCGAGCAGCGCGTCGCCGACGATAATCATCATGTCGCCGATCGGCGCGGCCGAACCTGCCGCGCTTTGCATTGTGTACCCCGAGTTGAGGAAGTAATTAGCCGCGAAGTACTCGATGAGATAGCAGACCAGCCCCTGAATCAGCAGCGATGCGATGACCGCAATGGGTATGTGCTTGGTGGGATTCTTGGCTTCGCCGCCCATCGATGTTACCGATTCGAACCCAACCAGGATCAGGATCGCCACCGTGGCCTGAATGAATACCCAGCTGAACTTATGCGGCGAAACCACGGACGCTGCCGTGGTGTGCGTGAGCATGTTGCCGCTCGCGTCCGTCGCGGGATAGTCGATCGTGAATGGCACCGGCTTGCCTGCCGCATCCAACTGGGGCTGAGGGATTCCGCTGGAGTCGCGAATAATCGAGCTGTCTTTCGGATTAGTCGCGAACTGATAAGTGTAAGTCGCCAGCGATTGAGTATCGTACTGGAAAGCCGGGCTCCCCGTGGGATGGTTGGCGCGATACCCGAAAGCAAGCACGCTGAATACCAGCAGCGCGGAGATTTGAATAACGTTGATAGCCAGGTTGACAGCCGTCGAAGCTCCTGCGCCCTTCTGCGCGATCCATGCCACGAAGAAGGAGAAGACCACCGCGACCAGCGCCATGAATACCGGACCCGGATTGCCGCCGCTGATAAAGTTCGGATACAGGAAGCCAACCACGTAGCCGACAAAAATGCCGGTGGTCGCCACCATCACGCCAGGATAGACCCAGTAGTAAAGGTGCGAGCCCCAGCCTACGATAAACTTCGCAATGCGCGCGTACTTGAACGCGTTCTTCTGCGACAGCATCGCCTGCTCGGCGTAATAGTAGCTTGATCCCGTGCCGGGATAGAGCTTTGAAATTTCTGCATAGGCAACGGCCGTGGCCAGGCATAAACACAAGGCAAGCAGAATGCCCCACCACATCGCGGGTGCTGTGGATGGTTGGCCTGCTGTGCCGGTCGTCGCCTGGATGAAGAACGTGAGCCACAGAAATGCGCCGGGAGCAATCAGCGCCATTGCGTTGCTGGTCAGGCCTGTGAGACCAAGTGTGGCCTGCATCTGCGGTGCTTTTTGATCTGCCATGAAGCATTCTCCTGGTGTAAGGGTGATATGGGAGAACCGTTTGAGTTCGGCTTGCCCCCGATGTCTTTGTCTTCCGCAGGTCCCTTGCGTCGGCCGGGCCTGTCTCGCGTATGGTCGGCTGAACTTAACTGAATCGTAATCTCGGACAGATAAAGATGAAATCAGGAAACTGCGGGCGGGTCGCCGCTTTTCAGCAAACGACCTGGATACGGTTCAGGCCTCTACTCGATCTGTGCCCTTCGAGGCCTTGCCCGCTGGTTTTAGTGCTTGGGTGCGAAAATTGCAACCAGGCCGACCGTCAGAGTCGACTGCGCGTCAACCATGCTGGTGTTTCCCTTGTGAAAGAACGGCTCGTCGGACCAATCGTGCCGGTACTCGAGACGGCCCAGCAAACCCAGTGCCCATTTGTATTCGTAGGTGCCGGTGAATTCTTTCACGTGTTGTGCGACGCCCGTCGAGTAACCCTGCGAGTCAGCGAAATATTCCACGCGCCCTGCCGCGGCCATGGTGCTGGTCAACTGCTGCCGTGCGGCAAACGCCACGCCCTGCCAGCGATAGGTGTTGCCGTTGGTCCCTTCGACTGCGGACGAAGCATGATTGTTATGCTGCGCGAAGTCGTAGTTGATGTACGCATTGAATTTCGCATTGGGCGTCAGCAGCAGCGTGGTGTCGATCAGGTTGCGAAAGCCGTGCTGCACGCCGATGTTCTCCGGGCCGGTATACAAGTTTGCATTCAACGTGTACTTGGTCTTGACGAGCGCGCTGGTCAAGCCTGTGGTCACGCCGCCCGTAGAGTTCGTGATGTTATTCCAGCCGTTCACTTCCTGGATGCCGAGAGTCTCCGTCTTCGTAATCGGCATGGACGAGCGCAGGCCGAAATGATAGTACGGAATTGCCCAGGCGAATAATAACGAGCGGGAATAGTTCCAGTTATCCTTTGACTCGATAACTTCGGCCCCGGCCGATGTTACAAACTTGCCTAAGTCAACTTCCAGGCCTTTGGCTGTCGGCGGCTTGGTGCTGATGAACGCCTGCTCCACAAATTCCAACTGGCCGGGCGTGTTAATGAGGTGGCTGGTGCGGCCGTAGTAGAAGTCCATGTGCGCGCCCAGTTTGCCGGGATCGTGGTTCAACGTTAACTTGGCTGCGCTCAAGTTGAACTGGTCTGTCTTGTCATTGAAGTTATACAGGTCGTTGGTTTTTCCGTTTGCGTCGGTGCTGGGACCGTTGTTGTTGTAGCTGTAGTAGCCGTCCAGAAATCCGCTTACATCCATGGGTCCGATGCGCCAAGGCTTCGCCGTCGCTTCCGGTGCGGGTGCCGCTGCGGACTCGGTAGAAGTTGGGGGTGGGGGGGTGGTCTGTGCTTTCGCGGATGTGCCAACGGCGATCAACGTTGCGCCAGCTATCGTCATTTGCAGGATGCATGAGCGAGATAACATTCCGTCTCACCAGCTTTCTCCACCGATCTTGATGGGTGGTCGGTTTAAGTGACAGAAACTCAATTCAGGCAAAGGCCTCCCGATGCCTAAAATGACCGGTCGAATTGTCTACAAGGCATGAATCGGACCACAACCCCGCACGCTAGGCTGGTGCGAAAACCCCGGATTGGCTTCCCATCTTGCGCAGTTTGCGCCTGATGTCGAAGGACTCATGAGATCGGGGATGAGCTCGTTCTCGTACATCCCGCTTGGGCCCGTTTATGATTTGCTGCTTGTGCCGAGTTGACCAGTCGCCACATAAAGACGCAATAAAGATTTGCCAGAAAATCGGTTTTTGAGGGCGTTTGTCGCGTGGGAAGTGCCTGAGATTGGCCCTTCCAGGTTAGGGACGCGATATCCACATTCCTCCGCCTTTGAGATTTGCATAAGGATCATATAAAGAACCTGTTAAAATCCTGACAAGCTCTTGCCGCACTCCGCACTGGATTCGGCACAGCGGCTTTCATGCCAACTTCAAGGACCTGAAAGACCCTGGGCGGGCCCGGTTGCTGTTCTCCCTGGATGCCGGTTACGCTCGTGGCTCTGTTGATTTGCCAACCGCTGGTTTCGATCGCGTCGTACAAGTCAAAACAGATTCTGCGCCCACTCCTGATCTTCGATCTAGCTACGATATATGGGCAGAACGTTCCTACATCTCACGCACTGGAAAGGTTTTCAGCTCGTGTCCGGATCCTACATCCCGTTGATCGCTCCCATCGACGCGCGGCGCGCGCGCACGGTGGTATCGGCGGGAGTGCGGGTGTTGCCCGAGATGATCGCTGGAACCAGTGGAATTCTCTTGGTCGCGGCAGTGAGTCATTACTTGCACTGGCCGTGGCTTCCGGTTGCGTCCATCGGTGTGGTTTTTGCGGTTTCCGCCCTGATCGTCGGCCATCTGGGTCTCCGCCTCGCCCACCTCACCCAGGAGACCGAGTCTGCCACAACCCGCATCCGCAGCCTCTTCGAACTCACCCGCCGCACCCTTGAGATGGATCTTCATGCGGTTCCCGGTCCGCAGCTTACCGGCATGGTCCACGAGATCTTCGAGCTCGATGCCGTCGCCATCTTCGATGCCGATCTGCACGAGGTGTATCAGGCCGGATTGTGGCGCATCGATCCCCTTGAAATGGCGCAGAACGTCTACCATTTCGGAACCTCGGACGACGATCGCAAAACCGGCATCAGCCGAAGAGTCATTCACCTCGGCGCGGTCCCCATCGGCAGTCTCGTGGTCCGCGGCGATACCACGCCGCTCACCAACAGCGCCATCGCCGCCCTCATCGCCATCACGTTTGATCGTTACCGTTCCTTCGCCAACGAGACGCGTATCGAGACGGAGCGCCAGGCCGAGCAGTTGCGGGCCACGGTGCTTGACAGCCTGGCCCACGACTACAAAACTCCGCTCACCGCGATCCGGGCCGCCAGCAGCGGACTCTGCGCCATGGGCCGCTTGTCTCCAGCGCAGGCCGAGCTCGTAGCGTTGATTGATGAGCAGGCGTCCTTATTAAACGACCTCACCACGCGCCTGCTGACCACGGCTCGCCTGGAATCCAGCGATTCGGAGGAGAGCCCCGCCGCCATCGCGCTGCAGCGTGCGCCGGAACCGGTTGAATCGCTCATCGAGGATGTTATAGCCGGTCTTGCCGAGCGCTCCACGGATGTTGAAGTGAACGTCATCCTTCCCGATGAAACGCTGGTCCTGGTGTGCGACCGCCGCCTCATCAACATGCTGCTCACCCAGTACCTCGATAATGCCTGCAAGTATGCTTCCTTTGACACCCCGGTCACCATCCGTGCCGAGCGAGCCGCCGGCGAAGTGCTGCTCTCCGTGCACAGCTTCGGCCCCGTCATTCCCATGGCCGACCGGGAACGTATCTTCGACCGCTACTACCGCTCTGCAAATTCTGCCCGGCTTGCGGCCGGCACCGGCATCGGTCTCTCGATTGCCAAAAGGGTCGCCCTCGCCCACGGCGGGTCTGTCTGGGTATCCAGCGACGAGACGGAAGGTACGACTTTCTTCGCCGCTATCCCCGCTGATTTGCCGCCGGCTCTCCAGCCACCCGCTGATGATTCTGCTTCCCGCGCCGATCTCATTTCCAGTTCGCGTTCTTCCGCATCTTTGTTTCACGCCCCGGCTTATGAAAGGAACTCACTATGACCGCGCCGGTGATCCGCGTTCTTGTTGTTGACGATGAGCCAGCCATTCGCAGGGCCTTGCACACGCCGCTGGTTGCACTCGGATTTGATGTCGCGGAAGTCTCGCGTGGCGAAAAAGCCTTGCAGCTTGTGCGCACAGAGACCTTCGACGCAGTTCTGCTCGACGTGAACATGCCCGGTATCGGCGGCCTCGAAACGCTGCGCCGCCTCCGCGCTTTTGCGCCGCGGCTTCCTATCCTGATGTTGACCGTGCGCGACGGCGAAGAAGAAAAAGTTCGCGCCCTCGAAATGGGCGCCGACGACTACGTGACCAAGCCCTTCGGCATTCGCGAGCTCGTAGCCCGCATCCGTGCCGCCGTACGCCGCGTCAACGCGCCGGCCCGTGCCGAAGACGCTCCCATCGAGATCGGCGAAATTCGCCTTGTGCCCGCGCGCCGCGGAGTCACCAAGCGCGGCCAGCCCGTTCACCTCACTCGCAAAGAATTCGATATCCTTCACTGCCTAATGAGCCGCGCTGGCCGCGTTGTCACCTATGCCCGCCTGCTCACCGCCGTCTGGGGCGCCGACTGCCGCGAAGAGGTGGAGTACCTGCGCACGTTCGTCCGTCAACTGCGCAAGAAGATCGAAGATGACCCGGCCCGCCCCCTCTATCTGCTCACTGACATCTACGTCGGTTATCGCTTCGCCGATGCCCAGATGCTCGAGGAAGCGCAGGCAGTCTTGAATGAAGCCAGTGACGGGCTCGGCCCCTCTGCCGATCCCACCGCCCTGCACGCTCTGGAGAACATGCCCGTCATTGGCCACGCCTGATCACCGATTGACGATGGCGCGCCCGCCCTCGCGAAGTCCTGGTCTTTGCCGGCAGGGCGCGCTGCCGCGATCGCCTGGCAGTGTCGCCGGGTAACTGGCGCCCCCGCGCTGCTACCATAAAACCTGCCGGACATGCGGCCTCCGACCGCCGGTTTTGCTTGCTGGGGTGATCCATTTCATGCGCGACAATCTGGCCACCCTGGTTGAAGACTTTCGCCGTTACGGCCGCGAGATCGCAGTGGTTCGTTACCAGGGCAACCGCCGCCGCGTCTCCACGTACGGTGACATCGCCCGCCTCGCCGGCCGTTTTGCCGCCTTCCTCGCTCAAGAAAACATCGGCCCCGGCGATCGCGTCGTGCTGTGGGCCGAGAACAGCGCTGAATGGATTGCCGCTTTTCACGGTTGCCTCCTCCGCGGCGTTCTCGTTGTTCCCCTCGACGCCTACGGCAGCGCCGCGTTCGCCGCGCGTGTCGCCGCCGATGTCCAGCCCAAACTCGCCGTCGGCGATCATCAGCTGATCCGCCAGCTCCCCGCCGACGACCCGCGCCTCGCCTTTTCCCGCGTCCCGTTGGAAGAGTGGCCCACCGTCCTGCCCACGGACGAGGCCGGACCGGTCCTCGGCATCAACCGTGACACGCCGCTGCAGATCCTCTTTACCTCGGGCACCACTGGTGACCCCAAAGGCATCGTGCACACCCACGGCAACGTGCTCGCCAGCGTCGGCCCTATCGAGCAGGGAGCCCAGCGCTACCTCCGTTATGAGAAGTACGTGCACCCCCTTCGCTTTCTACACACCCTGCCTTTGAGCCACGTCTTCGGACAGACCATGGGCTTGTGGATCCCGCCCATCCTCCGCGCCGAAGTCCATTTTGAAAGCCGCCTGGTTGCGCCGCGCCTCATTGAAACCATTCACCGCGAACGAATCTCGGTGCTGGCCGCCGTGCCGCGCGTCTTCGCACTCTTAAAGACCCATCTGGAATCCAGCCGTCCCGGCCTCGCCGATCAACTCGCAGCCTCAAGGGGCATCCGCGCCTGGAAGCGCTGGTGGCGATTCCGCGGCGTGCATCATGCCTTTGGCTTCAAGTTCTGGGCCCTCATCTCCGGCGGCGGAGCCCTCCCAGCCGCTGTCGAACAATTCTGGAATGCCCTCGGCTTCGTCGTCGTCCAGGGCTACGGCATGACCGAGACCACCGCCCTCATCACCCTCAACCATCCCTTTCACGTAGCGCGCGGAACCATCGGCAAGCCGCTCCCCGGCCGCGAAGTCAAGCTCGGCCCCGACGGCGAAGTGCTCGTGCGCGGCCCCATGATCTCCACCGCCACCTGGTCCGGCGGCACGCTCGTTCAGCGTGAAAATGAGTGGCTCTCCACCGGGGATCTCGCCGCAACACAAGCCACCGGCGAACTGCGCTTCCTCGGCCGTAAAAGTGAAATCATCGTCACCGGCACGGGCGTCAACATCCATCCTGAGGACCTGGAAGCGGTCCTCGAAGACCAGCCCGGCGTCGCCGCCTGCGCCGTAGTCGCCATCGACACCCCGTCCGGGCCCGAGCCCTGCGCCGTCCTGGCCATGCGCGGCTCGGCGAATCAGGCCGGCCCTGCTATCGAGGCCGCCAATGCCCGCCTCGCCGATTTCCAGCGCGTACGCCGCTGGATGATCTGGCCGGAGCCCGACCTGCCCCGCACCTCCACCGGCAAAGTGCGCCGCAAAGCCGTCTCCGCTTGGTTGACTGAGAAGCAGTCCGCGCACAACGGCGCGCGTCCAGCATCCGGCGCCGGTGTTTCCTCCGACTGGCTGCTCTCGCTCATCGCCCAGATTACCGGCGAAACCCCGCCCGGAAGCCACGATCAACTGCGCCTCGACGAAGATCTCCATCTCGACAGCCTCGGCCGGGTGCAGCTCGCAGCCGCCATTGAAGAGAAGCTCGGCATACCCCCCGAGAGCGGCCTGCTCGAACAGGTGCAGACTCTAGGACAGCTCCGCCAATTGGTTTCCGGCAACGCCCCGGCCACTGCTGCGGTCAACCTCGATTCCCGGGAAAGCGAGAGTCTAACCCCCCGCGTGCCGACCGAGTCAGGCCGCGCCTTACCGGCTGCGGAAGGATCCAAGACGGAGGGAGGCGGGGAGGCTAACCCCCGCACAATGCCAGCCGAAGCAGTGGGGGCTTTAGCCCCGGAGGAGCGCGTCTCCCCCATTCCGCCCCAAAACCGCCCTGCCGCCCTCTCAGTTCCTGAGGCAAGCCAACCCATCTATCCCCACTGGCCCTGGCTCAAGCCGGTACAGTGGCTTCGCTCCATCTTTATTGAAGCCATCATGCGCCCTCTCGTGTGGCTGCTCGCCAACCCGCGCATCGCCGCACCCCCGGATCTGACCGCTGGCGAGCCCCTCCTCCTCATCGCCAACCACGTCACCACGTACGACGGCCCTCTCGTCCAATACGCGCTGCCCGGCCCCATGCGCCGCCATCTCGCCGCCGCCATGTCCGGAGAAATGCTCGACGACTTCCGCCACTTTCGCAGCCCCGCGCACAGGCGCTTCTCCCCCTTCGGCCCGGCCGCCTACTACCTGCTCACCGCGCTCTTCAACGTCTTCCCCCTGCCGCGCCTGCGCGACTTCCAGCGCAGCTTTGCCCATGCCGGCGAAGCCCTCGACCGCGGCTTCCATGTCCTGGTTTTTCCCGAAGGCACCCGATCGGCGGCCGGGGAACTGGCCCGCTTTCGCCCCGGCATCGGCCTCCTGGTCAAGCAATCCAACACCGCTGTCCTCCCCGTCGCCATCCGCGGACTCGGCGAATTGAAGGCCCGCGGCCGCGGATGGCTCCGCTCCGGCACTCTGGAAATCCGCGTCGGCACGCCCATCCGCTTCGCGCCCGATGCCACCGAGTCGGCGATCACCGAACGCCTCCACGCCGAAATCGAAAAGCTTCTCAAAGCCTGAAGAAGAGGCCAACCCGGCTACCTCGGCTTGAAATGACACGTGCCCCCCGCCAGCACCGGGGTCCAGGGCGATGGGTCGGCCGGCTGTTCGCTCGAGCCTAGAAACAGCACCCCATCCGGCGCCAGTACTTTGTGGATTCCTGCCAGTAGTGTCTTTCGCGTTTCCTGCGCAAAATACAGCATCACGTTGCGCAGAAAAATCACGTCGAACCGATCGCTCGCCCGGCTGAACGGAAATTGCGGCCCGCAGAGGTTGGCCTGCCGGAAGTGGCACATCGCCCGTATCTCCGGCTTGGCCACCCACTCTTCGCCTTCATGATCGAAATACCGCACCAGAAAGCGCGCCGGAAGCCCGCGGTTCATCTCGATGCGGTGATAACGTGCCGCCCGCGCCCGCTGCACCACCTCGGCACAAATGTCCGTTCCCTCGATGCACACATTCCAATTGGCAAGCTGCGGAAAGTGCTCACGCACCAGCATGGCCGCGCTCAGTGCCTCCTGCCCCGTCGCGCAGGCTGCGCTCCAGATGCGCAGGGACCGCACTGCCCGCCGGCTATCGATCAGTTGCGGCAGCAGGTCGGTGCGCAGCAGCTCGAACGGCCGGTTGTCGCGAAAGAAGCTGGTCTCGTTGATCGTCATCGCGTCGGCGATGGCGCGCTCCAGCGTAGGATCCTTGCGCGTCCGCAGGTGCCGGACCAGTTCCTCCAGTTGGTTCATGCCCTGATTGCGCAGCACCTTGGTCAGCCGCGTGTCGAAAAGATAATCGCGCGAGGGATCCAGTACATTCTGCGACAAGCCAAATACCAATTGGCGCAGGTAGCCGTAATCAACCATGGAACTTGCCGCCATCTACAACCCCGTTTCCCTTGCTTCGCGTCCCTCGCTCTGCCGTCGACCGCAGAGCCGCACAATCTCCGGCGCAATGCCTTCCAGAGGAAGCACCCGATGCGCCAGTCCCGCCGTCGCCACGGCGCCCGGCATGCCCCACACCGCGCTGGTCGCCTGGTCCTGCACCAGCACCCCCGCCCCCAGCCTGCGCAGGTTCCGGCATCCCGCCAATCCGTCCGACCCCATGCCGGTCAGGATTACGCTCAACACGCCCGCGCCATATACTGCGGCGGCGGTCCGCAACATCACGTCCACGGCTGGTCGGCAGTGGTTTTCCGCGGGTGCCTGGGTCAGGTGCAGGGTAGCCTCCGCCCCCGGCCGTGCACTCGCCAGTACCTCCATGTGCCAATTGCCGCGCGCGATCAGGATGGAGCCCGGCCGCACCGGTTCGCCCTCTTCGCCCTCCCGCACCCGCAATCCGCAGCGCCCGTTTAGCCGTTCGGCCAGCAGGCGCGTAAACAACTCCGGCATGTGCTGCACCACCAGCACCGGCAGCGGAAACGTGCTGGGCAATCCCGGCAGCACTCGGTCCAGCGCCGCCGGACCGCCGGTCGAAACACCAATGGCCACCACCGTCGGCGTCGGCACCCCGGCCATGCTGGTCGGCATCGGCAAAACGGCTCGATTCGCTCCGGGAAAGACGGCCGGCGTGCGCAACACGCCCGCCGTGAGCGCCTTGATCTTTGGAATGAGATCCTGGGCCAGCGCTTTGAGGGCCGCTTCCCGGCCATTGTCTCCCGAAGGCTTCGCGACGTAGTCCGCAGCCCCTCCGGCCAGCGCTTCGATCGTCACCCGCGCTCCACGCTGCGTCAATGAACTGCACATGATCACCGGGACCCGCTGGCTCCGCTCCCGCATCTTCCGCAAGGTCACCAGACCGTCCATCACCGGCATTTCCACGTCCATCAGCACCAGGTCCGGACGCAGCTTCTCCATCGCCTGCAGAGCCGATTCTCCGTCGCTCGCGGTCCCCGCCACTTCGATCCCGGCATCCGCGCAAACCACCGAACGCAGCAGGCTGCGCATCACGGCCGAGTCATCCACAATTAGAATGCGGGTGCGGCGTTCCGGCCCCATCACGCCGCCTCAACGCCAAGCATGGCCAGCTTCTCGCTTAGTGCATCGTCGTCGAACGGCTTCATCAGGTATTCATCCGCGCCCGCTTCCAGCGCGCGCAGAATGTAGTCGTTCTCCGCTTCCGTGGTCACCATCATGACCTTCACCGTGCTGAACCCCTCGCCGCGCAGGTTCTTTACCATGTCCAGACCATTCATCACCGGCATGTTCCAGTCCACAAATGCCAGGTCGAACGGTAAACCCGCATGCAGGCGTTCCAGCCCCGCCTGTCCGTCCGCCGCTTCCTCGCACTCCATGCCCTTGTCTTCCAGCAGGTTGCGCAGGAATCCCCTGACAAAACGGGAGTCATCCACGATCAGAGCTCGCAGCATCAAGGTGTCCTCTCAAGCCGTCCGCGCCAGGCACATCGGATCCAGCCTCTCCGGGTCCAGCATCACCATCAGCCCCGACTTCAGCTTGTAGGCCCCCGCGAACAGCGTCCGCCTGCGTTCGTCCACGATGGAAGGATTCGGTTCGTAGTCCGCCGCAGACACCATCAGTACTTCGCCTACTGCATCCACCAGCAGTCCGAACAGGCCGCCCGAACTCTCCAGCACCAGGATTGCCTGGGCGCCTTCCTTGGGCGGCAACCCCAGCAGCTGCCGCAAGCTGACCGTGGTCAGCACGTCCCCGCGATAGTGCACCAGTCCGCCCACGAAGCTCGGTGCCAGCGGTACAGGCTGCGGGTGCGCCTGGCCTACAATCTCCAGGATGTGCGTGATGGGCAATCCAAACAGTCCCTTGCCCAGGCGCACGGAGCACATCTCCGCTCCCTCCGCCCCGGCCTTCTCTTTGCGATGCGGTGCAACCGCTGTCGTGCTCATACCCGTCGTGCTCATACCGCTGTCTCCACTGGTTCGGTCCATGCCTGCGGCGCCTCGTCCCCGATGGCCAGCGGAGCGATGCCGCCCAATTCCACCACGCCTGTGACCCGCTTCTTCAACAAGGTCACTCCCAACGTCGGCCGGGTGGTTCCGGCCTCGAACAACGATCCGCCCGCGGCCACGTCCAGAACATGCGAAACCGCGATACCCACTTGCCGGTTGCCCTCGCGGCACACCACCACGATGACCTTGGCTTCGGGCACGCCCTGGGCCGCCCCCAGCAGTCCCCCCGTGTCTTCCACCGGCAGCAGCTGGCCTTCGAAGTTCAGAACCGGCCGGAAGCCGACGTATTCAATGTGCGACACCGGTAGTTGCTCGATGCGCAGCACATCGGCCAGAGGAACCGCCGCCTGCCGGTCGGCAACCTCCACCAGCAGGTACTCCGGCTGGGTTGCGGTTCCGGCATCCATGTCTCCGTCCTTGCCGTGCTGCGCGTCCTCGTTCGCCCTCATCGTCACGCCTGCCTTCACGGCGATGGCGCCGGGATCCAGGATCAGGGCCAGTTCTGCATTGCCCAGCACCGTCGCTCCGGAGTAAAGGCCGATTCCCTTGAGCACCGCGCTTAGCGGTTTCACCACGATCTCTTCCGGGTCAGCGAGCCCGTCCACCACCAGCCCGAACTGGCGTCCGTCCGCGTCCAGGACGGCAATGAAATGCTCCCGGTCCGCCACCTCGCGCAGAGTCGCTCCGGGCATCAGCAGCCGTTCCAGAAATACCAGTGGCAGCAGTTTGCCCCGCAGCCGGTACAGGGCAGCATCCTCGATCCATTCAATGGCCGTGGCCGCCTCTTCCACCGGCACGTGCACCAGTTCCGAGAGCGCCCCCTGCGGCAGCGCAAAACTCTGCTGCACGCTGCGCACGATCAGCGCGGGAATAATCGCCAGCGTCAGCGGAATCCGCAGCCGCAGCGTCGTTCCCTTGCCGGGCCTCGAGTCGATCTCCACCTTGCCGCCGATCTTCTCTACGTTGGTGCGCACCACGTCCATGCCCACCCCCCGCCCGCTCACATTCGTCACCGCCGCGGCGGTCGAGAATCCAGGCAGAAAAATCAGCTGCAGCAGCTCTCGCTCCCCCAGGTGCCCCGCCCGTTCCGGCGTAATCAGTCCCCGTTCGATGGCCTTGGCCCGAATCTTCTCCACCGCGATCCCCGCTCCGTCGTCGCACACATCGATCAGCACGTGGCTGCCCTCCTGCACCGAACGAAGGCGCAGCGTGCCCTCCGGATCCTTCCCCGCGGCCGCGCGCACCTTCGGCGGCTCGATGCCGTGATCCAGGGCATTGCGCACCGCGTGCGTCAGCGGGTCTTTGATCGCCTCGAGCAAACTCTTGTCCAGCTCCGTGTCCTGCCCCTCCATCTCCAGGCGCACCTTGCGGCCCAGCGACTGCGAAAGGTCGCGCACAATGCGCGGCATCTTCGAGAAGATATTCGACACCGGCTGCATGCGCGCCTTCATCACGCTCTCGCGCAGATCCGCCGTTACCATGTCCAGACGCCGCGAAAGCATGGTCATATTGGGATCGGCCGCCGTCGCCTGCAGAACCTGGTTGCGCGTCAGCACCAGCTCGCCCACCAGGTTCATCATCCGGTTCAACAAGGTCACATCCACGCGCAGCGTGCTCTCCGCCGTCGTCGCCCCACTCCCAGCCGTCCTTGGTTTGGACATCGGAACATCCGCGGCGTGCTCCTCCGCCTGCGCAACCGGCGTCGCGGGTTGGGCCTTTGCAGCGACCTCCGCTGCCGGCGCCGCCGGCGTCCGCTTGGTCCGCCCGGCGGTTAGCGCGGGAGATTGCAGTTCTTCCAGCTTCTCGATCAGCTCTGCGTCGCCCCCGTCGCCTTCGCCCCCCTCCGTCTCGATCCCCTTCAGAATCGAACGCAGGCCATCCAGCAGCTGCAGCAACCCGGTGATCACACCCCGGTCCGCCGGCAGCCTGGCATCCCGCAGCAGCACCAGCAGGTTCTCGCCCGCATGCGCCAGCTTTTCCAGCCGCTTGAATCCCAAAAATCCCGTCGTGCCCTTGATCGTGTGCACCGACCGGAAGATCTCCGCCAACAGCCCGGTGTCGTCCGGACGTCCCTCCAATTCGGTCAGGCACCGCTCCATGCGGTCCAGACCCTCCTGGCTCTCAATCAGAAATTCCCTCGTCAGTTCGTCCATCGCGCCTGCTTCTCCGCCCGCCCGGCTCCCCGCCCGCACAGAAGGCATCCGAGTCCTATATCGGAAAAAGCAGCAGCGACTTGAGACACCGGGCCCCGACGTCCTTTGTTTGAAGGCCCGGCGTCCCAAGGTCTGTTTGAAGGGCCGTGTGCCCCGGGTCCGCTTTTCAGACCTGGGATCCCGCCTCCAAGCCCCTCCCGTTGTCGAACCCACCGCCCATCCTTTAGCCTCAAGGCTCATGCCCACAGCCGACGACCATCTGAGCCAATCCCATCCAGCCCCCGGTCCTGCCCTCGACGGTCTGCTCGAACAGGCCCGCCTCGCCGCGCGAAACTCCTACTCCCCCTACTCCAACTTCAAAGTAGGAGCCGCCCTGCGCCTCACCAGCGGCGAAATCGTCACCGGCACCAACGTTGAAAATGTCAGCTACGGCATCACCATCTGCGCCGAACGCTCCGCCCTCGTCCGCGCCGTCTCGCAATTCGGCCCCGCAATCCGCATCGAGGCCATCGCCATCGTCAACCTCAACCAAGCCGCCAGCCCGCCCTGCGGCGCCTGCCGCCAGATGCTGGCCGAATTCGCCTCCCCCCAGACGCCCGTCGCCTTCCCGGCAGCCGACGGCCCCCGCGTCCTGACCTTTTCCGAACTCCTGCCCTTCGCCTACGACATGAAACTGAAGTGAGAACGCATCCCTCCATGACGACTCCAGCCGCTGATTCCGCCCCCTCGCCGAACCCACCCCTCCACACCATCGACCTCATCCGCAAAAAACGCGACGGCGGCGCCCTCAATGCCCGCGAAATCGGTTTCCTCGCCGCCGGCGCAGCCGACAACTCCATCCCTCTTGAACAGCTCTCCGCCTGGCTCATGGCGGCCTGGATCCGCGGCCTCTCCCTCGACGAAGCCCGCGCCCTCACCCTCGCCATGCGCGACTCCGGCGAGAAATTCGATCCCTCCCGCCTCGGCAAGATGGCCGTCGACAAGCACTCCACCGGCGGCGTCGGCGACAAGACCAGCTTCCTCATCGCTCCCCTGGCCGCTGCCTGCGGTGTCGCCGTGCCCATGATCAGCGGCCGCGCCCTCGGACACACCGGCGGGACACTCGATAAATTGGAATCGATCCCCGGCTACCGCACCGCCCTCACCCTGTCTGAATTTGAGACAGTCCTGGCCTCCTGCGGCGCCTCCATCGTCTCCCAGACACCCTCCCTCGTCCCCGCCGACCGCGTGCTCTACGCCCTCCGCGACCGCACCGGCACCGTCGAAAGCCCTGGCCTCATCTGCGCCTCCATCCTCAGCAAGAAACTCGCCGCCGGCCTCAACGCCCTCGTCCTCGACGTCAAAACCGGCTCCGGCGCCTTCCTGCGCAGACCCGAAGACTCCGAATACCTCGCCGCCCTCATGGTCGCCACCGCCGAAGCCGCCGGCACCCGCACCGTCGCCCTCCTCACCGACATGGGCCAGCCCCTCGGCTCCGCCGCCGGCAACTGGATCGAAATCGTCGAATGCCTCGCCCTCCTCCGCGGCCAGCGCCCCGCCGCCAGCGAAGATCTCCGCGAACTCTCCCTCATCCTCGCCGGCTGGATGGTCCACCTCGGCGGCAAAGCCGCCACGCCGGAGGCGGGCTACCAGTTCGCCGAAGCCGCCCTCGCCGACGGAGCCGCTCTCGCCGCGTTCTTCAAAATGGTCGACCTCCACGGCGGCGACGTCTCCGTCTTCGACAACCCGCAATCCTTCCACAAACCCGGCGCCAGCCGCATCGTCCCATCCTGGGCCACCGGCTACATCGCCTCCATGGACACCACCGCCCTCGGCTGGGCCGTCCAGCGCACCGGCGCCGGCCGCGAAAAAGCCGGTGAACCCGTCGATCCCCACGCCGGCATCCTCTTCCACGCCCGCCGCGGCGCACGCGTCGAAGAAGGCCAGCCCCTCGCCACCCTCTACGCCACCACCGAACCGATGTTGCACGAAGCGGCCGAACTCCTTCGGCCCGCAATCGCCTTTTCCCCCACCCCGCCTGAAGCCGTCCCCCTCATCGGCCGCATCTTCACCCGCGAAAACGCCGAACTCCACCTCCGCAATGCTGTAAGGTAGTGAAAACAGGAATAGGCAGTAGGGAATAGGGATTAGGGTCGGCGGTGTCTCCTCCTCAAAAGGGAAGCGGGATCAGCCAGTAAAGCATGGGTGCCCCACCCTCGCCGCGCTTTTGTTTTTGCGGCTAGGGTGGGCCGCCACAATCCTCGGCACGCCAGGTTTTGACTGACCCCTGACTCCTGATCCCTGACCCTGCCGTTCAGGAGCAGCCCTTGGACCGATTCACCGGCATTCTTGGCATCCTCGCCGTACTCCTCGCCGCCTGGCTCGGCTCCACCGACCGCCGCCGCATCCGCTGGCGCACCGTGGCCTGGGGCCTCAGCCTGCAGGTTATCTTCGCCTTCTTCGTCCTGCGCTTCACCTTTGGTCAACAGGCCATGGCCTGGGCCGGCGTCGTCGTCGGACAAATGCTCTCCGCCACCGTTGCCGGCACCCGCGTGTTATTCGGAGAATTAGGCCTCCCCAACTCCGGCGCCTTCGGCAAACTCATCGCCCCCAGCTCCGGCTCCATCTTCGCCTTCCAGGTCTTGCCCACCATCATCTTCATCTCCGCCTTTTTCGCCCTCCTCTACCACATCGGGCTCATGCAGATCATCATTCGCGGACTCGCCTGGGTCATGCTCAAAACCATGCGCATCTCCGGCGCCGAAAGCATGAACGTCGCCGCCTCCATCTTCATGGGCCAGACCGAAGCCCCCCTCACCATCCGCCCCTTCCTCTCCAAAGCCACCCGCAGCGAACTCATGACCATCATGACCAGCGGCATGGCCCACGTCTCCGGCGGCATCATGGCCATGTATATCTCCCAGGGCGTCGAAGCCAAGCACCTCCTCGCCGCCGTCATCATGACCTCGCCCGGCACCATCGTCATGGCCAAGATGCTCGTCCCTGAAACCGAAATCCCCGCCACCGAAGGCCGCGTCGTCATCCCCAAAGACGAACTGCATCAGGACGAAAACCTCATCGGAGCCATCGCCCGCGGCACCATCGACGGCGGCAAGCTGGCCATGAACGTGGCCATCATGCTCATCTCGTTTCTGGCCTTGGTCGCGCTTCTCGACATGCTTCTCGCCTGGGCCCACGGCGGCCTGCCCTGGATCCCCGCCAGCCTCGGTCAGATCCTGGGCTTCGTCTTCGCTCCCGTCGCCTGGCTCATCGGCGTTCCCTGGCACGACTGCGGCGCCATCGGCAACCTCCTCGGCACCCGCATGGCCCTCAACGAAGTCATCGCCTATATCGCCCTCGGCGCCCAGCGCGCCACCCTCTCCCCGCGCTCCTTCACCATCGCCACCTTTGCCCTCTGCGGATTCGCCAACCTCGGCTCCATCGGCATGCAGATCGGCGGCATCGGCGCCCTCGTTCCCGAACGCCGCAACGACCTCGCGAAGCTAGGCGTCCGCGCCATGCTCGCCGGCACCATGGCCAACCTCATCAGCGCCTCCATAGCCGGCATGTTCCTGGGTTAGGCCCCTGATCGGGTCCACCATCCCAACCACCAACGATCGGGTTTCCACCCAACCACTAACGATCGGGTTTCCACCCAACCACCAACCATCGGGTGCCCCACCCAACCACCAACCATCGGGTGCCCCACCCAACCACCAACCATCGGGTGCCCCACCCAACCATCAACGATCGGGTGCCCCACCCTCGCGACGTTTTTGTTTTTGTCGCTAGGGTGGGCCGCCACAAACCTCAACGGGGACTTTGTTTTTGAAATCTTCAGCAACCACCAACGATCGGGTTTCCACCCAACCATCAACGATCGGGTGCCCCACCCTCGCGACGTTTTTGTTTTTGTCGCTAGGGTGGGCCGCCACAAACCTTCATGCTCGTCACTCTGGAAACCCACCGTCCATCAGCGTAAAATCCCCTCACCATGCCCGCTCGACTCGAACGGTTCCAAACCACCGGAGACCTTCATTTCCTCACCTTTAGTTGCCACGGCCGTCTCCCCTACTTCGCCGATCCCGTAGCCTGCGAACTCTTCGAGCACTCCCTCGAAACCGTCCGGCGACGCTATGTTTTTCACGTCTTCGGCTACGTCATCATGCCCGAACACGTGCACCTAATCGTCTCGGAACCAGGCCGCGTAAAACTCGACCGAGCCCTCCAGGCCTTGAAAACATCAGTCTCCAAGCAGCGTCCCCAACACCCCTTCTGGCTTCCCCGTTACTACGACTTCAATGTTCATTCAGAAGACAAGCGGAAGGAGAAACTCAACTATCTCCACCGCAACCCCGTGACCCGCGGCCTGGTGGATCGCCCCGAGCAATGGAAATGGTCCACCTTTCGGCATCATCACACCGGGGAGCGCGGAGTCGTCGAAATCGAGTCCGTATGGACGGCAAGCCAACGGCTCGGTCTGCAAGTGCTCGGTGAAGAAACACTCCCCGCCCGCGCAGTTACAATTCCCTAATCCCCATACCGCGCCAAACCCCGCGCCTTCGCTTTGGCCGCCTCCTCTTCCCGATTCCGGTGCGGCGCATTCGTCTCCAGCGACCCCAGCCGGGTGCCCCAGGTCTCGCCTTTGAGACCTGGGAAACTTCAAATCTCCACAATTTTGCGTTTCAAACTATCCCGCCGTGGCAAACCCTAATCCCCATACCGCGCCAAACCGCGCGCCTTCGCCTTGGCCGCCTCCTCTTCCCGATTCCGGTGCGGCGCATTCGTCTCCAGCGACCCCAGCAACTTCGCCGAAGCCGCCGCCACCTCCTCCACCGCCCTCTGAAACGCCTCCTCATTGGCCTGCGAAGGCTTGTTGAACCCGCTGATCTTCCGCACATACTGCAGCGATGCCGCGCGAATCTCGCTTTCCGTTACGGGCGGCTCGAAGTTGAAGAGCAGTTTGATATTTCGGCACATGACAAATCACCTGCCCCAGATATACCCACACCGCGCCTTCCAGGCAAGCCCCGCCCAGGTTTCCCAACCCATCCCCCCCACCAACCATCGGGTGCCCCACCCTCGCGACGTCTTTGTTGTTGTCGCTAGGGTGGGCCGCCACAAATCGACACCTTCTTTCTCACGACCCAAGCCCCATACCCTCACCGCAACCGCAGCCCCGCCTTCCGGAAATACTTCCGCAGCGCCCTCCGCATCACGTCCTTCCAACCCATGCTCACCAGCTTCTTCTCCGCCCCTTCTCTGCGTTTCTCTTCCGCTTCTGCCCGCACCGCCGCGTGCCGCGTCATTAACCGCTGCAAGGTCCCACTCTTCGGAACAAGCGCATACACCAGCTCGCAATCCATCGCCCGGGCCGTATCCCGCAGCTTCAACAAACCCACGCGCCCCACGGCCTCCGCGCGCTCCATCCGGTACACCTCGCACCGCTGAACCCCCAGCTTCTCCGCCAGTTCTTCCACCGGCATGCCCACCATCTTCCGCACCAGGCGCACCCAGCTCTCCACTTCGCCCAGCGCCCGGTCCGCCATCCTGAAAGCCGCCACCGCTTCTTCCACCGCGTCCTGCCTCGGCACGGCGGGCTCCTCATCCGGAGCCGCCTTGCGCCGCTTCCCCAACCCCATCCCCTTGCGTTCTTCTTGGTAAGCAAGCGCCGTTATCTTCAGCTGCCTTTCTTCCGCCGACCCTCTCAACCCCGCTGCTGGTTTCATGTCCGCTCCTTTCGCCCGCAAGCCCGCCCCGCCTGCGCGCATGCCCCTGCGCCGGCTCCGGGTCAAATCCAGATACGCTCATCGCTTTTGAGGCTTTGCCCAATTTTCTCAATCTTTTGTGTATTTATATGCACACGTTGCACCCCGGCCGGAACCACTCTTTACCTGCAATGTGTCTGCGGATAACGTCAATTCCCAGCGAAACCGAAAGCAACGTTCTCGCGCATTGCATGCTTCCTACAAAGGTCACCGCACGTCGCACCTCAAGCGCGACCCGCGGCATAAAAAACGCCACGGCTCATTTATCAGTCCAGCGGTCCGAGCCAGGAAAGACGGCCCTCATGACGAACGCTACTCTAACGCCAGCCGCGCAGCGCACTTCCACCCCACGCCAGAAAAAACGATTCTGGCTCATCGTGTGCGCGTCTGTTTTCCTCGTCGCCGCCTCCACCGCCTTCTACTTCATCCGCGAATACTGGCCCTACCGCTACCGCGAAATCAAGCCCATGCTCGAGAACGATTTCGCCAGCCAGATCACCATGAGCGCCTATCGACGCACCTATTTCCCCAATCCCGGCTTCGTTGCCACTGGCATCACCCTGCGCCGTAAAGCAGCTCTCAGTTTCCCCCCCATCGGTCATGCCGACCAGATGATCGTGCAGGGCCGCTGGAGCGACCTGTTCCTGCTGCGTCGCCGCGTGCAGACAGTCGAAGTCACCGGCCTGCATCTCGTCATTCCGCCTGCCGGGAGCAAAGCCAATCAGGCCGATTTCCCGCCCGGGAGCAGCTCCGATTTCACCGGACCCGACACCGCCATCGCCGTCTTCAAATTCCACAACGCGCTGCTTGAGATCCTGAACAATGATGGCGGTCGCCTGCTCTTTCCCATCCATGAACTCGACTTCACCGACGTCCAAAAGAACAAGGCATCCACCTACGCCCTCGACATGCAAAATGCCAAACCCTCGGGGCAGATCTTTGCCAAGGGCGCCTTCGGCCCGCTGCAGGAAAAGGATCTCGCCGCCACCCCGCTCTCCGGCATTTTCACCTACACGTCCGTCAATCTGGGCGACATCGGCGACATTGGCGGAACTCTCTCGTCCTCGGGAAAATTCTGGGGCACGCTCGGCGCCATCGAAGCCGAGGCCTTTACCAAGACGCCTGACTTCGCCGTAGACGACGGCAAGGCGACCCCCGTCAACGGGGCGGTTCGATGTACGGTGAACGGGCTCAACGGCGACGTCGTCCTGCACAGCATTGATGCCACGACGGGCAAAACCACGATCCACGCCAGCGGCGTCGTCCAGGGCGCCCCCAAGACCACCAATCTCGATATCGATGTGAAAACAGGCCGTGCCCAGGACCTGATGCGCCCCTTCATCCATGACCAGGTGCCCGTCACCGGTGCCGTATGGCTGCATGCACACGCCATCCTCACTCCCAACAAAGGCACCGACGACTTCCTCCATCGCCTGCATGTTATTGGCTCTTTCGATGTACCCGCCGAGTACGTCGCCGATCCGCAAACTGAGAAGAGCCTTACCGCCTTCAGCCAGCGCGCCCAGGACAAGCAACTGCCTGATTTCAGCAAAGCGACTGATCAGGATGCGCGGGAAAATTCTACCGATGCGCTCTCTTCGGTCAAAGGTCCCGTAGAAATCCGCGACGGCGTTGCCTCAAGCAAGCGAATTACATTTCAGATTCCGGGCGCCCGGGCCGAACTCAACGGCACTTTCGCCTTTCACGGAAAGGTCGTTCACCTGGTCGGGAACCTCAGCATGGAGACGGATATTTCGCACACCGCCACCGGCTTCAAATCGTTTCTCTTGAAGCCGCTCGCCCCGTTTTTCAAGAAGAAAAACGTGGGCGCTGTCATCCCTATCGCCGTGATCGGCAACCCCGGTCATTACCAGGTGACCCAGGACCTCTCCCACAACAAATGATGATCTTTCCCTGAGCAGACACGACGACGGTGTGCCTTCAGTCTCGCTTTTGAGACCGGATAGGATTGCCGCTTTCGCAAATCGGCGGGAGTTTGTTCGACGCCCGTATTTGCGGCGCGTGGCTGTTCCTTGTCGCAGTTGCAGGAAACCACGAGCCCACTAGGTAGTTTTCCCCTCCGCCCGCAACCGCCGCATCCGGTAATACAGGGTCAGCAACGTCACCGTACCGCAGCTCAGCAAACTCGCCGCCATGCCCAGGATCAGCGAGTTATCGCGCTGATACACGCCATGCACAATCCCGATCGCCTGCAGAATGCTGAACCCGCCAAAAGTGACCACCGAGATCCCCTCATCGGTCTTCTTCCGCCACACGGCGATCACCTGGGGCACGAACAGCAGCGCGTTACAGAGCAGCCCCAACCCGAAAACCACGGCAACCGCTTCCTTCATCTGGGTACTCCTCCCCAAGGTGGATTCAGTTTTTTGCCTGCATCAACAAATCTTAGAGTATGATCGCGTGGTAATAATTGGAAATTTTGACCAAATAGCGGTCGTTTTTACACAGCAAAAGAGCAAAATTTTCCACAATAAATACTTATTTTTCTTTTATTTACCCGACAACCGGCGTTTCTGGTATCCCTTGCATCACACGAGGGGAGGTAGAACGCTCTATGACACGGATCGGATGGATGTTTGTTTGCGTCGCGATCATTACTGGACTCGGTGCGACCTTCGTTCCGCTTGCCGCGCGCAGCAGTGAACATGCGCAGGAGCAGCAGATGGCTCCGCCGCCGGAACAGGCTGCGATCAAGCCGGCGCCTCCCACTCCCATCGCGGAGAAGAAGGCCGAACTCGGAGACGACCAGACATGGGACCCGCAGTGGGATATCGACGTGGAACAGGCTTTGCCGTCCGATCTTATTTCACCCAAGGTCGCAAAGGCCGTGAAGCCTTTCTGCCCGCGTTTCTCGTCCTTGACCGAGGCGGACAAGCGCGCCTTCTGGGCTTATTTCTTTCAGGCACTTGCGGGAGCCGAAGCGGGCCTTGTGCCCACCAAGAGCGTGCGCCACACCGAGCCCGAACTGGCTGTTGTGGACGACGTCACGCACCGCATGATTCGCCAGCAGGGCCTGCTCCAACTTACCTACATGGACCAGGAACGCTACGGTTGCGACTTCGACTGGGAGAAGGATAAGAGCCTGGACGAACACGACCCCAACAAGACCATCCTGCAGCCCAAGAACAATCTGCTCTGCGGCGTCAACATTATTCACAATCAGTTGATTACCCAGCACAAGCCGCTGCTCAGCTCGACCAGCTACTTCTCGACATTGCAGCCGGGAACGGTCAGCGTGAAGGTATTCCTGAAGCAAATGGCCAACGTGCCCGCGGTCTGTGGCCGTCGCCCCGTTCGCACCGAACCGCAGACTGAAGCTCCGGTTCGCACCGCTGCCGCCACCACCACCGGAACCACAACCCCGGTTGCCGCTACCCCCGCTGTACCTCCATCCCAACCCGCGAAGAATAGTTCTCCCGCACCCATCCAATCGGCCCTGGTCTCCAAACCCGCCGCTGCTCCTCCTCAATAGAGGCATCGCGTACCCAATACAATCCGCGCCCCATCCTTGCGCCTTTTCTTGGCGAAAGGGTGGGAACCCACCAGATCTCAATCCATGTGGGCGTTGCCTACGCGGAATTCGTTACTCCTCCTCGGTCGAAACACTCCCCTGTACCTGCCCATCGCCCCCGCGTAAAGTAATCTCAATGAGTTCTAGCTACTTTGACCAGGTTTCTGAAGCCGCCGCCTTCCTGCGCGCCAAGATCACCGCATCGCCCCGCCTCGGCATCGTCCTCGGCTCCGGCCTCGGCGCTGTCGCCGACGCAGTTGAGAATTCCGTCTTCGTGCCCTATGCCGACATCCCGCATTTCCCTCAGTCCACGGTGGTCGGCCATTCCGGGCGCATCGTTGCCGGTCTCCTCGGCGGAGTCCCCGTCATCGTGATGCAGGGCCGAGTCCACTTTTACGAGGGCTACACTCCCGCACAAGTCACATTCCCGGTGCGCGTCCTTGGAGCCCTGGGTCTTCAGGCAATCATCCTTACGAATGCCGCCGGCGGCATCCAGGACGGATACCGCATCGGCCAGCTTGTCGCTCTCGCGGATCACATCAATCTGATGGGATGGAATCCACTCACCGGCCCGAATGAATCGCGATTTGCATGCATTCCCGGTGCAGGTTTGCGTTTCTTTGACATGACTGAGGCTTATTCGAAGCGTCTGCGCACGTGCGCACGCGAAGCGGCCGAGGCCGAAAACATCGATCTCGAAGAGGGAGTGTACTTAGCCACCCCCGGGCCCAGCTTTGAAACCCCCGCGGAAATTCGCGCCTTCCGGACCTTGGGTGCGACATTGGTCGGGATGTCCACGGTGCCCGAGACGATTGTTGCGCGGCATATGGGCATTGAAGTCCTCGGCATTTCCTGCGTCACGAATCTCGCTGCGGGTTTGGGCGCCGAAAAATTGAGCCACGAAGAAGTCTTTGCGGCCGGCCGCCAGGTGGAGCATCGCCTTGCCGGTCTGCTCAAGCGTCTGGCTCCCGCAATCGCCGGCATAGTTGCAGCGGGGACTTCACGAGATATTCAGCCGTGAACGCCGCGGCCTATACGCCCTCGCTCCCGTTTCCCCCCACCGTGTTGGGCATTGCGGGCTGCTCGGGCTCCGGCAAGACCACGCTGGCCGCGGAGTTGGCGCGGACTCTGCAGGGCATTCATTTCCCGCTTGATCACTACTATCGCGATCTCGCGCATCTGCCCATGGTCGAGCGGAAGCTTCAGAATTTTGACGATCCTGCTTTGATCGAAAGCGCCCTGCTGGCGGAACACGTCGCCGCCCTGGCACGCGGGGAAGCGATTGAGAGGCCGGTTTACAGCTTCACGACATACACACGGACGCCGGGACAGACAGAGACGGTGCACGCGTCTCGTTTTCTGATTGTCGAAGGCCTGTTTGCGCTCGTCTATCCCGCATTGCTGCCTCTCTATCACCTGCGTGTATATGTCGATACGCCGGAGGATCTGTGCTTCGAGCGCCGCCTGCGGCGCGACGTCGTAGAACGCGGGCGCACGCCGGATTCGGTGAAGAAGCAATACGAGGCGACCGTGCGTCCTTCCAGCATCGCGTGCGTGATTCCATCGGCCGCCAACGCCGACTTGATCATTGATGGTGCGGGGGCACTGGACTGGAAAGTGGAGCGCATTCTCAGTGAGTTGAAGTCGCGCGGCCTCACGATGAACTTCGCGGATTGACGTGCGCATAAGTTTTCCGTCAAGGATTCGCAACTTAAATCCACGCTGCGGGTACAAAAGTTTAACGGCGATTTGATGCCTCTCCGCATCTATCTGAGTAAAGTGGTGAGTATGCATTCATCCGTGCCAACCTGGGACACCGTCAGGCTGCGTTCGTCGCTTTGGCTTCGCCAGGGCATCGCTCCGCGGCGGCTGGCGCTAACCCTTGTCCTCGGATTTGTGATCGGATGCATCCCGCTGGTCGGCCTTCCTACCGCGCTGTGTGCTGTCGTTGCCCTCGCGTTCCGGTTGAATCAACCTGCGATTCAGGCCGCAAATTATGCGGCCATGCCATTTCAACTGGTCTTGGTGGTGCCCTTGGTGCGGCTGGGTGCGAAGCTGACTCCTCATCTCGCGCATCCGGGTCTGGACTTGAGCGCGTTGACGCGTTCGCCGGCGCGGATGTTCGCGCATCCTCCTCAGCAACTGGTGATGCAATTGGGGGGGATGGCGGGACAGGCGCTGCTGGCCTGGTTCCTGGTTGCGATACCGGTTGTGATGTTGTTGACGCCCACCTTGACGTTGTTGCTGCGCCGCGTTCCCGCGCTCGCGGAGAGCAAGTCTTCGAACTAGGCCGTCTCTTCGTCCCGGGGACGCCGCCGATTCAAACAGATTCCAGCACACTCCAGGGTGCAACCCAGCCCGGCACATCCGAATCTGCACGGCAGGGGGCCCGTGTGGCAACCTAGAGGTTTGGAGGACTTTCCCGAGATGCCTGCTGATAGCAAGGTTGACCCCATTGCCGCCGTTTCTGTTTGCGATGAATTGCACGCCTGGGAGGCCGGCGGCGCGCAGTCGGCCGAAGCGCTGACCGCATGGGTGAGCTGCCGGCTCGCCGCGCATGAAGCCGCGCTGCAAGCGTTGCTGGCGATCGACACGCCGCGCACGCCCGAGAACACGCTGCGTCTGTACGATGCGGCCGTCGAACACTTGAACCTGGGCGGCGCGCAGGCCGGGGTGCTGAATTCCGTGGCCGCCGACAAGGCGGTCCGCGACCAGGCGCAGATGGAGGCGCAGCGCGTGGCCATGGCGGGGTCGGCTCTCAGCCTCAACCGTGCTGTGTACGACGCGCTGGCAGCCGTGCGTCTCGACGGGTGCAGTCCCGCGACGCGGCATTATGTCGAACGCACCCTGCTGAGCTACCGCCTCTCCGGTGTGGACAAGGACGATGCCACGCGCGCACACATCCAGAGTTTGCATGAGAAGGCCACGCGGCTCTCGCTTGAATTCAGCCGCAATATTCAGGAAGGCGCGAAGACGATTGTTGCCACGCAGGCGGAACTCGATGGATTGCCGCCCGATTACCTGGGCCGTCATCAACCGGACGCCGATGTGCAAATCACACTCTCCACCGACCAGCCCGACATGCAGCCGGTGATGACCTTTGCCAACAGCGCGGCGCTGCGCGAACGCATGTTTCTGGCTTACAATACGCGTGCCTATCCAGCCAACAAAGCGCTTCTCGAACAGCTTCTGGCGACGCGCCAGGAGATCGCCACCATTCTCGGTTTCCGCAGCTGGGCGGACCTGGCCACCGCCGACCAGATGATGGGCTCGGCGGCAAATGTGCGGGCGTTTTTGACCAAGCTGGATGAGGCCAGCCGCGACGGCGCGCGCCAGGAACACCAGCTTGTGCTGCACTTTGCGCGCCGCCAGCAGCCGGATCTGGAAGCGATCGACATTACCAGCCGCGGCTATTGGTACGAGCAATTTCGCCGCACGGCATTCGATTTCGATTCGCAATCGGTGCGGCCCTATTTCCCATACGCACAGGTCGAAGCGGGTGTGCTTGAAACGGCTGCACGCTTATTCAAGCTGGAGTTCCGTCCCTCGCCGGTGCCGGGTTGGGACCCTGCAGTTTCGGTATTCGAAGTGCATGAAGGCGGCAAGATGGTGGGCCGTTTTTATCTCGATATGCATCCGCGCGAGGGCAAGGACAAGTGGTTCTCGGCGGCGCCTGTGGTGACCGGCGTGCGTGGCCGCTACATGCCGGAAGCGGCGCTGATCTGCAATTTCCCCGGCGGCGATGAAAGCGATCCGGGGCTGATGCAGTACAACGACGTGGTGACGTTCTTTCACGAATTCGGCCACTTGATGCACGCCATCCTGGGCGGACACACGGAGTGGGCGGGCCTGTCGGGATTTGCGACAGAAGGGGACTTCGTTGAAGTGCCGTCGCAGATGCTGGAAGAATTTTTCCGCGATGAGAAGCTGCTGCAGTCATTTGCGAAGCATTATGAAACGGGGGCGGTGTTGCCTTCGGAACTGATTCGCAATCTGAAGCGCGCCAGTGCATTCGGCCGCGCCGACGGCATGCGCACACAGCTTTATTACACGACGCTGTCCCTGGACCTGCACGATCAGGATCCGGCCGGGATCGATCTCGACCGCTCCATCAAGCAGCTTTATCAACAATTTCAGCCGTGGACCTGGCTGGAAGGCAACCGCATGTACGCGAGCTTCGGCCACCTCACAGGCTACTCGTCGAATTACTACACGTATGCGTTCGACAAGGTGATTGCGCTGGACTTTTTCGCGCAATTCGATGCGTCGGATCTGTTGGGCGGCGATGCGGGCGCGCGCTACCGGACCACGGTACTGGAGCAGGGCGGATCGAAGCCGGGGCGAGAGATGGTGCGCGATTTTCTGGGGCGCGACGAGGAGTTCGAGGCGTTTACCAAGTGGCTCAACGAGGAGTTCGAGGGCGAAGTGATGGCGGCGAATTTGTAGCCGGATTGTGGTTATAAGCAGACAAAAACGGCGCCGGGGCGCGGTTTGGCGGGGGTGCAACATGTGCTTATCACCAGACAAAATCACGAAAAAACGGGGCAAAGCATTATTTTGCGAATGAAGGCATAAAACGGGCCTTGCAGGACCGCGACGGAGGAGAGGATGACGCCATCGGATTTTCGCCGCATCGCTTTGAGCCTGGAAGGAGCCGAGGAAGGCTCGCACATGGGCTCACCCGACTTTCGCGTGGGAGGGCGCATCTTTGCCACATTGGCGGCCCAGAAGCAGGGTTACGGCAACCTGATGCTGGACCCGGAACAGCAGGCGGTTTTCGTGGCCGAGCAGCCCGGGATTTTCATCCCGGTGGCGGGGGGATGGGGACGGAACGGCGCGACCCACGTGCAGCTTTCCATTGCCAGCGAGGATGTGGTCTACGGGGGACTGCAGACGGCGTGGAAGCTGCGCATGGAAAAGAACCGAGCGGCTGCAAAGAAGCGCAGTCCCGCGGCAAAGCGAAAGAAGACTGTACCGGAGTAGGCGGTGATACATCTTGCGGCCGTATTCGGGCAATCACAGTTTGAGCGCAGAAAGTGAGCGGAGGACAGAATGAAGATCGGAATTCTTGGATCGGGCGAAGTGGCAAAGACCCTGGCGACGGGTTTTCTGAAGCATGGGCACGCGGTGACGCTGGGCTCGCGCACACCCGATAAATTGAAGGACTGGGCGGCCGGCAATACGACTGGCAAGACAGGCACGTTTGCGGAAGCGGCGGCATTCGCGGACCTGGTTGTGCTGGCGGTGAAAGGCGGGGCGGCATCAGAGGCTCTGCGCCTGGCGGGGGAAAAGAACCTTGCGGGTAAAACGGTGGTCGACACGTGCAATCCCATCGAGGATGCGCCGCCGGAGAAGGGCGTGCTGCGGTTCTTTACGGACGTGAACAAGTCGCTCATGGAACAACTGCAGAGCGAGTTCAAGGATGCGCACCTGGTGAAGGGGTTCAATTCCGTGGGCGCGGCGTTCATGATCGATCCGCAGTTTAAAGGCGGCAAGCCCACCATGTTTATCTGCGGGAATGATGACGCGGCGAAGAAGTCGGTCGGCGGTCTTCTGGACGAGATTGGCTGGGAAACGGCCGACATGGGGGGAGCGGAAGCAGCGCGCGCCATCGAGCCCCTGTGCATGCTGTGGTGCCTGCCGGGGTTCCTGCGCAACGAGTGGACGCACGCCTTCAAGCTGCTGAAGATGTAAGCACCCTTGCGGAGAGCAAGCCCTCGCAACGAGAATGGCGTGGAAAGGATTCCACTTCATGCGAGTTCGCTCCAACTTGTTCAAGATCTATGGCTTAGTTCTTTTCGTCGGGGTGTTTAGCGGGGCCGCGCAGGGCCAGGCAAAAGGTATTCCCGCGCACGGTCCGGCGCAGGTGCTGTTCGACGGCAAGGACCTGAGCCAGTTCGATACGTTCATTACCAGTTCCGGGCTCAATGCCGATCCGAACCACGTTTTCACGGTAGAGAAGGGCGTGGTGCATGTGTCGGGCACGGAGATGGGTTACTTCATTACCAAGCAGGAGTACAAGAATTACTATCTGCGCGCCGAATTCAAATGGGGCGAGGGCACCTTTGCGCCGCGCACGGGCCAGGCTCGCGACAGCGGCATCCTCTACAACATTCAAGGCCCCAACAAGGTTTGGCCGCGCTCGGTCGAATTTCAGATCAACGAGGGCTGCACGGGCGATTTCTGGATGACAGACGGGGCCGCGCTTACGGGTATCGGCCCGGATGGCAAGCCGGGCGAGCGCGTCACCGGACCCGCGGGGAAAGCTCTCAAGATCGACCGGCACAACAAAGGCGAGTTCAAAAACGTGACCGGCTACCGCGATCCGACCAATGAGCTGGAAAAGCCGCATGGAGAGTGGAATGTGGTTGAGCTGGTGAATCGCGACGGGCACGTGTGGCAGTATGTCAACGGCAAGCTGGCCAACGAAGGCAGCGACGCATTTCCCGCCAGTGGCAAGATCCTGTTTCAATCCGAAGGGGCCGAGGTCTTCTTTCGCAACATCAGGCTCTATGCGCTGAAGTAATCCGCAAACTTCAGCTTCGGGTTCCTGTTCGCTCGGATGGGCCGCGCGCAGTATGTCTGCGTGAAACGGTCTTTCTCCGCCGCGCACCAACCTTTGAAATTGCAATTTGCCTTCGTGCGCCGTCACGGTGCATGATGGCCCGGTAACACTAATTCCCACGGAGGTAAGTGTCTTGCCCAAGTTCGTGATCGAGCGCGAGATTCCTGAAGCAGGTAAGCTCCCGCCGGAAACCCTCAAAGCTATCTCTCAAAAATCATGCGGTGTCTTGAGAGAGCTCGGTCCCCAGATTCAATGGGTGGAGAGCTTTGTCACCGACGACAAGATCTACTGCGTCTACATTGCCCCGGATGAAGCGACCGTACGCCAGCATGCGGAGATGGGCGGCTTTCCGGCCAACCGCATCTCGCAAGTGCGCGCCACCATTGACCCCACTACCAGCGAATAACTCCGGACGGCGCCAGGGCCCGCTACTTTTCTTCTATCTCCGCCGTCTAACACCGCGGCGGAGATAAGTCACAGAGACAACTTCAATTGATGCGTTCCCTTAGTCGAACAAAGTTAGGCAGCCGACTTAATAAGTCGGGGTCCACTTAGAGCGGGGAACAACCGCAAGGGCGCTGGCCACATCTCACTTGCCGTGTGTGATTTTGCAGTTTGGTAATTAACACGCCACAAGGAGATGAAAGAGATGAAGCTGGATCGTTCCCCACGTCCGTTCCTGCTCGGCGCAGCAGTCCTTCTCAGCAGCGCCTTTGTTATCGCAGGCTGTAACAATGCGTCGCACCCCGACGAAAAGGCCGCCGTTAACAATTCGCTCAACAGCAACAATTTGAGCGCCGTCAGCGTGTCGCAGGATCGCGACAAGGGAGTCATGACGCTGAGCGGTAACGTTGATAACGCAGACGCCAAGTCGCAGGCGGAAAGCCTGGCCAAGCAAGCGGCCCCCGACTACACCATTGCCAACCAGATTGGTGTGCGGCCCCCGCAAATGGCGAACGCCGGCGCGGTGGCGTCCAACCTTGATTCCGCTATCGAGGATAACTTCAAGGCGTCGATCAAGGCCCATGAGAACCTGAACGATCAGAGCATCAGCGGTTCGGCCAAGAACGGCACCCTGGTGATCAAGGGAACCGTGAAGACTGCCGCGCAGAAGAAGGAAGCCGCTACCTTGGCGAAGCAGGTGCCGAACGTGCAGCAGGTGGTGAACGAACTGGAAGTCAAGGCGGGCAAGCATTCCACGCCTAACTCCTAACTGCCCCTAACTCGTAACTTGCGACGCCGAGCAACAACTCATGTCAGGAAGCCGCTCGTGCAATACTGTCCCGGAAGGGGCAGTTTGCATGAGCGTTTCTTTGTCTTTCAGTATCTTCAACAGGCGGCGATTTCTCAGCGGTATAAGTGCAGCAGGAGCAGCGGCGCTAACATCGGTTCCCGCCTTTCAATCCACGCATGCACAGCAGCCCGCCGGGCAGGGCTCCGGCCTTAGTCCGCTGAAGATCGATGCAGTCGATCTGCTCGAACTGCGCGGACACTACACGGCCGAAGCCGGCGTCAATCACCAGCCACAGGTAAATCCCCTCGACGTATACGATGAACTTCGCCCCGCGCCTTACAAAGATAGTCCGGACGGAAACCGGGATGTGAAGTACGAAGCGATCTATGTCAGGATCCGCACCGCTGCCGGACTTGAGGGCTTATACGGACCCATCGAACGGGAGCCGGCTACCATCGTTTATGAAGATCTGCGGCCCTTTCTTCTCGGCAAGGATGCCCTGGCGGGGGAAGTGTTGTGGGACCAGATGTACCGTTCCAATCGACATTCGCGGGCGGGGTATTTTCTGATGGCGTTAAGCGCGGTCGACAATGCGCTGTGGGATGTGCGCGGCAAGTTTCATCAAGTGCCGGTGTGGCGGCTGCTGGGCGGCCCGTCGCGGGAAAAAGTGGAGATGTATGCGAGTGCGCTGGGGTTCTCGCTGGAGCCAGAGGCGGTGCGCACGCGCTGCCTCGATTTAAAGAAGCAGGGATTCCGCTATCAGAAATGGTTCATGGGTTATGGTCCGGGCTCGGGTCCGGAAGGCATGCGCAAGAACGTCGAGCTGGTGAAGCTGCTGCGCGAAACGCTGGGAGATGATACCGAACTTATGTTCGATGCCTACAGCGGGTGGGACCAGGACTATGCATTGGAATGGGCGCGGCAGGTAGAGCCGTACCGTCCGCATTGGATGGAGGAAGTTACGCATCCGGAAAAGGTCGACAGCTTCGCGGCGATTCGCCGCGGCACCAGCGTACCCCTGGCGTCCGGCGAGCACTTCTACGGACGATGGGAAGTGGAGCGCTACCTTCAAGCCGGGACGCTGTCGGTGGTGCAGGCAGATCCGGAGTGGTGCGGCGGATTAAGTGAACTGATCAGGATCGGGACGGTGGCGTCATTGCACGATGTGCAGGTGATTCCTCATGGGCACAGTCTACGGGCGGCGATCCATACCATTTTGAGCCAAAGCCCCATGACGTTTCCGCTGGGCGAATATCTTGTGATCAAGATGCAGCACTACCACCATTTCGAAAAGAACCCGCCGGTGGTGGAGGCGGCGCACATCGCGCAGCCCACGGGTCCTGGTTTCGACATTCAGCTCGACCCCGCCAAGATCGAGACGCAGAGCGAATTGAAGGTGGAGTAGCGCGCGGCTGCTAACCCACCGACATGACAAGCTTGCCGAAGTGGCTGCCTTCTTCCATGCGGGAGAGGACCTGGGGTGCGTGGCCCCACGGGAAGTCTTCGCCTACGGGCCGAAGCTGGGTGAGCGCGATGGCTTTGTTCATGTCGAGGAAGTCCTGGCGTGATCCGACGTAGATGCCGCGCAGGCGCGCCTGCTTGTGCAGGATGGCGGGCAGCGGGATGGCCTCGCCGGACGCGGAGAGCACACCCACCTGGGCCACGGTGCCGCCCATGCGCACGGCGCGCAGAGAGCGTGGCAAGGTGCCGGCGCCGCCCACTTCCACCACCAGGTCGACGCCTTCCCCGCTTTGCTCCACGGCCCAGCGGTCCCAATCGGGAGTCTCGCGGTAGTTCAGGCCAGCGTCGAGGCCCAGGTCGTAGGCGCGCTCTAGCTTTTCGTTGCTGCCCGAAATGCCGAGCACGCGGGCGCCCTTGAGGCGCGCGAACTGGAGGGCGAAGATGGACACGCCGCCGGTGCCCTGGATAAGCACGGTGCCCCCGGGTTTGAGGTCGCCGGCCTGGAGAGCGTTCCATGCTGTGACGGCGGCGCAGGGCAGGGTGGCGCCTTCCTGGTAGCTGAGGTGATCGGGAAGCGCGACCAGCCCAGTTTCGTTCAGGACCACGAACTCGGCCAGCATGCCGTCGACATCTCCGCCCAGCGCGCCCTTGACCTTGGCCGGCGTAGGCGGGCCATCGATCCAATTCTGCATGAAGATTCCGGCCACGCGGTCGCCCGGTTTCCACAGGGTGACGCCGGGACCGAGCGCGATCACCTCGCCGGTTCCGTCGGAGCAGGGGATGCGGGGCAGCTTCAATTTGGGGTTATAGACCCCCTTGATCATCATCAGATCGCGAAAATTCCATGAAATCGCATGAATTTTCACCAACACCTGCCCAGGGCCAGGCTCGGGGTCAGGCCGGTCCACAAACTCCAAGAAATCAACACCAAACGACGATATCTGCCAGACGCGCATGCAATTAACCTACCTCAATATGGACCCATGTGCCTGTGCGTTGGATGCTTCCGCCTCACTCTGCGGGATGCATTTCAACGAAACACTCGTAAAATGGAGACATGGCTCGTGGTTGGGAAAGTAAATCCGTGGAGGAACAGATGGCAAGCAGCCAGCAGTTTGCGCCGGCGTACCCCGGCGTTGGCCTCAGCAGCAAAGAAGAGGCCAAGCGCGAGGCGGAACACCAGCGCACCCAGCGGTTACGCCAAAAACAGGCCCTTGACCTGCAAAAGGAGAATATCCTTTCGCAGCGAACTTCGAATCCGGCGCGACGCAGCGCTCTCGAAGCTGCCTTAAACGAAATCGAGGCGCAGATCGCACAGTTGAATTAAGCTCACCCGCCGAGGCGGGTTTTTTAGTGCCTGTTTGCCGTGTCGAAAGCCGGGACCGCGGTAGCGCAGAGCTTTGCGTTTTCGAATTCAACCTTCGCGGTGGAAGAGTATCGAATTTGCCTGCTGAACCGGTGTCAACAGGACGCGGGCAATGTTGACGTGCGCGGGTCTTGAAGCGGCCCATACAATGACGTCGGCCACGTCTTCGGGCGTGAGCGGCTTGACGCCCTTGTACACCTTGGATGCGCGTTCCTTGTCGCCGCGAAAACGTACCAGGCTGAAGTCGGTTTCGACCATGCCGGGGTCGACGCTGGTGACGCGCACCGGCGTGCCCAGGACGTCCTGGCGCAGGCCGTCGTTGATGGCGCGCTCGGCGGCCTTGGTGCCGCAGTAGACGGCGCCGTTGGGATAAGACAACTCGCCGGCGGTGGACCCGAGATTGACGACGTGGCCACGCCCGCGCACCACCATGCCCGGCACCACCGCGCGGGTCACATACAGCAAACCCTTCACGTTCGTGTCGATCATTTCTTCCCAGTCTTCGATGCGCCCCATGTACAGCTTGTCGAGGCCGCGGCTGAGGCCGGCGTTGTTGACCAGGATGTCGATCTCGGCCCACTCCGGGGGGAGGGTGTCGATGGCATTTTGCACTTCGCGATGATCGCGTACGTCGAGGCCGATGGAATGGACCGCGGTTGCTCCCTGTTCCATGGCCTTTGAGGCTACTTCGGCGAGTTTGGCCGGCCGTCGCGCAGCCAGCAGGAGACGCGCGCCTTCGGCAGCAAAAGCCAGGGCGGTCGCCGCGCCAATGCCCGCGCTGGCCCCGGTAATGAATACAATCTGTCCCTTGAGATTCATGGCACTATCCTATCGAACAATGAAATAACTGCGGGTGATGCGAATTACGTTCGTTGCATGACGGCTGTGGCTGGGCTTGGTACTGCCCCGCGCTGTTGCGCCACGCGGTATTGCGCGACCGCCCAGTCTTCGTCGCCCAGGCCCTCGCGAATCGCCTGTGCAAAGACGTCAGAGAGTTCGTCCGCGAGGCTTAGGTTTGCCCCCCGGCTCTGGGCGGCTTCGCGCAACAGGCTCAGGTCCTTCACGCCCACCATGATGCTGGCTCCGGCTTTCTCCGGCGGGTGCAGCATCACCCTGGCATACGCCGCATAAAAGGGCGACTGGAACAAGGCGCTGTTGACGGTTTCAAAGAATGTTTCCGGTTCGAGCCCCTGGGACGCAGCAAAGACAAACGATTGGCCCAGCGAATGGATCATGGCGCTGATGAGGAAATTGCCGCCCAGTTTGAGGGCGTGCGCCTGCCGGGGCTCCTTGCCGACCACGGACATGCCGCGCGCCAAGGGCTCGAGAAGGGGCTTGGCACGGGCCACGGCTTCGTCGGCTCCGGCCATTGCGATCCACAGTTTGCCCTCCTCCGCGATGTTGGGCCGTCCGAATACCGGGGCCGCTACATACTCCTGGCCGCGGCGGGCATGCTCGTCGGCGAGGCGCTGGGACAGTGCGACGCTGATGGTGCTCAGCGATATGTGCAGCGCGCCCGGACGCAGGGTGCTCAACAGGCCGTTGACGGGCAAGCCGTGCGGTCCGAACAACACCTCTTCATGCGCGGCATCGTCGAACAGCATGGTCATCACCACGTCGCTGGCGCGGGCCACCTCGGCGGGTGAAGCGGCCACCTGCGCTCCCTCCGCCCGCAGCGCTTCAGTGCGCTCGTGGGTGCGGTTCCATACCATCACCTCATAGCGCGCGTTCAACAGGCGCCGGGCCATGGGAGTGCCCATGTTTCCCAATCCTAAAAATCCGATCCGCAACGTCTACTCCTCCTCAGCTACGCTCCACGCCAATCAGAGTCATGGAGCCTGGCCTCTGATTCATTATTGCTGCTTAGAGCGCAGGCGCATAAGGCGAAGAGAGGCGGGCATTGCGCAAGGCCACTGCCCACCAATGCAAACGCTCCAGCACCGTCCCCATCGATTTTCGCGCACGCTCCGGCTGACGCAAGTTTCCCGCATCGTCGAACTGCTCCCACGCACCGGCGAAGCTGACTGAATCGCGAATGGTCACAGTATGCAATTCCGCAAACACCGGGCGCAGTTGTTCCACGGCGCGCACTCCTCCTGAAACTCCGCCGTAGGAGACGAAGGCCACAGGCTTGGCCTGCCACTCGGCGCCTACAGAATCGATCAGTGATTTGAGGGGCGCGGGATATCCATGGTTGTACTCGGGCGTCACAACGACGAAGGCATCCGCCGCCGCCATGCGCTGCCAGAGGTTGGCGGGAACATTGCCGTTGGGATGGACCGGGTCCGGCAACACCAGTGCGGGGTCAATGAGATCGACGGTGTATTTTCCGGCAGCTTCGATTTGTTCCGCCGCCCATGCCACTACCTTGTCACAAAAGCGTCCCTTGCGCGTGCTTCCGTAGATGAGGCCAATCCTGATTTGTTCTTCCATTTGTCTCGTTTCTCCTTCGCAATAACCACTGACACGAGGGTACAACCTCAAGTAAACTTGAGGTCAAGAAGGAATGGTGATGAAACCCTCGGAACAAGCATGGCCGGGAAAGGAACTCAGCGTCGGAGAAGTCGCGGCACGCAGTGGAGTGGCGGTTTCAACCCTGCACTACTACGAATCGGAAGGCCTGATCAGAAGCTGGCGGAACCAGGGAAACCAACGCCGCTACGCACGGGAAGTGCTGCGACGCGTGGCTGTTATACGCGTAGCGCAGCGGGCGGGCATTTCGCTGGCATCGATTCGCGATGCGCTCAAGGCGCTTCCCAACGGACGCACGCCCACGATGGAGGACTGGGCCCACCTGTCATCGCGCTGGAAAGCGGAGCTGGACGACCGGATCAGCAGGCTGACGCGGCTTCGCGATCAGCTGGACGGCTGCATCGGCTGCGGTTGTCTTTCGCTGAGTGCTTGTCCATTACGCAATGCGGGCGACAAGCTGGGTAAACTCGGTCCCGGACCACGCATACTCGATCCCACGCCTGAATAGGGCGGCGCGCCGGACTGGTTACACTGGAACTTCGATGATCCGAACGGTGCAAGCGACGCGTTATGTTCTGCCCCTGCGGGAAGGCGGTTCGCTGCCGGCCATCGTGGAAGCCGACGATCTGGGGCTGTACGTGGTCAAGTTTCGCGGCGCGGGGCAGGGAATTCTGGCTCTTATCGCGGAGTTGGTCGCGGGCGAGATCGGCCGCGCGCTCGGCCTGCGCGTACCGGAGATCGTGTTCGCCGAGATCGATCCCGCGCTGGGCCGCAACGAGCCCGACTACGAGATTCGCCAGCTGCTCAAGGCCAGCCCGGGGCTCAATCTGGCGCTGGATTATCTGCCCGGGTCGACCATGTTCGACCCCGCGGCGCGCGATGCTGCCGCGCCTGACGAAGCTTCGCTGCTGGTCTGGTTCGATGCGTTCACGCAGAATGTAGACCGCACGCCCCGCAATGCCAACCTGCTGGTCTGGCATCGCAAGCTCTATCCCATCGATCACGGCGCGGCCTTGTTCTTTCATCACGACTGGGCCACCCGGGAACAGAAAGTCGAGTCGCCATTCGCGAAGATCGAGCAGCACATTCTACTTCCCTGGGCCACCGGTATTGAGCAGGCCGGCGAGGTCGCGCGCGCAAAACTTACGCCCGGGGTGCTCGATGCGATCGTTGCCCAGGTGCCCGGCGAGTGGCTGCAATCCATCCCCGGTGAAACCGATGCCGGCGAACGCCGCGCCGGTTATCTCGACTTCTTCACGCGGCGGCTGGCCGCTGCGGCTATCTTCGAACAGGAGGCAATCCGTGCCCGCGCCCGCCACATTTGATTACGCCATCCTGCGCGTGGTGCCCCGCGTGGAGCGCGAGGAGTTCATCAATGCCGGCGTGGTGATTTTTTGCCTGGAGAAGAAGTATCTCGACGCGCGCATCCGTCTCGATGCGGAGCGCCTGATTGCCCTGTGGCCGGAGGTCGATACGGAACTGGTGCGCGCCCATCTCGAAGCCGTACCCCGCATCTGCATCGGCGATGTCGCGGGGGGCCCCATTGCCAAGCTTTCGCAGAGGGAACGCTTCCACTGGCTGACCTCGCCGCGCAGTACGATCATCCAGCCATCGCCGGTGCACACCGGCGTTTGCGATGGGACAGAGGGAATCCTGGATCGGCTGGCCACGCAGTTCCTCGGAGTCTGAGAATCGCAGGGAACATCGCCCGGCTACCGCTCTTGGGATATTGACCAGAGGTAAATTGCCGGATGGCCCTCGAACCATCGACGATCCCGGCATGCACACCGTGACTCAAAACGCTTTCCTCCTGAACGCAGTGAAGGATCGGCGTTTGTTGCTGGTGTGTCATCCCGCGTGAAGCGTGCCCAGCGGAGCCGGGGATATCGGGGAAGACCTAAATCTCCCCCGGTATTCTCAGAGGTGCAGGTCAGTCGTTCATCGTAACCCGGCAAGCGTGTCCGATGTTGCTGTACTCCGGTTGAATTGCGTACCTCACCCCATTCATCTTGAAGACCGAAGGATTGAAGTATTCCCCGGTGGAAGTGTATACGACGAACTCGCATTCATCGCCGATTTCCTCACCGCCCAAACCTACGTCTGAAGGATTCCACCACGCATTGCCGTCCGGGTCGGTGATGAGTTCAGTCATCTCGTGAGAGAGAACGTTGTTGGTCGAGTCAGCAAGCTGACCATTGGGGCTTCCGGGAGGGACGCTGCACCCGCCCACGTTCTGCGAGGGCTCCACGGAATAGATAGTTTCACCGATGTCTGAGAAAGTGACGCTGCTGTGGTAAGCACAGAAGTCAAAGGTGCTTGGATTGTCAGGTGAGTAACACACCGTGTGGGTGGAGTCAAAGCACTCGTCTGTCCCCGGAGGAAGGAACACGTGGAAGACCCCGTTGTATCCACTCGGGTAGCCATAGAACGTCGCCGCCAGATGCACAATCGCCTGAATGTCGAGGTCGGTCAGGATGTGGGGAGCACCGGCAGGGTAGTAGACTCCCCCGTTTCCACCAACCGTGTAACGACCATTGGCGTTCGATTGAACATACTGATCGGTGATGTGAATGAAATCGCTCTTCCCGTAATTAGTGAGGAAGGTCTCGGGAGTAGACCAACAAGCGACTATATTGTACGGGGTGCAACCCGGGGCGCCCTGCACGATGGTGTCGAACAGGTAGATGGCGTGGGACTGCGCCGATTGCATGTAGGCTCCGCCTTGATAGGTGAGGTCACCGGGATACCGATTGTTGAGTGTATTCGTGAATGGAACAAGGGGAGGCCCCTTCAAAGCTGCCGCTTCCTTGTAGCTGGCACCCGCTGGCGTTAAGGCGGGGAAGACCCGCTTCGCCGTTGACGTTGCTCCTGCTACCGCTGCGGTGTCGGCTGGACTAACAGCAACGGGGGTGATGGTTTGCGCTCCAGCATACGTTGCCAGAAGCAGGGTTACGGTGGCAATGAGACCTCTCGTGGTTCCCTTCATTGTTGGTCTTACCTCTTTCCGTGCGGGAAATCGCACCTTACTAACAACACGGTATAAAGAGACACACCATGGCTACTAAGCCGAAGCAAGCATTCAGCGTAGAAGACAAGAAGTTGTGATTTTGGACAGGGGCCCCGCGCTCTAGACTCTCAGAATTGGGGAATCCTCCAGAGCAAATGAATAGTAGCTGCGAGTCGTGAAAAAGGCAAAGCTTATTTGTGTGAGTGTCGTTCGCACATAACATGTCCGGTGTCTTTAGCAAGTGAAGTGTCCGCATGGCGGGGCGGCGAGGATGGAACCATGCGCGCGAGTTGGAGATCTATCCGAGGACCGCGGCGGAGCGGGCGAGGAAGTTACAGGAAGCGCGGTTAGGAGCCACGACCGGGAAGATCAAGTGGTGGCAGGGTGCAGAGTTGGTCGGCATCAGCGGGCGGAAGATGCGTCGCTAGAGGAAACGCTTCGAATAACAGGGCCACCAGGACGTGCTCGACTGGCCGAAGATCACGTTTAAAACCAGGCTGACGAGGAGAACCGCACCAGTAAGGAGCTGAACCGCCGCGTCGGAAATTACCCAAATGCTTCGAGATAGTTGGTTTGGCAATGGTGATGGCTGTGGGGAGCGAAACTCCATCCTTACGGATGCTCCGCCTTGCGCATCAATTCGCCGAGCCCATGCACATCGTTTGCGGCCGCATCGCTGACAATCGTGTAGTGCAAGCCTGCATTGCGCCATGACTCAATGCTGAAGCCATTTTCAGTGGCGCCGGCCAGCGCACTTCCGCCGCGCGTGTTTTTGTCTCCCTGGATAATGAACACCGATAACGCATGCTTGTGCAAGGCAAACAATAACTGCGCGGCGGGCTGGTGATCGAAGTACACCAGCTTGCCGCCGGACAGCGTGTAAGGCGAACCTTCGAGTTCCGGAAGATTAAATGAAAACGGAAGCTTGCCCTGGAACCATGGCTTCACGGTATGCCGGTCGGTGGAAACCACGTCAACCGGGTTGGGACTGGCCAGGGCCGCCACATGCAGGTCGACCAGTTGCGCCATGGCTTGCTCGCGCGCGGAGTGGCGCAGCATCATCGTGGCCGATACGGCGACCGCCAGCACCACGGCCAACGCCAGCGCCAGCGAGGGTTTCCACAGAAAGGCCAGCGGCGCGCGCCGGGGGCTGATCGATTTCTCAATCTGGCGCCGGAATTCGGTGGATGGCGTAAAGCGCATCGCCGCCGCCCGCGTAGCACGCCTTAATCGCGTGCGCTCGAAGGCATCGGCGGCGCAATCGGGGCATGCGCGCAGATGCTCGACCATGCGGCTGGATTCCTGCGCGGGCAGAGCGTCATCAAGATAGGCATCGAGCTGGCCGCGCCAAATTTCGCAATTCATTGTGTCGCTCCTTCTCCCCGGTCAGTGAGCAGGGCGCGCATGGCTTTGCGCGCACGCGACAGGCGTGACATCACTGTGCCGATGGGGACGCCGAGGGTCTGTCCAATCTCCTGGTAGCTCATCTCTTCGAGATCGCAGAGCAGAACGATTTCGCGATGGTGCACAGGCAAGGCCTCAAGCGCGCGGCGAATGGCGTCCTGTTCCACGCGCAGGAGCAGGTGGGACTCGGGAGTGCCGGCCGTGACGGGCAGAGACCCAGGCTCGTCGATATCTTCCAGAGACACGGTCGCCCTCAGGCCTGCCTGCGTGGTGAGGAAGCTGTTGCGCAGAATCCGATACATCCAGGCGCGAAAATTGGTGCCCTGCTGAAAAGAGGAAAATCCCTTCAGCGCCTTCATGTAGGTTTCCTGCACCAGGTCTTCGGCCGCGGCGCGATCTCCGGCGAGCCAATACGCGAAGTTGTAGAGCTGGCTGAACAGGGGCATCGCCAGCTCTTCGAACGACCCATGGACATTGCGCGCATCGGCCACAGCCGCACCAGTGTATCCCAGGGATGCCTCCTGAATTCTGGAAATGCTCAATCGGCGGCCGACAGGCCGATGGCTCCGCCTGTGGTTGCGCGGGCCGGCGATTGAGCTGTTTTGTTGCGCTTCGCCAGCAGGGCATCGAGCGACCATCGGCCGGGGCCGTTGATCAACAGAAACGCCGAGGTCAAAATCTGCGCATAGTCCGAGCGGATCTCGTGCAGCACTGCCCAGATTCCAACTTTGGGCAGTGCGGGCGGCGCAGGCAGGGGCGAGGTGCCAAGATACAGGGAGATCTTGGTGCTGAGAATGGCGACGAGCATCTCGATGATGAAAGGGATGGAGACCAGCCTGGTCAGGAAACCGGAAAGAATCAGCAGTCCGCCGATGATCTCGAGGCCGCCAGCAAAATTTGCGGTGAAGGGGGGAAATGGAATGCCGAGCCTGGTGAAGCGTCCGACACCCTGGTTGGTGTAGACGAATTTCAGGATACCTTCCCAGAAAAACACACCGCCCGCCATGAGGCGCAGCAGCAGCGTGGTCCGAGGACCATCCGCAGGGGGATGAGTCAGCCATGCGATCAACCCGTTCATTGTGTGCTCCCTTCACCGCATAGAACGGGAGGGACGGGATTTTATTCCCGGCATGAACATGGTTTTTTAGAAGTGATTTGGATTATGGCGGCGAGACCAGTTGGTGCGCGATGGCGAACAGCGCCAGTTCCAGCCGCGTGGAGACGCCGGTCTTGTCGAAGATGTTCGACAGGTGGCGCTTGACCGTTTCCTCGCTGAGGCCGAACTGCTTGGCGATGTCGCGATTGCTGCAACCTTCCACGATCGAGCCCACGACTTCGAGCTCGCGCGGAGTGAGCCCGTAGGTCTTGCGCTGCGGCACGGCGGCCTGCTGCATCAGGTCATGCAAAGCGGAGACGAGGTTGACGACCCGCTTGCCGCCGATCCAATAATCGCCGCTGACCACTGTCTTGATGGCGGTCTGCAAGTGGCCGGAGAGGGCGTCTTTGAGCACGATGCCGCGGGCGCCAATGTGCAGCGCCTCGATGATCTGCTGGGTGGTGATGGTGGAGGTGAGGAGCAGGATTTTAACGGTGGGGGTGCCCTGCATGATGGCGCGCATGGCGTCGAGGCCGGGCAGGCGCGGCATCTGCACGTCGAGCAACAGGATGTCGGGCTGCAGATCCAGCGTTTGGGTGATGGCTTCATCACCGTCTGAAGCCTCGCCCACCACATTGAAGCCCTCGTTTTCGGAGAGCATGTTGCGAACCCCGATGCGGACTACAGGATGGTCGTCTGCCAGAATAATGCGAATTGGTCTATCCACAGGAAAGACTGCCCTCCAAGGCCGGCCCCGGGTGACAACGGTCGTTTGCACCGGCGTCGTTATTCAACGTACGAATCCAAAGCCAACATGGATTTCCTAGGCTGGGAACTCAGTGTCAAGCATACGCCGCAGATTTCGGCCCGCGGATTTCAATTCCAGAAGGATAGCGTAGACGTTATCTAAATGGTCACCTCTGGTTTCGAGCAGAGAACCCAGATGGGCCGCCTGCATCGCGCCCGCCATGCCGCACCCTCCTTTAATCGAGTGTCCGATGCGCCGTATCTCGTCGAAATCGCCCGCGGCCATCGCCCGCTGGATGGCGCTGGCCCGCTTGTCCAGGTCGGAGACCACCGCGGCATAGATCTCGCGGACCGAGGATTCCGGCATCATGCCGCGCAACTGGGACAGCACTTTAGCGCTCACCACCGGCGCGTCCGAGTCGATGGGGGTTCGAGGCGGCTCGTGGTGCTGTTCGATCAACTGCTGCAGAGCCTGCGGCCCGAACGGCTTGGAAAGATGCCCGTCGACCGCGGCTTTCAATTCTTCTGGAACATCACTTCCGCTCATTGCGTAGATGCTGGCTTTGCAGCGTTTGCGGAGCTCCCCGACCAGCGCTATCCCTTTCAACCCGGGCATCTGCGTGTCCATCAGGATCACTTCGGGCACGAAGTTTTCCGCATCCAGCATGGTCAGCGCATCCGCGCCTTCTGAAGCGGTGTGGATGGAATATCCGCTCATGGTCAACACCGTGGCCATGACCTCGCGGCTCACCATGTCATCGTCGATGATGAGAACCGTGGGAAGAGTCTGGTTGGTGCCGATGCCGAGCATGGCTCTAGTGTGCATTGTCGACCGGGATTGTCGCAATTATTCAGCAGGGTTTGGATTCCAGGTTCACCTGCCGATGACCAGCACTTGAAAGCTGCCGTCGACCGGGTTCATCTTGAGCGTGCCAATGCCATTGGCCGGGGGATGGTCGAGCCTGGCCCCGTATAGCGTCGTCACCAGGTAGAGCAGACCGGTAGAGGGATCGACGGCCATGGTTCGGGCCTGCTGCAGGGTAGGCAGATTCTGCACCACGGCAAAGGAGTCGGTGACGTGCTCCTGGACGACGGTGACGCTGCCGTAGCCGCCGCCATTGGCGGTGAAGATCAGGCCGCTGTTGGCGTCATAGGCGATGGCGTCCGCGCCCGGGCCGATGGTCAGCGTGGTCACGACTTCGCCGGTATCGGTGTTCAACACCACCATCTTCATGTTGCTGCAGGCTGCGAACAGGCGGTGCTCCGTTCCGTTCACAGCAATGCCGCGCGGGGCCTTGCAGTCGGGCCCCAGCCACAACACGCGCAGTCCGGACGCGGAACCGGACCGGCCGCGATATCCATTGCGTGCGGAGGGTCTCGACGGCGCGGCGTTATTTCTCCAGTCCAGATCGACCAGGCCTCCGGGGCTGCCGCCGGAACTCTGCGCCTGCTGCAGAATCGACGCGGCATCCACGCGCGCGGTGTCATTCAGTGATGTCAGGTTGATGAATACCCCGCCGGTTGCATCTGGCTGCACAGAGCCGAGTACGCCGCAGAGGCGAATCTGCGCGACCTCCGTGCGCTTTTGCATATCGATCACAGAAAGCAGCGATTCGGCCCGCGCCACCGGGCGCTGGTTGCTGTCCCGATCGAAACCGCAAGGAGCGTCCTGGGGAGGAGAGGGAGGCTGTCCGCCCGCGTTTTTCGGTCTGCCGGCGTTATTCGGCGGAGGCTGCGGTGTGGTGCTGGCCTGGCCATTGACCACCACGAAAAGCAGGCCGGTCTGCGGTTCGATGGTGAGCGCGCGCGGGAAGCCGCCCACCGAAACATTGCCCACCACTTCGAATGTGCGCCGGTCAAAGATTCTCACCATGCCCGCCGGTCCATCGGTGGCGTAGCCGAACTCGCCGGCGTCATCGAGCGCAATCGCGTGAGCTTCGCGGAAACCTTTGACGGTGCCTGCCACCGCGCCCGTGTCGACATCCACCACCTGAACAGCCGGTCCATGGGCGATGAAGAGCCGCCGCGCGCCGGGGTCAAGCGTCAGGTAGTCCCAATCGCCCGTGCCGCCGATCACCCATGTCTTCTTGATGGCGAAGGGCTGCCCCGACAGTTCGGTAGCCGCGGGAATCGGCGCTTGCTGCGCCGCCATCATCGAGCACCCCAGCACAAAGAGAGCGACCATTCCCCGCATCGGCGCAACACTCCTTGCTTGATTGGACGCGCGTTTCCGGCGCCGCGCTCGACCGGCGCGGTCCCGATCGTGATCTCTCATCCCTTTTTATTCGTTGGCGGCGATCTCGTGCAGCCAGCCCGGAGCCTTCAGCAACTCGCGGGGACGCGAACCGTCCGCCGGACCCACCAGCCCGTCGCGCTCCATTAGATCGATGAGATGCGCGGCGCGTCCGTAGCCGATCCGAAGCCGCCGCTGCAGCAGGGAAGTGGAAGCCTTGCCAAACTCGAACACCAGCCGCACCGCATCGTCAAACATGGGATCGTTTTCGTCGGGATCGCTGTTCGATCCTTCTACCGTGGCGCGCTCGTCCTTGGGCGATTCCAGGAATCCCTCGACATATTCGGCCTGGCCCTGGTCCTTCCAGAACGCCACCACCGCCGCTGTTTCTTTCTCGCTCACGTAGGGCGCGTGCAGGCGCATCAACCGGCTGGTGCCCGGAGGCAGGAAGAGCATATCGCCGCGTCCCAGCAAAGCCTCAGCCCCGTTGGTGTCCAGAATCGTGCGCGAGTCCACCTTGGTCGCCAGCCGGAAGCTGATGCGCGTGGGCACGTTGGCCTTGATGAGCCCGGTGATCACGTCCACGCTGGGCCGCTGCGTGGCCAGGACCAGATGAATGCCTACCGCGCGCGCCATCTGCGCCAGCCGCGTGATCGACTCTTCCACGTTGGCCCGGTCCAGCATCATCAGGTCGGCGAGCTCGTCGATGATGATCACAATGTAGGGCAGAGGCTCTTCTTCTTCTCCGTCGTCGAACAGCGATGCCATGGAGCCTTCGAAGAGCTTGTTGTACTGGTCGATGTTGCGCACGCTGCGCGAGGCCAGCAGCTTCAGCCGCCGCTCCATTTCACGGACGGCGTTGCGCAGCGCATTGGCCGCCAGCTTGGGCTCCGTGATGATGGGCGTAAACAGGTGCGGCACGCCTTCATACATGCCCAGTTCCACGCGTTTGGGATCCACCAGGATCAACCGCACCTGCGACGGCGTGGTGCGGAACAGCAGGCTCATGATCATGGCATTGATGGCTACGGATTTGCCCGAGCCCGTGGATCCGGCTATCAGCACGTGCGGCATCGACGCCAGGTCTGCCGTCACGATGCGCCCGTTGATGTCCTTGCCCATGGCCAGCGTCAAGCGCGCCTTGGACTTGGCAAAGGTCTCTGACTCCAGCACGTCGCGCAGATGAATCGTTTCGCGCTCATGGTTCGGCACCTGGATGCCCACCGTGCTTTTGCCCGCCATGCGCTCGATCAGAATGCTCTCCGCCCGCATCGCCAGGCATAGATCGTCAGCCAGCCCCGTTACGCGGCTGTACTTCACGCCCGCCTCGGGCTTGAACTCGTAGGTTGTCACCATGGGGCCGGGATTGATCTGTACTACCTGCCCGCGCACATCGAACTCCCCGCACTTCTCCACCAGCACTTTGGCTTCTTCGCGCAGTACGTCTTCGCGGACCGTCTGCGGGCCGCCGCCGGCGTGCAACAGTGTGCTGGGCGGCAGCTTGAACCCGCTCACATGCCGCGGAGCCACGGTGGTGGTGCGGACATCGGCGTCGGCCCGTTCGTGAATCTGGATGTTGCCTGCGGGTATGGGCTGTGCCTGAGTCACTGGCTCCGGCCGCATTGGCTCCGGCCGCGTCTGCATCGCCGGTTCCAGCCGCGGTGCAACGGGCCGCGCATCCGGACGAGGTTCCATCCGTGGTTCCGCCGCCATGGGCCGGACCGGAGGAGCTGCCACCGGAGCCGCCGGAGGTAAAGGCGTTGCAACCTGGCGTACCGGAATCGCGACGGGGGGCGCGACGGGTGCCTGGGCAACAGGCGGCTCCGGTGTACTCTCCCAGATGCTGTTGCGCCGCGGCTTCTCGCCGGTCGGGGTGCGCTGCTCGATCGGAATCGCCGCTACCCGCTGAAAGGCAGGAATCTCGTCAACGGGATCGATCTCCTCGGTGCGCCGGCCGCGCCCGAACAGCGCAGCCAGCCGGCTCGGTGTCTTTTGCGCAACGCCCGTTTCCGGCTCGGCTTCGGTTTCGATCGCCCCGGTGAAAATCCGCTGCGCCGGTCCGGGGTTGTTCTGCTCCGCCAGCATCTCCTCGCGCTCATATTTCCGGTCGGCCCGCTCGTCGCGCCAGTTGCGCCAGCGGTCAAGCCACGACTGCAGGTGAATGAACCGGTCGGCCAGCGACTCCTTGAATGCCGCAAAGCTGATGGCCGAAGCGAAATAGACACCCGCGGCCGCCAGCACGCCGGCCACGATCCACGCGCCCTGGATATTGAGGTACGCCACCAGCATGCCCGCGATCAGCCGGCCAATCACACCCTCTACGGGAACCGCATGGGCCCAGCGCCAGTGCCACGGCAGCAGTGCAAAAATCGCCGGCAAAAACAGCAGAGCCATGACGGTGCCCGCGGTGCGCAGCATCGCCGAGCCGCTCGGCCGCGAGCGCATCCAGCTCCACGCGACGCCGGCCATCCAGAGAGGAAGAAGGAACGACGTAAAGCCCAGCCATTGCAGAAACAGGTCGCTGGTGTATGCGCCGAAGGGACCGATCCAATTGCCGGTTACGCCGCCGGCGGCCGGATCGGTAGCCGTATTCCACGAGGGATCGGAAATATGGTAAGTTGCCAGGCCGAAAAAGAAGAGAAGCGAGGCCAACGCCAGCACCACCCCCAGAAACATGTTCAGCGGGCGGCTTCGCGTGGGTGCCAGCGCAATCTGGATGGGCTTCATCGTGGGTTCCGCCTCCGCTCGTTCCCCGCCGCAATCCTGTTTGCGTTCGAGCGGTCAGGGCGGAGGAGAGAATCCCAGAGCAATTCTCATTATCCCCGCAGACAGGCCCCGCACCGGCCAAAACCCGCCGGGGGGAACCTTGTGGATTACCAGACACGCAGCGGCTCCGGCTCACACCCCGTCCGCGCCCGAACCCGGCCGCCGCAAATCCTCTACTCAAACGTTAAAGTTGAAGTTTTCAGGGTTGACAAGCCCTGATTCAGTGGACTAGAGATTGGGCGCACGAGGATCCCGCTCGCGCCATCCCCTGGAGGTTCACGATGTTCAAACCCGCGCTCGATCGGCACGCTCTGCGCCGATTTGCTTTCGGAGCAGCAATCCTGCTGGTTACGAACCTGACTTTGTGTGCACAGACAAAAACGTTGCCGGCCAACACCCGCTTCTTCATCCCCGTCCCGCCCACCGGAGCGGTCCAGCAGGTTGAGAGCCTGTTGAAGCAGGGACAGTTTAAAGACGCCCTGCTGATCACGGCCATGGAGACTGTTCCCCAGGCCGTATGGCTCACCAGCGGCACCCCCGCGCAGGTCAGCGCCACGGTCGCGACGACTCTTTCCGAGGCCAACCGGGAGCGCGCTCTCCCCGTCTTCGTGCTGTACAACATTCCCGGCCGCGACTGCGGCAGCTATTCCGCGGGTGGCGCCCAAAACACCGCCGCCTACGAAGCCTGGATCGATGCCGTTGCCGCGGCCATCGGCGCCCGCAAGGCGATGATCATCCTGGAGCCGGATGCGCTGGCCAATCTGCCCAGCGACTGCGGATACGATCCCACCCAGGTGAATATTCCCCAGGCCACTGCGGATCGCTATACGCAAATCAACTACGCGGTGACGAAGCTGGAGACCGGCGCCCAGACGCTGGTTTATCTCGACGCCGGGAACAGCCACTGGCAGGCCGTGCCCAACATGGCCGCGCGGCTGGTGCAGGCCGGCGTGCAGCAGGCGCAAGGCTTCTTTACCAACGTATCCAACTTCAACCTGAACAGCTACGAATCGAAGTACGACACCTGGGTATCGGAGTGCATTGCATTCGGCAACGATCCGGAAGAAGGCGGCTGGCGGCTGGGCCATTATTCCTACTGCGCCAGCCAGTACTATTCACCCTTCGGCCCGGTCGATCCCAACAACATCGCAACCTGGGGTTACACCGACCAGTGGTATCAAGCCAACATGGGAACCGCGGTCGCGGCAACGCATTTTGTGGTCGATACCAGCCGCAATGGTCAGGGACCGCTGAACGCGAGCATCTACGGGCTGGCGCCCTACGATCAACCGGCGGGGGTAGTGCAAACCCTCACCAACGGCAGCTGGTGCAATCCTCCGGGACGCGGGCTGGGCACTCATCCCACCGCCAATACCGGCGTTCCGCTGCTGGACGCTTTTGTCTGGGTGAAGACGCCGGGTCAGTCCGATGGAACCTGCGACTCGGCCGGCGGAGCCCGGGCGTGGGATTACTCGATCTACACCCAGTCGGGATGGCCGACGGACGCGGCGGGCCAGGCGGTCTTCGATCCGCTGTGGGGACTGGACGATCCCATCGCCGGCGGATGGTTTTCGCAGCAGGCGCTGGATCTGGCCAGGAGGGCCAACCCTCCATTGCTGCCCTGATCCAATGAAAAAGGGGAGCGGTGCATCGCGGCCGTTCCCCTCGAAATTAAAAAAATCCGATTGCGTTTCCTATCCGGCAACGATCCTGCTGCCCCAGATCAGCAGCACGATCCCCACCACGATGCGGTAGATCGCAAACACCGTGAAGCCGTGCTTGCGCACCCACATCAGGAACCACTCCACCACGCCGAAAGCCACGATGAACGACATCACGAATCCGATGGCCAGCACGATCCAGCGCTCGCCCGTCATGGTCACGTGGGCCGCCGCCTCGCCCGCGGCCAGAGCCGCTTTGCTGGGGTGAATCTCCTTGAAGAGATCGTATGCAGTGGCAGCCAGCATGGTTGGAATCGAAAGCAGAAAGCTGAACTCCAGCGCCGTCGGCCGGTCCATCCCCACTAACTGCCCCGCCGCGATCGTCGACATGGAGCGCGACGTTCCCGGAAAGATCGCGGACAGCGATTGGCACAACCCGATCCAGATAGCCTGCGCGAAGCTCATCTCTTCCACGTGGATGGTGTTCGGCTCGAAGCGCGATGCCCACGAATCCACCGCCCACATGATGACGCCGCCGGCCAGCATGGCAATCGCGATCACCGTGAGACTGCCCAGGTTCTTGTCGCTCCATTTCTTGAGGAGCAATGCGGGAACCGAAGTACAGACGAAAGCCAGTATCGTGAGCGACAGAGGGTGCGTGAGAAGGTTGCGGTCGTGACGCTCTCCGTGTGGAAACGTGCGCAGAAACTCCAGGATGCGGGCCAGGTAAAGCAGCAGCAGCGCCAGGATAGCGCCGGCCTGGATCACGATCGTGTACATCTTCCAGTACGCGTCGTCCAAAGGAATTTTCATCAGCGCTTCCGTAATGCGCAAGTGCGCCGTCGAGCTGACCGGCAAAAATTCGGTCAACCCCTCGATAATGCCTAAAATGATGGACTGGATATATACGTTCAAAGAGCCTCCGGAATCCTCTTGTGGCGGTTTCCGCTGTGATGCCCTTCGCCATCTCGGCGCAAGGGCTTCCTTCGATGATAAAGCCCTTGAGCGCGAAGAACTTGAAGGTGGGGTGACAGCGGCGGCTTTCTCCGCGGACTGGGAGTATCTCTAATCGTGGAGGACAACCGGCGTTTTCCACTTGCGCACCGTGGCCGGGCGCCTAAATCCGACCGCGTTCTATGCGGTCAGATGTGGGATACCGCGGAACTTCACCTGCCGGGAGCGTGGGACCCTCTCAGCGCCGGATCACTGCCGGTCGATTCCGTACACCGGAATGTGTTCGTCGATCTTGAATACCAGCGCCACCGCGCGCGCCGTATAGTCCGACTGCGGAAATTTGTCTTTCATGCGTGCCGCCAGGTCGTGCGCATGGGCGCGCGCGTTGTCGACTTTCTTGTCGCTGCCATCGGCGCCGAACATGTCTACCAGCGCCGCCTGGCGGTACACGGCCTCAAACAGTGCCTGCGCTGCCCGCGGACCGTCCGCGAATTCCGCCGCATATTTCTCGTAGTACTCAGACTCCTTTTCCGGACACTTCGGCTGTCCCTGCCAGTCGCCGCACAGCTTGTTGTCGATGAGCTGGTAGGCCGCAAACGCCGCCTGTTTCGTGCGCGGATAGAACTTGAGGACCTTCTTCATCTCCTCTTCGTCCATCTGCTCGCGCATGTAGGCTTCCTTCTCCCGCGCCGAGGGACGGGTCGACGCATCGGCCTTCTGGATCTGCCACAGAATGTCGGCCGCGCGCCACGCCGCTTCCGCCGCCAGCGGCGAGTTGGGGAACATCTCCACCAGCCGGCGATAAATCAGCCGCGCCGACTGCGCCGCATGCGCCGGACCGCGCGGATCGTTGGCCAGCGCTTCCTGGTTGGCCGCCTCGCCCATCAGCACCTGGTCGCCGTTGGGCGTGGTTTCAATCACCACCCCGCGCGCCTCCATCCATCCGGAAACAGGCGGCGGCGCATCCTGCGGCGAGCCGATCAGCGGCGCATCCTTTTCGCTCACTTCCTGCACATCGGTGTTGGCGTACACACGCAGCCAGGGGCCGCTCTTCTCGGCCACCACCATCTCGCGCCCGATCTGCACTTTGTCCACCTTCTGGGCGCTGGTATCGGGCGAGATAAAAAGCCAGGTCACGCGCAGCGGCGTAGCCCGCGGCCCCGCCAGGGGCTTCTGCAAATTGTCTTTCTTCTGCTTCTCCGCGCTGAGAGGCAACGGGGCGGTAAACAACAAGGTCAGGCTGAACGCAACCACTCGAGGAGAAAACATGCGGCTCTTCATCAACGCCATCATATTGGATAGACGCGGCCCAACCCGCGCCGGCTTAAACGGCTCTTCCGCCGTCACGGAACAACATCCCCTCCGGCATCGTATCCATCCGAGGGAGGACAAATGAAGATTACGAAGCCAAAACGCAGCGCCCGCCCAGCCCCGGAACAACCCCGTGAATCCTTTTTCCTGGGGCTGAGTTCAAATCTGAGCACCATCGCCGTCGGTATGTTCGTCCTCGCCTTCCTCTTTCAAAACTTCGCGATCCCGTCCTCTTCCATGGCCAGCACCCTGCTCACCGGCGACCATGTTCTCGTTGACCGCGTCACTTTCTCGCCAGCCGCGCGCTGGGCCCCATTTGTTCATTACCGCGATCCGCAACGCGGCGACGTGGTCGTCTTCTACAAGCCAATCGCGGAAACCAATGGGGAGCACATGCACCTCGTCAAACGCGTCATTGGGGTGCCCGGTGATCGCATCCATCTCCGCAACGGCATCGTCTACCTCAACGGTGTCGCTCAAAACGAGCCCCAGGCCGCCAAATCCAATCCCGGCACCTACGACCCCTACATCAACGACTTTCCCTCCGTTGATCCCGCCGTTGAACCGGGCGTCACTGCCGCGTGGACTGTCCAAATGCCCGGCTGTATCCAGGGCGACGACCTCGTCGTGCCTCCCGGCAACTACTTCGTCATGGGCGACAATCGTCCCAACAGCATGGACAGCCGCTACTGGGGATTCGTGCCACGCGAGAACATCGTCGGCCGTCCTCTCTTCGTCTACTGGTCCATCCAGATGCCCGACTCCGGTAGCGAAGAAAAGCCTCTGTCCCAACAAGCGCAAGTCACCTTCCACGAGTTCATTCACTTCTTCGATAAAACCCGCTGGAAGCGAACATTCCATCCCGTCAGATAGCAAAGCCGAACACTTGAGCGAGCCTTCCGCCAAGCAAATCAGCTCTCCGTCAACACTTCCGCCAGCATTTTGGGATCCACGTTCCCGCCGCTTACGATCGCCACCGCCTTCTTATACGCCGGCAGCTCCGCCGCGTGAAACATGAGGGCCGCGGTCGTCACCGCGCCGCTCGGCTCGGGAACCAGCCGGGTCGTCGCTACAATCGCCCGCATGGCGGCGCGAATCTCCGTCTCGGTCACCGTGATAATGCCGTTTACGTACGCCTGAATATGGGCGAAGTTCCTGACCCCCACGCTCTGCGTGCGCAGGCCGTCGGCGATGGTGCGGCTGGTCAACTCCGCGGCCCAGGTCACAATCTTCCCGGTGCGAAAACTCTCTGCCGTATCTCCTGCCAGCTCCGGCTCGATTCCGAAAACCCTGGCCTTCGGGTTCAGCAGTTTAATCGCGGTCGCCGTACCGCTCAGCAGGCCCCCGCCCGACACCGGCGATAGCACCAGGTCCACATCTGGAATAGCCTCGGCGATCTCCAGCCCGCACGTCGCCTGCCCCGCGATAATCTGCTCATCGTCATACGGCGGCACCACCACGTAGCCGTGCGCGCGCACCAGCTCTTCCGCCTTGGCCAGCCGCTCGCTCGACGCCAGCCCCACGTCCACCACTTCCGCACCCAGCGCCAGCGTCGCCGCGCGCTTGATGGCCGGCGCATTCGAAGGCATCACGATCACCGCCTTCGCCCCCACCGCCCGCGCCGCGTAGGCCACGCCCTGCGCATGGTTTCCGCTTGAATACGTGATCACCCCGCGCCGGATTTCTTCCCTCGTCAGCTGCAGAATCTTGTTGGCCGCGCCGCGCAGCTTGAAACTCCCAATCGGCTGCAGGCTTTCCGCCTTCAGCCATACTTCGCCCCTCACGCCCTCCAACGGCGCCCGCACCAGCGGCGTCTTCACCGCGATGCGCTCGATGCGCGCCGCCGCCGCGCTGATGGCTTCAATCGAAACCAAGTGTTCCGTTGCTATGCTCATGGCAGGTATTTCTCCGGGATCTTTTCGTCGGGCGTTTCGGCCTCCCACAGAATCTCCATGATGCGCCAGCGGCTGCCGTCAAACGAGGCTTGAATGCTGTTGATGCCGCGCAGGCTCGGCTTTGCATCCGGGCCGCTCTTCAGTTCGTACGTGCTCCACAGGTGCGCAATGGTGCCGTACGTTTCCGACTTCACTTTCACCTGCTTTTCATACAAAGGCACGTGGCCGCGCTTGCGCACCATCTCGATCCACTCCTCGGTCGTCAGCACGTGCGGCGCAAACTTTCCTTCCCGCGTTTTCGTCACGGGAATCATCCGCGCATCGGGATACAGCACCTGGCGCAGGCAGGCGCGATCCTTGTCCGCGGGACCGCTGATCGCCTCATCCAGCGCCTTGATCAGGTTTTCCAGGTTGGTGGTGGCGGTGCACGAGGCTGTGCCGGACGAACTGGCGGGCGCCTTCGACTGCGCAAAACCTGCCGGCATCAGCAGCCCGGCCGCAAGAGCGAACAAACCAAGGGAACGGTTCATACCGCGATTTTACAGAACCGCCGCCCCGCCTCCCTGATTGAATTGTGAAGTGCAAGCCCGCCCGGATTGGCTCCGCCCCAGCCGCCGGTCGTGCTCTACGGGCGATCGGGCCGTGTCGTGTCTTCCTGCCACACCCTCACGTTCGTCGTGCCCATGTGCAGCGGCAGAAAGCGCAGGTTTCGAAATCGATCCCGCGCCACTTCCTGTCCCTGGCGCGCGTCGCCCCGCGGCCATGGCGGCCGGACAATGCTCTTCGGATCCAGCTTCGGATCATTCAACTTCAGCCCCGGCGCGGCTTTTCCCGGCAGCATCACGGTGAAATGAGGGGGCGCCACCGTGAGCGCATGCAGGTTCGCCGCCCCTGGTTGAAATCCCTGCGCCGCCGAAAACTTCGGCGGCATCTGAAACAACTGGTCCGGGTCAACCTGAACTGGCGCCGGCTGGCCGAAGGCCGCGCTTGCGGCCAAGCTTAGAAGAGCGAGCAATACGAGTTTCATTGCGCACCTCCTTCTCACAGGACGCTGCAATGACCACAACGATAGCACCAATCGCGGACCCGATTCCGCCGGCAGTGAACGCTATGAGGCAGCCCTCGCCCGCCCTGCCTCGAACCGAAACCCCGTGAGCCGTTCGGCTTCCGTCCAAAGCCGTTCCGCCGCGGCCGCGTCCCTGGCACGCGCCGGAATCGGGACCGCCGTGGGGTAACCCTTCAATTCAAAGCGCCCGTCCGGCCCGTAGTAGCCTCCCGGCTGGGCTTCCGGCGAAGTTGCGGCATACAGCGTGGGCAGAGCGCCGTGCGCCGCGTCCTGCGAAGCGATCGGCTTGAGCAATGCGCTCACCAGCCTCAGCAGGGAACGCCCCTCGCCTGGCCCGCTGGTCTGCAGATTGGTGATGGCGTATCCCGGATGCGCCGCCGTGGCCGCCACCGCGGAACCGGCCTCCGTGAGACGCCGCTGCAGCTCCAGCGCAAACAGCGAATCGGCCAGCTTCGATTGTCCGTAGGCCTGGTCCATGGGGCGGTATCGCCGCTCGCTCTGCAGGTTGTCGAAATCGATCCTGGCAAATTTAGTGACGGAGCTGGACACAATCACGATGCGCGTTCCCCGCCGCACCCGCAGATGCGGAAACAGCAGCGCGGTCAGCGCAAATGGCCCTAGAAAATTCGTGGCAAACTGCCGCTCGAACCCATCCACGGTGAGTTCCCGTTGGGGAATGGCCATGACCCCGGCATTGTTGATCAGCAGGTCGATCGATTGCCCCGGGTAGCGCCCCGAAAACCACGCTGCGAAGGCGCGGATGCTGGCCAGCGAAGCAAGGTCCAGCGCCGCCGGAATCACCAGCGCGGAAGGAATCTCGTGCCGTATGCGCGCCACAGCCCCTTCCGACTTCGCCTGGCTCCGCGCTGGAAGTATGATTTCCGCGCCCTTGCGCGCCAGTTCCCGCGCGGTTTCAAATCCAATGCCGGAATTGGCGCCCGTAATGACGACCCGGTGGCCTGACTGCGATGGAACCGATTCCGCGGTCCACTTGTTGCCGTTCTTTGCCATGTCCCCAGTATCGTCGCATTAGTATCCAATGGCAATAAGGCACCTGCTTGGCTTATACTTACCTCATGGTAACTGTTCAGCGCATCGACTGGGCCAAGGCCAACGCCGCCTGCGAAGCTCTCTCCCCCCACAGGGATTCCCTGGTGCGCGGCATCGTCACCCAGGTCGCCGAAAAATGGACCTTGTGGACCATGGCCGTCCTCGCCGAGGCCGGCGCGCCCATGCGCTTCTCGCGCATCATGGAACAGGTCGATGACGTAAGCCAGAAATCGCTCACCAAGACGCTGCGTCAACTGGAGCGCTGCGGTTTCGTCACCCGCGTCGTCTTTCCCGAAGTCCCTCCCCGGGTGGAGTACGAACTCACTGAACTTGGCGGACAGATGCTGGCGCAGGTTCACCCGCTCTGGCTCTGGGCCTTGGCCAACGTGCACAGGTTCGAGAAAGCGCAATCGAAATACGACGCCAAGGCCCGCAAACATTGACCCATCCGTAATTCCTGTATCCGCCGGCCTCAAGGCGCAGCTCGACTATTCATAGCGAAGCGCAACCATCGGTTCCACCCGCATCGCCGCGCGGGCGGGAATCAGCGTCGCCACCAGCGCCACCAGCGCCAGCAGCAGCGTGGCCGCCGTATACGTTCCCGGATCGTGCAGCCCCACATTGTAGAGCAGGCTCTTCAGCAGTTGCGCCGTGGCCAGGGACGCCCCCAGGCCGATCACTCCGCCGGCAACAATCAGCCTTATTCCTTCGCCTGAAATCAGTCGAAGTATGTCCAGCCGGGATGCACCCAGCGCCATGCGCACTCCAATTTCCTGCCGGCGCTGGGCAGCCACGAACGCGATCACGCCATAAAGGCTGATCACCGCCATCAGCAATCCGCACAATGCGAAAAATCCGAGCAGCGCCGTCTCGAACCGCGGCCGGTCGGCGAGCGTGCTTACGCTCTGTTCGAGCATTTCCGTCTTCACCGGAACCGTAGGATCGATCGCCGCTATCTGCGACCGCACCCACTGCGCCACAGCCTTCGGCGAAACCACCGAACTGATCATGAAGATGGGCGTTCGCCCATTCCAGTCATCGGCTGCACTATGTCTGAGGAAATACATCTCCGGCAAGTCGGGATCGACCAGCCCCCCGTTTTTCACATTTTCAGCCACACCGGCGACCGTGCTCCAGGACTGATCGTGCCCCATCTCGATGCGCTTGCCGATCGGGTCTTCCCCCGCAAATAGGCGGGCAGCCATCAGCCTGCTGAGGATCACCAGGGGTTCGCTGGAGCGCCGGTCCTCCTCAGTAAAATTGCGCCCTCGAACAATGGGGATGTTCAATGCCTGAAAATAATCCGGCGTTACCTTGCGATGAGCCACGGAGCCGCCCGATCCTTGCGGAGGGTGGGGCTTCCCGGCAACGACCAGGTCGGACCATCGGCCCCCTCCCTGCCAGCCGCCCGGAGGGACCGAGTCGCTGATCCCCACCGCGCTGATCCCGGGCAGACGACGCAGCGACGCTTCGGCCCGCAGATAGAAGTCCATTTGTTTTTGGCCGGTGTCGTACCGGAAATAGGGCAGGGCAATTTGCGCCGTCACCACTCCGCCGGTTTGCATCCCCAGGCGCTGACCTTCCATATTTTGAAAACTCTCCACCAGCAGGGCTGCGGCCGAGAGCAGGACCATGCTCGCGGCGATCTGTCCCACAACCAGAATCCGCCGCAGCAGGGCGCGTTTGCGGTAGTTGGCCGTGCGCGCGCCAAACGATAACGCACGCGGCTTCTGGAAGGCGGGCAGGGAACCGAAGACCGCCCCGCATCCGAGCGAAAGGAACACTGTAAAAAGGCCGATGCGCAGATCCAGCCCGGCTCTGCCAAGAAATGGAATGCCCGTGGGAGCGAGCTTCACAAATAGCCGCAGCAAACCTTCCGCCAGCAGAATTCCCGCGGCCGCCCCCGCCAGCGACAGCAAGAACGCTTCGGTGAGTGTTTGCCGGACCAACCGCCAATGGCCTGCACCCAATGCGGATCGCACCGCAAGTTCGCGCTCGCGGGCCTCCCCGCGAGCCACCATCAAACTGGCCACATTGGCGCAGGCAATCAGCAGCACGGCAAGTACGGAGCCCAGCAGCACCCATGCCGCCGACTGCACATCCTGCGTTTCCCGATCGCGTAATGAACGAATGCTGAGGCGAACATCTTTGCGGACATCCGCTGGAATGTAAGTGTCGCGCGTGTGTGTGAACAAGGGCTCCATCTCCGCCCGCGCCTGCTCAATGCTCACTCCCGGCTTGAGCCGGGCAAAAGTCCGCATCGGCGTGCCGAAGCCGCCATTCGCGGTCGCTTGCGCCGCCCGGTCCAGCGCCATCGGAAAAATCACATCCGCTGCCTGCAGAGTGGGAAACTGGAAGTCCCTGGGCAGCACGCCGACCACACGGGTAGGGCTGCCATCCATGTCGATGAGGCGGCCGATGATATTTGCATCCTGGTTGTAGTGACCCTGCCACAACCCGTAGGAAATGATCGCGACCCGAGGTCCATTGGGCCGGTCTTCTTCCGGCAGGAAATTGCGACCCAGTATGGGTGAAATTCCCAGCAGGGGCAGAAAGGCCGCGTCGGCATGCAGGCAGTCGAGCTGCGCCGGATTGTTCTCGACCAAATCGCAGGGATGGGCCATGGTTCCCTGGGATGCCATCGACTCAAACGGCTTTTGATTGTCCCGCCAATCGAAGAAAAAGCCGCCCATCATGAATTCCTGCTTTTCCAGAGAATGCACCGTTCCCACCGAAACGATCCGTTCATCGTGGGCATACGGCAGGCTGCGGAACAGAATCCGGTCCACCACGCTGAACACCGCCGTCGTAGCGCCGATACCCAGCGACAGCGTAGCCAGCACCGTGATCGTGAAGACAGGATTGCGCCGAAACCCGCGCAGCGCATAACGCACATCCTGCAGCAGGATCTCCATCCACTGCCCGGGCCGCTGCTCGTGGCACTCGGCGCGCGTTCGCTCCAGGCCGCCAAACTCGATCAGCGCCTGCCGCCGCGCTTCCTCCGCCGTCATCCCCGCCGCTCGTTTCAAGTCCATCGACTGCTCCAGGTGAAACTGAAGCTCTTGTTCCAGCTCACTCGCCTTCTTGCGGAAGACCAGGAAGCGCAGCCGCGTCAGCAACTCTGTGATCATGTCGGCTCCTCCGCCGTGCGCCCCAGCACCAGTGCCACGGCAGCCGAAAGGCGATCCCAGCTCGCCAGCTCTTTTTCGAGTTGAGTTTTGCCGCGCGCGGTGAGGCGGTAGAACTTCGCTTTCCGGTTGTTCTCTGAGTTCCCCCAGTCCGAACGGATCCACCCCTTGTATTCCAGCCGGTACAGCGCCGGATACAGCGATCCCTGCCCGATCTGCAACACGTCTTTGGACATTTGCTGGATGCGCTGGGCCACGCCCCAGCCGTGCATCGGCCCGGAAGCGAGCGTCTGCAGGATCAGCAGGTCCAGCGTGCCTTGCAGCAATTCCGTCGACGTCGCCATCGTTCCCCTCGATTGTCGACAATAGATTGACGCACGCTCTTGTCGAATGTCAAGGGGGAGCGGTCGGAAAGGTCCCCCGTCAACTTCCTGCGGGAATATTCATGGAGCCCGCTGTGATTATTTTGGCGGAGGGGTTGACGAGGATGGTTTTTTCTTGTGGAAGAGTTTTGTGATGCCGGTCTTATTCAAGATGTTGGCGCCTTTGCTGCGTAACGCCGCGGCGTTGCCTTTCACCAGGCCGCTGACATCCGCGGTGATGACGGGGTTCTCCGCTGTGCCGGTGATGGTAATGGGGATACCGGTGGCAGTCGAGGGTTTGTCGGCAGCCGATGTGCTGTTCAACTTTGTCAGGATGTTGACGCCCACTTTATTCAGTCCCTTCGCGCTCGTGACTTTGGAGATCAAGTGGAAGTTGAGCGCGCCGGAAGGAGACACGGTGCCGCTGCCGGTAGACTCGCCGAGGGCGGGAAGTACCGAATAGATATTTGTGGACTCGCTGCCTGATTTGCTTATGCGCATGTCGGCGCGGGAGATATCGATGGCGGTGGTATCCCCGGTCTTGATGCCGCCCAGCGCGGCGATGCCAACGATCTTGGAGCCGAGATCGTACCCCACCAGCTGTGTATTTTTGATCTCGTAGGAGCCGGCGATGACGTTGTCTTTTGCCGAGCCCTTGATCGCGAAGTGGGCCGACAGCGTTCCACCCTTGAGAACGGCGCCGTTGGGGAGGCTCACGCCCACGGCGGGCATCAGCGCCTGCAGACCGTCGATGGGGACACTTTGAGCCAGCAACTTGAGATCGAAGACTGGTTCGTTTGCGGCAAGTTGATAAGTGCCTTTGATGTGAATCGCGACAGCTCCGGTCTGAAGCGCCAGATCGGAGACTTGGCCGCTGTTGTCTTTGAGGGAGTGGCCAACCTGGTACTTGATATCGACAGGATGCGGGGCTGCCCTGCCGCCTTTGAGCAGGATGAGGTGCTCGGCATGGACTTTGCCGTCGCTGGTGACATTCTTGCCGTCCGAGACGATGTGGGCGTCGAGGCCGGCGATCATCGAGATTCCCCCCGCCGGCTCGACGAACCCGGCGACGACGGGGTCCAGGTGCTCGATGCTGAGTTGGGCGTCGAAGACGGTGGTGGCGGCGTCTTGCGGATTGATGGGCCCGACGGTTCCGGAGACCCCTACCTTGCCGTCGCCGGGCAGCGAGGCGTTCACCCTGAAGGGAAAGGCCTCGGCCAGGGAGAAGTGCTCCACCTTGACGTTGAGATGTTCGTAGACCTGGGGATTTCTCTGCAACGGCAGCGTTTCTATCCTGGCTTTCCCGTCTTTGATGGCGATGAGGCCGACGGCGAGGTCGGGTAAAGTGGCCTGTTGCGTGTTCTCAGACTCGGCGCCGTGGCTCAGGGTGGAGAAGTTCCAAGTGCCATCCTCCACGCGGAACAGATGGATTTGGGGAGCATCCACTTCGAAACTCCGTACCATCAGCTGGCGCTTGAAAATAAGCGGCTTCATCTGAACGCCAATGCGCAATCGTTTCGCGGTGAAGAATGGAGCTTGGCCGAACTTCGGGTCTTCGGCAATGGTGAGATCGTTCGCCACCAGGTTCCCGCTCACGACCGAGAGGCTCAGAGCGCCGAGCGTGACCTTGCGGGAAAGGGCTGCGCTTAGCCTGCTCTCGATCACGGGACGAAACGTGTTGGCGTCCACCAAAAGGCGAATGGCTTCTGTCGCGAGGATTGGTAGTGCTATGGCTGCGGCCAGCCCGATCTTGACCCACTTCTTCATGAATTCTCCACGTTTGAGAGAGCGCTACTCCAACTTCATGACGGGCATTCGTTCCTTCATGGTCTCAATTCGGTCGCGGAAACCATTGATGAAGACTGGCTGGATCGTGCTTGTAGCTGTTTTGAAATCACTTGTGATCTTGCATGCTTATAGAGCTATTGGACTCAATTCGTCAGGTTTGGCGCAAACATTACTTCGTCGATGCTCACGGGGTGTCAACCCGCCCGCTTTCTGCCGCCGGGTTAGCCCGCGCGGGACGTTCCGTGCCTGCGTCAGCCCTTCTCCCGCAACGCAAACGCCGTCATCCATCGCGCCGGATCGTAGCCCGTCTGCTCCGCCACCGCGCGCAATTCCACCCTCGCCGCCTGCTCTGGATATTCAGCCGCGATGATTGCGCATGACGTCGCCGCGATGGGCACCGCGAATTCCAAACCAGTGCGGGAATGCGATGCGCGATTCGATTCCGCGATGATTGCGTTCTGATCTTGCAGCTCGCTGAAATACTGCGGCTGCTCGTGCGAAGTGGCGCCCAGCAGCCACGGCCCGAAGTAGAACGCCTTGCGTCCCGGCCGCGCCTGGACACGCTCCGCACTTTCGCCGCGGAAGCGCATCGTGTACTGCGCCACCACCGTATCGCCGGCCGCTACCTCCGCAACCTTCAGTCCCGACACCGGCCTGCCGTTGTGCGTGAGCGCCACCGCATCGGCCCACGCCGGCTTGCGCACCGTGAGCGCATAGCTGCCGCGCTGCTGTTCGATGGTGATGCGCGTTCTGCCATCGGTCGCCAGCGAAGACTGCGCCCTCACCGCAACGTCATCCGTTTTTAAATGTCCATCCATCGCCAGGTCGTAGAAGATGTCGCCGCCGGCCGCGCGGAATACGTTATCGTTCACATCGGCGAACGTACGCAGCCCGTGCAGCGTGCAGCACCACCACGCCCGCACTGCTACTGTGCCAGGGGTTCCGTTCTCATCCAGCACCCCGTGTCCGAAGTCGCCGCTGGCAAACTGGTTCATGGCGAATTCATTAAAGACCATCGACTCCGCGGTGGCGAGATACTTTTCTTCGCCCGTGGCCCGATACAGCGCCAGGTTCAATCGCACCCAGTCGCACTCCGCGCAACCTTCGGTGCGCTTCTTCTTCGGAGACCAGGCCTCCGGCACTGCGCCCGTGATGAGAATGTCGCCCGAGCCCTCGATATCGTTCCATGCCGCAACCGCGCGCTTGAGATAGCTCTTCTCCTGCGTCGCTTCGTAGAGAGCCAGTGTCCCGCGCACGCTGCAGAGATAGCCGTGCACATGATCGCCAGCGCGCCGTTCCATCCTTGCCGCGATATCGGCGCACAGGTCGCGATACTTTGTTTCTTTGGTCGCCGCATATAACCCGGCCAGTCCTTCGGTCTGTTGCGTCCAGCAGATATACGACGTCGCGAAATGGCCCGCGCCAAAATCGTCCGCCATCTTCTGCGCGTTGAACGCCGGCCCGATGGCGACAAGAAAATCGCCCAGCCTCCGTGCCGCCGCCAGCGCCGCGGCATCGTGACGCAACTGGTAGTACTCCACCAGCCCCACCAGCAGCCGCCCGTTGCCCCACAACAGCGCAAGGTCGTCGTCTTCCGGATTTTTCGCGTTGAAGCTTTTGCCGAAGTAGCCTTCCCCATGTTGCAGGGGAAGCGCTCTCTTTACAAACTCATCGAGAACCGGGAAGTCTTCGCCAAACGAAGAGCAGGAAGCAGCCAGCGCCCCGATCCAGCGCCCCGACAAATCGCCGCTGAAATTCGTGAACCGGCGCCCCGGCGTTCCGCTCAAATCTTCAAGTAGAAATTCGGACGTGTACGCAGGCCCGCTGCCATGAAGCACCCGTTGCAGCGTGTGGTGATACCGGTCCCGATTCGGCTGTCCAGAAGCGTCCGTCGTCTTGGCCGCATCGTGCCGGCCTTCGTGCCCGGCCGCCTGCCCTTCAAACCGCACCGCGTGCGCAGCAATGGGCAGCGCAACTGAACCCGCCAGGAATTTCCTGCGATTCATAAAGCCCCTTCGCAGGGCGCAATCAAATCACCCTGCTCTAGCGGCCAAGAATAGCACCGCCCGCGCAGGCGCAACTCAGATCTCCATGATCACCGGCATGATCAGCGGCCGCCGCCCCGTCGTCTTTTGCACCAGGCGCTTCAAATCGACCCGCACCTTTTCCTTCACCATGCCATAGTCCGTCTTCTGCTCGCCGCTCAACCCATCCAGCGCCTTCAGCACCGTTTCGCGCGCCTGCTCCGTGATGTCCGCGCCGCCAAACCCGCGCATCACCACTTCCGGCGTCTGCTCCAGCTTGCCGGTTCGCTTGTTGATGGCCAGAATCGCCAGCACTATCCCGTCCTCGCTCAAAATGCGCCGATCGCGAATCACCAGGTCCTCAACCACGTCGATGCTCGAACCTGAATCGATCAGCACCCGCCCCGCGGTGATCTTTTCATTCTTGCGCGCGTCGTCCTTGTCCAGCTCCAGCACATCGCCGTCTTCAATCACGATGGCATGCTCCACCGCGCCGGTCTCCATCGCAATCTGCGCATGCTTCCGCAAATACCGATAATCCCCATGCACCGGTACAAAAAACTTCGGCCGCACCAGGTTGATCAGCAGCCGCATCTCTTCCTGGCAGCCATGCCCGGACACATGGATCAGCCCATTCGACCCATCGTCGTAAATCACGTTCGCATCGCGCCGGTACAAGTGGTCGATCACCCGGAAGATGCTCTTCTCGTTCCCCGGAATCACCCGCGAACTCAGCACCACCGTGTCCCCCGCATCGATATGCGCATGGCGATGATTGTCCACCGCCGCCCGGCTCAGCGCGCTCATCGGCTCGCCCTGCGTCCCGCTGATCAGCACCATCAGCTGATCCACCGGATAGTCCCGCATCTGCCCCGGATTGATCACCAGCCCATTCGGCACGTTGATGTACCCCAGGTCCTGCGCAATCTCCGTGCTCTCCACCATCGAGCGCCCGATGATGGCCACCTTGCGCTTATGTTCCCGCGCCAGTTCCATCGCAATCCGTATGCGATAGATCGACGACGAAAAGCAGCTGAAGAACAGCTTCTTCTTCGCCCGCGAAAATATCTCGTCCAGCCGCGGACGCACCGCCCGCTCGCTCGGCGTATAGCCCGGACGCTCCACGTTCGTCGAGTCCTGCAGCAGCGCCAGCACCCCCCGCTTGCCATACTCCGCAAACGTCTGCAGGTCGAACACCTTGTCGTCCAGCGGCGACAAATCGATCTTGAAGTCGCCCGTGTGAATCACCACGCCCACCGGCGTATCCACCGCCAGCGCCACGCAGTCCACCAGCGAGTGCGTCACCCGGATCGGCTCGATCGTGAATGGTCCCAGCGTGAATTTTTGCTTGGGCACAATCTCGATCAGCGTCGTCGCGTCCAGCAGCTTATGTTCTTCCAGCTTGCCTTCCACGTACGCCAGCGTGAACTCCGTCGCATACACCGGCACCTTGATCTCGCTCAGGATCCACGGCAGCCCCCCGATGTGATCCTCGTGCCCGTGCGTCAGGATAATCGCCCGCACATGCTGCCTGTTTTCAATGAGGTAGGTAATGTCCGGCACGACAATATCGACGCCGAGCAACTCCGACTCCGGGAACATCAATCCGGCGTCGATCACGATAATATCGTCTTCCCAGCGCAGCGCCATGCAGTTCATTCCGAACTCGCCCAGGCCGCCCAAGGGTATGATTTTCAGCTTTTTAGTTTGCATTCCTGTCAGAACTGATGCTAACACCAACATGAACAGGGATCAGTGATCCGGGGTCAAACAGGGATCAGAGATCCGGGGTCAGAGATCAGGGATCAGAGATGCGGCGAAGTTTGCTGTTATCTTCTAGCTGTCAGATATATGTAAGTTTGACGAGGGCGGCAACCCAGGGCACATTGGGGAAAAGCGCGGTGTTCTTCTGATCCCTGACCCCTGACCCCTGACCCCTGATCCTGACCCCTGTCTCCGAGGCACTCGTGAAACTCATAGCGTTCTCTCTGCTCCTCTCCACCGCCGCCCTTGCCCAGCAGCAGCCCTGCGCCACCCCCGGGGAGAACAACGTCTTCCTCGGCATCCAGACCATCAAGCTGTGGCCCGGCGACGCTCCTGAAGCCAAGGGCAAAGCCTGCGAAGACACTCCCACCCTCACCCTCTTCGCCCCCCAGCAGGGACACGACAACGGTTCTGCCGTCCTGGTCTTCCCCGGCGGAGCCTACGTGGGCCTTGCCGCCAATCTGGAGGGACGTCAGGTCGCCGACTGGTTCACTGCCCGCGGCTTCCAGGCCTTCATCCTCCAGTACCGCCTCAGCTCCAAGGGCTATCTCTTGCCGATTCCCCTGCTCGACGCCCGCCGCGCCATCCAGACCGTGCGCGCCCGTGCCTCCGACTACCACATCGATCCCAATCGCATCGTGGTCATCGGCTTCTCGGCGGGAGGCCATCTTGCCGCCCTCGCCTCCACCCAGTTCGTCCCCGGCAAGCCCGATGCCGACGATCCCATCGAGCGCGTCTCCAGCCGCCCCAACTTTGCCGTCCTCGGCTATCCCTGGATCGGCGCCATCTCCACCGACACCTCCCATCTCAGCTATTGCAAGCTCTTCAACGTGATGGACCGCTGCGAAGCCCTTCGAGCCGCGTACTCTCCGGATTTATTCGTCACGAAAGAAACGCCCCCCACCTTCTGGTATCACACCTTCGACGACAAGACAGTGCCGGTCGAGCAGGGACTGCGCTACTATGAAGCGCTCGTCAAGGCCGGCGTCCCCGCTGAAGCCCACATCTTCGCCAGCGGTCCCCATGGCACAGGCTTAGGCAAGTCCGACCCCTCCCTCGACCAATGGCCCAACCTATTGGAAAACTGGCTCCGCGCCCAGGGCCTGCTGACAACCGAAGTGAAGAAGTGAATAAGTGAAAGTGAAGAAGTGAGTAAGTGAAGAAAAAATGAGTGAAACAGAAGTGAAAAATGTCGAGTCGCCAGTCAAAAAGTGAACTACTGAAGAGCTAAAAAACGGTACAGTGAACTGCGGAAAGCTGGGTGCCGTTCAGCATCTTTACAGCCCAGGAAACTACAGCCAGCCCGCCCCATCCCCTTCTTCACTCCTTCACTTCCTCACTGCTTCTGCACAAAAAACTCCGCCATCGACGGCGCGGTCGCCGCTGCTCCGGGCGGATTCGGCAGCCCCAGCGCCTCCATCACCGTCCGCAGCATGCTCTCGTGCTGAAATACGGTTGCGGACGTCTGCTTGAACCCCGCCCGCACGTTCGGTCCCCACAGCACCGGCGAAACGTGACCGCCGCCATGCGCCTTGTCGGAAAGCAGCGATTCATCGAAGTTCACAATCAGCAAACCATCCCCGCCGGGTTGAAATGCCGCATAGCCCGACAACGCCCCCACGATGTTTGCCTGCAGCCACGCATCGGCCTGCTCCACCGGCGCGCTGTGCGCATCGTCGTCCACGTCCGGCACCACGAATGAAAATTCCGGCAGTGCGTTGTTGGCCACATCCTTGGCAAACTGCGAAAACGGGCAAATCACCGCGTTGGCTACCTGCGCATTGTTCGCCACGTCCGACAGCATCGCGAAAGGATTGTGGCGGATCAGGTAGAGTCCCGTATTCCCGCCCAGGTATCCCTGCGTGATTCCTTCCGCATAGATCTTGAACGAAACATTTGCCGCCAGCATCCGCCGCGCGATATTGTCCACATCCCAAACCTTGGTGGAATTGTCGTCGGTGGTTAACGTCTGCCCGGTTGTGAGCATGAAGTAGTTGGGAATCGAAGAGTGGGCGTCCGCATAATAATTCACCGGCAGCGCGCCCGCCGCGATCAGCTCGTTCAGGTGCGGCCAACCCGTGGTATTGCCCACCACGCTCTCATAACTCTGGTTCTCCTCCATCACCAGCACGACGTGCTTGCTCGCCGGCGTGGCCGCCCCGATGTTCAAAGATGCTGATCCTGTCACCCCTTTGTCCTGTGTGCTGGTTGCTGTCACGGTTACGCTGCCCGCCGTCGCGGGCGCTGTAAAAAGTCCCGTGGCACTGATCGTTCCCGCGCTGGCCGTCCACGTTACGGCAGAGCTATAACTGCCCGTCCCCTGCACCGCGGCGCTGCACTGCGCGGTTCCCCCCGGCGCTACGGCCGACGGACAAGTGACCGCAACTGAAGTGATCGTCGAGATCGCCGCCTGCACCGCCACCGCCGCACTGCCCGTCTTGCTCGCATCCTGTGTGCTGGTCGCGCTGACTGTCACGCTCCCCGCCGCTGCCGGCGCCGTCAGGACCCCGCTGGAACTCACCGTGCCTCCGCTCGCCGACCACGTCACCGCCGAACTGTAGTTCCCCATCCCCTGCACCGTGGCGCTGCACTGCGACGTACCCCCGGCCGCCACCGAGGCCGGGCTGCATGCCACCGACACCTGCGTCACGGAAGAGGCCGGGGCCGCACTGGCTGGCTGTGTCGAAGATCCGCCGCACCCCCCCAGGAAGACAAGGAAGGGAATCGATAGGCTAACCAACACCGCGAAGACTGTGTTCCGAACGCTTTTCATTTGGCACCGCAGGCTGCCTGAATGCAGACGTCGCTTGAATAAGAAGAATTTGCAAAGCAACATGCAGATGAGCCAAACAGCCTTGCCAGGAACCGCCCGGAGAAGAGAAAGAGTGATGCCGATCGATCTATGTATGCAGCTTCAACTACTAGCAATCGTTAATGTTCCCTGCCCATTAAGAAGGGACAAACCACCCCCTGGTTGTACGGTCTTTTAGGTCGGTCCGCGGATTCCGTCAGCCCCCTTGCGTCCTCCCGCCCCACCCGTACGTCCCTTTAGCAATCATCTCTCGCGGGCGCGCCTGTGTCGTTGCGCCCCATCTCGTCTGTTTAACTTCAACTCTTTGGGGAGGCTCTCGCTCATGAAGGCTGTACATCGGCTCGGTTTGCTTGGGGCTGTCGTCGCGCTCTCGTTCGGTCTAAGTTCAACGGCTCCGGCCCAGGAAACCCGCAATCCAGAATCGCGCAATCCAGAATCGCGCAATCAGGACACGCGCCAGCAGGCTCAGCCCGGCACGCCGGCCCAGGGCGCGGATCACAAGGATGGCGATAAGGACAACGCCAACATCCCCATTCCGCCTGAAAAGCCGTCCGTCACCCGCCATGACATGACCCTCGGCGGCAAGACCCTCCACTACACCGCCACCGCCGGCACCCTCCTCATTCGCGATGAAGATGACAAGCCCTACGGCAGCATCTTCTACGTGGCCTATACCCTCGACGGCGCCGAGGCCAAATCCCGCCCCGTCAGCTTCCTCTATAACGGCGGTCCCGGGTCAGCCACCCTCTGGCTCCACATGGGCTCCTTCTCCCCCGTGCGCATCTCCACCGACAGCCCCAATGCCACCTCCGGCCCGCCCTTCAAGCTGGTCCCCAATGAGTACTCCCTGCTCGACAAGTCCGATCTGGTCTTCGTCGATGCGCCCCTCACCGGCTACTCCCGCGCCGTCGGCAAAGCCACCGCCAAGGACTTCTTCGGCGTCGACCAGGATCTGCACGCTTTCGACCGCTTCATCATTCGCTACCTCTCCGTCAACCAGCGCTGGAACTCCCCCAAGTTCCTCATCGGCGAATCCTACGGAACCACCCGCTCGGCCGCCCTGGCCGACATGCTCGGCAACGACGGCGTGCAGTTGAACGGCGTGGTGCTCATCTCGTCCATCCTCAACTACAACATCCGCTCCGGCGGCTATGACGTCCTCTACGTCGGCAATTTCCCCAGCTACGCCGCGGCCGCCTGGTACTTCAACAAGGTGCCCAACAAGCCCGCCGATCTCGGCGCATGGGTGCAGCAGGCCCGCGAATTCGCCGCCGGACCCTACGCGCACGCTCTCTTCCAGGGACACAACCTCCCCGCTGCCGAACTCGATTCTGTGGCGAAGGAAGTCAGCCGCTTTACCGGCCTCAGCGTCGACTACGTCAAGGAAGCCAACCTGCGCATCTCCCCCACCCGCTTCCGCAAAGAGGTTCTGCGCGACGACCGCAAAACCCTGGGACGCTATGACATGCGCTTCGAAGGTGTCGACATCGATGCCGCCGGCGAAAACCCCGGCTACGACGCCTCCGACACCGGCATCAGCGGGGCCTTCGTCGCCGCCATCCACGACTACCTCGAAGGGGAATTGAAGTACAGCAGTACCGATGCCTACCGGCCCACCGCCTATACCCTCACCGGCGGTCAGTGGGACTGGAAACACCGCCCCACCACGGGAGGCGGCGGCATGGGCGGCCCCGGCGGCGAACAGTCCCAGCCCTACGTGGCCGCCGACCTGGCCAGCGCCATCCGCAAGAATCCGCACCTCAAGGTCTTCTCGGCCAACGGCTACTTCGACCTCGCCACGCCCTTCTTCATCACCGAGTACGACGTCGCCCACATGGACCTCCCCGCCGACCTCCGCGGCAACATCCAGTTCGGCTACTACCCCTCGGGCCACATGATCTACCTCAACGTCGACGCCCTCCACAAGTTGAAGGACGACCTCGCAACGTTCATCACCACCTCCGTGAAATAAACAATTCCCCGCCCCGATTCGGGAATCCAGCCCCGAAGATCGGTCGAAGAGAAAGCCGGGTGCCCCAGGTCTCGTTTCTGAGACCTGGGAAACCACAAATTCCAATCACGAAGATCGGTTGAAGAGAAAGCCGGGTGCCCCAGGTCTCGTTTCTGAGACCTGGGAAACCACAAATTCCCATCACGAAGATCGGTTAAAGAGAAAGCCGGGTGCCCAGGTCTCGTTTTTTTGAGACCTGGGAAACCACAAATTTCCAATCACGAAGATCGTTTGAAGAGAAAGCCGGGTGCCCCAGGTCTCGTTTTTGAGACCTGGGAAACCACAAACTCCCATCACGGAGATCGATTGAAGAGAAAGCCGGGTGCCCCAGGTCTCGTTTCTGAGACCTGGGAAACCACGAATTCCAATCACGAAGATCGTTTGAAGAGAAAGCCGGGTGCCCCAGGTCTCGTTTTTGAGACCTGGGAAACCACAAATTCCCATCACGAAGATCGGTTGAAGAGAAAGCCGGGTGCCCCAGGTCTCGTTTTTGAGACCTGGGAAACCACAAACTCCCGGGGAAGTCCGTTCCATCACAATCCCCTACTTTTCTCTTCAGTATTGCGCACGATTGAATCAAATAACTCCATTAACAGCAATAATTTACGCATAAGGAAGTCCGAAAAACACCCTCCGGTTTTCTGTCAAAATTGAAGCGCATCCTGAATGGAATAAACCACCTGACCTCAGTCGCAATGCGCAAATCACATCGAAACGCGAAAAACGCAATTTGTGCGCACTTGAACAAGTCGCTCTAACTATCTGTGGCCAATGCGCTTATTCCCCTTGCGCGACACGCGCGAAACGCCTCGAAACCCAGTTTCGGCAAAAAACACTCTCCACGGAGAAAGAGAAATGCGCGACCCTGTTTGGGGCGCAAGTGTTACCAAATCGTCAACACGCGGGCTCCGCTCCGCAGGCCCGGCGAGAATCCCTCTCAAATGTGTCCCCAGAAATAAGTAGGCGGGCTCACCGGTGTCAGGAGTGGAAGGATTCCTGGTACCGGCAGCCCGCTGGACCCTGAACCGGGTCTAGGTGGTAAGTTAAGGATAGGCTTCTTTCCAAGGAAATCAAGCTGTTTTTTTTGATTTAAGCCCCCAGATCGTGACCGCAATCACAGGGGACTGCCTTAAGTGTCGTGGCGCGTTGACTTGAGGGGTCCACCCTGATACAAAAAAATGTTCCGTTCGAATAATTGAACTGACCGCCTGAATCGAAATCGAATACCAGCATGGACGAAATCCTTAAACAAGTCGGGACACTTCTGCTTGGCGCTATACCTACAGCGCTACTTTTCATCGTCCTGGTTTTGGCCTACCAATTCCTAATCCAAGGACCGTTGACCAAGACCCTCTGCGAGCGCCGCGCGCGCACTGAAGGCGCCATCGAAGACGCCCATAAGGCTATCGCCAAAGCCGAAGCACGTGCATCCGAATATGCGAGCAAGTTGCGGCAGGCACGCGCGGAAATCTTCAAAATGCGCGAACAGCGCGTGAAGCAATGGGTTGCTGAACGCGATGCGGCACTGGATGTGGCGCGGAAGGCTGCGGGGCTTAAGGTGAAAGAGGCCAAGGCGGAATTGGATGCGGAAGCCGGAAGCGCCAGACAGACCATCCAGGCTTCTGCCGGGGATTTGGCCAATCGGGTTGTCCGCGCGGTTCTGCCGCTGGCTGCCGGGGGTACGCGTTGAAAGTCACCACGCAGCAAGCACGAACGTCGGCACGCATTCTTCGTTTCGCATTTTTAGCATTGTTCGTCATGGGGTTGGCAACAGCGCAGCGATGCGTTGCTGCGCAGGAACCCGGTTCGGTGCCTGAAGTGCAGTCGTCCGCGGCGCAGGATGCAAAGAGCTCAAGCAACAAGAACGCGACGCAGCCAGCACAGAAACAGGAAAAGGGAGAAGACGACAACGTCTACCGCCACACCGCGCTGGTGACTTCAATCGCCAAGGCCATCAACCTCCCCGTGGAAACGACTGCGCGGTTGTTTGAATTCATTAACTTCGCAATTCTTGCGCTGGCCATTCTCATTCCGCTGTTCAAGGTTCTGCCCAAGGTTTTTCGCAAGCGCGATATCACTCTGAGTGCGAATCTTGAAACGGCGCGCAAGACTTCGGCAGACGCGAACACGCGGCTGAGCGCAGTCGAGGCGCAACTCTCCAAGCTGGATGAAGAGATCGCCAAGATACGTGCGCAGGTAGAAGACGAGAGCCGGCAGGATGAGGCGCGCATCAAGGCCAGTATCGAAGAAGAGAGCGCTCGCATTGTCGCTTCGGCGGAACAGGAAATCGGCGTGGCGGCGGCCCAGGCGAAGCGCGGACTACGCCACTTTGCTGCGGATCTGGCCATCGAGCAAGCTACCAAGCAACTGGTTCTCACGCCGGAAACAGACAGGGCACTGATTGCCGAATTTATCAATGACGCCGCGCAGAACGGATCCAAAGGAGGGCAGAACTAATGGCAGCCTTTGTTTCCCGATACGCCCGCGCGTTTGCCGATGTAGTCGCGTCGGCCAAACTCGACACGGGGGCCGTCGACAGGCAGCTTGACGATTTCCTCGCCACCTGGGATGGCAGTGCTGAATTGCGGGAAGTCTTCGAAAACCCAGCGATTTCTGCCCCGCAGAAAGTGGCGATCCTCGACACGCTGAACGCCAGGCTTGGCATGCAGAAAGAACTGCGCAACCTCATCGCGGTACTCATCAACAACGACCGCATTGCGCAGATACATGAAGTGGCTGATGGATATCGAGCGGAGTTGCAGGAGCGGCTCGGCATTCGCCAGGCGGAAATTGTCACGGCTCGCGAGTTGAGCGAGCCGGAGCGCGCTTCGCTGGTGTCGGGAGTCGGCCAGCTGGCTGGATCGCAGATTCAAGCCAACTTCAAGCTCGACAAGGAAATTCTTGGCGGTACCGTGGTGCGCATTGGTTCCACGGTCTACGACGGTTCGGTGCGTGGACGGCTGGAGCGGCTGAGAGAAACATTGATTGCAGAATGACAGTGATCACGGGTCAGTGATCAGAAATTTGCCGATCGCGGTTTGATCGGAGTTGGTAGCAGGCAGTCGGGATCCTGGTTCGTACAATCAGCGGCGGATGCACACAAGGCTGATGACTGAACACTGATCACTGACCACTCAAAGGAACGCAGATGGCGCAGATCAAGGCAGACGAGATTACACAGCTACTTCGCGAGCAGATCGCGAACTACGATTCGAAGGTGCAGGTCGACGAGGTTGGCACCATTACGTCGCTGGGCGACGGTATCGCCCGCCTGCACGGGCTCGACAAGGTGATGGCCGGCGAACTGCTCAGCTTCCCGCACGGCATCGCAGGGCTCGCGCTTTCGCTTGAAGAGGACCAGGTGGGAGCCGTCGTATTGGGCGACTACACCGAGATTCGCGAAGGCGACGAGGTCAAGCGCACCGGAAAGATTTTGAGCGTTCCCGTCGGCGACGCCATGATCGGCCGCGTGGTGAATGCGCTGGGCGTTCCTATCGACGACAAGGGCCCCATCGCGACCACCGAGACGCTTCCCGTGGAACGCCTGGCGCCAGGCATCATCGATCGCCAAGGCGTGAGAGAACCGATGGCGACGGGACTCAAGGCCATCGACGCCATGATTCCGATCGGCCGCGGCCAGCGCGAGCTGATCATCGGCGACCGCCAGACCGGCAAGACCGCGGTGCTGCTGGACACCATAATCAACAACGCCAAGAACGACCTGATCTGCATCTATTGCGCGATCGGCCAGAAGCGTTCTTCGATTGCGCAGGTGGTGCAGACGCTGACCGAAGCCGGAGCGATGGGACACACCATCATCGTGGCTGCTTCAGCATCCGAGCCCGCGCCGATGTTGTACCTCGCTCCATATGCGGCGACCGCCATGGGAGAGTTCTTCCGCGATAACGGCCGGCATGCGCTGGTGATGTACGACGATCTTTCCAAGCACGCGATGGCGTATCGCGAGATTTCACTGCTGCTGCGTCGACCGCCCGGCCGCGAAGCGTACCCCGGCGACGTTTTCTATCTCCACTCCCGCCTGTTGGAGCGTTCGTCGAAGATGAGCAAAGAGCGCGGGGGCGGTTCGCTCACTGCATTGCCGGTGATCGAAACGCAAGCGGGCGACGTTTCGGCATACATTCCGACCAACGTTATTTCAATCACAGACGGGCAGATCTTTTTGGAAACCGATCTCTTCAACTCCGGTGTGCGTCCGGCTGTGAACGTGGGACTTTCGGTTTCGCGCGTGGGCTTCTCGGCGGCCATCAAGGCGGTCAAGCAGGTTGGTTCGACCTTGAAGCTCGATCTTGCGCAGTATCGCGAACTCGCGGCTTTCGCGCAGTTCGGCTCCGATCTTGATCCGCTTACGCAGAAGCAGTTGAACCGCGGCCAGCGTCTCACCGAATTGTTGAAGCAGCCGCAGTTCCAGCCGCTGACGTGGCAGCAGCAGGCGATTATTCTGTTCGCCGGCACGCAGGGCTACCTGGACGATTTGAAAGTGTCCGACATTCGCGCCTTTGAAGACGGACTCTACAAGTACATCGACAGCGCGCAAAAGGCAATGGTCGACGAGTTGACGCAGAAGAAGTCGTTCGACGACGACCTGCGCAACAAACTGCATGCAGCGCTCAAGGAGTACAAGGAAAACTTCAAGGCGCAACTGCAAACGGAAACGGCAAACGCGTAAAAGCAGGGATCAGGGGTCAGGGATCAGTACGATGGTGCAGTCGTTCAGAGATCTCGTGGTTTGGCAAAGATCGAAGCAGACAGCCGTTGCAGTCTATCGATTGACGAAGGAATTTCCTCGGGAAGAAACATACGGCTTGACGAGTCAGATGAGGCGAGCAGCAGTTTCGATTCCGAGCAACATTGCGGAAGGTCATGGAAGAATCAGTACCGGAGAATGCAGGCAGTTTCTAGGTATTGCGCGTGGCTCAGATTTTGAACTTCAAACCCAACTTGAAATTGCACGTGCATTAGGAATCGGTGATTCCAAGTTGCTCGATGAAACTGAAGGCTTGTCACACCAAGTGGGCAAGATGATTTTTGGAGTTTTGGAGGGAATCAAGGACTGACTATCAGGGGAGTTTTTCTGATCCCTGATCCCTGATCTCTGATCCCTGGAAGGCTTATGGCAAACGTACTCGATCTACGACGGCGCATCCGCAGCGTGAAGAACATGCGGCAGATCACCAAGGCCATGAAGATGGTCTCGGCGGCCAAACTGCGCCGCGCGCAAGAGCGGGCGATGTCGGCCCGGCCCTACGCCAAGATGATCACCAGCGTGCTGGAATCGCTGACCCGCCGCGTCGATATCTACGATCCGGAAACGGGCAACCTGCGTCATCCGCTGTTTGCGACGCGCGAAGAGAAGCGTGTGCTTCTGGTGGTGGTGAGCGGCGATAAAGGGTTTGCCGGCGCGTTCAACTCCAACATCCTCAAGGCGGCTTTTCAGTTCATCAATGCGGGCGAGGGCAGGGAAGTGGACATTGAGGCCGTAGGCCGCAAGGGGCGCGACCAGATGCGCCGCCGCTATGCCGGCGCGGTCTACAACGAGCAGACCACCGAAGATGGCCGCAAACTGCAAGTGCGCGCGGACCGTAAGGGGCCGATCGAGGTGACGGGCGATCATCCCGGCATGCTCGACAAACTGGAAACCAAGCGGGTGTTTGAACTGGCCGAGAGCATTATCTCCCGCTATGTGCACGAAGAGATCGATGCGGCTTACATCGTCTACAACGAATTCAAGTCGGTGATCCAGCAGCGGGTGGTGGTGGAGCGGCTGTTGCCCATCATCAAGATTGGCGCGCAGCAGATCGAGGGCGCGACCGAGCCCACCCTCGAAGAGCGCGAGCGTGCCGCGGAAGCAGCCAAGAGCGCGGGAGTTCCGCTGGACGAGGCGGACACGCAGGAAGCCGACGAAGAAGCGAAGAAGTTCAGCACCGCCAACGTCGATTACATCTATGAGCAGCCGCCGGAGGAACTCTTCAACGGCCTGCTGCCGCAATACATTTCTTCCATGCTGTATCACGCCATGACGGAGTCAGTGGCCGCGGAACACGCGGCGCGCATGACCGCCATGGACTCGGCGAGCAACAACGCCTCGGACATGATCGACAGCTACACGCTGCAGATGAACCGTGTACGCCAGGCGGCGATCACCAAGGAGATTATCGAAATTGTTTCCGGCGCAGCGGCTGTCTAAAGACAGCTTCTAGCTACTAGCTTTCAGCTACTAGCTCAGCTCCGGTTCTTGAAATAGCGGTGAGTTTGGCAAGGAACAGCTAGCAGCCAGGAGCTAGCGGCTGGCGGCTAAAGAGGAACAGAATGGCAGAGAACATCGGCAAGGTAATCCAGGTCTCCGGTCCCGCGGTAGACGTGCAATTTGAAGAAGCGACGATGCCGTCGATCTATCAGGCGCTGCGCGTCACGAGTGACGGCTTCACGGTTCCGTCCCCCATCAGCGTAATCCTCGAGGTGCAGCAGCACCTGGGCGAGGGCCGCGTCAGGACGGTGGCGATGGAAGCCACCGACGGCATGGTCCGGGGCATGAAGGTCATCGACCTGGGCGGTCCGATCAGTGTGCCCGTGGGCAAGGAAACGCTGGGGCGCGTAATCAACGTGATCGGCGAGCCCGTGGACGAACTTGGCCCCATCGGCGAGAAGACGCGCATGCCCATTCATCGGCCCGCGCCGCTCTTTGACGAGCAGACCACACATGAAGAAATGTTCGAGACCGGCATCAAGGTCATCGATCTGATCCAGCCGTTTTTGAAGGGCGGCAAGATCGGCCTGTTTGGCGGCGCCGGCGTGGGCAAGACGGTCGTCATCATGGAACTCATCAACAACGTGGCCAAGAATCACGGCGGCTATTCAGTGTTTGCCGGCGTGGGCGAGCGGACGCGCGAAGGAAACGATCTGTGGGTTGAGATGACCGAGTCGGGCGTGATCAAGCCCGGCGACTTTGCCAACTCAAAATGCGCTCTGGTGTACGGCCAGATGACCGAACCGCCCGGAGCCCGTCTGCGCGTGGCGCTGACCGGCCTGACGGTCGCCGAGTATTTCCGCGATGTCGAGGGATCGGACACGCTGCTGTTCATCGACAATATCTTCCGCTTTACGCAGGCGGGGTCGGAAGTGTCCACGCTGCTGGGCCGTATGCCTTCAGCCGTGGGCTACCAGCCGAATCTCGCCACCGAGATGGGCGAGCTGCAGGAGCGCATTACATCCACCAGCAAGGGTTCCGTCACGTCGGTGCAGGCGGTGTATGTGCCCGCTGACGATTTGACCGATCCTGCGCCGGCCACCACCTTTGCTCACCTCGATGCAACCACGGTGTTGAGCCGTCCGCTGTCGGAACTCGGCATTTATCCTGCCGTCGATCCGCTGGCATCGACGTCGCGCATCCTGAGTGCGCGCATCGTCGGCCAGGAACACTACGATGTGGCCCAGGGCGTGAAGCGCATTTTGCAGCGCTACAAGGACCTGCAGGATATCATTGCGATTCTCGGTATCGACGAGCTGTCTGACGAAGACAAGCTCACGGTGGCCCGCGCGCGCAAGGTGCAGAAGTTCCTGTCGCAACCCTTCCACGTGGCGGAGACGTTTACCGGTATCCCCGGCTCGTATGTGAAGGTTGCCGATACGGTGCGCAGTTTCAAGGAGATTATCTCGGGCAAGTACGACGATATCCCCGAACAGGCTTTCTACATGAAGGGCGCTATTGAAGAAGTGCTCGCAACCGCAGAGAAGCTGAAGGCGACGGCGTAAAGCAGCCACTTGCTCCTAGCCCTTAGCTTCCAGCTAGAGGCCAGGAGCTGGAAGCTAATATCTGATTCAAGGAACTTATGGCAGACGAATCAAACGAACTTCGCGTGCGGCTGGTGACTCCGGAGCGCATCCTGTTCGATCATCCGGCAGATGCTGTGGAATTGCCGGCGAAGAACGGGTATATGGAAGTGCTCTACGGTCACGCGCCGCTGCTTTCTGAATTGGGCGCGGGCGATGTGCGCATGCACGGCGGCCCCGAGGGCGAACAGGTCTACAACGTGAGTTGGGGATTTGTGGAAGTGCTGCCGGACCGCGTGACGATTCTCGCCAACGACGCGTTGAAGCCGGAAGAGATCAACGTGGACCGCGCCAATCAGCAGCTCGATCGCGGCCACAAGATGTGGAACGAGGCCGGCGAAAGTGAAGAGGCCTACGACGAGGCGCTGCATGTGATCGCCGAAGCTGAAGCCAAGCTGGCCACGGCGGGGGAGAAGCACTAACGGAGCTGATTGAGTGCGCAAACAGAAATGCCCTGCTCCGGAGAGCAGGGCTTTTCTGTTTTTGGTTGAAGGAGAGTGGAGTTCGTGCGGCGGCCTATTGCGTGGTGATTCCGCCGTTCATGCCCATGGGGTAAAAGCCGCCCATGGACTTGCCGCCGGCGTACACGATGTTGAGGACCTGCGACGGAGTGCGCGGGATAGCCAGGGCGTTCTTGTCGAGGTCGAAGACGTTTTGCGAAGTGGGCGGGATGTCCATGGCGTCGACGGCCGGGCTGGTGACGGCGTTGCCGATGCAGGCCCAGCGAATGGCGCCGGAGTGAAAGGCCTCGGTGCTGAGGATGGCGGCCGCGGCGGCCAGGTAGGCCGAACTGCTGATGGAGGGAGCGGCCCCGAGGTAGGCGCTGACGCCCACGTCCTCGAATTGGCGCGCCAGTTTGAGCCAATCGTTGACGCTGGCGAAGCCGTAGCCGAGTGCGTTCAGATTGATGGCGGGTTTCTTGGCTGCGGACGAGCCGAGGGCGGCGCGCAGGTACATTACGTGCTCGATCTCGTTCTGACGCAGGGCGGTGGCGACCGTGGCTTGCGGGGAGGACGCGAAGTTGGGCACCTTGTTGCCGCCCGTGGTGGGTCCGCTTTCCTGGGCCGCGGTAATGACTCCGAGCTGGACCAGGGTTGCGCCATACGTAGCCATGGCGTAGAACTCGGCTTCGAGATATTCGAGGTTGAGCGCGAAGTTGAGAATGTCGACATCGCTGTAGGCCGCGGCTTCGACCTTCTGTGCTGGGGAAGCCAGTTTGCTGCCGATCATCGCTGCGCTTGCCACGCCGAGTCCGGCGAGTCCCGCACCTTTCAGAAAATTGCGACGGTTTGCTGCAGTTGGGGTAACCACATGCTGTTTCACTTGATCCTCCAGAAGAGTTTGGTTGGTGCGTTGGGTTGATGCGAACTAAGGATAGGGAGAGTCCGTGTATGCCCCGCGACTGCTTACGGACTTTAGTGCTTCGCGTTCATATCGTGATTTGAGGTTCCTGTGCGCTGTAGATGGTGGCTAACATCGCAAGGATGCCTGACTTACAAGAACTAACAAATACTCATTCGTAAAAGTTACAAACGTGCCTGAAGCGAGGTGTAACATGCCCAGCTTGGAAGGATGAGGGCTCCCTTATTATGGTGCGAATTCGCCAGTTATCATGCCGGTATTAGCGATAACAACGTACGTGATATCGCTACTTAGTGCCGCTCGCTATAAGTCGGCAGTAAGTGTTAGTTAGTATCAGCAAAACTTATTACTTGTCGATTATAGAAAGGCAATAGATCGCCTCGGCCGGATACAACATCCGAAGTCCGAGATAGGGCCAGGGCTTTGCCTTTGCTTCGTTTGCCGATCTGCCTAATGCGTTTCGGCGCGGGCGGCGGGAGCGGTACAGGATTCCAGATAAAAAATCCCGGCCTCCGCAGGCTGCGCGCACTTCCCGAAATTGGGCGCCTCCATGTTCAAGATGGGCCGTGCAGCGGTTGTCTTGCCGCGCCGCCGCGACCGTCAAACTCTTCAACGCACTGTGCAACCGGTGTCGTCAGCGCCTACAATGCTGACTGAAATGGCAAACACCACTGGGAATACGTTTGAAGTAGCCTGCCCGGATTGCGGGGCGATGTTAAAAATTGACGCGGCGACGGGGCTGGTGATCAGCCACACGCCGGCACCGCGCAAACGCACGTTTGAAGACCTGGAGATGGCGGCCAAGGCAATGCGCGAGCAGGATGAGCGCAAGGAGTCGATTTTCCGGCAGAGTGTGGATGCGGAGCGCAACAAGGCCGACCTGCTCGAAAAGAAATTTGCGGAGGCGCTGCGCAAGGCCAAAGACGCGCCCGAAGGCAAACCCTTGCGCGACTTTGACCTGGATTAGGCATGGAGGGCCGCGGCTTGGCGTTGCGGGGCCACCGCGAGCCGGGTTCGCGCATCTCTGTAAGCGGCGGTTTGGTTTGAATCGCGGTTGCCAGGGCGCGAAACTAAAGTTGGCGCAGGCAGCGTGTGACCGGCCGTAGACCAAGTTGAAATCGAGTTCCGTTCGACCGAGATGATCAAGGGACGCGGGACGAAGGAGAAATGATGGGTGTGACAGCGCTTCCTTATCCGGCGAATGATTCGCAAGGCCATGGCGAGATCCTCAAACCAATCTCCACGAATCCGGACTGGATGGGGATAGCGGTGGGTGGCACCTTCCTGGCCAGCGCCTTGCTGCTGCTAAGCGGCAAGAAGCGCGCGGGAATGGTGACGGCGGCGGCCGCGACAGCACTCACGCTGTTGAACGAGCAGGAGGCGGTGCGAGAGTGGTGGAATGCGCTGCCCCAATATCTGGATGACGCGCAGCGTCTGCTCAACCAGGCGCAGTCCACCATCGACGACCTGGCCGGCAAGCGTGAAAGACTGCGCGCGATGTTCAATCGTTAAACACTCCGGATCGAGTCATTCAGCAAGCTAAGAAGCACCACCTTGACACTTCTTTGCGATCCCGGTCAGTTTCCCGTAAGCCGCTAAATACCCAATTGGGCACGGCCGGCTTCGCTGATGCGGTGGGGGGTCCATTTAGGTTCCCAGACCAGGCTGACTTCGACTTTGCTGATGTCGGGGATGCCGGCCAGACGATTGTGGACCTGTTCGAAAATCAGCCCGCTGGCCGGGCATTGCGGTGTCGTCAGGGTCATTGTCACCTTGACCCACTGGCGCGGCCACCGGGGTGTCGAGTCGGGGTCGGGCCCGGTCTCCACTGCGTAGATCAATCCCAGGTCGACGAGATTCAATTTCACTTCGGGATCGAAACAGTCGCGCAGCGCGGTCAGAATTTCAGCTTCGGACAGCACTAGTTCTTCCGCTCCACCAAGTAGCGTGCGACGGACTTCAGCCCATCGGCGCGGCTGCCGTAGGGCGCCAATGCGGCGAAGGCTTCCTGGATCAGATCGTCGGCGTCGCGTTGGCTCTGCTCGACGCCGAAGACGGCCGGCCAGGTAGCTTTCTCCGTGGCCAGATCCTTGCCGGCTGTCTTGCCGAGATGGGCGGAGTCCACCGTCATATCGAGCACATCATCGACAATCTGGAATGCCAGCCCGGCCTTGCGCCCGAAGGTATCGAGGCAGGCGACATCGCCGCTGTTGGCCCCGGCGAAGACACCGCCCGCTACCACGCTTACCCGGATCAGGGCGCCGGTTTTGGCACGGTGAATTGCTTCCACCAGCTGGGGCGTGGGCTTGAGATGTTCACTCTCCAGATCGAGCACCTGGCCGCCAATCATACCGTCGACCGTACCGGTCGCATGAGCAATAAGGCCGATGATCTGTACGGCTGCCGCCGGCGGGCACTCGAGGCCGGCCAGCACTTCATAGGCGCGGGTCTGCAGGGCATCCCCGGCGAGGATGGCGATCGACTCGCCAAAGGCTACGTGGCAGGTTGGCTTGCCGCGCCGCAGGTCGTCGTTATCCAGGGCGGGCAGGTCATCGTGGATGAGGGAATAGGTATGCAGCATCTCGAGGGCCGCACCCAGCCTCTCGATGCCCTTGGGCAGCGTGCCCGCAATGGTAACCGCCGCCTGCATGGCCAGCACCGGCCGCAAGCGCTTGCCGCCGGCAAACGTGGAATGGCGCATGGCCCCATGAATCGAGGCGGGCACCGTCTCCACGCTGGGAATTAAACCTTCCAGCGCGCGGTCGGTGAGTTCCGCGCCCTCCTGAATCAGTGATTTCACGTCAACTGGCATCTCTCTCATGATAAACGAGGGCGGAACCGCCGGTACTCGAGTAAACCGAGACCTGTGACCAGGAGAGCCGCCAGACCGCTGATCAGGCGGCCAACATAGAAGTCGCGCGTGGCGGTCCAGTCCACATTCACTTTCACGTGTCCGCGGGGTACGGGCACCGCCATCAGTCCGTCTTGACGTTCGGGCATTTGAGTCACCGGTACGCCATTCACGCGCACATCCCAGGCAGGATACGTGCGTTGGCGTAGAACGAGATAGCCGGCGTGCGATGTTTCGGCAGCGACAGCTAAATGTTCCGACGGGGTTTTGCCGGGACTCGGAGCCGCTGGAAATGTGGCCTCGCAGGAATGCTGGTCCGCCGACCAGAGCGGCGTTACATCCGGGTCGCCCTGCCCCAGGAGCACGGTGGGATCGTTCACGAAACAGGCGATGGGAAGGGCCATGGCCACAAGTGTGTTGTCCGCATGGGGCGGGGCGTATTCATCCGTGCCTTCAAACCCGGTGCCTGCGCGGTAGTCCTCCACCCGTTGCCGGACAGAATCCTCGGTTTCACAGCCCTGGTAAAAAGACACACCGGCAATTGCCACCGCGGCCAAAAAAACAAATGCGCAAACGGCCAGCGCGAACGCCCGCAGCCAACGATTCGTCGTCCAGAGGGCGGAGGCGAAGAAGATGGCCATAGGCGTACCCAGGGCGACCAGCCATCGCCAGGGGAACTGGAGAAAGCGCAGTTCCGGGAGAAGATTCCAAATCGGACGGGAGAAGGGAAGTTGCAAGAACAAGACGGCTACGGGTACCAGCCCGAGTGGAATCCACCATTTCCTTTCCGCGGGTAGTCTCTTCCGCCACCATGTAACCAGGAGGCCGGCCAAAGCAACCGCAATCATGGTGACGGCGATTCCCGAAACCCGCAGCAGTTCGATGTCGTGCTGCTCCAACCGCGGGTCGCCGTGGCGGGCAAAGAGCCAGCTGTTTTCGATCAGGAGACCGGGGTCATCGGTGGCTTGCTGAATGGCAACCCAGCGCTGTTCCCACGCTGCGGGAACCAAATAGAAAGCGGAGAGGCCAATGCCGAGAACTACGGCGGTGGCGGCGCGCAGCAGGGGAGCCCACGAGTGGCCCAGCAGTGCGGTCGTCAAGGCAACCGCAGCCAGCGTATAGCAGAGCATGACGCCCACGGGCGCGTTCGACAGCCATGCACCGGCCACGACGAGGGTGAGAAGCAGGGCGGATCCGTCAAAGGCGCGCCGGACGAGCGGGACCCGCTTTGCACCATCGGATGGAGTGTCTTCGATCCGATTGCGTAACGCGAAGAGCAGCATCAGCGGAAACCAGAAGCCGCCGGTCAACTCAGCGAATGCCGAACGCTCATAGGCAGTGAATAATGCGTAGCCGGATAATACGGTTGTGCAGCCGGCGAGAGTCGCAACAGCGTCATCGAATTTCTCGCGAGCCAGGGTCCGGGTAGCTAACCCTGCTGCCGCCAGCAGGAGAGAAGTCAGCGCCAGGGGAACAATCTTCCACGGAAGCACGATGCCCATGGCTGCGCCCAGCATCCAGGTCAGGGGCGGATAGAAGATGAATCGCGGTTCGCCGGCGCCGTAATTGGCGCTGGCCGTCCAATGCGGATAAAACAGGCCGTGACGCCAGTTGCCGAGCGCGTCGAGCCACGAAACGAGATGAAAGTCGAAGTCGTGGCCGCAGGAGTTGCCGCGCACCATTTGCGGGACGATGGCCAGGACCGCGGCCAATACGATCAATGCGGGCCCGACAAAGCGGCTGCTTGCTGACCCCTGATCTCTGACCGATATCCCCTGCCGGTTCATGGCAACAGGCGCAGCGTGTGGCTTGTCTGGGACGCTACGGCTGCGGGCGTGAACGGAAGTGCAAATGTCGTTCCGCCATAGTAGTCGTTCCACTGATCGCGGAAATAGGGGCTGTATGGATTGCCGCTTTCGCCGAGCACGATGTCTTCGGTAGAGCCGTCGATGTTGCTCCAATCCATGGTGAACCGCTGCGAAGGCCCGAAGGCGCGGCCCACTTGCTTCACGGTGGTGGTGTCGCCGCTGAGCGGGTGAGAGCCGGTTCCAGCGATCCGCGTCACCATGGGCAGCAGTGCGTTCAGGGGATGTTCGATGTCGATCACGTGCCAACTGCCGTAGGCCCACCGGCTCAAGTCGGCGGGAGCGGCGCCGTGATTCTTGTTCTTCTCCATGCCTTTGCGCACGGCGTCGGTCAGGACCGCGTCCCAATTCTTATACCCGGGAGGGAGCCAGTCGGAGATGCCATGCATAATGATTTCTTCCTGGGCGAAATTCGACTCGGCCCAACGGTACTCCTCCGCGTCCTTGCCCAGTTTGGGCTCCAGAATCAGCGGCCACAACGCGGCCCGGGCCTGCGTCACCAGCGATGCCGCCGCCGAATCGGTGCTCAGGCGTCCATCCCAGCTACGCATCAGGTCGGCGGCCTTGCGCAAGCGGTCGTCCGAGGCGGCATGATCGATGGCATACGCAAAACGGTGACCCAGTTCCTGATCCATCTCGCTGTAGATGTCCGTTTGGGTGGCCAGCATATCTTTGGCCGTGAGTTGATCGCGCCCTTGGAGCAGCTTGTAGATGCGCTCGGCGCGATAGGGATCGACCCACTCGAGCGATAGCGGATACGGGGACTTCTCGGTGGTCACGCGCGAATTGGCGGTGGCCAGAAATCCCGACGGCGGATCGAACACGCCGGGCATGGCGTCAAAGGGGATGTAGCCTTGCCATTCCGCGCGCCGGTCCATTACGTCGTGTTGGATCGGCTTGCCAAAAAGTCCTGCGGGGCTCCGCATCGGAATGCGGCCTACCGCGTGATACGCGATGTGTCCCTGGTTGTCGGTGTAGACGACATTCTGCGTGGGCCAGCACCATGCGCTCAAAGCGGTGGAGAACTCCGCCCAGTTGGAGGCCACGTTCATGGCGTAAAGCGGCATCGAGTTGAGGGTCGTGTCGTAGAGAGCCCACTTCAGCGCGATGGGCCGCGCATCACTCGTCAGCAGGGAACTCAACAGCGGGCCGTGTTCCGTCGATTGCACTTCGAGGATCACGTCTTTGCTGCCGCGTACGTGAATGGTCTCGTGGTCCACGGCAAGCGGTTTCCAGCTTCCGTCGTTGGCCTGATAGTTTCCTTTGCCGTCCAGATTCTCGACGTAGAGATCTTGCACGTCGCCCATCAGGGCGGTGAATCCCCAGGCCACGTGCTCGTTATGTCCCGCGATCACCATGGGCATGCCGGGCAGCGTGACACCGGCGGCGTGGTAGCCGGGCGCGCGCAGGTCGGCCATGTACCAGATGTTGGGCTCGGTCAAGGAAAGATGCATGTCGTTCGAGAGCAGCGGCTTGCCGCTGGCAGTGTGCTTGCCGGCCACCACCCAGTTATTCGATCCGGCCTGGCAGCCGTCGCAGTCCGGTAATCCCAGCAGGGCACGCAGGTCTTGCGTATCGCCGCCGGGTAGCGGAGCAGGCGGATTGAGGCGCGACTCGGTGCGCTCGTCGTCGTCGCTGATGGGCGGCGGTTCGGGATGGGGTTGGGTCAGGTCGATGACTTCGCCGGTGGGCGGACGGTCGCGCCACGAGCCGACGGGATAGAGATCGGCTTCGAGCCGGGGATTGTTGAGCTTGGCGGCGATGCGTTCGCGTGCCAGCTTCGCGTCCCAGTGGGTGTCGAGCATGTCCACTATCATCATGCCGATGCTCACCGAGTCGGGCCCGCTCCACGGACGCGGCTTGTACATCAGGACGCGAAACTCCGGAGGCAGCGCATCTGGGTGTTGGGCGATGTAGAGATTCACGCCACGGGCGTAGGATTCCAGCCGCTTGCGGTCGTCGTCAGGCAGGTGTTCGAACACGCGGCGCGCAGTGGCGCCGAAGCCGAGGATGCGCTGGGCCTGATCGTGACGCAACAACGAAGAGCCCATGACTTCGGCGAGTTCGCCATTCGCGTTGCGGCGGTAGAGGTCCATCTGCCACAAGCGGTCCTGCGCGGTGATGTAACCCTGGGCGAGGAACATGTCCTGCTGCGTGGCGGCCTCGATGTGGGGCACACCATGGGCGTCGCGGCGAACTGTCACCGGCGCGGACAGACCCGCGATGGCGATGTCGCCGTCGAGCACAGGGAGCGCGGCGTGCGCGGCCGAGCGGAGCCATACTACGGCTAGCGCGACAACGATCGCGGCGAGCAATACCAGGCTGATCAGAGTGATAGCAATGGCGCCCAGCCAGCGGCGTTTGCGTCCCCGTGAGGTTGGTGCGGAATTTCTGCGAGTCGATAAAGGCAGTGCGTCTGAATTAGCCATGGGTCAAACAACAGGATACCGCCGCAGTGCGACCGGTGTTTTGGTTTGCAGATGCGCGGATCGGCGAGCGAAGGACGCAGCAACGATTTCGTGTCGATGCGAGTTGCATCACTGCGGCTTAACTGGCCAGCGGTGCTGTTGATACTTCGTTGAGTCGTGCCGGCATGCGTTTGCGGTAGAGCACGATCACCGCCAGCAACAGGAGCAGCGCGACCGGCAACATGAGGAGGCTGCCTTCGGGGCCGTCTGCGCCGCCGCTCCAGAGCGACGATCCCACCGGGACAGCGGTCAGATAGTGGCCTTTGGCTGCAAAGCCGCTGTCCGCGGTGCCGTAGAAATAGGATTCCGCCCAGTCCCACGATGCGTGGCAGCCGATCGCCCACCAGGCCGATCCGGTGACGCGCACACTGACGCAGAACACGAAACCGATGGTCGCGGCTCCCAGAATGCCAATCCAGTTTTCGCCGTTGTTGAAGGTGTGGATGAATCCGAAACCGGCGGAGGTGGCCCATGCCGCCTGCCAGAATGCATTGCCCGGCGCATCTTTCAAATGGAGCCAGAGACAGGGAAGCAATCCCAGCAAGGCGACAGCGTAGATGCCCCACGCACCCCGGCTGCTCGATGCCAGAAGAAGGTAAATGCATATGGCCCCGACCACAAGCAGTGCCCACCAGAAATTCATGCTGCGCGCGAAGGTCGATAGCAGGTAGCACCGGAAGGCGCCTTCTTCAAACAGCGCAACCATCACGAAGGCTGTGCCCCACAGGAGCGCATATTTGAAAATGGCCGGGCCGCCGAGGGACACGGGACCCAGTTGCATCCAGCCGCCCTTGACCAAAATGCCCATGAGCGTCGAGAGCGCGGCAAAGCCGGCGATCAGGCCCCCGGCGAAGAGACGCAGACGGTGCGGGCCTCCCAGGTTGTAGTCTGCCAGGCGCCGCTGCTCGAAGAGGGCCACCACGATTCCAGCAATAGCCAGCGCTGAAAGCCATTCGCCTTCGCCGAAGATGCTGCTCAGAGGGGTGCGCGCTTCCACGGAGAGATGCGCCACGTCGAAGACCAGGATCGAAAGTATGGTGCCGAACACGGGCGCCAGCAGAAACAGCAGGAACGCGAAGATGACGGTCAACCATCCGGCTCGCAGACCTTGCGGGCCGAAAAACAACCATGGGAGGCGCTCCGGCTCCGAAGAGAATTGCAACGCCGTTGCGTCAGAAGCCGCGAGGTTGCTCTTCTCGGGCGACGGCGCGGAAGCATCGTCTTTTCGAAAATCTTTTCGTACCCCTTCTACATACTCCGGCTCCATGGTCTCCCCGAAATCGATCAGTCAAACAAATCTGCGCGCGCCAGATTCAGCTAAAGCGATTCTACGCATGTGCCGGGCAGGCCGTTTCTCCGGCTGATCTGTTCCAGAAAATTGACTGCTGTTTTCTGATCTCGAACTACTCATCGTGCAAAGCGACCATTGGATCGATGCGCGAGGCACGCCGCGCCGGGATCCAACTTGCGAACAGGGCAATGCCCGCGATGACCGCGGTGATGCCGCCAAACACAGCGGGATCGTCGGGCCGCACGCCGCGCAACAAGTTGGCAGTGAGATGTGCCAACCCGAAGGCCATGGCCAAACCGAAGATGATGCCTGTCCCCGTGAGCCAAGTGGCGCGTCGCAGAATCATGCCCAGCACGTCTTCGCGGCGCGCACCCATCGCCAGCCGCACGCCGATCTCGCGGGTTCGCTCGCCCACCAGGTTCGCCATCACGCCGAAGATGCCGATCGCCGCCAGCAGCAGGGCTATGCCGGCATCCACCAAGAGCAGCACGGTGGCATACATCAGTCCTGTCAACGAGTCATGCAGCACTTGCTGATAGGTCTCAACGGTGTCAAGCGGTAAGCCGGGATCGATCGCAGCCAGTGCTTTTCGCGCCGAAACCGACAACGCCAGCGGGTTGCCATCGGTGGCCAGGGCATAGGTCACGCCGGTTGGGGGATCTTGTGCCACGTCTGTATACACGGCGACCCGGGGCGTTGGATTCCAGATGGAATAACTGGCGTCTTCGGCTACGCCGACGATCGTGAACCACAGCCGGGGATGGCCCGGAGTGTCGATGCCCAGCCGGACTCGATGCCCCATGGGATTCTGATCGGGAAAATATTGCGCCGCAAAGCGGCGGCTCACGATCGCCGCCGGCACGGTGTTGAGGGAGTCGTTTTTGCTGAAGGCGCGGCCGGCGACGATGGGAATGCCGAGGCCCGCGAAATACCCTTCGCTGACTGGTACCCGCAATCCGCTCTGGAACTTCCCGGGAACTACGGGGCGATGTTCGATTTCGAAATCCTGCGTCCATTCCGTGTCGCCGTAAGGCAGCGCGGTCGTGACCGCGGCATTCTTGACGCCCGGCAGTGCGCGCAGTCTTTCGAGGCTGTTCGCATACCATGTCGCTTGTTTCTCTGCGGTGTCATAACGCGCTTCGGGCAACTTCACGTGAAAGGTAAGAGTCTTTTCCGGTTTGTAGGTGTCGGCGAGGTGCAGCAGGGAACTCATCCCCTTCGCCATCAGGGCCGCTCCGATCACCAGGGCGACCGCCAGCGATATTTGGGAAACGGCAAAGATGCTTCTCAGGCGGTGGCCGGTCCCGGAGCCGATGTTTCCGCGCGACCCCGCCTTCAACTGTGTCAAGAGGTTGATGCGCAACGCCTCGATTCCTGGCAGAACTCCTGCGGCCGCGCCAGCGCCCACCGCCAAAAGCAGAGAAAATGCCAACGCCCGGCCGTTCAAGGAAATGTTGGACCAGCCTGCAAGGTAGCGCGCCACGCGGTCCGGCATAGCGATCAATGTGAGGCGCAGATCGACCATGGCAAACAAGAGGCCGCCCGCCGCGCCGATGAGTCCAAGCAGGATATTTTCAGTCAGCAATTGCCGCATCACCCGCCAGCGGCTCGCGCCCAGTGCGGTGCGCATGGCGATCTCAGGCCGCCGCGCAATGCCGCGCGCGAACTGCAGGTTGGCCACGTTAGCACACACCACCAAAAGCACAAACAGCGTGGCACCCATCACCATCCTGTAATACAAGGGCGTGAGGTCCCCGTTAATGCCATCAAGGAGCGGCTCAACTTTTGCGGATTGTCCAAGGTTGGTGGCCGGATATGCCGCCGCCAGGCGTTCGCCAATGATGCGCATTTCGGCCTGTGCCTGGCCTGCAGTGACTCCGTCATGCAGCCGTCCGATGACCAGGTAGTTGTGGGCAATTCGGTTTTCAAGCTGTTGCGGTGTGGGAGCAAAAGGCAGGAAGATGTCGACCTCGGAGGGATATTGCATCGTCTTCGGAAGCACGCCCACCACCGTGAACGTGCGCTGATCCAACTCGACTTTGCGACCCAGGATGGCGGGATCGCCGGCGAATTGTCTCTGCCAGAATCCGTAATTGAGCACCGCTACGGCGTCTCGTCCTGGTCGACATTCGCTGTCGGCAAACACGCGGCCCAACAGCGGCTGAACGCGCAGAACGTTGAAGAAGTTGGCCGAGTTCTGCGCCGCCCGCACGTGCGCGGCATCGCCCGCACCGGTGAGGCTCATGTCGCCACTGGTGAGAACGGCCAGTTGTTCAAACGAGCGGCTCTGACGTACCCAATCCGCGTAATTTGCAAGCGCTACCTGGAGATACCCGGCGCCAGACTGGCGACTTTGTTCGGCAATTGTCACCACGCGGTCCAGTTGGGGAACTGCCAACGGGTGCAGCACCACGGCATCCATGTTGCTGAAGAGGGCAGTATTCGCGCCAATGCCAATCGACAAAGTCAGTACCGCCGCAAGCGTGAATCCCGGCGACTTGCGTAATTGCCTCACCGCGTAGCGCAGGTCCTGGAACAGAGTCTGCATCGGATCCTCCCGAGCTTCAATGAAAGTATTTGTTTTTCAAAGACTGCAAGCCTCCAACCAAATCGCAAAATCAATTTATGCCTGATTCTAAGCGGTTTATGTGCACAGTCCCACCATGGCGCCGAGATCTCTTGTCCGGTATCGGCAGTTCTTGTTCGCTAATGAACAGTCGGCTTGCCAATGCGGAGCCTGCGTCTGCCCCGGACCGAAGGCATTGGTCGCCCGGTGTCGATTGACCGGCAGGAAGTGCTGCCGCTCCTTGACACAACGAGCCGATGCCTTGATGCTTAACTGTTCCGGGATTCATCTTAGATTCCCTAGAAAGGGTGCGGGTCTTGCGGGTTCGCGTCTTCTATCACGACAAATGTTTTGACGGAGCTTGCTCAGCCTCGCTGTTCACGCGCTTTCATCGTGAGCGCATAGCTTCCGGAGCCAGCTATGACTATCACGGCCTGGTGCATCGCGCTGGCGCTCTCTTTGACGAACGCGAATTCACCGGCGACGAAAATGCAATCGTCGACTTCAAATACTCGGCGTCGCCGCGTATTACGTGGTGGTTCGATCACCACCAGTCTGCGTTTCTCACGGCGCAGGACCAGGCCGACTTCCAGGCCTGCCGCCAGGACCCGAGCTGCGCGCGCCGCAAGTTCTTCGATCCCCAATATGTTTCCTGCACTGGTTTTCTGGCGCACATTGCTTCGACGCAATTTGGATTCGATACAGCGCCCGTTGCCGAGTTGATCCACTGGGCGAACATCGTGGACGGCGCTCTCTACGAAAGCCCCGAGTCGGCGGTGGAAATGGCCGCGCCGGCCATGAAGCTGACCCTGGTGATCGAGTCCACGCAAGACCCGCTGTTTATTCCGCGCCTGATTCCGTTGCTCACGCAGATGCCGCTTGCCGAGGTGCTGGCGCAGCCCTTCGTCGCCGATCTACTGCCGCCGCTGCTCGAGCGCCACAAGGAGGCGCTGGAACTGATCCGCAGCCGCAGTGAAGAGCGCGACGGCACCATCTTCTTCGACATCACCGACCACCCGCTCGAAGGCTTCAACAAGTTCATCCCCTACTACCTGCATCCCAACGCCGTCTATTCCATCGGCTTATCTAAATCGAGTTTCCGCACCAAGGTCGCTGTAGGCTCCAATCCGTGGACCAAGGCCGACCCCGCGAAGATGGTGAACCTCGCGGAAGTTTGCGAGCGCTACGGCGGAGGCGGGCATGCCCGCGTCGGCGCCATCAGCTTTCCGCCCGATCAGGAAGTAAAGGCGCGCGCGGCCGCGGCGGAGATTGTGGCCGAGCTGCGCGCCAACCATCCGTTTTGAGTGGGCGCGGCCCTGTTGGGCGGCGATTTTTTGAGTCGAAGTATTCCAGATCTGATGTTTACAACCGCGAGCCGGAAGACGCTCCAATGTTCGAAAGCGGAATTTTAGGCGCCGTTGAGCCGGTCGACGGCCGTTATCGGGCAAGGCCAGATACCTGCGACGGGATCGATCCGCAATCTACACCTTGACGTGCATGCTCGGCCACTCCGGGCGACGGCGCTCCAGAAACGCCTGAACGCCTTCCTTGAAGTCCTCGGCTGACCGCTGCTGTGCGTTGGCGTCGATGGCCTCTTCGAGTTCCTCGTCGAGCCGGCGCCGCGCGTGCTTTGAGAGCAGCCTCTTTACCTCATGCATGGCCTGCGGGCTGTTCATCAACAGGCATTGCGCCAGGGCGTTGGCGGCTCCCATCAGCTCCTCGGCGTTGACGATCTGCGTCACCAGGCCCATCTGTATGGCTTCGTGCGCCTTGATCAGCTTGCCGGAGAGCAGCAGTTCGCGGGTGCGCAGTTCGCCTACCTGCCGCAGCAGGAACGATGCCGCGATGGCCGGTACAAAGCCCACCTTGACCTCGGTATAGCCGAACTTGGCTTCGGGCACCGACAAGGAGAAGTCGGGAATGGTTGCGAGGCTCATGCCGCCGGCAATGGCCGGCCCATTGACGGCGGCGATGACCGGCTTGGGAAAGTCATAGAGCGTGCGCAAGACGCGCGCCATGTTCTCGGCATCGTGTCGATTTTCAGCTTCGGTCTGCGCGTGCATGGTGGACAAGTGGTCCATGTCCAGGCCGGCGCAGAAGGCCGGACCCGCACCGGTCAGGATCACCACGCCGCAATCGCACACTTCCGCCTCGTTCAGGGCCTGCGTCAATTCCTCGATCAGCAAAGGACACAGCGCGTTGCGCTTTTCCGGCCGGTTCATGGTGATGGTCTTGACGCCGTTGATGGATTTGGTGAGGATGTGACGGAATTGGGCCATGACGTTCTCCTCCGACCGGGGCCTGAACCACGAGCGTGCGGGTGCAACCTATCGTAGCGCAGATGTTGACTCCGATGCGGGTGACCGGAATTACTTAATCAATTTTCTCACTGGGCAAGAAAAATGCCATAAATTCGCGGTATTTCGGGCGCTTTTGCGGAGCGCGCCGGAAAAGGCCTCTTGACGAGCCGGACGAACTGCGACGAGCAAGTGATTGCTCTGACTGAGGATTGCGGCGGGAAGCCGAGCAGGAAGGAAATAATCGGCAAAATTTCGATACCGGTTCGCAACATAAACAGGGGGGAGGGGGGTGTGCGACCGGTACGGACTATCAACCGGGCGGGTGGCCGACGGAATAGACCGGGTGGATCTCCGACACTGCGAGGGTGGGGGATGGGGTTCAAAACGTCTCACATGCCTGACGGATTGAACCGGCCAAATGCAAAGGCCTGTCCGGGACCCACCCCGATACTCCCAGTATGCGCCGGGATGAGGTAATTGCCGGCAAAGCACGCACGGAAGCCGCGTCTTTCGGATCCATGCCCGGCCGGAGGCTCTTCACCGCCCGTTCAAGACTTACCCGCAGCTACAATCCCAAGTCCGCGGACCTCTTTTTCATGGCCTCGATGCAAAAGGCGATATGCGCATCCAGATCGACGCCCAGTTCCGCCGCGCCGTGGATGACGTCCTGCCGGTTCACGCCTTTCGCGAACGCTTTATCTTTCATCTTGCGGCGCACTCCGGATACTTCCACGTCGGCGATGGACCTGGTGGGCTTCACCAGGGCGCAGGCAGTGAGAAACCCCGCCAGTTCGTCGCACGCGAACAGCACCTTGTCAAGGTGGGTCACCCGGGGAACGCCGGAGTATTCGGCATGTCCCAGGATGGCGGTGCGCATTTCCGGCGGCCAACCCTGACGTTCCAGTTCGCGCACGCCCACAAAGGGGTGCTCTTCGCGCGACGGATGCCGTTCGTAGTCGAAATCGTGCAGGAGGGCCGTGGTGGAGTAAAGGCGCATCAGCGCTTCGCGCTCGGCTCCATCCAGCCCCAGTCGATCGGCCTCGGCCTGGCCGTAAGCGACCACGCAGGCCTCCACGGCGAGGGCGTGATTACGCAGACTTTCACCAGCAGTCCATTCAGTTAACAGTTGCCACGCCTGGGGCCGGGCGTAGTTGAGATCGCCGTCAAGGTTCATCGTCATAAAAAATATTATCCATGTTGCTGCATTTGGTTCGTGTTTCTTCGGGTTTTTCGGGGTATTATGGGTAAGACTTCGGGTTGACCCTTAGTCTCTACTTGACAATTATGGTTCACACCCCTCAGATTGGCAGTAGTAGTGGTGCTGAGAAGCGCCCCGGACAGCCCGCTCTGGCGATCCGCGAACAACCGATGGCAACCGCACTTGTGAGTCTTGACCCTCGCGAAGTCGTGCGCTGCGAACATTGCACCCTGGTGCAGTACCGAACCAGCAACTCCCTTTGCAGGCGATGCCATAAACCCCTCGATATCGAGGAACCCATCGTGCTTGGCCCGCAGCCAGTCCCCAGCTTTATTTCGCAGGGATCGGCGGAGGCCGGCTTGCACGTGGCGGCGCAGGTGCGCGACATACGCAAGGCGCGCCATTTGAGCCAGCGCCAACTGGCAGGCCGGATGCAGGTACCCCGCACGTACATCTCCAAGATCGAAAACGGCAAGGCGATTCCGACACTGGGTTCGCTGGAGCGGCTGGCGGAAGCGCTCGAAGTGGACATGAGCCAGCTGGTTCGGGATGCGCGCAGCCGTCGCGACGAGGAGGTGGCGGCAATTCTTGCCGATCCGTTTCTGGCCGAGATTGCCGCGCTGTTGCCGCGTCTTGATTCGCTGCAGCGGACTTTGTTCTACGGGGCATTGCGCGACAAGGCCACCGGCCAGCGTCGCACCGCCTAATCTGCGGGTGTCGCCGGGCTTAGCGCTGCGAGGCGGGGGCGGATGGCGGTGTCTCTTGAATCACTTCAGCGATATAGCCAAGGGATGGCGCGGTTCATACAGGCCCAGGTGCGCGCCTCCCGGCAGGCGAATGCTGCTGATCGTTCCCCAACGTGCCTCCTGGATTTCGGTGTGCGGAACACCTTGAGCCGTCAGCGCATCCAGCGTATCGCGCAGGTTGTCGCACATGAGGTATACGGTGGCGGCGGCCAGACCGGCACCGGGCTGGGCCGGCGGCGCCGGATGAACTGCCAGCTCCGCCGGGGGAAGTGCAAAGATAAGCCACCCGTCGCCGGCATCCACGTGTTCGAATCGCAGGACGTCCCGGAAAAACGCCCGGTCTGCTTCTGGATTGCTGCTATAGAGCAGCAGGTGTGCGCCGTGAATCATGGCGCAATTTTAGATCGTCTTGAAACTCCCGGTGGTGGAATGACGTCGATTTTCTGCATCTAACAAGGAGAATTGCGGGGCCTCTGCGGTTGTGCTACGGTCGATGATGATCCATTTTTCCGTGGAGATGAGATCGTTCGGGCTGGCGTTGCGGCTGTGAGAGCCCAGATAAATGGATATTCACTAGAATCGGGCGTCTCAAACCTGACGCCCACCGGCAGCCGAAGACGAATCGGCAGGCCCGGATCAAGAGGCGGGTCACTTGTCTTCTGCAGTCACGTTGCGCATCCATGAACTTACTCCGGAGGAGCGCGCCGTTTACGCGACGCTGAAACCAGAGTGCCTCCCGGACCACGTGGCCATCATCATGGACGGCAACGGACGCTGGGCGGGGCATCGCTCTCTTAAGCGCTTTCTCGGACACCAGCAGGGCGCCAAGAGCGTTCAGCTGGTTACGGAAACCGCCTCCCGCATCGGTCTTCCCTGGCTCACGCTGTACGCCTTTTCACTCGAAAACAACCTGCGCCGTCCGCGTGCCGAGGTGAACTTCCTGATGCGCCTGCTCAAGAGCTATCTGGAGAGCAACGTGCAGCGCATGATGGACAACAACGTCCGCATCCGTTACATCGGCCGCACCCACGAACTGCCCCACGAAGTGCAGGACAAGATGGAGTGGGCGGCGGATACGACCCGCCACAACACCGGAACCACCCTGACCCTGGCTCTGAATTATGGCGGACGATCCGAGATGGTGGACGCGTTCCGGGGACTGCTGGCCGAAGCGAAAGCCAAGCACATCGCCCCCGAACGCATCTCCGAAGAAGACATCCACCGCCACCTCTACACCGCGCACATGCCCGACCCCGACCTGCTCATCCGGACATCGGGCGAGATGCGCATCTCCAACTACCTGCTCTGGCAGATCGCCTACACCGAGATTTTTGTGACCGAACGTCTCTGGCCCGACTTCCGCGGCATCCATCTGCTGGAGGCGATCGCGGACTTCCAGCGCCGCGAGCGCCGCTTCGGCGGCCTCAGCGACAGTGTCGGCGTGACCGATGAGGAAGCCGATCGCGTGAAGATTGCGGCCAGCTGAACCGTCGCAGCCAGTACTCTGAAGCCCCCCGGGCTTACCGGTGTATTCTCATCCCTGAATGAAACGCGTCCTTACCGCTGTTGTTTTGATCCCTGTGGTCTTTGTCCTTGTCTTTCTGAGCCCCCGTTGGCAGTGGCTTTTCACCCTGGCTATCGCGCTGGTGGCCGCGCTGGCGGGATGGGAATACCTCGGCCTGGCTGAACGGAAAGGGTCGAATCCGCCGCGTCTCGCGGTGGTGGCGGCCATCCTCCTGCTGTTTGCGGCCACCTATGAGTGGTCCAATCTGGACTACCTTGCGCCCATTCTGGGTGTCTTGTGCCTGGGATTGCTGCTTTTCTGTACCTTCCGCAGCCCCATTCCCGAAATGCTGGCCGACGCCTCAAATTCCATCTTCTGCCTCTTTTATGTAGGTTTTACCCTGATTTCCATACCCGCCCTGCGGGAGCAGAACAACGGTCCGTCGCTGCTGGTTTTCCTGCTGTGTGTGGTATGGGCCGGGGACATCGCCGCGCTTTACATCGGGCGGCCCTTCGGGCGGCACAAACTGGCCCCGACGCTGAGCCCCAACAAGACCTGGGAAGGCTCCATTGCCTCGGTAATCGGGAGCCTGTTAGTCGCCGGCGGCCTGCTGGGACTGGCGGAGTTCCTGGCCCGGTGGAACTCGGTCAAGCTCTCTTACGCCGACGAAGTGTGGTGGTATTGGCTCTTGCTGGCGGTCCTTGTGAACATCGCCGCCCAGGTGGGCGACCTGGCGGAGTCGGCCCTGAAGCGGTCCGCCGGGGTGAAGGACTCCGGTACCCTGCTGCCCGGCCACGGCGGCATCCTCGATCGCATCGACGCCCTCCTGCTGGCCGCACCGGCGCTATGGTACGCTCAACTTATTCACCAGCGATTCTGAAGCAATCCAACTGAAGGTAGTTCGCGTTTAAGACATTGAAAAGACTCGCCATTCTCGGTTCCACCGGCTCCATCGGCCAAAGCACTCTCTCCATCGTCGAACAGTTTCCCGACCGCTATTCCGTGGCCTCGCTGGCAGCCGGCCGCAACCTCGAAGAAGCCTTCGCGCAAGCCTCCAGGTGGCGGCCCCGGATCGTCTCCATGGCCACGGAAGAGCTGGCCGGAGCACTGCGCAACCGCCTTCAAGGCGCCGGCGTCGCCGGAATCGAAATCGTCCACGGAACCGAGGGCACGGTAGCCTGCTCCACCCTGCCCGATGCCGACTTTGTGGTCTCCGCCATCGTTGGCGTAGCTGGTCTCGAAGCCACCCATGCCGCTATCCTCGCCGGTAAGCCCGTCGGTCTGGCCAACAAGGAGTGCATGGTGGCGGCAGGCGAAATCCTCACTGCCGCCGCCCGCCAGCGGAACGTCCCCATCCTTCCCATCGACAGCGAACACAACGCTGTCCACCAGTGCCTGCGCGTCGGCCAACCCAAAGAGGTCAAGACCATCTGGCTCACCGCTTCCGGGGGCCCGTTCCGGCAGACGCCGCTCGAACAGTTTGCCTCGATTACGCCCGAACAGGCCCTGAAACACCCGACGTGGGTCATGGGGCGGCGGATCACCATCGATTCCGCCACCATGCTCAACAAGGGACTGGAGATTATCGAGGCCTGCCGCCTCTTCGATGTGCCTCCCCGCCAGGTGCGCGTGACGGTGCACCCCCAGTCCACGGTGCATTCCCTGGTGGAATACGTCGACGGGTCAATTTTGGCGCAGATCTCGGTCACCGACATGCGCCTGCCGATCCTCTATGCGCTGGCATATCCGGAGCGGCCCGCCTCGCACCTCACTTTCGACCTGGCTGCCCTGCGCCATCTCGACTTCGAAGAGCCTGATTTCCAGCGCTTTCCTTGTCTGCGCCTCGCCTTTGAAGCGGCCGAGAAGGGTGGCTCCCACTGCATTGCCCTGAACGCCGCCGACGAGGTGGCAGTGGAAGCATTCCTTGACCGCCGCATCCCATTTAATGGAATCCCGGATACAATTGAGAAGGTGCTCGCTCTCACGCCGGAAGCGCATCCGGCTACCATCGCCGAGGCGCTTGCCGTGGACCGGCAAGCGCGTCAGACCGCTGGAACACTGGTGTCTTAAATCGCGTATCTATAGGCAAGCATCGAAGGAAAACGCGTTTAACCTATGCAAAATCTTCACGAAGTTGTGGTTGCCATCGCCGCTTTTATCGTACTCATTGGCGTGATGGTAGTGGTTCATGAATTCGGCCATTTCGCCGTGGCCAAGCTGTGTGGCGTCCGCGTCGAGTCTTTCTCCGTGGGCTTTGGTCCACGGCTGTTCGGCATCAAGCATGGCGATACCGACTACAAGGTCTGCCTGCTGCCCCTGGGCGGCTACGTGAAGATGACGGGGGAAACTCCCGATCAAATCACGGGCACCGATACCGCCGCGGAACGGCCGCCGGAGGATCCCGGGTCGTTCACGGCACATCCTCGCTGGCAGCGCATGCTTATCGGGCTGGCAGGGCCGGTGGCCAACTTCATTCTGGCTTTCCTGCTCATGGTGTTTTACTACAACTGGATCAACGAAGTCCCCAAGTACGTCGTCACTTCCAGCACGGTAGAGTGGGTCATTCCCGGTTCGCCCGCGGCGCAGGCCGGCATCGAACCCGGCGACGTCATCCGCCACTTCGATACGGTCGATAATCCCGACTGGATGCAGGTCGGCACCCGCGCGTCCATGAATCTGAACCAGACTATTCCGGTCACCGTGGATCGCAGCGGCAAGGCGGTTCCACTTTCGCTGCACATCCCGTCGCTGGCCAAGGGGCAGGAATTTGAGTTCACCGATGCCGGCATCCTTCCCCAGTTCATGCCTGGACCGATCGGCGTTGACGATGTTCAGCCCGGCACTCCGGCAGATAAAGCCGGCCTCCGCCCCGGCGATCAGATCGAGTCTGTCGACGGCCATGCCTTCCACACGGTTTCCACCTTGCTGGCCTATATGCAGGCAGGACAGGGAAAGCCCCTGTCTCTCGGTGTTCTGCGCAAAGGCGCTCACCTCGACCTCCAGGCCGTTCCCGCCAAGCTCGACTCCGGCTGGAAGCTCGGATTTCAGGCCGTAGGAACGCCCTTCCGCCGCGACCCGCTGCCGCTGGGCAAGGCTGTCGTCCAAGCCAAGGGCTTCTGCAGGGACAACTCGTTCCTGATCGTAGAGGTTCTCGGCCGGCTCTTCACGCGCAAGGTTGCGGTTTCACAGCTTTCGGGGCCGGTGGGCATCGCCCGCATGGCCGGCCAGGCCGCTGAAACCCAAGGCTGGCTGCCCAAGTTTGGACTTGCCTCCGCCATCAGCATCAACCTCGGCATTCTCAATCTCATGCCTTTTCCCATTCTCGATGGCGGCTTGATTCTGCTGCTGCTGATCGAAAGCGTGCTACGCCACGACATCAGCATCAACGTGAAGGAGCGCATCTACCAGGCGGCGTTTGTGGTTCTGGTGGTCTTCTTTGCCTTCATCATTTTCAACGACGTTACCAAGCTACCCATCTTCACCCATTTGAAGCCCTAAAAATGCAGTGAACGAGTGAAACCGTGAACCAGGGAACAGCTGTTTCTGATCACTCGTTCACTGGATCACGGTTTCACTCGTTACCTTTCGAGAGACTCCCATGCCTGTAATCACGCCCGCCCGGGTGCGCTATGCCGAAACCGACCAGATGGGCATTGTTTACTATGCCAACTACCTGGTGTGGTTTGAGATTGGCCGCGTGGAACTGCTGCGCTCCCTCGGACTGGCCTATAGCCAGATGGAGATCGACCATAAGCTGATCCTGCCGGTGGTCGAGGCGACCTGCCGCTATCGCGCTCCCGCTCGCTACGACGACGAGATCCTTATCGAAACGCGCCCCGCGCTGCTTCGCGGATCGGTGCTCAAGTTCGCCTATCGCATCCTGCGCAAGGCGGCCGATGGCGACGAGCCTAAGGTTTTAGCCGAAGGCGAGACCGTTCACGTGGTCTGCGATGCCGACCTCAACAAGATGCCTTTGCCGGACCAATACGCTGCAGCGCTGCGGTCGTTAATGGCGACCTAACTCCGTCACCACCGCGATGGCAAACCCGTCATAGCCCCGGGCGCCGACAGTCTGAATCGCGGTCGCGCTGAGCCGCGGCTCGGCGGCCATCATCTCTGTCATCCGGCGCACGCCCTGAATATTTTCATCGGGATTGTCAGGCTCGATGACCTTGCCATCGCGCACCACGTTGTCGGCAATAATCACGGTGCCCGGGCGTGACAGCTTCAGCGACCAGCCCAGGTATTCCGGCATGCTTTTCTTATCGGCGTCAATAAATATCAGGTCGAACGGGGCTCCTCCGTCTGCGTGAAGGGAACGCAGGGTTTCCAATGCCGCGCCCAGCCGGATCTCAACCCGGTCCTGCACGCCGGCCTTCTTCAGGTTTGCGCGCGCAATCCCGGCATGCTTTGGATCGATTTCGAGCGTCACCACGCGTCCATCGTCAGGCAGGGCCCGCGCCAGCCAGATGGTGCTGTATCCGCCCAGCGTGCCAATCTCCAGGACTTGCCGCGCACCGGAAATCCGCACCATCAAGTCGAGAAATTTGCCCAGCAGCGCCGGTACGTCGATGGAAGGCAAGCCCGCGCTTTCGTTGGTTGCGAGGACCGACGCCAGCGCCGCATCTTCCGGCGCCAGCAGATCGCCGAAGTAGCGGTCTACCTGTGCCCAAAGTTTCTGCATGTGATCTCCGGAGGAAGATTTTTACTTGTCGCGCGCCACTACGAAATCCGGTACCCACAGCAGCGCCCGCTTGAATTCCGATTCGGGAAGGGGAGCGAGCGCCTGCCTCGATTGCTCGGCATAGCGGTCGGCAACACTCATCGCGTAGGCTACAGACCCGTTGCGCACCAGGATCTCCTGAATCTGCTGGCGGCTCGCATTCTCAAAGCTGCGATCGTCGAGTACCCGCTGCACGGCTTGCCGGTCTGCCGCCGTACCGTGGTCCATGGAGTGAATCACCGCCAGCGTCGCCTTGCCTTCGCGCAGATCGCTGGCCACCGGCTTGCCCAGGACTTCTTCCGTCGCCGTCAGATCGAGCACGTCATCGACGATCTGGAACGCCAGGCCCACCGCGCGTCCATAGGCAGCCATGCTCGTCTCCTGGGCCTCGGTGGCCCCGGCCAACACTGCGCCCAGCCGCATCGAAACCGAAAACAAGCAAGCGGTCTTGCGGAAGATCAGGTCGTAGTATTCGGCCTCGGAAACCGCCTTACCGAGCTTCTGGATCTGCAGCAGCTCGCCCTCGACCATCTGCTGCGTGAGTCCGATCAGCAATTCCAGCACGCGCAGGTTCTTCTCTTCGAGGGCCACGCGGAACGCCTGCATGTAAAGCCAGTCGCCGGCCAGCACGCACTTCTCGTTGCCCCACGTCGTGTTCGCCGAGGGGCGACCGCGCCGGGTGTCGGCGTCGTCAATAATGTCGTCGTGAACCAGGGTGGCGGTGTGCACCATTTCGACCACGGTTCCGAGGCGGATCGCGCCCGGTCCCGAGTAGCCCAGCAAGTGCGCGGCCAGCAGCAGCAGCGACGGCCGGATGCGCTTGCCTCCGCCTTCACGCAGGTATTCGGCAATTTCCGTGATGGTACTTACGCTGGAGGCGGCGTCCCGGCCCAACTCTTGCTCGATTGCCACGAGGTCGTCCCGCAGCAGATCGAAGACCTCTCTCGCCGTTGCTATCGCCAGTGTGCTCAATGTTCCCCGGTCTTCTCGGTTTCTTGAAACGGCGGTCCCTGGCAGGGAAACGCCTGGTGCCGCCAAGCCTGCTTAGTTGGTTCGGTAGTTCGTAAACTGCAAGTCCACACCCAGGTCTTTCCCGCGGAGCAGGGCAATTATGCCTTGCAGTTCATCGCGGTCTTTGCTGGATACTCTCACAGTATCTCCTTGAATGCTGGCTTGCGCCTTCTTTTTTGAGTCCTTGACCAGTTTTACGATCTCCTTGGCCTTCTCCGTCGGGATCCCCTGCTGCAGGCTGATCTTCTGTTTTACGCTCTGGCCGGCCGCCGGTTCCAGCTTGCCATAAGTAAGATTCTTCAGGGACACGCCTCGTTTCACAAGCTTTTGTCCCAGGATTTCCTTTACCGCTTCCAGCTTGTACTCGCCCGCCGACGCCAGTTGAATGGCATCGTTGCCTTCCAGCGTGATCTCGGAGTGCGAGTCCTTCAGGTCAAAGCGCTGGCGGATCTCCTTCAACGCCTGGTCGATGGCGTTTCTCACTTCCTGAATGTCTACCTTGCTTACAATGTCGAATGAATTTTCCTGCGCCATACGTCCCCCGAGTTACCCTGCCGATTTTCTGATTCAGCGACCCCAGGTTCGCGCCGAACCTCGACCCGTCTGCCGTGTCCAACTCTCTAGTTTCCCACGTCTCAGCGAACGCGCCGACCGATTTCAGTCTAACCTTCACTGAAACCAGAAAAACAGCGCGGCTATGTTCGCCCTGAGAAAACGCTAAACCCGCATCTTACCTATCCCCGCCGTTTGAGGAAAGCCCCGCGAACAGGCGGAAGAAGTTTCTGGTGGTTGCCGAAGCGATTTGTTCCGCTTCCACTCCCAAAAGTCCAGCCAGGGTCTGGGCCGTGTGCACCACCATGGCCGGCTCGTTGCGCTTGCCGCGGTTTGAGGCCGGGGCCAGCCAGGGCGCATCCGTCTCCACCAGCACTCCGTCCAGCGGAACCCGCGCGGCTACCTGCCGCAGCGGCTGCGCTTTGGGATAAGTCAAATTCCCGGCAAACGAAATCAGGAAGCCCAGGTCCAGCGAGCGACGCGCCTGCTCCCATTCCCCGCCAAAGCAGTGCATCACACCGCCCAGCCCGGTTGGTTTCCAATGTTCGTCCAGTACCTGGAAAAGATCGTCCCATGCATCTGCCCTGCCATCTTTCGAACGGCAATGAATCAGGATCGGCCTCTTGCGTGCCGCGGCAATCTCCAGCTGTTTGATCAGTCCCTGGCGCTGCACCTCGTGGGGTGCGCCTTCATGGTAGTAATCCAACCCGACTTCGCCGCAGGCAATCACCTCCGGCTGGGCCAGCAATCCATCCAGCTTTGCCAGCGCCGTTTCGTCGGCTTCCGGTGCGTTATGCGGATAAATCCCGGCACTGGCATAAAGCTTCGGCATGCCGGGCTGCCCGTTGAACTGGCGGCACAAATCCCGCGCCTGGTGCATCTCCGCCGGCCCCTCGCCGATGCCGATCGCCAGCACCGCGCCCACGCCGGCATCCGCCGCGCGCCGCAGCATCGCTTCGCGGTCCTCCGCATAGCGTGGACTATCCAGATGAGCATGGGAATCGATCAGCAATTTGGCCTCGAAGAAAGAAATTAGTGCGAGCGCACCGCTCGCGGGTGTCCCGGGTCTCGATTTTGAGACCCGGGGAGACCACGCATACAACGACTGATGCCAATTTTGAAGCCATCCGGACGGCCCGGCCTCTCAGTCGACAAACTACTTTAATCGCGCTCCCAGCGGCACATCTTCCAGAAATCCGGCCAGCACCGGCGCCCCATCCGGAGGCAGCGACGCCGCCAGCAGCATCCCGTTCGACTCCAGCCCGCGCATCTTCCGCGGAGCCAGGTTGGCCACAATCACGATCTTCCGGCCGATCAGCTTTTCCGGCTCGTAGTACTGCGCAATGCCGGCCAGGATCTGCCGCTTCTCGTAACCCAGGTCGACTTCCAGCCTCAGCAATTTGTCGGCCTTGGGAATCCGCTCCGCCACCAGCACCTGGGCTACCCGCAGTTCCACCTTGGCAAAATCGTCAATAGTGATGTGCTCAGCCGGTCCCGAACCCGTCGGTGCAGGAACAGGCTGCTGCGGTGCCTCGCTAGGGTTTTGCTTCTTCTCCTCATGCGGCAATGGCGCTCCCGAAGATGCACTCGCCGGCGTCGTCCGCAGCCGAGCACTTTCCACATCGGCGGGAACCTGGTGCACCTTGGCCGTATCCACCGGGGTCTCCCCGTGGGCGGCAGTCGCGGTGGTGGATGTTACGGCATCGTCTCCAGCCTTCCCCGCCGCGCCTGCTTCCCCGGGTGCCGTCGCCGGACCATCCACTGACGCAACCGAAGGAGAAGCCGTCGCATGCGTCGGGGCGTCTTTCTTGCCCGCCGCCGCCTCTACAGCGCTCGAATTGTTTTCGTTCTCTAGATTCTGCATACGCTCAACCGCGTCCTTCTCCGCGCGGGGGAACAGCGGTGCCGGTTCGCCAAATGTCGTTCCGGCCTTCAACCCGCCCCACGCAAGCTCTGTCAAAAATGCCCGCCGGGCCGCCTCGTCCAGCGAACCCTGCCCAAGCTGTTGCCACACCTTCGCCGCCGAAGCCGGCAATATGGGATAAACCAGCGCCGTGATGACGCGGATGGCTTCCGCCGCTGTGGCCAGCACCCGCGCCTGGTGCGTCGCATGATCGGCATCCGAACGCTCCGCAGGCTTCTTCCATGGCGCGTTGGCGGTCAGATATCCATCCGTCTCCGCCACCAGCAGCCACAAGCTTTTCAGTGCGTCGGAAAAATTTAACTCATCGAACGCCGGCCCGAACTCCACCATGGCCTTCTCCGCGCCTGCCCGCAGAGACGTCTCTGCGCCGGTCGGTGCGCCCGCATCCGGCAACACCCCGCCGAAGTACTTATGCACCATGTTGACCACGCGGCTCACGAGGTTTCCGTAGCCGTTGGCCAGATCGCCGTTGTAGCGCCGCACCAGGGCATCGAAGCTGAAGCTGCCATCCTGCCCGAAAGGAATCTCCCGCAGCAGGAAATAGCGCAGCGCATCCGCGCCCAGCACCGTGTCCACCGTCTCCGCGCGCACGATGTTGCCCAGCGACTTCGACATCTTGGTGTCGTCGAACAGCAGCCATCCGTTGGCCTTCACCGACTTCGGCACCGCAATTCCCGCCGCCATCAGAAAGGCCGGCCAATACACGCAATGAAACCGGCTGATCTCCTTGCCGATCAGGTGCATGTCCGCGGGCCAGAATTTCTCGAAGCGCGCCTGGTCTTCCGGGTCGTCCGAACCATATCCAAGAGCGGTAATGTAATTGGCCAGCGCGTCCAGCCACACATATACCACGTGCTTTTCATCGCCGGGCACCGGAATGCCCCAGGAAAAACTGGTGCGGCTCACGGACAGGTCCTTGAGCCCGCTGCGCACAAATGAGATCACTTCGCGCCGCGTCGATTCCGGCTGCATGAATCCCGGGTTCGCTTCGTAGAACTCCAGCAGCTTTCGCTCAAACGCCGACAGCTTGAAGAAATAATTCTCTTCGCTCACCGTTTCGGTGATGCGCCCGCATGTGGGGCACACTGTTCCCGGAGGCCCATCCACATACGCTTCATCCGACACGCAATACTGGCCGGTGTAGGTGCTCTTGTAGATGTAGCCCTTGTCGCGCAGCGTGGCAAACAGTTTCTGCACGCCCCGCTTGTGACGCTCTTCGGTGGTGCGGATGAAGTCGTCGTAGCTCAGCCCCAGCCGGTCCCACAGCGAGCGAAACTCGGCCGCGATCGCGGTCGCGAACTCCATCGGCGTCCGCCCCGCCTGCTTCGCGGATCGCTCGATCTTCTGCCCGTGCTCATCGGTTCCAGTCAGAAACCACGTGTCAATCCCGAGCGCCCGCTTCCGCCGCGCGATGGAGTCGCACACGATGGTCGAGTAGGCATGGCCCAGGTGGGGGCGCGCATTCACGTAGTAAATCGGCGTCGTCAGATAAAAATGCGCTGCGTTGGAATTCGGGCTTGTCATCAGGTATCGGGCCGTCCGTCGCTGGCATCGCAATGAATCGCGATCGGCGACCATTCTCCATCTTACGGCATCCATCCTGACCAACCGCGCCGCACGTCAGCGCACAGCCAAGGTGTACTGGCTCTCAGATTTTGAAATGTCGTACACGCCGTAATCGCAGCTGAAGACTGTCCATGCTTCTGTCGGGTCCGCCGCATTTGTCGTCGAGGTCCAGTAATACGAAGAAGGGACAAAGTTGTTGAGCACCGCCGCTTGAAATACCGTTCTCGCCGGATTGAGAAAGGTGAAGTCCAGGTACTCGGCCTCATTGTTTTGATTGCGGTCGGCCAGGCTTTGCATCTCCCTGCGATTGGGCATGCGCCACTGGCCCGCAGCAGAGCCGTCTGTCAGCCCGCACTGGCCGCTGGCCAGTTTGTTCACCGATGCCACGGCTGTCGCCCAATCCCCCTCGATGCAGTTGGCCAGCTTCAGCCAAACCAGCCCCGTCATCGCGTCGGTCATTGTTCCATCGCCGTGATCGATGAACCGCGGATACACGAGCGGAACGCCCTTTTGCAGTGTGCCGTCATCTCCCGCCTGGTACGCATAATACAGTCCCGTTGCCTGTAGCTTGCCTGTGCCTGTTCCACTGCCTTTCACGGCCCAGACACCGTTCATCGCGCTTGATTTCTGGTTTTGCGCGTAGTCATTGATATAACGACCGTCGCTCATGCGAATGACCCACGCGGTCGGCGAACCTTCCTGGCCGCCGAAGTAGCTCGTCGCTGTCCAATAGTTCGCCTTTGCCACATTCGTGAATGGATTGCCTGCCGTCAGTGCCGGATCGCTCGCGGACGGATCGATCAGGCTCTCCAGTTCAACCAGGTTGGGCAGCCGCCACTGTCCGGTGGCGGAACTGTCGCTCAGCCCGCATGTACCGCCGGCAAGACTGTTTGCCTCTGCCACTGCGGTAGACCACGTCGCCGGCGCAAAACAGCCCGCGTTCTTGAGCCAGATCAGGCCGGTCACGTTGTCGGTCACCGTCCCGTCCTGGTTGTCCGCATAACGCTGCCGCGGCCACGCGATGCCTTTCTTCAGCGCGCCATCATCTCCGGGCGCATAGGACTGAGTCTGGCCAGTCGCAGCCACGCTTACCAGCGGATTGGTTCCATCATAGGCAGAAAAATTTGCGTTGGTCACCGAGTTGTTGGCCGTCGCGACAAACTCAATCACCTCGAGATACATGGGAATTCCCAGCGTCGGCTGCACGAATTCGCCGGTATGATCGGCCCGCGTCCCCTTGGCCCCGCTGCCCACCGAAGGGTGGAAGCCGTATCCGTCCTTCATCGCCCACAGGTGATAATCGTCCGGTACGTTGCCACCGGTGCGCAGGCTGGTGAAGCTGTACTTGCCGTTCGCATCGGTTGTGGTTGTGGACTGGATGCTGCTTGTATTGGTAAGCCACAGGGTCACCGTTGCGCCGGCCAGCGGTGCGCTTTTGAACGTCACGGTGCCGGAGATGCTGACTGTCGGCAGCGGCGTTTCCGGGGTTGTCATTCCAGCGGGATCGCTGCGGGTACCTCCGCAACCACTGGCGACGCTTATGCAAGTCAATGCCGCGATCGAAATCAGTTGACGCAAACCAGGCCTTCTCTCTATCCACACGGTTTGTACTGACCGGAGTTCTCAATCAGTGGACCTCTCATCCGTATCGGCGCAGCAAGGGAAACAAAGACCGCCGGCGCTGGGGGCCACGGACTCGTTAGTAACGCGGGCCGCAGGGCCGGTCGCGTCTTTTCCCATGCTTGCGGCGGCCCATGCCCGACTCGCCGGTCTGTTAGAATCACCCTTGAAAATCAAGGATTTTCGAGGCCTACGGCGTGTATCTGGAATTGCAAAAACGGCTCGCGGATCACCTGCGCGGTGTTCTGAAAACAAAGTTCGATCTCGACATCGAGAACATTCCTCTTGAGGTTCCCCCTGACCTCAAATTCGGCGAACTGGCTACGCCGATCGCGCTGCAACTGGCGCGCACGCTCCGCAAAGCGCCCAAAATCATCGCCCAGGAAATCGTTGCCGCCCTCGGTCATCTTGATGGGTTTGCCGCATTCGATGTCGCCGGCGCCGGCTACATCAATGCCCGCCTGGATCGGGCCGCCGGGGTTCGCGCCATTTCAGAAGGGTCAGGAGTTGGCCCCACCGCGGGTGGCGCGCACGTGCTGGTGGAGCACACCAGCATCAATCCCAACAAGGCCGCGCACATCGGCCATCTCCGCAACGCCATTCTGGGCGATACTTTCGTTCGCCTCCTCCGCGCCGCCGGACAAAAAGTCGACGTGCAGAATTACATCGACAACACCGGCGTCCAGGTCGCCGATGTGGTCGTCGGTTTCCTGCACCTGGAAAACAAAACGCTCGCCGAAGTCCGAGAACTGGTTGCTCAATGCGAGCAGCGCGCCGCCGGTCCCGACGGCCACACCGCAGCCATCGACTATTACTGCTGGGATCTCTACGCCCGCACCTCCTCGTGGTATGAGCAGGGAATTGAAGTCGAGAACGCGGCTCGCAAAAAATTGCGCTACGCTACCCTTCACGAACTGGAGGCCGGCGACAACGAAACCTCGGCAGTCGCCGAACTCATCTCCACCGCCGTTCTCCGCCGCCATCTCGAAACCATGCTGCGGCTCGACATCGAGTACGACTTCCTTCCCCGCGAGAGCGAGATCCTTCACCTCAAATTCTGGGACGCGGCCTTCGAACAGTTAAAGCAGACGGGCGTGCTCTACTTCGAGCTCTACGGCAAAAACAAGGGCTGCTGGGTGATGCGCCGCCCCGGCGCCGCGGCCACCGCCGAGGGCGAAGTCGACGAAGACGCCAAGGTCATCGTGCGCTCCAACGGGATCGTCACCTACGTGGGCAAAGACATCGCCTATCACCTGTGGAAGTTCGGCCTGCTGGGCAAGGATTTCGGCTACAAGCCGTTCTTCACCTATCCCGATCACGAGTGCTGGATTTCTACGGTCCACGGCCAGCCCGCTCATCCCCACTTCGGCGGCGCCCAGGCCATCTACAACGTCATCGATGCCCGCCAGTCCGATCCGCAGGCCAACGTCATCCAGGCCCTGCGAGGCATGGGCCACACCGCCCAGGCCGACAGCTACACCCACTTCAGTTATGAAATGGTGGCGCTCACCCCGCGCTGCGCCGTCGAACTCGGCTACAACGTATCCGCGGAAGATCTCGCCCGCCCCTACATCGAAGTCAGTGGCCGCAAGGGCTTCGGCGTCAAGGCAGACGATCTCATCGACAAACTCATCGCCGCTACCCGCGCCGAAGTGGACTCCCGCCAGACCGGCCGCGACGAAACCGAACGCCAGCGCATCGCGGAGCAGATCGCCATCGGCGCGCTGCGCTACTTCATGCTCAAGTTCACGCGCAATTCGGTCATCGCCTTCGATTTCAAGGATGCCCTCAGCTTCGAAGGAGAGACCGGCCCCTATGCCCAATACGCAGTAGTCCGCATCCGCAACATCTTCCGCAAAGGTGAAACCACGCTCGAAGCCGTACTCAGCCAGTTCACCGCGCTTCCCCGGGGCGCCATCGCACCGTTTCTCGAGGGGGAAGGCGCTGAAGACATCTGGGCCCTCTGGCTCCGCGCCGGACGCCGCTCCATGATGCTCGACCAGTGCATCGCCACATCCGAGCCCGCCTATCTCGCCAAGCATGCCTTTCAGCTGGCTCAGGAATTCAACAACTTCTACCACAAGCACCACATCCTCACCGAGGAAGACCCCGCCCGCAAGACCTTTCTCCTCGCCACTGCGGCCGTCGCCCTGCGCGAACTCGTCACCGTGCTCCATTGGCTCGGCATCGAAAGCCCTGAAGCCATGTAAAGCGTCCGCACACCTGTAGCCCGCATCACATAAACGGCTATGCGAACGGAGTAAATTGCTCCACGGTCCCATCTATGACAAACACTTTTCTGCCCACAAAAATGCTCCTGCCCATTGAAGAAATCGCGCGTAAGCTCGCCCTGCTGCCTGAAGAATACGAAGCCATCGGCCCTTACGGCGCCAAGCTCAAGCTGAGCCTGCTCGACAACCCCGCGTTCCCCGTTCGCGGCAAGCTCATCCTGGTCACGGCCACCACGCCGACGACTTCCGGCGAAGGCAAAACCGTGGTCTCCATCGGCCTCGCGCAAGCTCTCGACCGCATTGGCCAGAAAGCCATCCTCACCTCCCGCGAGCCCTCTCTCGGACCTGTCTTCGGTCTCAAAGGCGGCGCCGCCGGAGGCGGACTTTCGCAAGTGGAGCCCAGCCAGAAGATCAACCTCCACTTCCACGGTGACTTTCACGCCATCACCGCCGCGCACAACCTCCTCGCGGCCATGGTGGATTCGCATCTGTTCTTCGGCAACACCCTCGATCTCGATCCGGCGCGCATCACCTGGCCCCGCACCCTCGACATGAACGACCGCGCCCTCCGCCGCATCACCGTCGACGTCGGCGGCAAGCACGACGGCGCCAACCGCGCCACCGGCTTCGTGATCACGGCGGCGTCCGAGATCATGGCCATCCTCGCACTGGCCTCCAGCCTGGACGACCTCCGCCATCGCCTCGATTCCATCGTGGTCGGCGCGTCCCGCTCCGGCCGCCCCGTGACCGCAGCCGACATAGGCGCAACCGGTTCCATGATGGCCCTCCTCGCCGACGCTGTCCTGCCCAACCTCGTCCAGACCACCGAAGGCACGCCCGCCCTCGTCCACACCGGCCCATTCGGTAATATCGCCCACGGCACCAGCAGCATCTTGTCCCAGAAAATGGGAGTGCGCCTCGCCGATTACGTCGTCAACGAAGCGGGATTCGCCGCCGACCTCGGGGCCGAGAAATACTTCGACATCGTCATGCGCACATCCGGAATCCGGCCCGCGGCCGCCGTCCTGGTCACTACGGTGCAGAGCCTGCGCGCGCAAGGGGAAGGCTCCCTCGAAGCTGGATTCACCAACCTCGATCACCACATCCAGGCCCTGCGCGGCTACGGCGTGCCCATCGTTGTCGCCATCAATCGCTTCCCGGCCGACACCCCCGAAGAACTCGCCGTCATCGCCGCCCAATGCGCGCGCCTCAGCGTGCCCTGCGCCACTGTCGAAGCCTTCGCCAGGGGCGGCGTCGGCGCCGTCGATCTCGCCGAAAAAGTCGTGGACCTCATCGAATCCAATCCCTCGCCCGATGTCCAGCCCGTCTACCCGCTCGAAGATTCGCTGGAAGAAAAAATCCGCAAGGTCGCCACCCAGGTCTACGGCGCAGCGGGCATCACGCTCAGCGAGCAGGCCCGCGCCAAACTCGATCAATATGCGCAATGGGGATTCGCGCGCCTGCCCGTCTGCGTCGCAAAAACGCAGTACTCGCTCACCGACAATCCCAAGATCATGGGGGCGCCCACCGGCTGGACGCTCAACGTCAACGACGTCTCTCTATCCGCGGGCGCAGGCTTCGTCGTGGCCATTGCAGGCAACATGATGCTGATGCCCGGACTGCCCAGCCATCCGCGCGCATTGGAAATCGATGTGGACGCCGACCGCAACATCGTCGGCGTGTGATGGCAATCGATCAATCGGGAACTGAGGCACCGGGTGAGTCCATCAGTGCCGCGATGCAATCCTCGATGGACATCCGGCGCTGGCTCCGGTCGAGCAGATACAGTTGGTAGCGCATCTGCTCCGCGGCCTGTTGCCGCTCCTGGGCGCTGGCGGCACGCAAAACTCCGCCGCTCCCTAGCGTGTTGTCTACGGGTTGAAGCTCGCGTCCAACCGCGTCGATAGCGGCGTTCTGGCTGGGCGACAGGGGTGCTGTCTGCAAGATCATTGCGTAACCCTCCGCTGGCACTTCTTAGCTATATCGGATGGAGAAAATCGCAGCCACTGGCCGCTGTTGCCGTTGTGATATCACGCGGCAACGCCAAGTACCATGGGGGCCGCATAAGGAAAATGAAAAACGCCGACTCGCAGCGTCAGATACCGCCACGAGCCGGCGCTTTACTCATCCAACCCTATTCCCTGTCTTTCAATAACTCCGCACCCACTCCAGTATCGACCGCACTCCAACCCCGCTCGGTCCCTTGGCGATATACGGCCGTGCGTCCTCGATCCATGCCATCCCCGCGATATCCAGGTGGATCCACGGCGTCTCTTCCGCAAACACTTTCAGGAACTCCGCCGCCGTGATCGCGCCGCCGTATCGCCCGCCGGTATTTTTGATATCGCCGATATCGCTCTTGATCAACTCCGCGTATTCATCGCCCAGCGGCAGCCGCCAGAACTTCTCGCCCGAGGTGGCCAGCGCCCCGTTGAACTTGTCGAACGTAGCATCGTCGTTCGAGAAGGCGCCCCCGTTGATCATGCCCAGCGCCACCACGCACGCGCCGGTCAGCGTGGCCGCATCAATCAGGTGCGTCGCGCCCAGTTGCTTCGCATAGCTCAAGCCATCGGCCAGCACCAGCCGCCCTTCAGCGTCGGTATTAATGATCTCGATCGTCTTGCCCGACATGGCGGTCTGCACATCGCCCGGCTTCTGCGCCTTGCCGTCCGGCATGTTCTCCGCAGCACACACAATGCCGATCACCCGCACCTGCGGCTTCAACAGCGCAATGGCGCGCATCGCGCCGATCATCGCCGCCCCGCCCGCCATGTCGTACTTCATCTTTTCCATGTTGTCGGACGGCTTGATCGAGATGCCGCCGGTGTCGAACGTGATCCCTTTGCCCACCAGCCCCAGCACCGGCCCGTCGGTCACGCCCTCCGGCTCATAGCGCATCACGATCAGTGCCGGCGGCTCTTCCGATCCCTGGGAAACGCTCCAGAACGCGCCCATCTTCAGCTCGTGCAGCTTCTCAGTCGAGTGCACCTCGCACGCCAGGCCGACTTCTTTCGACATCGCTGCCGCCCTCTGCCCGAATACCGTGGGTGTCAGCACATTGCCTGGCTCGTTCACCAGCGTGCGCGCGAAGTTCTGGCTCTCGCCGATGATCGCGCCCTCGGCGAATGCCGCTTTCACCGCGGCCTGGTCGGCTCCGGCTGCTGCCACAGCGGTGAACGTCTTGACACTCAGATCCTTGCGGTCGCTGCGATAGGTGTCGGCATCGAAGTCGCCCACAAACGCGCCTTCCGACGCAGCCCGCGCGCTGGCTCCCGCCGCCAGCAAATCCGTCTCGGGCAGCGCGAATGCCAGTTCCTTGATGCCTCTCGGCTTGCAGAACCGGACCGCGGTTCCCGCCGCACTGCGCACACCATGCACAGTCGCCCTGGCTTGTTTGCCCAGGCCCACAAGCAGCAGCCGCCTGGCCTTCAAACCCGCCGGAGCGTGCAGCAGCAGCGTCTCATTCGCTCCCGCTTTGTATTCACCGCTGGCCAGCACGGCAGCCGCGGCCGCTTTTACCGCTGCATCCGCGGTCAGCAGCGTCGGTTCCGGTTTTCCATCGGGGCCTTTTCCACTTTGGGTATCGACGGCCAGGACGGCCAGCAGTTCAGTCTCAGTGGCGGCAAGGGGAGAAAAAGACAATTCAGCGCGCATGAACCTCATTATTTCATCCGGGCCCCAGGGTTCTGAAGACCGTTCTAGTTCCGCCACCGCGCGGCCAGACCCCTGCTGGATTCGCCTATCGTCCCATGCGATGCTTGCTGGCGTTCACTGCGGCCCTTGCATCGCGGTCCGCCTCCCGCCGCTTCTCGGTTTCCCGCTTGTCCCAGTCCTGTTTGCCCTTCGCCACCGCCAGTTCGCACTTCACCCGCCCTTTGCGAAAGTAAAGTCGGGTGGGGATGAGCGTGTGACCCTTCACCTGCGTCTTCGAGAATAGCTTGCGAACTTCTTCGCGATGCAGCAGCAGTTTGCGCGTGCGCGTTTCGTCGTGGTTGGCTAAATTTCCGTGCGAATAAGGACCGATATGGACATTCAGCAAAAACGCCTCGCCATCCTTGATGAGGCCGTACGCGTCCTTCAGGTTGGCTTTGCCCTCGCGGATCGACTTCACTTCCGTGCCCCGCAACGCAACCCCCGCCTCAAATTTCTCCAGCAGGAAATAATTGTGGCTCGCCGACCGGTTGTACGCCGCATCCCGCTCGCCGCTGGCGACTGGATCGCGCGGACGCACCGGCTTCTGCGGGCCCGAACGGTCCGGTTGTACGATTGTGTGACTGGTTTGTCGGGCCATCGAAATCCGTCCTTGAATCTTGATCGTAGCATTGGCATGACTGCAATACGCCATACACTAAGGCTTTGCTAAAATGAGGCTTCGTAAGTTGTACAGTAGCATCCAAATAAATCGCGTCCGGGGCGGCCAAGGCTGCCCGCAGCGGCTTGCCCTCAGCCAGCCCTCAAAGACGCCAGGGAGTTCGATGATCCGCGATCGTTTTGCGGCTGCACGTAAGCCCGTATTCTGGTCCGCTTTCTGGATCGCCCTCGTCCTCGTCGTCTCTACCCTGGCGTGCGTCCCGATGCAAGCGCAATCCGCCTCTGCGCTGTACAAGCGCGGCCAGGCCGCCGAGGCCCGCAATGACTTCGACACCGCCTTCAATAGCTATCAGCAGGCCGAAGCCAAGGCGCCCAAGGACCTGCGGATCCGCACCGCCCTCTATCGCGTGCGCGTCTCCGCCTCCGGTTTGCACGTGACGAATGGCCGCAAACTTCTGCTCACCGGCGACATGCAGGGCGCCCTCGCTGAATTCCTGCACGCCGCCGAAATCGATCCCGGCAACGAGGCCGCCCAGCAGGAAATTGCCCGCCTCCGCACCCAGCAGGGTCAGGCCGCGGCCGCTTCGCCGGAGACCACCCCGGAACAGGCCAGCAAGCAGGAAGAGATTGACTCCATGGGATCGCCGGTTATGCTCAGGCCGGTCTCCAATGAACCCCTCACTCTGCACATGGCTGAAGACGCCAAGGTTGTTTACCAGGCTGTGGGCCGCGCCGCCGGCATCAACGTCCTGTTTGATCCCGACTACATCTCCAAGCGCATCCAGGTCGACCTCAACAATGTTTCGCTGCTCGACGCCCTGCGCATCGTGGGCACCATGTCCAACACTTTCTGGCGTCCCGTCACTTCCAATTCCGTCTTCGTCGCCCAGAACACCCGCGCCAAGCGCACCGAACTCGATGAACAGGCGGTGCAAACCTTCTACCTCACCAATGCCTGGCAGCAAAACGACCTGAACGACGTCCAGACCGCTCTCCGCAACGTACTCACCAACATCAAGGTCTACGGCGTCGCCAGCCAGAACGCCCTCGTCGTGCGCGGCACCCCCGATGAGCTCCTCCTGGCCCAGAAACTCATCAACGACCTCGACAAGGCCCGTCCCGAAGTCGTCGTTGACATCGCCGTCATGGAAGTCAGCAAGAACTGGGAGCGCACCCTCGGCCTGCAGTGGCCGACCAGCGCCAGCGTCGCATTGCAGACGTCGACCACCAGTACTTCGTCCAGCACCTGCCCGACCGGAAGCACCACCTGTACCCCCACAACCGGCACGTCGACCAGCCCCACTCTTTACAACCTCGCTCACCTCAACTCCAACAATTTTGCGGTCACCATAGGGAGCGCGACTGCCAATCTCCTCCTCACCGATTCCAATACCAAGATTCTCCAGAATCCCCGCCTTCGCGCGACCGACTCGCAGAAGGCCACGATGAAGATCGGGGAACGCATCCCGATCGCCACCGGCTCCTACCAGACCGGCGCGGCCACCGCACTCGTCAGTTCGCTCGTCAACACCCAGTTCCAGTACCTCGACGTCGGCGTCAACATCGAGATCACGCCTACTGTGCACTTCGACCGCGACGTGACTCTTAAGATGAAGATCGAGGTCACCGCCCAGAACGGCTCCTCCACCATCAGCGGTGTCACCGAGCCCATCATCGCTCAGAAGAGCACGGAAGAAGTGGTTCGCCTCCGCGAAGGCGAAGCCAACATCCTCAGCGGCATCCTGAACCAACAGGACCAGGTCAGTTGGAGCGGCATCCCGGGCCTGAGTTCCATCCCCATCCTCAAGTACCTCTTCGGATCGAAGGATCACACCATCACGGACGACGAAGTCGTATTTTTGATGGTGCCCCATGTCGTCCGCTCCCAGGACCTCCGCCCGGTCAACCTGCGCACCATCGACACCGGCGTGGGCCAGTCCATCGAACTTCGCCACCTCCCGGTTGAAGGCCCCGGGGCCAATTCCTCGCCGCAGGTTCAGCCCGTAACGACCAACTCCATTAGCCCCAATGTCGGCACCGTGCCCGGCGCCAGCGCGTCCAGCGCCGCCCCGGCGGCCATGGCCCAGTTGAAGGCTGCTGCGGAAGGCGCCGGCGCTAGCTCCCCGGTGCCCCAGACCAATCTCGGACTGCCCGCCCAAAACCCGCCGCCGCCGCCCCCCGGTCCCGCCCCCCCGGGCCAAATGAAATTCCTGATGTCCCCTCCCTCCCCGGTGGCGGTCGGCAATTCCTTCCAGATTCCTGTTGTTGTCAGCGGCGCCACCGATATCGCTTCCGTGCCCCTGCAGATTCAGTACGATCCCGCCAGGATCTCGCTGGTCAACGTTGACTCCGGCGACTTCCTCAGCCGGGATGGCCAGGCGGTCGCCCTCGTTCATCGGGACGACGGGCCGGGCAACATCACCATCAACGCCTCGCGCCCGCCGGGAAGTCCGGGAATCAACGGAGCCGGCGTGGTCTGCGTGCTCACCTTCCAGGCCAAGGCCAGCGGCAACTCCGCCGTCGTGATTTCCAAACCTGGGGCTATTTCGACTGCTCAACAACCTGTTCCAGCGCAAGGAACACAGGTCGACGTTAGTGTTAAATAACGATTCAGGGATGCAAAAAGCAAATGATCAGCCCACGGCCAATTCGAAAGAAAAGTGAGCGCGGTCTCACCCTCGTCGAGTTGATCGTCACCGTTGCGATCCTGGCCATCCTCGCCGCCGGGGCCGCCCCCATCGCGCGCTTCAAGGTGAAGCGCGACAAGGAGCGCGAACTCCGCTATGACCTCTGGATGATGCGGGACGCCATCGACAAATACAAGGACGCCGCCGACCGCGGCGCCTTCCAGACCAAGGTTGACAGCCAGAATTATCCTCCCGACCTGGAGACCCTCGTGGACGGCGTCGATGTCCAGGGCAAAAAGGTCAAGTTCCTTCGCCACATTCCTGTAGACCCCATGACCAACAACAAGGAATGGGGTTTACGTTCCATGCAGGACGACCCGACCTCCGACTCCTATGGCGGGCAAAGCGTCTTCGATGTGCATTCCAAATCCACGGGCACTGCCCTGGACGGCACCAAGTACTCTGACTGGTAGGTAGGGCAATGATGCGCACCCATCGCAAAAACGACGCGGGTTTCACCCTGGTGGAACTGATGATCGTCATGGCCATCATCGGCGTGTTGGCCGTGGTAGCGATCCCCAGCTATGTGGGCGCGATCCGGCAAGCCCGCGAAGCTGTGCTCAAAGAAGATCTGCACGTCATGCGCAGCGCCATCGACTCCTACACCGCTGACAAACAGAAGGCCCCTCAGTCTCTCCAGGACCTGGTAACAGACGGCTACCTCCGAAACATCCCTGTCGATCCCATGACCCGTACCGCCGAAACCTGGCAGACCGAAACCAGCGACGCCCTCAACTCCGTTGACCAGACCGACCCCGGCATCAACGATGTGCACTCCGGCTCGCAGGAACCAGGCTCCGACGGCCAACCCTACTCCACCTGGTAAGCGCTGCCCTGGGCTGGTCTGTTGATTTGTTTTGTCACCCCACTGGAGACGTGTCATCCTGAGTTCAGTCAGAGGTCGAGCCCTTTTCGGAATTCACCCTTGCGAACAATGATCGGATGCCCCGCCTCCGCGACGTTTTTGTGTTTGTCGCCAGGGTGAAACCAATCCCTCGCAATCCAGAGATGCACCGGTTTTGAAGAAGAACCATGGCAACCACATTCCCCCCATCGCCCCAACACATCTTCTCCCAACGCGTCCTGGCCTGTTACGAGTCCCTCATCGCCTCCGCCCCAACGAGTCCCAACCCCCACCTCGGCGGTAGCCTTCTCTACGCCGGCCAACTCGACGACCACGGCCGCGCACTCGTCGTCGCATCCAACATTGCCGGCGCCGCCTCGCTCAGCGCCACCGACGATACCGCCGCCCAGAAGCAGTCCATTCGAGACGGCGTGATCGATTTTCTTGTGAACTCTCTCGACGAAGCCCTGCGCATCCTCAAAAACGAAATCCGTAAACACGAGCCCGTCGCGGTTTGCGTCTCCGTTTTACCCGCGATCCTCGAAATGGAAATGGAGGAGCGTGGCGTCTCGCCCGACATTCAACGCACGGCCGTGGCCGGTTCGCTCGCCGAACTCAACCGGGAATCCATGGCAACCGACTCACTGGCTCTGATCGCATGGACCGTCTCGGCCGCCCCCGCCCGCTGGCTTCCTCGACTCGACGCCCTGGCCCTCGAGTGCCTCAGCCCTCAGGACACCGGCGCGCGCCGCTGGCTGCGACAATCCCCACGCTATTTAGGACGTCAGGCGCAGGAACTGCGCCTTCTTCACTCCAACCGCGCCGTAGCGGAACAGTTCATCGCGCGCGCCAGGACCGCCAACATCGCAGTTCCATTCACCATCCAGGTAACTTCCAGCGTCCACAGCGAGGAGTTCCACCTCGGCCCTAAGTCCCTAAGTCCTTAACCCCGACTCCCTCAATCCTTCCCCACAGTTCCTTCAGCCCCGTCTCCGTCTTCGCGGAAACCGGCAGAATCTCTTCCAGTTCCAAACCTTCCTTCAGCGCGTTCAGATTGCGCGTCCGCTCGTTCCCGCTCAGCCGGTCGATCTTTGTAGCCACCACCGCAAAGTCCCGTCCCGCATGACGCAGCCAATCGATCAGCTGCCCGTCCCGCTCCTGGGCCGGCACATTCGAGTCCACCAGGCACACGCACAAACCCAGCGTGGCCCGCTCCGCGAGGTACGGTTCGATGAACTTCGGCCACTCCGCCGAAATCGACTTCGAAATCTTCGCGTACCCGTATCCCGGCAAATCCGCGAACACCATCCGCGGCCGTCCCTTGTCATCCGCAAGCGAAAAGAAATTGATGGCCCGCGTCCGCCCCGGCGTCGAGGAAACCTTGGCCGCCTTCTCGCCCACCAGTGCATTCAGCAGACTCGACTTGCCCACATTCGACCGTCCCAGAAACGCAATCTCCGGCACGCCCGGCACAGGGAACTGCGCCGCCGCCATCGCCGAAAGCAAAAACTGTGTTGTATAGCGCATAAAGACCCTCCTGAGAATACAGGAGGTGCCCGAAAGCGATTGGGCCCGGAAAAAATTCGCAAGAACATTCAACCAAACGGTTGACAGTCCGGCTTTCTCGTACTACATTCAACCACATGGTTAAATCTAATGCGCAGCGCCTCGATTCGATCTTCCACGGGCTCGCGGATTCGACCCGGAGAGCCATCTTGCGCGATCTGTCCGCAGGTGCCAAATCGGTGGGAAACATCGCGAAACCTTATGCCTTGACGCTGGCCGCGGTCTCCAAGCACATCAAGGTCCTGGAGGCTGCCGACCTGGTTGCGCGGCAACGTCGTGGCAGCTTCCAGCTCGTGCGGCTCAATGCAGGTACGCTGCAGCAAGCCGATCAGTGGCTGGCCTACTACACCCAATTCTGGACGGCACGTTTGGATTCGTTCGAAACCTATCTGGAGAGAGATGAGCATGAGTGAAAATCTGACCCTGCGACTGACCCGGACCATCAAGGCGAGCCGGATGCGTGCCTACGAGGCATGGACCCAACCCGAAGCGCTGATGAGGTGGTTTGCGCCCGGCCCTATGAACCCTCAATCGGCCACCGTCGATTTACGCGAGACGGGGAGGTTCCGGCTGGCGATGGCCGGACCTTCGCCCCGCACCGGCCAGGAGATGAACATCACCTTCACCGGCACTTATCAGGAGATCGTAGCCGGCAGTCTGCTGCGCTTTAGTTGGGAAGTGGAGGGCGATCCCGGCGATCCCACGCTGGTTACAGTTGAGTTCAAAGACGTTGAGGGAGGAACAGAGGTCGCGCTGACCCATGAGCGCATTCCCAACCAGGAACTGCTCAACCGCAACAAGATGGGCTGGGGCGGGATGTTGGAGAAACTTGCGGCTGCCTGCGAGGAGCGGGAGGCTGTCACCGCTGCCAGCCGGTAGCCTGTTCACGCCAGGTTGGTTTCCCAGGTCTCTCTTCGGAGGCCTGGGAAACCACGCCCCTGGTTTTAAGCTGCGTGGGGCCAACACTCAGCCGCCCGCGGGGGTTGGCATCTCTGGCTCAAACACGCGCTCGATCCGCGGCAATCGCACTCCCAGCGTCACCCCGCGCAGAATCATGAAGCAGCAGAACGCCGCCCACAGCCCATTGTTCCCCCACGCGGATTCCAACCCGACCGCCAGCGCCAGAAACGCCGCAAACGAAATCAGCATGCTGTCGCGCAGCTCAGACGCCCGCGTCGCTCCAATGAATACGCCGTCCATTTGAAATCCCCACACCGAGATTACCGGCAAGCCCATCGCCCAGGGCAGGTAGCGCACTGCCAGCGCCCGCACCGTCTCCTGGTTGGTGAACAACCCCACAATCCGCGTACCCGCCAGCAAGTACACAAGCGAAACCCCCGCGGCCACCACGAAGGCGCACACCGTGGACGCCCGCAGCACCGCGCGATAATCTCTCCGCTTGCGCGCCCCCACCGCCTCACCCGCCAGCGCCTCGGTCGCATTGGCAAACCCATCCAGCCCGTACGAGGCAATGAAGTGCAGGTTCATCAGCAGGGCATTGGCCGCCAGCGTGGCATCGCCCTCCTGCGCGCCCGCCCGCGTAAACCACGCGTACGCCGCCACCAGCCCCAGCGTCCTCAAAAAAATATCGCGGTTGAGCGCGAACAGGTGCCGCAAACTCGGTCCATGCGCCAGCTCCCGCCACGCCACACGCCCGGCCGTGTCAGGGTGCCGTACCGCGTCTCGCGCCAGCACCAGACCCAGCACGCACCCAACCCAATCCGCCGTCATCGTCGCGGTGGCAATGCCCGCCACGCCCCAGTGCCAGCGCATCACCAGCCCCAGCGCCACCGCCACGTTCACCACGTTCACTGCCGCCTGCAGCACCAGCGCCGTCCGCGCCCTTTGCCGCCCCAGCAGGTAGCCGAGAATCACGTAATTCGCCAGTGCTGCCGGAGCCGACCAGATCCGTATGTGGCAATACAGCTTCGCGTTCGCCGCCACCGCCTCGCTGGCCCCCAGCATCCGCACCGCTGCCGCAATCACCGGCCCTTGCACCGCCAGGATCAGTGCCCCGATCACCAGTGCGCTGGCCAGCGCCCGCATGAAGTGAAGCCGCAGTTGATCGTGTGCCCGCGCTCCATGCGCCTGCGCCACCAGGCCCGTCGTTCCCATGCGCAGAAAGCCGAATGTCCAATAGATGGTATTGAAAAAGATGCCGCCCACTGCCACGCCGCCCAGCGCGGCCGCGCCCGGCAAGTGCCCTGATAACACCGTGTCCACGGTGGAAAGCAGAGGCTGCGTCAGATTGGAAAGAATGAGGGGAATCGCCAGCAGGAAGACCCGCCGGTACCAGTAGGCCATTGCGTCGATTCTACCCGAGCGAAATTGTGCTAAAGTACCGCCGGCGCAACCAGAAAGCTACGTTCACCAGCCCGATCAGCGCCGGAACTTCAATCAGCGGGCCCACCACGCCCACGAAGGCTTCCCCGGATCCCAGGCCGAAAACCGCCACCGCCACCGCTATCGCCAACTCGAAGTTGTTGCCCGCGGCGGTGAACGAAAGCGTCGCCGACTGCGCGTAATTCGCGCCCAACCGCTTCCCCATCCAGAAGCTCATCAGGAACATGATGAGAAAGTAGATCACCAGCGGAATCGCAATGCGCACCACGTCCAGCGGCAGGCGCACGATCAGGTCCCCTTTGAGCGAGAACATCACCAGGATGGTGAACAGTAACGCCATCAGCGTGAGCGGACTGATCCGCGGAATGAAGCGGGTCCGGTACCACGTTTCCCCCTTCATCCGCATGAGCACAAACCGCGTCACGAATCCCGAGACGAAGGGTATGCCGAGATAAATGCCGACGCTCCTGGCAATCTGCGCGATGCCCACGTCGACAACGCTGCCTTCCAGACCCAGCCATTTGGGCAGCACGGTGATAAAGGCCCACGCATACAAGCTGTAGAACAGCACCTGGAACACGCTGTTGATGGCCACCAGTCCGGCCACGTAGTCCGTGTCCCCCTCCGCCAATTCATTCCACACCAGCACCATGGCGATGCACCGCGCAATGCCGATCAGAATCAGTCCGCGCATGTAAGCCGGTTCGCCGCGCAGAAAAATAACCGCGAGAGCGAACATCAGCGCCGGTCCGATCAGCCAGTTCTGCACCAGCGACAATCCGAGTACGCGTCTGTTGCGAAACACCTCATGCAGCTTCTCATAGCGCACTTTTGCCAGCGGAGGGAACATCATGATAATCAGCCCGATGGCAATCGGGACATTGGTTGTTCCATTCTGAAAGCGGCTCACCCATCCCGCGGACTGCGGGAAGAAGTGGCCGGTGGCCACCCCGATGGACATCGCCAGGAAGATCCAAAGAGTCAGGAATCGATCCAGGAACGAAAGCTTCTTCCGTTGCAAAGGCGCGCAAACCACGCCTTGGGTGTACGGTGCGCTCGACACGGTCATTTGGCCTCCAAAACAACTGGATTCTCGATCGCCACCGGCAACGGTGCGCCTTGCAGCGCCACGAACTTCGCCGGACTGCAGCACGCCTTGGCCAGGCGCGCCCGGTCCGCCTGCATGGCGCGATCTTCCCCCAGCCACGCCAGCGTCTGGCGCAGCACCTGCGCCGCCCCGGAACTCGGCGGCATCACGACGCGATAGTGCATCCACTTGCCCTCGCGCCGCGACTCCACGATGCCCGCGCTGCGCAAATAGGCCAGGTGCCGCGAAATCTTCGGCTGCCCCTGCGCCAATATCTCCACGAAATAGCAAACGCAGATCTCGCGGTCTCCCATCAGGTTCAGCAGACGCAGCCGGGTCTTGTCTCCCAGCGCCTGAAAAAAACGCTCCATGTTGAACTGCGATGTTTTCGCCGCCATGGATTTACTTATACGCCTTGACGAATATGTAGGCAAGACATATAGTTGCTTATGCGAATATGTTTTTCTCGCATTCCACACGGCGCACTCATCGCGCGTGGCAATCAGCGTCAGGGCATGACTTCAGTCCTGCCGCAGATTACGGTGAGACTCATCCGGAGTGGCAAGAAGTGTCAGGGCGCGACTTTAGTCGTGCCGCAAACGCAGCAGATAGAGCACCGGGCTTTAGCCCCTGGGGGAGATTTGCCCGCCAACGTTTTTTTTCGGACTACATGGAGCGCAATCATGACGGAACAGATTCTGGAATCGGTTCGATCGAAGTACGCGGCAGTCGCTGAGAGTTCGCTGTCCTCGCGCAACACCGGTGTTGCCGCCGTAGCTGAAGCCTTCGGCTACACGCCGGAAGAGCTAACGTCCATTCCTGCCGAAGCCAACATGGGCCTCTCCTGCGGCAATCCAACCGCCACCGCGCACCTCCGCTCCGGCGAAGTGGTTGTCGATCTCGGCTCCGGCGGAGGCCTCGATGTCTTTCTCGCTTCCCGCATGGTCGGTCCCCGCGGCCGCGCCATCGGCATCGATATGACCCCCGCCATGATCGACCGCGCCCGCGTCAATGCCCAGGCCGGCGGCTACACCAACGTCGACTTCCATCTCTCCACCATCGACAAAATTCCTCTGCCCGACGCCTCCGTCGATTGCGTGATCTCCAACTGCGTTCTCAATCTCGCTCCCGACAAGCCCGCCGTCTTCCGCGAAATCGCCCGCGTTCTCAAACCCGGCGGCCGCCTCGCCGTCAGTGACATCGCCTTGAAGCACGAACTGCCCGGGGACATCGCAACCAGCATGGCCGCTTATGTCGGCTGCATCGCCGGTGCCATCCTCATCGACGACTACCGCGCCGGTCTGCTCGCCGCCGGGTTTGACCACGTCGAGATCGTTGACAGCGGCGCCGACTTGAACGCATACGCCAAGGTTGAAAATCAATCCGGCTGCTGCTCTCCCGCCATGGACACCTCCAATCCCTTGCAGGTCATCGAGAGTAGCTGCTGTTCGCCCCTTGCGCCGGCTCCGGTGCACGACGAACTGAAGACGCTCCTCGCCCAGTACGATGTCAATGCCGCCGCGGCCAGCGTCAAGGTCTACGCCATCAAGCCGCAAGACAAACCCGCGAAATCCTGCTGCGGCCCCACCTGCTGCTCGTGAAAGAAAGAAGCAAATGTTTAACGTCATCTTCGCTTGTGTTCACAACGCCGGCCGCTCCCAGATGGCGGCCGCGTTCTTCAATCAACTCGCCGATGGCGGGGAAGCCCATGCCATTTCAGCAGGCACGGATCCCGGCGCGCGCGTCCATCCTGAAGTACTGGCCGCCATGCAGGAAATCGGCATCGACCTCAGCCGCGCCACGCCCCGGAAACTCACGGACGAACTGGCGCGCGATGCGCAGCTTCTCATCACCATGGGCTGCGGCGACCAGTGTCCGCACGTACCCGGCCTGCGCCGCGACGACTGGCCTCTTCGAGACCCCAAAGGTCAACCCGTGGAAGAAGTGCGCCGCATCCGCGACGAGATTCGCGACAGGGTCCAATCGCTGCTAAGCCGTGAAGCGCTCCGTTCCACAAAGCACACCGGCGCGTAAACGCCCTCGCCATTGCGAGATTCGGGGGGCATTGCATCCCGGTTGGCCATCACCCCGGACCCAACCGGGAAACCGGACGCCCACGGCGGTTGTCGGACGAACGACCGGGGCCGGTTGAGCAGCCCAGTTCTTTCCACAGCCGCTCCCAATTCCAGGTCAGGGATGTGGTTTCGGCGGACAAGGGAAATCCGAGTTGGTGGGCCAGCATACAGGCCTGTCCTCGATGGTGCGCTTCGTGCGATGTCATGTATGACAGCATCTCCAAGCCCGCCGGCCAAGCCGCAGCCCACCCATCCCGACGAAAAAATTGGATTCGGCCCGCGCGCGATCCGATGGCTTCTTCCAACATCTCCATGCAGCCGACAGCGCTTTCAGCGAGGCTTGTGCTGGCTTGTTCGCGTGAGCAATTCCCCCGTTTCAGTAGCGCCGGAACCACCAGGTGCGGGGCGGTGAGCCTGATCCACTTGCGGCGGGTGTTGTGCATGTGCGTGAAGATTGCCGCGATGGTACGCACCTTCCCCGGCGTATCGGCTACCCATAGGGCAGGATCAAGCTTCTCGATCAGTATTTGGTTTATCCGCTCGCTGGCCGCGAATACTTTTGACGCTGCCGATTGCGGCGGGACATGAACTTCCGGTGCCTGCCTCATCCGAAATCTGCTCCTCAGCCCATAGTATGTCCAACCCGCAAACATCACGGCCCAAAAGGTCGGTTTGCGCATGCTTCGTGAAGTCCTGGCGCTCAAGGAGTGAATCGCCGTCATCTTCCTGGCCCCGGAACCTCCACGCCGGCCGCTGCCGGCGGAGCCGAATCGCGACTGCGTCGATAAAACCGCGCACCTGCTGGAAACCCCGTACCGGCAGAGAACCCGCTATCCGAGCGCGCGCGAAGCCAGAGAAAGGCTGAAAAAGGCCCGTCTTTACTGGGGAATCGAGCACGAACGCACATCCGTGCGCAAAACGCGATTTTTGCGCAATTGCGAATCGCCAGTAAAGACGCAGGGGTTGTGCACGTCCGGACCGTCCTGGGTTCAAATTTGGCCTGAAAATGCGGTATTATTTCCGCCGGTTTTTGCGAAGCAAGTGCTTTAATTTAAGCAAGTTACGCACTATATCGTGCGCCGGTTTTTACGTTTTCGTCAAAAATCGTAAAATGCACACAATCTGCGCGTTGATTCCAAACGAGTTACGCGACATGAAATTCGCTCGTGCCCAAACCCGGCTAAAAAATCTCTCCCTGTGCGGAGATGTTTTTGAAGCGTGTTCTGGGCGCCATTGTTACTCATTCGTCAATAGCCCATGTCGGCATCCGACCCATATATTCTGACGGCATCCGACCCATGTAGTTCCAGCCGGAATTTCCGGATCCAAAACTGCTGAGCGGCGCAATCCTCTCCATGTGATTCACAAAAAGAAAAGGGACCGCAATCTGTGGACTGCGATCCCTTCCTGTTGTGCGCGCCGAAGAAAATTGCGGCGCTGGTTTGCATTGCTCTCTACTGGCGCGCCACCTGTCCGCCTGCGACATCGGCTGGCGGCGGCACATTCGTCAGCACTTCGGCTTCCCCGGAAACGGGCTTGGGCAGCGGGCTTTCGAGCGCCAGCGCCAGCACCTCATCCATCGAATCCACGAAGTGCATCTTCATCGAATTCTTGATATTGTCCGGCATCTCGGTCAGGTCTTTCTCGTTGCCGCGCGGCAATATCACTTCAAAGATCCCCGCGCGCAACGCCGCCAGCAGTTTCTCTTTCAACCCGCCGATAGGCAGTACCTTGCCCCGCAATGTAATCTCGCCCGTCATGGCGATATCGCGCCGCACCGGGATCTTGGCCAGCGCGCTGGCCAGCGCCGTCGCCATGGTGATGCCCGCCGACGGACCGTCCTTTGGAATCGCGCCTTCCGGTACATGCAAGTGCAAATCCATATTGCGATAAAACTCCCGCGTCAGTCCCAACACCGCTGCCTTGCCGCGAATGTAGCTGAGTGCGGCCTGCGCCGACTCCTGCATCACATCGCCAAGTTGCCCGGTGATGGTGAGCTTGCCTTTGCCGTCCAGCACTTGCACTTCGGTGGTGAGAATGCTGCCCCCCACTTCGGTCCACGCCAGGCCCGTCACTAATCCGACTTCGCTCTTTTCGTGCACTTCGGAATCGCGGTAGCGCGCCACGCCCAGGAACTCGTGGATGTTCTCCGCGCTCAGTTCCTCTTTATGCTTGGCGCCCTTGTTCACAACCTTGCGCGCCACCTTGCGGCAAACATTGCCGATTTCGCGCTCGAGATTGCGCACCCCCGCCTCGCGCGTGTAGTAGCGAATGATCTCCAGAAGCGCATCGTCTTTGAAGACGATGTTCTTCTCGCTCAACCCCGTTTGCTCGCGCTGCTTCTTGACCAGATACTGGCGCGCGATCTCGAGCTTCTCCTGTTCGGTGTAGCCTTGCAGCCGCAGAACTTCCATGCGGTCCTGCAAGGCCGCCGGAATGGTGTGCATCACGTTGGCCGTGGCTACGAACAATACCTGCGATAGATCGTAGTCCACGTCGAGATAGTGATCCTGGAACGCAGTATTCTGCTCCGGATCCAGCACTTCAAGCAGCGCCGATGCGGGATCGCCGCGGAAATCCGACGCCATCTTGTCCACTTCATCCAGAAGGAACACAGGGTTCTTGGTGCCGGCGCGCTTCATGTGTTGAATGATCTGCCCGGGCAATGCACCGATGTAGGTGCGGCGATGGCCTCGGATCTCAGCTTCATCGCGTACGCCACCGAGGGAGAGGCGCACGAACTTGCGGCCCGTCGCTTTTGCAATCGACATGCCCAGTGAAGTTTTGCCCACGCCGGGAGGTCCGGCGAAGCAGAGGATGGAGCCCTTGGGATTTTTGACCAACTGCCGCACCGCCAGAAATTCCAGGATGCGGTCCTTGATTTTTTCCAGGCCGTAGTGGTCTTCGTTCAACACCTTCTCGGCATAATCGATGGAGCGTGTTTCTTTGGAACGCTTCTTCCACGGCACCGCCAGCAGCCAGTCGATGTAGTTCCGGCTCACTGTCGACTCGGCCGACATCGGCGGCATGGCTTCCAGCTTCTTCAACTCCTGCACAGCCTTGTCGAGCACTTCCTTGGGCATGCCCGCGGCTTCGATCTTCTTGCGCAGCTCATCGAACTCGCTCTTCTCGCCGCGCCCCAGTTCCTTCTGAATTGCCTTGATCTTTTCGTTGAGGTAGTACTCTTTCTGCGCCCGCTCCATCTGCCGTTTCACGCGCGACTGAATGTTGCGATCGAGATCCAGCTTTTCGATTTCCACATCCAGAACATCCGCGATCCGCGTGAGTCGTGCGGCGGGATCGAAGATGCCGAGCAGTTCCTGTTTGTCTTCAATGCCCAGTTGCAGATTGGCGGCGATGATGTCGGAAAGCTTCGCCGGCTCGTCCATGCGGACGGTCGCGATGATGGTTTCGTAGTTGAGCGATTGCTGTAGCTTTACGTATTGTTCGAAGAGAGAGGTCACGCGCTGCATCAACTGCTCCACAGCGGGCGTCATTTCAAATTGCGTCTTGCCGGTGCGCACGGTGGCGACGAAGAATCCGTCGCGGTCATTGACCTCGGTGGACTTGGCGCGCTCCACGCCTTCGACCAGCACCTTGATGTTGCCGTCTGGCATCTTGACGCTTTGCACGATGTTGCAGATGGCTCCGACCTGGTAGATTTCCTTGGCCTTGGGCTCATCGATGGAGGCGTCGTGCTGAGTAGCGAGAAAAATCTTGCGGTCGCCGTTGAGTGCCTCTTCGAGGGCGCGCACACTGGACTCGCGGCCGACCACGAAGGGCGTCATCATGTAAGGAAAGATCACCATGTCCCGAATGGGCATCATGGGCAATTTGCGCGTCTCGGACTTGTCGCGAACAGTCGTCATAGGGACACCATAAGCATTGGACGCGCGAAGCAGGCTCCGGCTGCAAGATGTAAAGAACGGCTCATGTTGGGATTGTACAGTGGATTCCAACCGAGGGGGGAGCGGGGAAATTGTGAGTTTTCAATCTCAGTTGACGAGGCTGGAAGTTACGAAATCTTTGAATGCATCGCGTACCGCCGGAGAAATCTGGAGGAGGCTCGGAAAAAACCGGAGCTACAGCCTACAAATCCATACAGGGAATCAAGACCATTCTCTCCACCCGATCGCTTAACCGCGTTGACTTTCGCGATTCCAAGATGCAGCGGTACGTGACTCGAAACTCGATTCTTTTTGTGCGGGCTTCGTCACAACGAAAGAAATGGTGTCTTGCTCCCCCGTATTCTAGATGAGCGGCGTGCCAGAATCAGCAAGGCAAAGACGCGGATTCTAAAGCGATGCACGCACACCGGATGTCCCGCGAGAAAGCCGGAACGTGGCACTTATCTACAACGTAGTTACAAAGATACGAGCGCCGTTGCATGGCGATTGAAGTGCGGATGAGGTTGGTGTGGTGCTTGGCAAGTGGTGGGTTGCGATCGGCATCTGGGGATTGCTGGTCGGGGGTTTCGGACGCGCGCAAGTAGCAAATCAGCAACCGGGCCAGCAGAAACCCTCGGTGGTTCCAGAGACTCCGGCGAAGGCGCAGCAAATAGCCGATGTAAAGGTGCCGCTGATCGATCGGCCGCTGACGCTGGCGGACTTCGCCGGCATGGAGCCGCGGCCTGAGTTGAAAGACAAGCTGGCCCACCTGACGAATTTCATCCAGAACCAACCCACGGACGGAGCTCCGGCAACGGAAGACACCGAAGTGTGGCTGGCCAGGACGAATAACGCTTTGTTCGTCGTTGCCATTTGTTTCGATCGTCATCCGGAGTTGATCCGTTCGCACCTGGCGCGGCGCGAGAACATTCTGAAGGACGACTATGTGGCCTTGCTGCTGGATCCGTTTCAGGACCGGTTGCGGGGCGTGGAGTTCCAGGTAAATCCGGCAGGAGTGCAGGCGGATGCGGCATGGACTGAATCCAACGGTCCAGATTATAGCTACGACCAGGTTTGGGATTCGGAAGGACGCATTACCAGCAAGGGATGGATGGCGTTGATCGCGATTCCATTTCGCAGCATCCGCTTTCCGGCTGTGGGCCGCGACTGGGGTGTGGTGTTGTGGCGCAACCTGCCGCGCAACAGCGAACAGGACTATTGGCCGCGGGTTTCAGCGAATGTGAGCGGAGTGCTGAGCCAGGAAGGTACACTGCGCGGCATTGAAGGCGTGACCGGGTCGCACAATGTCCAGATCAACCCCTACGTCCTGGGGCAAAACGAGCATAAGCTGGAAACCGTCGACCCCAACAACCCGTTCTTCAGTACGCGCAACGCCGAAGCGACAGCGGGTGGAGAGGCCAAGGCGATCTGGCGCGATGCGGTGGTGTTCGACGGCACTGTCAATCCTGATTTCAGCGACGTCGAAAGCGACCAGCCTCAATTCACCGTTGATCAGCGATATCCTGTCTACTTTCCAGAACTGCGGCCCTTCTTCCTGGAGAACGCGAGCTACTTTGCAGCGCCCCTGACACTGCTCTACACGCGCAATATCGTGCGGCCGGACTGGGGGGTGCGCGTAACCGGCAAGCTGGGCCGCACCAATCTCGGCCTCCTGGCGATCGACGATCGAGAGCCGGGGGAAACGGTGACCGCAGGCGACCCGCTATTCCACAGCAAGGCTGACTTTTACGTGGGACGTGTTTCGCAGGACCTCGGCCAGGGATCGAATGTGGGCCTGATGTACACCGACGAAGAATTTGGCAGCGGTTGGAACCGGATTGGCGGCGCGGATTTTACCTGGAGAGTCGACAAGCACTGGACGGTGCTGGGGCAGATGGTGGAGAGCTCGACCCGGGAGAGTGACCGACGGAGTGCGGCGACAGTTTTCCCCTCCGGGTATCGAGCGGGTCCAGCGAGCGATGTGCAGCTGCAACGCAACGGCCACGCGTTCAACATGTTCAACGAATACCAGGACATCAGCACCGGTTTCGACAGCTTGCCGGGATTTTTCCAGACGTCGGATATACGCAGCGACCACCTGCATGCGGACTACCAGTGGTTTCCGAAGAAGAGCGTGGTTCAGAGCTATGGGCTGGAGTTAAACCAGAACATTGCCTTCGATCATCAAAATAATCGCGTCTATCACTACACCACAGTCGATCCCTTCTGGCTGCTGCCGCGCAATATCGTGCTGGCTCCGCTGGTGGGGCAGAACTCGGATACCGTGGGTCCGCAAAACGGATATGCACTGGCGCACAGCGAGAACTTCACAGAGAATTTCGCCGGGTTCGTGGGCCGCGGGCAGCCCTGGGCGCTGCTCAATTTCAACATCGTGGGGCTTCGCAGCGGCAATGTGAACTATAACCCGCCGCCGGGGTCCACACCGTTCCTGATGAACCAGGAGACGATTCAGGCGCTGGTGACGGTGAATCCTCTGCGGCAGTTGACGGATGACAATACTTATCTTCTGGATCGCGACCACTCCGTCAAGGATGGGCAACTGGTGTACGAGACGCAAACGTTTCGCACCAAGCTGAACTATCAATTCACCCGGGCGTGGTCGGCGCGCGTGATTGTGGAGTACGACACCACACTTGCGAACCAGCGCCAAACATCGCTGGCGCGGACCAAACAGGTGCAGACGCAGGCACTGCTGACCTGGCTTCCGCATCCGGGGACGGTGATCTACGTGGGGTGGAACGACGATTTACAGAATTTCAGCCACACGCTGTGCAGCCCTCTGACAAACCCGGGTGCAAGGGTTTGCGATCCCAACGAACCGGTCTTGCCGCGCGGCCCCGGATACCTCAATGATGGACGGCAGGTTTTCGTCAAGGCGAGTTACTTGTTCCGGTTCTAGCCCGAGCACGAAAAATCAATTGGCCCCATTCCGAATCGCCGATTCTCGCGGATCGAGGCGCGATACGTTGCGCCCGGCCGGGATCCCGCGGATCTGAAGCAGAAACAGGCTGCCGTCTTCAGGAATTGCCGTTCCAAATGTCGACGTGCCATTTCCACAATCCATCTTCCGGGCGCCAGAAGACGACATACTTCACGTCCATCTGCGCTTCGGCTTGACCGGGAGGTTGCACGATCAAGGTAGCGTGGCCAATTTCGACTGCGCCATTCCCGGCCTGGGTCACGTAGTCGGAGACGAGCACAGCAGACTTTGCGTTGGCGGACTGAATCATGCCAGCCCAGAATTGCTTGATGGGTGCGCGTCCCACGATCATGGGAGCGCCCGGGGGCATGATGCGCGCATCGGATGTGTAAATCTGATCGAGGGCATCGAAGTTACGTTTGCCGAAGACTTCGGAGTTAAAGAGATCGTTGGTCCTGGCCATTCCGGCCTGAATGTCATCGAGTAAAGAAGCGTCTGCCAAAGTCATGGCGGGATGGTAGCACAGGCAGTGACAGGAAGGCATTTCCCGGGGAAGAGCGCCGACACTTTTTAGAGTCGGAATAGCAGCCATCAACGAAAAAGACCTGCCGGAGGGGCAGGTCTTTTCGTTGATCTGTGCGTTGCAAACGGCGTCGATCAGCCTGCTTTTTCCAGTAGGCAGAGCGACAGGTCGCGGCGCTCGACCATTTCGCGCGTAATCTCGAGATCGCGGACGCGCTTGCTGTTGGGAAGGTGATACATCAGGTCGAGCATGAGCTCTTCGAGGATCATGCGCAAACCACGGGCGCCGACTTTGCGCGCCAGGGCCTCGCGGGCAACAGCGCCCGTAGCCTCGGTGGTGAAGTGGAGGCGTACATTCTCGTATTCCAGCAGACGCTGATACTGCTTGAGGATCGCGTTGCGCGGCTTGGTAAGGATTTCCACCAGGGCGGGTTCATCGAGTTCGTCGAGAATGCCCATGACGGGCAAGCGGCCGACGAATTCGGGGATGAGGCCGTACTTGATGAGATCCTGCGGTTCGGTGCGGCGCAGCAACTCGGTGTCGCGATGGCTGCGGGTGGTTGCGGCATCCGCCTCGGCATCGTTGGCCTTGAAGCCCAGGGCTTTTTTGCCGACGCGACGCCCGACAACACGCTCCAGGCCGACGAACGCTCCACCGCAAATGAACAGGATGTTGGTGGTGTCGACCGCCGTGAATTCCTGGTGTGGATGCTTGCGGCCGCCTTGCGGAGGCACATTGGCGACCGTGCCTTCCAGGATCTTGAGCAGGGCCTGCTGCACGCCTTCGCCGGAGACATCGCGAGTGATCGACGGGTTCTCGTCCTTGCGGCCGATCTTATCGATTTCGTCGATGTAGATGATGCCCTGCTGGGCGCGAGTGACGTCGCCGTCGGCGGCCTGCAAGAGCTTGAGGATGATGTTCTCGACGTCTTCGCCAACGTAGCCAGCCTCCGTCAGGGTGGTGGCGTCGACGATGGCGAAAGGAACGTCGAGCATCTTGGCTAAAGTGTGTGCCAGGAGGGTTTTACCGGAGCCGGTGGGCCCCACCAGGAGGATGTTGCTCTTGGCCAGTTCCACTTCATTGTTGCGCATGCGGTTCATCTGGATGCGCTTGTAGTGGTTGTAGACCGCGACCGCCAGCTTCTTCTTGGTCTGGTCCTGGCCGATGACGTAGTCGTCAAGGAAGCTCTTCACTTCCTGCGGCTTGGGCAGGTGGCCGGCGGTGGTAGCGGGGTGAGCCTCGCCGCGGTCGTCCTCAAGGATTGAATTGCACACCGCGACACATTCATCGCAGATGTAGGCCCGAGGGTAATCGCTGGGCGACGAGATCAATTTGGCCACAGCGTCCTGCGACTTGTGGCAGAACGAGCAGCGCAGTGCTTCTTCAGGTCCCGTGCGCGTTTTCATGGTTGAACGACTCCTCGATACCTTTGGTTGAAGTCCGCCCCATTGGGGCTGTCCCTACGTGCGGGGCCTATCAATGATTTCGTCGATAATGCCGTATTCCTTGGACTGCTGAGCATTCATGATGAAGTCGCGCTCCACATCGCGCTCGATGCGATCGAGGGGCTGGCCGGTGTGCTTCGCCATGAGGGTGTTGGTGATTTCGCGGATGCGCAGAATCTCGCGCGCATGAATGTCGATGTCTGTCGCCTGGCCGCTGAGACCGCCCATGGAGGGCTGATGGATCAGGATGCGGGAGTTGGGAAGTGCAAAACGCTTTCCCTTGGTGCCGGCGAGGAGCAGGAACGCGCCCATGCTGGCAGCCTGGCCGATGCAGTACGTGACCACGTTGTTGCGGATGAACTGCATGGTGTCGTAAATCGCAAGTCCGGCCGTGATGGAGCCGCCCGGCGAATTGATGTAAAGCTGCACGTCTTTTTCCGGGTCTTCGCCGGAGAGGAACAGCATCTGGGCCACGATGAGATTTGCCACCTGGTCATCGATGGGCGTGCCCAGAAAAATGATGTTATCTCGAAGCAGACGCGAGTAAATGTCGTAGGCGCGCTCGCCCCGGCTCGTCTGCTCAACCACCATCGGAACCAATGCCATGTGAGTTTTCTTCTCGCTCTTCCGTTGGGGACCTTTTATCCCCTGGTTTGAATTACCGCACATCCCGAGGTTCAAATTTTTCCGGGATGCACGACAAAAAATCCGCCGTCCTGTCGTCAGGCGGGCAAACGTTCGTAGAGTAGCTGTGCCGTTTTCTCGCGTTTCAGTTGTTCACGGATTCTAGCTAGCCCGCCGTCCTCCGTCAATCGCGCCTTCAGGGTATCGACCGGTTCCCGGGACTGCAGCGCAGCCAAATGGATTTCGCGGTCCAGTTCTTCATCGCTTACAGACACGTTCTCTTCCCGCGCAATCCGCTCCAGCAGCAGGGAAGCCTTTACCTCGGCGACAGCGCCATCGCGCTGTGCGGAACGAAGTCTTCCAAAGTCCAGCTTGCGCATCTGCTCGGTATCCATTCCCTGCGCAGCCAGGGCGCGCAGGCCGCGCTCCAGGCGGGCGTCAATCTGCTCCTGCACCAGCGACTCAGGCACCGGGAAGGGGAAGCGCTCGATCAACGCTTCGAACAGCTTGTCCTTGGTTTCGCCTTCCACGCTGCGCCGCTTGCGGTTGGCCAGATTTTCGCGGACGCGGGTCTCAAGGTCGCTCATGCTCTCGAATGCGCCGACTTCCTTGGCGAATTCATCGTTCAATTCAGGGAGGTTGCGCTTCTTGATGGCCTTGACGTCGATGCTGTAGTCCACTGTCTTGCCGGCCAGCTTGGCCTCGGGGTATTCCGCCGGATAGGTGGCGGCGACATTCAGGCTGTGGCCCGGCTTGGCGCCCCGCAGAGCGGTCGTAAACGCTTCCACGGTATCTTTGCCGCCGATCTCAACCAGCGTGTCTTCCCCGGCTACCGGGGCAGCCTCGGCTTCACCCTCGACCGTACCTTGATACGAAATCTGCGCCCAGTCGCCATCGACCAGGGGACGATCTTCTTCGACCGGCTCGATGGTAGCGCGCGATTCCCTCAACTGCGCCAGCTCGGCCTGGACTTCTTCTTCGGTAATTTCAACCGAAGGCTTGGGAACGGTTACGTTCTGATATCCCTCGATCGAAAAAGCGGGGATGAATTCGAAGACCGCTTTCACGTGCAAAGGCTCTCCGTCTTCCACCTTCAGTTCCGTCACCTGGGGCTGGCCCACCGGCGCGACACCCAGGTCGCGCACCGCTTGGTTGAAACGCTCGGGCAGCAGGCCGTCGATGACTTCCTTGCGGATCTCATTGGCGAAACGGCGCTTAACCACCGTTTCCGGGACCTTGCCGGCGCGGAAGCCGGGAATTTTTGCATATTTCTGGTAGTTGCGCGTCACGCCGCGAAAAGCCTTGGAGACCTCTTCCGCGGGAATGTCGAATACCAGCTCACGGGTGCAGTCGGGGTTCAGTACCGGTCCGTGGGCATGCTCGTGGCCGTGGTCGTGGTCGTGATCATGGTCGTGTTCGTGGGTATGCGTATCGGCCGAGGCCGGTTCTTGATTGTTTTCGATGGTATCGATAGAGCTCAACGGGATTTGCCTTCCAGGCGCGCGAGTCGCCATTCATTTTCCACGCCGAAAGCCCAGCTGCCTCAGGGCGTTCGGGCTGCCAGCTCCGCGTGGCGGGGATACACCTAACTCATGGTAAGAGGGATTACTAGCGGGGGTCAAACCACGAAGGGGCTTTATGAAGCCCTGGAGGGAGCGAAACGCAGATTACTGTGAAAAACCGGTTTAATTAATGCTCGTGGGCGAGCGGCTTGCGCACGTAGGGCAGGAAGCGCGGATGGGAGGCTCCGCAATGCTCATAATGCGTTCTGGCCTCGTTCAGGCTGAGCGCGCCATTCACCGTCATGCGGACATCGCCGGCATCCTCGTCTTCCTGTCCATCGTCCTCCCACCAGCAGACCGGGCATAAAGCCAGCGCGCCGGGAGCATCCAAGGTTCTAAAACCGCAGCAGGGGCATCGAAAGATAGCATCCATCGATACATTTAGACGGAAACGCGGGGTGGCGAGACGACAGGGGCGCCTCGAAATGCGCAGCGCTCAATGTCCAGTCAGGCATACACTTGCCGGCTATTTAGAAACGAAAAACCAGCCCGGTATTGAAGCGTGCCTGGTCGCCGCCGCGGGGAGAAATGGTGGGCGCACTGAGGCGGTCGGCGGAAAATCTCCAGGCAAAGAACGGGGCGATGGGTAAGTCGACGCCGCCACCCAGGTCGTAAGCAAACGTGCCGCCGGAGATGGTGCTGTTCCCGTTGGCGGAGTGCTCGCCCCCAACCATTCCATGCACGAACAGATTGATGCGCGCCGCCTTGACGCTGATGCGGGGCCGACCAGCACCGTGGTGGTGCGCGGAACCGAAGCGTTCGTCCCCAGCCCATAATGGGCCACATCGCCCTCCATTCCGAAAAAGGGATGAAGGTGAATGTGAAGCGCGGCCTCCCATCCATTGAGGCCGCCGGTGTTGGGATAAAAGGCGTCGGAGCCGGTGCGGCTGTAGCCAAAGAATGCGTCATGGTTGCGCAACTGCGCCGCGGCACGGCCGGGAAAGAAAAACAGAACACCGGGAATAAGCAGGAAGGCCAGAATAACGAAACGCGAAGTCGGCATCGGGGACATTCTCCATTCGGTTGCACCAAAGTCGGTATGGCTAAGAGGGATGGAATTTGAAGTTTGAAAGTTGCCTCTCGAAGGTCAGCTAGCGGTCGGTGCGGCTCTTGGAGCGCGCTCCAGCGAGAGTAGAATCGGGGGCCAGGAGAAGAACCACTCACCATGCCTCAGTTTCGTGCTCTTCCAGCCTTTGTGTTCGCGATGGGATTTGTATTAGCGGCTTCAACAACCTCGAAAGCTCAGCAGCAACCGGCGCCCCTGCGCGTCGCCATCGTGGGCCTGGTGCACGACCACGTGGCGGGATTTCTGGCCCAATTGCCGAAGCACCACGAAGTGGAACTGGTGGGCATCGCGGAGTCGAACCCGGCCTTGATCGCCAAGTACGAAAAGCGAAATTCGCTGCCGCATAGTTTGTTTTATCCCACCACCGAAGCCATGATCGAGGCGCAGCATCCCCAGGCGCTGCTGGTGTACACGTCGATCGCCGACCATCGCAAGGCGATCGAAACCGCGGGCAAATACAACCTGGCGGTGATGGTGGAGAAGCCGCTGACCATTTCGCTGGACGATGCACTGGCCATCCGCCGCGTGGCGCGCGAACACCACATCCAGGTGCTGGTGAATTACGAAACCACCTGGTATGCGAGCAATCGGGCCGCGTATAACGAAGTTGAGAATGGGAGCATCGGGCCCATTCGCCGCGTTGTGGTGCACGACGGCCACGAAGGGCCGAAAGAGATCGGCGTCAGTCCCGAGTTTCTGAACTGGTTGACCGATCCTCTGCAGAACGGCGCGGGCTCTCTGTACGACTTCGGCTGCTACGGCGTGGACCTGATGACCTGGCTGATGCACGGCGAGACGCCGCTCAGCGTGACGGCGGTGCTGAACCACGACAAGCCCCAGGTCTATCCCAAGGTGGACGACGATTCCACCATCGTTATCCAGTATCCCAAGGCGCAGGCCGTGATCCAGGGCTCGTGGAACTGGCCGTTCGCGCGCAAGGATATGGAAGTGTACGGCGCGACGGGATATGTGATCACGGTGGCGGCCGACGGCTTACGCACGCGTCATGCGCACGAATCAGCGGAACAGACTTCAACCGCGGCGCCGCTTCCAGCTGACGAGAGCACATCCCTGGCTTACCTGGTCGCCGTATTGCAAGGAAAGATTGCCGCCAAAGGCGACCTGACCGCGCTGGATACAAACATAACGGTCATGCAGATACTGGATGCGGCACGGCAGTCGGCGCGCACCGGCAAGACGGTGCGGTTGACGAAGTTGGAAGAATAAGAACGGGCCGCAGAGTCCGCACCGAAACGCGGGACCTACCAATCGTATTTGAAAGAGAAAAATTCGATGACGCTCAGAAAGAGCCTTTTTGCTTTGGTTGTGATGGTTGCCGGTTTGTTTTGCCGTCCCGCCTTGGCATGGAACAGCATCGGCCATATGACGGTAGCCTACGTTGCCTATCAGAAATTGTCTCCGGCAGAGCAAGCGCGCGTTGCTGTTCTGTTGCAACTCAATCCGTATTACACAGAATGGCTGACGTATCTGCCGGCCGGCACTTCGGATTCCGATCGCGCTTTGTATGTTTTCATGATGGCCGCAACCTGGCCCGATGAGATCAAGGCGCGCACCAGCGGGTATACCGGGAGCGATACGGCGCCGGCCGGCGAACTCCCTACACTGAATGACGGCTACGACGACAAGCAGGCACACAAGTACTGGCACTATGTCGACAAGCCGCTGCGGGATGATCACGCGGACCTGCCCCCGCTTCAGGTTCCCATGATCACGCAGAAGATCGGGGTGCTGCGCGCGGCGCTGGCCAGCAGCGAACCGGATCCGCTCAAGTCGTATGACCTGGTGTGGCTGGAGCACCTGGTGGGGGATGTCCATCAGCCGCTGCACGCCACAACGCGGGTGTCTACGGCGAATCCCAAGGGAGACGCAGGTGGAAACCTTCTGCTGATTGATGGGAAAGACAAGGAACTTCACGCGTTCTGGGACAACCTTCTGGGCGAAGGGGCGACCAAAAACTTCATGACCGCGGTGAAGGTAGCGGCCACGCTGCCAAAGCCCAAAGCCACCCAGGTGCGCGATATGAAGGAAGATGATTGGGCGGCGGAGAGCTTTGCGCTGGCGCGAAAGAGCGTCTATGCCAAACCCATAGCGAGCGGCCTGGGGCCCTACACATTGACGCCGGCTTACACCGCCCAGGCCCAGAAAATCGCCAGGCAGCGTGTCTCCCTGGCTGGAGCCCGGCTGGCGAACCTGTTGAAGGCGGCGTTGCAATGCGGCGATACAAGTTGCGCTAACTGAAGTTGACCGTGAGTTCGGCCGAGCGTCGACCCTTGCCTGTTGAGTTTCGTAGTGGGCCCAGGTCCCGAGACCTGGGCCACACATTTTTGCAGCTAATCCGTGCCGGCAGGACTTACGGAACAAACACGTGCAGACGCACATGCCACTTGGTGCTCGCCCCGGGCTTCAAGGTGACCATCTCGGTATTCATCGAACCCCATTCCTTGCCGAACGGGTCGGCAAAATTGTACTGATGTTCGATGGCGATGAACTTCTGAGTGGGCGGCGCGTAGGCCTGAATGGTCTTGATCTCGGGAGAGAGTCCCACAATGTCGACGCCGTATTTCGCAGCGGGATCAATCACCTTGACGGTGACGGCGCCATTCTTCCAATCCAGCTTGCTCCAGTTGTCGTCGTAGAAGTTGTTGCCCAGGGGCACGCCGTCGGGTGCGCGCAGGTCGTATTGCGTTCCATCCACTGGCTTCAGCTTTCCGGTGGGGAATACATTGTCGTAGTTGTCGACTTCAGCCATTTGCGCACCTGGAATGTGAAGCCGCGCCTGGGTGCGATCGCCGGAGGGCAGGTTGAAGTAGGGATGCCAGCCGATGGCGATGGGCTCGGCCTCGTTGCCCACGTTGTGCGCCACGATAGTCGCATCCACTGCTTCGGCAGTCAGGGTGATGGTGTAGTCAAGGTCGGTCTTCGACAGCCAGTGGCCTCCGAAATCGCCGGCATGGATCACGCCCGTGACTTGTTCGCCGCCCGGGATCTTCTTGACCGAGACGTCGTCGGTTTTGGCTTTCAGGATGAGCCCGTGCATGGCATGGCGCTCGGCGCCGGGGTTCTTGCCGATATTATTCGCCGGCAAAGTGATGGTGTGGCCCTTCCACTCCGTGGTCAGGGTCTTGCCGTCCGCGGACAGTTTGCCGCGGATGCGATTGGGGTAGGGAACCAGGAAGGCCGATCCCAGCCGGTAACCCAAGTCACCATTTTCCGTATCCTGCTGGTCGAGCATCTTGGCAGAGGTCGCCAGGTCGGGCGAAGCCAGCACGTCCACGCTGCCTTTGCCGGGAAAGTTGGCGGTGATCTGTTGGATCTCCATGCCGCGTCCGGGCAAAAGAGTGATGCTGGTGAACTCGGGCTTGGTCGAGCTGACGGCCTTGCGAGTGAGGGTCACGATCTTCTGGCCGCCGATTTCGGTGACCGCCTGCGCGCTTGATTGCGATACAAACATGGCGGCAATTATAGGGAGCAATGCAACGGTTCGAACAAGTAGCTTCATCTCGGTTCCGTCCCTGGTGTGCAATGAGATTCTTCGACTGCGCGTCGCGGCGGCCGTTGTCTGGTCTCCGAGAAAGCGTATTCCGAAGGCGCAGCCATTGTACGTCACTGCTCGAGGCGCCAGCCGCAAGACAACTTTTCCACAAATCCAAAATTCAAGCGGAAACGTTCCTCCTCAACGGAAGGCTCTCTCGCGGATTACGCGAAATGCCCTTAAGGAAGTTTGGCTGTCACGTGGACACGCTCCACGGAAAGAATGGGAGTGAAGAATGCCTACGGTTCATGAAAAGCTGGTGTGGCTGGAAGCAATTACCCGGAGCGCCCAACGTTTCGTCGCTGCCGGCGGCGAGTTGAAATCGACCCAGGCAGCCCCCATCGGCCTCGCCTTGTTCCATGCCATGAAGGACCTTGCAGCCGAATTTGGTTTTGAAACTGCGAAGCCGGCCAGCCCTCCGGGAAGTCGCAGGCAGCCGGGAGCGCCTCCCCCGGAAGTGTAGGACGCCTCGAATTCCAGTGGCACCCAACGATTGCGCCATTCTTCGTGCGCGAGGCGACTCATCTCTGGACTTAAGGCTTCAACGCTCCATAAGCTCTATAAGTCACCCTTCCGACACTTCATCAGGTTCAACCATCACCCTTGGGCCAGCTCTCCTGTGCACTCCCCTGCGAGAAGGAATACATTCGCAAGGACGGCAGCCGCGTGCCCATCATGGGCGGTTACGCACTGCTCGAAGGTCGCAGGATCAATGCATCGGATTCGTCCTGGGCATGACGTTGCGGAAGCGCGCCGAGATGCGTTGCGCCCGGCCAAAAAAGCTGGCCACGGCCGTTCCGGACATGGGCGCGCGCGGACGTCCGCGACCCAGTGTTTTCCCTGTTTTTTCCGTTTGATGGCGTCGCCTGAAGACCGTATTCGCCGTCCAGCGGTCCGTGTGTGCACTCGGTCAAACTCCCGTTGACTTTCGATCAGGCAATTCATACAGTCGTAAGAACGCAACCAGTGCAGTCGATGCAACAACCATCCCTGCCTGACTTGTCGAAAGGGGTTTGAAAATGAAACGCACGAAGGTCGGCGCGACGTATCCGAGGTCGGTGAATTTCTCCACGGACAAGAAATTCCACAGGATATTGATTCTCACGATTGTCTGCGTTCTCGGGCTCATGATCGGCCCGTCGATGTATGGCCAGGCCACCGGAAGCTTTTCAGGCAATATCCTCGACAAATCAGGCTCCGCTGTTCCTGGAGCTACGGTCAAAGCGATCGCTCAGGAAACTGGCCTCTCCCGGGAAGGCAAGAGCGATGCTGCCGGTCATTATCTGATCCCCTTGCTCCCGGTCGGGACGTATACGGTGCATGTCGACGCGACTGGTTTCCAAAGCGCCGAGTCCAGAGATCTGCGTCTGCAGATCGATGAAGCCCGCGAGCTGGACTTTTCCATCGTACCCGCCACGGTGGTCACAACCGTGGCAGTAACGGGAGACCCGGTGGCGATCGAGACCGCCAATCCATCGCTCGGCCAGGTCATTACTTCGCAGGAAGTGTCGCAGCTGCCACTGAACGGCCGCGATTTCGTGCAGCTTGCCACCCTCACTGCCGGTGCAACCGCCGAGACCAACCCCAACAGCTTTTTCACTTCCGGCAGCGATAGCGAAGTGGCCGCGCGCGGTTCCTTCTCTCTGTCGGTAGGCGGCTCTCGTCCCAACAGCACCGACTGGCTGTTGGATGGAGTGGACAATAATGAACTGACCGCTGGCGGCATCGGCGTCTTCTCGTCGATCGATGACATTCAGGAATTCAAAGTCCTGACGTACACCTACTCTGCCGAGTACGGCACGCGCGCCGGTCCTACCGTGCTGGTCACGACCAAGTCGGGGACCAACTCTGTGCACGGGTCTCTCTTCGAATTTGTGCGCAACACCGACCTCGATGCCAAGAGCTACTTCGCCAGCACCGCCGAAAAATTCAACCTCAATCAATTCGGGGGATCGGTGGGCGGACCGATCATTAAGAACAAGACATTTCTCTTCGTAGATGGAGAGCAGAAGTATCAGCGCCACGGTATCGCCTTCACCGGCCTGGTGCCGTCGCTGGCGATGCGGAGCGGCGACTTCTCGAACGACGCTTTCGGCAATCCTGTCTCTGGTTTGGCTATCGTCAATCCCAACATGATTGGCGCATCGACAAGTCCTGCGACTTATCCCAACGTCTATTTCCAGTGCGATGGAGCGGGAAATCCTCTGCCTGCCAAAGCCGATGGAAGCCAGGCGCAAGGCACACCGTGCAACAAGATTCCGACCAGCCTGATCAATAACATCGGGCAGGCGATGATGAACATCTACCCTGCGCCGAACGCCAATGCAGGGAACCCCAATGCCAGCTACAACTATGTCAATGAGCCCGTGCGCAGCCTGGACGAAACCAAGTTTGACGCGCGGCTCGACCACACGCTTTCGGGGAAAGATAATCTCTTCGGAAGATTCAGTTACGACCAGGCATTCTCGTTTGTGCCCGGCGGCGCACCCGGGCTTGCCGAGTCCAATGCCTTCGGCAGCAATGAGCAAATCCGCAATCACGCGCGCAATTTCGCCATTGGCGAGACTCACGTGTTTTCGGCCTCGATGATCAACCAGGCCAGCTTCGGCTACAACCGCATCTTTAACTACATCGCTTCGCAAGGCAACGGCACCTGCGCCTCTGCGACCATCGTGCCCGGCGGCATTCCTAACGCCAACCTGGGATGTCCGGCGGGCTCTTCCAAATGCGAGCCCAACTCGTATAGTTGCGGCCTGGTTTCCACAATTGTCTCCGGCGGCTTTTGGGCAATCGGCGATCGCGGCTACTCTCCATTCCAGGGTGGAACCAACGTTTTCTCTTTCAAGGACTCTCTCGAACTCATCCGGCACAAACATGACCTCAAGATGGGAATCGACTTTCGCGGCAATCAAATGAACGTAGGCACCGAGGCTTTCCAGGATGGTTTCTGGATTATCGGCGCCGGCGGGAATTTTACGGGCCTCAGCAGTGCCAACATCGGCGGCAATCCGGAGGCCGATTATCTTCTCGGCATGACCGGCCTGGCCATTCATGACCAGACGTTCAACGGCCCCGTCAGCGGCCGGCGCTGGAAGATCTATCGTCCCTTTATCCAGGATGACTGGCGCGTCACTCCCTCCCTCACGCTCAATCTGGGCGTGGCCTATGCCATGAGCACCCCCATCACTGAAGCACGCGGGCGCATGGCCAACTACGTTCCTGCGACGGGACAGATTCTGGTTGCGAATCAAAATGGCGTAAGCGCCTCGGCGGGCGTCAACATGGATTGGACAGCCGTCGAACCCCGCATCGGGGCCACATGGAAGGTCCTGGGCAGCGAGAAGACCGTGATCCGCGCCGGATTCGCCATGTACCACGATTCTTCGTGGAGCATGGGCGCCCCTGGATTGTGGCAGAACCCTCCCTTCCTCGGAGAGTCCAACGTTTTCGCCCCCGCCGGCTGCGCCTTTGCCACGTCCTACTGCGCCACCGTGCTTGGACAAACGCCCACGGGCCTGAGTCTCTCAAGCGGCTTTGCGCCCCTTGCATCGCCGCCCACGGCATCCACGTTTGAAGGCTCGTTCTATACTCAGCCCTCGGACTTCAAACTGGGGCGGGTCCAGCAATACAACGCCAATATCGAGCGCCAGTTGATCGGCAACCTCGTGTTGACCGCCGGCTATGCGGGTTCCCGCGGCTCGCACCTCCTGGTGTCCGGCAACGATCTCAACACAGCGAGCCCGTCGGCATGCGGCACGGTTTCGGGCTACACGCTGGGTTGCCTCTCCAGTGGCGCGCCGTACGTGCCGCCCTATGGCACGTTCGACCCCATTTACCTCTTTGGCGATGTGGGCAAAGCCAACTATGACTCGCTGCAGGTGAAGGCGGAGACCAAGACGCCGAAATACGGCCTCTATGCCCTGTTTGCTTACACGTACTCCAAAACCTATGACAACGGATTGTCCGACGGGTTAGGGTCGGAATTGAGCGCTCCGTTCTTTCCGCTTCCCAACTGGCAAAAACTGGATTGGGCCCTGTCGCAAATCAATCTCGATAACAGCTTCACGGGCAGCGTCATTTACGACTTGCCCTTCGGCAAGGGAAAGCAGTTCGGCAGCGGTTGGAATGGTGTCACCGACTCCGTTCTTGGCAACTGGCAATTGACTCTCATTGAAAGAATCTCCTCCGGATTCCCGGTGCCATTGATCGACAGCAACAACCAGTCCGGGTCTTACTTCCAGAACGGCGGTAACGGTAACAATTGGAATCGCCCCGACCGGGCTGCAAGTTGCAATCCTTCCAGTGGGGACCACAGCAAACTGCAGTGGATCAACGCGTCCTGCTTCACCGCACCGGTTCCCGGAGAACTGGGCAATGCGTCGCGCGTCCCTGTCGTCGGGCCTGATTTCGTCAACACCGACTTCTCGGTCATCAAGCAGTTCACCCTGCCGCGCAAAGAGATGGGTTTGAACTTCCGCGCCGAGTTCTTCAACCTCTTCAATCACGCCCAGTTCGGTTCGCCTGTCAACGATGTGAGCGCCTCAGGATTCGGCGCAGTCAATTCCACCGTCAACAATCCGCGCCTCATACAACTCGCACTCAAGCTGTCCTTCTAAGAGCGAAGATGCGGACCATCGGCAGGTCTGCCGGTGGTCCGCTCCGCCGCATGAGCCTTGGATGATTCCCCATCGCCGATCCATTCTCATTGACACCGACACGGCCTCCGACGACGCCGTCGCTTTAATCATGGCACTGCGCTCGCCGAGCGTCGAAATCAAGGCAATCACCACGGTGGCAGGCAACGTCGCGGTGGAGCAGGCCACCCGCAATGCACTTTACACGGTGGAACTATGCGCCGCGGACGTACCCGTCTTCAGCGGCGCCGCCAGGCCGCTCAAGCGCGATCTGCAAACCGCGCACTGGTTTCATGGCCAGGATGGACTAGGCGATCACGGCTATTCACCCCGCGGTCTTCCTGCTCCGGGTGACGCGGTGGACGCTCTGATCGCGGCGGTTCGATCGAATCCTGGAATCGAAATCATCACGCTCGGTCCGCTCACGAACCTGGCATTGGCGCTGGAGCTCTGGCCGGCGCTGGCACACTCCATCAGCCGCTGCGTCGTGATGGGGGGAGCGCCCTGTTGTGAAGGCAATGTTACTCCGGCGGCGGAGTTCAATATCTGGGTCGATCCCGAAGCCGCGCGCACGGTCTTCGCATCCGGTGCGCCCATCGAAATGATCGGCTGGCAATTATCGCGTTTCGACGCAGTGCTGAACGAGCGCGAGATCGAATCGGTGCTGGCTCTCGAAACACCGCTGGCACAATTTGTGATCAGCGCCAACAGCACAGCGATGGCTGCGTACCGCACCCAGACCGGCGAGATCGGCATCTCTCTGCCTGACCCCGTAGCCATGGCCGTGCTGCTCGATCCGAAGCTGAAGCTTGAAATCGGCGAGCACTATGTAGCGATCGAGTGCGACAGTGAATTGACGCGGGGTATGACCGTCGTGGACAAACTGGATGTGACGGCGGATACAAGGAATGCAGCGATCTGGAACCCACTGACACGGTGTGCGAAAAGATCAGAGATCTGCTGGAAGCTGGACGTTCCGGGCTGGAAAGCCGTGCTGTTCGCTGCGTTGAAAGACGGCCAAACATAACAATTAATTGGACTTGAAGGCCGGCGGCAAACGCCGTGCCAAGCCCTTCCCATTCGGGGATTGCGCCAGCAACGCACTTCCGCGCGCCGAAGAGAAAAAGGGAAGGCTCATATTCCAGGGGAACCTTGTCCGGAGAGCAGCCGTATATTTGCTGTACAAGGACAACCGAGATGACGAGCGATCTGAGAATTGCTTTTCGGCAACTGAAGAAGTCGCCTGGATTTGTAATCACGGCCATCGTGACACTGGCACTGGGAATCGGGGCGAACGCGGTCGTGTTCAGCGTGCTGAACGCAGTGGTGCTGCGGCCTGTGAAGGTGCCGCACGCGCAGAATCTCTATCTCGTGCAACGCTTTCGGAATCCATCGCAGTCGTATCCCGATTTTGTGGACGAGCGCGAACGTAACCACACCTTTGAAAGTCTGATGATGTTCACCATCATGGGCCCGGTCGGTGTGAGCACCGGCGGCAACGCCTCCACTGCCTGGCCTTACCTGGCCTCTGGGAACTACTTCGATGCGCTCGGCATCCAGCCCTACCTGGGGCGCTTTTTTCACGCTGCCGATGAAAAGGGAATCAACAGCGCTCCGTACGTGGTGTTGAGTTACTCCTACTGGCACGGCCATTTTCATGGCGACCCAACGGTTGTGGGACGCACCGTGCTGATCAATAAGAAGCAATTCACCATCCTGGGCGTGGCCCCGCCAGACTTTCGAGGGACCGAGTTGTTTTTTGCGCCGGCGATGTGGATTCCCTTCGTTGAGCAACCATCCCTCCAGGGCTACGATGCTCTTGGGAATCGCGGCAATCACACCGGATCGGTGGTCGGGCATTTGAAGGCGGGAGTGACGCCGGCGCAGGCGACAGCCGATCTGAATATTCTTGGAGCCTGGCTGTCGAAGAGCTATCCGACGGATGACGACGGCTTGACGTTCACGCTGGCCCGGCCCGGGCTTCTCGGCGACTTGCTGGGAGGGCCGGCGCGTGCCTTCATGTCGGGCCTGATGCTGCTGGCGGGGTTGATTCTGCTGGCGGCGTGCGCCAACCTGGGCAGCCTGTTTGCAGCGCGGGCCGCGGATCGCGGCAAGGAGACGGCGCTGCGCCTGGCGCTGGGATCGCGGCGCGGAACCATCATGCGGCAAATGTTGACCGAGGCCGTGATGGTGTCGCTGGCGGGCGGCGCCGCGGGGCTGGCGGGAGGATTACTCATCCTTCGCTTTCTCAGTGCGTGGCAGCCGATTCCCGATATTCCCATCAACGTCCCTGTCAATCCGGATGCGGGCACATATTTCGTGGCGTTGCTGTTGGCGCTGGCCAGCGGCCTGATGTTCGGGATGGTGCCGGTGCGGCAGGTGCTCCGTTCCGATCCGTGGCAGATGATTCGTACCGGTATGTCCAGTGCGAGTGCAAAGCGGCGGTTCACGCTCCGCGATGTACTGCTCGCAGTGCAGATCGCCATTTGTGCTGTGCTTGTGACCTCGTCCCTGGTGGCGGTACGGGGTCTGGCGCGATCGCTGCACAGCAACTTCGGATTCCAGCCGCAGAATGTGATGCTGGTGGGGAGCGAACTGCATATGGCGGGCTACATCGACGAGCGCATGCCGCAGATGCAGCGGCGCATGCTGGACGCGGCCGCGGCCATTCCAGGCGTCAGTGCGGCGGGCTATGTCGATCACCTCCCGCTGGGATTAGCCGGTGGCGATTCCTTTGTTTATAGCGATAGCACTTCCGATTACCGACCCACCAACGTAGCCGCGGATGCCATGAACTACAACATTTCCCCAGGCTATCCGGAGGCTGCCGGCACCCGTTTGCTGGCGGGGAGAACGCTCTCTCTCCAGGATGATGGCAAGGCGCCGAAGGTGGCCCTGGTCAACCGCCAGTTTGCCATCAAAGTGTTCGGGTCGGTGGATAAGGCCGTCGGCGGGCATTTCAAGTTCTGGGGCGGAACACGGGCAGAAGTCGTGGGCGTACTGGAAGATGGAAAATACCGTACTCTCACCGAGGATCAACAGCCGGCGATGTTCTTCTCGTTTTTGCAGCAGCAGTCGAGCAACACCTGGCTGCTGGTGCGGTCGAGCCGCGATCCGATGGAGGTTTCGAAAGCGCTCGAGCAGGCCATGCATGGCCTCGATCCGGCATTGCCCATGGTCGTGACGACGTGGAACCGCGAGATGAGCTCTGCGCTGTTCGCCGCGCGCGTGGCTACGGTGGCGTTGGGCGTGCTCGGGCTGCTGGGTGCGATGCTGGCTGTCACCGGTATCTTCGGCGCGGCCTCGTATACCGTGAGCAAGCGGCTGCGTGAGTTGGGAATTCGCATGGCCCTGGGCGCGCGCGGCAAAGAAGTATTGCGCGCCGCACTGGGACGGGCATTCATCCTGCTTTCGGCGGGCTCGGCAGCGGGATTGGTGCTGGGAGTTCTCGCGTCCAAGGTGCTGGCATTTATCGTCTACCAGGCGGCGCCCAACGATCCGGTGGTGTTGGGTGGAGTGGTGCTCACGATGTTGGCTCTGGGACTGGGCGCGGCGTGGATTCCGGCGCAAAGGGCGCTTGCGGTCGATCCCATGATCCTGCTGCGGGAACAGTAGAAGGAAGATTCGCTGCGCTGACAAGGATCACGAGAAAAGACGGGAGGCCCTTAGATGAACTCAGCCCACCATCAAGGTCCTCCACGGCGCACGTCGAATCAACGCGTGTACGTGTTTCGTTCTAAGAAGGGAATGGCGGAAGGTCAGGGATTCGAACCCTGGAGAGCCTTTCGACTCCGCCGGTTTTCCTTACCGCTATAGCTTTCGCTACCGGGCACGGCCCGTTTGCAGTCTGGACTTTGTCTTCACCGTAGCCTTTCAGTTGGCCGTAGGCGGGAGCCATCAAGTCTCTACACGTTCCTGATCGCGACCAGGCTTCGCTCGGCGTTGCCTCGGGTCCATGTCCAGGGGATTCGCCGAATTTGACTCCTTACATCTGGCACGTTTCCATGCCAGCGCTCGATTGAACAAGACCGGTGCATTCAACCGCTCTGCCAACCTTCCACAGGGGTACGATATCACATCGTCGCGGCACGCGACGCCTGCTGGCGGCCTCCATTGCCGTGGCGTGGGAAGCTGTATCGATTGAGATTACGAATGCGTGCGTGGCCAGCTGTGACCAGGGTGTCTCTTGAGTAACAATGGCGTCCCAAGTGGTACAAAAAAGACTCTGCTCCAATGCAGAGCTTTTTTGGGCGAGTTCGGCCACTCGCCGAATTCGGAATTGCTCAATGTCCCGAGGCAACTCGGGGAACTGAATGTGTCTCTTTCCCTTTGAAAGCAGGTTGGCGCTCGTACATGAATTCTTCAAATAGCGGACTGATTCGACTGGTCGCACTGTTCAAGCTGGTGAAAGCGACGCTGTTGATCGTGGCTGGAATCGGGATCCTGAAGCTGATTCACACTGACATGGCAAGGCAACTTGACCATTGGGTGACGATGGTCGGCTTGGATCCTGGGGGAAGGTTTATCAATCACTTTATTCAAAAAGCTACTAATATTTCCCCGCATAAGATCAAAGAACTGGGGTTGGGGAGCTTTGTCTATGCGGGACTATTTTTGACCGAGGGGATTGGGCTGTGGCTGGAGAAGCGGTGGGCCGAGTGGTTCACGGTGGTGATCACGGGATCTCTGGTGCCGCTTGAGGTGTATGAGATCTATCGTCATCCGACGGCGGTGAAAATCGTGGTGCTGGTGTTGAACATTGCGATCGTGGCATACCTTTTGTATCGCATCGCGCATGAGCCGCGCAGTCCACGAAAGAGACCCGGCCGGCGTTGACGGGGCAAGACGTATGATCACGGCGAATGGCAGGCGGGGGTGGTACAAAGGAGGGGATGCCCAAGCGGCCCAAATCGGAAGCCTCTTTGTCCCCGGGGCACCCCATCAGCCTGCGCACGCTGGGGGAGTACCTGAACCTATCTCCGGCGACCATTTCGCTGGTGCTCAACAATGCGCCCGGCGTGCGCTCGATTCCGCAGGAGACGCGCGACCGGGTGACAGAAGCCGCCGCAAAGTTTGACTACCGGCCCAGTTTTTATGCGCGGTCGCTGCGTAAGCGGCAATCGTTTTCGGTCGGCGTGCTGGTGCCGGAGCTAAGCGACAGCTATGCGTCGCAGGTGCTGGCAGGAGTGGAAGAGTTCCTCATTGAAGAGGGGTACTTCTATCTCACGGCCAGCCACCGCCGCAAGCCGGACCTGATCGAAGAATATCCCCGCCTTCTGATGGAGAGATCGGTTGAGGGCTTCATCGTCATTGACACCATCCTCGAAAAGAGCCTGAGCTTACCTGTTGTTGTGGTAGCGGGGCATCGCAGGATCGAGGGCGTCACGAATGTTGTGCTGGACCAGAAGCGGGCGGCCGAACTGGCACTGCGTCACCTCTATCAACTGGGGCATCGCAAGATCGCGTTCATGCGCGGCGGCAGCCACAGTTCCGATGCGGACGATCGCTGGAACTGCCTGATGACCGTGGCGCGCGACCTTAAGCTGACGGTTTTGCCAGACCTGTGCGTGCAACTGGAGTTGCGCGTCTCCACGCCGGAGCTTGGCTTCGGGCCGACGAACGAGCTACTCAACCGCGGAGGCGACTTCAGTGCGATTATCTGCTACAACGACATTGCGGCGATCGGCGCGATCAGGGCGCTGATGAACCATGGATTGCGGGTGCCGGAAGATGTCTCGGTGGTAGGATTCGACGATATCCAGGGCGCGGCCTTCCACAATCCCAGCCTCACCACGATTCGCCAGCCGTTGCACGAGATGGGCGCCGTGGCCGCGCGCATCCTGCTGCAGCGCATTCGCGGCCAGGCAAGCTTTCCCGACGTTGTACCAATCCACCCGGAAATTGTGATCCGTGAATCCACCTGCCCGCCTCCGACGCGGGCTTCGCGCCCCAAGCGGAGCTGATTCGATCGATGGCCTCTCCCGCGCGGAGTCCGGGTGGCAAGCATGCTCGCCGCAAAACCATGGGGGTGCTGCATCCGGCATTCGCGCTCACCGGGGTCGTACATTCCATAGGCGGCCCGCTGCTGCCTTCGCTGGCATCCGTGTTTCTGCTGAGCGACAGCCAGTCGGGATCCCTGTTCTTTGCGTATTATGCGGGCACATCGCTGGGCGCGTTGTTGTGCGGACGACGTCATGCGCGCACCATCACGTTCGGCTTCGCGGCACTTACATGCGCGTGCCTGGGCGTGGCGGTCACCAACCGCAGCTTTCTCCTCGTGCTGTTTCTGCTGCTGGGCGTTTGCGTGGGAATGCCCATGTCGGCGGTCAGCATGCTCGTAGGCCGCGAATTTGGCGATCGAAGCGCTGCGCCGCTTACTTTGCTCAACTTCAGTTGGAGCGCGGGTGCGCTTGTTGCCCCGCTTCTCGCGGCGCGCCTGCTGATGAATCACACGTATCGCGCGGCTTACCTGGGACTGGCCGTTGCTTCAATGTGCGCAGCCCTGGCATGCTGGCTTCAACTCAAGGATGCGCCCGTCGATGCGCAGCCGGCCGCGGACGCGTTTACATCGCGGAACCTGCGTTTCATCGCGCTGTTCGCCTTGCTGACGTTTCTTGAAGTGGGCATCGAAAACACCACTGGATCATGGTTGGCCACCTTTGTGCTTCGAACCTGCGGCGGGGGAGCGGCTTCGGCCGCCGCTTTATCCTCGCTGTACTGGTGGGGTTTCTTAACCTCGCGCGGGCTCTCTTCGCTGTTGCTGTTGCGCGTTCGGCAAATGCGCCTCCTTCTGTGTGCCATGATCGCGGCGCTTGCGGCGGCACTGACGCTCATCGTATCTCCGGGTAACGCTGGTGATGCGATGGCGATGTTTGTGCTGGGCGCGGCATTGGCGCCCATATTTCCGCTGCTGCTGGCAGGCTTTTTTGCGCGTGCTCGCCATTCCTCCGATTCGCGCTGGGTGCTGGCAGTATGCGGCTTCGGCGGCTCGGTGTTGCCCTGGCTCGCCGGATGGATTTCTGCGCAGTCCGGCAGCCTGGGCGTGGGATTGATCGTGATTCCCGCCGCTCTGCTGCTGATGCTGTGCCTGTTCACGATCGAGTCGGTTTCTCGCGCCGAACCTCCGCCCCAGTTGCGTTGAGAAGAATTCGTTCGCGTTGTACAGTATTTCGGCGCCTGAAGCGGGGAGTTATCGCTTGCCTTCCAACTCATCGGCCAGGGCGCCCGCTCCATATAGTTTGCGCAGAGCCTCGATCATTCCGGCGGAGTGGACCGCGATGGCCCGGTTCTTCTCTTCGTCGTACACATATTCGCCGGCCAGCGATTCGATATTGCCATCGAAGATGAGCCCCACGACCTCACCCGCGCGATTGACTACGGGAGAGCCGGAATTGCCGCCCGTGATGTCGCAGGTGCAGATAAAATTCAGAGGTGTGCGCAAGTCGAGATTACTTCTTTCTGCGGCTTCCCTTGGAGATAAGTCAAAGGGCGCCTGATTATTGAACGCCGCGGCGCGATCGTAGAGGCCATAGAAAGTTGTGAATGGCGCCGCGATGGTGCCGTTATAGGGATAGCTCTTCATGGTTCCGTAGCTTAGGCGTAATGTGAAGGTTGCGTCCGGGTAATCGTTTTTTCCATAAACAAGGAAACGTGCTTTGCCGATGGCCTCACCGGCCGGCGTGAGCACGCTGTCAACCTCATCATGTTGGCGGCGGCGATATTCCCGCACCAGCGCGTCGGTGCGGCGCGCCGCGGTAATCATGGGATCGGTCGATGCCCCAACTGCCGCTTCGCCCCCGTCAAGCAGAGCTTTGCGGACGTTTACGTCAGACAACTTTGTGCCGTCCACGGCCGCAGTGACAAAGGTATGGACTTCGCTGCCTTGCATGAGGGTCCGGAGGTATTCATCATTTTTGCCCAGTTTCTCGGCAGCCAGGTTGAGGGCCGTGGTCATGTAGAGCTTCTCCGTGGGAAGATCGACGGGAGCCGGCGAAAGCAACTGAAAACGAAGTGATTCCAACTGGGCGTCGTGGTATCCGTCGAGGCGTTCCCCATCGGGCTTTTTGACTTCCGTGACGTACTGCTCGATCAACCGGGCACTGCTGAATAAACGGCTGTCAGTGCGGCGCAGGATCAGGCCGGCTTCCTGCGGCGCAGCTTTGCGATCAATGGCAGCAATCGTATCCCAGACATTTCCGAACTGCTTTTGCCAGTCCGGATTTGCGAGTACTTTCTTTTTGAAGTCATCCTCATCCGCCTGCTTCTTCGCAATCAGAGCTTTGTCATTCAATGCTTCATCGCGGCCAAGCATTACTTTAAGCGCGTTCTGTGCGGAGAAGATGGTCGAGCTGACCAGGCGCGCCTGCTCCGGCCCGCGCGCAGCGAATTCCTTTGCAGCCGCAATCCTCCGTTTGTAATATTCGATGCTCGGGGGGGCGAACGAATCGCGTGAAAACAATAGCTCCGCCATGGTTAGCTGGCGTTCCGTTGCGGCCGGATGTCCGGACACAAAAATAAGTTCTCCTGGCGCCGCGCCGCTGGCGCTCCACTTGAGAAAGTTGTCGGTATGAAGCGGCTTGCCGTCTTCGTATACTCGGAATACAGCCATATCCAGGTCATAGCGTGGATAGGTGTAATTATCGGGATCGCCGCCAAAAGACGCAGCCTGTTGTTCCGGTGCGAAGACGAGGCGCACGTCGGTATACGTCTTGTATTGATAGAGCCAATACTCGCCGCCGCTGTAGAGGGCGACTATGTCGGAGCGCAACCCGGTCTTGTCTTTGCTCTCCTTGGTAATCGCGGCAATTTCCACATCGCGTGCCTGCAGTCCTTTGTTGTTATCGGCGATTCCCCGGGCGGCGCCCTGTATGCGGTCTGTGACATTCTTCATCCCGACGAGCACATCGACTTCGAGATCCGGGGACTTCATCTCCGCATCCAGAGTGGCCGCGTAGAAGCCATCGCGCAAGTAATTATGTTCGGCAGAAGAATTTTTCTGCAACTGTCCGCGCGCTACGTGATGATTGGTCAGGAGCAAACCGTTCGCGCTCACGAAAGCGCCCGAACCGCCGTCATTCAACCTCACGCTCGACAGCCGCAGATGATCGAGCCACGCCTGCGTTGGGGTAAAGCCGTACTTCTCCTTGAGTTGTTTGAGGGGCGGGTTGTCGAAGGTCCACATACCTTCTTCAGCTTGAATCGCCGGCGTCGCGGCCAAAAAGAGCGCGACGGGCAAAACGGCACAGCGAAGAATACACACCAGCATATGAGCCCTCGAAGAAATGGAAATAGCCCGGCTTAGCGGACTAACCCCGTTGTAGTTATGGTCTCGGCATCACTCATACTTCCATGCCTTTGGCTGCCGAAAGGACCGCGACGACTTGGTTGATGGAGTAGTGCACAAGGATATTTCCTGAGAGACTCACATTATCTCACCGTGTTATACCGCGAGGCTATGTACGGTTCGAAAAGTGACGAACAGGTCAGTCGTCCTCATGTTTCGGTTCTGCCGGCGCTTTTTCAGGCGTTGTGAGCGGCTTGGTAATGTCGTCGAGGTAAGCCGGCGTTCCTTCGACTCGTTCGAGGACAGGGTATCGCTCCCCTTCGTGATAATCAATATCGGCGGTGGAGACGAAGGTGTCGGCCTGAATGATGAAGTGGATCGGGTCGCTGTTGCCTTTGGCCGAGCGAATCGATTGGCGCAGCACATCGGCGGAGAAAACCTGGCCGTTGACGGCAATAATTTTTTGTCCCGGTGCGACGCGGGCTTTGTCGGCGGGGCCATTCCAGCGCACGTCATTAATGTTACCGTCGCTGCCGATGCGCAGGCCGATGGAGTACCAGCAATCGATGTTGGAACTGCCGTTACGGCCTCGGGACGCCGATGCCATCAATTTTGCGGATGGGTTAGGCGTGTCTTTGTAGATCAGCTTGTAGCCGCCTTGTTCGATGCCGGCAACATCGGCGCGGGGATGAAGCTTGTCGACGCGATCGTGGAGGAAGGCCGACCAGTCGTAAGGGACGACCTGATTGAGATCCTGAACCAGCTCATCGAAAGTGTACGGCACGATGTCCGGGCCGGTGTTGCCGCCTTTAGCCAGGAAGATCTTCTGGAAATCGTCGAGCGACTTCTTGTTGTTGGTCATTTTGCGGATCAGCGTATCGGCATCGAGCCAGAGCAATTCGCCTTCCTGGTAATAGTCCTGCCCGCGCTTCCAGTTGGACCACGCGGGGTTGCCGCCGCGGAGAATGCTGGCGGCGACGGCGGTGTCACTGGTGGAGCGCCACTCGCGGCCGGGCTTGTAGTCAAGATTGGCCGCGGACATGGCAAGCATATCGCGATACTGGGCCTGGGATTTCAATCCGGAGCGCGCCGCCAGCACATTGCCGAGATAGTGGGTCATGCCTTCATAGACCCATAACAACGCGCCTTGCTGCATGGTTGCGAAGTCGGGTTGATAGAGGCCGACGGGGCGGCGATATTTGCCGTTCCAGGAATGGGTGAACTCATGGGAGAGCAGGTCCGCCTCGGCGAGTTGATGGGCATCATCGGCGAAGCCTTTTTCGCCAACGCCGTTGTCGGAGGACTGGCCATGTTCGAGTCCTTCACCGCCGGCGACATCAGAGAGCGTTAGCAGAAAGTGATAGACGCGATAATGATGGGACGCATACAGAGCATCGGCTTCGCGAACCAGGTTATTCAACTCCGCCAATACGGAGGGCCGGAGGTTGGAGTCTCCGGGCGCATCCGATACGACATCGATGAAGTGCTTAGGCGTGATGGATGGGGCCAACGCGAACTCGTGAAAGTATTGTCCGGTGATGACCGGTGAATCTTCGAGCTGTTCAACGTTGGTGACGTTGAATTGCGTGGTCCTTCCGGAAGCGGGTACCGGGTATGGCCCTGAGCCGCTGGGGGTGAGAGCCGTCCCGATTCCCCAACCGGCAGGCACTTTTAAAGAGGGCTGGATGGGTATGTCGCGAACCGGTGTGTGCGCCGGATAAAGCAGAAGCTTTTCCCATTCAAGAACAGCCAGCTTTTGCGAAACGCGCGCTGTCACGATGCAATCCAGATGCGCATGCAGCGTAGTCGCCCCCTGGGGAATAGTCACATGAAACTGATAGAGGTCCACATCGTCGCGGCGCCATGGAACGGGTTTTCCGTCGATCGTGAATACCGCGCCGGTGATTGCGTCCACGGGGCCGGTGGGTCGGTGATTGCCTGGGATCCATTGCGGCGTGGTGAGAGTGAGCGGCCCCGCTGAAACCGGTATATCCAATTCGGCGTGGTAGAGCTTCCGCGGTGCGTCGGAAAGGTCGGCGATGATTTGAATGGGGGGCTTTTGCGCGGCCGCGGACATTGCCGGGACAATCGAAGTGAGGTACGCGATGAGCACAAGCTGTGCGGGAGTGAAACACTTGAACATGGGCCGGGGGAACTCCTCTGAATATAAGCGTATCGCACGTTTTTTCCCGAATACCATAGAGCGAACCATGCCCTGCCGGCTGCCGACTGCCGGATTTTGCTAGGAGGAGGCGGGCCTTGGGCTTTAACCTGTACGCAAGCCCTAGACAGCTAAGCGCGCAAACTTTGTACGCCGGAGCTGTATTCAATTGCCGGAAGGAGAGCCATGTCGACCGAGTATCGCAATTTTATTGCGCTCCCGTATGAGGAGCTTGAAGAACTCAACCTGCAGGCGAAGAAAGACCGCACCGATCGTGTTTCCATCAACGAGATTCGCGAGAAGCGCCTCAAATACCTCACCGATGAAAAGCGCATCAAGGCAGTGACGGTTCTGTTCTCTGATCTCGAGGGGCGGCTTCACCTGCTTGACTACGACAAGAAATTCCTGCTGGGCGCATACGAAAATCTCACTTTCGATGGGTCTTCGATTCGCGGCTTTACTGCCCAGAAGGAGAGCGACCTGCGGCTTGGCATTGACTGGAGCGCGTTCTACTGGGTTCCTGCCGATGTCTTCGGAAATGGCAAGGTACTGGTCTTCGGCACAGTCATCGATAAGGACGGCACTCCCTATTCAGGCGATCTGCGCGGTGTTTTGAAGAGATACGCCGAAGAATTGAATGCCTCAAAGAACTACACGCTCAATGCGGCGACAGAGATCGAGGGATTCCTGTTCGCCGGGAAAGACGCCGAGAAAAAGTATCACGAGACGGGCAGGTTCGATTTCGTTTCGACGGGCGGCTATTATCATTCATTGCCGCTCGATCCGCTACGTCAGTTCATTGACACCGCGGCGGAAGTACAGCGGGCGATGGGTTTCCAGAATGAGAAGGATCATCCTGAAGTGGCGCCCGCGCAGTTTGAAATCAACTTCGGCTACAGCGAAGTGGTGGCGGCCGCCGACCAGATCCAACTCTACAAACTGCTTTGCCGTCAGATCGCCAACAACTACGGATTTACGGCCTGCTTCCTTCCCAAGCCGGTTGTGGGCGTCAACGGCAGCGGCATGCACACCAACGTTTCGGTTTCGCAGGGCAAGACCAACCTGTTCTGGGACGAGAAGGGCGAGGAGCAACTTTCTAAATTCGGTTGGGACTTTCTGGATCGGATTCTCACCCGCGCGCTCGATCTCTGTCTCATCTTCAATTCCAGCGTGAACGCATATCGCCGCCTCGATCCGCACTTTGAAGCGCCAAACCAGATTCGCGCGTCTGCCACCGATCGCGGCGCCATGATTCGCGTGCCCATCGGCAACCACCGTTCCATGCGCACCGAGGTGCGGGCCGTGGCGCCCGATGCCAACCCGTACCTTGCGCTTTATTCCATCTTCAGGACCGGTATCGACGGCGAAATTGCGACGGTCGACAATTTGCGCGAAGGCGGACGCTATCTGCCCGACAACATCTACAAGGCGATTCACGACTTCAAATCATCGCAATGGATCGCGGAAATTCTCGGAGCCGACGTTCAAAGCCGATATGCGGACTTGAAAGAAGCCGCTGCCGACCGGTGCCCGAAACTGTTGGGAACTATCGTCAAGGGGTGCGAGGTGCAGTTCCATCACGCCGTTTACAACCAGTCGCTCTGGAATTTGTTTTAGAAACGGAGCCGGAGGATCGGGGCGGCCGATGCACGTGCCGCCCCGGAGGTTCAACCACCATCCCCGGTTTTGCACAACGATTCATCACTTTTCGGACACCAGCCAAAACGAAGTCTGTGCCAGAATATTTAAAGGTAACGGAGCCAATCTGTTCGACGCGTTTTTTTTGCAGAGAAGCAACAACCTGAGAACCCGCACAACCGCTTCAAGGTTTCCGTCGTGAAACCGCCTCGAGGGAATCACTGACAACTCTGCGTGTCGCCAGGTGTTAGTTCGAATTCTCTAATTGTTCATGAAGTTTCGATTCAAGCACGAGAAGATAAAAAGAAACAAACCAGAGATTCGGGAACCGCGTTACAGCTTCAGCGGCGCTGAAAGCTACTCATCTGCGTTTGTTCCAACCCGGCCCTCGGTTCGAGGCGCCCACTTGAAGTTCAACTTTTAGGAGAGCCATCTTATGTTTTGTAGACTCAATCCTCAACGAACTTGCGCCACGTTGTTTCTCGTCCTGGCACTTCTTGTTTCAGCCGGCTTACGCGCACATGCGCAGACCGCCGGGGCCGGTACCCTCACCGGAACCATCACGGACCCGAACAAGTCGGTTCTTCCAGGCGCGATGGTAACCGCAACCAACACCGACACCGGCATTGCGCACACCTTCACTACCAACTCGGACGGTATTTTCGTGGCCCCGTTCCTGCAACCGGGGCACTATACGATCTCCGCAACCGGCGCTGGTTTTGGAAACGTCGAGGAAAAGGGCATTACGCTGCAAGTCGGTCAGACTCTCACTATCGACCTGACACTGGCATTGCAGTCCGCCACGGCGACCGTCGAGGTGACCAGCGAAACGCCGATGCTGGACCAGGAGCGGACGGAAGTTTCGCAGGTAGTCGACCAGGAGTTCATTCAGAATCTGCCCGTCAATGCGCGGAACTGGAGCACGTTTGTTCTGTTGACACCGAATGTTGCCCAGGACGGGGGCAGCGGCCTGGTCAGCTTTCATGGGATCAGCGGTTTGTACAACCAGAATTACGTCGACGGCGCGAATAACAACCAGATGCTTTTCAGCGAGGCGCGTGGCCGCTCCTCGGGTGCGCCGTATGTCTACTCGCTTGACTCCATCAAGGAGTTTCAGGCGGAGACCTCGAACTACTCGGTTGAATTCGGCCAGGCGGCCGGCGGCCAGGTGAACGCCATCACCAAGTCGGGCACCGACAGCCTTCATGGGGATTTGTTCTACTACCTTCGCTACCCCAGTTTCAACGCCCTCGATCCACTGAGTAAGTACCAGGCGCTGCACAACAATGCCAGCCCCTTCCTGCTTACCCAGCCGATTCATCAGCAGCAGCAGTTCGGCGGCTCATTGGGCGGCCCGATCATAAAAGACCGGTTCTTTTACTTCTTCACCTATGACGGATTCCGCCGCGTAGGCCGCGTACTGTACTCCGACTCGAACAACATCACCTTGACGCCGACGGCGGGAAACTCCGGCGGGACGGTGATTTCGCCGACGCAATGCCCGACGACCATTACGGCGGCAATGTGCACCCAGGGCATCACATTCCTGGAGAATGTCGCAAATATTGCGCCCGGTCAGGCGACTCCTACCCGTTTTGCGAAGCAGGACCTCTTCTTCCCGCGCCTCGACTACCACATCAACAGCAAGAACGACATGTTCGTCGATTTCAATTTTGCCAATTTCAACAGCACCAACGGGTACAGTCCCGCGCCAACGTTCTCAAACAGTTCTCCCAGCACCAACGGCCCGACCACGTATCACGAGCGGTTTCTGGTCGGCGGTCTGACGACGACCCTTTCCAATACCGCGGTCAACCAGGTCCACCTGCAATGGGGCCGCGATCTGGAGACGGCCGGAGCCAACTCCTCCGGTCCCAGCGTCAGCATAGGAACCCAAGGCGGTACGGTTGTTGCGTTCGGCATGCCCAACGCCCTGCCGCGTATCGCGGAACCGGACGAACACCGCATCCAGGTCACCGACGTATTCTCCAAGGTTCATGGCAGGCATGATTTGAAGTTCGGCGGCGATGCCAATATCGTTCATGAAGTCATGATCAACCTGTTCCAGGGCGGCGGCATTTACAGCTATGGCGAGTCCACCCCGGCTGCCAACTTTGCTGACTGGATCTCGGATGCATTCCAGGGCCAGGGGGGCAACACCGATCCTTACGCGGGATACCACTACAACTCGTTCGTACAAACGGTCGACGTTGTCAATACCAAGGCAGGGACCCAGGGCAAAGACGACTTCTGGATGAAGATGTTCGATGGGTTCGGCGAAGATTCCTGGAAGATCAATCCGAAACTGACATTGACCGCGGGAGTTCGCTACGATGTACAACTCACGCCGGCTCCCGGCCTCATCAACAACAACTATCCACCCATCTCCACCGAGTACAGCAAGACCATCAAGAATGTTCTGAACCGGGTTCAGCCTCGCGTTGGCTTTTCGTGGAGCCCCTACACTGGAACCATCGTTCGCGGCGGGTATGGTGTTTTCTCAGGTCTCAACCAGGGCAGCACGTATTATGCGATGCGCGTGGAAAACGGCGTAGTCCAGATCAACTACAACTACACGGGCTGCAAAGCCAGCGTGGGCACTGCGAAATCAACTTGCCCCACGGTGCCCAATACAAGCACGACGCTTCAGTATCCCAATGTGCCGTTCCTGTCCACCGGTCCGTCGCTGTCCTCGTCTCTGCACCCGGCAGGCGGCGCGGCTCCCACGGTGCTGGGACCCACAAAGGTCGGTCCGCAAAGCTTCCACGGGCTGGATCCGAACTTCGTTCCGCCCTACACGCATCAAGCCGACTTGTCGGTTGAGCAGGCTCTGCCCGGCCATATGTCTTTGAGCGTTGGATATGTCGGCACGCGCGGCATGCGGCTGCCGGTCTTTATCGACGCCAACCTGGTGGGCCAGAAGCCCAGCGGCCTGCGCAGCTATAACGTGCTCTCGGCCGACGGGGCCGTGGTCCAGCAGATCACGGTGCCGGTCTATCGTCCCTCCGATCGTCGCAATACTTCGCTGGCCACCTACAACACCGGCTTCAGCGTGGCCAATACGTGGTACAACTCATTAGCCGCCACGGTTCGTCGTCCGTTCCAGAACGGCTTGGAAGTTTTGGCCAACTACACCTGGGCCCATGCTTCTGACACCGGGCAAGTCGGCGGTGCGAACGGCACATTCTATGGCGGCGACACGCCGCTGGACCCCAACAATATTCGTGGTGAAAATGGATTGTCGGATACCGACATCCGCAATCGCTTCACCATGAGCCTGATGTACCAGCCGCGCCTCATGATGGCGAACAAGATCGTCAAGAATGTGCTCGACGACTTCACCTTCTCCGGAAGCGAAATTGCCTCCGGGGGCCAGCCCATTTTCCTGGGCGTGAGCGGAACCATTTACAGCGGTTCGACCAGTGCCACGAGCTACGGCGCCGACAGCGGTATTTATGGCGGCGCCATCAGTTCAGGGTCGGGATTGCCGACCACCGGACGTCCGCCGCAAGTAGGACGCAACAGCATCATCGGGCCCGGCTACAACGATCTCGACTTCCGGGTGACCCGCAACATCCCCATCCACGAGAAAATCTACATGCAAGTCGTCGGCGAGGCATTCAACCTCGTCAATCACACCATCATCACCAGCGTGAATTCCACCTACTCGACGTATACGTCGTCGAGCGCCACTTCCACCACTTGCCCCAGCACCGGCACCGCTCCCACAGGATCGGCTTTGCAGGGTTGCTTCGCGCCGTATACCGGTACGGGACTGAGCAAGTTCGACACCATGAGCGGAACTAACAATTCGCTCTATGGGCCGCGTCAATTGCAGGTTTCCGCCAAGCTGTTCTTTTAGGGCGGGGTGAAGCAGGAAGCGACGGAGGCGGCGCTCTTTGAGCGCCGCCTCCGTCATTTTCGCGATGTGCGTCTCGTCGCCGTGCCATCCAGCTTTACCACTCAATTCATCGTCGAACTGAGCAGGCATCCTCGAGCCTTCCAGATGGCCCGATTTGGCGAGAGCGAACGCCCAAAAAAGGAAGCGCGCCGCGGGCCCATTTCTCCATAAACCCCGCAGTCCTTTACGCGTTCCTGATTGTGCCTTTAGGCTGCACGTGTTAAAAGCTAAACAACAGGGTACAAACGGAACGGGCACAGGAAGCCGGCACGGCAGGGTAAGAATCGTGTTTCCACCGGGCGCGGCCAGTCTATGTGCCATCCTGAAATTTCTGTAAAGGCAGTCTATCTCTGGTCATGAGCACAACACCCCCGGTGGAAGTCGAGAGTCTTTTCGGTGACTACACGCTCGATTCCGCATTCGATGAAATGCGGGAAGGGAACGGGGACCTGCGCCCGCAGTATCGCGCCCTGGCGGAAACACTGGCGCGCCTGCCCCACGAGGAACTGCAGCGGCGCAAGCAGTCGGCCGACCTGTCGTTCTTGACGCAGGGCATTACCTTTACCGTGTATGGACGCGATGAGGGAACCGAGCGCATCTTTCCCTACGACCTGCTCCCGCGATTGATCACTTCAGACGAGTGGGACAGGATCGAACGCGGGCTCACCCAGCGCATAACGGCGCTGAATCATTTCTTGCGCGACGTGTATTCCGATGCCAAGATCCTGAACGATCGGATTGTGCCTCGGGAACTGGTGTATAGCTGCAAGCACTACCGTCGCCAGATGCGTGGGTTGCAGGTGCCGCGCAACGTCTACATCACGGTCATCGGCTCTGACCTGCTGCGCCTGAACACGGGCGAGTTCGTGGTGCTGGAAGACAACCTGCGCGTGCCATCGGGCGTGAGTTACATGCTCACCAACCGGCGCGTCATGAAGCGCACGTTTCCGCAGCTGTTCCACAGCTACGGCGTGCGGCCCATCGAGCATTATCCCCAGCTGCTCTTGTCCACGCTCCGTTCTCTCGCTCCCGAAGGACGCCCCGAGCCGAATATCGTGTTGCTGACGCCGGGCGTATTCAACTCCGCTTACTTTGAGCACACCTACCTGGCTCGCCAGATGGGCATCGACCTGGTGGAAGGACGCGACCTGGTCACGCACGACAACATTGTTTACATGCGCACTACCGATGGTCTGAAGCGTGTGGACGTGATCTATCGCCGCGTCGACGACGACTTCAGTGATCCGCTCATCTTCCGATCCGATTCGATCCTTGGTTGTTCCGGTCTCTTCAATGCGTATCGTGCGGGCAACGTGACGGTAACCAACGCCTTCGGTACCGGCCTCGCAGACGACAAAGCTCTCTACGCCTATGTTCCGCGCATCATTCGCTACTACCTGGGGGAGGAACCGATCCTGCCCAACGTGGAAACATTCGTTCTCACCGACGACAAGGAGCGCAAGCACGTCCTTGCGAATCTGGACAAACTCGTTGTCAAGGCAGTGGGCGAAAGCGGCGGCTACGGGATGTTGATTGGTCCGCAGTCAACGGCCAAGAAACGTCAGGAATTTGCTGACCAGATCGAAGCCAATCCTCGCAACTATATCGCCCAGCCCACCCTCGATTTCTCCCGCGCGCCGTGCCTCATCGGCAATCATCTGGAGCCGCGTCACGTCGATCTTCGGCCCTACATCTTGTTTGGCGACAAAGTGAACATTGTGCCGGGAGGCCTGACCCGCGTAGCTCTCGAGAAAGGTTCGCTGGTGGTGAACTCATCTCAGGGCGGCGGCAGCAAGGACACATGGGTACTTCAATAGTAAGCGAATACGGTGTTCGGGAGAATGCAACGATGCTCAGCCGCGTGGCTGACAGCCTTTACTGGATGAGCCGCTACCTGGAGCGCGCGGAGAACACCGTGCGCCAGTTGGACGTCACCATGAGCCTGATGCTCGATCCCGGCGGAGCCAGCGCGGAGACACGATGGAAACGGCTCGTTTCAGCTCTCGGAGACTCCGCGGGGCTGGAGTGGAACGGCGACCTGGAGTCGATGGCGCGTACGCTCATCTTCGACAGCGTCAATCGTTCGGCGGTTACGTTTTGCCTGAATGGTGCGCGCGAGAACGCCCGCCAGGTGCGCGAGGAGATCTCCAGCGAACAATGGCAGCGGCTCAATCGCCTCTTTCACCAGATTCACTCGCCGCAGGCGCAAGCCCAGTTCCGGGCTAACATGAACGACCTTCTTGCTTCCATCGTCGACGGCATTCATTTGTTCAAGGGTGTCAGCGACACCACCATGATTCATGGTCAGGGTTGGCAGTTCATCCGTCTCGGCCGTTATCTGGAGCGCGCCTATGCGACAGCAACATTGCTCGAGATCTACCAGCCGGAGTTATTCAATCAGCCCGAACGCGAACACTCCGGATTTCAATACCTGGAACAAGTCGGGTTGCTTCGTTGCTGCACCGCCTTCGAAGCCTTCTGCCAGGTGTACACGGCCGATATCACCGCTGACCGCATTCTCGAATTCCTGCTTCTCAATCGCGATTTTCCTCATGCGATACGCTACGCCGCCGACGGCATGATGAGCGCGATCGAATCCATTCAGCGCACTGGCGGACGCCGGCCCCCGGAAGAGTTGACCTCTGGAATCGGCAAGTTTCATGCCATGCTCGGATACACCACCATCTCCGAAATCCTGGCTGGCGATCCCGGTGCGTTTCTCCATTCCATCCGCCAGCAGTGCATGCTCATACACGAACTCGTCTATCGCTATTACGTGCAGTACTCCATTCAATCCGCGTTGACCATCTAAGCAGCCGCAGGGAGCCGGGCATGAATTTCTATTCGATTCGTCATCTCACGCGCTTCCGCTACTCGCGGCCGGTCAGCGAAAGCATCATGGAAACGCGCATGCATCCCCGCACGGACTCGCATCAGCATTGTCTGACGTTCAGCCTTTCGGTCAGCCCTCGATGCCGCGTGTTCACTTATCGCGACCACCTCGGGAACAACGTGCAGCATTTCGATATTCCCGGCGACCACACACAGTTGGTCATCATTGCGGAGTCGGTAGTTGAGCAGCAAAACCTGCCCGACGTTCCACGGTTCTTGTCTCCGGATGCGTGGCGCGCGCTGGATGATTTGGTGCGCGCCGGCGATTACCAGGAAATGCTGTTACCCAGCACCTTTGCCGTAGAAACGCCGGCGCTGCTTGAACTCGCAGCCAAACTCGATGTCAAGCGCCGCGACGATCCCTTGATGCTGGTGCACGAACTCAACGAGCGGTTGTTTGAGTATTTCGAATATGTGCCGCGCCACACCCGCGTCGATTCGCCCATTGACGAAGCCATTCTCAGCGGCAAGGGCGTGTGCCAGGACTTTGCGCATACCATGATCGCCCTGTTGCGGCACGTTCGCATCCCTGCGCGCTACGTGTCGGGCTATCTCTATCGCAGCCGCGAAGATCATGACCGGTCAACACCCGACGCTACGCATGCGTGGGTCGATGTGTTGCTGCCGCATCTTGGATGGGTCGGCTTCGATCCGACCAACAATCTCATCACGCATCACCGCCACATCCGCACCGCGGTTGGTCGCGACTATGATGATGTTCCGCCTACCCATGGCATCTTCAGAGGTAAGACTGAGAGCGAACTCTATGTTGCCGTCCACGTGGAAGCCGGCGATCAGCCTCCGGCTCTCGATCGCAAACTTCCAATCCCCGAAGACTGGTCGGTATTGGTGGAGCGCGCTCAACAGCCCCCCGACCAGGTCGTGCCGCTCATCGACTTGCAGCAGATGCAACAGCAGCAGTAAGAGCCGTTCAAAGCATCACGTTTTTGACCGACTCGTAACATTCCCAAACCAAAAATGCGTTAACGTGGTTTAAAATCATTTCCAATCGATGGCTGAATTCAGCCCCGAAGAGGTCATTTCCCATAGGACGCCCCCGCTCGTCCCGCACGACCGCCGAAACTCCGGTGGGTTCTCTGCACGTAATTCGATTGCTAAGCTTTGCTGGTAACGATCGAAGACCCGAAGCTGGCAATTCAAGCGATAAGATCGTGGGCACGCAAACTCGTTAGAGATTGCTGCGCCGAATTCTACTCAACCAAGCGGCGGGTGTTACAGCCGTGATCGACTATTTTTTGGAGGAACAGACGTGAAACGATCCCTTTGGGGATGGATGCTTCCGTGTATCCTTTCCACCGCACTGTTTACCCTGGCACAATCTGCAAATACTTCACTCCGCGGCACCATCAAAGACCCTGGCGGCGCGCTCGTCCCTGACGCAAAAATCACCCTGACCGACAACGCAACCGGAAAATCAATCGCTACCACTGCGAACAGCGGTGGCGCCTATTCGTTTGCACAGATTCCTCCCGCCAAATACACCATCGTCGTCACCGCGAACGGCTTTGGCGATCAAACCAAAGTCGCCGAGCTTCTGGTCAACCAGCCTGCGACGATCGACTTCGATCTAACTGTTCAGTCCAATACCGTCACTGTCGACGTCTCAGCAGCGGCTCAAACCCTCAACACCTCCGATGCTTCCCTGGGCAACTCCGCCGACACTGCGGAGATACAAGCTCTGCCCAGCGAGACCCGCAATGTTCCCGATCTGCTTTCCTTGCAGCCGGGCGTGCTGTATCTCCCGCCTACCATCACCGATAGCCGCAGCGGCTCAGTGAATGGCGGCCGCTCCGATCAAGGCAACGTGACCGTGGATGGCGTGGACGACAACGACCAGGTCGGTGGCTTTGCTTTCAGCGGCGTGCTGCGCGAGACCCAGGACTCTATCGAGGAGTTCCGCGTAACCACCGGCGATGCCAATGCGGACTCAGGCCGGTCGTCCGGAGCGCAAATCAGCATGGTGACCAAGTCGGGAACCAACAAGTTCCATGGAGCGGCCTACGAATACAACCGCCCCACCATTACGGTGGCCAATGACTGGTTCAACAAGCAGGCTCAACTCAGTAATAACTTGCCCAACGTTCCCGGCAAGGTCATTCGCAATATCTTTGGCGGCGCCCTCGGGGGTCCCATCCTGAAAGACAAGCTCTTCTTCTTCGGCAATTACGAGGGGGAGCGGATTTCGGAGAACAGGCAGGTTTCGCAAATCGCTCCCACTGCCAGCTACCAGCAGGGCATGATCAGTTATCCCGACGCAAACGGGAACACGCAAACGCTGAGCGCCCTTCAGTTCGCGCAATTGGATGCTGGCTGCGAAGTATGTAATACCCCTGCCTATCCGAATCCTCCGGGCGCGAATCCCAATGTGCTGGCCGTATTCAATTCCATCCCCGCAGCCAACGGAACGAACCTGGGCGATGGCTATAACACCGGTTCATACTCCTTCTCCTCTCCCAATCCCATTCGCCAAAATACGACGATCGGGAGAATCGACTACGCTCCATCGGACAAACACCGGATCTTTGTTCGCGGCAATCTCCAGGATGACGTCGGAAACGCGCTTCCGTCCATGGACAGCACAGAGCAATTCCCGGGACAAGGTCCGTCGCACGTGTCGGAAGACAACAGCAAGGGATTCACAGTAGGCGATACCTGGTCCATTTCTCCGAATATGGTCAACGATATTCGCTACGGGTTTGTGCGGCAGGGATTCAGCACGCGCGGCGTCGGAACGGGCGACTACGTGAATTTCCGATTCATGGCCGACTTTACTTCTGAATCCCGTACCACCGTCACCAGCATTCCGGTCAATAACATCGTCGATAACCTCAGCTGGACCAAGGGCAAGCACTCGATTCAAGTGGGCGGAAACTGGCGGTTGGTTCACCAGAATCATTCCTCGAATGAAAACTCATTCAACTCCGCAACCACCAACCCCTACTGGCTTGGCGGCAATCCTCCTCAGCCGGATTCCATTGGCGCGCCCGCTCTGGGTGGCGGCTTTGGAAATTCGTATGAAATCGCGTATGCCAATCTGGTCGGGACGATTCCTCAGGTTACGGATGTCTTCAATTACAAGCTCACGAGTCCCACGTCGGGAACCGCTCTGGGCGATGGAGCGCTCATCAATCGCCACTTCAGCGCCAACGAATTCGAGTGGTATGTGCAAGACGCCTGGCGCGTGAAGCCGAACCTCACCATCACCTTCGGTCTGCGCCACACCATCCTGCAGACTCCGTGGGAAACCAGCGGACAGCAGGTGACTCCGACCATCGATACGCATACCTGGTACCTGCAGCGGGAAGCAGCCGCGCAGGCAGGCCAGGTTTACGAAGATGATTTGCAATTCGCCCCGGCAGGCCCGTTTTACAACCGGCCGGGCTTCTGGCCCAAGTCGAAAGATAACTTCGCCCCTCGGTTGGCTATTGCCTACTCACCCGATAGCAAGACCTCGCTTCGCGTCGGCGCCGGAATCTACTACGACCACTACGGCGAAGCGCTGGTCAGCATCTTTGACCAGAACGGCTCCTATGGCATGAGCTCGCAGGTCAGCAATCCCGCCGGAGTTTATGGGATTGAAGGCGACTCAAAGCACCCGCCATCGCCCCGGTTCATTGACCGCCGGACATTTCCCAATATCAGCGTGGGAACCTCTCCCACTACGGCTACTTTCCCGTTCTATGCGCCGCAGGGGAACTTCGCCATTACCTGGGGCCTGGACAGCAAGATCAAGACGCCGTACTCCGAGATGTTCGATGCCTCGGTGCAACGGCAACTGCCTGGTGGCTTCACCCTCGAAACGTCTTATGTAGGACGCTTGGGCAGGCACCTGCTACAGCAACTGGACCTCGCCGAGCCGGTTGATTACGTGGATCCCGGCGGCGCCGGCGACTATTACAACGCGGGCACTCAGCTATCCAAACAAGTCGATGCCAACGGCGGGAACTACGGCTTGTTGACCGATGGAAACGGAAATGCCTACGGCTCCGCCGTCAACGTGCCCACCATCAAGTACTTTGAAGACGTCTTTCCCTTCATGGCCGGAATCGACTACGCAGGCGAGAGCGCAACCCAGGCTATCTACAACAATGAGTGGGCTCCCTATCGCGCGCAGTACGGTGCGACGACGGCTCTTTCTGACATTGACTTCTATTGCAATTACGGCTGCCCTGCCGGCTATCAGTCCAAATTCTGGCAGGATCAATTCTCGTCCCTCTACGCGCTGTCGAGCATCGGCATGAGCTATTACAACGCGGGACAAATCACGCTGCGGCATCCCATGAGCCACGGGTTGCAAATGGACTTCAGCTATACGTTGTCCAACTCCATCGATATGGGCTCAGACAGCGAGCGCAGCAACGAGATAGCGGGCTCGAACGGCAGCAATACCGGGTCGTTCAGTGCGATCCTGAATACCTGGAAGCCGTATTTAAACCGCGGTGTATCCGACTTCGACACGCGTCACCTCATTACCGCCGACTGGGTGTACGTGTTGCCTATCGGCACGGGCAAGGCCGTAATGGGCGGCGCTAATCACCTCGTGGATGCCTTCATCGGCGGGTGGCAGTTGTCCGGCATCAGCCGCTGGTCGAGCGGACTGCCGTTCTCCTTCACCGAGCCAGGTTGGTCCACCGATTGGCAGATCGAAAGCTTCGGCGTCGTTTCTGGGAAAGTCAAGATGCGCCGCCACCTGGACACCAACGGAAATCCACAGTTCTTCGACGATCCAAACGCCATCAACAGCGGCATTGCTACGGGCGGACCGGTTCGCCTTCCGTATCCGGGTGAGGCCGGTCAGCGCAATAACTTCAGGGGCGACGGCTACTTTGACGTTGACTCCGGACTGTCAAAGAACTGGAAGCTGGGCGAATTTGGCGCCTTGAAGTTCGCGTGGGAGGTGTACAACGTTACCAATAGCGTTCGCTTTGACCCCGCCTCGATTGGCTCCGGTCTGACCGGTGGCAATCTGGGCGTGGCGAGTACGTTGCTTACCGTTCCGCGACGCATGCAATTCAGTCTTCGTTACGATTTCTAGAGAGTGCTGGCCAACAACCAACGCCGGGGGAGTTCCCACTCCCCCGGCGTTGCTCTTTGAGGTAAACCCCAACCACTGCGCAGGAGCGGCATCACCGCATCAAGCTGCTTGGCCCACAGGATCAAGCTTTGCCTAGCCACCCCACTCCTCGCCGGCGTACATTTTGGGGCGCATCAAAATCTGAGGTCCGGATTTTGTTCCCACCCATGGCGAAATTTTCTTCTTCGGCATTCATCCGTGCTCCCGCATCCTAAACCGAATGGCAGACGCGAAAAGGAATGCATCCGCGAAGCGGGAAAAGAATGTACCAGGGAATCGGAAAGGGAAGGCAGCGACCAGGAGGAGACCTTCCTCCGCGCAACATTGCTGGCCTGGCTTCGAGCCCACGCCCGGTAAAGCCGCCGGAGAAAAAGGCAGTTGCAAACCCAAACCAGGCAAGCAGTCCGGACCGGTGAAACGCGCCGATCAGAAGGCCGCGGCCGCACGCAAATTGCAGAAGACGAATCCGCGTTGAATTACTTCTTGCCGCCTGGCAGCATGGCTTTGATGCGAGCCATCAGACCCGGCTTGGCCGCCGCATTTCCCGCCGGCGGTTTGGCGGTCGTTTCAGAGGCCGATTTGGCTGCTGTTACCGATGGCGCCGGTTTCCCTTCCGCCGCGCCTGGTGGCGCATTGCTTCCAGGCCCAGCTTCCTTTGCAGCGGCCGCTGGCTTGGCCGCCACTGCCTTTCCATCCACCACGTTGGCGTGGTTCAGTGAAGGTATGGCCACGTCGTTCTTCACCAGGATCGAAATCCTGCGATTGGACGGGTCGTATGGATTGCCCTTCACGCGCAGCAGTTGGTCCGCATAGCCGCGCACCTGCGTCACCTGATCGCCGCGCACGCCGTCCTGCTGCATCAGCCGTCGAGCCGAATTGGCACGATCGGCCGACAGTTCCCAATTGCTGTAATTGGTGTCATTCGAATATTGCGCGGCGTCGGTGTGTCCCTCGATCAGGAGAGCGTTGGGCAGCGTCTTTAACTCGCCGCCCAGCAGGGCAAGCAGTTCCTGTCCGCTGCCGCTCAACCGGGCGCTGCCGCTCTGGTAAAACGTTCCGTCCTTGCCTTCCAGCAACTCGATGCGCAGCCCTTCCGCGGTAATCGTAATCTCGATCTGTTTCGACAAGCCTTCCAGGTCTTTCTTGGCTTTGATCTCCTGCTCCAGCTTTTCCTTCAACAATTGCATCTGCGTCGTCCCGGCGGTTGTCACAGTCTCGCCGGTGCCGCTCAGAGTCGTACCCATGAGGGTCGAGGTTCCCTTGGGATCGTTGAAGTAACCCGCTACGGCCTTCTTGATCTTGACGCTGGAGTTCATCAGCCAGAGCACGATGAACAGCGACATCATGGCAGTGACGAAGTCGGCATAAGCCACCTTCCATGCGCCGCCGTGGTGGCCGGCGTGGCCCCCCGTCTTCTTGATTACGATAATGGGCTGTGCCTTAACCGGCGTGATCATGCCGCACTCCTTGAATCAACCGTCGCGGCTGGTTACGCAGCCGCTGCCTCAGCGCTCGGCGCGTTCTTGCATCGCTTCTCCATCTCGTCGAAGCTGGGACGCACGTGCGCCGGGATCGCGCGACGCCCAATCTCCACCGCGATCATCGGCGCCGAGCCTTTAAGGAAGGAGAGAAGGAGGACGCGCAGCACGTGCAGATAGTCGTTGTGTTCATCTGCCGTCTTGGCCATATTGGAACTCAAGGGACCGGCCACACCGTAGCACAGCAGGATGCCTAAAAACGTGCCCACCAGAGCGGCCGCGACCTTCTCGCCAATTTCTTCCGGCGGTCCGCCCAGCGAGCCCATGGTGATCACCACTCCCAATACGGCGGCGACGATCCCCAACCCAGGCAGCGCATCCGCCATGGTGGTCAAGGCGCTCACCGGTTGCGTCGCATCGTGGTGGTGGACTTCCATGTCGAGTTCCATCATCTGGTCCATGTCAAACGGCTCCACCCCGCCGGTAATGGCCATGCGCAGCGTATCGCAGACAAAATCGCGCGCGTGGTGATCGCCGAGAAAATCGGGATAGCTCTTGAAGATGGAACTCTCTTTGGGCTTTTCTACGTCCATCTCCACGCTCAGAAGACCTTCCTTGCGCACCTTGTTCAGAAACTGGTACATCATCTTCAATGTCGTCAGATAACGTTCCTTGCCAAATTTCGAACCACCCAGCACCCCCATCAATCCGGAAGCGATTCCCTTCAGAATATGGATGGGATTGGCCACCAGCAGCGTGCCGGTGGATGCCCCGGCAATGATCAGCAGCTCTGCCGGCTGCACCAGCACAGCCATGTGTCCCTTTTCCATAAGGAAGCCGCCGATCACGGCTCCAAACACCACCAGAATGCCTATGATGGCGAACATGCATTCCCCCCCGGTGCTAACGTAATGTGATTGCCGCCGGCGCGAACGCTGGTCAACATGGCCGCCTGGGCTCTCTCCAGCAATCGAGCCAGCGTCTCGGCCGCCTCCGCCGCAGCCGCACCGATACTGACCGTTATCGATATGCGATCGCCCCACCACTGAAAGTCTGTGGTCCGTGCCGCACTGCCCAGGACTTGGGCGTGGTTGCCAAGCACTTCCGAGCGCTCGCGCGAGAGGACTAGGAATTCGTCATCTCCCCAACGCCCGACTTGTTCGCCGGGGCGCAGCGCATTCGCCAGTGTCCGCTCCACGTTTTCGAGCATGGTTTCGCACGCCCGCGGACCATGCGTGGTTCGCAACCTGCGCGCCTGGTCCACCGAAATCCAAAGTACGCCGAAAGGAAGGGCCTCTTGCTGAAATTGCTCAAAATCGAGCGCCAGCCGCTCTTCAAGCTCCTGCTGGCTCTGCCGGACTTCTGCCCCTTCGCTGGTATCGCCGTGGGGCAGGGCATTGAGATGTTCGCCGGGATAGAAAACCGCCGCGATGCCGATCCGGCTGCCCATGCCATCGCGCAGAATCACGCTGCGCGCAATGGCCGGCACGTCATGCCCGTGCTTATGTTTGGCGTGAACCAGCGAGCCTCGTTCCGGCTGCGGGCCATTGCGTGGTTCTGCATGCCGTTCGCCCCCAGCGCTCAGCGTGAGCGGTTCCAGGCCCCCGGGAATGTCGCGTCCCACGACGTCGGCCCCCGTATATCCCGTCATCAACTCCGCGCAACGATTCCAGAACACCACCCGCCCTTCCAGATTGAGAAGTGCGAGGCCTTCCGGATAAACATCCAACGCCGCCTCAACCAATTCGGAACGGTTGGTCATTCGAGCCTCTGCCTGTTTTCATCGGCAGAACATTGACCAACTTCACCCTGGGAAGAATGTCGAAGGGGGCTGATTCGGAACCTGTTCGATGGATCAGCGCGATCCAACGACTCGTACCCGCTGGATCACGTGAGAGGTCCCGAAAAGGTCATTTCGTTCGCCGCCGGAGGGGTCTGCGAAAGACTATGCCTTGCCATTCGCAGGGATGACAGTCGCCGCCGATTGGTCCGATCGCCGCGGAAGCCTCACGATAAAGCGCGTGTCGCCCGGCTTGGACTCGACATCGATTCTGCCGCCAAACTTCTTGGTCACCAGGCGATGCACAATCTCCAACCCAAGCCCGGTCCCCGAACCTTGCGGCTTGGTAGTGAAAAATGCCTCGAAGATGCGAGGCAAAGTCTCGGCCGGAATTCCCGAGCCGTGATCGCCGATGCTGACCGCCAGCCATTCGGGCTCGGTCCACGTCGCAATGTCGATCTGCCCGTTGGCGGGAGATGCGTCGGCGGCGTTGTCGATCAGGTTGGTCCAGACCTGGCTCAGCGCGGCGCCCCGGGTTGCAATCGTGGCCGGCGAGGCATCGAATCGCTTGGTGACGCCAATCTGCTTGATGCGCAGCTTATGTCCCAGGATCGTCAGGGTGCTCTGAAGACTGTCATGCACATCGACTTCGCGCGCCGGCGCTTTCTCGTCGTAAGCAAACTTCTTTACCGCCATCACCAGGTCGGAGATGCGCGAAATGCTTTCCTCGATCGCGCACACCTGGGATACGCTCGAGACCAACGCCTCCAGCCAATTCAAAGCGTCCGAGAAAGCGTTTGCCTCGAAATACGCACGGGCGCATTCCAGCTCCTGCTGATCAAAACCGATAGCCACGAGCGCTGGACCGATCTGGTAAGCGTTGTTGACTCCCGCGCTGGCCAGCCACTCCGACATCGCCTCTTCCGCGTCTGCCTGGTCCAGGCTGCTCATCGCGGGCGCGTGGCAGCTGCGCATGGTGTGCTCCAGCAAGCCGCGCATGCATCCAAGCTGTTCCACCGTCTTGGGATGGTCGCTGATGCGCAGGCTCAGCTGCTGAAGCCTCATCAAATTCTCGCGCAATTGCGAGGCTGCCCGCTTGGCCGCTGAACCTGGGTTGTGCAGCTCGTGCATCAAACCGGCGGCCAGCGTCCCCAGCGAGACCAGCTTTTCCCGGTGAAGCGCCTCCACCTGGTACAACTGCAGCCGCTGCGAAACGTTCGACATGACGATCTTGCGCACATTCGGGCAACGCGCCAGCAGCGACCAGAACGAATCTTCAGAGAATCGCAGCAAGACCGAATCTTCGATCGCGGTGACCAAAAGATGCGACTGCGTTTTGCCCATGAGAAGCGGCGTTTCGCCGAAGCCCTCACCCGACCTGGCCACCCCCACGTCGGTGAGCGAACCATCCGGCTCCGGCCGCTCGGCGCGGATCAAACCCGACAGTACAAGAAAATAGAAAAGCCTGGTATCGCCCGGATTGACGAGAATACTTCCGGCTTTGGCGGTCACCCGCTCGACATCGTCGACGTCGCGAAGCTGGTCCACGCTGGTTTCTGAAAACAGTTTGCAGTCCCGCACGGCCCCAGCCACATCGCTGAGCGAGACTGACTCGACTTCCACTTGTTTCGAGCGATAGCTCACTTCTGTTTTGTCCGTCTCCGGAGTCATCTCGCCATTCACCTAAAAGCCTGCCAGATACTGGTGCACAAATTGCACGGCAATCGAGCCTTCCCCCACCGCCGAAGCCACCCGCTTCACCGATCCGTGCCGCACGTCTCCGGCCACGAACACGCCCGGAACGCTCGACTCCAGGAGAAACGGGTCCCGATTTTCCTTCCAGCCCGCAGGCAGCTTACCATCCGAGCGAAGGTCCGGTCCCGCCATCAGAAACCCCTTGTCATCGCGCAAAAGTTCCTTGGGCAGCCAGTCCGTCCGGGGAGCTGCCCCGATAAACACAAACAAAGAAGAAGCAGGAACCTCGGCTTCGCCTTCCGGCCCCGAGAGTTTCAACTTCTCCAGGTGCTCCTCGCCGAACGCCTCCAAAACCTGCGTTCCTGGCCTCACCACAATATTGGATGTGCGAGCAATCTCATCGATTAAGTATTTCGACATGGTCGCCGTCAATCCCTTGCCGCGCACCAGCATGGCCACGCTGCGCGCATATTTTGAGAAATACAACGCAGCCTGTCCGGCCGAATTTGCGCCTCCTACAACGTAGACATCTTCATCCTTGCAGCCCGCGGCCTCCACCAGCGCCGCCCCATAGTAAATCCCGCGCCCTGTAAGCCGGTCCCCGCCGGGAATCTCCAGTTTCCGATACTGGACGCCCGGTGCCAGCAACACCACGTGGCTCGACACCTCGCGGCTATCTGCAAGCTGGACATACCGGTATTGCCCCTCTACGCGCAGCCCCGTGGCCCGCTGGGTCACAAATTCAGCCCCGAATCGAGTCGCCTGGATATGGGCTCTCCGTCCCATGTCCGCGCCCGTGATGCCGGCCGGAAAGCCCAGGTAATTCTCAATCTTCGACGTAGTCCCGGCTTGCCCGCCGGGTGCTTCCGGCTCCACCACCAGGGTCCGCAGGCCTTCGCTGGCTCCGTACACTGCTCCGGCAAGACCGGCCGGCCCTGCCCCCACCACGATCAGATCGTAAAACTCCTGGGTCGCCTGGATGCTCAGGCCCACTTTGGCCGCCAGAGCCTCCACCTCGGGATCAATGAGATAGCTGCCGTCCGGCAACAGCACCACCGGAAGCTTCTCGGGATCGAGCTTTCTCTCCTCCAGAAGCTTGGTGCCGTCCTCCCCCGCGATGTCCAGCCAACGGTATGGCACATGATTGCAGGAGAGGAAGCTCCGAATCGTGTGATCCCGCAACGACCAGCGATGGCCGATGACGCGCAACCCTTCGAAAACCGGCCGGTATCCTGCCTTCCAGTCGTCCAGCAAGTCGGACAAGACCGGGTAGAGCTTCTCCTCGGGTGGATCCCACGGTTTGTTGAGATAGTAGTGGATGCGCGCCGTATTGATCGCCTGGATCGCCGCTTCGGTGTCCGCGTAGGCCGTCAAAAGCACCCGGCGCGCTTCCGGATAGAGATCCCGCGACCGTTCCAGAAACTCTACCCCCGTAATCCCGGGCATTCTTTGATCGCTCAGGAGCAGGGCTACCGGCTCTTCCCGGGCCTTCACCTGCGACAGGGTATCCAGGGCAGCCTGTCCGCTTGCCGCCCGCATGATTCGGTATTCCGAACCATAGTGCCGCCGAAGGTCCTGCACCACCGCTTCCAGTACATTTACGTCATCGTCTACCGCTAGTAAGATCGGCCTCGCCATATTTTCCAGTCTAGGGCCTCTCCCTCCAAACTGGGAGACCTCAAATGCGCAACGAATTGCGACTGCTTTCGCAATTGAAAATCGCAGATAACCGGAGTCATCCCCCGTAAGTTGCAGGGTAACTTTGGTTCCACCCGACCTTTTTAGTTCCAATCGAAGGTAATCAGTTGTAAGCTCGGTGTAAAGAAACATTCCCCGCAAGCTGTGGAGGCCATTACCTTACTGGAGGAATGTCGCGAACATTAATTTGCCTGTCGCAATTACAAAGGTGCAGATCTTCCCCCCATCTGCCGATAGAGCCCCCAGGGGCAGAAAGAGTGGCCTGAGAACACGTTGCGAGGTTCGGATCGAGTTTGTGTCGAAACCACTCCGGTTCCGATGCACCCTGGTTACGGACAACGGAGGGTGAGGCGCACCAAATGAACAAGATTATTCTTGCCGATTCACAGGCTATCTTCCGTGCAGGCACCGCCAAGGTCCTGGCCATGGATGAAGATTTGCGCATCATCGCCCAGTGTGCCGACCTGGAACGAATGCTGCACGCTATCACCACATTCCCCGGCGCCATCGTTCTCTTCGCCGCTTCTCTGCGTCCCGATATGCCGCGCCTGCGCGCCCTGCTCGAGCAAGCCGGCAGCCGCGCCATCGTCATCGCAGAAAATAGCGAAAGCGCCGCCTCTTACCTCCACCAGGGCTTCCGCGGCGTCGTTTTTCGCAACGTCACCGGACCCTCCTTGGTCGAGTGCGTCCGCCGCGTATCTCTCGGCGACACCTGGGTCCCCCCCCAATTGGCCATCGCTGAATTGCATGAGGAAGACTTGGTCGGTACCCGGGTCCGCGACCGGCTCACTCCCAAAGAGATGCGCATCGTCGCCCTCATCGTTCAGGGTTGCAAAAACCGCGAGATCGCCCACCGGTTGAAGACCACTGAGCAGGTCATCAAAAACTATCTCCGCTCCATCTATGACAAGACCGGCGTCAGCGATCGCCTGGAACTCGCGCTCTTCACCATCCACCACCGCGTCCTTGCCCAGGCCGCTGCCGAAGTGGGCAGCAAACTGGAGGCCGAGGAACAGCAACAGGCCGCCCCCATCGCCGTCGCCTGACTCAAATGAAAGCGTTACGCAAATCGGCGCGGCCCAGGCCGCGCCCGATTTTGTTTATTTATGGAACCGTCACGATCACTTTGCCAATCTGCTGGTTTGACTCCAGATATTGATAAGCTTCCACTGTCTGCGCAAAGGGAAAAACCTTCGCGATCTTCGGCACAAACCGCCGATCCGCCAATCGGCCGAAAACATACTCCTTCGCCACCGCCAGCGCTGAAGGATCAAGCGTGATTTCCATCAGGATGTAGCCCCGGATGCAAAGGCTGTTCCCCAGCGCGCGGAAAAGTGGGAAGGGTGTGGCCTCGCTCGAAAGAGCTCCATACTCGAAGATGATTCCTCCCCGCTCCGCCGCATCCGCAAGCTTCTCGATGAAGGGCCCTCCCACAGGATCGAAAGTCAGGCGCGCTCCCTTTCCTCCTGTGATCTCTCGGATCCGCGCCACGTAGTCTTCTTCCTCGCTCGCGATCACATGGTGTGCGCCCAGCGCCAGCAATTGCTCTCGCTTGGCCGAAGTTCTCGTCACTGCGATCGCCGTTGCCCCGGCTTCGCGCACGACCTCGATCGCAGCTAAACCGACACTTGAAGAAGCGGCCGGAATCGACACATAATCCCCGGCTTTCACTTTGCCGATGCGCACCAGCGCCCCGTAGGCCGTCAGGTATTGCATCCAGATTGCCGCACCCTCTTCGGCGCTCAGGTTCGCCGGATATTCAGCCAGGGCACTGGCCGGAACAATCGCCTCTTCTCCCACCGTTCCGTAGCGCGTCATCGAGAATCCCGGCACCGTCGCCACGGCTTTTCCAAGCCACCCCGCGTCGACGCCCTCCCCGACCGCCTCCACCACCCCGGCCGCTTCATAACCGAGTCGAGACGGCAGTTGCGGCTGCTCCAGATATTGGCCGCGGTAGAACATCGATTCAGCGCGGTTCAAACCGATCGCCTTCACCTTCAGCCGCGCCTCGCCCTTACCGGGGGCCTGGGTAGCGATCTCTTCAAATTTCAGGTTTTCCGGCCCACCCAACTGGCGGAATCGAACAATTTTTGCCATGGATATCGAATCCTCCTCCGCACCGTTGGATGGCTCGGAATCGGGAATGCTTCAACCTGTTTCACTCGGCAGCGCCGTTCAAATCCCCGTCGGCACAGGATTCGTACCCAGTTTCTCCGCCACGCTCTTGGCTTGGGTAAACAGGTACAAATAGTCCGGCCCCCCCGCCTTCGAGTCCGTTCCGCTCATGTTGAACCCGCCGAATGGATGCGCTCCCACCATGGCCCCCGTGCACTTCCGGTTGAAGTACAAATTGCCCACGTGAAATTCGGTCCGTGCCTGGTCCAGCCTGCCGCGATCGTCCGTGTAGAGAGCCCCGGTCAGTCCATATTCCGTGTTATTAGCAACTTGCAGACCTTCCTTAAAGTTCTCCACCTTGATCAGCGCCAGTACCGGTCCGAAGATCTCTTCCTGCGCAATCGTTGCCTCCGGCGCCACATCCGCAATCACCGTGGGTTCCAGGAAATATCCCCCTTCCGGTGTACTGATCACTTTGCCCCCGGCCACCAGGCGTCCCTCTTTCGTCCCCACTTCGATGAATCGAAGCATCGACTCCAGGGCCGCCCCGTTGATGACCGGACCCATGGGAGGATTGCTTACCGGATCCCCCACCGTCCATTCCGCGACCCGCTCCCGCACCCGCTCCACAAAAATGTCGTAGATGGGCGCCTCGATGATGGCGCGCGAGCATGCCGAGCATTTTTGTCCGCTGAATCCGAAAGCGGAAGCCACCACGCCGTCAACCGCCGCGTCCAGATCGGCGTCCGCACAAACCAGGATGGAATCCTTCCCGCCCATCTCCAGGATGGTGCGCTTGATCCACATCTGCCCCGGCTTCGCTTTAGCCGCACGCTCGTGAATGTCCAGGCCGACTGCCTTCGAACCCGTGAATGCAATAAAACGGGTTTTGGGATGTTCGACGATCGCGTTCCCGAAAGTTGCCCCCGATCCGGGACAGAAATTCACCACCCCGCCCGGCATCCCGGCCTCTTCCAGAACCTCAACAAATTTCGCGGCAATTGTCGGTGAGTCGCTGGAAGGCTTGAGGATAACTGTGTTGCCAGTGACGATCGCCGCAGCGGTCATACCGGCCATGATGGCGAATGGGAAGTTCCATGGCGGAATCACCGCCCCCACCCCCAGCGGGATGTAGAGCAACTGGTTTCGCTCCCCGGGGTACTGGATCGGCGTCGTCGCGCTGGCTAGTCTCAGCGCCTCGCGCGCGTAGAACTCGAGAAAATCGATCGTCTCGCCCACATCCGCGTCCGCCTCCGCCCAGTTCTTTCCTACCTCGTAGGTAAGCCAGGCGCAGAACTCGAACTTGCGTTGACGAATGATCTCTGCCGCCCCCAGCAGAAGCGACACCCGGTCGGTCACCGACGCCTTGCTCCAAATTTCGAAAGCTTTCAGGGCGGCCTGCATCGCTTGCTCGCCGTGTTCCGCTCCGGCCTTCTGGTGTACGCCGACCACTTGCGCTGGCCGGGCCGGATTCAATGAACTGATCTTGGCTGAGGTTTTGAAGCGTTCCCCGCCGATCACCAGGTCGTATTCGCGGCCCAGCTCGACCGCAACCTGTTCCAGGGCCGCTCCCATGCTGCGCGCATTTTCCGCGGTCTTGAAATCGGTGAAAGGTTCATTCTGAAAATTGCCTTGCGGCGTGCGGGGAGCAATGGTGGTGGGGAGAGTCACGGTAGCCATAACCCCTTGATTGTAGTCGAGGCCATGAAAAATCGCTGCCGGCATCATCCTTCTGCCCCTCCATCCGTCCAACAACAGATAGCTCGATTTATAAATTCTTGGGAAACATGGCGAAACTATCCCCAAGGCACTGGGTTCAGACTATCTGGCGATTCGAGTGCGGGCATGGGGCAGGAACATCGACGCCCACTCGCCGTTTAGGTTAAAGCTCTGGTTGTGATGCCTGACTAAAAATGTGCGGTGGCGGATTCGGACCGAGATCAAGGCACGTAGCCCAATCAGCCGGACTGTGAGAAACGATGAACCCCCGAATCAACGAGCCCCAAGCACGCTCGACCATTACTTTAAGTAATTCGTTTCAACCTGTTCACGGCTCGATAGATAATACGTCGCGTTCGCGAAATGCAAAGCCCCCTTTGGCTGCCGCTTTTCTCCGCTCCACTTTTGCCTTGGTTCTCCTCGGTTCGCCTTTGGCTCTACCAAATCTGTACGCTCAGAAGCCCGACGTTTGGCCCCAGGACGACGATCCACCCGCTGACCAGCAGGCTGGAACCCAGCCGCCGGCTTATCAGCCCGCCCAGCCCCAATATCCCCCTCAAACACAATACCCGCAGCCCCAATATCCCCAGCCCCCGCAGTACTCTCAACAGCCCTACGGCTACCCGCAGCAGGGTTATCCACAAGGTTATCCACAGCAGGGCTATTCCCAGCCTGCCGCCCCGGCTCCGAACTACGATCAGTCCTACCAGCAGCCCGGATACAGCCAGGCACAGGGAATGAACGCCGAGCAATTGGAACAGCTCGTTGCTCCCATTGCTTTGTATCCTGACTCTCTACTCGCCCAGATCCTTGCCGCGTCCACATACCCTGCACAAGTGGCCGCTGCGGACCAGTGGCTCCGGTCGATGGGAAACGCTCCGCCCGAGCAAATCGCGGCCGGAGCCAATGCCCAGTCAAGCTGGGATCCCTCCGTAAAGGCCCTCACGGCCTTCCCTCAGGTGCTGGCCATGCTCGACCAGAACCTCCAGTGGACAACGGCCCTCGGAAACGCCTATTACAACCAGCCCCAGGACCTGTTGCAGACCGTTCAGGTGATGCGGCAGCGCGCCCAGTCCGCCGGAAACCTGCAAAGTACACCCCAGGAACAGGTGATTCAGAACCAAGGGTACATCGGCCTTCAGCCCGCCAATCCCGAAATGGTCTACGTGCCCACCTACAATCCCTGGGCGGTCTACGGGCAGCCGGTGGCTCCTTATCCCGACTACTCGCCGCTCGACGCTTTCGGCTCGGTTCTCGGCACCGCGGTGCAATATGGCCTGGGATTCGCCACGTCGGCTTTTTTGCACACGCCGTTTGGCTTGCTCAGCTGGGGTTTGGATTGGCTGGCCAATTCCGTCCTGTTTAACCACGCGGACTATTGCTCCCACAGCCGCTCGGTGGCCGACTGGGGATTTCCCCACGGCGGCCCGCGTGCCTTCCGCGGCGGCGAATTCGCCCGTTATGGCGATCGCTTCGGCCGGGGAGGGAATTCCTACGGAAACGGCTTCAATCACGGCGGATACCCCGGTGTCCGGCCCGCCCAGGCTTATGAGAATCGCTACGGAGGCGGAGTCAACCGGGGCGGCATGTACGGTGCCCGCCCGGCTCAGTCTTTCGATAACCGCAACCAGGGTGTCTTCAATCGCGGCTACCAGGGATACGGGACTTCCCGCCCGTCCGAACCGAGGCAATTCGCGTCCAACCGCATGCCCGACGCCGTCGGAAGGCCGCAGCCCTACCAGAACAGGTCGTTTGCCGCGCAGCCGCAGCAGTTTTCCAATTACGGCCAACGCAATGGCTGGGGCGCCAATTCGTACCAGAGGCCGGCTTCGCCATACGGCGGACGCGGCCCGTCCTTCACCGCTCCTTCGCAGCCATATCGCGCTCCCACCCCCAGCTTTTCCCATGGAGGATACCCTCAGCAGGGCAATACTTTCGCGGGCGGATATGGACAATCGAGCCATTCCAGCGGCGGCTTCCACATGTTCGGAGGCGGCCACAATAACTCCCAGAGTTTTGCCGGCGGCGGCCGCAGCTTCGGTGGCGGCGGGCATAGTTTCGGTGGAGGCAGCCACAGCTTTTCAGGCGGCGGTCACAGCTTCGGCGGTGGCGGACATGGTTTCGGAGGCGGTGGGCACTCCGGTGGTGGCGGACATTCCAGTGGCGGCGGACATTCCAGTGGCGGACACGGCGGTCATTCCCACCACGGATAATGGCATTCTGGGGGTAGCCACAATCTGGCCGCCAGCCTTCTTTCCGATCTCTCGGCAGGTCCAGGCTTGCTGAAAATTACCTGGTTCCGGAGCATACTGGCTATATCGGAGGCCGGGTTTGCGCCCCATCTCATCCTTTTCCAGGTCGAGAGTGGAGTGCAAAACAGGGCTGCCAAAGAGACGCCCCCCCCCACCCCCCCTGTTTTATGTTGCGAAACGGATAGAAAATTTGCCGATCCTTTTCTCTTCTCCCGGCAATGTGCCGCTATCTCCAACCGGCACAGTTGCTTAGCACGCGCACACCATTCGTCCCCGTCAAGACCAAACTTCTCGCCGGCACTCAAAAAGAGCCCGAAAATACCCTGAATTTTGGCAAAAAGCCCTTGCCCCATGGAGAAATCTGCGTCGAGGTTTCCTGACTCTAGCTCACTCGTCCTTCGCCCAATACTGGATTCCCATTCCTTGGCAATGTAGCTTCCACTGCGAGTTCAACGCGTCTCCGTCAACGCCTCGGTATGCTTGCTCATCTTGGCGGTCCGCTCCAGCTTGTCCCAGTTGAACGGCTTTCCATCAATCGCACGCTTCAGCGTCTTGAACAACACCACCGAGAACAGTTGCCGGTACGAGAACCGCTGCAGCCAGATGTGAAACAGCAGCCACCGATCGCCTTTATTCGCCGGATGCCTCCGTTCCAGGCTGAATGCCACCGAGGACGTAATAAAGTCGATCATCAGGAAGGCCAGGAAGTAAGCCAGCAGCTTTTGAAAATTCGCCGCCGACGCTGCTTCGGGGTGATAGTGCAGGTCAATGAAGTAGTGAATGATGCCGTAGACAAACATGATGTCGATGAACGGCGATACCAGCGGCAGCAGCATTTGAAAAATCAGGATATTGGGCAGCGCGAACAATCCCATGGCCTTGTTGCGAACGAATGCCGAGCGATGTTTCCACACTGCCTGCAGCGTCCCGAACGACCACCGGAACCGTTGCCGCATCAGCCCCTTGGCATCGATCGGCGCTTCCGTAAAGGCCAGGGAACGGTCCTCGTAAACCACTTTCAATCCCTGCTCCAACAGGCTCATCGTCAGGTCGGCGTCTTCTGCAACCGTGTTCACCGGGTAACCGCCGGCCTTCTTCACCGGTTCCGTGCGCCACGCCCCAATCGCTCCCGGAACCACGGTGACCACGTTGAATAAATCCAGTGCGCGGCGTTCGAAGTTCTGGCTGGTGATGTATTCGAGCGCTTGCCACCGCGTCCACAAATTCACGCGGTTGCCCACTTTCGCGTTGCCTGCGACCGCACCGATGCTCTCGTCTTCGAAGTGCGGAATCAGCTTCGAAATCGCATCAGCGGCAATCACCGTGTCGGCGTCGATGCCTACATAAATATCTTCTTCTATACGCTCCAGAGCGTAGTTCAGCGCTGCGGCTTTTCCGCCGTTCGGCTTCACGATAACCTGCACGCGGCCTGCTTTGATCTCGGCCGCATAGGCCTCGCGCGCCATCTCCGCAGTGTGGTCCTTTGACCCGTCGTCGATTACGATGACATGCAGATTGGTGTAGTCGGAATTCAACACCGACCGGATCGTCCGCACGATCACCTTCTCTTCGTTATACGAGGGAACCAGCACCGCGACTCGCGGATTGAAGCCCGGGGATGCTTCCCGGTGCGGTTTTCGCAGCCGATCGATAATTGCAAAAATCCCCACCAGGATCAACCGCGCGCTCATCAGGATGTCGCCCAGAAAGAACACCATCACGATGAAGTTGAAGATGATCGACAGCGCCGAGAAAGCGACCGAGTCCGGCAACGCCCGCGCACGCTGCCAGAACGTGAGCCGCGGCATCACGTCCGCCGTGGTCTTTCCCATCAGTGTGGAGACCTGCACAACGTTGTACCCATGCGCCCGCAGCGTATCGATCAGTACCGGCAACGCCGCCACCGTTACCGACCGGTCGCCGCCGCCGTCGTGCAGCAAAATGATCGATCCCCGGAATTGCGGCTTTGTTTTCATCCGGTTCAACTGATCGAGAATCGATTGTGAAATCTCCGCCGGCGTCTTGCGCACCCGCTCGTCCCAGTCATCGGTGTCCAGCTTGTTGCCCACGATGGTCAGGCCGTCCTGCTGGATGCGATAAACCGGCGCTGCCTGGTCGTCTGTATCCGGTTCCTCGTCGATGTCATACGGAGGCCGGAAATAAAGCGGCTGCAAGCCAAGCTTACTGGCGAAAAGGCGCTCCGTCAGGTCTACCTCAAGGTCCAGCTGGCGCGGCGAGATTTCGCTGATATCGGGATGCGTGTAGGTGTGATTGCCAATCTCGTTGCCCTCGCGCACGATGCGCTGCATGAGCCCGATATTTTGTTGGGCTTCCTCCCCGATCAACATGAATGTCCCATGCACGCCCTTGCTCTTCAAGACATCGAGTATCCGCGGCGTCCATTTGGGATCTGGCCCATCGTCGAACGAGAGTGCGACTTCGTTCGGATGGTAGCCATACTGCTGCACCGTGTATGTGTTGGGGTACACGTCCATGTGCTCGTCGACAATCAGTTTCTTGCGCGGATCCGGTTCGTCCGTATCCACCTCAACTGTCCGCTTGCCCGTCTTCGGCAACCCCGTCACGCGGATGATTTCGCCGTCTCCTTCGGTGTCGATATCGTGTCCCGGCTGAACCGATCCCAAAGCATGCAGAGAGTCGGGGTTGCTCGGCCGGTCCCAGATCGCCCAAAGGGAACTGTCTTCCTCGCCCAACCGCCACAACGCGAAGGTCTGCAGTCCCAGCGCCCTGGCTCCACGCAGCTCATCCAGCGCCGTCACCGCGTCGAGAAACCACACTTCGTGTCGCTGGTTTTTGTCTTCGTCGATATATTCGAAGTGCGGATTCAGCGTGTCGTAATCGAGGTTGAGGTCGGCGTCGGCATCGGCGGCCCGCTCCCACACTTCTGAAACATGCGTCAACTCCTCGGTGTCAACGACCTTCGGCTTGGGGTGCTTCCGATCTTTCGGGTCCGGAATCGACATCGTCCAGTCGTACCCATAGTTGCCGATCGCACAAATCAGTTTTTCCTTCGGCACCGTCTTCAACACCCGCGTCAGGTTGCCCAGGAACCAATCCTGCGCTGCGATCGGCCCCGGCTCGCTCTCCACTTCGTGCTGGTCATAATTCATCAGCAATATGCCGTCGGAGTTGGCCGCAATCTGCTTTAGATAAACATCCTCGGTACCGGAAGCAACGTTCACATAGAGCCGCTGATTCCTGGCATGCAAGTCGGCATAGAGTCCCTGGATGAAACTCATGTAGGCCGGATAGGACTTGTCATCAAGATTTTCAAAATCCAACGACAAGCCCCGGTATACGGGATAGGCCGAAAAAAACTGGTTGAGTTGTTGCCGCAGCTGGGCACTCTTGCCGGCATCCGCCAGCACCGCGCCCACTGCGGAATCCCATATGCCTGTGCGCGCGTTGTAGTTGTTCAGGTGCGGGAAAATCTCCGTGTCTTCCTTGGTCGCCTGAATCACGTTCTTGATCTTGTTCAGATCGTCCGGGTCGTGCACCGTCGTGCCATCCACAACCCGATATTCGCGAATGGTGTTGTCGCTGCTCATCGACATCAGCGTTCCCTGGGGCGCGTCCACGTGCAGCCACTGCGGGAAAAGCATGTCGATCTGGTGCACATGCTCCTTGAACGACGAATAGCTGGTGGGATCGTCCGGTACATAGAAGGCGGCGCGCAATCCTTCTCCCGTGTTCAGCGGAACGTCCGAGGGTCTCCGGGTAGTTTTTCGCCGCGCCAGGGGGCTGCCCTTCAAACCTCGCAACAGCGGCGTCCGGTCGATGACGGCCTTGTAGTTGTGCTTGGGCGTAGACAACAACAGTTCCGGAAGATGCTGGCCGCGCAGGCTGTTGAAAATGAAACCCGCCACCACCAGTGTCGATACCACAGCCACCGCGTCGAGAACGCGGCGGAGCCGCTTCCATCGCTTGCGTTGAGGATCGAAAAAAATCTGCTTATCGGGCATCGCCTACCGTCTTCTGAGAGCATTTCCCGAATTCACAGGTCATCGGGTAGATTGGTGGAAGTGGCTGTTTCTAAATGATAAAGCCACGCTGCTGTCACGGCTCGCGCAACTGTTCCGCTTAAGCCTCTTCAATGGCCGTGCCAGCGGCCAGCGCTACTAGTACGAATCGTATGGAAGCTGACCGCCTGAGTCAATCAACAGCGCCCGCCGCCGCCTTCGCCGGTTTGCGCCACAAAATCTCTCTCATCCTGGCTTTGTTCGCCGGTGCTGCCCTCCGATTTTGGATGCTGCATAAAGTATTCGAAGCCGACGAGGACTCCCACATCTACGGAGGCATCGCCAGGAACCTCATTCTGCACGGCCGTTATGCCATCAGCGATGGCAGCGGCGCGTTGCACGCAACCCTCATCCGCCTTCCCGGCTACCCATTCTTCCTTGCCCTCTGCTTTCGCCTTTTCGGCATGGAGAACTACTTCTCGGCCACTATCGCACAGATCCTCCTCGATCTTGTCGGCTGTGCACTCCTGGCGTTAGTTGCTTTCCGCATAAGCCCGGTTCGCATTAAGAGACCGTCGGCGCATGCCACCCTCTGGCTCGCGTCTTTGTGTCCTTTTACCGCCGTCTATGCTGCCGAACCGCTCACAGAGGGGCTCACGTTCTTCTGTATCGCGCTCGCGCTCTGGTCCGCCGCCCGTTTTCTGGACTGGCCCAACTGGCCCAGCGCGCTCGCGTTTACGTTTGCTGTAACCTATGCCGCGCTCCTTCGCCCCGATGGCCTTCTTGTAGGTTTGGTTCTGGCGCCTCCGCTCTGTTTAATCCTGCTCGGGCGCAAAGCGTACGAGGGCGATTTAACAGGAGGCGGAAAAGCTCCTCAGGAAAACCAGGAAATAAAAAGGCATGACCTCCGCGGGACTGCCGATGCTGCACAAGAAAGCCGGGCTTCCGCACCTGCGATTTTCCGCACTCGTCGATCTCGTCTGCGTCTCGCGCTCGTCTGCATGCTCCTCGCCGCCACCCCCTTCGCCGCCTGGACCGTCCGCAACTGGCGCGTCTTCCACGTCATTCAGCCGCTCGCGCCGCGCTATGCCAATGATCCCGGCGAAGAAACCGATCCCGGCTTTCAGCGCTGGGTCAAGACCTGGTGCCTGGACTTCATTTCTACCGAGCAGGTCTATTGGAACGAGCCTGACAATCCCATCGACGTCGGCCTGCTGCCGGCGCGCGCCTTCGACTCTCCAGCACAATATGCGGAAACGAAAAAGTTAGCCGCCGATTACGCTGCCAATGGATATCAGCTCTCTCCGCAACTCGATGCCCGCTTCGACCAGCTCGCCCGCGAGCGCATCGACGCCCATCCGCTTCGCTACTTTTTGTGGATGCCTCTGGGCCGTGTCGCCGACATGTGGCTCCGGCCGCGGGTCGAGAACCTTCCCATCGACCTCGACTGGTGGGTTTACGACCATCACAACGCCGAAACCCGCTTCAGCTGGTTCTACGTGGCTTTGAACGCTTTCTATCTGCTGCTCGGCTTCACAGGATTATGGCTGCGGCCCCGCTTGGGGCTGTCGATGCTCGCCTACTTCGTTCTCCGCAGCGCTATGCTCATGACCATTGAAGCACCCGAAGCCCGCTATACGCTCGAATGTTTCCCCATGCTCTTCGTTCTCGGAGGCATCGCCCTCGGGCGCTTGTTCGCCCCGAGATAGGGGGGCCGATCACGAACTTCGCGCCCATCGATTCGCCTATCCTCGGGGCACACCTGTGGGAGCCTATGGTGGCGCACGACCATCGCAGTCGTCGCCAACTTATTCGGCGCGTCGTGAGCAGATCTATCGATTGATGTACTGGGTCTTGCTGTCCGTCTTCAGAGTGAACGCGTCGCCGGGTAGCGATTGGTTCACCTTGATGTTGAAATAGACCGACACGCGGTATTGCCCCGAGCCTTCATCGAAAATCTGCTTCAGGCTGATGGCGCGGTCCGTGTCCATCCAGACTGTCACTTTCGGAATGTTTTTCCGCACGTCGGGATCTTTCGCCACCAGTTCCAGCTTTTCGGTCTTCACTCCGTCCAGCGTTTCAGAGCCCGCGTAGGTAATGTTCCACTTGTCTGCCATCTCTTTGCCGCTGGCGCCGAATCCCAGCATCAGGTAACTCTCATACTTGGTGAACTTCGCGAAGGTGGTCACCTGGTCCAGGTTCCCGCCCTCCCACAGCTTGAAGGTGCCTTTCGAATACGTATAAATCTTGGGCACCGCTTTGCCGTTCACCTTCTCGATGTGTGCAGCCATTTGGAACGTCGAGCCGGTTCGCTCGTAGCACACCGTTCCCGTCTGTACATCCTTGTCGGGAACGGGATCGGTCTGGATGGAGTCGAATTCAAAATCCGCCGACGTCGACTTGAAGCGCGCGGCCGCGGCATCCAGCTTGCTCAGAATCGTGTTCACGTCCTCGGCTGCAACCGCCGCGCGGCTCGACAGCACAACCACGGCGATCGATAAACAACACAAAAACTTGCAAATATAGCGCATAAGCCTCGAAAGAAAAAAGTTCCTCATTCTGTTGGACGCGTCGAAGCTCTGGTTGGAAACTTCGAAAAAAACCGATTAACGGTGGGCCCAGATCTTCCATGCCTGTGGATTGCCCTGCGCATCGCGGGAAAGCTCCCAGCGCTCCACGTACATCGAGTCGCCGAGCACAGGCTCCATGGCTTTTTTCAGCGACTTCTTCACCACCGCATCCGGCGCAGCCGCCGGAACATTCACATCCGAAGCCTGGATCGTCACAATCAGTCCGTGCTTGCCGTCGCCGGTAATCACCACGGGTTGATTGGCGGCCGCTGTACTGCGCGGCTTGTCGCCATAGTCCCAAAGACGCGGCGTCACAAAAATAAACGCCAGGATCAGCGTGACCATCACGTCGTAGTGAAAGCTGCCGCGCGTGTAGGTCCAGTAGAAGTAGCTCTTCAAAATTCTCTTCATGCTGCGTGCCGCGTGATCCTTTCAAGCCCGCCCATCCAGGGCCGCAGGGCCACCGGAATTAGGACCGAGCCATCGGCTTGCTGGTAGTTCTCCACAATCGCAAGCCACGTGCGTCCCACCGCCAGGCCACTGCCATTGAGCGTGTGAACGAATTCATTCTTCGCCTTGGGTCCCCCCGGCTTGTAGCGAATGTTGGCCCGCCGCGCCTGAAATCCTTCAAAATTGGAGCAGGAAGAGATCTCCCGGTAAAGCTGTTGTCCCGGCAGCCATACTTCCAGGTCGAACGTCTTCGCCGACGAGAAACCCGTATCGCCCGTGGACAGCAGAACCCGGCGGTAGGGAAGCTTCAGGGCTTCCAGAATCTCTTCAGCATCCCGCGTCAGCCGCTCATGCTGCGCGTCGGACTCCTCAGGCTTCACAAACTTCACCAGTTCCACTTTCTGGAACTGGTGCTGCCGGATAATGCCGCGCGTATCCTTGCCGGCGGCTCCAGCTTCGGCGCGGAAGCACGGCGTGTATGCCGTGAACGATACCGGCAGCCGCGCCTCATCCAGCACTTCATCGCGATAGAGATTCGTAACCGGAACCTCCGCCGTCGGAATCAGCCAATGGTCGTTGTCCTTGAACTCGCCGCGCGTCACTGCATCCACATCCGCATCCGAGCAGCGAAACAGGTCCTCGGCAAATTTAGGCAGTTGTCCTGTCCCGTATAGACTCTTGCTGTTCACCATGAACGGCGGCAGTATCTCGGTATATCCGTGCTTCTGCGTGTGCATGTCCAGCATGAAGCTGATCAGCGCTCGTTCCAGCCGCGCGCCCGCGCCGTAATACACCGCAAATCGCGCCCCACTCAGCTTGGTCGCCCGTTCCAGGTCCAAGATCCCCAGCGCCTCGCCCAATTCCCAATGCGGTTTGGGCTCAAAATCGAACGTGGTTTTCTCGCCCCAGGTCTTCACCGTGACGTTGTCGGCCTCCGACTTGCCAATCGGAACCTCATCGCGTGTCAGGTTCGGGATCCGCGCCAATGAGAGGCGCAACTGCTCATCCAGCGCCGTGGCGTTCTTGTCCAATGCATCCAGTTCATCTTTGAGGGAGCGGGTCTCCTCCATCAGGGCGGTCGCGTCCTCGCCCGTTCTCTTCAGCGCGCCCACTTTCTGGCTCAACTCGTTGCGCCGGGCCTTGAGTGTCTCGGCCCGTGTAATGGCCTCGCGCCGCTGTTGATCCAGCACGCGAAAATCTCCCAGCAACTCTGCCGGGTCCGCGCCGCGCGCGCGCAGTTTCCCTTCAACTAATTCCAGGTTGCCCCGGACAAATCCCAAATCGAGCATGGCTCGTACCAGTTTACCCGACCAGGCAACTCGTTACCTGCTCCCTGACGCCAGTGGTTTACTTCTTCCCTCATTCCCTCATCACTTCCTCACTGCTTTTCTCACTCCATCCACCTCCGCCATGTTCGCCGCCCCTTCTGCCGGTCCCGCGTTCACTTGATCCTGCCAGCCCGGCAACCGCTGATCTCCCGTAATCAGCCGCGCCCCCCGTGAGAAAGTCAGATAAGTCCAAATCCACGAAGCCGCCACTGCCAGCCGATTCCGAAACCCAATCAAAAAGAAAATGTGCACCACGGCCCAGGTAATCCAGGCAGGGAAGCCACTCAGATGACCTTTGAAGGGCCACTCCACCTTCGCCACCGCGGCCATACGCCCGATCGTTGCCATGTCGCCTTTGTCAAAATAGCGAAATTTCGGCCGCGGCTTGCCTGCCATGTCCGCGCGCACCATCTTTGCCACGTGATCGCCCATCTGCATCGCGGGCTGCGCCACGCCGGGGATTTGGTGCCCGTCCTGTTCGAAATGAGCCAGGTCGCCCAGCACAAACACATTCGGCAGGCCCGCGGGATTGAGCTGCCCGTCCACCAGAACGCATCCCCGCCGGTCGGTCGGAACCTGCAGCAGCTTGCCCAGCGGCGAAGCTTCCACGCCCGCCGCCCACAGTGTCACCACTGCCTCTATCCGTTCGTTATTCGCTTCCACCCACCCCGGGCCCACGCCGCTCACTTGTCTGTTGGTGTGTACCTCGACCCCCAAATCCTTCAGCGTTTTTTCGGCCTTGGCCGACAAGTCCGGCGGATATGCCGCCAGAATCCGCGGCCCGCCATCCAGCAGCATCACCCGGCTCTTGCGAGGATTGATGTGCCGGAAATCCTGCTTCATATACAACTGGGCGATATCGCTGATTGCCCCCGCCAGTTCCACCCCCGTCGGGCCGCCGCCGATCACCACGAAGTTCAGCGGCGGATGCCAGCCGTGCTCCTGCATCTGGCGCTCCGCCAACTCAAACGCCAGTAGCACTCTGCGCCGAATCTCGATCGCATCCTCCACCGTTTTCAGGCCCGGAGCATTCGCCGCCCACTCGTCCTTGCCGAAATACGAATGCGTAGCCCCGGTCGCCAGCACCAGGTAGTCGTACGGAATCCGCGCTTCGCTCTTCAGCACTACCGACCGGGCCGAAGTATCGATGCCCGTCACCTCGTCCATCAGCACTTCCGTGTTCGATTGCTTGCGGAGAACGCCGCGAATGGGCTGTGCGATTTCCGCCGGAGACAACACCGCCAGCGCCACCTGGTAGAGCAGCGGCTGAAACGTATGGTGATTGCGCTTGTCAATCACCGTGACATCCACGGGCAGCTTGCCCAGACCCGTGGCCGCATGCAGCCCTCCGAAGCCGCCTCCCACAATCACCACCCGCGGTCGCCGATTCGGCGAAATCTCAAACGGTTTCGTTAGTTGGGTCAAATCAGCATCACCTCCACACGTTCAAGATGCGCCGCTCCCCCGATTGGTCACACGGGGTTCATTCTGCCGCCGGAAACCCCGCCCATCCACCTCCCGATCCTGATCCGTCCCACCGTTCTTCGAAACTCAATCTCTGCTGTTGCCACAATGTCTCCGTTGCAATCCGAAGAGCATAAAATAAATCCGGACCCCGGAATGGGATTCTTTCGCCGGATCAGTGTTCAGACTCCTCGATGCGGAGGCGGCGCGTGCTGGAACTCGCAAAGGCTGTCTCCTTTCTCGTCTGCATCCTGTCTCTCTATTGGGCCGCCATCAGCGCCTTTTTCGTGCCCGGCAGCCGGTGGGAAGAACGGCTTTGGGTCGCCCTCTTCAAGCTCCTGGCGGCGGCCGCCATTTGCTTCTATAGCGGCATGGTGTTCTCCTGGCCATCCAGAACCAACCCCAACGCATTCCAGAGGCTGACCTCAACCATGCCCGTCCGCCTGTTTTTCTGGGCCTTGGGCGGCATCGCCGTGCTCTTCCTTCTCGCCTGGTACATCGCCGAAGGCGAAGCGCAATCGCTCTCCATGCGCGGTTTCTGAGCGGTGACGTCCCGCCTAAGGATGCTGCTCGATCGCAATGTTGAGGGTACTCATGTTGCCGGTAGCCGCAGTCCCCGCTACCCGCGCCGCCACCCCTGGCAGCGAAGCCGGCGTGAAAATCACGCTTCCGTCGACCGCCGAAGTCGCCGTCGCCGTTTGCGTCGCCAGCAATTCCGGCTGCGCGCACCGTCCATGCGGCGGGCACGGCGGGGCCCACGCAAACAGGCTTTGATACAGGGTCACAGTGCCGCCCGCCATGGCATTGCCGTTCATATCGCGAACCCGCAGCAGAATCTGGCTGGGCGTATCCGAAGCTGCGATGCTTTGTACCGTTCCGGCGACAGCCCCCACGCTGGCGTATGCGGTCCGTGCGCCGAAGGCTTGAAACGTCACGCACTGGCTGGTCCCATTCAGGCAGGCTGTCGAGGTGGCGGTCTGTCCCTCGGCTAACGGCCCGACCGTCAGCGTCTTGCTTGCAATGCCTCCCGCTGTCGTGATGGCCGCGGTGCTTCCCAGGGTGGTGACTCCGCCACCGCTTTGCCACGCCACCGCCTGGCCCGCCATCGGCGAGCCGTTATTGAGCACCAGCACCTGCGTCGTCCACGAAATCGTGGCGCCCGCAGCCAGGGAGAGCGGCTGCGTCAATGCGGAAACCACCGGCGGCGCTCCTCCGCTGAAATGCGCCTGCACGCTCGATCCGTTGATCAGGGACGCCGTTACAACCGACGCTGTCCCATCCACCGCCGTCACATTCACTGTTGCCGAGCCATCTCCCGCCGTTCTTGCGCTGCAGCTGGGCTTTCCGCAGTCGAGCGTCGCTGTCCCGCTCACAACGGTGTAGGTCACCGTCACCCCGCCCGCCGGGGCCAGCGCCGGTCCCAGCGCCGTCACCGCAAACCCCAGCGGAATGCCGATCGGAACTGTATTGGAAGGCGCGTTCACCAGCGTCAGGGCATCGCCCGTGCCGGCATCGTAGCTGACTCCCCCGCTCACGATCGCAATCGCATAGTAGACCGGCAGATCGTCCACCTCCACGTCCACCGAGCCCGAAACACCCGCCGCGGCCGGGGGCGCTATCGCCGTAATCTCGTTGGGAGAAACCCCCGTGACCTGCGCCGTCTTCCCGCCCACCAGCACCGTGTCTACCGCGTGAAATCCCATGCCCCGTATCACAATCGGTCCTCCCGACGCTGGCAGGCGCGCCGGCTCTACGCTATCCGCGTACAACACCCAGCCGTCGTAGGCATAGTCGGGGCGCCCGTCCCCGCGCATGTCCGCGATTCCCAGCCGCACCACGTCATCCCCCTCTGTCGAAACCTGCAGCCATGTCTCCCCGGTAGCGTTGCCGTTGAGCCCCGGCGCGGCCCCCACCGGCGTCGCTCCTACCGGCGCGAAAGCATCCCAGATCCCCAGAACCGGCATGGCTTTGGCGCTGCTTGCCTGGCCCTTTTCGTCCAGGGCCTCGGTGATAATCGTGAAAGTGCGGTTTCCGCGCACCGGGAAGTTGAACCAGTCGGTCTGCCCCACCTGGCTCAGCCGTCCGCACCAAAGCCCGCTGGAAGGCAGCACCCGCGGAGCTGCCTGGGTCGAGATCGCATCCTGATACGCACCCGTAGCCGAGTCCCCCACATTCACGGTCAGCGTCTGCGCCTGTCCTGCCCCCATTCCCTGTACGAGGATGGGCGACAGAGTTCCCGATGCCTGCGGCGACCCATCGATGTACGGACCCACGGAATCCAGGTCGATGTAGAGCGGGTTGATCCTTTCGAAAGTCACCTGGTACGTCGCCTTGGTCATTCCGGGCGGCAGGGGCATGTACTTCAAGTCGAAATACCCTTGCAGCGCCGCATCGTTCGATCCCCACTGCGACAGAAGCACGCCGTTCGTATCGGTCCACCCGGTGATCGGATTGCCGTGCTTGCCGCTGAAGTAGCCGCCCGAAACAAACGTGACCGTGTACTGATAAAGAGGATTGCCGCTCCCATCCAGCGGCCGCGCCACCACGTTGACCCCCTGCATGCCCATGCCCGCGCGAAAGGTGATCGTGCCGTCGATCGATACGGTGTTTGCGGCCGTCAGTACTTTCCCGGGAAATGCCGCCAGGTTATGGGTGGTGATGGGATACATGCGATTGACCGCTGCGATATCGTCGTAGCGCAAAGTGGTGTAATCCGGAATGCAAATGCCCCCGGCGGGACCGCAGGCGCCGGTCATCGGCTGCATCACTGGCCAGCCCTCGGTCCCGTTCGGCTCGCCGTTTGTGATGGCTCCGGGATTCACCTGCGCCGCATCCAGTCCCAGCAGCCGTCCGAATCCGCGCTCCAACTGGAACGTCATCATCGCCACCTGGTTCGCGGTGGTGGCGCACCGCCCGTTCAATACCATCACTGCGTGCGCAATCGTGGCGTTGGTGTTCAGGTGGTCCATCCACACCGTCACCCCGTTGTTCTCGCAGTTGCTGGGATCGCTGGTATAGGCGCCGAAAACGGCATCGAGCACCGAACCATCGGCATCGAAAATTATTCCCAGTGGATAATTCGTTGCTGTCGGCGCCAGGTCCGACGGTTGCTCAAGGTTCTGGTTCCCGGGCACGACGTTGGCCCCGCTGACATCTTCGTTCAGCGTGCCTTTGTCCGTCAGCGTTATACCCGCCGTGCTGACCCCGCTCCACAGCGCCGCCGCTGCATCCACCATGGCTACCGCCTGCTGATTGCTGATCGCAGCATTCAGCGGTCCCTTGTCGACGTAGTAGTTCACCAGCCCGCCTGCCCAGTGCACCGGCTGGCCCACCGCCGCGGGATCGAAGAAACTGGTGCCCGCAATGTATTTCGGACCCCCCGCAAACACAGACATCGGTACGCACCCCAACGACAGAGCCAGCACGACGACAAGAGAAACAGAACGGCAAAGCGACACGGCATATTCTCCGCATCGGTTGATGCATGCCTCAGTCCGTCTCTTGGATTGTGTTCATTGGAATGTTCTAAGGAAACCGCGGGAAGGCAGAAAGACGCATCGCGGCGTCAGCACAAAAGCGCCGTCCCCTGCTGATCCGCCGCTTCCTCAGATCTCGGGGTAGAAATCGAAGAAGGCGTCCAGACTCTGCCGCAACTGCTTCTCGATCTCCTCGCGCGAGCCCTCCAGCACGTGCATGGTCACATGCGCCTCATGGCCGTTGGCCAGCTTCAGGGTCGCATCCCCTATCTCCTTCACTTCCCCTTCGGGAAGCATGCGCAGTCCGTAGATCAGAGTCAGATTCGCCATGTCGCTCATCTTATCTGGTATGACGGAAAACCTGCACCGTTTTCGGCCGCTGGTCGGGTCAGGCAATGGCGCGTCGCCGTCTACAATCAACAACGGGAAACAATTCATGACAGAAACTCGCGACACCGTAATCCTTGGCTCCGGCTGCGCCGGTCTCACCGCTGCCATCTATACCGCACGTGCCGGCCTCAAGCCCTTGATTCTGGAGGGCCATGAGCCGGGCGGCCAGCTGTCCATCACCACCCTGGTCGAAAATTTTCCGGGCTGGCCCGAAGGCATCCAGGGACCGGAACTGATTGACAACATGAAGAAACAGGCCGCCCGTTTCGGCGCGGAATTTCGCACCGCGCATCTCAACGTCGCTGACCTGCATGCGCATCCCTTCCGCCTCAGCACCTCCTCCGGCGAAGTCCACGCGCGGTCTTTGATTATCGCTTCGGGCGCCAGCGCGCGCTGGCTCGGCCTCCCCAGCGAACAGGCTCTCATCGGCCACGGTGTCTCCAGTTGCGCCACCTGCGACGGCTTTTTCTTCCGCGGCCTTGAAATCGCCGTAGTCGGCGGCGGTGACTCCGCCATGGAGGAAGCCCTCTTCCTCACCCGCTTTGCCAGCAAGGTCACCGTGCTCCATCGCCGCGAAAACTTCCGCGCCAGCAAGATCATGCTGGAGCGCGCCATCGCCCACCCCAACGTCGCATTGCGCACCAACACCGTTGTTGAAGAAGTGCTTGGCGTTGAACACAACGAGGTCAAAGGACTCCGCCTCCGCGATGTCACCAACGGCGTTGAGAGCACCCTGCCGGTAAGCGGTCTGTTTCTCGGCATCGGCCATCTGCCCAATGCCAAGATGTTCCACGGCCAGATCGACCTCGACTCCGAAGGTTACGTCTTGACCAAGGACAACGTGTTTACCACCCGCAACGGTGTCATGGTCCCCGGCGTTTATGCCTGCGGCGATGTGCAGGACCGCCGCTACCGTCAGGCGATCACCGCCGCCGGTACGGGCTGCATGGCCGCCCTCGAAGTCGAGAAATACCTCGAAGAACACGGCCACTGAGACGCATGACGGCTCTCCAGGAGAATCTCGAACGCGTCCAGGCGGAGATCGATCAGGCTTGTCGCCGCGCCAACCGTTCCCGCGGCGACATCGAGCTCATGGCCGTCTCCAAGACGTACCCTGCCTCCACCCTGGCTGCAGCCGCCGCCCTCGGCCTCCGCCTGTTCGGTGAAAACCGCGTCCAGGAATTCGCCGCCAAGTCTGAGGAACTCGCACCACTCCGCTCCAGAGGAGCCGTTGCCGCCTCCGATGAACCCATCCTGGTTCACCTCATCGGCCACCTGCAATCCAACAAGTCCGCCCGCGCCGTTGAACTCTTCGACGCCGTCGACTCCCTCGATTCCCTTAAGCTCGCCGAACGCCTGGACGAGTCCGCCGCCAAGCTCAATAAGCGGCTCCCCGTCCTCATCGAAGTCAAGCTCAGCCCGGAAGAAACCAAGGCCGGCCTCGATCCCGAATCCTCCGAAGCCGCCCAACTCCTCGAGCGCCTTGCTGATCTCGAACATCTCCAGCCCCGCGGCCTGATGACCATCGCTCCCTGGGGCGTTGCCGACGAAGTCACCCGCGCCTGTTTCCGCGGCCTGCGCGCGTACCGCGATCGCTGGGCCGCCGCCTATCCGCGCGTGAACTTCGATGTGCTCTCCATGGGCATGAGCGGCGACTTTCCCATGGCTATCGAAGAAGGCGCTACCCGCATCCGCATCGGCACCGCGCTCTTCGGCAAGCGCGCCCCTTACACGGGCCCCGCATGATCCGCGAAACCGCCGCCGGCGTCACCCTCGCCGTCCGCGCTCAACCCGGCGCAAAGAAGACCGCCATCACCGGCCTCTACGGCGAAGGTTCCGACGCCCGGCTCAAGATCGCCGTCCACGCTCCGCCCCTGGAAGGCCGCGCCAATCAAAGCCTCGTGGACTTCCTTGCCAATTTCTTTGGTTTGGCCCGAAGCGGCGTGGAACTGATGTCAGGAGAGACTTCCCGCAGCAAAGTTTTTCTGCTCCGCGGCGTATCGCTTTCTTCGGTCACGGTTCGGTTGTCTCACTGGCTTTCCTGATGCAGGGACGTGGAAGTTTCTTCAGGGATGAGGGATTTCGCGGATTTTCGAGGTGTTTTTCGCCTTTTTTGAGATGGCCCTCGGAAAAAGGCCCTTGACAGGGCGCGGAGAGCAGTTGGTTTAAATGATTGACCCAGCTACAGATAACAGGATGAGAGATTTTTAATAGAAAATAGCCGGCAGATTTTTGCACCGGTTTTGCAGCATGACCCAGGGGGGAGGGGGTAGGTGCCGGGTTCAGACGCCGAACATAGCTGACATCTCTAACCCGGGGACACCTGTGACATGGCTTCCAGCGAGCCGGATTCGGTGTGATGGCTGGTTCGAGAAGCGGGTGCGGACCCAATCCTCATGACTGCAGTATGTTCCAAGACCGGGTAATTTCCGGCAAACTCAAGCCCGAAACGGGCGGGAGGTTACCGCCCCTGCCCCGCCAGGGCCTTCCTGAGCGCCTCTTCCGGCTCCGGCCTCACCCGGAAATCCGCATGCGCCTCGGCGAATACCACGCGCCCTTCGCGGCTGATCACGTACGTCGCCGGCAGCGGGAGCCGCCAGCTTTCATCCCCATTCACAAACGGAACATTCACCATGATCGACCGGTAATAGGTGCGCAGATAATCCGGCACCGTATACACCAGCCTGAACTGCTCCGCCACCGTGTTTCCCGGATCGAACAGCACCGGGAAGGGAAGTCCGTGCTGTCCCGCCATGAAATCGCTCTGCCGCGCCGTCTGCGGTCCGACGGCCACCATCAGGGCCCCGCGCTCCCGCACCTTGCCATACAGATCGCGCCATGTTTCCAACTCGGTCACACAATACGGACACCAGCGGCCACGAAAGAATTTCACCACCAGCGGCCCCAGCGCCAGCATGTCTTCGCTGCGCACCATTTTGCCGCTCGAATCCGTCAGCGCAAAGCACGGCGCCTTTGCCCCCACCGGCAAGATCCGCTCTTCGATCCCGGTAGCAAACAACTCCGCCACCGCCCGCTCGCCCACCGCCAGCCTCTCCGCCTGCACCAGGTGGCGCGTATTGGCCGTGATCTCGTCGAGCTGATCCTGAAGAGCCGTCATGCTTGCTTTCTTACCGCCCAAATTTCTGCCTTCCGCCCATGCCCAGAGCGCCCATGCCGCCGCGCATCATCTGCTTGGCCAGCCCGCCCTTGCCCATCTGCTTGAACATCTTGCTCATCTGCGCATATTGGCGCAGCAGCTGATTTACGTCCTGCACGCTGGTCCCGGAGCCTGCCGCAATCCGCTTGCGCCGCGATCCCGAAATAATCTCGTGATTGCGCCGCTCGATCGGCGTCATCGAATTGATCATCGCTTCCAGGCGCACAAACTGCTTCTCGTCCACCTGGCCCGCCGCCTGCTGCATGCCCGCGAACGGCCCCACCGACGGCAGCATCTTCAGAATGCTCTCCATCGACCCCAGCTTCTTGATCTGCCGCAACTGGTCGCGAAAATCCTCCAGCGTGAATCCGTCGCCCAGGAGCGCCTTCTTCGCGAACTCCTCCGACTTCTTGCGGTCCAGCGTGGCCTCGGCCTTCTCCACCAGCGACAAAATATCGCCCATGCCCAGGATCCGGCCCACGATGCGATCGGGATGGAACGCTTCAAACGCGTCCGGCTTTTCGCCCGTACCGATGAACTTGATTGGCTGGCCTGTCACGTGCCGAATCGAAAGCGCCGCTCCACCGCGCGCATCGCCATCCATCTTGGTCAGCACTACGCCCGTCAATCCCAGCCGCTTGTGAAAATCCTGCGCCGAATTGACCGCATCCTGCCCGGTCATGGCATCGGCGACAAACAAAATCTCCTGCGGATTGAGCAGCTTTTTCAGCCGCTCCATCTCGCCCATCAACTCTTCGTCGATATGCAGGCGGCCTGCCGTATCCACGATCAGCGTGTCAAAGCCGAAGTTCCGCGCCTCGCGCCGCGCCTCTGCCGCCAGCCGCTCCACCAGGGCCGATCCCGGGGCCTCGCCCTTGGTGTCGCCCTCATAAATCTTGGCGTCGATCGACTTCGCCACCACCTTCAACTGCTCGCGCGCCGCGGGCCGATACACGTCCACCGACACCAGCATGGGCCGGTGCCCGCCCTTCTTCAGCCAGGCCCCCAGCTTGCCGCTGGTGGTGGTCTTGCCCGAGCCCTGCAGTCCCGCCATCAGGATCACGGTGGGCGGCTGCGACGCGAATTTGAAGCGCGCCGTATCCTTGCCCAGCAGCTCCATTAACTCGTCGCGCACGATCTTGATGACCTGCTCGCTGGGCGACAGTGCGGTCAGCACCTCGGTGCCCACCGCCTTGACGCGAATGTGCTCCACCAACTCCCGGGCCACATTCAGGTTGACGTCCGCTTCCAGCAGGGCCACGCGAATCTCGCGCAGCGCGTCGGCAATGTTCTCTTCGCTCAGCGTGCCCTGACCGCGCAGGTTCTTGAACGCACGTTGCAGTTTTTCTGTAAGGTTCTCAAACATAGTTTTCCGGCAATCCCATCAGCCCTTCCAGTGTACCGTGATCCGGCCTTGCCCCTCCCGCCGTCGCCGCTCCCCAGCCCACGGATGTGCGGGCGCCCCATCCTCGCCACTTTTCTGTTTTTGTGGCCAGGGTGGGCCGCCCAACGCCAAGGCGATGGCCCCACCCACCCCGGCTCCGTTCCTTTGCGTTAGGCTGGAACTAAGCACTTCGAAATCGGAGCGAGCACGCATATGGACATTTTGTTAGAAGGCCACAAGCGCTTCCTCAAAGACGTTTTCCCCGCGCGCCGCGACCAGTTTCATCTGCTCGCCGAGAGCCAGGCCCCGGAATACCTGTTCATCACCTGTTCCGACTCGCGCATCGTCCCCGACCTCATCCTCGGCACCGGCCCCGGCGATCTCTTCATCACCCGGAATGCCGGCAACGTGGTCCCCGTCACCGGGAACGATGTCGATGGTTGCACCGCGACCATCGAGTACGCCGTCGAAGTTCTCAAGGTCAAACACGCCATCCTCTGCGGCCACTCCGATTGCGGAGCGATGAAGGCCGCCCTCGATCGCAAAGCCCTCCAGAATCTGCCCAAGGCCAGCCGCTGGCTGCACCACGTGGAAGCCGCCTTCAGTCACCGTCAGCCCGTCAATCCCCACGAAGGCGGCGCCGAACTCGCGGCCCTCATCCGCGGCAATGTCGTGGCCCAACTGCTCAACCTCAAAGCCCAGCCCGCCATCGGCCGCGCCCTGGCTCACGGCTCCCTCTCCGTCCACGGCTGGTACTACGACATCCTTACCGGACGCATTGAGCAGTACGACGAACAGATGCGCCGCTTTTTGCCCTTGGTCGCGTAAACGGCTGCCGCGTATACTGCCGCCAATCGCAGCAGACTCTGTTCCGGCAGCAAGGAGCCCGACCATGTCTACCCCCACCCCTGTCCCCCGCGCGTCGACCGTTCACACCCCGTACACCTGCGGCAACTTCCGCGTGGAGATCGACGGCATCGCCGCCTCCTCGTTCAGCGAAGTGAGCGGCCTCGAAGCCTCCATTGACGTGGTGGAATACCGCGCCGGCGATGCCAAACTCAACGCCGAACAGAAGCTTCCGGGCCTCCACAAGTACAACAACATCACCCTCAAGCGCGGCCTCACCCAGGACACTTCTCTTTGGAACTGGATCAATAGCGCCATGTCGGGCGTTCTCAATCGCGCCAACGTCGCCATCATCCTGCTGGATCAAGCCGACAATCCGGTCCTCACCTGGCGCGTGCGCAACGCGTGGCCCTGCAAGTGGAGCGGCCCCGTCCTCTCCGCCCAATGCAGCGAAGTCGCCATCGAAACCCTCGAACTCACCCACGAAGGCATCGACCTCAGCGCCAGCTAGTCACGAAGGCATCGACCTCAGCACCCAGCTAGTCACAAAGACGTCGACCTCAGTGCCAGCTGGTTTTGTTTTTCGGATCTGGCTAAACCAACAACGAATGGGTGCCCCACCCTCGCCACGTCTTTGTTTTTGTGGCTAGGGTGGGCCGCCACAAACCTGACCCATCTCTGCCTTCCGACGCCAAAAGAGAAAAGCCCGGAGCCTCAGCCCCGGGCCTTTCTCAAACCAACCCCTACGACGCCGACTTGTTTCCCGCCCGCGCCGCCTTGACATATTCGTGGGAGGCCTCCACCTGCACTGCCTGCGCGCCCAGCACTTCCCGAATCGGTTCGGGAAGATATTTGTTCAGCGCGTCCGCGTAGGCCTGCACGGTCGCCTCTTCGGCTTCGTCAGCCGCTTCCAGCAGGGACGCATCCCCCGCGCCGAGCGCTGTTTTCAGCCCCGTCCACATGCGCACGAACGCGCTCGCGGCACTGCCCGTTTCCTTGACATCCTTGACGCCTTCCTGGTGCAGAATCTCTTCCAGTTCACCGCGAAACGCCGCCCGCTTCAGCGACTCGGCCAGAAAATACCGCTTCAGCGTCTCGTCCTTCAACTCCTCGCCGATTTTCTGAAAGCCCTCCTGCCCATCAACCAGGCTTTCGATGATCGTCCGCAACGTTCCTTCAACCTCAACCATATCCTTGGATGGACTTCCCACGTTTTCCCTCGTTTCAAAATCTCTGTTCAGTGTCCACTGCTTGTTCCCTGCCCACTCCACTGCATTCAGGCGAGCGTCCGGTGACTGCCATTGCGATTCTCCTTCGTCACCGGCGAGTGAGAGAAATCGCGAAAACCCCACGCCGCTCGCCATGAAGGTGCTGCACTTTCAGAACAATCCAGCCGGCAAAGGCCGTCCGGCGTTCGCAAAGTAGGAGGCAAACCAATCCGTCGCGGTTGCTTGAGCCCGGGAAGACCATGGATTCCGCCGGTCGCGAACTGCGATTTGGCGACCTACCCCAACCACTAAATTCGGGTGCCCCATCCTCGACGTCTTTATTTTTGTCGCTAGGGTGGGCGAGCAACAAACCCCGACACTTCAAAGATTCCAACCAACCTCGGGTGCCCCAGGTCTCGCTTTTGAGACCTGGGAAAACTCAATCCAGGCATCCTCCGAAACCGCGATGCAGAACCCGTTTCCCCACTTTTCTTTGGTTTTTGTCTGGATATAGGCACACGTTGCACCCCTGGGAAGGTTTTTCTTCGCGAGAAAGTGTGTGCTTATTGCACCAATCAGTGCATGCCTTCCGGCGGCTTCGCGTGCTGAATGGGCTTCTTGAACAGCCACACCGCGCCCGCGCAGAAAAACGCCAGCAGCGCCGTCCACCGGAAGACATCCACATACGCCTTCAAGGCCGCCTGCTGCTCCATCAGGCCGTAAATCAGCCCGTAGGATCCCGGCCTTGCCGCATGCGGCCCGATCCGGTGCGCAAGGTATCCCGCGATCTGCGCCGACTTCTGCTGCAGGATCGGGTTGGACAGCGAGAGCCCGGCCCCCAGGTCGTTCTGGTGCTGCGCGGCGCGCCGGATGAGTGCCGTCGTCGCCATGGCGATCCCGATCGATCCGCCAATGTTCCGCAGCATGTTGAACAGCCCGGTAGCGTTGCCCATCTCTTCGCGCGACAGCGTTGACGTGGACAGCGTGGCCAGGGGCACGAAGACGAAACTCAATGCGAAGCCGGTAATCAAAATTGGAACCAGCAACGTGAGAGGGCCGATATCGAGGCTGACCGTCCCGAAATACAACGAACAGATCCCGAACCCGATAAAGCCCGCACTCAGCAGCTTGCGGTTGTCGAGCCGCGACCCCAGCACCCCGATCACCGGCGAGCCGATAAACGAACCGATCCCGCGCGGCCCCACCACCAGCCCCGCGGTAAACGCGGTATATCCAAGAATCTCCTGGTAGTAGAGAGGCAGAATCGCAATCGTGATGTAGATACACATCCCCAGCAGCGAGATCAAAAAACACCCCGTCCTGAAGTTGCGATTTTTGAGAATGTGCAGATCCACAAGGCCCCTGGGATTGGTCCAGGATCGCCAGATCCATCCAAAAAATCCCACGATCAGCGCGGCCACCGCCCATCGCACCCACACCGCGCCGAACCAGTCGTCTTCCTGGCCTTTATCGAGCACGATTTGCAGGCTCCCCGTCCACACCATCAGCAGCCCGAAACCGATGTTGTCGAAGGCTCCGACCTTGGCATTCTTGATGTAGGGCGGATCGTGCACGAAGCGGGTGATCATGTAGACCGCCAGCAGTCCCACGGGGATGTTGATATAAAAGGCGTATCGCCAACTGAATGTGTCGGTGAGCCAGCCGCCCAGCGTCGGTCCGAGCACAGGCGCTACTACGATACCGAGACCGTACGCGGCCATGGCCATCGATCGCTTCTGCACCGGGAAGCTCTCCAGCAGAATGGACTGCGAGAGTGGTTGCAGCGCGCCACCGCCCGCGCCCTGCAGAATGCGCGCCAGCAGGATCACCGACAGCGAGGGGGCAGCGCCGCAGAAGAACGATGCCACGGTGAAAACGATCACGCAGAAGAGCAGAAACTGCTTGCGTCCGAATCGCCGCGCAAACCAGTTCGACGCCGGCAGGATGACAGCATTGGCGACCAGGTAGCTGGTCAAGACCCATGTCGCTTCGGAATTCGAAGCCGAGAGACTGCCCGCAATATAGGGCAAAGCCACCGAGGCGATGGCCGTGTCCAGTACCTCCATGAACGTGGGCAGCATCACCGAGGCTGTTACCAGCCATGGGTTTACACCCTGCGTGAGCGGGTAGCGCTGATGCGCCGGCAGGTGGTAAGTGCGTTCAACTACCGGTTTCGCGGGTTCGAGAAGGGCCGTCGACATGAAAAGGAGAACAGTCGAGGCTACCGCATCCCCGAGGCTCCTTTCTGTGATGGATACCGCAGATCTGCTTCGTCAGGCCGTCGAACCCGCGCGAGTGCCGGTTATGTGGCCCTATGACACCACAGGACCAACCGACCTCCACTGTGTGCTTGAATGCATAATCCGGGTACGAGCCGAGGGCGTCCCGGGCCTTGATGCTATTGAATGGAGCGGAGATAGGCTACGATCTGCCAGCGCTGCGCCTCCGGAAGACCCGACCACGAGGGCATGCCCCGGCGCAGATCTCCCTGACGGAGAAACCATTCGATGTCTCCGTCGGTCGCGGTGCGCAGGCGATCCGTGCGCAGCGGCGGCTTTTTATGCCCATCCCCCTGCGCGTCTGCCTTATGGCATTGCTGGCAGTGATCGCGATACAACATGGCACCGGCGGGCACCGCCTCGGCGCGCCCCGCGAGGGGGTTGGCGCGCCCATGCTCGCGAGCCGGCACATGATCCCATCGGTCGCTCAGGACGGCTGCGCCGGCAACCGTTGCGCTCAATAGCCCGACCGCCAATAAGCCTGCCAGCAGGATCCTCTTTTTCGTCATTCCTTTATCCCGCCTTTCTCGCTGTGGAACCAAGTGCTGATCTGGGGTACTTCGAAGGCCAGTCCTACGCGGTAAACGCGCGCCAGGCTGCTTCCCGTCAATCCAAACCCCGGCGAGAAGCTCAGGCGCGCCCCTCCGGGAAGCTGCCACCCGACCAGCGGCGCCACGTAGTGCGACGTATCGCCAAGGGTTAACGACCAGGTGTCTCCCAGTCCGCCGTATGCTTCTGCGCCGACGATGAAATTCTCTGCGCACAGTGTGCATTCACGTCCGCTCGCGGCCGAGCGCAGCGGATGTGTCGCTCCCACCGCGTACCCGAACTCCCAGGGGTCGTGCCCCAGGTTTTTCTCCGCAATGAAGTTCTCCGAGACGTTCCAGTTCTTCACGTTGGAGGAGAGAATCAGCTTCAATTCGCCTTCATGTTCATGTTCGCGACGCGACTCGGAATTGGGGCCCGCCAGGTCGCCTTGCCCGTCGTGCCCGACCACTTCCAGAAGGGTCTTGTCAGCCCCGGAAATATTCTCGTATTCGACGTAGAGCACGGGGTTGATCCAGTGTTCCCGCATCAACGGCCGTATCCGATTCTCGATACGGAAACCGGTGAACAAGGTTGAGTCCTGACTGGTCGCCTGCCCATCCAGATACAACTCCGATGTCCACCAGCCGCGCACCCCATATTCAAATTCAACGGCCGTGGCTCCATATTTGCCACTACCATCCGGCCGGCCCAGCGCGGTTTTAGTTTCCACCTCAAGATTTCCAGGCTCTTCCAAGTCGTGCGAGTAGGTAACGAAATAGGGTTTGTCCTGGGCACTGGAACGAACAGACCCCACCAGGCTGAGCAGGAAACCAGACCAAACAAGTATCGCTATTAAGCAACGATTTTTCAGCAAAATATGGCCCTCCAAGTAATTGCGACAAATTTGGTCGCCTTTGTTGTTTGAACTCAGACTAAATTAGTCCGAGTTCCAGATCAATGACATTTGTCACAGATTGTGGGACGGGGGCGGGGCCAGTTTCGGGTGGTCTGATTCCGGGTAATGCTTATGCGGAAAACAATCAACAAAAGTTGACACTAATTGACTCAATGATGCATCTTTATAAACGTTAGTACTTCGCGGATTCAGGAGCCAAGCATGGCAAAGATTATTGGTATCGACCTCGGCACCACCAACTCGGTGGTCGCCGTACTTGAGGGCGGAGAGCCCAAAGTGATTGCGAATGAAGAGGGTGCCCGCACAACGCCCTCCGTGGTTGCATTTTCAAAGAGCGGGGAACGGCTGGTAGGCCAGGTAGCCAAGCGGCAGGGAATCACGAATCCCGAGAACACGATCTTCTCCATCAAGCGTTTCATGGGCCGGCGCTACAACGAAGTCAACGATGAGATGAAGATGGTGCCCTACAAGGTCGTGCAGCAGGGCGACCACATCGCCGTGGTCGCGCAGGGCAAGGAATACACGCCGCCCGAAATCTCGGCCATGATTCTGCAGAAGCTTAAAAAGAGCGCAGAAGCATACCTGGGCGAAACCATCACCGAGGCCGTGATCACGGTGCCGGCTTATTTTAACGACGCGCAGCGCCAGGCTACCAAGGATGCCGGCAAGATCGCCGGACTGGACGTCAAGCGCATTGTGAACGAGCCAACCGCGGCGGCGCTGGCTTACGGGCTCGACAAGAAGAAGGACGAAACCATCGCCGTGTATGACTTCGGCGGCGGCACATTCGATATTTCGATTCTAGAGGTGGGCGAAGGCGTGATCGAAGTGAAGTCGACCAACGGCGATACGCACCTTGGCGGCGACAACCTCGACCAGCGCATTGTGGAATGGCTGATTGCCGAGTTCAAGCAGGAGGAGGGCCTCGACCTTGGCTCCAAGGGCAATGAAATGGCCTTGCAGCGCCTTAAGGATGCCGCCGAGAAAGCCAAGATCGAGCTCTCGACCACGGTTGAGACGGAGATCAATCTGCCCTTTATCACGGCGGACGCGACGGGGCCGAAGCACCTCGTCCGCAAGCTGACCCGCGCCAAGCTGGAGCAGCTGGTCTCCGATCTTCTGGAGCGTTCGCTTGAGCCCTGCAAGAAGGCGATGAGCGACGCAGGGGTGAGCGCGAGCCAGATCAACGAGGTAGTTCTGGTGGGCGGCCAGACGCGCATGCCCAAGATCCAGGAGATGGTAAAGCAGCTCTTCGGGAAAGAACCTCATCGCGGCGTGAACCCGGATGAAGTGGTAGCGATCGGCGCGGCGGTGCAGGCGGGCGTGCTGGCCGGCGAGGTGAAGGATCTGCTGTTGCTCGACGTAACGCCGCTGACCCTGGCGATTGAAACGCTGGGCGGTGTGGCGACGCCGATGATCCCGCGCAACACCACGATTCCGACCAAGAAGACCGAGACGTTTTCGACGGCCGCCGATTCGCAGACTGAAGTTGAAGTCCACGTGCTGCAGGGCGAGCGGCCGATGGCGGCGCAGAACCGGACGCTGGGCAAGTTCAAGCTGGCGGGGATTCCCCCGGCGCCGCGCGGCGTGCCGCAGATCGAAGTCACCTTTGACATCGATGCCAACGGCATCCTGAACGTGACGGCCAAGGACAACGCGACCGGCAAGGACACGCGCATCACGATTACGTCGAGTTCGGGTCTCAGCAAGGATGAGGTCGAGAAGATGGCCAAGGAAGCCGAAGCGCACTCTGCCGAGGACAAGGAGAAGCGCGACGAAATCGAGGCGCGCAACGGTCTCGACTCGCTGGTCTACAACATCGAAAAGATGCTGAAGGACTCGGGCGAAAAAGTGCAGGCTGCCGATAAGACCGAGGTTGAATCGGCTCTTGCCGAAGCCAAGAAGACGCTGGAAGGCACTCCCAACTCGGCGGTGATGAAGGCCGCGCACGAGAAGTTGACGGCTGCCAGCCATAAACTCGCCGAGGTGCTTTACAAGGCGAACGCGGCGCAACCGGGTACACCGGGTGGCGCTCCGACCGACGGTGCGCAGCCGCATACGGAGCAGAAGAAGGACGAAGGCGTGATCGACGCCGAATACGTGGACGTGGAAGACAAGAAGTAGGCGCCTGCGGCAACTCCGCCGGGGGGCGGAAAGCGGTGAGTGGAACGGGGTGGATGGCGCAAGCGTTGTCCACCCTCGCTGCTTATGGCAGATCCAGCGGCTCCGTAAGTTCGCGCCTAGAAACGCCTGAAGCCGATGGCTACTCGATTGCAATTGGGAAGTTGTAGTCAGTTCGCTGGGAATGAAATAAGAAAAACCAAATGGCCAACACGACAAACAAAGACTATTACGCAATGCTCGGGGTGAAGAAGACCGCGACGCCGGAGGACATCCGCAAGGCCTTTCGCAAGTTGGCGCGCAAGTATCATCCCGACGTGAACCCCGGCGACAAGAAGTCCGAGGAGAAGTTCAAGGAGATTTCGGAAGCCAACGATATTCTGAGCGACGAAAAGAAGCGCAAGGTCTACGACCAGCTCGGCTTCTACTCCGACCAGATCGACCCCGCGCAGGCCGAGGCGTATGCGCGCCAGGGCGGCGGAGGGGGCGGGGGCATGCCGGTGGATTTTGGCGGCTTCGACTTCTCAGGTTTCCAGAGCGGGCCGGGACAGCATCCGGGCGGCCAGGCAGGTGCTGGCTCCAACTCGTGGGGCAGTTTCAAAGACATCTTTTCGGGGATATTTTCCGGAGCGCAGCAGCAACAGAGGCCGCGCGGGCCGCAACCCGGCACCGATCTCGAGTACCAGGCGACGGTTGACTTCTGGACCGCCATTCGCGGCGGCCAGGCCCGTTTGCAGGTCCATCGCATGGAGACATGTCCCACCTGCCACGGCCAGGCGCATACCGGCGGACCGATGCAGTGCCCGGAGTGCAACGGCTCAGGGCAGGTGACGCAGATGGGCGGCCGCATGAAATTCAATATCCCCTGCCCGAACTGCGGCGGCACGGGCCGTGTATCGAACGATTGCCCTACCTGTCATGGCGAGGGCGTTGTCGATCGCACCGAGACGGTCGAGTTCCGCATCAAGCCGGGCACCCGCGACGGTCAGCGCATCCGGCTGCAGGGGAAGGGCAATGCCGGCTTGAACGGCGGCGCGGCCGGCGATTTGTTCCTGATTGTGCGTACCGGCACGCACCCGGTTTTCAATCGCATGGGCGACGATATTCAGATCACGGTCCCTGTCACCATTGCGGAGGCATCGCTGGGATCGAAAGTCGACGTCCCCACCATCGATGGCCGCGCGCAGCTCAAGATTCCGCCGGGAACGCAGAGCGGGCAAAAATTACGCCTGCGCGAGCGTGGCGTTGAAAATGCGCAGCGTCCGGGTCAGCGGGGCGATCAGATTGTCACGGTCGAAGTGGTGGTGCCGACGCTGCACGACGAGCGCAGCCGCGAAATTATGCGCGAACTGGCCAAGCTGAATAATCAGGACCCGCGCGTGGAGCTGTTCAACAAGTTGTGAGGATTGCTGCCATACTGGTTGCGATTCACCCCTAATCCCCAGGACCTGGAGCGAATCGGATGCCTGCGAAACGAAAATCAAAAGGCGCTTACATGATTTCGTCGGTGGCCGAGATGTACGAAATTCATCCGCAGACGCTGCGTCTCTACGAGCGCGAAGGTTTGTTGAAGCCATCGCGCACCGACGGCAACACGCGTCTCTATACCGACGAAGACCTGGAGCGGCTGGAGTTCATCCTGAACCTGGCCCGCGACCTGGGCGTAAACATTGCCGGCATCGCCATCATCCTGCAGATGCGCGAACGCATGGAAGAGATGAACCGGCAGATGCAGAACTTCGTCGACTATGTGCGCTCGGAGATGCTGTCGCGTTTCCAGCAAGCGGCGCCTGGAACCAATGGAGCGATTGTGCCGCTGCGAAAGCCTTCCGTGGCCAAGCCCATCGTCACTGCCAAGCCCGCGTCGCGGCGTGACGTCTAGGCGGAAGCGCACTGTGGCTCTGCCGCTCCGGAGCGCTATGCTTAGACCTGCATGTTGTACGCCCTGCTCGCATTGGCCGTCTTCGGCCTCGTCACTTCCACCGTCTTCGCCGTCCTGGTGCTTTGGGCGGTTCCTGAGTATCTGCGCGAGCGCCACGCTGCGTTCGCCAGACTCGATCTTCCTTTGGGCTTTACGCCGCCGCTCAGCCTTCTGAAGCCATTGCATGGGGATGAGCCCGGCCTCGAAGCGCATCTGGCCACGTTTTTCGAACAGGACTATCCTCAGTACGAAATCCTCTTTTGCACGCGGGCGTCCGATGACCCCGGCCTTGAAACCGCGCGTCGCGTGGCAGCGCGCTTTCCGGGCATTCCGGTTCAATTCCTGGCCACCGGTGATCCTCCATATATCAATGCCAAGGTTCGTTCCATGGAACTGATGGAGGAGGCAGCCGCACACGACATTCTGGTCATCAGCGACAGCGATGTACGGGTGACGCCCGACTATCTGCGCGCGGTGGCTCTGCCCTTTGCCGACAAGCGAGTCGGCGCCATCACGTGTCCGTATCGCGGCGTGGCGGCCGAGGGCGGACTGTGGGCGCGGCTTGAAGCGGTGGGCATGTCGGTGGAGATGACGAGTGGCGTGCTGGTGGCGCGCATGATGGAAGGCATGCAGTTCACGCTGGGGCCCACCATGGCATTTCGCCGCGAGGCGATTCGCCGCATGGGCGGCTTTCGTGTGACTGCTGACTATTGCGCCGACGACTTCGTTTTGGGGAACGAGACGTTCAAGCTGGGCCAGACGGTGGTGCTCAGCCATCACGCCATCGACCACATGGTGATCAACTCAAGCTTCGTGCAGTCGATGAAGCACCAGGTTCGCTGGATGAAGTCCACGCGCTTCTCGCGTCCGAAAGGCCACTTCGGCACAGCGCTCACGTTCAGTATGCCGTTCGGTCTGCTGGGTCTCGCCGTCTCGGCCGCGATGGGACACTGGAGCGCGGGCCTCGCGCTTTTCGCGTGGGCTGTCGCCACTCGCCTCGCACTCTCGGTTGCAGTCGGCAACTGGGTGGTTGGGGATCGAAGCTGGTTTGGCTTGCTGGTTCTTTATCCGATCCGCGATCTGATGGGGTTCTGCTTCTGGGCAGCGAGTTATGTTTCCAGCCGCATCTTATGGCGCGGCCGCGTTTTCCAACTGCTTCCCGGGGGCAAGATGCGCGCGGCAAAGTAGCGCATTAGTTCAGCGGCCGGTCGGTCCACAGAGCCTTGTCCGCAATTGATTTGACGGGATAAAGGCGGCCCGCCAGAAGCTGCTCCGCTTTGGGCTGATTGGTGTCCTGCGCGAAAAGCCACTTGCGCTCGCCATGACCCCACTCTTTCGATACCTGGTCTTCGCTGAGAAAGATCTTCGGCGCATCGGGATAGCACGAGCCCCATAACAGCGAAGACCCCTCGCCATGCGGAGAACATGGTTCGAGGACGAGATAAGCGGGCTTGCGCAGAAAGTTGTGCGTGTAGAAGACCACGGATGAAGCGTCGGATTGATCGCCGTAGATGATGAAGGAGTCCGCAGGGGATCCCTTCTCGACGATGGTATCGGCCAGTTGCTTCGAACTCAGCATGGGCTCGAAGCGTGCGAAAGCAATGTGCGCAGCAACGAGGAACAGGGCGCAGGTGAGCGCCAGGGTGGTGGTTGCTGCGACGTGCCTCCGTTTCAATCGAAGCAGCCAGCTGATTGCCGGTCCGATGAGCAAGGTCACCGCGGCCAGTGCCGCGGGCAGCCGCAGGGCGGCAAACGACGGCCCGGTTAGATCGAAAAAGTGCGACATCGACAAGGTGTATCCACCCACGTCGCGATGCGCCAGCAGGGTGCCGATATCCGCCACGAAGGGCAAATCGCGCGACTGCCACAAGCCCCATCCGAGAGCGATTGCCGCCAGCGCGCCGGCTACGGCAAATACCGCCTGGGCACCGGTGAGCCACGCCGTGGAGAGCGACGGCGGCGTCTGCTCCGTTGTCAACTCGGTGCGGCGATTTTCTTCAATGCCGGCCAGCACGCCCGCGATCAAAATCAAAAGGGCCGGCCAGGCCGGAAAGGTGTAGTACTCCTGGTTCGTCGAAAGCGAAAAGAAGAGCAGGATGAAAGCGGAGTAGAGCCCCAGCAGCCACGCCGAACGCACGCGGAACTTCAGACGCTGAACGTAGCTGGCGACGTCTTCGCGCGCGGCGAAATCGAGATAGAAGTCGACCGTCTGCCCGGCATCGCGGCGGAGGTGCTGCATCCAACTGCGGCGGGTCTTCCACCCCACCACCAGCAGCGCGGGCAGAAACAGACTCCACGGGAAGAGCCACACCAGGTGAGCCAGCCAGTACCACAAAAACGGCATGCGGTTGTAATCGTGCGGAAACCGCGTGCCGAGGAAGCGGAACACGTGCTCGTTGAGGAAGTAGAAATACCAGAAGCCATGCACGTTGCCGGGCGTGGGATGATTGCCGACGGGATGACCCTGGTCGGGATTCGCGAGTCCAGCGAGAATGTGCCAAGGGGCCGCGATGGCGAGAAACAGCAGCACACCGCTGAACGGTTTCAAGTCGCGCCAACGCCGCCACTGCCCGCTCAACATCAGCAGCGGGATGGCCGCGGCCAAAAAGAAGATCGGTGCGATCAGGCCCTTGGTTAACGTCGCCAAAGCCAGCGCTGCCCACATGCCATAGAAGCGAATGGGCCGGCGGCTCTCGAGTCCCGTAATGAAGCTGTAAAGGGCAAACAGGAGCAGAAAAGAAAGCAGCGCTTCCGGGATCGCGAAGCGCGAAAAGAGAAACGGTCCAATCGAGGTGAGCACACCCAGCGCCGCATAAAATCCGGCGCGGCGGCTCCACGCGCGCGTCGCCCATAGCCACGCGATCCAGGCGCAGCCGAGTATCGCCAGCGCATTGGGGAGCCTGGTGGCCGCTACGTTTTGTCCGAAGACGCGGTAAAAGACAGCTTCCATCCAATAGGGGAGCGGTGGTTTTTCAAGATAGCGAATGCCGTCGACCTTCAACGTCACCCAGTCGCCGCTTTCCGCCATGTGTTGCGCGGCCTGCGCATGGGAGGCATCCGCGTCGTCGAGCAACGGCGGCGTAAACAGGGAACCAAACTGCACGGCAAGAAAAATGAGGCCAAGGAGCATCCAGGCAGCCAGAGGGGAAGGCCCCGGCTGCGGGCGAGTTTGTATGTCCGAGCTATTTGTCATGGTGAGGAATCGTGCCAAGGATCAGGATAGCAGCCACACAACTGGCACATCTCGCAATGGCGAACGCCGCTTGGTGCGGGCCTCAGACAACACCAGCGATCAGCTCGACCGGGACCATCAATCCGCCTCGCCAGCGACCTACATTCACTTCGGACGCGGCCGCATCAAAGAGCGGCTGTCTCTCCAGTGGAGGCGATGTGAAGTTTCCAACAGCTCCAGAAATCTTTTAACCAGATTTTCTTGAAGTGCAATATGCACAGGTCCATCGCCCCCGACTCGCTCTTGGTAGGTTACGACTAAGGTCCACGCGTCAATCACGCCGGTCCGGTCGTGTATCTTGGCCCCAGAGTTCTTTTATTCGGAGATCATTCCGGCACAGATGCCTATTCTCGCCGCTATCGACATTGGATCCAATTCCTGCAGGCTCAAAATCGCACGCGTGGTCGCTCATCAGCTCAAGACACTGCATGAAGACCGCGAAGTCACGCGCCTGGGCGCAAGCGTGTTTGAATCGGGCCTGGTTTCGCCGGAGGCCATGTCGGCCACCTTGCGCGCGCTCAAACGATTTCAGCGCGCAGTCCAGACCCACGCGGCTGACAAGGTGCGGGTGGTTGCCACCTCGGCCATGCGCGACGCACGGAATGGCGATGCCTTCCAGGCCTGGGTCAAGGCTGAAACCGGCTGGAACATGGAAATCATCTCCGGCCTCGAAGAAGGCCGCCTTATTCATCGCGGCCTCATCAACGCCGAGCCGGGCATGGGCGGCCGCGTGCTTCTGGTCGACCTCGGGGGTGGAAGTTGCGAGATTACCCTCTCTGAAAACAAACGCATCAAGGAAACCGTGAGCCTTCCCCTCGGCGCGGTGCGGCTCACCGAAGGGTTTCTTACACTGGCCGACCCGCCGCCCCCCGAAGGGTTGGCCCAGATGCGGCAGCTCATAGCCCGCGAGCTGCGCCGGGCGCGGCGCCGCATTCCCCCCGACAAGGTCTCGCGGGTGATCGCCACATCCGGCACGGCCGCGGCGCTCTCGGACGCCTGTGCGGCGCTGATCAAGTCAGCCGGAATGGCGGCCAAGCCTGCGAAGAAGGCGGCAAAGAAGACCGCCGCGCGGCGCACCGTCTCAACCCTTATGCCGGGGCTGGCTCCCACGCAACTGGTGCGTAAGCTGGCTTCGAAAATCGCCAAGATGACGCTACCCGAACGCGAAGCCATGCCCGGCATCGGGCCGCGCCGGGCAGAGATTATCGTCGCGGGGGCCGAGGTGTACGCGGAATTGCTCGACTGCTTCGGGCTGGCTGGATTCCGCTACTCGCCGCTCGGTTTGCGCGACGGCATCCTGGCCCAGATGCTGGCGGAGAGCGACACGCGCGCCCGGGGTCACCAGGAATTCGAGCACGAGCGCTGGGAGAGCGTGCTGGCGACAGCGCGGCGTTACGGTGTCGATCCCCGCCAGGCCGAACCGGTGCGCGCCCACGCGGTTCAACTCTACCGCGAATTGAAGGCGCTGCACGTGCTGCCGCCCGAGTATGAAAATTACCTGGCGGCGGCGGCGCTGCTGCGCGATACCGGCAAGTTCATCAACCATCAGGGCCATCACCGCCACACGCAGTACATCATCTCCAGCTCTGAGCTGTACGGGTATACGCCGGTCCAGCGCACCATCGTGTCCGCGCTGGCGCGCTACCTGGGCAAGAGCCGCCCGCAGCCCGGCGATCGCGCCCTGCGCAATATTCCGCCGGAAGAGCACAAGAACGTGCATTCTGCGGTGGTGTTGCTGCGCCTGGCCGAGGCCCTCAATCAGGACCGCGCCAGCGACGTTTTGCGGGTGGGCGCCAAAATCTACCCCAAGCGTGTTTATCTGGAGATCAAGCCGGGACGCACCGGAGCGGAACTGGAGTTGTGGTCGCTGCGCAAGGAAGCCGGCTACTTCCGGGAGGTCTTTGGGCGCGAGCTTTTCGGCACGCTGGCGTAAATGGCGCGCGCCGTTCGTGGATCGATCAGCCACTGCAATTGGGGCGGGTGGCGATCCAGCTCGACGCGCGCGATGGCTCCCTTGCGCATGCGCAGGTTGGCCCCGCCGTTGCCGGTCACGAGCCGGCCAAGAAACTGAAACAGGTTGGGGTTATGACCAACGGCGAGTACGCCTTCGCGGTTGGAGTAGTTAGCCAGCAAAGCCTGGAACGCTGGATAGTCTGCATCGGGACCGAGCGCCGGACTGATCTCGACCTTGGCGTCGTAACCAAGTTCCGTGCCTACAAACTGCGCCGTTTGCAGTGCGCGTTTCAGAGGGCTCGATACAATCACGTCCACTTGCACCTTGAAAGCGCTTAGTAAACGCGCCATCAGCATGCACTGTTCCTTGCCTTCTTTGATCAGTCCTCTTTTATTGTCGATGAGGGGATTCGGCCGGTTAAGACCGGCGTTTGCATGACGCATGAGGTAGAGGTTCATGGGATTGGGTCAGGCGAAATTAATTTGGGCAGGCCAGCTCCTTACCCGGTTGATTTTAACATGTTTGTAACATTCGCCGGCACCCAGAGTTCGCTGCTCAGTAATCCCCGCAACCAGGTGCGCTGACTGACCACGGCGAACCCGGCCGAGCCCAACGCCGCTCGATGATTGGGCAAGTTGCTTATGGTAAGCCCCGTCAACAAGCGGAAAGCGCGATACAAAGCAGAAACCAGGGGGAACGCGAAGATGCGTCCGAACCATCCTGGCGGCACGGAGAATTCCGAGACCACCCATACACAGTCAGGTCCGAGGTGCGGCCAAAGCTTCGCAGCCAGTTCCGCAATCTCTTCCGTTGTCAGGCAGTCGAGCAGGAAGTGCGTAACGATGAGATCGTAGTCCTCGCGCTCCGGCTGCCAGGCGCGCAGGTCGGCTGCGCGCGTCCTGACCCGGTTGCCGTTCGATCCCGCGCGGCGCATTAAGGCGGCCAGCATCGCCGGGCTTGCGTCGATAGCGTCCACCACCACGGAGTGATTTTCATTGAGGAGCCGCGCGGTGAATCGCCCGTCCCCATCTCCCAGCAGCAGGGCGCTGCGCCGCGACTGCAGTTCGCCCAGGTGCGCGCAGCGGCAGCGCCACAACCACGGTCCGAATGTCAGCCACTCCATCCACCGGTAGATCCCGGCCAGGCCGTCAAAATCGGGCGCCTGCCTCAATGGACCCCTGCCCGCGCCAATCACCCGATGCGCACCGGCCGTCCCATTCCAAGGCGCGCTCATCGGTGCAGAAGACTCGGCAGCAAAAGCACCGCCGGGGTGAGAAGTACGAAGTCCGCGGCTGCGCGGAGAGTCACGGCCGTCATGCGCGTCCGCAGCGCGTCCAGCCCCGCTAACAACAATGCGCTTACGACTCCGGCAGCCAGGAATGCGGCCGTGCGCGGATGCGTGAAAGCCTGCTGCGCCGCTACTGAGATACCCACAATCGCGAACCCTGCGCACATCCGCCGTACAACCATCGCGCCCGGTTGAGCCGACTCCCATCTCTCGATCGAAACGCAGTTGAGCCAGGCCAGGCCGACAAAATAAAGCGCCGGCAGCAGGATCGTGGAAAATGACGAACCGGATTGCGCAATCTGCGATCGCACGGGCAGAAGACAGCCGGCCGTAAACAAGACCCCGACTGCGAATTCTTTGGAGCGAAACGGCGACAGCATCCTTTCGGCAAAGGCCGGCAGCTTGCGTCGCGCGTGCACACCGGAAAAGTAAACCAGCGTGAAAGCGGCGATCGCCGAATCGGGAACGCGCGCCCCGGCGGGGAGCCTGGTGATCACCAGCCATGCGCCGCCAATTGTTCCTGCAATCGCGACCGGAATCAGCGCTTTCCGGTGGCGCCAATGAAAATAATGCCGCTCGCGCATCAGGTGCAGCGGCGGCGTGCGCAGCCCCGCGCGCGCATCCAGCAGCCGGTCGCTGATGTAGACGACCCAGGCCACCAGCGCCAGCAGGACCGGAGCCCAGGCCGGAAGCTTCACCTGCGCAATCCACGCAAAGCCATACGTCCACACCACGGCCACTGTCGGAGCATCCAGGCTGGCAAGATGCCACAAGCGCAGCACGGCCGGGCCACTCCATCTGGATCGTGGAGACTGGTTGCGGGGGTGAACGTTCGGCTGTGGCGGTTTGGCGGAAATCTGCGGCACTACTTCAATTGTAGGAGGCAAACCGCGGGCCGCGAGTTGGCTTCGGCTCAGCCCGCGCTTTCCTTTACCAGGTTTTGAATCTTGGTGTCCACGTCCGCCGTACTCATGAAGAAGGGCGTCTTCAAGCAGTGGAGCGTCAGTTCCTGAGTGTCCGGCACGTAATTCCAGGACACTTCAACTCCATACTTCGACGCGGTACCGCTGTTACCGCTCAGTTCAATCCCAGCCGCCTTGGCCTTTGCTACCAGGCGGTCATACTGTTGGGGGGTTACGCCGTTGAAGACTTGTGGTGCAGATGCTCCCATTTCATTTCTCCTGCTGCGCCGGAGGCGCCGGCACAATCCTGCGTGTCGCCGTTCCGGTTTCAGTGTTGTCGAAGTTCAAGGTAGCACCACGCGGGATAATGATCTGCAAACCGGCGCTCAATCCGCCGCGACAGCCTTCCGGGGGGGCCGCCGCGTACTTCCTTTCGTCGCTCTCGGGGCACGCTTCGGCGCGGTAGGATGGGGAATCGCTAATAGATCGGTTTTGCCTTCCGCCAGTTGCATTAGAAAATCCTGGCTTGAAAATGTCGGCGCCTCTTTCATCGCTTTCGAAGCGCGTACATAGGTGCCATCGGGCTGCTGCAGCCGCGCCTTGACCGTATCGGCCAGCAGCGCCGGCAATATTTCGTCATGGATCCGCGCCCGCACCGCGGGGTCGCGCACCGGAAACACAACTTCGCAGCGCTCGAACAAATTCCGCGGCATCCAGTCGGCCGAACCCATGTAGATTTCATCCTCGCCGCCGTTCGCAAAGTGAAAAATGCGCGAATGCTCCAGGAACCGCCCCACGATCGACCGCACGCGAATCCTCTCCGACAAGCCGTTTACGCCAGGCCGCAAGGTGCACACACCGCGAATAATCAAGTCAACTTCCACCCCGGCTTGCGATGCAGCATAGAGCGCTTCAATCACACTGGGCTCCAGCAGGGCATTCATCTTCGCAATGATGTGCGCGGGGCGGCCGGCCTGCGCGTGTTCCGATTCGCGACGGATCAGTCCCAGAAAGCTTTCCGCCATGGTCAGCGGAGCTACCAGCAGCGGCCGGTAATCATCGATCTCTGCATGCGCCGTCAGGTAATTGAACACCATGTGCACCCGCTCGGTGATCTGGGCATCGCTGGTGAGCAGGCTCAAGTCGGTATAGAAGCGCGCTGTGACGGGGTTGTAGTTACCTGTCCCCAGGTGGCAATAGCGACGCGTCACGCCATCTTCGTCGCGCCGCACCAGCATGGCCAGTTTGCAGTGTGTCTTCAGGCCCACCACTCCGTGAAACACCTGCACGCCCGCGTCTTCCATGCTGCGCGCCCAGCGTATGTTCGACGCTTCGTCGAAGCGCGCCATCAGTTCGACGACCAGCGTGGTTTCCTTGGTCGCGGCCGCATCGATCAGCGATTGAAACACCGGCGAATCCTGGCTGGTGCGATACAGTGTCTGCTTCATGCTGACCACGGCGTTGTCTTCCGCCCCCTGCTCGATGAAGTTGACCACCGGGTCATACGAATCGTATGGATGATGCAGCAGGATGTCGCGCGTGCGCAGATCTTCAAAGATGTTGTTCGCCTTGCGGCTCAGATGCAGCGCCTTGGGAGTGAACGAAGGATACTTCAAGTCCGGCCGCTGCACGTCACTGTAGAAAAACATCACCCGCGAAAGATTGACGGGCCCATCTCCCCGGAACACCTGGTCCTCTTCGAGTTCGAAATTCACCCGCAGCCGCTCGATGATGTCGGGATGCGCACCGGCTTCGATCTCCAGCCGCACCGCATCCCCCTTCCTCCGATTGTGGAGCTCGACGCGAATTGATTCCAGTAAGGAACGCGCTTCCTCTTCTTCGAAGTAGAGATTTGAATTGCGCGTTACGCGAAAGGCAGCGCGCCCCAGCACTTCATAGCCGCGGTACATTCCGGAAAGGTTTTGTGCGATGAGGTCCTGCAGCAGGAGGTAGTCGTAGCTGCCGTCCTCGGCAGGCAGGCGGACGAAGCGCGACAAGGCGCGCGGCACCGTCACCACCCCCAGCACTTGCGGACTGGAACTGCGCCGCTTGGGCCGCAACAGCAGCGCCAGGCATAGAGCTTTGTTCAGAACGCGCGGAAACGGATGAGCGGGGTCGATGGCAATCGGTGTCAGCAACGGATCGACTTCGCGCTGGAAGTAGACCTGCGCAAACTCATGGGCCTCATCGTTCAGTTCGTTCCACTCCAGCAGGCGTACGCGCTGTTTGCGCAGCTCCGGAAGGAGGCGGTTGTTCCAGCAAGCATACTGGGCATCGACAAAGCCGTGAATGTCGGCAGTCAGGGTGTTCAACGATTCGTCGGGGCGCAGCCCGTCATATCCCGTTTCGCGGTAGCCATCCTCGATGCGCTGCATCAGGCCTGCCTGGCGAATCTCGACATACTCATCCAGGTTGCTGCCCGTGATGGCGAGAAACTTCACCCGCTCCAGGAGTGGATTGGCCGGATCCTCAGCCTCTTCCAGGACACGCCGGTTGAACTGCATCCACGATGCGTCGCGTCCATTGAAGAGCTGTTGTTTCTTCGAGGCCCTCGCCATTCGATCCGTCCACTTTCGTCGTGTTGGCAGTCTACAGCGTTTCCCCCCGGCCCCGCAGCAAAGCCGAAGTAACTTCAATCAATACACGGGAATTAGGAAAACTGTGTTAAATCCGGAAGCGTCCTCCGTGGCTACCACAATATTTCGCCGCCTCGCCCGTCAGTATGCAGGGCGCCGGAAGCGGAAAGTCTTCGAGTCAACACCAGGATGGGAGCCAAGGTCAACGATTGACCCGTCCCGCCCGTCGGGTTGAGGATAGAGAGAGGGCGAACCAGTTTCCCATTCCCCAATCCCAGGAGGCACGCATGCCGAAGGAAGTCACTTCCCCCGACCCCGGTCTCATCCCGCCCCAGCCTCTCCCTGCCGGAGCCGCGGCGTTCACGCGGCAGGTACAGGAACTCCTCGACGGCCAGCCCAAGGATGAGGAAACGGTCGCCAAGGCATTTGAGGAGATGGACGGGATGTTCGACCTGATCGCCGCGGGACTTTACAGCCTCGCCTCCATGCTGGTCGGCGAAGGCGAAGACAGTATCCTCCTGGTGGAGGCCGCGGTCGCCAATGCCGATGTCTCCCAATGCTCCGAGCCGGAGCAGGCCCGCCGCAGCAGTCGCCGCGCCCTAGCCACGGCGGCCGTGGAACTGATCGTCAGCCGGGATCCCGAAAACCTGGCCGCGCCGGTCGGGTTGGAAAGGGCCGTCACCTGCATCGAGGACGACGATCTTGATGCCGCCAGCGCTGCCCATGAGGACCTCGAACGCATGATTGCGGGCCCCGACCGCGATCGGGTGAAGAACTGGCTCGAAAGTCTGCCCACGGCGCTGCGTACCATCTATGTCCTGCGTGCTGTCGCGGGCTTCACGGCCGCGGAAACGGCCGACTTACTGGTCGCCCACGGCGGTCCGTTCGCTGCGGAATGGAATGCCGAATCTGTGCGCGAACTTTTCCGCCAGGCGCTTTGTTCGCTGGCGTCGCAGCTGATTCACGCCTCGGCGGGCAAATAGCGGCTCGCTTCCACCACCCCTGGCTTCAACTTTCCGACGTGCCATCCTCCCGGATCGGGAATGACCTACGAACCTGCTTTGCTCACACCGAACGTGAGCCCGGGCACCAATTTGTCTCTTGGAGTTCGATACACTGTTTAAGAACCCTGCCGCCGCCATCGTGCATCCATTTATGAGCCAACGTTTTTTGGTCTAAGCCCTTTGCTTCAAGCCGTATCAGGTCGAAATCATAGATGCCGTCAAAAAATGCTTCGTTGAACGTAATCCGTCCCTGTGCCTGCGGAGGGCGTGCGCGCCCGGCGCTGCTGGCTGCCGCAGCGTTCCTGCTCTCGGCTGCAGCCGGTCTCGCGGCCCAGTCGCTCCCGGCTGGTGTGTCCGCACCGACCGCCGCCGCGCAAAGCTCCTCCAGCTTCCAGGGCAGCGTGGTCTCCGGAGACGTTTCGCCGCAGCCTGTCGATCTGACGCTGGACGATGCCATTCAGCGCGGCTTGAAAAATAATCTGGGCGTGATCCTCAGCGCCACCCAGACAGCCTCCTCGCGGGCCCAGCGCCTGAGCCAGTTGCAATCCCTGCTGCCCTCGGTCGACGCCTCGATCAAGGAAGCCGTCATGCAGGTGGACCTGGCCGCCGAAGGTCTGCGCATTCCCGGTTTCCCCACCATCGTCGGGCCTTTCGGCTATACCGACATCCGGGCCTCGATGGACTGGTCGCTGGTCAACGTAAACTCGCTGCGCACGTATCTCGCGGCGAAGCATAATTTCACTGCCGCCCAGCTCACCGCCCAGGATGCCCGTGACCTGGTGGTTCTGACCGTCGGCAACGCCTACCTGCTGGTGTTAGCCGATGAATCGCGCGTGGCCAGCGTGCAGGCCCAGGTTGGAACCGCCAAGATATCTCTGGACCAGGCGGTCAACAATCACCAGGCGGGCACCGCGCCGCTTCTCGATGAACTTCGCTCGCGGGTGGACTATCAGTCGCTCGAGCAGCAATTGATCGCGGCCCAGAACTCGCTTGAAAAAGACCGCCTGGCGCTGGCCCGCACCATCGGTCTGCCCCTGGCGCAAAAGTTCAACCTGGCAGAGAAGGCGCCCTACGCGGCGTTCGATCAGCTCGACGTCGATGCGACCATCCGCCAGGCCCACGCCAACCGCAAAGACCTTGCCGCCATGATGGAGCAGACCAAGGCCGCCGAGGAGCAGCGCAAGGCCGCTACGGCCGATCGCTATCCCACGCTCAAGGCGGACGTGGACTACGGCGACATCGGCGTGAATGTGCGTCACTCGCACGGCACCGTCGATGCCAGCGCCACCCTGACCGTCCCGGTCTTTAAGGAATTTGCCCTGCGCGGCGAAGCCGAGCAGGCTCAATCGCAGCTGGATACGCAGCGCGCCCAGTTGAGCGACAAGAGCGCGCAGGTGGACGCCGATGTGCGCGACGCTCTTCTGGACATCGCATCCGCGCAGCGCCAGGTGGAAGTGGCGCATTCCAGCGTCGACCTCGCCAATGAGGCTCTGAGCGAAGCGCAGCAGCGCTACAGCGCCGGCGTCAGCGACAACCTCGCCGTCAGCCAGGCCGAGCAGTCCGTGGCGCAGGCCAACGATCAATATGTAAGCAGTCTCTACCGGCACAACATCGCCAAGCTCAGCCTCGCGCGCGCGCTGGGAACGGCCGAGAACTACAAGAGTTATCTGGGAGGAAAGTGAACGTGGCGGAAACAACAACGACACCCGTACAAACCGAGCCGGATGCGACCACTGAAGTCGTACAGCCGCGATCCCGCCGCAGGGGCATCATCATTGTCGTGATTGCCATCATCGTGGTGGCGGCCGTCGCCTTCTGGTGGCACTCGACATTCTCCGAGGACACGGACGATGCGCAGGTCAACGGCCACCTGATCCAGGTGAGTGCGCGCATCAGCGGACAGGTTCAGAAGGTCTACGTGGACGAAAACCAGCTGGTGAAGAAGGGCGATCCCATCGTGGACCTCGATCCGCGCGACTACCAGGTGGCGGTGGAGAACGCCAAGGCCGCTCTTGCCAGTGCGGAAGCCAACGCTGCCGCCGCCAATGTCAATGTGCCTCTGACCACGATCAACACCGGCAGCAATCTCACTTCAGCCACTTCGGACGTGAGCGGTGCCCACGCCGCGGTGATGCAGGCGCAGCAGCAGCAACAGGCCGCGCATGCACGCGTGGTGCAGGCTCAAGCCAACAACGTGAAAGCCCAGGCGGACCTCGAACGCTACAAGCCCCTGGTCGAAAAAGACGTAATCAGCAAGCAGCAGTTCGATGCGGCCGTTGCCGCCGCCGCCGCCGCCGCCGCTTCAGTGCAGGACGCCATGGCCAGTGAGCAGGCTGCGGCGGAAGGCGTGCGCGTATCCCGCGATCGCGAAGCCCAGTCGCAGGCGCTACTGAAGTATGCCCAGACCGGTCCGCAGCAGGTCGCGGCGCAGAATGCCAAGGCCAAGCAGGCGCTGGCGCAGGTCCAGCAGGCCCAGGCCCAGCTCGACCAGGCCAACCTGAACCTCAGCTACACCAAGATCATCGCTCCGGAAGCGGGCATCATCACCCGCAAGAGCGTCGAGATCAACCAGAACGTTTCTTCCGGGCAGAATCTGTTGACGCTGGTTTCGCTTGAAAACATCTGGATCACCGCCAACTTCAAGGAGACACAGTTGCGCCACATGTCGGCCGGCCAGGAAGTGGAAATCGAAGTCGACGCCACCGGCAAAACCTATCACGGCAAGGTGACGCAGATCGGCGGCGCCACGGGCTCCGTGCTGTCCTTGTTCCCTCCCGAGAACGCCACCGGCAACTACGTCAAGGTCGTTCAACGCGTTCCCGTCCGCATCGACTTCGACAATTTGCAGAACGAAGACCCCAACCATACTCTGCGTCCCGGATTGTCGGTTGAGCCGAAGGTCCGCGTGAAATAGGAAAGCCCTGAGCTTCCAGCTTCCAGCCTCCAGCTTGCGTTTATCGAAGCTGGAGGCTTGGTTTTTGGAGCGGCGTGAATCCGGGAAAGTCTCGCGAGCCGCCGACCCCGGCAATACCTGACCTGATAGGCCGGTGACTTACCACGCGGATACAATCAATTCTCGGTGCCGAGCTGGCTTTCAGCTTGTTGTTTTCAGCTGGAGGCTAGAAGCTAGCAGCTACTTGCTATGAAAGATTCCATCTACGTTTCGAAAGAGAATTACCTCAAGGCCATCCTCGAGGCCGAGGCTGAGGGCCGCCAGGTAATACCCGCCATGCTCGCGCACTGGCTGGAAGTCTCAGCGCCGGCGGTGACCATGGCGCTGAAACGTCTCAAGCGGGATGGATTGGTGGAGGTGGGCGAAGACGGCATCGTGCGCCTCACTGCCCCTGGCCGCGAGACCGCCTATCGTACGGCGCTGCGCCATCACCTCATCGAGCGCATGCTCAGCGAGGTCTTCGGGATGGAGTGGTACGAAATCCACGAAGAAGCCGAGCGGCTGGAACACGCCGTCTCGCCTGCTTTCGAAGCCAAGTTGCGCGAGAGGCTGGGCGAAGGCGGCGCCTGCCCGCACGGCAATGCCGTGCTCCCCGAAAATCCGCGCGATCGCAAGCGCCGTGGGGAGGTGCCGCTCTCCGAAGCCGTGGTGGGACACCGCTACACCGTCACCAGCCTCCACGAGCGCGATCCGAAACTGTTGCTCTTTCTCCATCAAGCCGGTATCGGTCCCCGCAAGAATCTCAAGGTTCTCTCGCAGAATTATGATCAAACCGTTTTGATTGAGTTACCTACGGGGAACTCGATCCTGGGAAGGCCGGCGGCGGAGGCGGTCTGGCTGGAGCCCGAGCCGGCATGATAATTGAAAATAAGATTAAACATTAACCATGATTAAGTGATCCATGTCATACTCTCAGTAGACAGGCGTGGGCCTCTCCCCAGCTATGGCCACTGAGACCACAACCAGGGTTGCCGGACACGAACCCTCTCTCCCCGAGGTTTTTTCCAGTGTCCAGATTTCGTCGTCGCCGTTTTACTGGAAGCGGCTGCTCGGATTCATGGGGCCCGGATTCCTGATCGCCGTCGGCTACATGGACCCCGGCAACTGGGCTACAGACATCGCCGGCGGATCCCGCTTCGGCTATACGCTCCTCTTCGTCATCATGGCCTCGAATCTGATGGCGATTCTTCTCCAGAGTCTTTCCCTCAAGCTGGGCGTCGCGACGGAGCGCGACCTGGCCCAATTGTGCAGCGAAAGCACCAGCCGGTGGGTCAGCTTCACCTTGTGGATCATGGCCGAAGTGGCCATCGCGGCCTGCGACATGGCGGAAGTGATCGGCTCGGCCATTGCGCTCCAGCTCCTGTTTCACATTCCGCTCTTTTACGGAGTGCTGATCACCGGACTCGACGTTCTCCTGATCCTGCTGCTGCAGCGCTGGGGCTTCCGCTATGTCGAAGCCGTGGTCATCGCGCTGATCGGAACGATCCTCGGGCTATTCGCGATTCAAATGGTTCTCTCGCGCCCTGAATACCTGCCCGCCCTGCACAGTCTGTTCGTCCCGTCGCGCGCCATCTTCGCCAATGCCGACATGCTCTTCATCGCCATCGGCATGTTAGGCGCCACCGTGATGCCCCACAACCTCTACCTGCATTCGTCCATCGTGCAGAGCCGCCGCTACAAGCGCACCCCGGAGGGCAAGCGCGATGCCATCCACATGGCCAACATCGACTCCGCCCTCGCCTTGACCATCGCGCTCTTCGTGAACGCCGCGATTCTCATCGTGGCTGCGGCCGTCTTCAACCGCAGCGGACACTTCGAAGTCGCAGCCATTGAAGATGCTTACAAATTGCTGAGTCCCCTGGTCGGTGCGGCCGGCGCGAGCACTTTGTTCGCCATCGCCCTTCTGGCCTCCGGCCAGAACTCCTCCATCACCGGAACCCTCGCCGGGCAGGTCGTCATGGAGGGCTTCATCCACCTCAAAGTCGCGCCCTGGCTGCGCCGTCTCATTACCCGCTCCATCGCCATCATCCCCACCATTATCGTGGTGGCCATCAATGGGGAGCAGGGAACGGAGAAGCTTCTGCTGCTGAGCCAGGTCATTCTTTCTTTACAACTCAGCTTCGCGGTCGTGCCACTGGTCATCTTCACCGGCAGCGCCAGGAAGATGGGCGAGTTTGTGAACGGTCCCTGGCTCAAGTGTCTCTCCTGGGCCACAGCCGTTCTCATCGCCGGCCTCAACGGCTGGTTCCTCTTGCTGATGTTCAAGTAAAAAGGCCTGATCAGGGTTTAATGGTACGGATAAACGTTGCCGCGGTTCCATCGGCGGGATTCACAAAGTGCACATCCGCCGGATCGCGCCGCGGCGTATCCACGGAGAACACCACCAGCGGTCCTTCGATCACTTCCGGAATGCTGTGCACGACGTTGCGCCGGAAGAACAGCAATTGTCCCGGACCCAGTTCCATGGGCTCGCCGCCATCCACCACAAACTTGCCGCGCCCCGTGATCACCTGCAGATACTCGTCGCATGTTTTGTGGAAGTGCGCCGGCGCCGGCTGATAGATGCGAAACAGGCGCGAGCTCGCCGCGGGCTCATCCGTCATGCGTATGTCCAGCAGCATGGTGTCGGCCGTGGGCGGAAACTTGCCCGCCAACGCCAGCAGGTCAAATGTTGAAGTTGAATTCGCAATCGATTCTTCAGTCACTTTGTTCATCATTCCACCCATTTCTTCGATCCGCAGGAGCGCCCGCCCGGCGCGCTTAACACTCACTGGCTGTCACCCGCTACCATAGAAGCCATGCGAGTTCTTTCCGCAGCCGAGATGCAGGCCTGTGACCGCGCGACGACCGAGCGGTTCCAAATTCCATCCGTCGATTTGATGCGCCACGCGGCATCTTCGATTGCGTTGTGCGTCCATCAGCTGTTTCCCCATGCCACGCACGTCACGGTTCTGTGCGGGCGCGGCAACAACGGCGGCGACGGCATGATGGCAGCCCGCCTGCTCGCCGAATCGGGTATTGCCGTAACGCTGCTTCTACTGGGTTCACCATCCGATCTCAAAGGCGACGCCGCCACTGCCTGGAGCGAACTCACACATGCGGCCTTGTGCACGGTTCATATCGTCGAGTCGGCTGAAGACCTCACCACGCACAACGCGGCACTCGACACCGACCTCATTCTCGATGCCATCGTGGGAACCGGCTTCAAACCTCCGCTCAAGGGACTTGCCCTTTCCGTCCTCGACTGGCTGACTGCGTCACTCGCCCGCAAGTCCGTTCCGATTCTCGCCGTCGACCTGCCTTCCGGGTGGCCTGCCGACGAGACCAGCGCCACGGTGAAAGACCCGGTGTTTCCCGCCGATGCAGTCGTTACATTCACAGCCCCCAAGCCCGCCCACGTTTTCGGCCAGTTGACGCGCACTTGGGATCAGCCTGTTGTAGTCGCCCCCATCGGCTCTCCCGACGACGCCATCGTTTCTGATCTCAACATCGAGTGGGCGGGCTCAGCGCAGCAACTCACGCTGGCCCCGCGCGCCGCCGATGCCAACAAAGGCAAGTATGGCCATGTCCTCATCGTCGGCGGCTCCTTTGGGTCAGCCGGCGGCAAGGCCGGCGCGCCCGCCATGGCTTCTCTCGCGGCCATGCGCGTGGGTGCGGGCCTGGTCACCGCCGCTGTCCCCGCGCCCGCTCTGCCCGTCGTCTCCGGCCACGCTCCTGAATTGATGACCTGGCCGCTCAAGGCCAATTCGCAAGGGCAGGCCACGCCTGAAAATCTCACTCCCGAAAATATTGAAGCCGTGACCAAGGGCATCACCGTCCTCGCCCTCGGTCCCGGTCTCGGCCAAAGCGACGACACCGCTAAATTCTGCTTAGGCTTGCTTGAAGCCACCTCCATGTCCGCGGTCGTCGATGCCGACGCCCTCAACATCCTGGCCACGCAGCCCGGCGTCTTCGCGCGCCTCACCGCCAAGGGCCGCACCATCGTCATCACGCCGCATCCGGGTGAAATGGCGCGGCTGGCCGGAATCCCTACCGCCGAAGTGCAGTCCAAACGCCTCGACGTCGCCCGCCATTTTGCCCAGCGTACCGGCGCCATCGTCGTCCTCAAAGGCGCCCGCACCTTGATTGCCCATCCCAGCGGCCGCGTCGCCGTCAACACCACCGGCAATCCCGGTATGGCCAAAGGCGGCAGCGGCGATCTGCTCACCGGCATGGTGGCCGGCCTGCTGGCCCAGCATCCTCAGCAACATGAACTCGCGGTCGAAGCCGCAGTGTTCCTCCACGGCCTGGCCGCCGACATCGCCGTACGCTCCGGCAACGAGCACACCCTGCTCGCTACCGACAGTCTTCCTCATCTTTCTCAGGCTTTTCGCTTTCGCTCTCGTACCGGAAACGGTTATGTTTGGTTGCAGGGGCTGCCGGGAGATTCCCTACCCGTAAAGTGCTCCCGTGAGGCAGCAGAATGAGTAAGGAAGCCCCTGCGGCTGAAGGCCGCGTCCACAAGTTCACCACCCGCAGTGGTGCGGACACGATAGAAGTGGGCCGCAAGCTTGTCGATCTATTGAAGCCTCCCCAGCTATTGTTGCTTCGCGGCGATCTGGGCACCGGCAAGACCACCCTCGTGAAGGGCATTGCGCAGGCCCTCGATGCGGCCGAGCCCGACGAGGTCACCAGTCCCACATTTACGCTCCTGCACGAATACGACGGAACCCACAACGGAAAGCCCATCAAGCTTTTTCATATCGACGTTTATCGCCTCGAAAGCGAGCGCCAGCTGGAAACACTCGGTCTCGATGAGTTGCTCACGCCCGAGTCGCTGGTCTTCGTCGAGTGGGGTGACAAGTTCAAGAGCATCAAGAAGCGCGCCACCGGCGACATTGTCATCACTTCCGAAGGCGGCGACGCCCGCAAAATCACAGTAACGCTCAAGGACTAGCTTTTTAGAAAACGCTCAAGGACCAGGTTTCCAGGACGCGCTCAAAGACCGGGTTTCCAGGAAACTCTCAAGGACGAGATTTCTATTTTCCCGATTGCTACGAGGTGTCATCCTGAGCGAAGCGCTTTTCAGCGGAGCCGAAGGACCTGCTTTACCCGTCCCATTCATTTGCCTCCGCGGGTAGAGAACCAATGAGCACCTCGCCCCATTCCGATGCCTGCTGCAACTCCTGCACCCCGCCCCCGCGCTCTCTCTCGCATCATGTGGCCTGGCTGCAATACATCACCATCGCGTGGATGATCGTCGAGTGCACTCTATCCTTGATCGCCGCGGCGCAGGCGCACAGCGTGGCCCTGCTGGCTTTCGGTTCCGACAGCCTCATCGAACTGCTCTCTGCTTCCGTAGTGCTCCTGCAATTTGTGCCGCGCATGCCGCTGGGTAAATCGCAGGCCGAACGTACTGCCGCGATCCTTCTTTTTCTGCTTGCCTTCGTGGTGGTCGTCATTGCTCTGCTCGCCTGGCGAGCGCCTCTCGAAACCAGCTGCCTCGGCATCGGCATAACCGCGGCTGCGTTGGTCGCCATGCCCATCCTCGCCGTGCTCAAACGCAGGCAAGCCCGCGCTGAAGACGATCGCGCCCTGGCCGCCGACGCCATGCAATCAGCCACCTGCGCGTATCTCGCCGGGGTCACGCTGCTGGGTCTCGCCATCTTCGCGGTCTGGCACATTCGCTGGATCGATACCGTTGCCGCGCTCGCCGCCGTTCCGGTTCTGCTCATTGAAGGCCGCCGCGCGTGGCGCGGCGAGGGTTGCGGCTGCGCCTGATTCCATGCGGATCCACTCCCCTGGGTTAAGATGTCCTCATCTTCTTTCTTGGTCCCCGGAGGCCTTTCGGTGCGTTCGTTCCGCGATTCTGCAGTTGCAACGTTTGCTCTTTTTCTCCTGACAATCAGCCTTGCTTCAACTCCCTGTGCAGCCGCCGGCGCCAAGCCGCACATCTTTCAGCGTCCCGCCTTAAGCCGCGAACTCATCGCCTTCGGCTATGCCGGCGATCTTTGGACTGTGCCGCGCGCGGGCGGACGTGCCACCCGTCTCACCACCGGGGTCGGCATTGAGACCGCGCCCATCTTTTCTCCCGACGGCAAAACCATCGCCTTCACCGCCGACTACGATGGCAACACCGATGTATTCACCATCCCCACCAGCGGCGGCGTTCCCTCGCGCGTCACCTATCATCCCGCAGCCGACTTCGCCGTCGGTTGGACACCCGATGGCAAGAGCATCCTGTTTCATTCCAATCGCGAATCCACAAGCCGCTATACGCAGCTCTACACCGTTCCCGCCAAGGGAGGCATTGCAACGCCCCTGCCGCTGCCCATGGCCTATCAAGGGCAGTTCTCGCCCGATGGCAAGCAGATCGCTTATTCGCCCCTCGGTCCCGCGTTCGGTTTCAACTACACCGCTTACGTTGCCTGGGGCAACTATCATGGCGGCCTCGCCAGCACCATCTGGATCACCACCCTGCCTGAACTCGAGTCGGTCGAAATCCCACACGAACAGGCATCCGATTTCGACCCCGTCTACGCGGGCGGCAAAGTCTACTTCCTCTCCGGGCGCAAGGGACACGTAAGCATCTTCCGCTACGATTCCGCCTCCAAGAAAAGCCCGGTGACGGAAGCCCTGCCCAACGACGGTCCCGACATCCGCAGCCTCGCCGGCGAGGGCGGCACGCTGGTCTACGATCGACTCGGCGACATCTATCTCTACGACACGGCCACCGCATCCAGTCACGTTGTCCCCATCGAGATCGATGCCGACTTGCCCGAAGTCCGCCCCCACATCGAGCCGGTTGCCGGCGAAATTGAGAATGCTTCCATCTCGCCCACCGGCCTGCGCGCTGCGTTTGAAGCCCATGGCGACATTCTCACCGTGGCCGCCAAGCATGGGCCGACGCGCGATATCACCAACACCTCCGGCGTCATGGAGCGCGAGCCCGCCTGGTCGCCCGATGGCCAGTCCATCGCTTACTTTTCCGATGAGTCGGGCATGTATGCGCTGCACGTCGCATCGCAGTTCGGCACCTCGGAAGCAGGCGGTCCCTCGGTAAAGAAATTCGAGTTATCCAAAGAGCCTGCCTATTACTTCGGGCCTAAGTGGTCGCCCGATTCAAAACGCCTTGCCTTCCATGACAACCGGCTCAACACGTGGGTACTCGACACGGCATCCGGAAAGCTGACCACCATCGGCGAGAAGAACGTATATGGCGGTTTCTCTGACTTGAGTTTCGACGTCGCATGGTCGCCCGATTCCAAGTGGCTGGCCTATCCGCGTTCGCTGGCCAATCATCTTCATGCGCTTTTCCTCTATTCGGTAGATACCGGGCAGAGTACACAAATTACCAATGAAATCGCGGACTCGCGCCTGCCCGCGTTCGATCGCGACGGCAAATATCTTTACTTTATTGCCAGCACGAATGCGGGTGCTACCTCCAATGGCCTCGACATGACCAGCGATCTTTATCAAGTCACGTCGAACATCTACGCATTGGTGCTTGCGGCCGCCACTCCTTCGCCCGTTGCTCCCGAACTCGAAGATGAAAAGACCGCGGAGAAAGAAGCTGAAGGCAAGAAGAGCGAAAGCGAAAGCAAGGAAAACGCCGATGAGAAATCTCATGGCAAGCCCGTCCCCGTGAAGCCGACCAAGGTCGATCTCGCCGGCATTGAATCGCGCATCGTGCCGCTTCCATTGCCTGCCAGTGTTTACACCGGCCTGGCCGCGGGACTCAAAGGCAGCGTCTACTTTCTCGAGATTCCTGCTTCGGGCCGCTTTGTCGATCGCGGCGCCACACTCAATCGCTGGACCCAGGAAGATCGCAAGACAGAAAAATTTGCTGAGCACGTAAGCCACTTTGAGCTTTCCGCCAACGGTGAAAAAATGTTGGCCTCCCTTGCCAACCACGGCCCTGATAACGGAGAGCCCCCGCCGCCCGGTGGCGGCGGTCCGGCGCAATGGATCATTGCGCCTGCCAATGTGCCATTGAAGCCCGGCGAAGGCGCGTTGAATCTCGGCGATGTGAAGGTGCGCGTGAATCCACCCGAGGAGTGGGCGCAGATGTATCACGAAGTGTGGCGCATCGAGCGCGCCTACTTTTACGATCCCAACTTCCATGGCACCGACACCATCGCGGATGAAAATCACTTCGAACCCTATGTGGCTTCGATGGCATCGCGCGCTGATCTCAATTACATCTTCCAGGAAATGCTGGGCGCGTTTTCAGTGGGGCATTTGCGCGGCACCGGCGGCGCTATTCCTGAAGCCAGGAAAGTTCCCGGCGGATTACTCGGAGCGGATTACGAGATCAAGGGCAATCGCTATTGCATCAAGAAAATCTACACCGGCGGCCTTTTCAATCCGCGCGAGAAAGCGCCCCTCGCGCAGCCGGGGTTGAATGTTGTCGTGGGCGAGTGCATTCTCGCAATCAATGGTGAAGAAGTCACATCGGACATCGATATACAGCAGCCACTCGAAGGCACAGCGGGCAAAGTGATCAACGTGCGCATCGGCGCGGCGGATGGCAAGAATGGGCGCGACATTTCGGTGACTCCGGTGGCCAGTGAAGCCGGCATGCGCAACATCGACTGGATCGAAAGCAATCAGAAAAAAGTCGATGAACTCTCCGGCGGCAAGCTTGCGTATGTCTATCTTCCTGACACGGGTGGGGGCGGGTTTACGAATTTCAATCGCTACTTTTTTGCGCAGACGCAGAAGCAGGGCGTGGTGGTGGACGAGCGCTTCAATGCGGGCGGGCAGGTGGCGGATTATTTCGTTGAAGTGCTGGGGCGGCATGTGGAGTCTTACTGGGCGCCGCGCTATGGGGTGATCGAGCATACGCCGAACGCCGCGATCTATGGGCCGAAGGTGATGATCGCCAATGAGTCGTCGGGCTCGGGCGGCGATGCGTTGCCGTGGCTCTTCAAGCAGGCCAAACTAGGTCCCCTGGTGGGGAAGAGGACGTGGGGAGGCCTTGTAGGCATTGGTCCGATCCCTGTTTTGATGGATGGGGGGCATGTGACTTCGCCGAGCGTGGCGTTCTTCTCTCCGTCGGGGCAGTGGGACGTGGAGAACCATGGCGTGGAGCCGGATTACCCGGTGGAGCAGGATCCGAAGGCGGTGAGCGAGGGCCACGATCCTCAATTGGAGAAGGCGGTTTCGCTGGCACTGGAAGAGTTAGCCAAGCATCCTCCGACGCAGGTGGAGAAGCCCGCTTATCCCAACTATCACAAGTAGGCGCCGGTGCAAGCCGGGGTATTGGCGAATGAGTAACAACTGTGCCCAAATCGGCGCTCGCGGATCTCTGTGCAGGGCGATAGAGAATTTTGCCGAGTTTGGGCACGGGGCAATTTTCGGAAAAACACGAAATGCGTGCAACTCTTTTGGTTTGTGAGGGATGGATGCGTTTTGGGTGAACATGCAAAAACGGTGTTTTTTGCGTTTTTCGCGTTTTGCACAGAAAATGCGCATGTAGGCGCGTTGCAAGCCTTTTAGATTGCCCAAGATGCGCGCGTTTTACAGGCGTTTTTCCGAACCTCATTTTGGGTGGTTTTTAAGGCCATTTCACGGTGATGAAGCGAATTCCGTTCGATGAAGTGCGCGAGGAGCTTGCCAGGATACTGGGCGGGCTTGGCTTTGCGGAGGAGCGCGCGCAGATGGGTGCGCGCCTGTTCGCAGAGACGACGTGCGATGGCGTGTACACGCACGGTATCCATCGCTTCCCACGCTTTGTGTCCATGGTGCGCAACGGCAGCATCGATGTGCTGGCGGAGGCGGAGAAGGTGGCGGGCTTCGGCGCACTGGAACGGTGGGATGGGCGGCTGGGGCCGGGGAATCTGAATGCGCATGCGGCGATGGAGCGCGCCATGACGCTGGGCCGTGCACACGGCATCGGCTGCGTGGCACTGGGCAATACCAATCACTGGATGCGCGGGGGCACGTATGGATGGCAGGCGGCGGAGGCGGGGGTGATTGGGATCTGCTGGACCAACACCATGCCGAACCTGCCGCCGTGGGGCGGGGCCGAGCCTTGCATTGGCAATAATCCGCTGGTGATCGCCATACCGCGAGCGAAGGGGCCGGTTGTGTTGGATATGGCGATGTCGCAGTTCTCGTATGGGGCGCTGGAGAGCTACAGAAAGCGGGGCGAGCTGTTGCCCGTCGATGGCGGTTTCGATGAGGATGGAAAACTTACGCGCGATGCCGCGGCCATTGAAGCATCGCAGCGGGCGCTGCCGGTGGGCTATTGGAAGGGATCGGGTCTTTCTGTGGTGCTCGACATGGCGGCTGCCCTGATGTCGCTGGGGAAAGCGACGCATCAACTGGCTGCCGATCCGCTGCGCGAGCGGGGACTGTCGCAGATGTTTTTTGCGATCGATCCCGCGGCGCTGGGTACGGAAAGCGATGTTGCCGATGGGATCGTTCGATCCCTGCAGGGCTGCCGTTCCGCGGAGGCGGGAAAGCCGGTGCGTTATCCGGGTGAACAGACGTTGAAGATTCGTGCGGAGAATCGCAAACTCGGCTTGCCGGTTGACGCTGAGGTGTGGGCGCAGATCGTGGCGATGTGAGTGCTCTAGGAATGGGGACGATTTGAGGAGCGCTGCGACTTCACCCCCGGCTGTGCAACGGTGAAGAATGCGGGGATCTCCCGACCAAACTCGTGGTGCGACTAATTGCCGCCGCATGAACTTTCGCCGCACCGGAGTCCCTCCTTTGCCATGACATGGGCGGGGCACTCGAACCAAGCTTGGTTTTCCTGGCTCGCAAGCCTGTGGGAAGTTAGTAAAGCTATAGGATGGGAGCGGAATGAACAGCTTGCACCAATGCGCCATCGCCGCTTTTGACAGGGGCGAGACAGAGTCCGCTGTGGACTTGCTACGCAGGGTCATTGAGGAAAATCCGGAGTCGGCTCTCGCGGCAAACGACCTGGGCTCCATGCTGGCGCAGATGGGCAGAACAAGCGAGGCCATTCCGGCATTTCGCCGCGCCATCGAACTCGCCCCGGAGTACCCCGAGGCGCATAACAACCTGGCCAACCTTTATCAGATGACCGGAAATCTGGAGGAGGCTGTGGCCCGTTACCAGACCGCATTGCGCCTTCATCCGGACTATGCCGAGGCCTATCGCAACCTGGCCAGCGCGCTGCGGCGGCTGGGAAGGACGGAAGAAGCCATCGCGGCGCTCGCCAAGGCGGTGTCGATCAATCCCGCATATATCGAAGCCATCGCGATTCTCGTGCACCAACTCAAGGAGATGTGCGACTGGCGCATGGTCGACGATCTCACCAGGCAATTGATGCACGCCGTGGAAGACGGCTCCGGCGCGGTCAACCCGTTTGTGTTTCTAACCCTGGAGACAACGCCCGGACAGCAGCGGCGGTGTGCCGAACAATGGGCGCACGCACGACGGCTTGCGGCCAGCGGGACGGCGCACATTCCGTCAAGGCGCGAGCGCATCACAATCGGCTACCTCTCTGCCGACTTTCAGGAGCATGCGACCGCCCATCTTATCTCGGAGTTGTTCGAACTGCACGACCGCAGCCGGTTCCGCATTATCGGGTACTCGTACGGCGCGGACGACGGAAGCGCGGCGCGGGCACGACTTCGTGGTTCGTTCGATGCCTTCGTGGATCTCGAACACGCCTCGCACACCTCGGCCGCGGCACGCATTCGCGCGGACGGGGTCGACATCCTGGTGGACCTCAAGGGTTATACCACGGACGCGCGGCCTGAGATCGTGGCGCTGCGGCCGGCTCCGGTCCAGGTAAGCTACCTGGGTTATCCGGGCACCATGGGGACGCGCGCGATCGATTATGTTGTGGTCGACCGGTTTGTTGTGCCGCCGGATCAGCAACTGCACTTCACCGAAACCCTGGTTCCCCTGCCGCATTGCTACCAGGTGAACGATCGGCGCCGCCCGATTGCACCCGCTCGCAGCCGCGCGGAGTACGGACTGCCCGCAAACGAATTCGTCTTCTGTTGCTTTAGTTCGCCCCACAAGATCACGCCCGCGCTCTTCGACATCTGGATGCGGCTGCTGGGGAAAATACCAGGAAGCGTTTTGTGGCTGCTCGAAACGCGCCCGGCTGCGATGGCGAACTTGCGCAGGGAGGCGGAGGCGCGGCTGCAAGGCGGATCGGAGCGACTCATCTTTGCGCCCCCGGTTCCGAATCCCGAACATCTGGCTCGATTCGCGGTGGCGGATTTATTTCTCGATACGCTGCCCTACAATGCCCACACGCTGACCAGCGATGCGCTGTGGGCAGGGTGTCCCGTGCTGACAGCGGCGGGCGCGACCTTCGCGTCGCGCGTCGCCGGCAGCATCCTGCACGCGGCCGGACTTCCCGAGTTGGTGACATCGAACCTCAAGGACTATGAAGCCGCGGCCTTGCGACTGGCGAGGGATCGGGCGGAGTTGCAGATGCTGCGTGGGCGGATCCGGCAGAGCAGGACGGAAGCGCCGCTGTTCGACACGCCTCGATTCGCGCGTGCGATCGAGACGGCATACGAGTGGATGATGCAGCGGGCCGGCGAGCCGACAGACTCGAGTCGGTGATGGACATTTGCGCTGTTTCTTCAACGAGCGGACCGTGTGTCCAGCCCTGAATTTCGTCGAAGGTCGCGTGGCGCGAGGGGGGAAGGGGATACGAAGCGGTGACAAGTCAGGGGCTTTGATTTTGGTTCGTGGGGAGGATCCCAGGTCTCAAAGGCGAGACCTGGGGCACCCGGCGGATAAATAGCTATCATGCCTGAAGGGGTCGCGCCTTGGAGTAAGTATCCAGATCCTTTCCGGATGAATTACATCTGCACCAAGTTGGACCAGTCCCAGGCGTTCAAGAATTGAAAGAGCCTACGCAACTACCGCTCGAGAAGTCTCTCAGCCTCGGAGACTCCGTCAGCTTTGTCTCTCTTGCAGTAGCTCTGTTCGTATGGGTATTAGTCCCGACGCTCGCGGAGAAGGCAGTCGCGATTATTGTTGGCGCAGCGATTCTCGCACATCTGGCCTATAGGTCTCACTTCACGAAGAGCATTCGCAAACGTTTTAAGCATCTAGTAGCGCTCTTGGTACTGCTGGTTCTTGCAGGAGGGGGATGGCAACTGCGGGTGCAATGGAAGAGTGAAACCCAGAGGGGCATCCCGCGCCCCAGGCAGTTCATCCACCCAGTCGATGATAGCGGTCACACGAGATCGACAAGTTCAACGCCATCGCCATCCAGACCGCAGGACGTGCACGATAGGCACAGTCTCACTGTAGAAGAGAAAAGGCGCTTTACAATGCCCCTTTCCTCGCGGTTGGAAGGTAAGATGTGATTAGGATAGATTGTCCGGCGGGAGACGAGACAGTCTGTCTTTATGCGGCTCAGTTCATAGATCTTTTCAAAGAGGCAGGGTGGATCGTGGACGGTGGTGTAGTTCATCGAATAACGCTTGGAATCCCTCATGCAGGCGTCGTATTAGGTAGTCACGTGGACGCCCCATTTGATCCGAATGCAAAGGCTGGAACCGGGCGATGGGTGCAGACGACCCCGAGCTTAGTGAGCTTACAACAGGCATTTGCAAATATCCGGATCGGTACCTTGGGAAACGCAGCAGCAGAAATTCCCAAGAATAGAGTAGAGGTTTACTTTGGACCGGAGGCGTCGCCGGATGAGGCAAAAGAGAACCTTAGGCGCTCCCTGGCTATGCTGAAGATCCTTCGACAGAAGGCAGTTGTCCCGAAGCCAAACCAATGAGCCTTTTCGATCCACCGCAGTCAGACGGATGACGAGCCAAACTTCTCAACGGAAGCCAATTCATTCGTTTCCGAAATTTCGTCTTGTGCTTACCGACATGCCAGCTTCGGGTACGGCTAATTTTCACCAGATGAGCACAGACCAACTACGATTGCGCCCTGATTTTCGTTCGAAGGGTGCATGGCACGAGGGTGGAAAGTGACACGACCCCGGGGCCTCCGAATTGATGACAATTTCGTGGCGAGGATCCAGGTCTCAAAGGCGAGACCTGGGGCACCCGGCACCCGGCTCGGAATGACAGGCTCTGTTTTGTAGTGAATCTTAGAGACAGAGAGTCGCAGGATGTTGAAAAAAGGCGCTCATGAGGATGAAATGCGTCCCCCAGGGGCTAAAGCCCATCGGTTTCGGGGCGCTTGCGGCACGACTGAAGTCGTGCCCTGACACTTCTTGCCGTCCTGATGAGTTTGCCGCAGTCTGTGAAGTGATGTCCTGACGCTTCTGCTGCTTTCGCAGTTTGCGAAGTGATGCCTGACGCTTCTGCTGTCCTGATGAGAGTTTATCGCGGCCCTCGAAGTCTGTCCGTACAAGCCCTCTGAGATTATGGGAGAAGGGGAGAGTCCATGTCGAGAGAACAGAAAATCGCTGCGGTTGAAGCCTATTTGGATTGTTTTGTAACAAAAGACCTGGCGAAGGTGCCCTTTGCCGAAGACGTAACCTTTGAAGGCCCGCGCATGCCAAAGTTGATGGGACGGCCAACAGTTTTTGGCTTTCTTACCCAGATTCTCCCTCTGGTTAAGGGTATTGAGTTAAAGCAGCATATCGTTGATGGCGATTATGTCGCGACCGTCTTTGACATGGAGACAGTCAATGGAGTGGATCACGTTTGCGACCGGATTCACATCGTGGACGGACAGATTAAGGCGATCCAGGCGTTCTATTACCCGGATGAGATTCACGAGAGACAAGCTGGCGTGTGAGCCTGAAATTCATCGAAGAGATTCTTCGATTCACCACCCGCGAACGGAAAGACGTTCAGGGGCCCGTTGGCTCTTAATGACAGGGCTCGTCAAGGTTTGTGGCAGCCCACCCTAGCGACAAAAACAAAAACGTCGCGAGGGTGGGGCACCCGGAGAGTGTGTGGCGCGCTGAAAAAGCCCGCTTTCGTGAGACTCCCAGGTCTCAGAAGCGAGACCTGGGGCACCCGGTGTTATCTCTGCGAATCGAATGGCGCCGTTTCAAAAACGGCGGCTGGGGCGGGCATCTCTTAGAGCAAGCGGATGGTGTCGGGGAGAGGGCTGAGCATGGCATCGATGCGGGGATCGTTTGGCGGGGCCTGGTAGACCTGGACGTAGCAGTCGCGCAACCAGCGCAGGAGGCGCGCCTTTTCGATGGATTGGGGCAGGCGGTTGCGGTAGACGAGCAGTTCCATGGGGGGCGGGAGGGTGCTGGAGACTCTGGGCATGAGGAAGGAGAGGCGTTCGATTTCCCGGCATCCGAGGCTGCGATAAAAGGCCTTCCGGCGGGTGCAGTCGGCGGCGTCGGGCGCGGCGACCAGGTTGGAGTCCACTTCGATGAGTACGGTGCGCGGGGCGAGGGCGGGGAAGTTCACGGTGGCCTGGAAGAGCGACTTGCCGATGCCGCGATTGCGGTGATCGACGGCGACCGCCATGTATTCAAGCAGGGCGGCGTCCGAATCAAGAAAGCAATTGGAGATGGTAAAACCCACGACGGCGCCGTGGTGGAGGGCGGCCAGAAAGAAACACTCGGGCCGCGCGATCATGGCGGAGAGAGAAGCGAGGCTCTTGCGCTCACTTTCCGGATGAGCCTGGGTATAGATGCCGAGCAGCGCGTGGAACTCGGGCTGGGCCGAGGTCAGGACACGATGGATGGTCACGGGGGCGCTCGGGAGGGGCGGACTCATGGTTCGCGGCGGGGGAGCAAGGGGGGCGGCGGCTTTCAAAAGCCCATGATGTTGTAGCCGCAGTCGACGTAGATGGTTTCGCCGGTGATGGCGGTGGAGAGATCGCTGGCGAGGAAGAGGGCGAGGCCGCCGACTTCAAGCTGGTCGACATTGCGATGGAGAGGGGCGCGGTCGGCGTGGGCTTTGAGCATTTCGCCCAGGTCGCCGATGCCGCGGGCGGCCAGGGTCTTGATGGGGCCGGCGGAAATGGCGTTGACGCGGATGGCGCGGGGTCCGAGATTGGCGGCCAGGTAGCGGGTGGCGGATTCAAGGCCGGCTTTGGCGACGGCCATCACGTTGTAATTGGGCACGACTTTTTCGGCGGCGTAATAGGTGAGGGTCATGATGCTGCCGCCGCCGGTCATGAGGGGGGCGGCGCCGCGGCTGACGGCGATGAGGGAGTAGACGCTGACGTCCATGGCGACGCGGAAGCCTTCGCGGCTGGTGTTGAGGAATTCACCCTTGAGGTCGGCGGCGGGCGCGTAGGCCACGGCGTGCACCACGGTATGCAGCTGGCCGTATTTTTCTTTGAGCTGGGCGAAGAGGGCGTCGATCTCGGCGTCGTTGGAGACGTCGCATTGGAAGCCGGAGGCTCCGGGGAGGTCGGCGATGAGGCCTTCGGCTTCGAGCTTCATGCGCTCATTCTGGTAGCAGATGGCCAGGGTGGCACCGGCTGCGTGGAGTTTCTGGGCGATGCCCCAGGCGATGGAACGCTTGTTCGCCAGCCCGAAGACCACGGCCGTCTTGCCCGCCAAATCAATCATTTCTCTTTTACTTCCTCCATGCGCAGGTGTGGGGAACTTCAGGGCCAACCGTTTCTTAGAATAGCAGTCGCGGGGGGTGGTCTATCCGCCCAGATCGACGAGTTCGACCTTGCCGACGGGGTGGCCGAGAAAGCGGGATCCGAGGCGTTCAAACTTGTCGACGGAGTCGGTGGCGAAACAGCGGACCGGGGGGATGGCGTGGGCGGGGGCGCCGGCGCGGGGTGCAGCGCGGCCGTTGAAGAGTTGCACGGCGGAGGCGGCGGCGGACTCCGCGGAGTCGATGACGCGCATGCCGGACGGGACGGCTTGTTCGATGAGGGGACGGAGGAGCGGGTAGTGGGTACAGCCAAGCACCAGGGCGTCGGGTTGGAGATTTTGCGCGGCAGCTTCAGCGAGGAGCTGGTCGAGATAGATGCGAATGATCTGGGCGGTGACGGGATGGGAGGTCCAGCCTTCTTCGACGAGCGGGACGAGGAGCGGGCAGGCTTTTTCAAGGGCGCGTAAACCCCGCGCGCGGCAGGCGGCGGCGTAGGCATGACTCTGGACGGTGGCGTCGGTGGCGATGACGAGGACGTCACCGGTGACGGAGGCGGCGTGGGCCGCGGTGGCGCCGGGTTCGATCACGCCCAGCACGGGGATGGGCACCGCTTCCTGAATGGCGTCGAGGGCCAGGGCGCTGGCGGTGTTGCAGGCGATGACGAGGAACTCCGCGCGCTGTTCGCGGACCAGGAACTGGGCGCTCTCGACGGCATAGCGGGCGATGGTACGGCGGGACTTGGAACCGTAGGGGAGGCGGGCGGTGTCGCCGAGAAAGGCGAATTGCGCGTGGGGCAGGCGGTGCATGAGGGCGCGCAGCACGGTGAGGCCGCCGAAGCCGGAATCGAACACGCCGATGGTGGGGGCCGTGGCGCTGTTGGGATCGGGTGCGGTCACTTAGCCTCCGAAGGGACAGCGTCGAGAACCAGGTAGGTGCGGGTGAGATCGGCGTGGCCGGCGAGGGAGGGGCGCTGCTGTCCATCCACGAGGAAGCGGACCTGGGTGACGCGGGGAAGGTTGGCATGGATGGTTCCGCAGATGGAAAGGACCGTGAGGGTTTCAGTCTCGAGACCGGACGGATGGCTGGCGACGAAATTGCCGGTGAGGTTTACGACCGCGAGCTGGGGGCCGGAGTCACGCCGGGCTGCGAAAGATTTACCCGCGGTGTCGGGAACCGGGAGAAGGAATACCTGGGACACGGAACCAGCGCCTCCGGGAACGGGGTGGGTGGCGTTGGGTGCGGCGTAGAGATCGAGGAGGCGGCCGAGGAGCGCGCGGGCGCGGGCGCCGGGATCGGCGGGAAGGGGCAGGGAGTGGACCTGGCCGAGGAGGGAATTGTCATCGTCGTTGGCGACCATGAGGGTGGCCTGTACGGCGGGGGCGACTTCAGGGGCCTTGGTCGGCGCGGAGTCTGCACCGGCGACGAGCCGCTCATGAGCGCGCTGGCGCAGGTGCCACAACATGCCGCCCATTCCCAGCGAGGCCAGAAGGAGAATTGAGAACAAGACGATCTGGTGGCGGGGAATCACTGCGGATGGACCTCCGTGCGCCACTCCAGCATGGCGGCCGCGAGGGTGGCGGCGATCCGCGACTGGTAGTCGGTGTCGTCGGGCTCGGCGGTGATCTTGTGGTCCGCATCGCGTTCGGGAGCTACTTCAATGGCCACGGCGGGGCAGGTCATGCTCTCGATCGCGGGCAGGGAAGTACGGCCCAGGGTTACGGGAACCTGGCCATGGAGGAGGGCGGAGTTGAGCACGCCGGCGAGGGCCAGGCTACGGGTCACCCAACCAGCCTGGGCGGTCTTCCAGGCAACGAAGCGGGTGGGGGTGGAGGGGGGGAGGGAAGAGACAAAGAGGTGTACGCCGGAGCCGGTCTCGGCGACATGCAGACTGAGGCAGGCTTTGGCATCGGCATGATTGGCGATCTCGGCGCGCCGGTTGAGATCGACGGACTGGTCCGATTCGCGAGTGGTAATGACCTGGATACCGCGGGCTCCGAGGAGAGAGCGCAGGCGGACGCTCAGCGCGAGGGTAGCGTTTTTCTCGTAGGTTCCATTGGAGAGGTGGCCGCCGATATCGTCTCCGCCGTGAGCCGCGTCGAGAACGATGAGGAAGCGCGGGGGAGCGGGCGGGTTCGGAGCGGGGGCCGGAGGGGCAGAGGGAGCTGTTTGCGGCGGACCCTGGGCCGGACGGGGAGCGGAGCTGGAAGGCGGCTGCGGGGCTGCTTGCAACCGGGCCGCGGTGGAGATTTCGGCTCTCCCCTGGACTCCCGGTGTCGTAATGATTCCGGCGGCTGCAGCGAGGGCAGCGCAGATCCGGCTACTCCAGCGCATAGATGGCGAGACCACTCAGTAATTTTGGGAAAAAATCGGTCGATTTCTGGGGCATGACTTCGCCGGCGAAAGCCACTTCCTTGAGCTGTTCCATGGCGACCGGGTTGGTGAGAAAGGCCACGTCGGCCTCGCCGCGGCTGATCTGGTCGACGGCTTCGGCGGCATCGCGCAGATAGCGCAGGTTCGTCTGTTCGCGAACCTTTTCCGCGTCGAGGCCCAGGAGGCGGTCAAGAATGATGGAGTGCAAATGGCTCAGGTCGAGATCGCGCTGACGCTCGGGCAGTGAAGTAAGCGCCTTGGCGACAGCGTCTTTCCTGGAGCGCAGCAGGGAGGCGCCGGCCCGGGTGACGGCGACAAAGGCTGTGCCCTGCTGATTTTTGAGGGTCTCGATATAAAGCGCGGCGTCGGCGGCGGGCAATGCTTCGACGGTGAAGAACTCCTCGGCGGCCCTGGCAAACGCGGCGGGATCGAATCCGGCGATGCCGTGCACTACGCGGTGCGTGGGGAGAATCACCAGGCCGTCGGAATCCATGTTGACGAAGGTCATCATGACGGCGGCTTCGGGAAAGGCAGGGTGGGGCAACTGGCCGACGTTTGTTTCTGTCCGGGGCACCGTCGCGGGGGCATGTTGTTTCGAATAAGCGAGGGCTGTTTCGTAACGATGGTGGCCGTCCGCGATGATGAGTTTTTTGTCGGCCATGGCGGTGGTGAGCAGCTTGATGATGGCCGGATCGTTGACACGCCAAACGCGGTGCAGGACGCCGTATTCGTCGGTGACTTCGGCGTCGGCGAGGCCATTGGCGTCGAAGAGAATCTGCTCCATGCTTTGGCCCGGATCGGAGTAAAGCATAAAAATCTGGCCGAAGTGGGCGCGGGTGGCTTTGAGCAGGTTCAGGCGGTCGCTTTTGGGCTTGGAGAGGGTCTGCTCGTGGCGGAAAACGACCTGGTCGGCGTAGTCGTGAAGCTTGCCGAGGGCGATAAATCCGCGGCGCTCCTTCACTTCGTTGTTCCCAGGAACCTGAAATCGCTGCGAGTAGGCGAAGATGCAGGGGGTTTTCTCTTGAATCAAAACACCTTGCTCACGCCAGGAGCGGAAATCGCGAGCGGCGCGAGTGTAGACACTTTCATTGCGCTCGGCATCGAAGAGTTCAGGCAGTCCCAGAATGATGCGGACCAGATTGAAGGGGCTGCGCTGGTAATAAGCCTGCTGCATGGCCGGTGAAATTTTATCGTACGGTTGAGTAACGACATCGTCTAAGCGAACAGAGGCTGGGTTGTAGCGCCAAGCGCGAAATGGATAGACGTGAGCCATGCGGAAGGTCGTGCTCCAGATTGAAAAAGCGGGATTTGTGCCCAGATAACCGGTTGTGGCAAAGTGAGCTACTCAACGGATTCAAAGTTCGATTGTATCCCAGCACCGGCGCGGGCCAAGGGGAACGACTGCCGCTTCATGGAACAACGCGCAGGGGCGCGAGGCAGGAAGCGCCTGGCCGTGCTAAGATCACGTTCGATTCCATTCGGTGCTGTGGTATGAGGACAATTCTTTCCATCCTGCGGTCGCGCTCAAGCGGGTTCGCCCTTCCGCATCGCTCGACCTGCTACAGTGCCGTTGGTCCCGTGCTGGTGTCCGGTCTGTTTGCGGCCTGCCTGCTGGGCACGGCGCGGGCGCAGGACGATCCGTTGAACAAGGTTCACGTTCCGCCGCCAACCGCCGCGGGCACACCGGAGACGGGCGCGCCCAAAGGGGCTGAGGCTCCCGCAGTTACCGGGCCTGAAGCGGGCAAGGCACGGCCCGGAGCCCTGATCCGGATGAACGTAGACATGGTGCTGGTTCCGATCACGGTAACCGATCCCATGAACCGCCTGGTCACCGGGCTGGAGAAGGACGATTTTCAGATCTTCGAGAACAACGGGGCGCAGCTGATTCGGACATTTGCCAGCGAAGATGCGCCGGTGTCGATTGGAATCATTTTCGACCTTTCGGGCTCGATGACGTCGAAGCTGATCCGGGCGCGGGAATCGATTTTGCAATTCATCAAGACCGCCAACCCCGAAGACGAATTTTTTGTGATCGGCTTCAATGACCGGCCGGAACTGATCGAGGACTTCACCAACTCAGTGGAGGATCTGCAGGCGCGGCTGGCCACGGTGCGCAGCGGCCATCGCACGGCGCTGCTGGATGCGATCTACTACGGCGTAAACAAGATGAAAGACGCTCGCCACGAGCGCAAGGCGCTCCTAGTGGTCTCAGACGGCGGCGACAATCGGTCCCGGTACACCGAAGGCGAAGTACGCGCGCAGGTGCGGGAGTCCGACGTGGAAATTTATTCCATCGGGATCTTCGATCCGTATGCGGCCACACCAGAGGAACGGAGCGGCCCGTTGCTGCTGAATGAATTGTGCGAGGAGACGGGCGGGCGCATGTTTCGCGTCGACGACCTTTCGGAGATGAGCGATATTGCGGAGAAAATTTCGACCGAATTGCGCAATCAATACGTCATCGGTTACACGCCCAAAGAGATGCACCGCGACGGCAAGTGGCGTAAAGTAAAGGTCAAGTTGAATCCACCACAGGGATTGCCACCACTTACTGTTCATGCTCGCACGGGCTACTATGCTCCATTGCAATAGCGCGATTGACGCGGTGCTTTCAAACGGAACCGCGCAGTCGCTATCACGGCATTTTCGGAAGAACCGTCGAGCGGCTGCTCGGGAAGGTATCCGCCGCGGCCTTCTGGCCGCGATCAGCGTTGTGGCTTGGGCTGGGTGCGTTTCGCACGGTGCATTCGCGCAATCGGCCAGTCAGCCGGCGCCAGCACAGGCACCGCCGCTTACGGTGGATCGCGATCCGGTACGTTCGCCGGACGCCGCGCCGCCTTCGACGAGCAGCGGGGAAGGCATCCACAAAGAGAGCGGCGGCTATGTTCTGCACACAGATGTAGAAGAAGTGGTGTTGAACGCCACGGTGCTGGACGGCACCAAGCTGGTGCAGGATTTGAAGAAGGAAAACTTCACTGTCTTTGAAGACGGCGTAAAGCAATCGATCATCAGCTTCCAGCATACGGACCTGCCGGTTTCAATCGCGCTGGTGGTGGACAACTCGGGTTCGATGTCGAAGAAGAGGCCGGCGGTCAACAAGAGCGCGCTGGACCTGATCGAAGCGTCGAATCCGCAGGACGAAGCGTTCGTCGTGAATTTTTCGGACGAGGCGTTCATTGACCAGGAATTTACTTCGAGCGTGGCTAAGCTGCGCGATGGCCTGGCGCACATTGAATCGCGCGGGGGCACAGCGCTCTACGACGCGGTGGTGGCTTCGGCGGACAAACTGGCGGCGGACGCCAACCGCCCCAAGCAGGTGCTGGTTCTGATCACGGACGGGGAGGACAATGCCTCCACGTTGAACCTGGAGCAGACGATTCGACGGGTGCAGCAGCTTTCGGGTCCGGTGATCTATTCCATCGGACTTCTATTTGGGGACGAGATGAGTCATTCCGAAGTGCGTCATGCGCGGCGCGCGCTCGAAATGCTCTCGACGGAAACGGGCGGGATCGCGTTTTTCCCCAAGTCGCTGGAGTCGGTGGACGAGATTGCCGCCGAGGTGGCGCGGGACATTCGCAGCCAATACACGCTGGGCTATCACTCCACGAAGCCGACGACGGATCCCGGGTTCCGCCGTGTGCAGGTGACGGCGGACAAGGCCGGCTCCAAGCTGAATGTTCGCACGCGGACGGGGTATTTTCCGGTGGCGCGGACGGCGAAGAAGGCAGCGACGAGCAAGCAGTGAGCGCCGATCCACAAGCGGCTTATTGCCTTTCGTAACACCGATGCTTCACCTGCGTTTCTAAGTCGCGGGTTCGAGGTGGGCGGTGAAGTGGCGGAGGAATGGCGCCTGATAGGTGACGCGCATGCCGCGGACGCTGGCACGATTTGCCCACACTTCCAGGATGACTTCGACGACATAGTCAATGTGGCTTTGGGTGTAGACGCGGCGGGGAATGGCGAGGCGGACGAGGTCCATCTGCGCCGCCGCGCCGAACATGAGGCTTCCGATTTCAACCGAGCGCACGCCGCCCTCGAGATACAACTCGCATGCCAGCGCGATGCCTGGAAACTGATCGGCGGGAATGTGCGCCAGGAAGGATCGGGCGTCAAGGTAGATGGCGTGGCCCCCAGGGGGCTGCACGATGGGTACGCCCTGCGATGCGATGGCTCTGCCGAGGTACGCAGTCGAGGCGATGCGGTAGCGGAGGTAGTCTTCTTCAAGCGCCTCCTGCAAACCGACGGCGATGGCTTCGAGATCGCGCCCGGCGAGACCACCGTATGTGGGATAGCCCTCGGTGAGAATGAGCAGGTCTTTTTCCTGCTGGGCGAGGAGGTCGTCGTTGGTGCAGAGGAAGCCGCCGATGTTGGCCATGCCATCTTTCTTGGCGGACATGGTGCACCCGTCTCCGAGCCGAAACATCTGCTGCGCAATTTCTTTGGGTGTCAGGTTTTCGTAACCTGGCTCGCGCAGCTTGATAAACCACGCATTCTCGGCGAAGCGGCAGGCGTCGAAGTAGAGCGGAATGCCGTGGCGCTTGCAGACGGCGCTGACCTGACGCGCGTTCTCCATCGACACGGGCTGGCCGCCGCCGGAGTTGTTGGTGACGGTGAGCATGACGAGGGGAATGCGGCGACTGCCGACGCGCGCGATCAGACTCTCAAGCGCGGCGATATCCATATTGCCTTTGAAGGGATGAGTGGAAGAGGGCTGGCGGCCTTCGTGGATGACGAGGTCGACGGCCTCGGCGCCGACAAATTCAACGTTGGCGCGCGTGGTATCGAAGTGGGTGTTGTTGGGGACGACGTCGCCCTTTTTGCAGGCGATGCCGAAGAGGATGCGTTCGGCGGCGCGGCCCTGATGGGTGGGAATCACGTGCTTGTAGCCGAAGATGTCCTGGATGGAGATGCGAAAGCGGTCGAAGCTGCGGCTGCCGGCATAGCTCTCATCGCCTTCCATGATGGCCGCCCACTGGTGGGTCGACATGGCGCCTGTGCCGGAGTCGGTGAGGAGGTCAATGAGCACATCGTCCGCCGGCAAAAGGAAGAGGTTGTAGTACGCGGCCTTGAGGCGTGCGAGGCGCTGGTCTCGAGTGGTCCAGCGAATGGGTTCGACGCTCTTGATGCGGAATGGCTCGATGATGGTTTTCGCGGGCATGAACGAAACTCCGGGTGGTCAGGGTTGCCTGGTTCGGTTGCGGGAGCGTTTTGTAAGACGGGTTAATAGTAGACGGTGACAGGCGGGCAGGGTTGGTATTGACGCGCGCCGTCCCGCGCGAGTAAGTTCCTCCCGTCGTCCACGGACGACTTCGGAGGTATTGAGGAAGATGAACTGCTTATCGAGAAGGCGGTTTTTTGGATTTTCGCTGGGAGCCGCGGCGGTTGCCGCCGTTCCCCTCAGCCTGAGCAGCACTGCGCATGCCGCCCCGTCTGGCGCAGTGGCGCAGGACGCCAAGGCCTTTCTGGCATCGATCGAAAAAGCGATCGCGTTTCAAAACCTGATGATGGATGCTTACGCGTCGGGCAGCACGGTGCGCCTGGTCCAGAGTTACGCGGACCAGTCGGGATTGGAATCGACGTCCTTCACATATGACGATGCGGTCTCGATCCACGCTTATCTGCTGCACGGAACGCGCGACTCGCTGTCACGGGCGGAGATCCTGGGGCAGGGGCTGATCTATGCGCAGGCCAATAATTTTCCAGTCGCAGACGGCCGGTTTGCGCAGGCGTACTTTGTGAATGCTGCATCGAACACGGGGCAGTACATTACGCCGGCGGCGTTTCCGTTTTATTTCTATGGCAGCGCGGTGGGGGATCAAGCGTGGGCCGGGATGGCGCTGGCGCAGCTTTACCGGCGGACAGAGAATAAGGCATATCTAACGGCTGCGCTTGCGGTCGGCAACTGGATCGTGACTAACACCTACAACACGCTGGGGCCGGGCGGTTATTCGTTTGGCACCAATATCAATCAGTACAACCAGTCGGTGCCGTCGCCGAACGGCAAGTCAACGGAACACAATATCGATACCTATGCGTTCTTCACCATGCTCGATGAGCTGACCCATCATGGCGCGGCAACCAACGGGATGTCGTGGAAGAGCCTGGCTGCGCATGCGCTGAGCTTTGTGCTGGCGATGTACAACACGGCGGGCGGATATTTCTTCACCGGCACGCTGGGCGATCAGATTTCCATCAACTACTACCCGGTTCCGGAAGACTGTCAGACTTGGTCGTATCTTGCGCTGCTGAACAACAAGTACAAAAACACGATCGACTGGGCGATCGCGAACCTGGAGGCCACCGATACCGCCGCCTCTCCGCATAGCAGCCTGACGGGCGGCGAATCGTTCACGGGCATGGTATTTGACAGCGCCAGTTTGAACACGACAGCGTACGATCCGAACGCGGTGTGGCTGGAAGGGACGTCGCATACGATTGCGGCCCTGATTGCGCGATTGGCTGGGGGAGAGAATTTCCATGCGCGGCTTCAGGACATACAAACGGCGACCGGGTTTGTGAGTACCTGCGAAGCGGCGCAGGCACAACTGGGCGCCGGGCAAACTGTGAACGGCCTGGCGATTCCGCTTGGGGAAGGGCTGGTGGCGGCGACCAGCGTGATGGATACAGGCTTCGGCTACACGTATGGTCCATCAAAACACATCGGCGCGACGGGCTGGTATTTGATTGCTGTGCAGGGCGGGAATCCGTTTCAGCCGGGCTACGGGGTGGATCAGTAGAACGGACCGTGCAGGCCTGCGCGTGTGCGGCGCGATGCGCATTCGCAGGCTTTGTACGGGGGCGCAATGATGGAAGCTTTGAAGGCGGAATTGAGGCATCGGGAAATCGGCACGGTAAGCTAGAAGCCAGGAGATAGTGGCTAAACGCTGACCATGTCTGATTACAAATACTCGACGCTTGCCGTGCACGCCGGGCAGGAACCCGATCCGCAGACGGGCGCAGTCAATGTGCCTGTTTACCTTTCTTCGACATTTGAGCTGACGGGCATAGGGACCGATAAGGGCTGGGACTATTCCCGGGCGGGAAATCCGACGCGCGACCGGCTGGAAGCGGCACTGGCGGCCTTGGAAGGCGGCACGAGCGGGCACGCTTTTGCGAGCGGCATGGCGGCCATCTACGCGCTGGTGGCGACGATGCGCGCGGGCGACCACCTGCTCTGTTCGCACAACGTGTACGGCGGAACGGCGAGGCTCTTTAACCTGATCGTGCGCCATTATGGCATCGAGATCGAGTACGTAAACATGGGCGATCTGGCGGCAGTGTCGGCGGCGATTCGACCGAACACCAAGCTGGTTCACGTGGAGACGCCGACCAATCCGCTGATGACCTTGACAGATATCGCAGCGGTGAGCGAACTGGCGCATGCACATGGTGTCGAGGTGAGCGTCGATAACACGTTTATGTCGCCGGCGCTGCAGAGTCCGCTGAAACTGGGCGCGGACATCGTGATGCATTCGACGACCAAGTTTCTCAATGGACATTCGGATGGCCTGGGCGGCGCACTGATCGGCTCGAAGCCGGAGCACAAGGAGCGGTTCTGGCTGGTGCAGAGAGCGGCGGGCGGCATCATGTCTCCTTTCGAATGCTTCCTGGTACTGCGCGGGATCAAGACGCTGCCGCTGCGCATGAAGCAGCATGAAGAGAATGGGCGCGCGGTGGCGGAGTTTCTGTCGACGCAAGACAAGGTGAAGAGACTGGCTTATCCGGGATTGAAGAGTCATCCTCAGCATGACCTGGCGGTGAAGCAACAGCGCGGGTTCGGGTCGATGCTGAGCTTCGATCTGGGTACGCGGGATGCGGCGGCAAGATTTCTGGGCGCGATCAAGTTGTTTCTTCATGCAGAATCGCTGGGCGGCGTGGAGTCGCTGGCATCGCACTCCGCGACAACGACGCATGCCGCGCTGACAGATGAAGAGCGGGCCGCGGTGGGCATTACGGAAGGATTGGTGCGGTTGTCGATTGGGATCGAGGACAAGGAAGATTTAACTGCCGATCTGGAGCAGGCGTTGAAGGCGGTTTAGGCAGGCTTTCGATTTCTCTGTTCTGCCTGTCGCAGGTTTTAGAGTTTCACAGGAAGAGGGGAAGAGTACTCATCTCCCCGCCAAGAGTGCGATCCCGTAGTTACAAACAGGATAGAAAATGAACGGCGCCTGTAAAGTGGGCGCCGTTTTTATTTCTTGCTGTCTCGATAAAAACTCGAGGCCGCAAAAGAATTTTCAAAAGGATGTCACTAATTATGCGGAATCCCCGCTTTCTGGAATGAAGACAGTCAGAGTTAAGACGCTTCAACCAAAGGAGACATTCCCATGAAACACTTCCCCGCAGTCGCGCTGCTCGTCCTTGCGGCGGTCAGTGCCGTCCCCGGAGCGTTGGCCCAGGAACATACTCTGAAGGCCAACATCCCTTTCAATTTCACGGTAGGTGAGACTAGCCTGCCTGCCGGAGAATACAGGCTCTCCGCACCAGCGGCCGGTTTAGTTCGCATCCATAGTGAAGATGGGCTACTCACGGCAACCGTAGCAACCGTGAAGGGCTTCAACGAGACCAAGGGGTCGAGCAAGCTTGTCTTCGACAGATACGGCAGCCAGTATTTTCTTCACCGGATCCTTTGCCCCACGGCCGGCCGGATGAACGTTGAGATTCCGGCATGGAAACTCGAGAAGAGGGCGCGTTCGCGCGAAGCCAAGCTCGAGTCTGGCAAGCAGGTGCTGGTGGCGGCTAACTAGGCTTAGGAACAGGCTCCGTTTAAGTGGCGGCGCCTGTTCCTATGGGCCTGAGGGAGATTTCTTCCCGCACTGGTTTTTGGGGTCTGGAACGAGTCAGGCCTCGGCGGTCAGACCAAGCCTCGCCACCATTTCTCTTTATTCTCGCCCCAATCATGTGTATGCTTGCCGCAAGTTCTTCCCCAGAGCGGACGCAATAAGTCTGGGGTCCAGCGACTATTTCCGCAAGTTGTTTAGATCAATCAGGCGAAGCGGCAAGGTACTGCGGCCTATGTGGGCTTGACGGACGTGCCAGGAGTGCCGGCCAGTTATCCCTCACTTAGGCGATTGCAGGCTGGAATCAGAACCTGGCGGCTGCAATGACACCGGAGCTTTGGGAGCGTCTTAACCCGCTGTTCAACGCGGTGGTGGAAAGGCCCGCGCCTGAGCGTCAGGCGTTTATCGCGAAGGTATGCGCGGATGATATCGAGTTACTCCGTGAACTTACAGCTCTTGTCGATGCGCACGAGGCGGAGGGATCGGCGACGGGAGAGATTGTCGTCAAAATCAATGACGTTGTCGTTGCGGCGATGCGCGGGCGTCTGAACCCATCGGACGTGGTAGAGGGTCGTTTTGAAATCGTGCGTCACCTGGGGAGCGGGGGCATGGGCGATGTGTACGAAGCCCGGGATGAGGAATTATCCCAGAACGTGGCCCTGAAGATGATCCGACCCGAGATCGCGGAGAACGAGGCGATTTTATCCAGGTTCAGAAAAGAGGTGCAGCTTGCGCGCCGGCTCAGCGGACCAAATGTATGCCGCATTCACGAACTGTTCGTGCTCAAGGGTGACAAGGGGGAGACCAGTGGCGCCTTTCTCACGATGGAATTACTGGAAGGTACGACGCTTGCTGAAAAGGTGCAGGGAGGGCCAGTACCGTGGAAAGAAGCCGAATTGATTGCGATGGATATCTGCGCGGGTCTGGGGACGATGCACAAGGCGGGAATCATCCATCGCGACTTGAAGAGCCGGAATATCATGCTGGCGGAACGGGACGGAAGGACCCGGGCGGTGCTCATGGATTTTGGATTAGCCCGGGAGCTATCGCAACCGGCCGCGACGGCGGAGGCCGGAGTTACCGTCCCCGGGGCGGTTTTGGGTACACCCGAGTACATGGCTCCAGAGCAGTTTGAAGGCCGGGCTGCCACGCCGGCGACGGACATTTACGCAGTAGGCATCGCGCTCTATGAGTTAGTGACTGGCCAACACCCATTTGCGTCGACTCATGCCCTGGGAGCGGCCGTTTTAAGGGGGAGGAAGCCGGCGTCGGCCTCCACAGTGGTTCATGGTTTGCCGCGCCGCTGGGATGTCGTAATCCGCAAGTGTCTTGAATACGATGCGTCGCGCCGTTATCAATCCAGCGACGAGTTGGCGAAGGCACTGCGGTCGAACGGGATGGGGTTCAAGACATGGCACTGGCGTCCGTCGCAGTCGGCCGCGATGGGACTGGGCCTGTTGGTGCTTGCGATATGCATGTGGTTTGTTCCGACGGCACGGGAACGATTGGAGGGCCTGGTGCTGTCGAATCATGACAAACACATCGTGGTGCTTCCATTCGACGTGGGCAAGGACAACCCGGAGTCGGCGGTGTTGGCCGATGGATTAATGGACTCGCTCACCGGGAAGCTAACGAGCCTGGGCTCGGAGAACCAAACGCTGTGGGTGGTGCCCGCCAGCGAAGTCAGGCGGCGCAAGGTGACCGATCCTTTGACGGCACTGCGAGAATTCGGGGCCACGATGGTGGTAAAGGGGCAGTTTCGGCGCGATGGACAAGTGGTGCACCTGAACCTTGAACTCATCGACGTGAAGAAGATGCGCGAGATTGGCTTCGCGGATGTAGAGAACCCGGAACAGGATTTATCGGCGTTGCAGGACGATGCAGTTCAGCGACTCGGGCGTCTGATGAACATTTCAATCAAAGAGGAATTAGTCCATGGAGGGGAGGAAGGCGTCAGTGCATCTGCCTATGCAGCCTACATTGCGGCGCTCGGTTATCTGGAGCGATATGACAAGCCCGGGAACCTGGATGCGGCGATACGCTCATTAACGCATGCAGCGCAGCTGTCTCCCCGCTTTGCACTGGCGTTGGGCGAGTTAGGCCAAGCGTACATTCTCAAATACCGGGTCGACGCGAATCCTGACTCACTGAAGGTGGCACGTGATTTTTGCACTAGAGCCATCGCGGTGGATGATCGCATTCCGGCCCTTTACACGGCGCTGGCGACCCTGGATGGATTTTCTGGGAAGGACGATCTCGCGGCCGCGGAGTACCAGCATGTCATTGACCTTGCGCCAAGGAACGTCGAGGCATACCGGGGGTTGGCGATGTTGTACGAACACCAGGGACGGCATGCCGAGGCGGAGAAGGCTTATGTGCGGGCTGCCGAATTGCGGCCGGACGACTGGAATGGTTACAACCTGCTGGCAAATTTTCTCGACACGATAGGCCGTCACAAGGAAGCGATCGAGCAACTGCAGCACGCGATGAAACTGGCTCCCGATAACGCCTACATCTATTGCAATCTTGGAGGCGCTTATGTGAATTCAGGAGAACCGGCGCTGCTGCCGGAGGCTGAAAAAGCATACGAGAGGTCGATTGCGTTGAATCCGACCTACCAGGCTTACACGGGACTTGGAGATTTGTATGCGAGGGAGCGGCGGTTCGCTGAGTCGGCCGTTGCGAACGAGAAGGCAGTCGCCCTGGACGATCAGGACTACGAAGTATGGAACAATCTGTCCCAGGCGTATGACGGCATGGGCGACGGCAAGAAGGCGGAAGCCGCAAGGAAGCAAGCTATCAAGCGCGCGGAGCGCGCAGTTACTCTGAATCCCACCAATGCGTGGGCCCACGCTACCCTGGCCGAGCTATCTGCCAAGGAGAACATGCGCGATGCAGTGAGCGGACATATTCACACGGCGCTGGCTTTAGACGCGAAGGATCAGTATGTGTTGTCTGAAGTTGCGGCCGCTTACGAAGTTGAAGGGGATCGCAAGCAAGCGGTCAAATACCTGGAACTGGCTCTTCTCAACGGATTTCCTCCGAGTGGATTGAATGGAGACGTGGTTCTCAAAAGAGTGTCATCGGACCCGCACTTTCGGATCAGCGGGAAGTAGTTCGATCTGACAGCAGATTCGCTTGACTTAAGGCGCCGCCTAAGTAGCTAGCGCGGGACTTACGAAGGGGCGAGGCGCAGTTACGACAATGAGTTATCAAAGCTGTTCAATTCGATTTCAAGGAGAAGGGTTATGCATTCCGTAAAGATTCCAGGAGACCTGGAACACACCGTCATCACCATCGATTGGGGGAAGGATCTATTTTTGGATTTCGGCGATTCAGGCGAGTTCGTGTGGGAAGAAGGTGGAGCGCGATTCAACCCACATCTGCCGAGAGGATACGTGAAGAAGGAGAGGTTAGGCCGTTTCGTAGCTCCGAATCACGACGACACGGTTGCCTGGACATTTGTTTCATCGGAGGGTTCCGAACGCAGCGGTCTCATCAAGGTTCGCGATCTTTGGGAACGGGATAGAGAATCCTGATCCCGGGACACGTGTCGACGGCGAGGGGGGAACGGCGCAGTTCAACGAAATCAATTTAGTTCCGCCTGCAACACAATTGCCAAGGAGCGGAGTTACATCGGAACTTCGAAAAGGTGAGGTCTAACCAACTAACTCTGAAAGGAAAGAGTATGACAATCATTCACATCCCCGGTAACTCGATCCAGCGGAAGCACAATGAAGACTGCGTGACTTATGGAGACAAGGTCACACTGGAATTTGATGAGGTCGGTGTTTTCGAATGGTGTGGCGACGGCGATGAATTTGACCCCACCTTGCCGCAGGGATTGATGGCTGCGGGGGCTAAGAAGGATTCGGACGCTCCCGATTATGACGCCGAAGTCGATTGGGCATTTGTCGCCACTCCTTCCGGAACGCGCACGACCAGCCGGATCGTGGTCCAGGAAGACTGCAGTTCAGCAACGGCGAAGAGGGAACCACGGCCCACGGAGTAAGCTCTCTCGGTTCGTGCTTTTTGCACAGCGCGGGTTGTTGGACTTCGCGAAGATGGCGAGGGGCAGTGGAAGTATGTCTGCTGGGTCTACGACTGAGTTGAAAGCCGCGTCCGTGGTGAGTTGATGGTGACAGACGCGAACCTTACCAGCAGTCAGGGTGCTAGCTGCTGGTGCATCCAGGCGCGCGCCATGGTCCAGTCGCGTTTGATGGTGCGGGCGGAGACGCCTATCTCGATGGCGATTTCATCGAAGGTCAAGCCGGAAAAGAAATGCAGTTCCAGAATGCGCGCCTGCCTGGGATCGAATTCGGCCAGGCGGGTGAGCGCTTCGTCTACAGCCAGAATGTCGATCGCGTTTTCGCTGGAGCGGGCGGAGCCTTCGTCCAGAGTCACCTGGACTGCGCCCGCGCCGCGTTTTCCGGCGGCATGGGCCCTGGCGTGATCGACCAGGATGTGACGCATGGCATGAGCTGCGAGCCCGAGGATGCGGGAGCGATCTTTCCAGATCGAATCCGGCTGCTCGGCGAGGCGGAGATACGCCTCGTGAACGAGAGCAGTCGGCTGCAGGGTGTGGGCCGAGCGCTCGGATCGCATACGCGCCGCGGCGAGTTTACGCAACTCCTTATAGACGCTTAAGCTGATCTCGTCCTGGCGGGGTACATCTGTCACAGTAAGTCCCCCGAAACGGTTCGGAAGTAGGGAACTTCAAGCAGATCGAAGTAGAGCAAGTATATGCCTGTGGGACGGTAGAGGATATTGCCGAGTACTGTGTGTTTCTTCACGATGGTTGGATTTGCCGCCCGGCACCATGCGTTCGACGGGTGGGATCGAGGGATTCAGGTTGACGGCCGATTCTTATTTCAGCTGGTTTGAGAAGTTCAGCCGTCCACCACGAATCTACTCCGGAAGGGCCGGGTCACCGTCTAAACGGCAATTGCGTTTTGAACCTCCGACCAAGAATTGCCTAGTGTCCGACCTGGACCGGCACGTTTTTTTTGGGGCGGCGCATCAGGAAGGGCAGGGGGATCAGGATGGCGGTGAGGGCGACCATGATCCAGATGACGTCGACGTACGCGAGGAGGCGGGCCTGGATCTGGGCCATGCCATAGATTTGCGCGCCGGCGTGTTGCATGGCGTCCGGCATGGCGCCTCCGGAGCGCTGCATCCACGCGCCGGCCATGCCGGAACGAAGAGACTCAAACGGTCCGTTGCCGGGGACGGTGTGGGCAGAGAGCATGTTGAGGTGCTTTTGGGTGGAGCGGGCGAGCAGGGTGGTGACGAAGCTGATGCCCACGCTCCCGCCCAGGTTGCGCATGAGGGCGGTGAGTCCGCTGACTTCGTTGTATTTCTCCTGGGGTATGCCGGCGTAACAGAGCGTGTTGATGGGGATGAAGAGAAAAGGCAGGCCGAGGGCGATGAAGATGCGCCAACTGACGGCCATGCCGAAGCTGACATTCAGATTGATGCCGGTCATGCGCCAGAGTCCCCACGTGGTGATGGTGAATCCGACGGCGACAAGAATGCGCGGATCGAATTTGGGCGCGACGAAGCCGGCCACCGGGAACAGGACCATGAGGGCGATGCCGCCGGTGGAAACGGCCATGCCGGCCTGGCGCGCGGAGTAGCCCATGATTTCCTGCAGAAACTGCGGGATGAGCACGGTGGAGGAATAGAGCGAGACGCCCACCATGAACATGACGAACTGGGTGACGCCGACGTTGCGCTGACCGAACAGCCGCAGGTCGAGAATGGGGTGTTTGATGGTGAGCTCGCGCCAGAAGAAGAGGGCGAGCCCGATAACCGCGACGACGGTGCAAGTGACGATAAAGCGCGAGCCGAACCAATCGTCTTCCTGACCTTTGTCGAGCATGATCTGGAGCGCGCCGATGGAAACGACGAGCAGGCCAAGTCCCCAGTAGTCCACACCTTCGCGGCGCTTGCGGATGGCGGCGAGGTAGGGTGGGTCTTCGACCAGGCGGCTGGTTAAGTAGAGGGACAGGATGCCTACCGGGATGTTGATGAAGAAGATCCAGCGCCAGCTGTAGTTGTCGACAATCCAGCCGCCGAAGGTGGGGCCGAGTACGGGGGCCATGACCACGGCCATTCCATAGACGGCGAAAGCCATGCTGCGCTTGTGGGGCGGGAAAGTATCGGCGAGGATGGACTGCTCGCTGGGCTGGAGGCCGCCGCCGGCAGCTCCCTGGAGGACGCGGAAGAAGACCAGCATACCCAACGTGGGCGCCATTCCGCAGAGCAGGGAGGCGAGCGTGAAGAGAAAAACGCAGCTCATGTAGAAGCGTTTCCGGCCCAGCCGGTTGGCGATCCATCCGCTGATGGGGAGGACCACGGCGTTGGCGACCAGGTAACTGGTGAGGACCCAGGTGGCTTCATCGCGGCTGGCGGAGAGGGAGCCGCCGATGTGACCCATGGCAACGTTGGCGATGGAACTGTCGAGAGCCTCCATGAACGTGGCCAGCGTCACGGTAATAGCGATGACCCAGGGATTAGCGCGGGGCCGCCACGTGTCATGGAACGAGAGTGTCGCCGCCGCGGCTGCCAAGGCTGCTCCAGTGCTTTCAGAGTGGTGTGTCGATTTCTTCGGGAGTGCTTTCAACAGACTAACGGATTCCGGGGTTGAATTGGCCCGGGTGGCCGGTGAAATTGGCACTGTGTCATTCTGTTTGAGACATGCCGGTCATTTCTGGAGTGACAAGCCGTGACGCGATGTTGGTGCTGGGGATCGATACCTGCGGCCCGACCGGGTCTGTGGCCCTGGGGCGGACGACAGCTCTGGGAGTCGAAATTCTCCGCCAAAGGGAACTTGATGGCCGAAGCTATTCAGCCACGCTGGTGACGGCGGTGGGTGACCTGCTGGAGCAACAGGGAATCGGCTTGGTAGATATAGGCTGCATTGTGATCGTGAACGGACCGGGAAGCTTTACGGGGGTTCGGGTGGGTTTGAGCGCGGCCAAGGGACTGGCCGAGGGTGTCGGGACGCCGCTCATTGCTGTTTCCCGGCTTGTGGTGCTGGCGCACAAGGCCGGCTTGCGATCGGCCGCTCTCGACGCACACCGAAACGAGCTTTTTCTGCGGCGGGAAGACGGAGCGGAGATGCTGGCGGGAGCCGAAGACCTGGCCTCGCTCCCGGCAGAACCGTACATCGCGGTTTGCGATGAGGCGGCAATTTCGCTGTTGCAGGCGGCGCAGCCCGATGCGAGGTTGACGCGGCTGGAAGCGCCGACCGCAGCAGACGCGCTTATGGCGGCCGCGCGGGGTATCGCTGCGGGTGAGTTCACGGATGTGGCGTTGCTGGATGGTCACTACCTGCGGCGTTCGGATGCGGAGATTTTTGGCACGCCGGTTTTGGCGGCGGCGATTCAATCGGCATGAAAGGCGATGGGGGATCGATCCGGATCCGGCGGATGGAATCGTTTGACATCGAAGCTGTGATGGCGATTGAGGGGAGCCTGGCGCCGGCTCCCCACTGGCCGCGGGACGCCTATGCGCGAATGCTGGAGCCCGGGGCTGTTCCGGCTCGCGTTGCCCTAGTCGCCGAGACTGCGGAGAGGGAAATACTTGGTTTTGCAATAGCTTTGTTCATTCCGCCCGAGGCGGAACTGGAGACGATCGCCGTAGCGGCAGGGGCGCAGCGGCAGGGCATTGCACGTCAACTTTTCTATGATTTGGCCGGTGAACTCAGGAAAAGCGGGGTTACGGAGGTCACACTCGAGGTGCGGGGTTCCAACGCGGGCGCGCAAGGCTTTTATGCGTCACTCGGCTTCACGCCGACGAGGGTTCGTCGCGGGTACTACAATGATCCGAAAGAGGATGCTATCGTGATGGCATCTCAGTTTGCCGGGAGGAGCGGCGCGGTTTAGGAATTCTTTCGCCTGAGACAAGTGTGACGTGCGTCACTCGTGTTTGTTTATGGGGCTGAATTCCACAGGCGGAATGCGAATCTTTGACCTTTACCGCTTGCCGTTTGTCTTTCAAGAGAGCTATATGTAATTGTTCGATGAAACCAGAGGAGGCGCCTATGGATGAAATATACGATTCCACGCTGAGCGAAGAAATTAACCGCCTGCACGCCGAACACCGTCGCTACGCTCAGCGGTTGGAAGAGTTGATTCAGAAACCGTATCTCTCCGCGGATGAACAACTCGAAGAGGTCCGACTGAAGAAGCTGAAGCTCCATGCCAAGGACCTGATTTACGCCCTGGAGCGCCGCATTCCCATCGCGGTGTAAGGGTACAGACAGGGCGCCGGCCGTGGGTTGGCGCTTGGGCGAAACGGTGCGATAGCTCCGCGAGGGTGGGCTCTCGCATCGACGTCTCGAGATTCAATGCTGCGCCATAAACCGTATAATCGTTGGGACAATGGTTCGTGACGGTTACATCTACGGTTTGAGCTTGTTGGCGGTGGCGGCGGTGCTCGCATGGGCTACCGGCTTTTGGGGCTGGGGCGTGGCGCCAGTCCTGTTGGCGGCCTTTTTCCTCTGGTTCTTTCGCGATCCGCAGAGGACCATCCCTGCGGGGGCTGGCTTGGTCGTGTCTCCCGGCGATGGCTTAGTCACGGAGACGGTCGCGATCACTACGCCGCAAGGTCCAAAGCAGCGTATCTCCATCTTCCTCAATGTTTTCAATGTGCATGTGAACCGGTCGCCGATTTCGGGCGTGCTTACGGAAGTGCGCTATCAGAAGGGGCAGTACCTGAATGCCATGAATCCCGCTTCGGCGGATAAGAACGAGCAAAACGTGGCCACGGTTCGGGGGGATGGATTCGAAGTCACATTCAAGCAAATAGCGGGGTTAATTGCGCGCAGGATTGTGTTTGTTCCGCTCGAGGGCGATAAACTGGAGCGCGGCCAGCGCGTGGGGCTGATCAAGTTCGGCTCGCGCGTCGATGTGGTGGTTCCGGCCGAGGCCGAGTTGCGCGTGAAGGTGGGCCAGAAAGTGAAAGGCGGAGAGAGCGTGCTGGCGGTGATGCCCGAATCGGAGGTGGCGGCCAGCGTCTCTTCGTCAAGGAAGAAGGCCAGCGCGAGCGTGGATCCCGGAGAGCACGAGGAACTCCGATGAGCAGCCAGGATTCGGCAGTAGCCCGGGCCAAGGCGCAGGCACGGCTGCGTCGCGGGATGTATCTGCTCCCCTCACTTTTCACAGTTGGCAACATCGCAGCCGGGTATTTTGCCATTACGCAGACGATCGCGGCGATCGGTGCGAACGGCGACGCGCGCATGCACCTGGATTGGGCGGCGATGGCTATCTTGTTTGCCATCCCGTTCGACTCGCTGGACGGCCGTATCGCACGCATGACCAACACCACCAGCGACTTCGGGAAAGAGCTGGATTCCCTGGCGGACGTGATTACATTCGGAGTCGCGCCCAGCCTGCTGGCGTATATCTGGGGTTTTCATTTCCTGCCGGACTCGATCAACCGTGCTTTGAAGCAGGACCTGGTGCATGCGGGGGCGTTTATCTGCTTCCTGTTTCTGATTGGCGGGGCGTCGCGTCTGGCGCGGTTCAATATCAGCCACGATGCACAGCCGCGCAATCCGGGCCGACCGGGGCGGAAGTATTTTGTAGGGATGCCGATTCCGGCGGCAGCGGCGATTCTTGCGGCTACCGTGCATTTCTGTAATGCGTACCCGGTGCAAGCCTGGTGGATCGCCATCATCTGGCTGGTGATTGTGGGAACGTGCGGGTTCCTGATGGTGAGTACGTGGCGGTTCTGGTCGGGCAAGGAGATCAATTTATCCCGCCGCCATCCATTCCAGATCCTGTTTCTCCTGGCCATCGTTTTGTTTGTGGTTTTGAGGTTTTCGCAGGTGGTTTTGTTTGCCTGCGCGCTGGTGTACATGTTCTCGGGGATCTGGGCGCGGGCGGCGTACTCGTGGTCGAGACGTCGGCGCCGGGGACCGGCACGTCTGGGAGAACCTTCTACCGCCGAGCCAGATCCTCTGCGCCACGGTTAACTTCTCAAACTGAAAAAGGACATCTGTGTACAAGATCGCCATTGCAGGAGCATCCACCCTCTTGGGCCGGGAGCTGAAGGACGCGATTTCGGAGTCGCCGCTGGCAGCGGCCACATTCACCCTTCTGGATGAAGATGATGCGCTAGGGAAGCTCGACCAGGTTGGGGACGAGATTACGTTCATTCAAGCGATCAGACCCGACGCGTTCGAGCGCGTGGACTTCACATTTTTCTGTGGAGCTGAGGACCTGACGCGCAAACACTGGAGAGAGGCGCTGCGTGGGGGCTCCACGGTGATTGATCTTTCGGGTGCTTTAGACCAGGAGCCGGGAGTGCTGGTGCGCGCGCCGTGGCTGGGTACGGATACGGGCGTGCCCGATCTATTCACACCGGCAGTGGTTCCGGCGCATCCGGCCGCGGTGGCGTTGGGGCTTCTGCTGGAACGCTTGCGGCAGGCAGCGCCGGTGCGGTTTGCTTCGACGACTATGCTGATGCCTGCGAGTGAGTTCGGCCGCAGCGCGATGGATGAACTGCATCAGCAGACAGTAAACCTGCTGAGCTTCCAAACACTGCCACGCGCCATCTACGACACGCAGGCTGCGTATAACCTGCTGTGCGGATTTGGGGAGAGCGCAAAGATAAGCCTGGCGGACGTGGAGGCGAGGATTCTGCGCCACTACGGGGCCCTGGGCGGAGGACGCTGGCCGGCGCTGGCGTTGCAAACGATCGCGGCTCCGGCGTTCCACGGGCACGCATTTTCAATTTCGGTGGAACTGGAGCGGCCGGTCGACTTGTTGCTGGTCGAAGATGCGTTGAACGGCGAGCATGTGGACCTGGTACTGGAAGACACGGATTCACCTTCGAATTTGTCGGCGACCGGTCAGAACGACGTGCTGGTCAGGATGCGCGCGATACAGGACGGGCGCAATCCCGCCCAGGTCTCACGGTTGTGGCTGTGGTGTGCTTCGGACAATTTGCGCATGTATGCGCAGAATGCGCTGGAATGCGCGATGGAGTTGCGGCGGTTACGGCCGCAAGGGAAGGTTCAGTAGGCAGCGTTGTCTTGTCAACTGGGGCCGGAGTTTGACCCGAGAGGCCAAGCCCCAGTCATTTCTGCGCGTGTGCAATCGTGATCCTAAATGACACGGGACCAAAGCTGCTCAATGAAGCTGTCGGTCATGCCGGCGATGTAGTCGGCCACGGTGCGGGCCAGGCCTTCGGTTGGAATCTGGGCCTGATGGTCGGGAGGCAGCAGTCCCGGATTGGCGACGAGGGCCGCGAAGAGTTGTTGAACAACTTTCGTAGCGTGAAGGTGCGCATCTTCCATGCCTGGCGAATTGTAGAAATTGACGTATAGAAAGGCCTTGGCGGCGGCGCGATCGGCCTCCATGGCGGGGCTGAGCGCGGCCAGCCGCAGCGGAGCGCTGCGCACATCGGCGAGGGTTGTAATGCCGGCGTGCGCGACGCGCCTGCGCACTTCCTGGATAAGGTCGGTGACCAACGCGTTCAACACGCGTTTAAGTGCTTCGCGGGCGGTGAGACGGAGGGGAGCGGCGGGGTGTTCACGAAGCACAGCATCGTGACAGGCGCTGAACAAACTCACGCCCGCTCGCACCTGCTCAAGGTCGAGAACGGCAGAATCAAGTCCATCGTCGAGATCGGCAGTAAGATAGGCTATTTCGTCAGCGAGATCGATCAGCTGAGCTTCGAGCGGCGGCCGTTGTTGGAGGAAATATTCCGCGAGCTCAGGGTGCTCAGCGGGATCGTAATCGCGAGAATGCTTGATGATGCCTTCGCGCACGCCGAGGGTGAGGTTCAATCCGCGAAATGCAGCATATCTCTCCTCGAACCAGGACACGATACGCAGGGCATGCAGGTTGTGATCAAAGCCGAGGCCGAAGCCACGCAGAGCGTGGTCTAAAGCCTTTTCGCCCGCGTGTCCAAAGGGCGGATGTCCTATGTCGTGAACCAGGGCGAGCGCTTCCGCGAGGTCGGCATTCAGGCCGAGGGCCGTGGCGACAGTGCGCGAGATCTGAGTTACTTCGAGCGTGTGCGTGAGGCGGCTGCGGAAGTGGTCGCCGGGAGGATCGCTCGGCAGGCGCGTAAACACTTGCGTTTTACCAGCCAGGCGACGGAAGGCCCGGGCGTGCAGAATGCGCGCTCCATCTCGCGCAAATGGTGTACGGTAGGCATGCGGGCGCTCGGAATAGATGCGTTGAGTTAGCTCGCAATCGAGCGTTCCCTTGACGGCGATTCCGGCGGGTATTGCGGTTGACGAATTAGTTTCCGCGCTCATCATGTGTAAGCGGCCCACGTCTGGTTATACCTTAGCGGGGTTCTCTTATACACGCGTCTCGCATGTTGCGCGCAGGAGTGTTGTTTCACAGCAAAGGCAGCTTGGCATCGCGATCTTTGCGCGGTGCAATTGGTAAACAGTGCTTGCCGCAATCGGATGCTTGCCGACAACAGCCGGCGGGTCGATGGCAGATGGCGCGCAACGTGCCGTTATGCAAGAAGTGCCGGGTATCACGATAGATTGCCGAAGCGCGGTGCTATAAGATTTCAATGCAACGGCGGATTGGACAACACCCGCGATGCGGGAGTACCATCCAGCCGAACTTGGCGGGCCCTGTTCTAGTTTTACGAGTCCGCTTCGCACGCCATTTCACGTCTGGACCGGAGGCAAGGAAGAATGAGAAACGCTGGATTAGCAGTGCTGGCTCTTGGAATCGGGTTATTTTGCGGGTGCGACAGGCACTCGAACAAAGAAGTGTTCTACATGGTCACGACCAATTCGGCGTTGCCTTACTGGCAGACGGCGGCGTCGGGCTTTAACCACGCGGCTGCCGAGTATAAGGTGACGGCTAAGGTCGTAGGACCGGACAACTACGACCCCCAAGCAGAACTCGCCGAGTTGACCAAAGTCGTTGCGGCCAAGCCCGCTGGGATTCTTATTTCTGTGGCGGATGCGGCTGTGATGCAGCCCGAGATCGATGCGGCGATCAGTGCCGGCATCCCCGTCATCACGATCGATTCCGATGCGACAGCCAGCCGCCGTCTCTACTTCATCGGCACAAACAACCTGCAGGCCGGAGAACTCGGCGGCAAGCGCCTGATCCAGAAAATGAATGGCAAAGGGAACCTGCTGGTTTTCACGATTGCCGGGCAGCCCAACACGGAAGAGCGGCTCAAGGGAGTGAAAGATGCTCTTTCGGCCAAGCCAGACATCAAGATCGTGGATGTGATCGACATCAAGGGTGATCCGCGCGCGGCCTTCGACAAGACACAGGAGTCTCTGGCGCTCAGTGGCCCGAAAAAGATCGACGCGTTTATTTGCCTTGAGTCGGCTTCAGGCAAGATGGTATCGGACGCCATCAAGCGTGCGAATGCGACCGATCGAACCCTGGTGGCTTTCGACGTGAGCCAGGATACGCTGGACGGTATCAAGGGCGGAAGCATTGACTCCACGATCGCGCAGAAGCCTTACACCATGGGGTGGGTGGGTCTGAAAGCCCTGGATGAGATCTTTCACGCGCCGCCGAAGCAGATGGGCAAGGATTACAGCGTCGATTCGTTCTCGCCATATCCCGTATTCGTTGATACCGGCTCTTCACTCGTCGACAAGAACAACGTGGACCTTTACCTGGCTTCGGCGGCCGAAGGTAGCAAATAAAAGCCACGTGGCAAGTGGCAGTTGTCTTGACTCTTTCGGCTTAACCTAGCTCCAAGAGAAAATCAGCGCCGTGGCGGTCTCGTCCCGCGAGACTTCCACGGCGCGTTTTGCCGGGTGGGGCGCGGTTGTACACTGATGGGTGACTATTCGACGTACAGAGTGGTTCGCCAATTTATCCGCGCGCGCCGGAGTTATCCAGAGTGGGTTGTATTTGAGGAAGAAGATGCTTGGCTGCGCTGTTTCGGTGCGTGGCTGTTGGAGAGCCGCAGTAGCATCCGCAGTGCTGGCAGTTCTTGCTATGACTGCTTGTCACAGCGGACCCAAGCCCGACGCACCATCGGCGAACGATGCGTCCTACAAGGTGTACAAGGTGCGCGGCAAGGTAGTGTCTACTAATCCAGCGACCGGTGAAGTTTCACTGGACCACGAGGCGATTCCCGGCTTCATGGACGCGATGACCATGCCATACAAGCTGAAGGATTCCAGCATCCTGGCGGAACTGCATCCTGGCGACAGCATCACGGCTGATCTGCTGGTGTCGCAAAACGCCGATGCCGACCTGCTGCTCGATCGTATTGTGGTCGTTGCACAAGCGAAGCCCGACTACAAGCCGAAGGTCGTATATCATGTGCCTGCTCCTGGTGATTCCGTACCGGATTTCAAGATGCGCAACCAGGACGGCCGCGTAATTCATCTCCATCAGTTCCGCGGCAAAGAACTTCTGATTACCTTCATTTATACGCGTTGTCCGCTGCCTAATTTCTGTCCGCGAGTTACGCATAACTTCGCGGATATCGATAAAAAACTGGCGGCTGACCCTTCGTTGTACAACAAGACACATCTGCTCTGTGTAAGCTTCGATCCCCAAAACGATACCCCGGACCGTCTGCGGGCGTATGGGGCGGCCTATATTGGAAGCGACGCGAAGAATGCGTTCGCGCATTGGGATTTCGCGGTTCCGGAAGGGCCGGTGCTTACGCAGATGGCGCAGTACTTCGACGTGGGCATGACCCAGGCCGCTGACAACTCCATCACCCATACTCTCTCCACAACTCTGATTGGACCAGGAGGCAAGGTAACACGCTTCTACCCGGGGAATGAGTGGACCGTGGACGAGGTGATGGCGGATGTGAAGCAGGCCGGAGGCGTCTAAGCTGCCGTCGTATTGCCGGCCGCAAGAGTGGAAAAACCAATCGATCAGGAGTTAGACGAAATGAGTCAGGGGTTGAATATTCGCAAGGATGGGGAACTCGATTTTCTGTCGCTGGGCGCGCTTGTGCACAGACTGGATCCGGGCATCATTCCGTTTCGTAAAGCAACCACATGCGACATCCACGTGAGCGGGGGCGAGTTCAATGTGGCCGCAAACTTGTCGGATTGCTTCGGGATGAAGACGGGGATCGTCAGCGCGATGTCGGACTATCCCATCGGCGACCTGATTGCGGAACGAGTGCGCGCCATGGGTGTCAAGCCCTTTTACAAGCACTTCAAACACGATGGGGTGACGGGGCCCAACATGGCGACGGTCTTTAGCGACCGCGGCCAGGGCGTTCGCGGTCCAGTAGTGTTCTACAACCGCAGTAACGAAGCGGCAGCGCAACTGAAACCGGGGGACTTCGATTGGAAGGCCATTTTTGCGGGCGGAGTGCGGTGGGTGCACAGCGGCGGGATCTTTGCCGCGTTGTCTCCAACGACATCGGAACTGGCTGCGGAGATGATGAAGGCCGCTAAGGAGGCGGGCGCCATTACCTCGTTCGATCTGAATTTCCGCGAGAAGCTGTGGAAGATTCACGGAGGCGACGCGCGCGCTGTCGAGACGATACACAGTATCGTCGAAAATGTCGACGTGCTGGTCGGCAATGAAGAAGACCTGCAGAAGGGGCTCGGGATTCCGGGGCCGGAAGTCGCGGCGAAATCGAAGCTTGATTCGAGCGTTTTCTTTGGCATGATGGATCAAGTGGTGGAGAAACTGCCGCATGTGAAAGTGGTGGCGACGACGCTGCGCGAAGTGCACTCGACGAATCGGCACAGCTGGAGTGCGGTGGCTTGGGTGGATGGCAAGACAGTTACCGCTCCCACCGCTGAACTCGATGTACTCGACCGCGTGGGCGGGGGAGACGGGTTCGCCGCGGGTTTCATCTATGGCCTGCTGACTGGGGAATCGCCTGAGACATCGATCAAGCTGGGTTGGGCTCACGGTGCACTGCTCACAACCTTCCCCGGCGATACAACCATGGCGACGGTGGACCAAGTGAGGGCGTTTGCAAAAGGCGGTTCGGCGCGCATTCAGCGTTAAAACCGGGGAAGGGCCACAATTATGCATCGAGAGGCGATGCAGGGAATCAAATCAGAGGGTAGCCTCGCGCGTGTATTGGAGATAATTCAATGGCGAAAGTGACGCTGGTTTTCGCGGTGTTGTTGATCGTGTTGGGGCTGGCCGGTTTTTTGGATACTGGAAGTCAGCACCCGACCGCTTTGATTCCCACTTGGTTCGGCGTGGCGCTGGGCATTTTTGGGGTTTTGGCTATTAGTCCGAGTGAGAGCCGGCGCAAGCTGTTCATGCACATCAACGTGACCATTGGGCTGCTGGGGTTTGTGGGCGCGGCGGTGAAAGCGGTGCAGGGATATGGGCATGCGCGATCCCAGGGGCTTGATCCGGACCGAATCGCGCTCGGGTCCCAGGCGGCCATGGCGATCCTGTTGCTGTTTTATGTTCTGCTCTGCGTGCGCTCGTTCATTGAAGCGCGCCGCTCCAGGCTGGCCTAGCGCATGGGCACGATGCGTGGCGGCGGTGTAGGGATGGGGATGCGCGCCGAACGCACTCCACATGGACGCGGGGCCCGGGCGGGCCAGACAGACCTGCCGAAGCGCAAACCCAGCCTGAAAAAGCTATGGCCGCAGATCAAGGTATTGGTCGCGCCGCGGAAGGGCCTGTTGATAGCCGGGTTGTGCCTCATGGCAGTCAATCGGGTGGCCGGCCTGGTGCTGCCCTATATGTCCAAACCGCTCTTGGACAAGGTGCTGTCGCCTCATGGGAATGCAGCGCTGTTGCCGAAATACATTGCGGTGGTTTTCAGCGCCATGATCGCGCAGGCGATCACTTCGTACTCGCTGACGCAATTGCTCTCCAAGGCCGGGCAGCGGCTGATTGCCGAGATGCGCCGCCAGGTGCAACGGCATGTCGGGCTGCTGTCGGTCGCTTACTACGACGAAAATCGCACCGGAACGCTGGTCGCGCGCATCATGACCGACGTGGAAGGCGTGCGTAACCTGGTCGGCACCGGCCTGGTCGAATTTGTGGGCGGGCTGGTGACGGCGGTTTTGGCATTCATCTTCCTGCTCCACCGCAGCATCGCTGTAACGGTGACTGTCTTCGCGGTAGTGGGCGCGTTTGTTTTTGTGCTGCAGTATGCATTCAAGATTATTCGCCCGATTTTTCGTGAGCGCGGCAAGATCAACGCCGACGTGACTGGCCGCCTCACAGAATCGCTGGGCGGGGTGCGTGTGATCAAGGGCTATCACGCGGAAGAGCGCGAGGCGACTGTTTTTGCCGCAGGTGTGGAGCGCTTGTTAAGTAACGTGATGCGCTCTCTCACCATGACAAGCCTTCTGAGTTCGGCGTCGACCACGGTCCTGGGTTTAGTCTCAGCGCTGGTGATGTGGCTGGGCGGCCATAACGTGCTGGCCCACACCTGGACGGTGGGCGATTACTTCAGCTACAACATGTTTCTCGCATTCATGATCGCGCCCGTCTTCCAGATCGTGAATATTGGTACGCAGCTGACCGAGGCCTTTGCAGGGCTCGACCGCACCGGCGAAATCATGGCGGAGCTGGAAGAGAACCAGGTCCCGGGGCGGTCGATCAAGATGCATCCTATTCAGGGCACAGTACGGTTCGAAGACGTGGAGTTCGCCTACGATCCAGACAAACCCGTGCTGCACGGGATTAGTTTTGTGGCCGCACCGGGAACCGTGACGGCGCTGGTAGGCTCATCAGGTTCGGGAAAGTCGACGATCATCAGCCTGCTCTGCGCGTTTCATACGCCGTCAAAAGGGCGCGTCACGGTCGACGACATCGACCTTGCTCAAGTCGACTTGAATACGTTTCGCTCGCAACTGGGCGTGGTCTTGCAGGACTCTTTTCTCTTCGATGGAACGATTCGGGAGAACATCATGTTTTCGCGTCCTGATGCCACGGCGGAGCAGTTTTCATTCGCGTGCCACACGGCACGCGTCGACGAATTCGCCGAGCGTTTCCCGGAAGCCTATGACACGATCGTGGGCGAGCGCGGCGTCAAACTTTCCGGTGGACAGCGGCAGCGATTGTCAATCGCACGCGCATTGCTGGCAGAGCCGCGCATTCTGATACTCGACGAAGCCACCAGTTCGCTGGACTCGGAGTCGGAGGCCATGATTCAGGCGGGACTCAACCAGCTGATGCAGGGTCGCACCACATTTGTGATCGCACACCGGCTTTCCACCATTCGCCGCGCCGACAAGATCCTGGTGATTGAGCAGGGCAGGGTGGTGGAGCGCGGTAATCATGCAGAGCTATTTGCAATGGGCGGCCGGTACTACGATCTGTATACGCGCCAGCACGGACTGGAAGCGAATCTCTTCCTTGCACCGGGCGAGGGAGACGTGATCCCTGAAACGGCCTGAATTCAGTTCACACTGTAGAGCCGGAAACTCGTGCCTGGCGGTGACCCAAGGCGAAATTATTTCTTCGCCGTTGGCGCAAATCGTGAGGGGTGCGTCCATTTGGGCCCTTCTTGACGTCAATCTCATATGTTGAGAAACTTGTAAGGCAACCAATTAGCGAAACAAAGGACCACTATGCGAGACGCTTCCCCTCAAGGTACTTACAAAGTTCAAGCTCTGGACCGCGCATTCGCAGTTCTCGATCTCCTCGGAGAGAGCGAAACACCGCTCGGTTTAGCGCAAGTTGCTTCATCCCTTCAGCTTCACAAGAGCACGGCGCACCGCTTTCTTATGGTCCTGGAACGACACCACATGGTGGAACGCACTACCAATGGGAAGTTTCGGCTGGGGCTGCGCTTGTTTGACTTTGGGAATCGCGCCATTGAGCAGTACGACCTGCGCGACCGCGCCCAGCCACATCTGCGCCGCCTTGTAACCGAGACCGAGGAGACAGCGCATCTCTGCATACTTGAACAGGCACGCGTTATTTATATCGACAAAATAGAGCCGGGCCGGTCGGTTCGCATGATCACGCGGATCGGATCGAGCAATCCGGTACATTGCACCTCGGTCGGCAAGGCGATCCTGGCCTTTCTTCCCGAGGAACGCATCGCCGACATCATCCGCCGGACGCGATTCGAGCGCTTCACGCACCGCACCATTGCTACCTCCGAGGCGTTGCGTACGGAGATTGAAAAGACACGCCGCCGCGGCTATGCGGTTGACGACGAAGAACTCGAAGAGGGTCTGCGGTGTATTGCGGTTCCAGTGCTGGATGCACAGCGGATGCCCGTGGCCGCGGTGAGCGTTTCGGGTCCGTCCTTCCGGGTTACCGCACAAAAGTTACCTTCCATCGCGAACCACCTGCTGCAATGCGTGCGCGGAATCTCACTGGATATGGGCTTTATCTCTGCGAGCCGCAGTGCCCGAGCGGCATGGTCCGCCTAAGGGGTCCAGTTGGGGCCAATCAGTGCCCGAAGATTCTCAGGCGTAGCCCATGAAGCCGCACCGCTGAACCGTCGAACCCACTCCGCCCCTGCTCCGATACGGACGCGATCGGGTGTGAACTCCGGTGAAAGCGCGTTTGCCATCAAGGCATAGTCAGCGCCATCGTGGAGACGCAGCGCCTTCCAACAGCGTCCCGGCACTGCGATGAGTGGTCTCTGTCCGGCCGCGACATCGGTTCCAAGGGTCAGCTTTTCGACCTGTCCGTCGGGATGAAAGATGAAGTAATCCACGGGGCCGCCCTCGATGAGTACGTGGGTATCGTCGGGTGCAAGCCAGTGGAGGTAATTGATGGGCCGGCTGCGCGTCAGCATGTAATAAACCTGGCTTTGCACAGCCAGGCGCCGTCCGTCCACAACCACTTTCTGCGCAGATTCACCAACTAATCCCAAATATCCTGACTCCTTGGGCAAGACCGACAAATTGAGGGTGCGAATAAGTTCGGACGCGCGCTCGTCCGAGCCCTTTGGGGCGGCGGAAAAGAGAGGAAGCAGGCTCGTTATTGCGATCACTCCGGAGGCCACGGGAAAGAGTCGTCTCATGTGAGAGAGCCTATAGCAAAAACATGGCCATCGTGACCTCGGACCCTCTCAACGAGAACGAGTCGAAGTGTCTGGCGCAGTCCGGCAGCCCGTTGAGTGTGGTCAGGCGGCGTACCGTTCACGGACGCTTGCGCAGGGCGGCGAGAAATCCATCGGCACCGAGGGTGTTCAGGACATCGCCGGGAACGAGCCAGGCGCGGCGGAGCTGGCGCACGCCATAGGTGAAGCGGGCGACTTCCCGGGTGTCGTGGGCGTCGGTGTTGATGGAGATTTTGCAGCCTGATTCCTTTGCCAGGCGCAGGTCGCGGTCGCAGAGGTCCAGACGATTCGGGGAAGCGTTGTGCTCCACGGCGACGCCCAGTTCGGCGGCGCGGCGCAGGACGGCGCCGAGATCCAGAGCGTAGGCCTCGCGGCGCAGGAGCTGGCGGCCAGTGGGGTGGCCGAGGATGCGGACATAGGGGTTCTCGATAGCGCGCAAGACGCGAGCGGTCATCTCTTCGCGGCTTTGCTCGAAACGGCTGTGCACACTGGCGATGACGATATCCATCTGGGCGAGCACTTCGTTGTCGAGGTCGAGGGCGCCATCGCCGAGGATGTCGACTTCAATGCCGGTGAACACGCGGATACGGCCCTCCATGGCGCGATCGACCTCGCGAATGGCCTGGATGTGTTCGAGGGCGCGTTTCTCGTCGAGGCCGTTGGTCATGACGAGATTCTTGGAGTGGTCAGTGATGGCGATGTACTGGAGTCCGCGGGCGAGGCCGGCTTCGGCCATTTCGCGGATGCTGTTGTGGCCGTCAGTGGCGGAAGTGTGCATGTGCACATCGCCGCGCAAGTCAGATTCCTGAATGAGGAGGGGCAGGGAATGATTGACTGCGGCTTCAATCTCGCCCAGATTCTCGCGCATCTCGGGCGGCATCCAGTCCATGCCCAGAGCGGTGTAGATTTCTTCTTCAGTGGCAGCGGCCACGGTGGATTCGTCGTCGAGGCGGGCAAGGGACCACTCGCTGAGGGTGTATCCCAATTTGAGAGCGCGCTGGCGCAGCGAGACATTGTGGGCCTTGGAGCCGGTAAAGTATTGCAGGGCCGCCCCATAGGAGGCCGTGGGAAGCAGGCGCACGTCCACCTGCATGCCGTCGGCAAGATGGAAGCTGACCTTGTTTTCACCTTTGACGATAAGGTCGTTGATGGCGGGGAATGCGGCAACATACTCGACTGCGTCCGAGGTCTGGTCGGGAGCGCAAGCGGGGCCAGTGACGAGCAGGTCGAGGTCGCCGGCGGTTTCACGGCCGCGGCGCAGCGATCCGGCGGGCGTCACTTTTTCAAATCCGGGAAAGGCGAGGAGATACAGCTCGATGGCACGGGCAGCCTGGTCGGCCTGATCGAGACGGAATCGTCCCGAGCTGCGGCGATAGTCGTCGATTCCCTTGCGGATTTTGTCGAGGAGCTTTTGACCGACGCGGGGGAGTTCGGCGAGGCGGCCGGAGTCGATGGCTTCGGCGAGTTGGTCGATGGTGGTGATTTTGGCCGCCGACCAAAAAAGGGCGATGGTTTTAGGCCCCATGCCGGGAAGCTTCAGCAATTCGAGGAGAGCGGGACCGCCGTACTTGGCCAGCAACTGATCGCGCAGCGGCATGGTGCCGGTTTCGGCGATGGCCTGCAGAGTGGTGGCCATGCTCTTGCCGATTCCCGGAATCTGCATCAGGCGTTCGGTGTCAGCCGAGGCGGCGGCGAGGTCGACGGTGGTCTGGTCCGCCGCTTCGGCAGCGCGACGATACCCGAGAACGCGAAAGCGTTCAGCACCATCAATTTCGAGGAGATCAGCTGTCTGCTCAAGCAGGCGAGCCATGGTGGTGTTGTCCATTCAAACGTGCTCCATTTCAACAAGCTCCGGCAACAGTATCCGCCAGGGAAGAGCGATACGTAAACGGCCGGGCACGGGACTGCCACGCTTGAGATGAAAATTGAGTATTCGGGGTGGGCACACGAAGAGCGGAGTCACAGCGGAGGGAGTGGGATGCAACGAGGAGACCTAGAGTATCTAGAAGGCACACGAGCAGCCCGCTGAGTTCTACCTAACCCTTCGGGCTGCATCGGGCCTTAAAAAAAGCCAATTCCGAAGCACACAGCACGGGCAAAACCACCCTTGCGGCTTTCGGTTACGACAACCGCAGCACTTCGTCAGGCTGCGTTATGGGCGGCGTCTCTAAGCCGAAGTACACCATCGGCCTGAGGTCCCTTCTGACCCTGGACGATATCAAATTCGACGTCATCGCCCTCTTTCAGAGTTTTATATCCGTCCAATTGAATTGCTGAATAATGGACGAATACGTCTGGCCCGTCTTCACGCCCGATGAATCCGTAGCCCTTGGCGTTGTTAAACCACTTGACCTTCCCTTTGTACTGAGCCACAGGCTCCCGCCTTCCTTGCAACGTCAGAGGTAACAGCGGACGAAGCCTGGAAAAAGGGGAAATCGTCCGTTGCTACCTCGTATGACGAAGAAAGCCTCAGAAAGGTTGATTCAAATTCCAGATGCGCTTCCACAACGTGAGACATTCTGAGTATTCAGGAAAAAACTTTTGTAACTCGGCATAAGGACGCCGATCACCTGGAGCGTTTCTGGCCGATCTGGCGGGCGTAGAGAAGGACGCTGGTGAGTGTCTTCCCGTCGAGTATGCCGCCTTTCTCGATCATTTTGAGTACGTCAGAAAGCTTGACGAGGCGCAGCTCGATCTGTTCATCGTCTTCGGGGCGCGCGTCGCCGGCGACGAGTCCTTCAGCCAGAAAGACCTTCATGGATTCGCCAAGGAAGCCGGGGCTGGCGTAATACTCCACCAGAGGCTTCCATTTTTTGGCGCGATAGCCGGTTTCCTCTTCGAGTTCGCGTTGTGCGCCGGCCAGCGCATCTTCTCCGGGTTCGAGTTTGCCGGCGGGCAGTTCCCAGAGGAACTGGTTGGCGGCGTGCCGATATTGGCGCTCCATGACGATCCACGGATCTTTCTTGCTTTTGGAACTGTCGATGGCCAGGACCACGGCGCTGCCGTTGTGACGGATGACGTCGCGGGTGCCCTCTTTGCCGCCGGGTTCGATGAGCCGATCGCGCAGGACGCGAAAGAGGGGGCCTTCAAAGACCACATCGGAGCTGAGAATTTGAGCTTTGCCGGTCGGTGCGTCGCCGGCCTTCGCGGCCTTTGAAATCTTTTTTGTGGCGGATTTCTGTTTTCCGGACTTATTTTTCTTGGTTGACGATTCGTGGGCCTTGGCTTTCTTCGGCATCGTGGTCGGTTCTCCTGTATCAGCGCAATCAAAACGAGTATACGCACCCGTAGTCGTGCATCGGATGAGTCCAGCGTGGCATCCTTAATTGAGCCGCATTCAATTGAATCGCGAGGCCCTGGATATCCCACGGGATCGGAGTAAGAAGGAACACGTTGCCAACCGCAGACTGTTTTCCCATCACGGCGGCGCCGGGCCTGAGCCGGCTGTTTCTGGATTTCTGTGCCGAGTCCCAATCGGCGAGAGGCTTTTATGGATTCGAAGCGGGAGGCCGCGATTGGCAGAATCGGCCCGCGGTTCCGGCGCATTGGCAGGAGTTAATACGCGTGCTGGCGGCCCAGAATCAGGGCGCTTCGGCGTCGCGATCGCTCGAGATGCTGCGGCAGGGCGCGGGCGTGGTGGTGACGGGACAGCAGGTGGGATTGTTCGGTGGTCCTCTGTTCACTCCGTTCAAAGCCGCGACAGCGCTGGCACGTGCACGGCAAGCTTCTGCGGCGGGGCGCCCCCATGCCGCCATCTTTTGGCTGGCCAGCGAAGATCACGATTTCGCAGAGATCAATCACGTTACCTTTCCCGCGCGGCGGGAACTGCGCAAGCTGGTTTACACGGCCGCGCCCGAGGCGGCACGGCCGGTGGGTCCGGTGGTGCTGGATGAGTCGATCGGTCCTCTGATCGAAGAGGCGTGGGAACTGCTGGGTTCGTCGGAGGCGATGGACGCGCTGGCCGAAGCATACAAGCCGGGCAAGACATTTGCGCAGGCATTCGCGGAGTTCTATGGCAAGGTATTTGCGGCGCAAAGCCTGCTGGTGCTGGATGCGGGCGGCCGCGACATCCATCGCATGGGAGCTCCGGTGTTGCGCGCGGCGATCGAGCGGGCGGACGAGTTGCATGCCAGACTGTTGGAGCGGAACCGGGCACTGGAAGCTGCCGGATATCACGTGCAGGTGGCCGTTGCGGCGCAATCGAGCCTGCTGTTTTTGATCGATGCGCAAAGCGGCGCGCGCGTGGCACTGAAGCGGGTGGCGGGCACAGCAGCCGAGCCGGAGGGATTGTGGCAGGCGGGGCGGCAACGGTATGCGACCGATGAGTTGATGGGCATTCTGGATGCGGAGCCGGAGCGGATTTCGCCCGCGGCTTTGCTGCGTCCCGTGTTTCAGGATTATTTGTTGTCGACATCGCTCACGATCGGCGGCCCGGCGGAGGTAGCGTATTTCGCGCAGTCGGCGGTGCTGTTCGAGGAGATATTGGGACGGATGACGCCGGTGCAGCCGCGCTTTTCGGCAACCCTGGTAGAACCGCCGATTGCCGACTTGCTGCGCAAGCACGAACTGACGACGGAGCGCGTTTTCGCAGAGAGCCAGGAGTCGCTGACACAGTTGGTGGCTGCGCGCGCGATTCCGATTGATGGAAAACGGAAATTGGCTGCGGCGGGGAATGCGCTGGATGCGGAATTGACAAATTTGCTGGAATGGCTGCGCTCGCTGGATGAGGGACTGGGCCGCGCCGGTGAGACCTCTGCCAGCAAAATGCGCTACCAGATGAATCGCCTGCGGCGCCTGGCGGCGAATTTTCAATTGCAGCGCGAGGCCTCGCTGGCGCGTCATGCGCAGACCATCAGTCAGGCACTTTATCCGGATCGCGGACTGCAAGAGCGGCTGCATGGCGCGGCGTACTACCTGGCGCGCCACGGGTTTGAGCTGGCGGAAGAACTGGTTACGCAGGCCGCAGATTCGTGTCCAGGACACACCATTCTGTGGCTATAGGCCGCGTGCGTCTAAGCGGCGCGTTCGGCGGGTGTGGAGCGCTCTGTCGATAATTCTTCCAGGCTCTTGCCCTTGGTTTCGGGCAGCATGAGTACGGTAACGAGCAGGCCGAGCAGGCACGCTGCCGTGGCTGCAAGTTCCGCCGCGAATAGACCTTTCCAATGCATGAGATAGGGAAATAGAAAAACCCCGAAGAAGCCGCCGGCCTTGCCAACAGCGGCAGCGACGCCATGCCCGGTGGTGCGCACGCGGACAGGAAAAATTTCTGACGGGTAGACGAACGTAGTGGCGTTGGGTCCGAATTCAGTGAAGAAGAAACTGAATCCGTAGATGACGACGAAGAGTATGGCCATCTTCTGGATATTGGGTATGAGCGCCATCATCGCGAACGTAACGGCCATCATGATGAAGCCGAGACATTGAATGCTCTTGCGCCCGAGGCGGTCCATAGTGAGTGCAGCCATGGCGTAGCCCGGAGCGGCGAAGAGGGCGAAGATTCCGAGCTGGGTGAGGGTCTTCTGCAAGAGCGAGTGGTTGCCGGAAAGCGCCGATAACACGAGTGGGCTGGAGACGGTGTTGCCATAGTAGGCGGCGTCCATGAGGAACCACGCAGCGCTGGCGCCTATGAGACGCGAGAGGAGCTTTTCATCGCTGACAAGGCGATGGAAGCCATCCCAGAAAGAGACAGACTGGCTGGCGGAATTGCCGGCGTCGATTCGCGTGATCTTGCCGGTTTCATCTTCCTGCATGTTGTTGGCGCGCAGAAAGCGGGGAGATTCTTTCAGTTTGCGTCGCTGCCAGAATACGCCGAGTGCGGGAAGGGCGCCGAATCCGACGAGGATGCGCCAGATGATGTCGTGCGAGAGATGCGTGGAGAGTAAGGCGGCGGCGAAGAGAGGGCCGACGATGAGGCCCGCTGCCTGCATGGCGAATACCAGCGTGACCATGAGGCCGCGATGGGCTTTGCCGGAGTATTCACTCATGATGGTGGCGCTGACGGGATAGTCACCGCCGATGCCGACGCCCAGGATGAAGCGCAGGATGATGAGCCACACGATATTGGGGGCGCATGCACAAGCCAACGCGCCGGCTGCGAGCACGAGGACTTCAAGGCCGTAGATGCGCTTGCGGCCGAGCATATCGGCGACGCGCCCGAATAAGAGAGCGCCGAAAGCGGCAGCCAGCAGTGCGGTTGACTCGACGAGTCCCTCTTCGAGGGGACGCACATGCCAGATGGGTTTCAGCAGAGTCATCACGATGCCGATGATGAACAAGTCGTAGGCATCGGTGAAGAAACCCATGCCGGAGATGAACATGATCTTCCAGTGATGGGTTGAGATTTGTGCGTTGTCCATTTCAGAGAAATCCGATTCGGAAGATGGGAAAGGATGAGTGTTTGGCATACAGCTGTCCTCTCACACCCTGATGCTTCTCGCGGCCGATGAGCAGTTCCTCGATCATTGCAGCAAGATTAATAGTTATAGATCCTGGAAACCTGCGGGCTAACTGCCGCGATCTACGATAGTTACATCGACTTACGAGCGGATGACTTAACCTAATTACCCAATCGTCGGATCTAAGGCTAGAACAACTTGCGCGAGAAGAGCGGCATCCATTTATGTAGAACATTTGAGGGCGCTTTTTGTCTAAGCGGATTTTGCACGGGGCTTGGGCAGGTTGAACCTAACAAACGCAGGGGCCAAGAGGTGAACGATTATGACAAATAGCAATCGTAAGTACAGCGTACTTATCATGTTCCTTGCCGCGGCGGGATGGTTGAGCGCACAGGAATCGAATCCCACTGAGAACAAACACGCAGATTCGCAGCAAACTCCCATTCAACTTAACAACGGCGAGCCGCTCTATAAGATCCAGGTGGTTGCCCGCGATATTCCCGCCATCAACTATTTCCATCGCAAGGAAGCAACGAATATCGGTTTCATCGGCACCGCCTTGCTTCCGCAGGCGCGAGGCTCAGCGAAGGTAGAGGCGCGCGGCGGCCGCACGGTGATCGACCTCAAACTCGCCGGCTTGTCGCCGGCCAATGGTTTCGGCCCCGAATACATGACTTATGTACTGTGGGCCGTTACGCCGGAAGGACGCCCCATCAACCTCGGCGAAGTGCTGCCGACGGGTGGCAAAGATCGCGCTGAAATGACGGTCACGGCCAACCTGCAGACATTCGGCCTGATTGTTACCGCAGAACCTTACTACGCGGTCACGATGCCCAGTGACCTGGTGGTCGCGCAGAATGTCGTCGAAGATCGCACCCAGGGCGTGATCGAGCAAGTGAATGCCCACTACACGCTTTTGCCGCGCGGAGCATATGCCGAGACGGCCGGTCGCCACACGGTGCTGCACCCTGTGACGCGCGATGAAAAGTCGCCGATGGAATTGTATGAAGCTGTGAATGCCATCAATATTGCCGACGCGGCGGGTGCGACCAAGTACGCTTCCGACACCATGGAGACGGCACGCACCGCCTTGAAGAACGCACAGGATATGGATGGTCACAAGGGAGACCGCAAGCAGATCATCACGTTCTCGCGGGAAGCGGTGCAGTCGGCGGAAGATGCGCGCATCATTACAATTCGTAAGATCAAGGAAGAGGACGAAGCTAACGAGCGCAAGGCTCGCGCCGACGCCGAGGCATCGGCGAAGGAATCCCAGGCGGCTGCAGAAGAACAGGCCGCGCGCCGCGAAAAAGCAGATGCCGACAGACGCGCAGCGGAAGAAGCGAAGCGTGAGGCGGATGCGCGCTCAGAGCAGGCCCGACTGGCCCAGCAGCAGGCTGAAGCCGCTGCACAGCAGGCAAACCAGCAGGCGCAGCTAGCCAGCCAGCAGGCCGAACAAATGCGTGAAAAGCTGAAACAGCAATTGAACCAGGTGCTCCAAACCAAAGAAACCGCGCGCGGACTGATTGTGAATATGTCAGACGTGCTGTTTGACTTCAATAAATACACGCTGAAGCCCGAAGCGCGCGAAAAGCTGGCCAAAGTTTCTGGAATTCTGCTTGCTTATCCGAACTTGAAACTACAGGTGGAAGGTTATACCGATAACATTGGATCGGACGAGTATAACCAGAAGCTGTCTGAACAGCGTGCAGACGGCGTGCGCGATTACCTTGTGGCGCAAAGCGTTCCCGACGGCAATATATCGGCGCAGGGATTGGGTAAGACGCATCCTATTGCAGATAACTCGACTAACTCAGGCCGGGCCCAGAATCGGCGCGTTGAACTGGTTGTTTCAGGGGATGCGATCGGCATTCAGGAGCAGGCTCCGGGGTCCGGCGCGGACAACCAGCCGCCGCCCGTTCCTGCGCAGCCCGCACCGCAGCCGAACCCGAGCGGCGTTGCGAATCCTCCCCAACAATGAAGTCAACTTGAATCAAAGTCAGCAAGCCGTGAAGAGGGCTCCTCCCAAAGAGTGGCCCTCTTTTTTTTGCCTCGAAGTTCGACACTTACTCTGACGGAAAGCGGACACCTAACTCCCTGCGGGCGCTTTCAAGCAGGCGCGCCATGCCGATGGATATGGCATGAGAGATGACAGGGCTATCGCGCCGATCGCGGCGAACGAGATTACAGAAATGTTCAGTTTCGTAGTTGAAGCCGCCGTGCGCGTAAGGCTCATCCAGTTCGACAGTGCGGCCGTCCGTGTAGTAAATGGTTGCGCGCGCGGGGTTCCACCAGTTGGCGTGAAGCAGAACATAACCGTGGCGCGCGCACAACAACGCATCGCCGCGGCTGGACAGATCGATCCCGGTGTGCAACTGCGCCATGCCGTTTTGGTGTTCGGTTTGAAACAGCGCGAATGAGTCTACGCCGGCGGTGTTCACGCGGCCCATGGTTTGTACGCGCTTTAACTTACCCAGCCAGTCGAGAGCGAGGAAAGCTTCGTAGGGCCCGATGCCCATGATGCCGCCTCCGCCAAGTTCGGCGAAGTGCAGCGGGTAATCGGGGGCCAGGGAACCATCGGCATGGCCGGCGCGCACGAATCCCACCTGGCCGATGGACTCCGTTTCGAGATGTGCGCGCAGCTTGCGGTACAGGGGGAAGAAGGGCGGCTTCATGGCCTCCATGAAGAGGCGATCGTGATGCCGGGCGGCAGCGAGAACCTCCTCGAGCTGGCGCACGTTGAGAGCCGCGGGCTTCTCGCACAGAACGTGCAGGCCAGCGGCAAGGGCCTGGATGCAGAGGTCGGCGTGACTGTCAGGGTGGGTGGCGACATAGACCGCATCAATGGGCGCCTCGAGGAGGCGAACGAGTGAATTACACACAGCGGTAATCCCGAAGCGCTCTGCATAGTCGCGCGTCTTTCCGGAGTTGCGGCCCCACACGGCCGCCAGTGTCGCATTGGAAACTGCCTGAATGCCCTGGGCGAAACGCACAGCGGCCCGACCCGGGCCGATGACTCCCCATCGAATGACCCTTCGCGCGTTGCTGTTTGATTCTGGAGTCATGCGGCGACGCCCGTTGAATGAGTACGATTCATCCAATTCATCGCAGCAAGTCTTCAAGCGCAGTACTGAGGCTGGTTTTGTCGTCGCGATACTTGACGATGACAGGCGCGTAAAGACTGAGCCCCCAATCGTGGCTTTGCGGATGGCTCTTGGTTTTGTTGACTGCGCGCGAGCCGGGTACGACTACGGCTCCCGGGGGAACTATGAGCGGCGTATCTTCGGTTGCCCGCAGCACTTCGCCTTTGACCAGATCGAAGACAGGAGTTCCACGGGTAAGAATGGTTCCAGGGGCCAAAACAGCGCCGGTGCGCACAATCGTTCCCTCGTAGACGCCGCAGTTGCCGCCTACCAGCGTGTCGTCTTCAATAATGACGGGGCTGGCGTTGATGGGCTCGAGCACGCCGCCAATCTGGGCAGCGGCGCTTAGATGAACGCGCTTGCCGATCTGCGCGCAGGAACCCACCAGGGCGTGCGAATCAACCATGGTGCCTTCGTCGATCCAGGCGCCCGCGTTGATGTACATGGGCGGCATGCAAACCACTCCGCGAGCCACATAGGCGCCGGCGCGCACAGATGATCCCCCGGGAACGACGCGCACTCCATCTGCAACCGAGAAACGGCGCACGGGGTAGGTGTTTTTGTCGACAAAGGAGAATCCGCCCGAAGAAGAGTCGCGTAACGTACCAAGTCGAAAGCCAAGGAGAATACCCTGTTTGACCCAGACATTGACCCGCCACCCGGTTGGGGAGTCGGCATCCGGGGAGGCGGAGCGCGCTTCTCCCCGTTCGAGGGCGCCTCGAAATTCTTCAAAGACGTCCATGGCTGAGAGGTTGCCGACGGCATCTGGTCCCGCTGCAAAGTAGCGTTCGATTGATTTCTTGAGTTGAGAGATGTTCATTGCAACCAAAGTCTATCAACCCGGGGTTGCCGGCTCGCTTCGTGCGAATCCGAACTGGCGATAGCCGGCCAGGGGCAATAGCGGAGGTCGGGTCGCTGCTAAATCGCGTTCCTGGGCCCGAACCAGGCTGAGATTCAACGTGGGGGCACGGCCGAAGGTCATTCCGCCGAGCCCGGAGGCGCATCAACCCCTCCAAGCACCGGCGCGCTTTGCTACAATATGTGCAAAATTAGAACAGGTGAACGGACTTACGCAGACCACGTCGATAGGCGGGCTCAGATGGATTGCGCGGCCGGAGCATGAAGCTCCGCATGCTGCCCGTCAACGGGTCTGCATGCCGTGGCACAAGCGCACATTTGACATTGTGGTTTCGTCAATTGCGATCGTTTTGGCTCTGCCCCTCATGGCGATCATTGCGCTCGCCGTCAAATTAACATCGCGCGGGCCGGCACTGCATTGGTCGCGCCGTGTGGGCCATCAGAATCGCGTGTTTTCGATGCCCAAATTTCGAAGCATGCAAACCGACGCTCCCCAGATCACGACCCACCTGTTCGTAGACCCGTCGCGTTTTCTGACCCCGATCGGCGGCTTTTTGCGCTATTGGAGCATGGATGAATTGCCGCAACTTTTCAGCATCCTGATGGGCGATCTCAGCCTGGTGGGGCCGCGGCCGGCATTATTCAACCAATATGACCTCGCGGCCCTTAGAACCGGGCGCAACCTTCACCTGCTGGTTCCGGGATTGACGGGTTGGGCGCAGGTCAATGGCCGCAACGATTTATCGGTGACAGAAAAAGTGCAATTTGATGCTGAGTATGCGCGCCGACGATCATTCGGGTTCGATCTAAGAATTTTGTTTTGCACTATTCCGCTAGTGATCACCGGCAAAGGCGCATCTCACCTGCATGGTTTTGGTGCCGGCAGCCCAAATGCTGCGAGACCGATAAGAGGCAGCACTCGGGCTGAGAAACATCTCAGCAGCTTCTAGGCAGAACTGGACGAATGGGGCATGGCGAACCGCTGCGGAATTGGTGGCCGTGGGCAGGGGATTGGCTGCGTGGAAATGTTCGGATTTGGTGCACTGACGACTGTTCTCCCACTTATACGACTTAGCCTTTCTTAGTGTTAACGATCACGCTGCCTCCCGCGAACACCGTTATGACTCCTAATGTCGATAGATGAATGGGTCGAATCCATCTGAAATGGTCTCCGCCGGTCCGGGTCAGGTTACCCGCACAAAACCGCGTGAAAACCGCGAAGCATTGAAGTGTAGCGCTGGCTCCTGTTCTAATGCAGAGGCCGTTATTCAAGACGGTTTTCAAAGGCAGGAGAATTGCTTCGATTCCATATATCGGTGCGAGTCACGTATCGAAATGTGATTAAGTCTGTACTGCTTCTGGGGTGGGCATTGCTGATCGCCTGTCCGTCTGTCGAATCCCTTCGAGCACAATCCAGGTCATCTCATGTGCTGATTCTGGGTGGGGGCACATCCCACGACTTTATCCGCAACTACCAGGAGATTGATTCCAGAATCCTGGCTGCGGATGGTTTTTCCGTCCGCTATGTAGAAACCTTCGCCGGGATGTTGAATGAACTGAAGTGGGCTGATGTGTTTATACAAGCCAGTAACCAGGCTCCGGACCCGGATCAAGACTCCCGCCGGGCTCTTTTGGATTTTGTTGAAGCGGGTCACGGTCTGATCATTGTCCATGCGGGCGTTTGGTACAACTGGGCGAGTTGGCCGCAGTATAACCGCGCTCTCGTGGGAGGGGGTTCACACGGTCACGATGAAATCGGAGAGTTTACCGTAAACGTGGGCGCTGCGAACCATCCGATTCTGGAAGGCATTCCGAAGCAATTCAGGATAAGGGATGAGTTGTATCACGAGGAGATAGACCCGGCCGGATCACCCGTCGAAGTCCTCGCTACCGCGACGAGTTTAAAGACCGGGAAAATATTTCCAAGCCTGTGGGTGGTGAGAGAGGGTCATGGCAGAATTGTTTGCCTGGCGCTGGGACACGACGAACAGGCCCATAACAACCCGGCTTACGTGCGAATCCTTGAAAACGCGACTCGATGGGTAGGCAAAAAATAACGATTCAGGAGGAGACATGAACGGTTTGCGGCAAAGGCTGCAACACGGCGAATTACTGCTCGGGCAGTTAGTTCTCGAGTTTTTCACCCCTGGTCTGGGACCTATGCTCGATGCGTGTGGCCTGGATTTCGTGATCTTCGACATGGAACATGGACGATGCGATATAGCTTTGCTTGAGCAGCTCATCGCTTCCTGCCGTGGCAGCAAAATTGCACCGATGGTCCGCGTTCCCGACGCCAACTTCGCTCCTTTGGCGCGGGTGCTGGATTTGGGAGCGCGCGGAGTTATGGTTCCTCGCGTCGAGTCTCGTCAACAGGCTGAAAATATTGTCCGCCAACTCAAGTACGCTCCTCAGGGCACGCGCGGCGTTGCCGTTGGCATCGCCCAGGATCTCTACCGTCCCCCAAATCCTGATTTTTTTGCGCAAGCCAATGAAGAAATTCCGATCATCCTGCAGGTGGAAACCGTCGATGCGTTCGAGAATTTGGAGGCGATCGTATCCACTCCCGGCGTCGATGTCGCTTGGATTGGCCAGTATGACCTGACGGTATCGATGGGCATTCCAGCGCAGTTCGACCATCCGCGTGTGCTTGAGGCGATGGACGATCTGGTGGCCGTATGCAATAAACATAACGTAGTTCCCGCCTTTATGCCGCCGAATGAAAAGTCGGCAGCGCACTGGATCAGCAAGGGTTTCCGCATGATTAGCCTGGGCAGCGACATCGGTGTCTTCCAGGCTGGAATGCGCAGTTTCAAGGCCTACGTTATTCAAGAACAAGGGGGCCACTGACGGTATTACGGTCCTCTGTCTCGAAGCCTCTGTGCTTGGAGGTGGACAATCGTGATTGCGAGGTGGCAAACTTCTGCTGATCAAGTGTCTGGCGAATTCCGGGGCTTCCCCTCTGTCTGACAACGTTTACCGAAAGTACGGGTGAGACTCGACCGAAAGTTCATCTCGAACAGCGCAGGAGTGATCCTGGGAGCGCATATCCTTGGTAACAAATCGCACCAGGCCGAAAACGGAGCAAATGCTGTCCCCCTCCCGTCCCTCCAGGTCTAGGTATGCGCCATGCCTCGCGGTTGTCGCCGTTTTGCTCTGTATTTCGGCTTGCCAGCGCAGCCAGGTGCACCTGGCCGGCGGACAACATCTTGATTTCAATCAGGATATTCAGCCCATCCTTGCAACCCGATGTTTCAGTTGCCATGGACCCGACCCGGAAATGCGCAAGGCCGGCTTGCGGCTCGATCTCGAAGAGTCGGCGTTACGCAAGCGACCGGGCCATCCCGATGCCATCGTGCCCGGTCACCCTGAACGAAGTGAACTGATTAAACGCATTGAGTCCAAGGATCCTCACCATCTCATGCCGCAAACGGCGCAGGGCGAAGCCAAGCCCATGAGCGCCGAGGAAATCGCCATCCTGAACGAGTGGATTCGGCAAGGTGCGGTTTACAGGCCTCATTGGGCATTCGAACTGCCTGTGCGTCCCGCGGTTCCCCCTTCTGTCGCGAAAGACAAGGGAGGAAGGAACCCAATCGATGCTTTTATCCTGGCGCGCCTAATTAAAGAGGGCCTTGCGCCTTCGCCTGAAGCAGATAAGTCCACTCTCATTCGTCGCGTAACTCTCGATCTGACCGGCTTATTGCCGACACCGCCGGAAGTCAAGGCCTTTGTCAACGACACTTCACCCCAGGCTTATGAACACCTCGTCGACAATCTCCTGGCGCGGCCGACGTTTGGTGAGCAGCGCGCCCGATACTGGCTCGACTATGCGCGCTACGCCGACACCTATGGACTTCATTACGACAACAGTCGCGATATCTGGCCTTACCGCGACTATCTCATCCGATCGTTCAACAGCAATAAGCCCTTCGATCAATTCGCTATGGAGCAGATTGCCGGCGACCTGATGCCGGCGCGGAACCTCGATCCTCTCATCGGCAGCGGCTATGTTCGACTGGGAGTCAGCAGCAACGAAGGGGGGACGATTCCCGAAGAATTGCGCGTCAACATCGCGAGGGAGCGAACTGAAGCGTTTGGTGCCACCTTCATGGGGCTCACTGTTGGGTGTGCCGTTTGCCACGATCACAAATTCGATCCCACTACACAAAAGGACTTCTACGCTCTCAGTGCATTCTTCAACAATATTGACGAGAAGCCCTTTAATGATGACCGGCCGGTGTGGGCGCCAGTTGTGCGCATTCCCAAGTCGCAAAATCAGGATGCCTACAATCGGGTTCTCGCTCAGCGATCCGAACTCGCCGGCCAATTGAATTCCATGCGCCGGAACGAGCGTGAGCTTGTGCAACGTTGGATCGCTTCGCGGCAGAATCCGCCCCGCGCAGTGCCGACGGATAATCTCGTTGTTCGACTGCGCCTCGACGAAGGCACTGGCGATGTGCTGAAGAACAGCGCGCCTCATGCCAATCCTCCAATTGTTAAAGCGACAACTGTAGCTCCGGAATGGGGCGAGACTACTTGGCTCTGGCGCGATTTCCGTATGCAGTCCAGCACCCGCGTGCTCCTCGACCAGACCGGCGATTATGACGCCAGTCAGGCATTCTCCTCCGGTGGCTGGTTCATGATGCGCTTCGCACCTTACTTCGCCGTTGGAGACACATCGGGTGCACTGATCTCTAAAATGGATACGACCCAGCACAATCGCGGGTGGGATCTGTCCATCAGGAAGGGCATAGTCAGCGTTGACCTCGTTAATCAATCGCCGAAGGAAGATGCGAACGTCAAGGATCCCAAGGCCAAAAAGCCGGTCGAAGTGAAAGAACCCTTTCGCTATCCGACTCCTCAGGATCTGACTAAAAAAGATTTCTCCGCCAACAAACCGCCAGAGAAGAAGGACCCGGCAAAGAAGAAGGAAGAAGCAAAGAAGACTCCCGCTCCTGAAGAGCCTAAAGATACAACGCCGCTGGTCGCTGTCAGAGTCTCCACGATCGACCCCCTCCCCGTGGACGGTCAGTGGAAACATATCTTCTTCACCTATGACGGATCAGGTAAGGCCGCGGGCGTGAAGATCTACATCGACGGTTCCCCGGTCGCTACCACCGTCGGTTCCGATTCGCTCGCCGGTGCCACCATTCGCACCCATGCGCCTATGCAGCTTGGGTGGCGCTATCCCGATGCGGCGCCGGCCAAGCAGACGCGTTATCAAGACATCCGCCTATACGCGCGCTCTCTCGCTGCCGACGAAGCGAGACGCCTTCCCTTCGAAGACTATGTCGCTGAACTGGCTGCCAGGCCAACTTCAGAATGGAATGAAGATCAGTGGCATACGACTAGCGAGTTCTATCTCAACTCGATAGACGCTGCGTTCAAGTCCACTCAAAACCAAATTGCGCAATTGAATGCCCAACTCGACAAGCTTTCGGAGGGCGGCGATCTTACCCAGGTATCGTGGGAGAAGCCCACTCTGGCCTACGCCGACGTGCTGACGCGTGGCGTATACACTGCGCGGACCGAGCGGGTTGAAGCAAACAGCCCCCACTACCTGCCGCCTTTACCCGAGGGTGAACCGCACAATCGGCTTGCCTTGGCTAAGTGGACGGTAAGTCCGAAGAATCCTCTCACTTCCCGCGTAACCGTAAACCGCATGTGGTACGAATTATTCGGAACCGGACTCGTGGAGACGACTGAAGACTTCGGCATCATGGGCCAGCGCCCCTCTCACCCCCAGTTGCTCGATTGGCTGGCTGTCGAATTCCGCGAGAGCGGGTGGGACATCAAGCATATGTATAAGCTCATGGTCATGTCGGCTGCTTACCGTCAGAGCGCCAAATCGACTCCGGCCCAGTTGGCCAAAGATCCCAAAAATGTTCTTCTCTCTCGCGGTCCTCGTTTCCGAATGGACGCTGAGATGCTCCGCGATGTCGCCCTCCAGTCAGGTGGTCTGCTTCAGAACTCCGTCGGCGGTCCGAGCGTAAAGCCTTACCAGCCGCCCAATGTTTGGGAACAGGTGAGTTATCCCACCAGCGATACATTGAAATATGTGCAGCAGCACGGAGCCCTGCTCTATCGCCGCAGCATGTATACCTATCGCAAGCGCATGGCGTCTCCGCCCAGTTTGGATGCGTTCGATGCCCCCGTTCGTGACGTTGTCTGCACCCGGCGCCAGCGCACCGACACTCCTTTGCAGGCGCTCGTGACGATGGATGATGTGCAATGGGTTGAGGCGGCCCGCGCGCTCGCTCAACGGGTAATTCTCGAAGGCGGCCGTCAACCCGGCGAGAGACTCAATCTGATGAGCGAAATTGTCCTCGCCCACGACCCTTCCCCCAAAATGTCTATTGTGTTGGAAGATTCGCTTAAGAAAATGCAGGCACACTATACAGCTGATCTTAAGGCTGCGCGCGCATTAGTGGATGCCGGTGAAAGTAAGCGGAATTCGTCGATACCTGAACCAGAACTAGCCGCATGGACCATGATTGCAAGCGAAATACTGAACCTGGATGAGACCGTCAATAAGTAGAGTTGAGGTTGAGTGAATGAAGCAGCATCCGCTCTGTACAGATTGCGAACAGCAGTCATCTATCATGGACTTACCGATCCCCGTTGCGTTGAAAGAGCGGTGGGCGGCGATCGAGACACGTCGGCGCTTTCTGGGACGCTCGGGTAAAGTTCTGGGCTGGGCTGCGATGGCGAGCCTATTCGGAGAAACGGTACTGCGAGGCGACGTCAGTGGATCGGCTGCGAATCCGCATCCCAACTCCGCTTCAAAGGATGATTTAACCCTGCCTCATTTTGCGCCCAAAGCCAAGCGGGCGATTTATCTCTTCATGTCGGGAGGCCCTCCCCAGATCGATCTTCTCGACTACAAGCCCAATCTCGCCGCCTTATACAACAAGGACATGCCCGACTCCGTACGCGGGAACCAGCAGTTGACCGGCATGACCGCTGGCCAGGCCCATTTCCCCATTGCGCCCTCTCACTGGCAGTTCAAGCGCTATGGGCAAACGGGAACCTGGGTGAGCGATTTGCTCCCCTACACTGCCCGCATGGTCGACGACCTCACTATCGTTAAATCAGTCAACACCGATGCCATCAATCACGAGCCAGCCATCATGTTGATAAACACCGGCAACATGAATGCCGGTAAGCCCTGCCTGGGGTCATGGCTCGCTTATGGCCTCGGCAGTATGAACGATAATCTGCCGACCTTCATCGTCCTTCAGACCAAGACCAATGCTAAGGAGAATAATCAGCCGGTCTCTTCGCGTTTGTGGAGCAGCGGATTTCTTTCTTCCGAGTATGCCGGCGTAGGACTTCGTTCGGGTGGTGACCCTGTTCTCTATCTTGCGGACCCCAACGGAGTGGATCGCGAAGTGCGGCGTAATATGCTTGACTCCGTTGAGCAGATCAATCGCCAGACACTGGACGATATCGGCGATCCTGAAACAAATGCGCGCATTTCCCAGTACGAAATGGCTTATCGTATGCAGGCGTCGGTACCCGAACTTGTTGATCTGAGCAAGGAACCGCAGTCTACATGGGACTTATACGGCCCTGACGCCAGGGAACCCGGCACCTTTGCGTATAACTGTCTCCTCGCTCGGCGTATGGCTGAGCGCGGTGTGCGTTTTACCCAGATTTACAAACGTGGATGGGACGTACACGATAATGTCACCGGTATGTTGCCGTTGCTCTGTCAGGAAACTGATCGGGGATGTTATGCGTTAGTCACTGACCTTAAGCGCCGTGGACTCCTTGACGACACGCTTGTGGTTTGGGCAGGAGAGTTTGGACGCACCGTGTATAGCCAGGGAGGTCTAACGCCGGAGAATTACGGCCGCGATCATCATCCGCGATGCTTCACGACGTGGATGACTGGTGGCGGTGTACGGACCGGTCTCACTTATGGTGAAACCGACGACTACAGTTACAACGTGGTCAAAGATCCAGTGCACGTTCGTGATTTCAACGCGACCATCCTTCACTGTCTTGGCATCGATCACAACAAGTTCACTTACAAGTTTCAAGGTCTCGAACAAAAGCTGACCGGACCTACACCCGCTGGCGTTGTCAATGGATTGTTGGCTTGAATACCACTCAAACAACAACCGGACTTAAACCAGGAATACTTCCAGTAAGTCGCGCCGGAAGAGGTGTATGGCTGGCCGTTCTCCTTTTGATTGTGGTTCTTTTGTCGATCCCCGAAATCATTCCACTCGATAGCCGGCCCCACGCCAGCTGGCTGCAATTCATTGGCCGCTTCCATCCGCTCGCAGTTCATTTGCCGATCGGATTTATCGTTCTTCTGCCGTTGCTTGAGATTGCCGGATTGTTTCGACCAGCGTTTCGAGAGACGGCGGGCTTCGTACTCGGTCTCGCCTGTGCTGCCTCCTTGGGCGCTGCGGTTCTCGGTCTCATGCTGGCTTACGGAAGTGGGGACACCGGAGCTATCGTCGTCCGTCACATGTGGGGAGCTATGGCACTCTCCATCGGCATGCTGCTCTGTCTCCTTGCCCGGCCTTCGTGGTCTGCCGGAGTAGTTCCGCGTTTGTATCCGGCACTCCTCGTTGTTGTGTTATGCGCGCTTCTGTATACAGCCCATCAGGGAGGTTCAATCACGTACGGAGCCAATTACCTTACTCAATACATGCCTGCGCCGCTGAAGCGTTTGTCCGCCCTCAACGGCACGAATATGGCAATGCCAAACCCGGATTCATTTTATGTAAAGCGCATTCATCCCATTTTCGATGCCAATTGTCTTGCCTGTCACGGTGCCGGTAAGATTCAGGGAGGCCTTCGCTTGGACACGTATGATTTCGTGATGAAGGGCGGCAAAGATGGTGCAGTGATCGCTCCACATAATTCGGAAAACAGCATGCTGATCGAGCGGATAACGTTGCCTGCCAGTAATCAGCACTTCATGCCGGCGGAAGGCCGCCCACCGCTAAAGCCTGAAGAAATCGCGCTGATCCGCGCGTGGATTCAACAGGGCGCGTCTGCTTCTGCCATCAGCGTTGCCGGTGTATCGCCTCTCGAGCCACAGAAGGACATCCCCTTTCAACCGGTCGGCGACTACAGCCAACTTATGGGCGATATCCGCAAAATGCAGCAATCGCAGGGAGCCAAACTCATTCCGCTATCGAACAAGCCATCCGATGGTCTTATCTTGAATACCGTGGACGTGGCGTCAAACTTCAATGATACCCAACTGGCGCAACTCATGAAATTCGCACCGTACATCGTGGACGCCGAACTCGGCCGCACCGCCGTGACGGACGCAAGCTTTGATACATTGAGTAAGTTCTCCCATTTACGTGAGCTGCATCTCGAAGGAACTAGCGTTACGGGGAGCGGCTTATCAAAACTTGTCTCCCTCTCACAATTGACGTATCTCAACCTGAGCGAGACCAAAATTACCGCGTCGGCATTGGCTTCCGTCAAATCCATGCCGAATCTCCGTCATATCTACTATTTTGATACTCCTGCCCAGCCAGAACCGCCCACGGATGCCGCTCATTCCAATTCAAGGAGTGCACAATGAATAGAATCCATTCGCAAACGGATCGTGGCGCGATGAGCAGAAGGGACTTCGCTGCGATCGCCGGCGCCGCTGTATTGGGCGCGGGTGTTTCTTCCCAGGCAAAGACAACCGACGATGTGAATACGACGTCGCCCTTACTGGTGACGGGAAACGGAGAGTGGACTTACCATGTCGTGCCTGGGTGGGGAAGACTTCCGGATGGTGCGAAATTTGGTGGCACTCATGGCGCTATCGCGCAGGATAATGCCGGGAATATATACGTCAGCACCCAGAGCGACACGGGCGTTCTCGTCTATTCCCCGAACGGATTGCTGCTGAAGACGATTGCCACGGAGTACCCGGAAGTCCATTCGATGGTCCACGCCGAAGAGAATGGCATCGAATATTTCTACGCTACCGTACAGAAGGGAACTCCGAAGGAGAATTGGCTATTCATCAAGATGAAAACGGATGGCACAGTCGTACTGAAAATATCGGCTCCCCCTGAGGCGGGATTCAAGACCCCGAATGAATGGCGACTAACCGCTTCAGTCCCCTCGCCTGACGGATCCATCTTTATAGCCAATGGATACGGCGATTCCAGGATATTTCGTTTCGACGACAAGGGCGAATACAAAGCAAGTTACGGCGGAAAAGGCACGTCGGAAGGCATGTTCGACTGCAGCCACGGACTTGCGGTCGATACACGTTACGGCCAGCCTCTCCTGCTGGTATGTGACAGGGAAAATCGCAGGTTATGTCACTTCGACTTCGACGGAAAATTTGTACGTACTGTAACGCAGCACCTGCGCCGGCCCTGTCAGGTCAGCTTCCATGGCGACTTTGCTATTGTTTCAGAACTGGAAGGGCGGGTTACGATTCTGGATGGAGATAACGTGCCTGTAGCATTCGTCGGAGATAACCCGCGCAAAGCGCAATGGGCCAATTACTCGGTTGAACCGAGAGACATAGCTGCTTCGACCTTCAGTGCAGCTCATGGATGCTTCATTGATCACGATGCCAACATCTATGTTTCCGATTGGAACCGCACGGGTCGATTGACCAAACTCTCCAGAATTCAATCGTGAAAACATTCTAGAGTTTGTATTGGTACCGAGTCTTCGACTCCATGTTGTAAAGGATCCGCCTCAACACGACACGGTTGTAGCGCTGCACGACAATGCAGGGGAGGTTCACTCCCGCGGCATAGATTGCCATGACCCATTTGGCCCACAGCGGATTCCAAAGAAAGAAAACCGGTAAACAGCAGAACATGCACCAGTGGGCTATTTCTGCGCGGCGTGTCTCAGCAATAAAACGCGTTACATAGCCTCTGCCCCGTCCAACGAAGGCCTTCTTTGCGAAACCCCCAAGCCACGGTGCTCCGTCCGGTAACCACGATTTCCACCGCTGGATCGCCAGCCACTTACGATAGAAACGAATCTCTCCCTCACCATCTTTGCCGGTCTTCGCGAAATCTTTCGACTCGAACCTTTGCAGTGGAATGCTGAGTGCGCATCGCGCGACCACTATATGAATCGCGGGCCACCCAAGTACATTTGCAGCAAGGACGAGTCCGTTCATATCTGGCGACCGCGCCAGGAGACGTTACGTTTGAACACCCGCCTGAAGAGCGATTGTCCAAATACGCCAAAGTAAAAAAACAGCGGCAACGGATAGAGAAGAGAGGTTAATATACGATAATTACCAAGCTGTCGAGATAGCCAGAACAGTTGAAGAACATAGCCAGCATATAGGCCCGCGAACGCCAGGTGCCACGTCCCCTTCACAAATATCAACGCGAAAACCGTTGAGCACAGAGCTGCCAGCCAAAAGGTTGCTATCACCAGGACCATTGGTTCTGAAGCTGCCGCGCCATCTGCGAAGGCCTTGGCCCATCCCTCGCACAACTGCCCGATCCCATCCGGAAACATGCGCACGTTCAGTGCGCCTCGTCCCCCCCGACAGGCGCAGACACCTCCCGCCGACTCCACGTTCGATGAGAAGGCAAGATTCTCCAGGATGGATCTGCGCACCCCGCTATGTCCCCCGCTCCTTTCGTAGATGTCTCTGGCGATCACGAGCGATTGGCCAAACAGTCGTGGTTTCCCGATCAGCCCGAATCCCCCCGCACCCATTGCCATCAACAGATTGAAAAACAAAGAAAGCTCTTCATAAGGCTTTCGCATCACGTGATAGGGGATGACTGAAAACGCCACTGGAACAGCTGCTGCAGCCCGATAAGAGGCGATTACCTTGCGGAGACCTCCTGGCTCAAAATACGTGTCGGCATCCAGAAACATAAGTACATCGCTTCCAACTTCTCCGGCACCCTGATGGCAAGCCCATGTTTTTCCTGTCCATCCCTGCTGAAGCGGGCGTGCCGTGATCACCGTTGCCCCCCATGCCTTCGCCACTATCGCCGTGCGGTCATCCGACGCGTCATCGATAATGATGATCTCTAGTGGTTGAAGGTCCTCTTCTCGAATCGAGCTCATAAGATGTGGCAAGTTCCGCTCTTCATTGCGTGCCGGCACCACAATCGAAAAACCCGATAACTCGTTGCACCACTCGTCGCCGCATAGAGGAAGTCTCCAGAGCAAAATCACTCCAGCCGGCAATCCCAGCGCGCAACTCACCACGAGCCAGATCAAGAACGCGACCCGGAATGCTGTTCTAGAATCATGCGCGCGACATGTCTTCCGCAGAGCGTAACCATCGGCATGCCGCCTCCTGGATTTACGCTCCCCCCCACGAAGTATAGATTGCGGTAGCGGGTACTCTGCTTAGGTGCCTTGAAGGCGAAGTTGCGCTTGCGGTCGCAGACCACCCCGTAAATCGATCCACGGTTCGAAGCGTACGTCCGCTCAATGTCAAATGGGTCCCAGAAATCTTCAACCACAATGCGCTTCCGCAAGTCCGCCAATCCCATGCGCTCCAACTTATCCAGGCAAACTTCCTTTAGCGCGACGTAATCTTCCTGCGTGTATTTATGCTCTTGGTTAATGTAAGGTATGTGCGGCAGGATCTTGATATTATCGTGCCCTGCCGGTGCCTGCGATGGATCGGTCCGGGTAGGCGCTACCACATAAATCGTTGGATCGTCGGGCATCGACTTGTCGCGGAACACTCGTTTGAAATGGGCATGCTGATTACGTGAATAAAAGAAGTTATGGTGTGCCAATTGCGGATACACTCTGTCCAGTCCGAGATGCAACACGATCCCGGAGCAAGAAGGTTCAAACCTGTCTAATCTCTTCAATTCTTTCGGCGGCTCTTTCAAAAGTCTTTCCGCAGCCGGAATCACTTCCATATTCGATACCACGTAATCTGCGCGAAGCATCCTTTCCGTCCCGGTTCTTTCCCGAACGGTTACTCCGGACACAGATCTATCTGACTTCGCAATATTCACAACCTCATGTTCAGGACAGACCGTTACGCCTAATTCATGCAGGCGCCGAGCGAAGGCACGCCCAAGCTCATATAAACCGCCGTTTACATACCAGAGTCCGTACTCAAGCTGAATATTTGGCATAAGGTTCATGAATGCCGGCGCATCGCTTGCAGACGATCCGACATATTTGATGAAGTACTCAAACATGGCGCGCAGATACGGATTATGCACACGCCTGTGAATGCTTCCTTCCATCGTATGCAGATAATCTAGGTTGCGTGCGCCTTTCCATCCGTAAAACTTGATGAACTGCGTCAAGGTGTCTAGTCCTTGATCTAGATAGCCGCGTTCAACGACCTCGTATTGTACTCGCGAATATGCAACGAAACGCTCATATTCTGCAAAGGCATGCTCGCCGAATGGTGCTAGCTCACGGCGCATATCTTGGGTCCGTTCGAAGAGGTCGAACGTCGTCCCATCTTCAAAGAAATTCCGCCACTGCGGATCAATGCGTGTCAACGATATATAGTCTTCCAGGGTCTTTCCATTCCCCTCAAAAAGGGGGCGAAAGATATGAGGTAAAGTAAATATCGAGGGCCCCAGGTCGAATCGAAATCCTCTTTTTTCCAAGAGGTTGAGCTTGCCGCCGAGGTGCGCATTCTTCTCCAATAGAGTGACTTCAAACCCATATCGCGCGAGCATGATCGCGGTAGACATGCCGCCGAGTCCGGCTCCAATCACTATTACATTCTTTCCCCTCTGTCGATCACTCATTACGGCTTCACCAGTGTCACCGAAATCGTTAAGTCGGTATCCTTCATTTGAAAAGCGCAATCATCGAAGCGAGGAGGCCCCATTCTGGGTTTGGGGTTATTCGAAGCCCCAACTGGTTCCTTGGGGATGCCTATGATATTGCTATCAAGCTTATGATTCCCGTTTTCGTCCTGGTATACGCTCACTGCATAGCGCCCCGGACTCAGCCGTCCCGCATCAACGTCAGTTGTTTGTCCCGCGATGGAAAGAGTTGCGGAGCCGCTGCGAATCGCTTTGTCCTTTCTGTTCGGAAAGCCCTCCGGCGAAGAGAAAAGCAGATACGCAAGTGAACCGCGTGAAGTCGCCGGAGTCGTCACTTTGATCGTCAGATGTGGTTGAAATGGCTCTTTCGCGGGCGAAAGGAGACCTGCCCAAAACAATGCAGCGATTACCAGCATCTTGAAAACGTTGCGCCATCCCCTTCCGCCATGTCGAAAAGTGAGGAGCGCCTTCAATCGCGAGTAAGTCGCCTTCCTGAACGGAAACCAATGGATCTCATGCCGTCCGCCCTTTGCAATCATCACTGTTTTCGAGCGGGTGAAAGCCAGTAATCCTTCCGGTCCATGGTACCGCCCGTAGCCGCTCACTCGATTTCCGCCGAACGAGGCGTACGGATTAGCAATATTACGGATGACGTCATTGATCGCGCAACTCCCTGCCATCATGGCCGTTGCCACACGCCGTGCTTTCGTTAAGTCTCGGGTCCATACGCTCGCGCTGAGAGCAAAAGGCGTTGAGTTAGCAAGTGCGATAGCTTCAGGTTCCCTTATGAAGGGAGCTACGCACAAGACAGGTCCAAAAGTCTCTTCAACTATTAATCGGGAATTGTTCGGTACGTCTGTGAGCACGATTGGCGTGTTGCTGGAAATGGCGCCGTTCTTTGGATATATCAATGTTGCGCCGCCAGAGAGGGCTTCCTCAATTTGTTGTACTAAGTTCGATCGCGCAGACTCCTGCTGTAACACTCCTAAGTCGGAATCTGCGGAGGTTCCGACGCGCAGTCGTCCTACCCGTTCTGCCAATTTGTGACAAAAGTCCTCGTAGATTGGCTCTTCCACATAGGCTCGTTTGATTCCTACGCAGACTTGCCCCGCATTTGAGAATGCCCCGTAAGTAATTCCCTCCAGCGTTCGCCGTATGTCGCAATCTGCAAAGATGAGTGCTGCGTCTTTTCCGCCAAGTTCAAGAATCGTGGGGAGCAGGCGATCGGCAGCCCTTTTCGCTACCGCTTTTCCATGTTCGCTGCTGCCCGTGAAAAAGATTAGATCAGGACCGGCGTCGATTAAGCCCGTCGCGCTTTCGGGAGCATCGTCCACCACTTGCACCAGCCCATTTGGAATTGCCGCGTCCGCACACAACGTCGCAATCAGCCGTGCTACCCGCGGTGTTCTCTCAGAACATTTCAAAATCGCTGCATTGCCCGCATGTAATGCAGTGATCAGTGGAACTACCGCGAGTTGGAAGGGATAGTTGGACGGAGAAAAAATAAGTACCACCCCGTGCGGTTCGCGCTGCTCGTAGAATTGGGCGCCTCTATAAAGGAATGCAGGCTTGCCGACGCTGTGGGTCCTGAGCACCCGCGCACCGTGGCGCTCGTAGTAGCGCATCTGTTCCAGGGTGACCAGCACGTCCCCCGCAAGCGCGTCCAGCGGCGGCTTCCCGGTCTCTTCTGTAAGCACTTCGACTATGTGCTGGCTGCGCGCAGATATCAATCGCCGTAACTGCGATAGAAAAGGTGCACGTTGCGCGGAGGTCATCTGTGCCCAGCCAGGCTGCGCCGCCTTGGCAAGCCGTACGCGTTCTAGATGACTGATGCTGGTCACGACAATTCCACAGCTTCGAAGGGTTTGGGTTGAGGGTACGGAATCCGATATTTCTGGCAGATAAGATTCGAAGAAATGCGCGCTGATTCGAAGATTGTTGGCAACCCGCTTCCCGGGTGTGTCCCTCCTCCGACAAGATAGCAATTCGCGAATTCTTCAAACTGGTTGTGTGGTCGCATGAAAAGCATTTGGTTCCAGTTATGCGCCATGTTGAAGGTGGCGCCCAAGTACACGGATGTCCTTTTTTCCCAGTCTTCCGGCGTGATGATCAGCTCCTCTCGAATATGACTTTCCAGATTGCGATAGGGAGTTCGTTCCGAAAGGGTCTTCAACACCCGCTCCCGGTATCTTATCTTCTCTTCGTTCCAGCAGATTCCGCTCGAATTATTTGGAACCGGGACCAGGATATAAAGCGCTGAGTGGCCCGCCGGTGCTGAGGACTTATCGGTAACAGCCGCATTGCGAATGTAGATCGAGATATCATCCGATGCGATCTTTCGTTTCGTTATGTCGGAAAGGTTTCGCTTGTAGTCGTTCGCAAACACAATCATGTGGTGTTCCGCGTCGTAAATGCGATCAAGGCCCAGGTACATCATGAATGTCGAGCAGGAAAACTGCCGTTTCTTGACCGTGTCCGGCGAATGCCGGCGAAGAGATTCCGGGTCAAACAGGGTGCTCATTGCATGGCCAAAATCTGCGTTGATCACGACATCGTCGCACATCACCTGTTCACCGTCTTCAAGTTCCACTCCATATGCCTTGCGGCCTTTCACCAAAACTTTCTTGACCGGCGCGGAAGTGTATATCTCGGCACCCTCTTCACGAGCCACCTTAGCCAGTGCTTCACCTATGCGGCACAGTCCCCCTTGTACGTGATAGACTCCGTGCGCATGTTCTGTGTAGGGAATCATCGTGAACAGCCCCGGACAATCCCACGGAGACATCCCAAGGTATTTCGACTGGAACGTGAATGCCAGTCGCAGCTCCTCCGATTTGAAGTAACTAGCTAACACACCGTGTAATGAGCGCCCCGGCGCGATATGTGGGACAGCCCGCATCAGAGCGGGGCTAAAAAGGCTGAACATATTTCCATACGCTTTTTGAAGGCATGGGTACAGCTTCTTGAACCGGATGCTCTCTCGACTTAAAAACCGGTCGAGACTTGCCCCTTCGCCCGGAAACACGCGCTCGATTTCCGTTTTCATGTCCGACGGCCGTGACCGTGCCAGCAACGTCTTGTCTGGAAAAGTCAGCCGGTACATCGGATCGAGCAACCGAAAATGAAGGTAGGAACTGGACTTTCTTCCACCCTCTTCAAACAATTCATCCAACAGAAACTTCATCATTAGAAATGTTGGACCTAGGTCAAACCGGTAATCTCCAAGAACAACCTCCGCGCTCCGACCCCCAATCATCTTTTGCTTCTCGAATAACTGCACTTTGATGCCGCGCTGCGATAGGAGCATAGCTGCGGCCAGGCCACCGGGGCCTCCCCCAATGACCACAACTCGCTTTTGTGTCATTAATTGTTTGTAGCTTGAATTCGTGATCTGGTTTTGATGTCTTCATACGTCCTTTCCAACAGATGAATATAAGGCCACTTACCCTTTGACGGCACGCAAACTGTCAGAAAGGTCTCCCCATGCCGCTCCCGTCTTGAATCCGAGCAATCTCCAATCGACCGAACGTTGCGACCAACTACTCATTCCGGAATCCCACCTCTAACCCGGTTATTTCAGATAGGATAGGGATGTTCGAAGACACGATTTCTGGTGAAGCGTCTAGGCATCTCCGGTCCTTACCAGGCACTCCATCACCCCGTCGAGTACTTCGAGTTTTTCTCCGCAAATTTTAATGACCGGCCTCGCCGCCTGCGGCGAGAGTCGCGTACATCTTGCATTACCTGAAATCCTGGGCCGTCTTTTGCATTTCTGTTTCTGAAGGCACGAATCGGAGCGGCTGTTCTCATCGTGAATCTCCTGAAGCCCCGGCAGGTGCGGGTTTAAGGACAAACCCCGCACATTACGAGCGAACAAAGGAATGTTACAAGCAGAGCAACAGGACAAGCTCAACGAGGTTCTCGGGGGTAAATACCAGGTCCTCTGCCTTATCGGCGGTGGGGGAATGGCGCAAGTGTATCTGGCCCGCCACCGCGTCCATCGCGGTCTGGTCGCAGTAAAAGTTCTGGTCGATCACCTCGCGCGGGACCCGCGGATCGTTGCACGTTTCGAGCAGGAAGCCCGCATGGCCGCCACCCTCGCGAGCCATCCCAATATCGTCCCGATCTTTGATATTGGCCAGGGCGGTGGGCTGCATTACATGATCATGCAGTTCATAGCCGGGGAAGATCTGTCCAGTTACCTGCGTCGGCAAGGTCCGTTGCCTCTGCCCGAGGCAGCCAATGCTGTCGCACAGGCTGCGGAGGCGCTTTCCTGCGCCGAGGCCAAGCGCATCGTGCACCGCGACCTCAAACTGGCCAACATGCTTCTCGATGAAAGCGGTCGCGTCAAGCTGCTCGACTTTGGTATATCGCGAATCGCCGATCTCTCCGACGGTCTAACCCGGCCCGGCGAAAGCATGGGCACGCCCTATTACATGAGCCCCGAGCAGATTCGCGGCGAAGCCTGCGATATCCGCAGTGATCTTTATTCGCTCGGCGCCGTGTTCTTTGAATTGATTACCGGCCGCCACCCTTTCGAGAATGAATCGATAACCGCGATACAGATTGCCCACCTGTCCACCCCGCCGCCCTCGCTGCTAACGTTCGTCCCTGATCTTCCTCCGGCCTGCGATGCCATCGTACAGAAGCTGCTTTCTAAACGCCCTGAAGATCGCTATCAAAGCACTGCGGAATTGCTCGAAGACCTCTTCGCTTATGGTGCTCACGCGGGTCCCGGCATGCTGCGTCCCACCATCGACCCCAATTTGCAGCAAGCTATCCAGCAGGCAGAGAGCATGCCGTCCGAGAGCCAGGCCGCGGCGTCAGCCCTTCCGGCCGTTAGTGAAACGCCTGTCGCTCCGCCCTTTCCCGTCACGGGCAACATCACCATCCCTCCCGCACAACCAGCCCCAGCCGTTGCCGCTCCCCCCAACGAGTTTCCGCGCAAGTCTTCTCGAACCCTCGTGGTGTCGCTTGTGGCTGTCGTGCTTATCCTCATTCTCGGATCCGTAGCATTCTTCCTATTCCGAGGTAGACCCACGCCATCTCCGTCCGACGCGCATTCTCCTGCCCCAGCTGCATTGCCGCAGATGTTCTCCGACGCACATGGCCGCATGGTGCTCGTATCCGCAGGCCAGTTCATCCTCGGGGACAAGGCGGAAGGTAAAACCATGATGCTCCCTGCCTTTTACGTCGACGAAACAGAAGTGTCGAATGCGGAGTATCAGCGCTTTTGCCAGGCGACGGGCCGCGCAGCTCCCAAGACTCCTGACTTCACTACGCATCCCGACTACCCTGTCAGCGGCATCTCGTATGAAGACGCCAGGGCTTTTGCATCGTGGGCAGGCAAGCGATTGCCCACCGAAGAAGAATGGGAGAAGGCCGCCCGCGGTACCGACGGACGCAAATTCCCCTGGGGTGACAACGAGTGGACATCCGATGTCCCCAAACAGTTGCAGCCTGTTACTTCTGAGCCGGCGCGGCGCAGTCCTTACGGCGCCTACAACATGGCAGGCAACGTTTGGGAATGGACAGCCACTACCTATACGCCGCAGGATGCGGAACTCGCCGCGATGAAGCGCCTCTTGGGTGGACAAAGTTTCTCCGCAACGTGGCAGATCATCAAGGGTGGTAGCTTTGCGGCTGGTGGCAATGACAACTTCGCTGTCACCAAGCGGCGCGGGCTACCCTCCGACGGCCGGTCGCCGTGGATCGGCTTTCGCTGCGTCCGGGATGCCGGCCCGCCGGCATGAAATCGCGTATGTCGAGTGCGACGAATTGAGAAGACCTGGCTGACCGGAACGTGATTGAATTTAAATCTGCACTGAGGATGCCCCATGGTGAGTCGTAAAGCTTATTGGTTGCCAATATTGTTTGCAGCGCTCGTTCCCAACGTCCTCCACGCCCAATCGGCGCGCGATGCATTCTGGTCAGCGAGTGATCTGATCTCTGTTACTCCCAATCCGGCCGGGCATGCTCGCCCCAAAGTGCGTACCGCGCCTTCTCCTCCCAGGAATCTTGCGTCTGCCGCGGATGCGCCTTCTTCACCGAGCCAGGCCCAGGGCCCGCGCGAAACCCAGGTCGCGGAACTCGTCGCAACCAATGGCTACGGCGCCGCGCCTCATCTCGTGCGTGCCTCTGAGAGCCGCCTTGGTCTCCGTTGCTCCATCATGCTCCGTGGTGCTGACAAGCAATATTCCGAAGTCACTCCCGGTACCGTCTTTCATAGCGGCGATCACATTCGCCTGAGTTTCCTTGCCAATGAGCCCGGCTACTTCTATGTCATTCAACAAGGATCGACTGGTGCATGGAAGCCAATCTACCCGCCGCCGGACGCAACACCGGAAACCAGCAGGATCGAGGCTGGCAAGCTCCAAATCGTACCCGCAGGCAACAAAACATTTCTCTTCGATCAGAATCCGGGAAACGAGAAACTCTACGTCATCCTCAGCCGCACGCCCATTGACGACATCGATCGCGCCGTTCGAAGTCTGCGCAGCGGTCAGTCGAATCCGGCACCTCAGCCCGAAGCCACCGGAGCAGAACTCGAGGCGAAAAACATCATCTCCGATGCTTTCGTGAGCAAACTGGCCAGCCGCGATTTGGCGCTTGTGGACGAAGAAAAAGTCGACGAATCCTCAACGCCCGCGCACAGCAGCGAGAAAGCCATCTACGTTGTCAATAAGGAAAGCGCCCCGCAGGACTCATCGCAGGTCGTGCTCAGTCTCGAATTACGCCATGAATAAGGGAAGAAATAAGTCGAAGAAACGAAGCGCAATAAGCAATTTATAAAAGTGATGCCAAAGCGGTATCGATGCGGGCGATGTATTGCTTCGCACGGCTGGCTTCGTCCGTGTCGGGATTGATGGCGATCACCGTGCTGAATCGCGCCTTTGCCTCATTCAGCAGACCTACGATGTCTTTTGTATCTTTCGGTGCCGCGCCCGTGACGCCCTGCGTGCGGTCATTCGCCTGTTCAACGTAGATCAGCCCCAGCCGATAGTTCGCCCATAAGTCGGACGGCAAGTATGTCAGCGCCTTTTGGCAAAAAGGAATTGCCGCGTCATTGCGCTTTTGCATCCATTCGCAGTCGCATATGCCTAGGTTTGCTTCTCCCTGTTGCTGTCGCCAGATATCCTGCTCCGCCGCCCGGTGCTTGCGACCCATCCCCAACAGGAACCCCAGGACATAGTAATTCACTTGTCCGGCCGCGCCCGAATTGAAGTTAGTCAGTTGCAGATATTGCCGATACTCTATCTCAGCCGCCGCTGCGTCACTCAGATGCCGTTCACATTCAGCCAGCCAGAAGTGTGCTTCGCCATTCGCAGGTGAAGCCTTCACCGCCCGCAGCGCTGTGGCCTTCCCATCTTTGAAGTCATCCTCGCGCGCATACGCCTGCGACAACAAATAAAGCGCGGTGCCGTCTTCGGGGCTCCGCTGCAGGGCGGCGTTCAGTTGTCGCACCGCCTCATCCAAGCCGCCTTGATCGAGCAATGCCGCCGCGTAACTTACCCGCGCTTCTTCATAGTCAGGGTCGATGGCGATAGCCCGTTGAAACGCAGCCCCTGCTTTATCGTCGGCATACAGAGCATTCTCCACCCGCCCCAGGTACATATACGCCTGGCTGTAATTCGGATCTAACGCAACCGCCTGCGTAAGTTTCTCTTCCGCTTTCTTGTAGTTCGCTTCAAATCCCCTCTTGTAGTAATCGATGCCCTCGTCCAGCAGGTCGACCGCAGCCTGCTTCCTCTGCCGCGGAATCAGAATCCGCAGGCTGACCGTAGTCTCCTGTCCTGGATAAATCACCTCTTCCCGCGGCCCATCGGGCTCATACCCCATATGCACGCCTTTGATCGTGTGGGATCCCGGCGCAAGTCCCGGTAGCCGCAAGGCCGTCCCCTTGGTCAACACGCCGGCTTGCTTTCCATCCAGCCATAACTCCGTGTTATCCATGTTGCTTTGTACGACGAGCGTCCCGTACTGCAGTCCCGGTGCAGTCGATGCCACTTTCGTATGCGTAGGATCGTAGGCCAGCACCATGTTCGAGTCGAAGCTGCCTCGCTCCGACGTCGGATTTTGCCGGGTCTCCGTAGCCGCGCGAACATTGGTATGCACATACTCGGCTAACTCATCTGCAGTTACAATGCCATCGCTGTTCGCATCCGCCGCGCCCGCCAGTCCGCGCACCACGTAGTAAGTGAAGATGCCGTGCCCGCCGCCCCAATCCGGGCTCTCGAAGCTCTGTTCGCGATCGCGGCTGGCCGTCAGCGAGAAGATCGATTGGTGCACATCCAGCAGCAACTGGTTCAATTGTGCCGGGTTGGTCTCCGGAGTAATCGCGCCGCTGTGGCAGGCATCGGTAAGCAGTACCTTCCACTTACCCTTGATCTTGGTGCCGATCAATGAGCCGAGAGACTCCATTGAAATTGCCGTGCCCGCGATGTTATGAAGATCGATATCATAGGGCGCTAAGTACCCTTTGCCGCCCGAGATAAATCCGTGTCCGGCAAAGTAAATCAGCACTCGGTCGTTCGGTGCGGTCACCGATGGCAGCCACACATCCAATTCATGCAGAATGCTTGCCTGCGTCGCTTGCGTCCCCGTCAACATATGCACGTGGTTGGCAGGGAACTCGCCCCCTTGTTGACTAATCAAGGTCGTATAGATCGACTCCGCATCGCGATCCGGATAGCGCAACTGCGCTGAGTCCGGAAGGTTCGCATAATGCGCGATTCCAACCACTAGTGCATAACTTTGCGGCGCGGTATTGGATGGCACGGAACCGGTCGGTTCCGCGGGACGCACTGGTTTCAAATCGCGCGTTCCACTGTCTGGCGGTTGAGGTGGTGGCTGCGGCGGGTTTTGACTCAAAGACGAAATACAACACACAGCCCCAAGCAAGACGCTCGCCCGGCGCAGCGATGAAAAAATCGAACCAGAACGATAAGTGAATAGCTTCATAAGTCCAACCTGCTTATTCGCGGTGTGCCAGCCGGAAGGTATAAATCAGCGGTAACTTGGCCGTAGGCGCCGGTTGTACTGCCGTGTCGTCCCCATCGCTCGTAAGCACGATGTCGCGCGAAGCGGTTCGCGCCAATGGCACCAACTCACGGGGAACGGCGGCATCTGGAGGCAGCGGAGCCACCCCGGCGGAACCATCGAGGCATTCGCCGCGTGCCTTGAAGATAGCATCATCGCAACGGGGCAACAGGTCCGGCGGAGGAGGCGGTGCCTCTTGAGGGTGCTCATTCTTGGGCGCAGCCCCAGGAGCATTCGTTGGCGGCAATGCAATGGGAGTACTACTTACAAGGAAATAGAGTGTGTCGAATCCCGCCGGCCCGCTCACCTCAAACCAACCATCGCCATCCGCAGGAACAAGGTAGCTGCGGTTGATCTCGATGCGATTGTCACTGTTGGTCGTGTTCGTTGCCGGAAACAATGGCGAAGTACTCCCCGTGGTTCCCTTGTCCACCACATAGAGGTAGCCCGCAACCTGGCTGGTCAAACGAAAGCGAAGAATGTCGCCGTTCTTGAATACCGTGTTCTGCGCGACCGCCTGTACCGCCGAGCCCTTTCTCTGTTCCAATCGAATCGAGAACATGCTCGCGGCGTTTGCCTTCTGCGCTTCCAGCTTCGCAACAACCGGTACAAAAAGCAGAAGTGCGAAGATAACCAGCGCGACATGGCGTAGCCACTCAACGCGCCTCCGGCCCGCGAAACTAATTTTCATACTCCTCGTCGTCATGCGCACGGTTTCTTCACGGATGGTGGCGGCCTAACTGAAATCGAATGCCCGGCGCAGATGCTGTTGCCGGAGGGCCTACAGTCCCCGAGCCCGCCGTGATCGTCGTTTGCGTCCCGCGCGTTGCAATCACCACGCCCGCAACAATGCCTACAGCCACCACGCTCCCGATAATCCAAATCGATTTGTGGTGAGAAACGACTGGTATCGGGTTGTCTGATCCGGAGTTCGATAGAAGAACCGCGATGTTCGATTCGGCGATCACAGCCTCGGCGACCAGTTGCTCCTTGGTGACCTTGACCTTGATGCTGTATCTGCCCTTGCGCTGCGTGATCTGGAAGCCGCGTCCCGCCGCGCGCCCCGCTGCGTCCGTCTGCACCGTCACTGTCTGCGCCCCGGCGAAGGTGGCATATGGACTGCCGCCGCCGTTGTCCATCGCGAACAGAACCAGTGCGCCCGCCACCGGTTTGTGATTCTCGTCGTCGACTTCAACGATCGGTTCGCGCGCCGTCCGTGTTCGCACATCGTTCAACGCTCCTTCACCATCGAGAATCGTAATGAGCAGGGCTTTCGGCTGGTCCGTGGCAGCGGTTACCGCCCCGGCCTGACCCTCTGCCCACACCTCGGGCGTTCCAAAAATCATCGCGGTTGCCAATACCGCAGTTAAAAACGATCGCGCTGTACTAAGCCTTGTTTTCACTGTGAATTTACGCTCCCTGAAATGCCGATGGAGTTGGACAGCGTGACTGTTACACCCGTGATGCTGGTGTCCGGCTTGCTCAATTGGAAATTCTGCGTGTAAGTGAACTCAGAACCATATTGGTCGGACGCCGCCGCGCTGTACCACGGTGCGAAGAGGGTTGTCGCCTGGACATCAACCTTCGACGAAGTGCCCAGCGATCCGGCCCCGGTTCCGGTGAAGACAAAGTTAGCCTGGGTCACATCTCTCGTATTCGAGAACCCGCTCACCGTTACCACAATCAAGCCGCTGCTGTTGTTGCTGAAGGTCACGCTTGTAATCACGGGTGCTTCAGGAGCGATCACGAGCGTAATCGGTGCGAGCCCTTGCGGTGTCACGTTGACGCCTCCCGCTGTCAATGTCAGCGTCACCGTGATCGTCCCCGCGACTGTGCCGGTCTGCAGCGCGACCTGCGGTGCGGTGGTCGATCCTCCGGGGATGGTGAAGTTCATCGTTCGTCCGCCCGTCGCAAACTGCACCGCGGGATCATCCACTCCCGAGGCGCTGGCCGGCGTAAAGCTGAGCGTGAGCGTCCCCGCCAGATCCGAAGGATACGGGCTATTCAGCGTGATCGTGATTGTAGGCTGCGCCCCCGACGTCGCCGTGCCTTCCACAGAAATACTCACGTTCGCCGCGGGTGCCGTTACCGCCAGCGAGAACACGTTGCTGGTTAACTTCGACGTCGAGTCATAAACCGTCAGGTTGAGCGATCCCACACTCGCCAAGTCCGCAGCCGGAAGCGTCGCGCCCAGTGTGGTTGCGTTGGTTACCGTTGTCGCCAGCGGCGTGCCATTGACCTCGATCACTGAAGCCGCCGTAAACCCGGTTCCCGTAACCACGATAGGCAGCGGGGTGGTGCTCAGCGGTGTTGAATTCGGCGTGACCGTTGTGATCGTGAGTGGTGAGTATCCCACCTGGATCGTCACTTGCGCTGTGGCCGTGCTGTAGTCCGCCGTATCTGTTGGGGTGAATGTGGTGCTCAGAGCGTGTGGCCCTTGGGTCAGCAGCGTTCCTGCCGCCGGGTTGTAGACAAACGTTCCTGCGAGCGCTGCTCCGGTCACGCCGGCCGCGGTCGCATCCAGTTGTGTAGCGCTCAGCTGGGTTAACGTGTTGATCGCGGCTGGCGTTGCCCAGGTCAGCGTCGGCGCTGCTTTATTGACGGTGAGAGCTGCCCCTGCGGTCAAAGGCTCAATCACCGTCGTGCTTGTATAGCTAACCCCGATCTGGTGTGTGCCCGCAGTCAGCGACGCCACCGTCACTGAAGCCAGTCCGTTCACCACGGTAGCCGAGCCGATCGACGTCCCGTCGGAAGTGAAACTCGCTGTGCCGCCCGAGTACGGCTTGCCGTCCGATCCATTCACCAATGCAGTCAGTGTCTCGCTCTGTCCGTACGTGATTGGGTTCGCCGACTCCTGGATCACTACCGAAGCCGCCGTTGCAACGTTCACCTGGATCGTTACGCGTGCCGTAGCAGTCGTATAATCCACCGCATCTGTCGGAGTAAAGGTCGTATTCAGTGTCTGCGTGCCCGCCTGCAGTGTTGCGCCGGCCGCCGGGTTGTAGGCAAATGTGCCCGCCAAAGCCGTGTTGGTTACTCCCGTCGCGGTCGCGTTCAACTGCGTGCCGCTCAGCGGAGTCGATGTGTAAATGGCAGCCGGTGTGGCCCATGCCAGTACCGGTGTCGCCTTGTTCACCGTGAGTGTGGTAGTTGCCGTCAACGCCTGCAGCAGTGTCGCATTCGTGTACGACACTCCGATCTGATGGGTGCCCGCCGTCAGCGTCGCAGAAGTGATCGAAGCCGTTCCATTCACCACCGCCGCTGCCCCGATCGTCACCCCGTCCGCTCTGAAGTTGGCTGTGCCGCCCGAGAACGGTTTGCTATCCGTACCGGTTACCGATGCGGTCAACGTCTCCGTCTGCCCATAGGTGACGGGATTAGCCGATAGCTGGATCGCCACCGAAGCGGCGGTCGCGGCGTTCACCTGGATCGTCACCTGCGCCGTGGCGCCTGCGTAATCCACCGCATCCGTGGGCGTGAACGTCGTACTCAGTACCTGCGCCCCCGCCGTCAGTGTCACGCCCGCCGCCGGAGTGTACGCAAACGTGCCCGGCAGGGCCGCTCCAGTTACGCCCTTTGCCGTTGCGTCGAGTTGTGTGGCGCTCAAGGGAGTGGTCGTGTAAATCGCTGCGGGCGTCGCCCATGTCAGCACCGGCGTGGCCTTGTTCACCGTCAGGCTTGCCGCGCTGGTAAGTGGAGCTTGCAGTCCAGCGACGGTGAATGAGACTCCGATCTGATGGGTGCCCGCTGTAAGCGTTGCGATCGTGATCGACCCCGTTCCGTTCGTTACAGCCCCTGAACCAATTGCAATTCCGTCCGACGTAAAGCTGGCCGTACCGCCCGAGAACGGCTTGCTGTCCGAGCCGGTCACAACGGCTGTCAACGTCTCGGTCTGCCCGAACGTGATGGGGTTCGCCGATTCCTGAATCGTCACCGAAGCGGCGGTCGCGGCGTTTACCTGGATCGTTACTTGCGCGGTCGCAGTTGCATAATCCACTGCATCCGTTGGCGTGAAGGTCGTACTCAATGTTTGGGCGCCCGCTGGTAGTGTCGCGCCCGCTGCCGGAGTGTAGGCGAACGTACCCGCCAGCGCCGTGCCGCCTACGCCCGCCGCAGTCGCATCCAGTTGCGTTGTGCTCAGCGCAGTCGTCGTATAAATCGGTGCCGGTGTTGCCCATGTCAGCACCGGCGTGGCCTTGCTGACTGTCAGGCTTGCCGTGCTGGTGAGCGGCGCAGCCAGTCCCGCGACGGTGTAGGAAACCCCGATCGTATGCGTACCCGCCGTCAGCGTTGCAGTCGTGATTGCACCCGTTCCATTCACGATAGCGACAGATCCGATCGCCGTGCCATCCGAAGTGAACGTCGCCGTGCCGCCTGAGAACGGCTTGCTATCCGAACCGGTCACCACCGCGGTCAGCGTCTCGGTCTGCCCGAACGTGATCGGGTTCGCCGATTCCTGGATCGCCACGGAAGCCGCTGTTGCCGCGTTCACCTGGATCGTCACCTGCGCCGTCGCGGTTGCATAATCCACCGCATCCGTTGGCGTGAACGTTGTACTTAACAGTTGTGCACCCGCCGGCAAGGTCGCGCCCGCCGCCGGAGTGTAGGCGAACGTGCCCGCCAGAGCCGTCCCGCCCACGCCCTTTGCCGTCGCGTCGAGTTGCGTCGCGCTCAAGGGAGTCGTCGTGTAGATCGCTGCCGGCGTTGCCCATGTCAGCACCGGCGTGGCCTTGCTGACCGTCAGGCTTGCCGTGCTGGTGAGTGGCGCTTCCAGTCCCGCGACGGTGTACGAAACCCCGATCGTATGCGTACCCGCCGTCAGCGTTGCAGTCGTGATTGCGCCCGTTCCATTCACGATGGCGACAGAGCCGATCGCCGTGCCATCCGAAGTGAACGTCGCCGTGCCCCCCGAAAATGGCTTGCTGTCCGTACCGGTCACAAGCGCGGTCAGCATCTCGGTCTGCCCGAACGTGATCGGGTTCGCCGATTCCTGGATTGCCACGGAAGCCGCCGTGGTGGCGTTTACCTGGATCGTCACCTGCGCCGTCGCGGTTGCATAATCCACTGCATCCGTTGGCGTGAACGTTGTACTTAACAGTTGTGCCCCCGCCGGCAAGGTCGCGCCCGCCGCCGGAGTGTAGGCGAACGTGCCCGCCAGAGCCGTGGCTCCTACGCCCGTCGCCGTCGCATCCAGTTGCGTGGTGCTCAACGGAGTCGTGGTGTAAATTGCCGCTGGCGTCGGCCACGTGATTACAGGCGCCGCCTTCGTCACCGTCAGTCCAATCGTGCTTGTCAGCGGGCCCGGCAGTCCCGCCACCGTATATGAAACGCCAATCGTGTGCGCCCCTCCCGTGATCGCCGTGGTACTAATCGCCGCAGTTCCGTTCGTCACCGCAGCCGATCCGATCCCCACCCCGTCCGAAGTAAAGCTAGCCGTGCCACCCGAGAACGGCTTGCCATCCGTGCCCGTCACCGTTGCCGTGAATGTCACGCTCTGTCCAAACGTGATAGAAGCCGCCGACTCAGCGATCGAAACCGACGCTGCCGTCACCGCATTCACCTGGATCGTCACCTGCCCGGTCGCGTTCGTGTAATCCGTCGTGTCGGTCGGCGTGAAGGCTACCGTCAACACCTGCGGCCCCGCCGTCAGAGTCGTGCCCACCGTCGGCTTATAGATAAATGTCCCGGCAAGATTGCCTGCCACGACGCCCGTCGCCGTCGCATCCAGTTGTGTTGCGCTCAGCGGTGTCGAAGTATAGATCGGCGCCGGCGTTGGCCACGTAATCGTCGGCGTAGCCTGCGTGATCTGCATCTGCGTTCCCAGCGTGTACTGGCTCGTCGATCCCGTCGGCGTATAAGTCACCTGCACGCCGTACACGCCCGCTGCATAAATCTGTCCCGGAGTGATCGGCCCCGTCGTTGGCGACGTGAACGTGTAAACAAACGTACCCGTCGACGGCACATTATTGATCGTCGCTGTCGCATTCAACTCGCCGGCCGGCATCGGCCCGTACGTCACAGGCGCCGGATTCCAGGCCAGCGTCACCACCGCCGGGTTCGCAATCGTGAAAGCGTTGCTGTTTGCGTGATAAATAGGATCCGCTGAACTGCTGTTGCTCGCGATCGCATCCGTTGCAAACAACTCGTAGTTGCCCGCCGTGCTCACCGCCAGGTTCGGAAACACGGCCGCCGTTACGCCGCCCGTCACGGTCGGCAATTGCGTCAGGGTCCCACTCAGCCCCGGCGCCGCCGCTCCTCCCGGAGACGTCAGCAGCGACACTGTAACCGGCACGCCCAGCGGATAATTTACCGCCGCGGTCACCGGGTCGGTCTCCACCACCTGCACCGCAACCGGCGGTACGATGGTCTGGCCCACAACCGCATTCGACGGCTGCGTTACAAACGCCACCGAAGTGTAGTGTGTCTGCACCGCTCCGATATCGACCCCGTTCGTCGCGCTAAATCGATTGAATCCCCGCTGGTCGTAGTCGTCTTGAACCGTCAGGTATCCGCCGCCATTGACCGCTGCGCTTCCAGGCAGTGGCATCATCGTTTGTGTCGGTCCGCCGTTTAGCGCCAGAGGTCCCAGTTGGACCGTGACCCCAATCAGATTGTTCGATCCCGTTACCCCTGAGCAGTTATCGCAGTCGTTTAATGCCGCCGACGATGTATTCGTGTTTCCCGCGATAATCGTATTGTTGATCGTGAGAGAATTCGTTCCCCCAACCGACAGTCCGCCGCCCGTTAACGCCGACGTATTCGTCGAGATCGTGTCGTTGCTCAGCGTCAGCGTCGCGTAGTTGTCGATTGCCCCGCCCCGGCCGTTCGTCGTGTTCCCCGCAAACGTGCTCTCGGAGATCGTCGCATTGGACTCATTGCAGATCGCCCCGCCGCAGGAGGCCGCATCGGAAAAGGCGTTCGCCGAATTGCCCGTAAACAAATCCTGGTTCAGCGTCAAGTTCTGATAGTTGTAAATCGCGCCGCCGTCCTGGCTCGCAGTATTGAGACTGAAAAGCGTTCCATTGCTAGGGCCGCCGTTCGTCTGGGTAATCACGCCGTTCCCGTCGTTATAGATCGCGCCGCCGCTGATCGCAGCGTTTTGCGTGAAGATGCCGCCCGTCAGCGAAACCGCTCCGCTGTTATAGAGGCCGCCCCCGTACCCAATGGCGCTCGTGTTGCTTGATACCGTTGTCCCGTTCAAAGTCAGCGAGCTGCCGCCGAAGTTGAAGATACCGCCCCCGTTTCCAGATGTCGCGCTATTTTCGCTCACCAGGCAGCTTGTACAATTCAGGGTGCCCTGGTTATACACGGCGCCGCCCTCCGACGCCGTATTGTTGCTGATCACCGTGCCCACCAGCGTGACGTTCGTCTGCTGGCCCACCTGCAGTGCGCCGCCGGCCACTGCGCTGCCATTGCTCAGCGTCAGGCCGTTCAACCGCACTACGCCGCTCAAGTAATACGGCACGGTCACTGTGAGAACCTGCACCTGGTTGTTGCCCGAAAGCGTAATCCCGCCCTGGCTCGGATCATTGATCGTGACCGGCGCCCCAATCGAGATCGGGCTCGCCAGCACGATCGTCCCCGTCACGCTGAAACAAATCTGGGTTCCACCCGTTGACGCCAGGTATGGAAACGCCGCGCGCAGCGATCCTGCCCCGCTGTCTGCCAAATTCGTAACCGTGTAATCGCCGGTCCCGCATTGCGCCGCTGCCGGTGTCGCACACAGCGCTCCCGCCGCCAGGGCCAGCAGCGAGAGCAGACCCACTCTGCGCCGCCCGTTTTGTCTCTGCGAAGGCTGAATCTCTGCGTTCATCGTCCGCCCCCGCTTGCCTGGGTTGTCGATGCTGCCGTTGTCTGGCTACCCGTCGCCGCTGCAATCGCCGGTACGAAGAAAGTGCGCGGGCTGGCCGCTTTCGTATCCAGCAGCCACGCCGGCTGTCCCGCCATGCCGCTCCCCATCGCGTATATTCCGTTGCTCGTCAGCGGCGTTAACTGCGTCGGCTTGCACGCGCACGCAATCGAAATCGGTGCCGTCGTTCCCGCCTGCGCCAGGCTCACCTGCACCACTTGCGGCTTCCCCGAGTCCGCCACAAACGCCCATTGCCCATCCGGAGATACCGCCACGCCCACCGCCGTTTGCAACAGTCCCGCCGTGCCGATGCCGTTCATTGCTGCCGTCCCGCTGCCGATGTTGGTCACATACGCCACTTGCGCCGCCACGCTATCGGCCACCACCGCCGCCTCGCTCGCCGGGCTGGCCGCCGTCCCTGGCACAAACGTCGCGCCGCCCCATCCCTGCACGGTCCCGATCGCCGCGTAAGCGCGCAATTCCGAAATCACGCCCAGCTGTACGCCGGGGCTTCCGGCCGGCTTCACTCCCGCCAGCACCGTTCCCGCATCGCTCACGGCAAACCCCGCCACCGGTGCATTCGCCGGCAACTGCACCGTCGCCACCGCCGCCTTTGACGGCAGCCCGGTCACTATCAACACCGCGTGCGTTGTCCCAGACACTACGGCCGCCGCGCTCCCGCCCGGCGAAAATACGATATTTGAATCCAGCCCAACCCCCGCGGCCAGCGTGGCGCTCGTCGACCCAGGCAAACCCAACTCCTGCAGAGAGCCGTCCTTGTTCAGCAGCAGTGCCCACGATCCAGTCGCCGACCCGCTCGCCGCAGCCGCTACCACCGTCGAACTCGACCCCAGTACTCCGGAACCATAGTGCGCCGCCCCGCTCACCCCCATGATCGGGTAGAGGTTGTGGCTGTCCGACTGCCAGACAAATCCAAGTTGCAGCCCGGACGGGGCCACGGTCGTGTTACCGGAAGATGGAATGGAGTCCACCGGTATAGGAGCTTTCGTGCCGGTCGAAATGCCGCACCCCGAAATAAGGGTCAGCAATGCAGCACGAAGTACAAGCCCTGGGCCTGTATTCCGAAGTTGGCGCATGTTTTACCTGAACAGTTGAATGAGTGGGGAATCTACCTACAGATTCGGTCGGATTATAGCCAATATGGAATTCGAAAAGCTATTAAAATACTTACGTCGCTGCAAAGTCATTGATCTGTGTCAAACGGCTCCGTGCCGGTTGGCAGCTCCAGCTCCTGTTTTTGCCTGCAGGTCACCCTCACGGCACGATGCCTCTTTCCCTGTGTCCGCTGCTGATCTTGAGGGATTGCCCGAAATCTTGTTCCCGATTCAGAGGGGACCCATCCTTCCCGCTGGTTCTGTGGAAAGAGATCAGAATTCTCAAGATGTCATTTGGGGTCCTGCATCGCCGTCCGTTCGAAGTCAAGGATGCACCGCTGCGCAAACTCTGCATCCATCAGACGTAGGACGCACCGCTCAACTGACGGTACAGCAGGTTCGCGCGACAGATCTGTTTTTGCGCCTCCTGTGCAACTGCTCCGCCACCCTGGCTAACCTTCTTGCCTTTCTTGATGCAGCGGGCAAGGTCTCTCTTGAACCTGTCCGGAAGGCAATTCGAGTCATCGGGAAATTTCCTCAAACCCACGATCAAGCGCATCACCAGCTTGCGCCACGCCTGCAACGAAGACCCTTCTTCCGTTTCTTCGTCAGCCCCCTCCGGCAGCGTCTCGGCGTGCCCATGCATGATGGCGCGAATCTCGTGCCTGACCTCATCCATGCTGCTGACGTGTCCTTCGAGGAGGCTTTTCGCAGCGATGTACAAGTGGCCCATCAGTTTTCCTGCGAGCTTGCGGTCGACGCTCATCGACTTTGTTGAAGCACTGGGTGCAACGGCTGGGAGGGTCATTCGTTCGTCCTCTGATTTTTTAAGATGGGGAAGTTCTTGTGAGGCAAGTATTTTACCCTGAGATTCGCGCCGCCCATTCGGGAAATATTCAACACCGCTGAGCAAACTTCTAAGTCGCATGTTCACTTAGCGGCTTAGCCCGTCCTGCTCCCCCCGCAGACCCTCAGTGTCCGCGGCGGTGAACGAGAGGACTCTCCTCGTTTTTGCCTTCAGGTTGACATCCGACCCGAGCCGGCGCATACTCAGGTCGAATGCCTACCCAAGAGAACAACGACGACCGCATTGCCCTCCTCCAGGGAACGCTCGACCTCCTCATCCTCAAGACCCTGCTCTTCGGGCCTTGTCACGGGCAGGGCGTCGCCCGCTCCATCCAGCGCCAGTCTGAGGAAGTCCTCTTCGTCGATCACGGCTCTCTGTACCTGGCTCTGCAGCGGCTCGAAGACAAAAAGTGGATTCGCGCCAAGTGGGGCACCAGCGAAAACAATCGCAAGGCGCGCTTCTATGAACTCACCGCCAGGGGCCGCGAGCAGCTTACCGAAAAAACCGAGCAGTGGAACCGGCTCACCCGCGCCATGGGTCTTATCCTCGATCCCACACAGCCGCCTGCCCCCGAGGAGGTCTAAATGTTTCGACGCAAACGCAGTGCCCAGGACTTTGCCGAAGAGATCAAGGCCCACCTCGAACTCGAAGCCGACGAACTCCGCCAACAGGGCCTTAATCCTGAAGAAGCTCGCTATCAGGCCCGCCGCGAGTTCGGAAGCGTGCGTGCCGCACAGGAGCGCTTTTATCTCCGCAGCCGCTGGGCATGGCTCGATCGCCTCGTCCGCGATCTCCGCTTCGGCATTCGCTCCCTCCGTCAGAGTTCGGTATTTGCCATCGCCACAATTCTGACGCTCGCTTTGGGCATCGGCGCCAATACCGCGGTCTTCAGCGTAATGAATGAAGTGCTGCTCAAATCGCTGCCGGTGAGCGACCCCGGTCGCCTGGTTTATTTAAGGACCTCGAACCCCCCGCGCGGAACCGGCACAATCGACACCACGGAGACGTTTTCCTACTCTGTTTACGATGTATTGCGTCACCAGGCCAAAGGGTTCTCGACCGTGATGGCCTATGTGCCCCTCTCCGGAGACAAGGTCGCGGTGCGCTTCGGAGCCCAGCCGGAAGAGGCGGAAGGCGACATGGTGAGCGGCGCCTTCTTCTCCGGCCTCGGCGTTAGCCTCCCCATGGGCCGCGGCTTCAGCGAAGAAGACGAGGTCAAGCACGCGTCCGTTGCCGTGATCAGTTACAACTACTGGACGCGGCGTTTTGCGCGCGATCCGGATATCCTGGGAAAGACTCTCTATGTCAGCAGCGTGCCCATGACCATTGTGGGCGTTGCCGCGCAGGGCTTTGAAGGCGCCGAGCCGGGCGGCTCCACCGATTTCTGGATTCCGCTGCAGGACCGCAAGGAATTGAATGCCTGGGGAAATGCTCCGGACGAGGGCAAACTCTACATCGCCAATCCCACCTGGTGGTGCCTGCGGCTGATCGCCCGGCTCGCTCCTGGCGTTACCCGGGCGCAGGCTTTGGCGCAGGTACAGCCGATCTTTCAGGCCGCCGCTTTCCAGGGGTTGGGTGGGTCGCCCATGCAGGGCGAGAAGCCCCCGGTCCTGAGTCTAGAAGATGCGAAGAGCTTCCCCGGCTATGACCGGATGTACGGGAATCCCCTGCGTATGTTGATGGCCATGGTCGGGCTTGTCCTGCTCATCGCCCTCGCGAACGTCGTGATGCTGCTCATGGCGCGCAATGCTGCCCGGCAGCGCGAATTCTCGGTGCGTCAGGCTCTGGGAGCGGGGCGCGCTGAGTTGTTCCGCCAACTGGTGACCGAGAGCCTGATCCTCGTTTCGGCGGGCGGTGCGCTTGCCTGGGGCTTTGCCGAGATGGCCACCCGCGTGCTCGGTAATTGGGCGCAGATTGAATCCAGCCTGGCTCCCGACAGGACCGTCCTTTTGTTCACCTTCGGCGTCCTCATCGTGGCCGGCCTTCTGTTTGGGCTCGCGCCTCTGCGCATCGCTCTGGCGGGCGGTGCGGAAGCGGCCCTCCGGACATCCGCGGCAGCCTCCAATACCGATCTGGGAAAATCGCGCATGGCGCGCTTGATCGTGGCACTCCAGTTGACCCTGTGCGTGGTGCTGCTGGTGGGTGCCGGACTCCTCATTCGAACCCTGCGCAATCTCGAAAACACCCCCTTGGGCATGCGCGTCGAGGGACTCGTTGTCTTCGGCCTCAAGCCCAACGTGCGCACCGTACCGGAAGGCATCGCCTTCTATCAGAACCTCATGGGAAAACTGCGCGTCCTGCCCGCTGTCGAATCCGTCACCATCATGGCGTCGCGCCTGGGGTCGGGGTGGTCTGACAACAGTGCCATGATGGTCGACGGCAGAATCCCGGACATTCCTAATGGCGCCTCGGACACCGTGCGGTCCAACGTCGTGGGACCGGCTTTCTTCACCACCCTCGGGGTTCCCGTGCTTGCCGGCCGCGACTTCGCCGATTCCGACACCGCCACCTCGCCCCCCGTTGGCATCGTCAATGAAGAATTTGCCAAACGGTTCTTGCCCGGCGTCAACCCCTTGGGACACACCTGCGGACCCGACAAGGGCCAATTCACCATGACCATCGTCGGCGTTGTGAAAAATCACAAGTATCGCAGCATCGACGAAGAGCCCATTCCCATGGCCTGGTATATGTACGCCCAGATTCCAGTGGTGGAACCCATGCATGTCGAGTTGCGCGTTCACGGCGACCCCCTCGCCATCTTGCCCGCGGCGCGCAAGGTAGTGCAGCAGATCGATCCCAACCTGCCCCTCGTTCAGCCCATCACCCAGCGCGCTCAATTCGAAAAAACTATCGCTCGACAGATACTTTTTGCGCGCCTTGCAGGCTTCTTCGGCCTCCTCGCCATCGTCCTGGTGGCTACTGGGCTTTATGGCGCTTTGGCCTATCGAGTCACCAGAAGGACCGCGGAGATCGGCGTCCGCATGGCCCTGGGCGCCGCACGCGGACAGGTTGTCTGGATGGTCCTCAAAGACAGCCTCGTCCTCACCGTGATCGGCGTCGTATTCGGTGTGCCTCTCGCGTTCCTTGTCGGACGCGCCTTGTCGTCTTCTCTTTATGGTGTGAAGCCCCTTGATGCTGCAAGCTATCTCCTCGCCGTGATTGGCGTCGCCGCTGTCGCTCTCATCGCCAGCATCGTACCCGCGACCCGCGCCGCCAACGTCGACCCGCTCAAAGCCCTCCGCACGGAATAGGTGCGATTACCCCGACTCGGCAAGAATCACTCTCCTTGCGCGCAGAATTTCGAAGAGCCGTTTGGGCACCCAATGTCCTGATCAGTCAACAGCAATGCACGGCTTAATTCGTACCGGGAGAGTCCACATTTAACCGGGAGACGAATGTCGCTTTCTTCAACTGCGGCACTCCGTGCTCGTGACAGTCGCCGCACTTGACCCAATGAATGTTGTGCTTGCTGGCGCGATTGGCGAAGGTGGTGTCCATCTTTTCTACCGCGATGCCACAGTGCGACAGCTGCGGATGACAGGTTGCACAAGAGGCAACAGCGCTTTCACCGTGGCCGTTGTGGCATGCCAGGCAACTCAGGCCTTCATGCACCCCCATGGGCGTGCGATCGTCGCCCGAGCCCGCCTGCGGTCCCCAGTGATTCGTGGCCGCAATGCCAATCGCTTCCGGCTGGCGCGGGGCGTGACACTGGTAGCAAATGGCCTGGCGCGGATCGGGGCTGACCTTGAGCGCGCGCGCACCGTCGTAGAGTCCGGGAATCGCCAGTCGGGCGGCGGCGAAATGCATCTGCTCGCGGTGATCGAAAAGTGCCACGGAGTCGCGAACCGGGGGGCCGGCGACGGAGGGCCGCTCCGTGACCTTGGCTTCTGGCGCGCCGTCACTATGAATCCAATGGCAAGCCTGGCAGGGAATGGTAGGTTGCCCGGCGAGTTCTGGCCGCGTGAGGCGCCACGGGCCGGTCGTATTTTGCGGTTGCACGATGTCGCGCACCGCGCCATCAAAATACATGCCGTGGCACCGGAAGCAATCGTCCATCAAGCGGCGCTTTGTATTATGCGCGGTGTTCACAAAAATATCGGAATAGGTCGCGCTGTGCGGTCCTGCATGCCACGAAGCATATTCGCGCTGATGACACCCCTGGCAGTTCGACATCATCTGCCGCACGTCGGCTTCACGCAGGCGAATCGCTTCCGGCGCACCGCCGCTTATATGCACGCGCACGTGACGCAGCTTGGTGGCGATGCTGGCTTCGTGACAGTCGGTGCACGTTGCATTGCGGTGCGATGACGAGTGAATCGCACTGACGTGGGCGGTCATCTCGTGACAATCGGCGCAAGCCGAGCCGTGGCCCGCACTGTAGTAGAGCGCCGCTCCGTAGTTGCCGGCGATCCCCAACGCGGCCAGCACGGCGGCGGTCATTGCAATCGAAATGAGCCAGCGTCTCATGAGCGGAACCGCGTGCCTTTCCAGTTGCGGACCAGCCCCTCCGATGCGTAGTACGCCACGGCCATGATGGTGAGCGCCGGATTGAATCCGCCGTTGGTAACATGCACGCTGGAGTCGATCACGAAGACATTGTCGACATCGTGAATCTGGCACGTTTTGTTCACGACGGAGCCCTGCGGATCATTGCCCATGCGGCAAGTGCCGGCCTGGTGCTGGCCGGCACTGACTGAAGTTGGTTTTCCCGCCGCGAGGGACGTGTGGATCGCGCCCGCTTCCGTGAGCCACGCCGCCGCGCGCCGGGCCTGCACCTCGCCGATGTCAAATGTATGGGAATGCACATTGCCTTCGAAGCGCACCACCGGCATGCCCCACTTGTCTCGTACGCCGGGGTCCACCGTCACCCGTCCGGTCGCGGTCGGAATCTGCTGCGTCGGACCCATGATGACGATGCTGCGCTTGTACCACGCACGCATGGCCTGCTTGTGCGCAAGACCCCAGTGCGGCGTGCCCGGCGGCAGGCGGTCGAGCATGTGTATCGGCAGGCGGATGAATTCGTTGGCCAGCATGCCCCCGCCGCACAGGCCCTGCGTGCCGTGGTTGTAATCGGTGATGGCAATGCTGGCGCCGGGGCCGACGTCATCATACGTTTCAAAATCGAATTATCCTACCGCCCCTGTGTAATGGTGCCCCTGCAGATGGCGGCCGACCTGGTCGTAACGATTGCCGAGGCCATGGGGATGAAGGCGGCTTTTGGAATTGAGCAGCAAGCGCGCCGATTCCGTTGCGCAGCCGGAGACGATAACGATGTCGGCAAGCTGTTCCCGCCGCCGCTTGTCGGCGTCAACATACGAAACGCCAAGAGCGCGCCCGCGATCGTCCGTCAATATTTCTGTGACCATGCACTCCGTGCGCAACTCGCAGTTGCCCGTGGCGAGAGCCACCGGCAGCACCGTATTTTGCGACCCGTTCTTGGCGTCCACTTCGCACGCAAATCCGCAGCACCAGCGGCAGCGCATGCACGGGCCGCGCCCATTGTAAGGAACGCTGTTGCGCGCCATGGGCAAGTGAAACGGATGCAGGCCCAGGCGCTTCGCCGCCGGTTCAAGAATGCCGAATTCGCGATTGGGCGCCAGCGGCGGCATGGGCAGATCGCGGCGCCGCGGACCTTTGAACGGCGTGCCGGAGTAGTCCCCGGAGATGCCGATTTCGTACTCCGCCTTGTCGTAAAAAGGCTCGAGGTCGTCATAGGAGACCGGCCAGTCTTCCAGCGAACTGCCTTCAGGTGCGCCGTAGGTCGAACGCATCCGGAAATCCTGCGGCATGTAACGCCATGCCTGGGCGCCATAGCTCAGAGTCCCGCCGCCCACGCACGCGGCATTGTTTTGATAGGCGCCTTCGCTGGGAAGGGAAGTGTGCGCGCTGCCTTTCTCATCGACCCAGACGCGCGGATTGCCGTCATCGTCGGGGCCGAACGCGTTCCCCAGCAGGGTCGTGCGCTGGTTGCGCAGATCGTCTTTACGGCAATCATGCGCGGTGTACCACTTGCCGCGTTCCAGCAGCACAACGCTGAGGCCGGCGGTCGACAACTCCTTGGCGACGATGCCGCCCGCCGCGCCCGCGCCGATGACTATGGCGTTCACGCGCTTCATGGTTTCGATCCCGATGCCGCGGTGAAATCGTATTGCGCCCGTCCGCGTACAGGTGGTTCATCCAGTCCCAGCATGCGCCAGCTTGCGGCGTCGCGATTGCCCCCATGGCGCGGCGATCCGTAGTAGCCCTGCATGGTGTGGCTGCGGACCAGGTCGAAGAAGGGACGGTTCTGCTGCTCGAGATTGGTTGCGATCTCGAATTGCTGCTGCTGTGAGGCATCCGCAAGATCGACATCGAATCGGTTGCGGCTTAGAAGGTTGGCCTGCATCAGGCCGTCGCGATAAGCCTGCTGGTGGCGGCGATAATGCCGCGTAAGCTGCCGGTCGATATATGTCAGCACACCGGCCTGCGACGCGCTGGGAAAATCATCGGCGGGAATGATCTGGTCGCACAGCGCAGCCAGCGTTGCAGAGTCCTTCTCGGTGAGGAAGGCGTACTGCGAATGCCTGCAGGCCGCCAGTGCGGCGCTCGCCAATGCGCTTGCGGCTATGAATTCGCGCCGGTTGAACATGGAACCTGCGGTTTCTATCCCTGCGTTAAGCAACGGCTCTTGGCCTGACCGGCCCGCGAAGGGCTGTTCCTGCCGGAGACCAAACCGGGATTGGATTCATGCTCGGCTCGCGATGTAAACGTTGTCGGTGATCCCAGTCACGCGGAGGTAGATTCGGCAGGCCGGAATTACGATTTGCAACAGGCCGCATTCGCCCCTAGACTTGAAGTGTCCGGTGCTCCTCCAGCGGAGTTTGAGCGCGGGCGCGTAGAGCCGCTGGAAGGCTTCCGGCGGCACAGTGCGGAAGTGGTGAAATGGCAAACACACTAGCCTTAGGAGCTAGCGCCCAAAAGGCTTAGGGGTTCAAGTCCCCTCTTCCGCACCAGGCACGAAGAAATGCATTTGATGGATTCCGGATGCCTTTTGGATTGCGAGGATAACTCTTCCGTGATCTAATCAGGGTCCGGATGAGATCCAGGTCGAAATGACATAAAAAGCGATCTTCATCCCATTGAAGATCGATCTCCGTTGCTATCCCAACTTCACACCGCAACCCGGTGAGTTGCACTTTGCGCAATGTGGGGTTTCTGTCCATTTGCCCGAAATCTGGAGCGATCGAATGGGCGATAACTGGGGACAAATCGTTGTTGTCGGCGCTTGGGTGATTGTTGGGGTGGTCATCGCCCTTTTAGCCATCATCAGGGCTAAGGGCAAACGGGATGCCCGCCTTCGCAGATACCAATGGGTCTACTCCTTGGGGTTCGTGGTCAGCATTGCACTCTCCTTGCTGGTTACGGCGAAATACTGGCTGAAGTCCAGTGAATTGCCGCCCGCAGAGCGATCCGATAAAAGCGAAGCGCTGCCTTCGGTAGCGCAGGAATCCGAACCGGAACAAGAGCCGGCGCCGGCGCCGCCACCCAGGCCGGAGCCGCCCCGCGCTTCGCCGCCTCTGGCAAAGAAACCGCGAGAGCCTCACCTTTCGTCTCCGCCACACCCACAGTCTCCGTCGTCTTCGGGGCCGAAATCACACGAGCCTCAGCCTTCGTCTCCGCCACACCCACAGTCTCCGCCGGCTGACGCGCCGAATTCACAAGAGCCTCAGCCTTCGTCGCCGTCCCTGCCCCAGGTTTCGCCTGCGCCACCTGAATCGCCCCAGCCCAAACCGTGGCCGTCACCCGGGATGCCACGATTCCCGTGGCCTCCTCCTATCCCTTCGGCAAGATTAGAGATTCCCCTGGAGATGTTCCCCGATCGAACGACTTTCGGGAAACTGGCTATTGACCTGGAAAGTGCTCTGCGAAAGGCTGGCTATCTGGAAAAGAGCTATTACGCCGTGCCGTACGGAATGGCTGTCGTGACAAGGCTCGAGCAAATCGACGCCGACGGCCGGCCCTTTGTCGGCGAGTCCCGCTGGCAGATCGATCCTTCCCGTGCTTTTTCGCTGGCGAATTATCTGCAACGGCTCTTCGCCGTGGATGAAGGTCATTTTCGAGTGGTGGTTTTCATCGTAACCGTCATTCCGTTTTCCTCGGCCCAACAACACACAACGCCACAGGAAGCCAATCTTTGGCTCTCCAATGGATTCAATCGGCCCACGCGTGAATTTGTGGAAATGCGCCTGCCGTCTTCCACATCGTGCACTGCCTTGATCTATGAATTCCGGAAACGTCATGGAGAGGATCCCCAGGTCCAGCTGCCGAGTCTCTTGAGCGCCCAACAGCACCTGGATGCATCGGGGCTCACCGCCGCACTGGCATCGCTGGCGCATGGAGCGACTCATGGCCCTTAAACCAGATATGGTCATCAAACCCGCCTTGAAACCCGATCAACTCGTAGCCCTCGATGACGTGCGCATCCGGTTTGCCGCAGTGTGGCTCATCGGCTCCGGAATCATTTTTCTGCTGCTCGTCCTTCAGTCTCTGCTGAATACCTATGGCGACCTCACCACGGAAGCCTGGGGCTGGCTCCTGCCCACGCTGATGCCCAGTTTGGGACTGATGGTCACTGTTTTGACTTACACGGCGCTGGATCCTAACATGACCGGCTCAATGGTTCGCAGGAGCTTCGTGCCGATCGCCTTGTGGCTGTCGGTGGTTTATCTCTTGACGGTGCTTTTAACCATCCTGGTGCAGCCATTCGCAACCAAAACTGCCGCCGACGCTATCGGCCTGATGAAGATGTCCAACTTGTGGTTGGGACCCTTTCAGAGCCTTGTGGCGTCGTCGCTGGGAGTTCTGTTTGCCTCCAAGCAAAAAGGAGAAGGCACGCCCCAAGGCTGACGCCGTCTTGACCTGTATATAAGCTTGCAGACCCGAATGCAGCGAGTTACCCACTGCCGTATTTTCAACTTGTCTTTGTGTTCAGGCTGCCCGAGACCAGGTTCTGCAATGACACCGTCAATGCCAGGGAAGCTTCGCGGGCCCGCCGGATGCAGAATTCTCTTCCATTCCTACAAATTCAATCCATAATCATTCCTGCGCGCCGGTGCCGTGCTTCACGGGTCCTCTGCATGCTCCCCGTAGCGCATAGCCATCCCCTCGACTCTGATCAGAAAGCAGGTAAGACCGATGAACTTCAAGTACGCGGCTATCCCAGACAAGCCGGATCAGCGAGACCATCTCGCCGCGCCTCCTTCGCCGGGAGCGGCGATCGCAGCCCAGGTCGACCTCCGGCAATGGTTCCCGCCCATCCGCAATCAAGGCAATGAGGGCGCCTGCACCATGTTCGCCGGCACCGCCATCCTCTCCTGGCTCTACAAGCGCTTCAAGAATCAGGACTACGTCTTCTCTCCCCAATTCGGTTACCGCGCGGAGCGGCTCATTGAAGGCGACCCCGGTGTGGACAATGGCGCCCAAAGCCGAACCATGATGGCGGTCATGAAAGACACCGGCGTGTGCCTGGAAACCTCCGATCCCTATGTCGATACCGGCTGGACCGTTCCCACCACCCACAAGCAGTTATCGGAAGCGCAGTTGTACCGTATCGGCGCCTACCACCGCATCGCGGACCTCCCTACGCTGAAGTGCGTGCTCAACAGCGGTTATGTCGCCAGCCTCGCAATCTCGGTGTTCGAGTCGTTTGAAAGCGATGCGGTGGCACAGAGCGGCCAGGTCCCCCTGCCGCAGCCCAACGAAAAGAATCTGGGCGGACACGAAGTCGTGGCCTGCGGTTATTCCGACACCAGCAAGACCCTCATTGTCCGCAATAGCTGGGACGTGAACTGGGGAGACCAGGGATATTTCTATCTTCCTTACGAGTACTGGCCCTTTGTGACGGACAGTTGGATCGCCCACCTGGGTCCCGCGTGGAAGTAAGTGGTCAAGTCGTCGTGTCTGTTGCCTTGTGAGTTGCGCGGCGTATCCCCGGCGTGCAACTCCAACGCATCCCATGCCAGGAAAGCAGGCTTGGCGCCGCCGGATGAAGGCGCGGCCCGGCTTGACCGGCAGCCCGATCATTTGGCGGCGATCTGGTTCATGGATTCAACAACGGTATAGATCAAAGCCCCGGTAACGGGGATGAGAATGACAACCCAGAGGAAGAGGACCTTCCAGGCATTGTTTCCGTGAGTCATGCGACTCCTCCACCAACGATGACATTGCTTGCGCTTACCCGATGGTGCGCGGGATCGCGTCAGCGTTACGCGGAGGCCGTCATTTTTGATGAAGCCCAACGCTGCATCAGATCCTGAATGACTCAGGACCGCGCGTCGTGCGTCCACCGGCTGACTCAAAATTCCGAAGGCAGTCAGCCGGCATGATGCGCAAAGGATGATAAGGTGGGTTACCCGTTTCGCCCCTCGAAAACAGATAAGAATTTTGAGGTTACTGCTTCTCGAACACGCTTACTTCGTAGACGTGATTACCCCATCGGGTCCCGATCAGCACGTAGCGGATGGTCTTGCCGTCTGCTGAAATCTCCCCGTTGCCATACGACGTTCCGCTGTGATCGCTCCACATGTGAACCAGATTGTTCCCCGATTCTTTCGTTTCCACGGTAAGATCGCGGCCGCCACGTACGGGAACCGCCTTGCCTTCCGCCGGCGTCCAGGAAAACACGAAAGCCTGCCCCTGGGCGTTCACCCCTTCCGCCGTCACTGTGTCGCTGGCAAACGTTAAGGTTTCGCTCCGGGGGAGCGGACCAGGGCTGAAGATCGACTTCTCCGCATTGAATACCCACTTACCCTCGAAGGGGCTGCTCGATTGAGCGGAGAGCGTAAGAGCACAGGCGGTGAAGACCACCGTCAGGATCGACAGGCGAAGGCGAACACTCATCATCGGGAGTTCTCCTGACTGGGAAAATATTCAGCTCCGTGCGCTGCGCCGCTGGAATTATAGATTCTGTCGATTTCGATGGGAAAGACAATTTTCCTCCGGACCCACAACGCTCCCGCGCCGTCAGCACACACAGCCCCCGCCGCTGTAATCTGAAGAAGTCATGAATCCAACTCCGCAACAGCCCCAGCTCAATGTCACCCAGTCTCCGGACTACCGCGAGTCGTATGCCAACAGCGTGCAGGTGCGCGTGAGCGTCTGGGACTTTCAGCTTGTGTTCGGCCTGGCGTCGAGCGACAGCCCCGAGCAGGTCACCATCCGCAATCACGATGCGATCTACCTGAGCCCGCAACAGGCCAAGGCGCTGCTCAACGTACTCGGCCAGAACATTGCCCAGTACGAACAGGCCTTCGGCACGCTGGCGCTGGAGCCGCAAAACCATAATTTCCCCCAGGGCCCCGTGAACTGACCCACCCGCATTCCCAGGTAAAGGATGAATCGCTTGCCGTGGAGAAGACTGATCGAGCCCTGGCGCGACAGGCCCATTCTCAGCTGGATGATCTTTCCAGTTGTGTTTGTGGCGATGTACTGCAGCCATTGGAGCCTGATGCGCCTCCCCTATTATTGGGATGAGGCGGGCTACTACATCCCCGCGGCGCTCGATTTCTTTCGCACCGGATCGCTGATCCCCACCTCCACCCTCACCAACGCGCACCCCCCGCTGCCCAGCATCTATCTCGCCCTGTGGTGGAAGACGTCCGGCTTCTATCCCGAGGTGACCCGCGAAGCCGTGTTGATCGTGGCGTCGCTGGCATTGCTGGCGGTGCGGCGCCTGGTGCTGCGCATTCATGGCTCGCCCTCGGTGGCGTTCTGGGTCGTGGTGCTCACGGGCGCCTATCCCATCTGGTTTGCGCAGAGCACCCTGGCCCACGCCGACATCTTTGCGGCCGCCTTCACCTTGTGGGGCCTGGTCTATGCATTGCCCGATGGCGATCGAAAGCCATGGGCCGCGGCATTCTGGTTCACGGCCGCGGTTCTGTCCAAGGAGACGGCGATTGCCATCCCCCTCACGCTGGCCGGAATGCGGGTGATAGAAGGGGTGCGTGTCCGCCCGCCGGCCCGGTTCGCCCTGTGGAAAGAGGCAGGCTGGCTTTCCGTGTGCGTGGTGCCGCTGGCCGCATGGTACGCATGGCACTATGCCAAGACCGGTTTCCTGTTCGGCAATCCGGAGTTTCTGCGCTACAACGCGGAAGCCACGCTCGCCCCGGGCCGGATCGCCGCCGCGTTCGCGCACCGCGTCCTGCATCTCACCGCGCACATGAACATGTTTGTCCCCATGCTGCTCACCATCGCCGCCCTGATGCTGGAACCGCGGGTTGATCCGCAGGGACACGCCCGGCCCGGTATCAGCGCGACCGTGCGGTGGCGTATTGCCATCCTGCTGCTGGTCAATACTGTCCTGTTCAGCGTTCTGGGCGGTGCGCTTCTGTGCCGCTACCTGCTGCCCATGTATCCGCTCGTGCTGCTGCTGGCGGTGGTCACGTTTTACCGGCGGGTGCCGTACTGGTATGCCCTGGCAGTGTTGTCGATGGTGGGGTTTATTGCCGGTCTGTTCATCAATCCTCCCTACGGATTTGCGCCGGAAGACAACCTCGCCTACGCCCACGTAATCCGCCTGCACCAGGCGGGCATCGCCCAGCTGGCCAGGCGTTACCCCGGGGCAACCGTTCTGTCGGCATGGCCGGCCACCGACGAATTGCGCCATCCCGACCTCGGCTATGTGAAGCAGCCCTTCGACGTGTTTGCCATCGACGACTTTTCGGCTCCCCAGATCGCGCGCGCCGCCGACGATCCCGGAAAATACTCGGCCGCGCTGGTGTTTTCAACCAAGTACGATCCGCCCCGGCCGTTGCTGACCCTCGGCCCCCGCAGTGCCGCCATGGACGAGCGCTACTTCGGCCTGCATCACGACATGCAGCCGGACGCCATCGCCCGGCAACTAGGCGGCGAACTGGTGTGGCGCAAGGACGATCAAGGAGGTTGGATCGGACTCATCCGCTTCAATCGCCAGTTCGAAGCGGCGCTCGATGCGCCCGGTCCGCTGCCTCCACTGCCCTGACGTTCGGCAACGACCTATAATCAGAGTGCCGTGTCCCACTTTTTTTCATCCCGTCTGCGCCGGTTCGGGCGTCTTGCTTTCTGCGCCTGTGCAGGGCTTACCCTCCTGGTTTCCATCGCTGTACCCGCCCCGGCCCAGGCTTCCGCGGAGACGCTTGCGACCGCGGGCCGCGGAAGAATCCTGCTGGTTCTGCCTTTCGATAACAAGACCGGGCAGCCCAGCCTGGAGTGGATCCGCGAAGCCGCCCCCTCGATTTTGAGCAGCCGCTTCACCTCCGCCGGGTTTGCGCCCATGAGCCGTACCGATCGCCTCTATGCCCTCGATCACCTGGGTTTGCCGCAGGGATTTCAGCCCTCGCGTGCCAGTTCTCTGAAGCTGGCGCAAACTCTGGATGCCGATTCCATCGTGGTGGGCAACTACGTCACCGACGGAACCGGCATCCTCGCCGAGGCGCGCATCGTCGACGTCCCCCACATGCGCATGAGCGAACCGGTGACCGCGCGCGGCGAAATGCGCGACCTGATCGCAGTCTTCGATTCGCTGGCCTGGAAGCTCACGCGGCAACTCGATCCCGGCTTCAGCGGATCCCAGGAGACGTTTCTGGCCGCCGGCGCCAACCTCCGCATCGACGCGTTCGAGCAGTACATCCGCGGAATCTCGGAGTCCGACCAGCCGGAGCGCCTGCGCCACCTGCAGCAGGCCGTCAAGATGAGTCCCGACTTCGGTGCGGCCTGGATGGCCCTGGGCCGCGAAGACTACAACGGGCAGCAGTATGAACAGGCGGCCGCGGCATTTGCCAAGGTCGGCAGCGAGGGCGCCGACGCCCTGGAAGCCGGCTTTTACCGCGGACTCTCCCTCATGTTTTCCGGCGACTACGCCCACGCCGAAGCCGCATTTTCCGGCGTGGCGCGCGTCTTGCCCCTGGCCGAAGTACTCAATAACCAGGGCGTCGCCATCAGCCGCCAGGGACACGATGGCAGCGCCATGTTTCGCCAGGCAGCCACTGCCGATCCCAACCTCGCGGACTATCACTTCAACCTGGCCGTCAGCCTGAAGCGCCATGGCGACACTGCCGGTGCCATGACCGAGCTCAGTCAGTGTCTCAAGCTCCGGACCAACGACAGCGAGGCGCAGGAGTTGCTGTCCGCCTGGAAACAGCCCGCAGCGGCCAGCAATCTCGACCCCCTGGAGCGGATTGTGCGCACCTTTGACGCCTCGGCGTTTCGGCAGGCCGCCGTCATGATGGACCAGATGGAGGCCACCCGGCTGGCGGCGTTGAGTCCTCAGCAGCGGGCGCAGACACTTACCACCCAGGCCCGGGACTTCTTGTCGCGCGGATTGCTCCTGGAGTCGGAGCGCCTCTACCAGGCCGCAGTGGTGGCCGACAACCGGGCAGAGGATGCCCACGCCGGGCTCGCCGAGGTGCGGGAACGCACTGGGGACGCCGATGGCGCTCGCAAAGAGGCGCGCGCAGCGTTGGAACTAAAGCCTTCGGCTTCCGCGTATCTTGTGTTGGCGCGCTTGGACTTTGCCGCCAGCCACCTGAGCGACGCCAACCATGAGGCCGGCGAGGCGCTCAAGCTGAATCCCAACAGCCTGGCGGCCCAGGAGTTGCTGCGCCAGGTTGCCGCGAAAGAACAGCAGCCCAGGTAGGGGCCGGACGCAGGCCCCGGAAGGAGCCGGCTATGCATCAATTCGTACGCGGATTTATCTCTGGAGATAGCGGTGCCCGCCGTCTGCTCCGCAAGGGACTCGGCCTGGCTGTTGTTGCACTCTGCGCACTTCTCGCCGGAGCGGCAGACCCGCACCCCCCCCTGGTGGACGAATTTGTCTTGTCGGATACCATTCAGCCCGTAACCGCGGGACAGCTCGACCGTGCCATTGCCCGGGCCAACACCGACGGGGCAGCCGCTTTGCTGGTGCAGCTGAATACGCCCGGCGGCCTGGTCGATTCCATGCGCAGGATGGCGGGCGCGATCCTCAGTTCACGCGTGCCGGTGATTTTGTACGTCGCCCCGGCGGGAGCCCGGGCCGGGTCAGCGGGCTTCTTTCTGCTCGAAGCAGCCGACATTGCCGCCATGGCCCCGGGCACCAACGCCGGCGCGGCCCACGTCGTCTTCGAATTCGGCAAGCCCGACGAGACCATGACCCAGAAGGTCGAGAATGATGCCGAAGCGTTTCTGCGCTCCTACGTCGGCCGCCGCAATCGCAACGTGGACGCCGCCCTCGCCGCGGTTCAGTCGTCCCATTCCTACTCCGCTGAAGAAGCCCTTACCCAGCACCTCATCGACCTGACCGCCTCCAGCGAGACTCAATTGCTGGAAGCCCTCAATGGCCGCCAGATCACCCGCCTCGACGGCAGCAGGCAAATACTCCATCTGGCCGGAGCCCGCATCCAGGTTATCCAGCCGACGTTGCGTGAGAATCTTTTGGGCTGGCTGGTCAATCCCAATGTTGCTTTGCTGTTGCTCGTCGGCGGCGCGCTGCTGATCTATCTCGAATTCAATACCCCCGGCACCATTGTCCCGGGAGCCCTGGGCACCCTGATGATCCTGCTGGCGGTGTTTGCCTTCGACCTGCTGCCGATTCGATTCACGGCCGTAATGCTGCTGGTGGCCGCGGTGGGGCTGCTGGTGCTGGAAGCTAAGTTCGGCGGTCACGGAGCCCTGGCGATTGCCGGAATCGTCTGCCTGACGCTGGGCACCCTGACCTTGATTGCCGCGCCCATTCCTGAGCTGGCGGTCAACCCCTGGGTGGCGATCTCCGTAAGCGCCGCCTTTGGCGGAATTACGGCGTTCCTGGTCCGGCTCGCGGTGCGGGCGCGGCGCTTGAAAGTGCGCCTGGGAGCCGATGCGCTGGTCGGACATCGTGCCTCGGCCATGGAACCCCTCACCCCCGAAGGTCACGTGCTGGTCGACGGAGAGATCTGGCGGGCCGTGGCCAGCGGGTCCGTGCCCGCCGGAGCAGCGCTGAGCGTCGTAGGCCACGAAGATTACCTGCTCCGCGTAACACCGGTTGAGCCGTCCGGCACAGGCGCGTAGCCGCCGCGGGAGTAAAATCCCTGAACACGAGGAAAACTAAAAATGTCGCTCGCCGATCTGCCCATTCCGATGTTGGTACTGATTGCCATCGTTGTTCTCTATCTGCTCAATTCCATCAAGATCCTTCGCGATTACGAGCGGGCCGTGATCTTCCGCCTGGGCCGCGCTCTCACGCCGCCCAAGGGACCAGGCATTATTTTCGTGTTCAGGCCGCTCGATCAGATGGTCCGCATCTCCCTCCGCCAGGAAGTGCTGGAAGTGCCGCCCCAGGATGTCATTACGCGCGACAACGTCACCATCAAGGTGAATGCGGTGGTTACCCTGTACGTCGTCAATCCCAATGACGCCGCGATTAAGGTGGCCAACTACGTCTACCAGACGTCGCAGTTCGCGCAGACCACCCTGCGTTCCGTGCTCGGCGAGGTGGAACTCGATGAATTGCTGAGTCATCGCGACAAGTTGAACCTGCGCATTCAAACCATCATCGACCAGCGTACGGAACCCTTCGGCGTCAAGGTCATCTCGGTGGAAGTCAAGCAGGTGGACCTGCCCGAGCAGATGCTCCGCGCCATGGCCAAGCAGGCCGAGGCCGAGCGCGAAAAGCGCTCCAAAATTATCCACGCCGAGGGAGAATACAACGCCGCACAGAAGCTGGTTGACGCCGCCGCCCTGTTGGCCACCGAGCCCATCACGCTGCAGTTGCGCTATCTGCAGACCCTGACCGAGATCGGCGTCGAGAAGAACACCACCATTGTCTTCCCGCTGCCCATGGAACTGCTTTCGCTGTTGAATAATATCGGCGCCAGCGCCACGGCCCGGGCCGCCAAAGCCGCGGAGAAACCCGCGGTGTGAAGCGGGCTGCAGCGGTTGTCTGATAGCTAAGCAGGAACCCCGGCCCCATTCCGCCCGTTGGCGCGTCAATAAGTCAGATAGAATGACTGAAACCAGAGGTAGTATGCATCGAGGTTTTGGCGGAACGGTCTTCGAGCCGGTGGAACAGCGGCAGGATAAGGAAATCACCTTAGGCCCGGCCGTCCTCATCGCGCTGGGCTGCGGCTTGTTTGCGCTCTGCGGGCTATGCTTCGTGTGCGGCTACGGGGTGGGACATCGTAATTCTGAAACTTCCGTGATCAGCGCCTCTCTTCCCACCGCGGGTATACCCGCGATCGCAGCGCCCGCCGGCGGCACAAAACCCTCCGCTGGCCAGAGCGGATCGCAGAAGGCGCCCGAGCCCGCCGACGGATCGGTCGCCAGCGTCGACGAAGCAGCGGCGCAGACAGATTCAACCCCCGCCTCGACCGCCGCCACCGCCGCAGCCCAGGCCCCCCTCCCGCCCCAGCCGGTCGCAGCTCAGCCGGTCGCGGGCAACAGCGCCGGCGTGACCACCGCGATTCCCCAGGCGCAAGCCTTGATGGTGCAGATCGCCGCGGTTTCGCATCCTGAAGATGCCGACGTGCTGGTAGGCGCATTGCGCAAACGCGGCTACGCGGTGACCGCCCACCGCGACCCGATGGATGGACTGCTGCATGTGCAGGTCGGACCCTTCGCCAATCGCAACGACGCCTTTGCCATGCGCCAGAAGCTGTTGAATGACGGTTACAACGCGATCGTGCAGTAGCGCGGAGTCTGATATCCCCCGGCATCCTCCTGGTTAATAGACACATCCCCAATTGCACAAAATTGCCCCGTCGCGGAGCATACTGGGTAGATGAAGGCAGCCGGGTGCCCCATATCTGATCGCACTGTGCGCGGTCGGACGTGGGAAAACGCGAACCCATCGAGAGCGTTTCCAACCCGATCCTGACACTCGGGCTTGTCTCCGTTCACCGGTCGACAGCCCTCTTGAAACCGGGCCAAAAAAGTGGGTACCCCCCCTCCCCCCCTTTTATGTTGCGAAACGGACAAGAAATCTGCCGATCATTTTGAATGCCCGCCGATTTTCCCCCGCTATCCTCAACTGCCACAGTAGTTTCCGCAAAACCCCACAGCAGCCATGTCAAGTGCGCTTCCAGGCAGGCGCCTCGAAAAAGGCCGAAAAAACGCCTGAAATTCCTCAAAAAACGATGTTTGCCCGAAATAATTTGTCAGCCGCGCATCCACTCCGGCAAACCCGAAGCGATCACCGTGCGGACCGCCGCCATCAATTCGTCGCGCGTCTTGAAACTGTTGGGATCCAATGCCGGATGAAAGGTGATATGTACCTTGCCGGGACATATGCGCAGGCTGCCTTTGGCCATCATCCCTTCCGTGCCGTGAATGGAAATCGGAACGCACGGCGCGCCTGCCTCCATCGCCAGGTAAAACGGCCCCTTCTTGAACGGCAGTAAGCGGCCATCGCGCGAACGCGTGCCTTCGACGAACGTGGTGATGTGTATGCCCTTTTGCAGAACCCGTTTCGCTTCCGCAACGCTCTCGATGGCGCTTTCCACGCGGCCATCGCGGTCCACCGGCACAAACTCGCCCAGCTTCATGCCGTAGCCCAGCACCGGAATCTTCATCAGCGAACGTTTCAGAAACGCCGAGGTCCGGCCGGGAATGCGCGGAATGAGCGCCGGCGGATCGAGATTCGAAACATGATTGGACATGAAGATGCACGCCGTGTGCGGCGGCACGTGCTCCAGACCGGTGGTTTCGACGCGAATTCCAGCCAGGCGAAATGCCGTGCGCACGATTCTCTGCGAAGCGTTATAGAGCGGCGTGGCATTACCCGTTAGCATGGCCCACGGAATGAGCACCAGGGCAGCCGGAGCACCGAGGATAACGATCGAGGCCACCAATACTAGGGATGCGATCATGGCGAACTTTCAGGCCTGCCCGAACCTCTGTTGAAGGCGCGCGGGCAGTTTCTCATAGATGCCGTCGAACCCGCCATTGGATAGAATGGCGACCACATCGCCGGCCTGCAGTTGCGGCACAATCTCCTGCAGGATCGCGTCGACATTCGCGCATAACTCGGCCGCCGTGCCTTCAGCATTCAGTGCGCGAACAACGTCTTCCGGGTGCAGCCGTTCGTCCTGAGGGATTCGCTCCTGCTGATAGACGCCGGCCAGGATTACGCGATCGGCGAGACGGAGGCTCTCCACGATTTCCGATTCCAGCACCTTGCGCCGCAGCGTGTTGGAACGCGGTTCGAGCACCGCCCACAGCCGCGATTGCGGGTAGACCGACCGCAGCGCCCGCAGGGTTTCGCGGATGGCGGTGGGATGGTGCGCGAAGTCGTCGATGACAGTCACGCCCCCGATTTCGGCCCGCACTTCGAGCCGCCGCTTGACGCTTTTGAAGCTGGCCAAAGCAGACTGTATTGCGCTTGTGCGGACACCTTGTCCGGCTGCCAGCGCGGCCGCGGCCGTGGCGTTGAGCGCGTTGTGTTCGCCGGCGAGAGCCATTTCGAATTCCGCCCAAAGAGCGCCTTGGTGCCAGACTTCCCAGCGCGACAGGCCTTCTTCATGGCGCAGATTCTGGATGCGCCAATCCGAACCGGGTGCGAACCCGTAGCGCTCGACACGGCAGAATGCGCGCGCCACGCACTCCGTCACGTTGGCGTTGCCGTCGTACGCCACGATGAGGCCTCGGCGCGGAACGAGGTTGACGAGACGCTTGAACGCTGTCTTAACGGCGTCAAGGTCTACGTAGATGTCGGCGTGATCGAATTCAACGTGGGTCAGGATCAGCGCGTCCGGAAAGTAGTGCAGAAACTTCGGGCCCTTGTCGAAGAACGCGGTGTCGTACTCATCGCCCTCAAGAATGAACGTTCGCGTGGGGCGCAACTGAAAGCTGGTGCCGAAATTTTCCGCCACGCCGCCGATCAGGAACGATGGTTCGCATTCCGGATCGTGGTGCGCGGCGACCTGGTAAATCCATGCCAGCATGCTGGTGGTCGTGGTCTTTCCATGCGTGCCGGCGACCACCAGCGACTCGCGCCCCATGAGGAATTCTTCGTGCAGCAGCGCAGCCATCGAAGAAAACGGGATGCGCTCGTCCAGCACGCGTTCGATCTCCGGGTTGCCGCGCGAGAGAGCGTTGCCGACTACAACCAGGTCGGGCTTCGCATCGAGATTGGTCTCCGCATAAGGTTCCAGAACCGGTATTCCGAGCGCGCGCAGCAACTCGCTCATCGGCGGATAGGCAGCTTTATCTGAGCCTGTGATGCGATGACCGCGCAGTTGCAGCAGCCCCGCAAGCGAAGCCATGGCCGTGCCGCAAATACCGATCAGGTGAATATGCCGAGGCGATTGCGTCATGGCGCGACCGCGGTTTCCAGCAAGCGCAAATGCGCCTCCTCATTTGCTTCGAATTCAGCGGTGACGCCGAAAGTCAAAGTCACGTTATGCCGCGAAACGTGCCCGCTGCGCAGTCCGATCGCAATCGGACCCTCGAAATCTTGCAACGCGCTCGCGATCACTTCTTCAAGGAATTCGGGTTTGGTTCCGGGTGATGCGCAATCCAGCATTTCGCCGAAGACAATGCCTGTCACGCCTTCGAGTTTGCCGGCGTTGCGTAGTTGCCACAACATGCGATCGACCTGATACGGCTTGGCTCCGGTGTCTTCGAGAAACAAAAGCTTGCCTTCCGTGGAGGGTTCCCATGGCGTGCCCAGCAGCGAGACAAGAATGCTGAGACATCCGCCATAGAGTTTTCCGCGTGCCGTGCCATGCTTCAGAACACGCAAACCTTCTCCCGGGCCAACTGCGTATGGTTCGCCGCAAAGAGCGGCCCGAAAACTGGGCAGGTGAACTCCGTCTTCGCGATAAAAATCTGCTGCAGCCATAGGCCCGTGAAACGCCGGAAGACCCAGTACATCGAGCAAACGAAGTTGGATGCCGGTCAGGTCGCTGTACGCGAAAAAGGGCTTGGGATGCCTGCGGATCAACTCGAGGTCGAGCCCGCCGAGTAGATAATTCGATCCGTAGCCGCCGCGCATGCACATGACCAACTGCGCCCCGTCATCTGCAAAGGCCGCGTGCAGATCTGTCCATCGCTGTTGCGGCGTTCCGGCAAAGTAAAGGGGCCCGCGCGCCAGTCCATTGTCTCCCGTCCGCACCGTGTACCCAAGCGCTCGCAAAACATCGATGCCGCTCTCCACGCGCTCGGGCCGCGCGAATGATGCGGGAGCGACGATGCTCACCGTCGCATTCTGCGGAACAGGTTTCAGCTTCATCAGGGGAGAGTGTTCGCGTGAAACCTTCATCCGTACCAGGCCTCGCCCCGGGCAATCAACGCAGCTGGACCGGTAAGGAACAACTCGGCGCCGGGTCCTTTCCAATCCACGATTTGCGCGCCGCCGGGAGCAAGAACCCGCAGCGGCGAAGTACATCCATGCAATGCCAGCGCCGCTGTGGCGCACGCAGATGTGCCTGTCCCCGAAGATGTCGTCGGTCCTACGCCGCGTTCGAAGATGCGGATTTCGATCTCGACCGGGTTCACGATGCGTACGAATTCAACGTTGGTCTGGTAGGGAAAATCAGGATGCAGGCAGATCTGCTGCCCGACGCTCTGCCAGCGCTGTCCATCGACAGTGAACTCGGCGTTGTCGACCACGATGACGAAATGGGGATTGCCGGTGGACACCGCCACGCCCGGAACTTGAACGCCGCCTGGAATCGTCACAACACGGGGCTCGAATGCTGGAACACCCATGCCGGTCGTGACGTCGACTGAATATTCCCCGCCACCATGGACGGCGTTGATGTGGCACACGCGGACACCGGCATCGGTATCGATTTCGAAGGAATCGCCCGATTGAGCGTTGATGGCGGCGGCCATCCACGCGGCGACGCAGCGAGTTCCATTGCCACTGATTTCGGCGACGGACCCATCGGCGTTGAGCAGGCGGATGCGGCCCGAGTGCGGGCCGGTCCATGCGAAAAACTCGATGCCGTCCGCGCCCAGGCCGGTATTTCTTGCGCACAGGCGGCGAGTCATTTCGGCCCAATCCAGGGCCTGTGCTGCATCTTCCGTCACGATCAGAAAATCGTTGCCGCAGGCATGCGCCTTGGTAAAGGGAATCAATCTTCCTCCGGATCGCGGAACGTGAGCAGTGCATCGATAGCCGGCTCGGCAAGCAACTTTACGCGCAACCGCCGATGCTGCTTATTCGTGGCAATAACCGCGAAGCTGACTCGCTGCAACTCACCGATCGCATCGCGCTCCACGACACTTAGACGCTCTTTTTCCTTGTCCATCGCGTCCAGTATCGAGGTGAGCATGAGCGTCTGGTCGCGGCCGCGCGCTTCATACACGAGCGGGTAGCCCTTGAGGTTACCGCGCCGTTCCAGAAAGCCGACCACCTCGAGAGCAAGTACCACGATCAGGGTTGCGACAGCGGCAGCCGCGTACAGGCCCGCTCCGCACGCCATGCCGATGGAGGCGACCACAAAAATGCTGGCCGCGCTGGTCAAGCCGCTGACGCGACTCTTGTTGTGGATAATGAGTCCCGCGCCGAGAAAGCCGATGCCTTGCACAATGTTCGAGGCCACGCGGCCCTTGTCGGGGTTGGCGTCGCCGGCGAGCACCGCGGAAAGCAACGTGAAAAACGCCGCACCCATGCAGATAAGGAGATTCGTACGCACGCCCGCGGCCTTGCGATTGAACTCGCGCTCCAGCCCGATGACTCCGCCCAGCATGCAAGCCATCAACAAGCGCCCCACAGCGCCGTTCATCACCACCAGTTGTTGCAGCCAACTGAAGTTGAAAGGTGCAGCGAAATGTGCAATGGCGAATGTCATACGTGCGATTTCCTTGCCCGATGCTAACACCGCGCAGCCCAGCTTGTTGAGGTCACGGGTGCGATGCTTGCGAAGGGGTATCGGAGACGTAAATTGTTCCGGTGGGTTCATCTTGCATTTGAAAGTGGGCGGCCGGTTTGAGTCCCTCGGGATGGGTTCGCACAGCGCGGTCAATCTCGTCGCCGTCGAATGCCAGAACAATGGCCGCATGGCTCGCGGGCGCCGCCAGAGCTGCCTGGTAGAACTCCCGGTCGCTTTCGTTGATGGTCTGACGCAGGGAAATGCCGCTGAAGGCCACCAACTCGGGATGCACGGATGTATTCATCAATACATTGCCGCCAGGGTGAGACGCGATGAGCGCCCGCATAACTGGGGGAATCTGAATGTCGTATGTAAACCGCGACGCAATGTTCTTGGTACCTTCGACGAAAACCAGGGGCCGTTCGCGCATCACCATTGCGACATTCGCCACAATCAGGACGGACATGGCGGCTAAAGCATATCTCGCCCAGCGTGGCTTGAATTCACGAACGGCCGCGGTAACGAACTGGGCAAAGAAGCCGATGCCGAGAGCGAGAGCGGGCAACAATTCAAGGCCGTAGCGCGTGTTGTACCAGGAATGCGGCCACCACGGCGGAAGAAAAATCGGCACTGATCCGTATGCGACGGAGTAAGCGTAAAAGGGAATCGGCAACCACAACAGCATGGACCACAAGAACGCATGGCGGCGATGCGTCAGCCAGGCCCACACTGTTCCAATGGAGCTCAAAGCCAGCAGCCAATTGCCCCAGGCGGCTGCCGCGGCGTCCATCTCCGAGGCCTTGATGAAGAACTCGAGCGACATCCATGGATCGTGCCATCCGGGATGCGGAGGACCGCCTCCCGGCGATGCAGTGCGCAGTTCAATCGCCATGGCGGAGTAAGGTCCACGTATGAAATCGAGCCAGTCGCCGAAGACTACGGCGTTGTATGCAAACCAAACCATGGGCGACGCGACCACGAGAATACTCGCCAACCAAAAGGCGGGCGAACGCAATTTGTCGCGCCGGGCCAGCGATAGGCCGATCGCGACCCAAGCCAGGAACGCCATCACCCAGCCGTCGTAGCGCGTAAATACAGCGGAAGACAATGCCAGGGCGATCAAGAACAGAAGCCGGTTCGAACGGCGTTGCTTAGTGTGCGCGTCCGTCCGGACCAGGTTTACGCGCCACTCGACCAACCACACCGAGGCCCAGATCATTTCGCATAGAAACAGCGGCTCGGTCATGGCCGTTGTCTGCATGTAGAGCAGGTTGGGATTCAGCGCGAAAAACGCGACGGCCAGTGCTGATGTCTGCGGAGCGAGCCAATGGCGCGCAAGTTTATAGATGCCGAGGCATCCGGCAAGGTAAGCCAGCGTGGATGGAATGAGTCCTGCGAGCCCGTTTGCCCACCATGCGAATACGGCCACGAACGGGATCATCAGCAAGTGAGGCAGTGGCAGCCACACCGATCCCAACTGCGAAAGTCCGGGGCGATGCGAATCGATGACTCTGCGTGCAATGTGCAAGTGGGCGACGGCGTCGCCGTAATTCAACATGGCTCCGTGCTGCCAACTCCATACGGCTGCAGCCAGAGAAGCGGCCGCGCAGCCGGCTAGAACAATCAGCCATTCTGCGCGGCGAATCGGAGGCTCAGTCAAGGTGGGTCAGCTCGCGGAAGAGCGAGAAGCGCTCGTCGATTTGATCACGCGATAGCTGTTGAAGGCGCTCGGTGCCGAAGCGTTCTACAGCGAAGGAGCCCATCACGCTGCCGTAAAACATGGCACGGCGAAAGGCGCCCGGCGTGAGTTCACTTTGCGATGCGAGGTAACTGAAGAAACCGCCGGCGAAGCTGTCGCCCGCGCCGGTCGGATCCACCACTTCTTCCAACGGCAGCGCGGGAGCGCGGAAAGTTTTGGCGCCGAGATTGCTGGACACGTTGCCATAGAAAGCCGTGGCGCCATATTCGCCGTGCTTCACCACCAGCATGCGCGGCCCCATATCCAGTACCGCGCGCGCGGCCTGCACAAGGTTGTTGTTGCCGGCCAGCATCTTGGTTTCGGTGTCGTTGATGAGCAGGATATCAAGGCCCTTCAGAACTTCTTTGAGCGCATCGCGATGATCCTTGATCCAGTAATTCATGGTGTCGCCGGCAACTAACCGTGCCTGCGGCATGGCCTCGCGTACGCGCCGCTGCAGCACCGGATCGATGTTGGCCAGGAACAAGAATTGTGAATCGCGGTAAGCCTCGGGGATCTTTGGCTCGAAGGAGCCAAACACATTCAATTCGGTGGCGTGCGTCTTGGCTTCATTCAGGTTCTCCAGATACGAGCCCTCCCAGAAGAAGCTCTTGCCCGCAGTGTGCTCGATGCCCTGCATATCGATGCCGCGCGCTTTGAAAACAGATTGCTGTTCTGCGCCGAAGTCCTCACCGACTACTGCAATCACGCGCACGTCGGTGAAGTAACTCGCCGCCAGCGAAAAATAAGTTGCCGCTCCGCCCAGGCATCTCTCCCGGCGCCCTGCCGGAGTTTCGATCGAATCAAAGGCCACGCTGCCCACTACAGTTATTGCCACGTATAGTCCTCGCTTTTGTTTGTATTTTCTTCTTTTACGGCAGATGTACTACCAGCCGAAATACTTGCCGAACAGCAATTTCACGCGCTTTTTAGTCTCGGCGGGAATCATATCCTGCTGCGTCAAAACGGCGAAGCGAGCTGCCGAAGCACAGGCGCAGGTGCGTTCTGTGGGCATCGCCGCCACGGCTTCTTTTACAACTTTGCAAGCGTTCGCTGCGTTCTGGTGGAGCACCGCAACGATCTCTTCGATGGTTACCGAGTCATGTCCTTCACGCCAACAGTCGTAATCGGTCACCATGGCCACGGTCGCGTAACAGATTTCTGCTTCGCGCGCGAGCTTGGCCTCCTGCAGGTTGGTCATCCCGATCACGTCCGCGCCCCAACTGCGATAGAGATTCGATTCGGCCTTAGTGGAGAACTGCGGGCCTTCCATGCAGACATAAGTCCCGCCCAGCTTGCCTACGACGCCGGCAGCGTTGCAGGCTTCCGCCGCAGCCTTAGCCACCGTCGCACAGACTGGATCCCCAAATGCGACGTGACCCACGATTCCGTCGCCGAAGAATGTGGAGATGCGGTGAAATGTGCGGTCGATGAATTGATCGGGAATCACGAAGTCGGTGGGCTTATGTTCCTCTTTCAGCGATCCAACTGCCGAAACCGAAACGATGCGCTCTACCCCGAGCTTCTTGAACGCGTATATGTTGGCCCGAAAGTTCAGCTCCGAAGGAAGAATGCGATGACCGCGACCATGCCGAGCCAGGAAGGCAACGCTTCGTCCTTCCAACTCGCCCAGGACAAATGCGTCGGACGGTTCGCCGAATGGCGTTTCGATGCGCTCTTCATGTACGTTTGTGAACCCCGGCATGGAATACAACCCACTGCCGCCGATAATGCCGATCTCCGCTTGCGTCAAATCCGCTCCCATTCCCCGACCAATTGCACCTTCCGTGCGCTTGTCCTGTAAACATCTCAGTATAAGGCAGCGCACGGGGAGTGCAGCGTCAAGGAATGTCGCTTCTAGTTCGGCACAACCAGGAGCGTGATGGATTGAGCCGGGAAGGTTGTGGTCATGGTGCTGGTGGTTCCGCTGCCGGTCGGCGGAGTCACCTTGACTGCGGGCTGCGCGACAATCGAAGTCAGATTGGCGTTGCTGTAAAGGTACGCCTGCGCTGACGTTGTGGTTGTTGCGATGTTGTTTAGTGCAAGGCTTGAAGTCAGATCGCCATAGGTTTTGTTGATGATAACGATGGTGACTGCGTTGTCAGAGGCACGGACCGCGCCATAGACTGACAGCTTGCCTTGATCGGCGCTGGACGACCAAAGCGCTGTATCGCCGAAGCCGGATTTCTTTCCGTCGTAGTTGCGGTATACAGCGAACGCCATGTTCCCTGGGCCCTCCTGCGAGTAAGCGGCGGTGGGCCACAGCGCTCCCAGGTCCAGTCCTTCGCGGCCGAAGATGCCGAGGATATCGGCCTGAGTCACCGCGCCGTTGATGGATTCGAGCCCGCCGAAGTTGTACTCATCGATAGCGATCTTGGTTCCCGGGTAATCGTTCGCGACCCAGGTCTTTAACATCGGAATCAACTGCGGAGCCTGCGCGGGCACTGCGCAACTGGAAGTGTACTTAGCATCGGTGGTGTAATTCGGCTGGGGAAAGTTGGGGTCGGTGTATGTCGGATCCCAGAGGGCCCGCGTCGAATTCATGCGCGCCTGCTGCGCCCCGGTATCGCCCGCAGTGGTCAAACCAACCGAGGCGCCGTTGTAAGTCGCGGCAAAGTAGGAATGGATATCGACGTAATCCAGCAGCCGCTTTCCATACGTGGTTTCCGATGTCTTGAACTGCTGCAAATAGTACTCAATGAGCGGAACACCGCCGTGCGCCTTGCGATCGACCGGGTTGTCCCACGGCTGATTACACGGGCCTGAACTCCAGCCCAGTTCGATGTCCTTCTTCGAATAAAAGTAATTCCACCAGTAGTCAATCACGGGCCCGCTAACTTCCGCGGTCGCATCGGCGGTCTTGATCGCCTTCGCGGCTGCGATGCCATTATTCGTGACTTCATCATAGGTGGAAGGCAGCGGGTGTACATCGCGATGGTTGGTGTCCCACCAGCTTGGTTCATTGTCGAGATCCCAGACCGCGACTCCCTTGTTGCTTGCTGCTGTTCCATAAGTGCCTGTCACGTGCGTGGCCCAGGCGCTGTTCCAGGCTGTGGGGTCGACCACTCTGTTAGCCGCCGTTGGGATGTTGCCTGTAATGTAAGTTTGGTTGGCGTACTCTCCGTCGCCACAGGTCCCGCTGTATGGATCGAAGGCGAATTGGTCGGCATACGTGGACTTCGGAAAACTGCAGGAGGTGGTATCTTTCGCAACCCAACCCAAAACGTTTGCCGTTCCCACGACCTTGATGCCAAGGGGCGCAGCCGTTGCGACCAGATCATCGAACTTGCCGGTGGGCCATACTCCCCCGGACCCGACGCCGTTCTCGAAGTAATAATCGGCTCCGGCATTCGATGCATTCAACTGGTAGTTATACCGGGAGGTGTTATTGCCGCCCCATCGTGTCAGAGCAACATTCGCACTTAAGGCGGAAGCGTTATCAAGGTTGTAAGCATTCACACCGTAGATATCCGGGCTGATGGCATGGGTCTGCCTGCCGGCATCCACGCTGAGTGCCGGCCCTGCGGACTTGGCAGGAGAAGACAGGGTCACAATCACGCTGCCGCTCTTTGTGGTATCGACGGTGCTGGTGGCGGTGACTATAACGGTTGCCGGTGCTGGATAGGGCGTTGTGAAAAGGCCTGCCGCGGTGATCGTGCCGGGGCTCAGGGTGCTACCCTGCGCCGCTACTGACCAAGTCACAGTATTGACACCGCTGGCGCCTGTTACCGTGGCATTGAATTGCTGCGTTGCACCGATAGTTACAGTCGCTGGGTTAGGCGTGATTGCCACCACGCTGGTGACAGTAACAGTGCCAGTGCCGGAAGTGCTGCTGTAGACCTCGGCGCTCGCGGCATCCGGGGTGTACGCGGCTTTCAATGTATCCGTGCCGGCAGGCAGAACACCAGCGCCGACGCTGACAGTTGCGGCGCCGCCAGAGAGCGCTGTGACCGCAGAGGTATAACTTCCGCTCGTGAGCGTAACTGTTCCAGTAGGCGTGAGGCCACCCGCGGCTCCCGTTACGGCAATCGTGACTTGCACCGTTTGCGCGGTCGTGATGCTTGCAGGCGACGGAGTTACAGTGACAATTGGCGTTGTGAGAGCAGTGACCGTGATGTTTGCTGCTCCTGTGGCGGTGCTATATGTGGAGGAACTTGCTGTATCCGGCGTGTAAGTTACCGTCAAGGTATCCGCGCCGGGGACCAGAGAGCCTGCGGGTACCGTGATGGAGGTATTCCCTCCGCTAAGCGTTGCACCGGCCGAGGTATAACTCCCGCTCGTAAGAGTAACTGTGCCCGTCGGTGTTGGCGCGCTTGCGCTTCCACTCACTGCCACAGTGACCACCAGCGACTGCCCGGTAGTGATGCTGATGGAAGCTGGTGTCACGGTTACCGTGGGCGCCTTGATTACGGGCGCGGTGTAATTGGCGGTGACGGTCGCGTTTGCACTCATGGTTACCGTGCACACGGCGGTGGCGCCCGTACCGCATCCCGACCAGCTTGAAAAAGAATTTCCACCGGCGGTTACAGGCGCCGTAAGCGTAACGGATATTCCGGAGTTGTAGGAGCGGGTGAAATTCGTAGTGCCGTTTCCCGCGCCGCTGTTATCGGCCGGAGAGACGGCAATAGCCACGCCCGTGGCCGGTGTCGTCGAGTTCACCGTCAGTGTATAAGTCTGGTTCGTTGGAGGAGGCGTGCTTGATCCGCCCCCGCTGCACGCAGCGATCGACACACAAACACCTGAGAGCAGGCACACGTGCGCCCGTCTGAAAAAAATCTTCATTTCTTACTGACCCCCGACCGCGAAGCTCCGTCTGCAGCGAATTTCGTTCTCCAATTCGCGAGGTCTAAGCGGCGTCCCCTGAATCCGTAACATACTATACTTTGGGAGTTATATCGATAGCACCTTTGGGGTCATTGGTAACTCCAGTAAAACGAATCGGTCACCACGGAGTCCGCCGGGGCACGAAGCACTTTGACTGCGAACGAACCTGTTGCGAATCGATACGTGCATCAGAACCGAATCGGTTGATCAGGCAGTGGCGGTGATGCGCTCCTCAGCGTATAACTGCGCGGTCGCGGCAGCACGGATTGCCCAGCCCGCGAGCAGAACGCTCGGTGCCTGGGCGGGTGCGGATTCGCCTAGTCTCCCCAGAGTTGTGCAATAGACCGCCTGGTCAGGCTGTGCCGCGTGCGAGACGATCGCGCAGGGAAAGTCTGGCGGTAATCCTTCAGCCAGCCATTCGGCCGCTAACATTCGCAGATCGCGTCCCGGCATGTAAACCACGCGGGTTACGTCTTCTGGATGCGGCAAATGCGTGTCGTGGTGCGACTGGGCGTGATGGCCAGTCGAGAACGTGACATTGGATGCGGTGTTGCGGTCTGTCAGCGAGCAGGGAATTACCGCGGCTGCGGCAAACGCTGAAGTGATTCCAGGAATCACTTCGAAGACTATATCGGCTTCGCTTAATGCGGAAATCTCTTCTGTGGCGCGACCGAAGATCAGCGGATCGCCGCTCTTCAAGCGCACCACGCGGCGGCCAGCGCGTGCGTGGGAAATCATCAGGTCATTGATCTCGGCCTGCGTGATGTTTTTTACGCCGCACCGCTTTCCCACGTTGACGATCTCTGCGCTTTGACTCAGTTCAAGAATTGCCTGCGGCACAAGGTCGTCATGCAGTATCACGTGCGCGGATTGAATGAGGCGCAAGGCTTTCACGGTCAGCAGATCGGGGTCGCCGGGGCCCGCACCAACGAGCCATACTTTGCCCTGCGCATCGCGGTCTTTGAGGGGTGCCAGGGCGAGGCGCCGTGAAGGGCACGTAGCGGAGTCGCACACTTGGCGCTGCGCGAGTTGGTGCAGAAGTTGCTTGCGTTCCTCGTTGCGCGGATGAAGGGTGAGCACATCGCGGCGCAACTGACCAAGGTTTTCAAGCCAGGGGCCCAGGTCGTTTGGTAACTGGGCATCGATCTCGCGACGCAAGCGCTGAGCCACTGCGGGGCTTTCGCCCGCGGTTGAGATGGCGATCTGCAACTCGCCGCGGCTGACGATGGAGCCAAAGAAGAAATCGCAGTTGGGAATGTCGTCGACGCTGTTGCAGAGAATGCCGCGTTTAACTGCACCCTGATACACAGCGGAGTTTACCGCAGGCACATCGGTCGCGGCGATGACGAGATAATTGCCATCCAAATCCGCGGGTTCGAATACGCGTTCGAACCAGTTCAGCTTGCCGTCGGCTGCAAGTTGCCGAATTTCCTGATTGGCGTGGGGCGCAACAACGGTGAGTTCCAGACCGGTTTTAAGCAGGCTGCCGATCTTGTCGAGCGCGATCTTCCCCGCGCCTACCAGCAGGCAGCGACGTCCTTCGAGTTTGAGAAAGATCGGGAGCAGGCTCATTGTGTTCCTTAGTCGGCAACTCCGTGCGGCACGCGGCCTGTGGGAACATCGCGCTCCACAGGCGATATCAACTCCCCGGCGAGGTGTGCGCGCAACTCATCGTTGGTGTGGCGCAGAAACCACGAACGCAGATTCTCTTCGGGCTGACGCGTCCCGAGATATTGCCGCAGCAACCGCTCGATTGCATCGGGTACTAAAGTCGAGGGACAACGATAACCAACCGGACGCGCGACCGACGCATGCTGTCCCACGGCGCCCCCGAGACAGAAGTAATATGCATCGACGACCTTGCCTTCGTGCTTGATCTTCTTGCCCTCGATGCCGATGTCCGCAATCCAATGCTGACCGCAGCTATTGGGGCAGCCGGTCACATGCAGGCGCAGTTGCTGGTCAAACTGCGGCAGCCTCTCTTCCATTTCTTCCACGAGCCAGCGGGCGAAACCCTTGGTTTCAGTGATGGCGAGCTTGCAGAACTCCGTACCTGTGCAGGCCACGGCGCCGCGCCAGAAGGCCGAGCCTTCCACGCGAAGACCAATCTTGCCAAGCTCCTGGGCCAACTCTCCTGTCTTGCTGTTCGGTATGTCGATGAATACCAGGTTCTGCGAAACCGTTGCGCGCAGCGCTCCGCTGCCGTAACGATCCGCTAGATCGGCCGCGGCCTCAAGCTGCTCGCCGGTAAGGCGCCCGCGCAGCACCGAAGCTCCAACGTAGCTCAGCCCATCTTCGCGCTGGCGATGGATGCCCGCATGATCGCGATAGACGTCGTCGGGTACGATCTCCGGCACTGCAGGCAGCAAAGTGAAGTCGAGCCGCGACTGGAGTTCGGCGAGAAAGCTCTCCGCCGTCCAGCCTTCTTTCATGAACAGGTACTTCAAGCGCGCGCGATCGCGGCTCTGGCGCAAGGCCTGCTGGTCGCGGAAGATTTCCGTCACCGCGCGGATGGTCGCCACAGCCTGGTCGGGGAGCACGAACGCATTCAACCGAACGCCCAGGTGCGGTTCATTGGAAAGCCCGCCGCCCACGCGGAGCGAGTAGCCGACCTGTCCGTTATGTTTTACAGCCGTGAGCCCGATATCGTTGATCTCGGGATAGGTACACCACGACGGGCATCCAGTAACGGAGATCTTGAACTTGCGCGGCAGATTGTAGAAGTCAGGATTCGCTGTGAGCAGGTGCGCTGCCTCCACGGCGATTGCCGACGAATCGACAATCTCGTCATGCGCGATTCCGGCCAACGGACAGCCGGTCACGTTGCGCACTACGTCGCCGCAAGCGCCTTTCGGCGAGAGCCCGATCGCGCTCAGCGCTTCCACCACTTCAGGCAGCGACTCGATGGTGAGCCAGTGAAGCTGTATGTTTTGCCGCGTTGTGACGTCGGCGAGATTGCGCGCATATTTCCGCGTGATGCCGCCGATGGCGCGAAGCTGGCTGGAGGAGAGGATGCCGTTCGGGACGCCGATGCGCATCATGAAATATTCAGAAGCCAGGCCTTCGCCGCCCTTGCCGCCCGTCGCGCCCACGCCATCGCCCTGGGTATAAATGCCCCACCACTTGAAATACGTATTGGCCCACTCCGGGACAACGCTTGCCCGCCCTTCGCGCGCGAAGGTGCGCACTTCATCGAACGCTTCCCATGGGTTCTTCTCACGCTTCAGCCGTTCAGCACGTTGGGCCTTCGTCTCTTTTTCCGGAACTGCTTGTGCCATTTTTCCTCTTCACAATTTTCGGGATGTTAATTGGGACTTCCAAATAGAAAACCCGCGGCAGCTAAGCTGCTATCGCGGGCGTTCTCGGAAACCTTGATCTTTGGAATGCAGCCTCAGGTCACCTCTGCGCGCGAAGCACAGGACAATAGCGACAACAGAGGCAATCTTGCATACGAAGATGATATGCACAGGCAGCGCGAAAAGCAAATGGAATGCACTCCAAATGGCCTCTGCCTAGGATGTTTGTGTCTGCTCCAGCGATGGTTCTTCCGCGGGGATGCGCGTCGCCAGGGGCAGGTCCACGATAATGCAAGCCCCGCCGCGACCGCCGTTGTATGCCCTGATCTGACCGCCATGGGCTCGAACCACAGCCTCGGCAAAGGCCAATCCGAGGCCGCTCCCGGTCGAATTATTTCCCTTTACGTTCTTTTCGAAAGGCCTATCGACCACTTCAGCAGGGAAGCCCGGTCCATCGTCTTCAATCTCCAGTCTGCCGAATTCACCCGCTTGCTGCAGTTGAAAGTGAATGGTGGTTCCCGCCGGCAAGTGCTTGATCGCATTATCCAGAAGGTTGGCCAGCATCCTATGCAGCAGCGCGGGATCTGCGGAGACCATTAACGAGTCGCCGCTGTGCAGTGAAACTTTCAGCCCGCGTTCGGTCAGACTTGGCTCATACAGGTCGACCATGGTGCGCAACAATTCATCGAGATTGATTGACACCGGGCGCAGCCGCAGCGCATCGGCGTTGGCTTCGGCCACATCCAGTGACTTGGTAAGGAAATCGGAGAGCCGGTCCAACTCCTCCAGCGCCGACGCGATCGGGTCTGTCCAGGCGCTTTCATGGTCGGCCAGCAGCGCAAGTTCCAGCTTGCCGCGAACGGCCATCATGGGACTGCGCAGGTCGTGAGCCAGCGAATTCGTAATCGTGTGGAGCTGGTTTACCGAATTCTCAATGCGGTCCAGCATCCGGTTCAGCGTGCGCGCCAGCTGCGCAATCTCGTCCGTCCCCCGCACTTCAGGCACCCGGCTGCGCAAATCGTGCTGACCGATCCGGTTGGCCGTCCTGGTAATCCGGTGGACCCGGTCCAGCATGCGCTTGGTGGCGAAAAAGACGATGCAAAATCCCAGTACGACCATCCCGAGGCAGATGGACAACAACCTCAAGCGCATGCGGCGAAGGATATGTATGTCATGCGCTTCCGATAACCCGAGGTGGATGCGGTCTCCTTCCGGCGTAAGCAGGCAGACGACGCGAAATGGATGAAAAAACCCCGTGATGAATACATCCGCAGGTTTGCCCGGAGTAATGATCGTTCGGCTGATTGCTGTCAGATATGGCTTGCTGTCGCCTTTGCCTGCCCATAGTTTCAGGCGGTTGTCGCTATCGGTCTCGATAAAAAAGACCGCTTGATTCGGATCGTTTCCGCCTGCCTGGAGTTCGAGTGGAACTTCTTTGGTCGCAAGTTCCGCCACTTCGTCGACGATGCGGTCATGGAGCGAGTCTTTGGGCGTGCGTTCCGCGACATCGCCCAGCGTCTCCACCTCGCCGCTGAGCCATGCATCCGTGCGGTTCTGAATCTCATGGGAGGCGAAGCGCTGCAGGAAGAGGAACAGGATTACCGATCCCACGGCAAATGCGAGCGTGCTCCAAATGGAGATACGCCACGCGGCTGTATGTCCTTTGGGTTTATTTGTCTCGGAGTACATAACCAACACCTCGGATGGTGCGTATCATCGGCGGTCCGCCCGTTTTCTCCACTTTCCCGCGCAGCCTGTAAATATGAACATCCACGACATTTGTATCGGGTTCGATGCGCATGCCCCAAACCTGGTCGAGAATCATGGAACGGCTCACGATGCGGCCGGCGTTGCGGCATAGGTATTCCAGCAGCGAAAATTCCTGGGTCGTCAGTTGAAGAATCTCGTCGCCGCGGGAGGCTTCGCGCCGCAGCAAGTCTAATTGCAGATCCAGAACCCGCAAAACCGTGCTGGCATCGGAAGCCGGGGTATTCCTGCGCAGCAGGTTGCGCAGCCGCGCCAGTAATTCCGGCAGCGCATACGGCTTGGTCAGATAATCGTCGCCGCCAATTTCCAACCCGCGCACCCGATCGTCCACCGAGCGCCGCGCCGACAAGATCAGCACCGGCGCGCGCACACCCTGCTGCTTGAGCCTCGTAATCAACGAGAGTCCGTCGTCATCCGGTAGCCCGAGGTCGAGAATAATCGCTGCGTGATTGCCGCCCGGCGCCAGCCGTTCCGCCGCCTTGCCGGTGGGCGCAATGTCTACCTGAAATCCGTTTTGCGTTAGGGAACGCTCCAGAAAATTCTGGTTGGCGACGTCGTCTTCGATGACCAATAAGCGCATTCGTTCAATCCTTAACCTTGCTTGGCTGAACTTCGATCATGGCTATTTACTCACCGTGCCCGCCAGTTTCAGGTCGACTTTGACCTCTTTGGCTTCCTTCATGACAAACCAACTCGGATCCTTCATTCCCCAGCTGACATACGGAACCATGAAGCTTCCCGTTGCGGTGAAGTGGTCGCCTTCAACATGCACGGTCATGGGCACGCTGAGGGCATGGCCCTGTCCCAGCAATGTGAATGTGCCGTCCACTTGTCCGGTTGAATCGCCCGAATCTTTGACCTGCCCCGAAAACTTGGCCGGCGCAAATGTGATTGACGGAAAATTCTGCGCCTTCATCTGATCGTTTGTCATCTTTTTATCGCGGCCCTTGTCGTCGCTGTTGCCGCTGGATGCGTCCACGGTCACCATGCCCTTCATGGCTCCGCTTTGCGGATCGAGGCTGAAGTCGCCTGAACTCACCTTGAACGTCCCCACGACCGTATGGCTTCCGCCAAGAGTAAACCTCACCGTGCTGGCAGAGGTATCAACGCGATAATTCTGTGCGCTGGCAGATACTGTAAAAAACGAAGAAACCGCTAGAACGAGGCTCGCGCCCCAGAGACAGTACTTACACCCGTCCGACTTGCGAAACGGTCGATCACACTTCACTGCCATGTTGCTCCTGATGGGCTCCAGTCTCACCGTCTTCTCTCCTGAGCATTGAATGTGCCTGGCGAAAAATCGAGATAGGAACTCGCATTCTAATCTGACGGTTATCAACAGCATGCGTCAATGCGCTAGGGCAAAGAATGACTAGATTGTCATCTATGTCTATGCGCAGACTTAAACAATTCATGCGCCTTCTGGACGCCGTAAAAATGGTCTTCGGAGAACCAATCTTCCATCGAGAGCCTCTAACCAACGTGTCCGAGCGGCCCGGCAACAGAAGTTTCATGGTGGCGTCATTTTTCATCCTAACTCCATGATCTAATGGGAGTAGACAAAATGAGGCAAAAATTTGCAGGGTCAAAATGGCAAGTTAGACGGTCATATGGTTCTGCGCTCGTCGGTTAGAGGGTTCTGTCATTTGCGACTTTCGGTATGACTCACCGTCTAACCGAACACTGCCTGCACCACTGGAGTTGAGACTATGGATTCAGCCGCAAACCACGCCTCGATGAGGTTACGACTGCGGCATGCGTTTCAGGGTGGCTTGCCGATTTCGAACGCCATCGAGCCTCATCTCTCCGGAGCCCTGCGCGATACTCTCCAGCATCCTGGCAGCATGGTGCGGGCAGAACTCGCTTATCGCGTCGCCTGTTCCTTCAGGGTCTCCGAGGGCCGGTCTGAGAATTTGGCAATTGCCATCGAGTATTTTCACACCGCATCGCTGATCTTTGACGATCTGCCGTCCATGGACGACGCCGAGATGCGCCGCGGCGTCCCTTGCGCACACCAGACCTATGGAGAAGGGGCTGCCATTCTGGCCGCGCTGGCGCTCATCAACCGTGCCTACGCCCTGGTCTGGAAATCCGTAATGGGCCTGCCCGAAGCCATCCAGACCCATGCTCTTAGCTACCTCGAACGTTATCTCGGCATTGCCGGGCTCTTGAATGGACAGAGCCAGGATTTGCATTACTTCCGGCTCTCCGGCCGTGAACCGCAGTTGATCGCCATGGGCAAGACGGTTTCACTCATCCGGCTGTCCCTGGTTTTGCCCGCCATCGTCGGCCACGCCAATCCCGAAGAGGTAAAGCTGCTTGACCGGTTGTCGGTCTTCTGGGGGCTGAGTTACCAGACACTCGACGACCTTAAAGATGTGCTCCAGACCGAACATGGCCACGGCAAAACCGCAGCCCGCGATGCCTATCTCGACCGGCCCAATCTGGCCCTGAAGGTCGGCATACCGGAATCGTTCGACCGCATCGAGCGGCTCATGAATCTTGGCATGCGGGTCATCGCGCGCCTGGTTCGCCGCCATGCCCGGCTTGCCTTTCTGCGCGAAGTGCGCGTCCAATTCATGAAGGAGATTGCAAAGCTCTCCGAGGCAAGCCTGACTCGGGCATCATGATTTTTCTTCGTTTGATTCTTACCAATCTCGGCCGTCATCGCGTTCGCACCCTCATCAGCATCGCGGGCATTGCGTTCAGTGTGGCTGCCATGCTGACCGTTGTGACCATCCTGCAAGGCGCAGTGGGCATGTTCGCCGGCCTCCTGTCCGCAGATAGCCAACTCATCGTATTCGAACGCAATATCTCCGATCTTTTCTTCAGCAGCGTTCCCGACAACTCGGTAAAGCAGATCCAGGCCTGGACGACCGTGGAGAAGGCCAACCCGGTCCTCTTCGGCATCGTCTCCAGCCAGGACCACCCCATCATCACCTGTTTCGGCGTCACCACCGACGATGCGCGCATCCGCGATGCATCTTGGCTCTCCGGCAGCAAGGACGGCTTCGGCGCCAGGCCCGACTCGGTCGCGTTGGGAGAACGCGCCGCCGAGTTCCTGCATGCCTCGCTGGGAAGCCAGGTTGCCATCGGGCATGGAAGTTTCCTGGTGACCGGTGTCCTCCGCACCAAAAACGGCTTCGAGGATGGCGGCGTTTTCATGCCGCTCAAAACCGCGCAGGCCTTCTTCCACAAAGACGGCACTTCTTCTGTGCTTTTGGTCAAGCTGAAGAATCGCAACGACCAGGCTGCCTTCAAAGCCCAGGTCAAGCAGCAGTATCCGAATTTGATTGCGCTGGAAGACGAGGAGTTCAACCGCTCCTATTCCCAGTTCAAAATCCTCAAGGCCACCGCATGGGCAGTGGGCGCCTGCGGCGTCCTTCTGGGTGGCCTCGGCGTTGCCAACACCATGATCATGTCGGTCTTTACGCGCATCCGCGAGATCGCCATCCTGCGCGTCAACGGTTTCTCCAACACCCAGATCGCCACGCTCATCTTCGGCGAGTCGGGGGCTGTGTCGCTGGTCGGAGCTTTTCTCGGCTTGCTCATCGGAGCCTGCGCCATCATCGTCCTCAAGCTCATTCCGGCGCTGCATGGTTACGTTGATGCCCAGGTTGAACCCGTCGTCGTGGTCGCCGTGGTCCTGCTGGCATGTTGCACCGGCGCCATGGGAGCCCTTTACCCCGCCTTCTACGCCATGCGGGTCCGCGCGGTGGAGGCGCTTCGCTTTGAATAGCCAGGCCGCCATCGACCCCCATCCTTCTCCTGCCGTGCAGACAGCCCGCGCCGTACTCCATGCGGAAGGCTTGTGGAAGAGCTATGAAGACGGCTCCATCCAGGTGCTGAACGGCGTCGACTTCGAAGCCTTTTCCGCCCAGACGGTCGCCCTGTGCGGTCCTTCGGGATGCGGCAAAAGCACTTTGCTCCATCTTCTGGGAGGCCTGGACGAACCTACCCGCGGCCGCGTCCTCGTCCACGGAAGGGAAGTGCTGGGCCGGCATCGTACGCAGCACCTTCTACGTCATGAGGTGGGCTTCGTGTTCCAATTGCACAACCTGATCCCCGACATGACGCTGGAAGAAAACTGCCTGATTCCTACCGTTGCGGCAGGTACGCCGCGCCAGGACGCGCTCGCACGCCTGCATCAGCTCGCCGAGCGCACCGGCCTCATGCATCGGCTTAAGCAGCGGATTCAAAAGCTCTCCGGCGGCGAACGTCAACGCACAGCCTTGTGCCGCGCGCTCATGAACAAGCCCGGCATCCTGCTCGCTGACGAACCGACCGGCTCCCTCGATGAGCGCACCAGCCTCCAGATCTTCGACCTGCTTCTGGAACTGGTCGCCACTGAAGGCATCACCCTGGTGATGGCCACCCACGATCGCGGGCTGGCGCAGCGATGCGACCGCCTTGTGGAGATGCGCGATGGCAAAATCTGCGAGTGACCGTTTCTCCACCAGCACCATCCCGCTGGTGATGGCAGAGCCGCACGTCAAACTCAGCGCCAAAATCGCCGCCAGCGAGGCACATGCCGAATCGCATTCCGTCCTCACCATCGCCGCGTGGCACAGTCTCGCCTGGCTTTACGTCGCCAATCTCATCGGAGTATGGCTGGCCATCCTCTTGCTCTATCCCGCCGCGGGCCGCTGGCTGGGCGAATGGAGCTACGGCCGCTGGACCCCGGTACATCTCAACTTCCAGCTCTATGGATGGATGGCGCTTCCCCTCGTAGCCTGGGTCATCCGCATCTATCATGCCGACCGCGGCGCTATCGCCCCCTGGTCGCGCACCGCCCTCATCCTGTGGTCCCTGGCTCTCATCATCGGCGCGGTTTCCTGGTTGAACGGCAACTCCAGCGGCAAGCTCTTCCTCGATTGGACCGGCTACGTTCGCGTGTTTTTCCCGCTCGCCATCCTTTTCCTATGGGCGGTGCTGGCTGTCGCTTATCAACAAGCCTGGAGTACGCCCGAGAATCGATCGCCATTCGTTCGTATCGCCAAAGTGTCCGGCCTCGCTCTTCTTCTGCTGGTTCCGTTTCTGATCTACATCGCGTCCGATCCCGCCATTTACCCCGCTGTCAATCCCGACACCGGCGGTCCCACCGGCGCCAGCCAACTCGAGTCCACCCTCCTCATCGTAGCCATCCTTTTCCTTCTGCCCTACGGACTCACACATCGCAAGCCGACCGGCCGGCGCTGGATCCTAGCCTCCTGGACCGTCTTTGCCATCGAAGCCCTGCTCTGCCTCGGCCTCGGCCGCGCCGACGTAAGCCATCATCGCCCCATCCAATTCATCAGCCTGGGCAGCCTCCTGGTGTGGGTGCTGCTTGTGCCGGCCTACTTCAACGCCTTCGCGTGGCCCCGATCCACGCGCATCTGGCGCTTTGCTGTGCTCGGATGGTGGGCGCTCCTTGTCCCCACCGGCTGGTGCTTCTTTCTCCCCGGTGTTCTCGATCGACTCAAATTCACCGACGGCCTCGTTGCCCACTCCATCCTGGCCATGGCCGGCTTTGTCAGCAGCCTGCTCATCCTGATCCTCGCCGTACTGCTCGATGAGGATGGCGACGTCTTCAGCGGGCGCCTGCCGTTTATCGCATGGCATGGCGCAAGCCTCGCCTATGTCGTCGTATTTGTGTACGCCGGTTGGATCGAGGGCGCCGACCCTGGGTTTACCATGATCCCCAGCATGTCCCGCAACTTGATCTATGCACTGCGCCTGGTCCTGGGACTTGCCATGACCGGCGCGTCCGCACATTGGCTCCTGCGGCTAACCATGCGCATGCGGCACAAGACTTCCGCGCCATCGTCCTTCTTCCTCCGTCCGGAGGCCCATCGCTCATGAACGGTCCCGCGCGCCATTGGCTTGTTATCTATCAATATCTTGCCGGCCTCTGCGATACCGCCACTGGGCTCCTTCTCATCGCCGCCCCCGCATGGACAATGGGGCTCATGGGCCTCACGGTAATTCCCCAACCCGTCGCCTTCGTGCGCTACATCGGCGTCTTCGTGTTATCCGTCGGCCTCAGCTATCTATGGGCAGTCACCCGCTGGCCCCTCTCTCCGCACGCCCACATCGGATGGACCACGCAGTGGAAGCTCAGCGCCCTGGTCCGCACCCTGGTTGCATTCTTCATCGTCTGGCAAGTCGCCACCGCTGCCATCGAAAGCAAATGGATCAGCGTCGCTCTCTCCGACGGCGCTTTCGCCCTCATTCAGTGGGTCGGCCTGCGCAAAGGATGGCTCGAGCGTGCCCGCTGAATCGCGGACGGAACCCGTCTCGCATCACTCCGCGTTGGAAGGCTGGCAGGGCATTCTTCTCATCGCTGCCACCTATGTTTACTTTCTGATCTACGCGCAATTCGGTTTCCTCAAGCGCCTCGCCGAACTGGGCATGACCGACAACGCGCTACCGTCCATCATGGGCGCCATGGCGATCGGCGGCATCGGCATCAGCCTGCTGGCCCCGCGCAGCACGCGATGGACCTGCCCGCATTGCCGCCTGCAAACCGGCCTCGTCGGTTGCGCGCTCACGGCTCTCTGGTCGTTGTTCCCCCTCAATCTCTACACGGCCATCGCCGTGGCTTTCACGATTGGCCTCTCGCTCGGCCTGCTTACCGTGACACTTGTCGCCAATCTCTCGCTTTGGATTGGGACACACAGACCCCTCATCAAGATCGGCCTCGGCACCGGCGTCGGTTATTTCATCTGCAACTTTCCGCCCCTCTTTACGGCAACTCCCCAAGCCATCGCGCTCTCCGCCGCCGCGGCATGCCTGATCGCTCTCATCGTTGCCAATCGCACGCGCGTTCAATACGTTCGGGCAGACGTCGATTTTTTGCCACTCCGCAAGCCGGTGCCTTTCCCCCTCGAACTCGCGTGGTTCACCGCCCTTGTCTGGCTTGACTCCGCCGCCTTCTACATCATTCAAAACTCTCCGCTGCTCAAGGCCGGAACCTGGCAAGGCGACCTGCATCTCTGGCGCGCCGGTGCCCTGCATCTTGCTGCGGCGCTCGTCAGCGCATGGCTGCTCGCCCGCCGCGGCGTCACTTCAACGCTCATGCTCGCTTTCGCCGCGCTGGCCGCCGCATGTCTTCTGCTGCTCAACCCGGCACGCGTGCCTTTGGCTGCGGTTCTCTATCCCATCGGGGTGTCGCTTTATTCGGTTGCACTCGTAGCCTATCCCTCGTTCCTCTTGCCCGCGGCCTCGCAAGCCGTACGTGCGCGCAGTGCCGGATATCTCTACGCGCTGGCGGGTTGGATCGGCTCCGCCATGGGTATCGGCATGGGCCGCAACCTCCACCATGTGCCCCAGGCGTTTGTCGTCGCGGCAGCAGCCCTGTTCGTTTTGCCATGGATATGGAACGCTGTGAAGCGAGGCAGTCTCGACAAATCCATCCAGCTTCACGCCATCGCCGTGGTTGCCGTGCTGGGCGTTGCCTTCCTCGTCACCCAACTCCTGCATCCGCCCGCGCGTCCCCTGGCCAACACCATCGCTCTCACGCCAGTCGAACGCGGCCGTCGCGTCTACATCGCCGAAGGCTGCATCAACTGTCACTCCCAGTACGTCCGCCCCAACACCGCCGATGTGCCCATGTGGGGCCCTGTCGGCGATCTCCAAGCCATCCACCGCCAGCAGCCTCCGCTCATCGGTAATCGCCGCCAGGGACCCGACCTCAGCGAAGTCGGCGCCCGCCGGTCCCCCTTGTGGCTCCGCATCCATTTCATGAACCCGCGCGACGTAAGCTACAACTCCGTCATGCCGCGCTTCGATTACTTATTTCGTGACGGACGCGGTGACGATCTCGTCGCCTATCTTGCCAGTCTTAACAACGTCGGTCACTGGACCGCCACAACCACCTGGCAGCCTTCACCCGCAGCGCAGGCCCAAGCCAGCCACATCGACGGAGGCAAGCTTTTCAGTCAACACTGCGCCACCTGCCACACCGCAGGCGGAATCGCCCGCACAAAATGGTCGGCCAGTTTCCATCGCTTGCCTCCCGACCTTTTTCGTGACGCCTTGCAGCACATCCCCGCACAAGCCACGTCTTTCGAACTCCGTGTCGACATTGCCCGCATCATCAAATTCGGCATAAAGGATACAGATATGGCGGGACATGAATACCTGTCGGATGAGCAGATTGCGGCCATCGCCGATTACGTCGCAGAGAAGCGGCTCGCAGCCCCCAAATAGTGGAGAGAAAGCTGTGGATTATTCCTTCCGGCCCAAATTATATCCGCCTTAATGCCAAAGACATACAGCTAAATCCACCGTTTGACCTTTGACAGCGAACTGCGTCTCGCGTCACTCTAAGCGAAGAAAAGGCGAAAATTGTTCGCCTATCCCATGCCTGCTGCCGCCACCCTTCGACTCCAAATCGAGCACGCCCTCGAAAGCCGTTTTCCGGCCGCGCTCACCCCCGCTCCCCGCACCTTCCGCGACTTCGCACCCACCGGCATCGATGAGGCGGATCGTCTGCTCGATGGAGGGCTTCCTCTCGGCGCCATCAGCGAAATCATCGGCCCCGCTTCCTCCGGGCGCACCGCTCTTGCCCAGGCCTTCGTGGCCCAACGCACCGCCGAAGACCGGGTCTGTGCCTGGGTGGACGCGAACGACGCCTTCGATCCTGAATCTGCTGCAGCCAACGGCGTGAACCTGCGCCAATTGCTCTGGGTCCGATGCGCGCAACCGGCGCAGCCGGCCCGCATCTCGAAGCCCTCGCCGTCTCGAAAATCCATGCCGTGGACCAGGCTCGATCAGGCTCTCCGCGCCACCGATCTCCTGCTGCAGGCGGCCGGCTTTTCCGCCATACTCCTCGACCTGGGCGGCATCGTCCAGGAGCACGGCAACCGCATTCCGCTCGCCACCTGGTTTCGTTTTCGGCAAGCTGCCGATCGTACCCGCTGCAGCCTCGTGGTGCTCGGCCAGGCAGCATACGCCCAATCCAGCGCCGCCGTCGTGCTCGAGTGCGCGCCGCTGCAGCCGGAAACCGCTGGCGGCACCGTTCTGCGTGGATTCACATTCAAACTCCAGCGCGGCCGCCAGCGTTTCACTCCGTTTAGCGCAGGTGCGCGCAAACCGCCGGCATCCGCCTGGTCTGCGACTGGCGCGTGGGACGCGGAGAAACGCGCATGAGCCACGAAGCCGCTTATGCCTGCGTCTATGCTGCGGAGTTTCCCGCCCAGGCTCTCCTGCGTCTCCGCACCGATCTCCAAAACCACCCCATTGCCGTTATTGAAGGCAACCCTCCGCAGGAGTTTGTCTGCGCCATTAATCGTCATGCCCAGCGTCTGGGCATCGCCCTGGGCATGACACCGCTCGATACCGAAGGTATCCGCGACTTGCAGCTTCTCGCCCGCTCTCCCCAATCGGAAGCCGCCGCCCGCGCCGTCCTGCTTGAATGCATTGCCCAGTTTTCCCCCCGCATTCAGGAAGTCAGCTGCGCCACCGCCTGTGCCTTCATTCTCGACATCACCGGCACTGGTCGTCTCTTTGGCTCGCCCGCGCAGTTAGCGGAACGCCTGCGCACTGCCCTCGCCTCCGCCGGCTTTCGCGTGTCGGTCGCCGTCAGCGCCAACTATCATGCCGCGCGCATGAAAGCCGCTGCCACTCGCGGCATTGCCGTCCTTCCCGCCGGTGCAGAAGCCGCAGCGCTCGCCAAACTTCCCCTCCACTGCCTCGATCTCGACGAACAGCCTCGCGAGGTATTTGCACTCTGGGGCATTCAGACTCTCGGCGAATTAGCCGCCCTGCCTGAAGTCGAACTCATCACGCGTCTCGGCCCTCAAGCTCGCACCTGGGGAGAACTCGCACGCGGCGTTTGTTCCCATACTTTCCAGCCCATCGAGCCCGAATTTGCACTGCGCGAATATTACGAGTTTGAAGACCCGATCGAGCAGATGGATTCACTGCTGTTCATCGGCGCGCGCATGATCGACTGCCTCATCGCGCGCGCTACCGATCGCGCTCTGTCTCTCGCCCTGCTCACAGCGCGTATGCAGCTTGAAGGAAATCAAAGCCACCAGTTCGTTCTCCGGCCTGCTATTCCATCCGCCGACCGCAAATTCCTCCTCAAGCTTTTGCAACTCGAGATAGCCGCTCACCCTCCGCAAGCCGCCGTAGTCTGTCTCGAGCTGACAGCCGAAGCCGGGCAATCGAGCAAAGTGCAACTCGGTTTGTTCGCACCGCAAACACCCGAACCATCGCGCCTCGATGTCACCCTTGCGCGCCTGCGTGCGATCGTCGGCGATGACCGCGTCGGCTCGCCTGTCCTTGAAGATACGCATCGCCCTGGCAGCTTTCGCATGGAAGGCTTTTCTGTTGGCACACATCCCGCCCCAGGTGAGTCACACACACACCGCATGGCCTTGCGCCGTATGCGTCCGCCTTTGCCCATCCGAGTTGCCCTGCGCGCCGCAAAGCCTGCAGAGTTTCGCGACCGCGAAAACCGGTTCGAAGTGACCGACGCCTATGGCCCCTGGCGAACCAGCGGCTGCTGGTGGGCCGCCGGCGAGTGGGATCTCGAAGAGTGGGACATCCTCGCCGTACGCGGCGACGGTGTCCATATTGCATGCTTGTTAATCTGCGATCGGTCCCGCAACGAGTGGCGCCTCGAGGCTTTTTATGACTGACAGCGACTATGTTGAACTGCACGCTTCCAGCGCCTTCAGCTTTCTTGATGGCGCCTCGCAGCCCGATGCGCTCATCGAGCGCGCCGCAGCGCTCAACATGCATGCCATGGCCCTCGCCGATCGTAACGGCTTGTACGGTGTGGCCCGCTTTCATACCGCCGCCAGGAAAATCGGCATCAGGGCCCACATCGGCGCGGAGATCGCCATCTCCTCCTTCGGCCATCGACTCACCCCGCCCGCATGGCAGCCGCATCAGTATCCGGACGAACCGCCGCGCATCGTTCTGCTCTGTGCTACGCAAACCGGCTATCAAAATCTGTGCCAGCTCATTACTCGTTTCAAGATGCGCGAAACCACCAAGACCGAAGGCGCCGCTACTCTTGAAGATCTCGAAGAGTTCTCCGCGGGCCTCATCTGTCTTACTGGCGGCGATGAAGGACCTCTCGCATCCGCTCTTGTACAAGCCGGCCACGACGAAGCCCGCAAGCGCCTTGACCGCCTTGCCCATATCTATGGCCATCGCAACATCTATGTCGAACTCCAACGACATCAACTGCGCGAAGAAGAATGTCGAAACCAATCGCTCCTCAGTCTCGCCTCCTCGTGCAATCTGCCTGTGATCGCAACCAATGGCGTGCGCTATGCAGCTGAAAAAGATCGCGAACTTCTCGACGTATTCACTTCCATTCGCCACCGCGCCACGCTCGACAACGCGGGACGCCTTCTCACCGCCAACTGCGCGCGTTTTGTGCGCGCCCCTCATGAAATGGCAACCCTCTTTCGCGATCTTCCCGAAACCGTCGCCAACACGCGCATCGTGAGCCAGCGACTCACATTCACATTGAATGATCTCGGCTACGAATTTCCGCACTATCCGCTTCCCGGCGGAGAAACCATGGACAGCTTCCTCGAGAAGCGTGTCGAAGAAGGCGTCCGCAAGCGCTACGGCGTGCCCGGCAAGCGCCATCTTCTCGACAAGGCGCGCGCCCAGGTACGCCATGAACTTGCCCTCATCGCCAAGCTCGGCTTTGCCGGATATTTCCTCATCGTCTGGGACATCATCCGCTACTGCCAGTGGAATGGTTTTCTCGTGCAGGGCCGCGGCTCCGCCGCCAACTCCGCTGTCTGCTACGCGCTTGAAATCACCGCCGTCGATCCCGTCGGCATGGAACTGCTCTTCGAACGATTCCTCAGCGAGAACCGCGGCGAATGGCCCGACATCGATCTCGATCTGCCCTCCGGCGATCATCGCGAGCAAGTTATCCAGTACATCTATGAGCACTACGGTGCGCTCGGTGCGGCCATGACCGCCAACGTCATCAGCTATCGCAGTCGCTCTGCCGCGCGCGAAGTGGGCAAGGCCCTCGGCTTTGAAGATGATCAAATCACGCGCCTCTCCAGCCTCGTAGGCCACTGGGAATGGCGCGGCGCCAACGACACCATGGAACGCCACTTCGGTCAGGCGGGCTTCGATGTGCGCCATCCCCGCATCGCCCACTATCTCGATCTCTGCATGCGCATGCAGGAACTCCCGCGCCATCTCGGCCAGCACTCCGGCGGCATGGTCATCTGCGCGGGCATGCTCAATCGCGTCGTTCCCATCGAACGTGCCTCCATGCCCGGCCGCACTGTCGTGCAGTGGGATAAAGAAGACTGCGCCGATCTCGGCCTCATCAAGGTGGATCTGCTTGGCCTCGGCATGATGGCCGTCCTCAAGGACTCCATCGAACTCATTCCGCGTCATTACGGAAAGCATGTCGATCTCGCCGCATTGCCTGAAGATGAACTCGTCTATGAAACTCTATGCAAGGCCGACACCGTGGGCATGTTTCAGGTGGAGAGCCGTGCGCAAATGGCCTCCATTCCCCACAACGCACCCCGGCGCTTCTACGACATCGTGGTGCAGGTGGCCATCATCCGCCCCGGCCCCATCGTCGGCAAAATGATGCACCCCTACATGCGCCGACGCCAGGGCAGGGAAGAGGTGACTTATCCGCATCCCTCTCTTGAACCGGTACTCAAGCGCACACTCGGTGTTCCTCTGTTTCAGGAACAGTTGCTGCGCATGGCCATGGTGGTCGCAAGCTTTACCGGCGCGGAAGCCGAAGAATTGCGCCGCGCCGTCGGCATGCGCCGTTCCATGCAGCGCATGAAAGACCTTGAGGGTCGTCTCCGCTCTGGCATGACGCAGAACGGCATTGATCCCGCGGCGCAGGACAACATCGTGCAGGGCATCTCCTCCTTCGCCATGTACGGATTTCCCGAGTCCCACGCCGCCAGCTTTGCGCTCATAGCCTACGCATCCGCATATCTCAAGGTTTACTTTCTCGCCGCCTTTACCTGCGGCCTGCTCAACAATCAGCCCATGGGCTTTTATGCGCCGGCCGTTCTCATTAAAGATGCGCAACGCCACGGCCTCCGCGTAAAGCCCATCGACGTGCAGCGTTCCGAATGGCTCTGCACTCTCGAAGCCGAACCGGACCGTTCGCTTTCTCTCCGTATCGGTATGAACTATGCCAAAGGCCTGCGCCAATCGTCAGGAGAAGCCCTTCTCTCGGCACGCATCAACAAAGGCGCCTTCCTATCAATCGACGACCTTGCCCAGCGTGTGCCTTCGTTAAATCGCAAGGAACTCGTCGTTCTGGCGCGAATCGGCGCACTCAATTCCTTAGGCGAAGTCGAGCATCGCCGCGATGCTCTGTGGCAAGTCGAGCAAGCCGGACGCCCCGTCGGCCCATTGCTGCGGAATGCCGCATCTTCGGCCTCCAAATCGAATATCCCCCTGCCTCTCAAGCGTATGTCGAACGACGAGCGTCTCTCTGCCGACTATGCGGGGACCGGCCTCACCACTGGCCCCCACCCGCTTTCCTACCACCGCGCCGCATTTCGCCATGAAGGCCTTGTCACTGCCGCTGAGCTTGCTCAATTAACAAACAATCAATTTGTCCGCGTCGCTGGCTGCGTTATCGCTCGCCAGCGCCCCGGCACTGCGAAAGGTTTTGTCTTTCTTTCCCTGGAAGATGAGACAGGCATCGCCAACGTGATCTTTACTCCCGACTCGTTTGAGAAAAATAGGGTTGTCGTCACACGCAGCCGTTTCGTGCAGGTTGAAGGGCCATTGCAGCATCAGGATGGCGTCATTCACATCAAGGCACATCGTATTCTCACCCTCGACATCAGAAATATCGAGATTCGGTCCCATAATTTCCATTGACTCTTCAGTAGCCCCGGCCTTTCTGGATACGCTCCTGACTCCTCCATCCCCTTTACATTGGGTATCTGTCCTCTGGTTACCTCGCGGTTACCAGTCAAATACGTCACTGTAATGCTTGAACATTGCGGCCAGACAAACCACGCCATCCCATTCCGGCATCTAATCGGTCGTAGTCACTCATCTTTAAGTTGGCCCCTTTATGAAAACTTGGATTTGCACTTCCTTCGCCTTGGTGACCTGTATTTCACCCGCCTTTGCAACAGTGACCGTCAGCACCCCTACGCCCGGAACCACGGTTGCTTCCCCCGTTCACTACGTCGCCTCCGCATCAACCACCACGTGCGCCACCGGCGTCGCCTCCATGGGAATCTACGTCAATAACAAGCTGATCTATGTCGTCAATAGCACCCAACTCAACACCAGCATCACCATGGCTGCAGGACCGGAACACACCGTAGTAGAGGAATGGGATCACTGTGGCGGAGCAACGTTCACTACGGTGGATCTCACTGTCGGAACCGCTCCAGCAACGACAGTCACCATCACCGCGAACCCTACCACGATTACTGCCGGAAGTTCCTCCACATTAACCGTAACCGCGACCAACTCGACACAAACCACCATCGCCGGTTCCGACGGAACTGTGTATCACCTTGCCGTGAACGGCGGTACGCAGTCTGTAACTCCAACCGCGACGACGACTTATACCGCGGAAGTGAGTGGCAGCACCGGAAGCGCCTCTGCGACAAGTACCGTTACCGTCATTCCAGCCACAGGCGTCAACGCCATCACCCATGTTCTATTCATGCTTCAGGAAAACCATACATTCGACGACTACTTCGGCATGTTGAATCCCTACCGAAAAGCCAACGGATGGAACATCGGCGCAGACGGAAAAGACTACGAAGTTGACGGTATCGACGACAAGCTGACTACCATCAGTAATCAGGATGACCAGGGCACTTCCTATCCTCTTTTCAAACTGAGAACCACCTGCATCGACGATGAGAGTTCGTCATGGCTCGAGAGCTACGGAGACGTCAATCGCTGGGATTTCTCGACCACCCGCAAGATCAACATGGACGGCTTTGTTCATATCGCCGAGGGTTACGCGAATAGCTGCGCAAATAGCAAAACTTGCTCCGGCTCCTACACCGATCTAACCGGTGAACGCGCCATGGGCTACTACGATCAGGGTTTCCTCAACTACTACTACTACATGGCCTCGCAGTTTGCGGTGTCCGATCGCTGGTTCTCGCCCGTCTCCACCAAGAGCATTCCCAACCGCATCGCGACCTTCACCGGAGGAACCACCCAGGGCCTGGTCTTCGATCCGGGCAGCGATGATCACCTGCCCCAGCTCAACTTGCCCAACATCTTCCAGGAACTTGACGCTGCGAAAGTTACGTGGAAGGTGTACTACACCGTCACGCAAAACTTGTGCCTGGCTTCGAATCCGTGTCCCAACTCCACCGCCAGTGGCGTGTATCCTGCCACCACATTTTCTTCCCTCGCCTACTCCTATCAATATCTTTACGAGAACCCGTCCCATGCCGCCTGCACAGGTACCACGAAGGCTTCCAGTGTGGTCGGCGATTCCACTAACTCGTTCTGCATCGACCCAAATCATGTAGCGCCGCTGTCGCAGTACTACACCGACCTCACCAATAACACCCTCCCCGCCTTTGGGTTTATCGAGTCCGGATCCGGTCAGAACGATGAACATCCAGGTTCAGGGCAGTCCATACTCACGGGTCAAACCCAAGTCGCGAACATCGTCGCCGCGTTGACGAAAAGCTCATCATGGAAAAACTCCGCCTTCTTCCTCAGCTATGACGAGGGCGGCGGTCCCTACGATCACGTTCCGCCGGTGCCCGGCTACTCCAACCAGAACACCGATGCTTCGCTCGGTACCATCCCTGATATCAAATCCATCGCCGTCAATCCTGACTCCTATAAACCATGCTTCCCCAGCGGCGCGGCAACCCTGCATTGCGATCTGGTTGCCAACGATCCAGGAACCAAAAGTACCGATGCCGCCGCAGTCAACGGGTTCGCTGCGCAAATCGGCTTCCGCGTTCCCAACATCGTCATCTCGCCCTTCACCCGCAAGCACTACGTTTCACACACCCCCATGGACCACACGGCCATCATTAAGTTCGTAGAAAGCCGGTTCCTTGGGAGCAGTACACATCTAACCGCACGTGACGCCGCTCAATCCAATCTTTTGGAGTTCTTCGATTTCACCAACATCCCGTGGGCCACGCCCCCCGCGCCGCCAACTCCTGTAAGTCCAGCTACGCTCGGTTACGACCCCTGCACGCCCACCAGCATGGGCCCATAATTCGATAAAATAGGTACACTCACTCATTCATAAACAACAGCAACAGGAGAACCTTCGATTGACTCGAAACTCGTTTGATCACTCGGCTCCCTCTGGGTCTTCGCCGATCCAGCCGCTCAGCCGGCGCCGGTTCCTCACCACGGGCCTATGTGGGGGAGCCGGCCTGGCTCTCTATTCAGGAGAAGTCGAGCGCCATTGGATCGAAGTCACTCCCCTCGACATGCACCTCCGATCGCTCCCTCCTGTGTTTGAAGGAATGAAGATCGTCCAACTCAGCGATATCCACCTCGACGAATTCACTGAACCGTTCCTGCTCCGTGATGCCGTCCAAAAGATCAATCGCATCGATCCGGATGTGATCTTCTTGACCGGCGACTATGTCTCCTACGAGATCGCTCCCAAGCAGTATTCGGTCAATTCCGCCTGGCAGTGCGCCGAAATTCTCTCCGAGCTCAAGTGCAAACAGCGCTATGCCATACTCGGCAACCATGACGCCATGCTGAGCGAAAAAGATGTCACCCAGGCGCTCGTGGCCAATGGAATGATCGTCCTCAATAACGCCTATGTGCCCTTGGAACGGGAAGGCAGCCGCGTTTGGCTGGTCGGCCTCGACGATCCGGTTTGCGGACAGCCGGACCCCGACCGGGCTATTCCTGCGTCCATTCGCAACGTCGCCGGCGAACCGGTCATCGTCCTGTGCCACGCCCCCGATTATGCCGACCAATTGGTGGCTCACCCCGCAGGGAAAGCCGTCGACTTCATGTTGAGCGGACACACCCATGGAGGCCAGGTGAGAATGCCCTTCGTCGGCCCGCTCGATTTGCCCATCGGCGGCAGGAAATACATCGAGGGGTTGTTCAAACTAGGCTCGATGCAACTCTACGTCAATCGCGGGATCGGCACCATCGGCGTTCCATTCCGCTTCGATTGCCCGCCTGAGATCACGGCATTCACTTTGCGTGCCGGCGTTTCCGAGCAGGCTGGATTCAAGCGCTTCTCGTCCCGCGCAAACCGGCTTGCCCGGCTCTGACACCATGCACCGCGCAATCTGCTTGTCGAAGATCAGGCCGGCGCGCGAAACTAGTTCAAGGCGTGAACGCGGACAAATTTCCCCATTTATTCGTCTCGGCTGTCTGCGGGCTCGCCAAATCGCATCCAATATAGAGGGATCAATCCGCCTAGAGGCTCTTTCTGTGTATACGCTCTCCAAAGTCCTATTCAATTCGAGCAGTTCTTGGCCCATTTCGCTGATTCTACCTTTCGTTCTGGGCGCGGGATCGTCGCTGCTCGCTCAAGCGCCTCCCGCACCTCGCGCGCAATCGCAGGCTGCGGCTCCCGCAGCAAACTCTATAGTGTTCGACCCTACGCGGCCCGAAGCGCAACCTGATTTAAGCCTCGATCATGATCCCATTCTCTCCCCGGATGCGGAAGATAATGTGGCCATCAATCCCGCTGCCCCCGTTCCCAACGAACGCGCCGGCGCACTCAAAAAGGGCCAGAACGGCGTTTACACCCTGCATGAGGACGTCGACGAAGTTCTCCTCAGTTGTACCGTGGTCGACGAGAATGGCAAGCCCGTCATGGACCTCACGCGCGACGACTTCCGCGTGTGGGAGGATGGCGTCCCTCAGCCCACCAACTCTTTCCAGCATCAGGACCTCCCCGTTTCCATGGGCATCGTGGTCGATAACTCCGGCTCCATGCTTGACAAGCGCGCGGCGATCAATGCGGCGGCATTGAACCTGCTGCGGGCCTCCAACCCCCAGGATGCCGCGTTCATCGTCAATTTCAACGATCGGGCTTTTCTCGACCAGGGGTTTACGTCCGATATCTCTTTGTTGAATCGCGGTCTCTCCCGCTTCGATTCCAAGGGAACCACCGCGATGTACGACGCCGTGGCTGCGTCAGCCGATGAACTGTCAAAGCATGCCAAACAGCCCAAGCAGGCGCTCCTGATTGTTACCGATGGCGCAGACAATGCGTCCCGGTTGAGCCTCGATCAGACCATACGCCGCGTACAAAATCTGGGCGGTCCGGTCGTATATTCCATTGGCCTTCTATTCGATGCCGACAAGGATGAAGCGCAAAGGGCAAAAGGCGCAATGGAACTGCTCTCCGCCGAGACCGGTGGCGTTGCTTACTTCCCGCACTCCCTGGGCGACGTTGACCAGATAGCAGCCGATGTCGCTCGCGATATTCGCAATCAATACACCATCGGATATCACTCCACCAAGCCGTCGAGCATCGAAGGGTATCGCGTCGTTCATGTGGAAGCTAAGACCCCGCATCACGGCGGCCGGCTCATCGTAAGAACCCGCAAGGGCTACTATGCCAGGAAGCCCGCCGCACAGCCCACGCAAACCGCTCAGGAAGCCAAGCCCTAAAAGACAGTATCGCGGCAATACGAAGGGCATCCTGCCCGGATGCCCTTCTTGCTTCTGCAGGGTTTTTCTAACGTACATATACTGTGAATGATTTCTCTTCGAGCGAGTTATCCCACCCCGACGCGTAGATGTTCACCGTGTGACTTCCCTGCGCCAGCGTCAGCGTGTCATCCAGGAATGTGTAATTGGAAAATCCGTTCAGCTGCTCCGCCAGTTTCCTGCCGTCCACCCACACCTCGACCTTGCGCATCACTACCTGCCCAGCCGCTCCAACGTGAAAGGGAACTGCCGGCGCCACCGCGCTGCCTGCTATCGGAGAGCACACATGGACGCCGACGAAACCATTCGGTGCCTGGCAGCCATGGAACGTCCCAGTCGTCGTATTGAGAAGCACGTGCGTCTCATAGTTAGCCTCGATCGAACAGGGCGTCGCGGTGCATTGCGAGAAAGCTATATCCGGCTTGGTGTCGGCGTTTCCGCGAATCACGCTGAGCCAGTTCAGAATCAACGAAGCCGAAGGCGAAGTGTAGACGATTCGATCCGGGTTATAACTTGAATTTGCATTGCGCGTCAGCACGCCCACATAACGTGTGGCTTGTCCGCTATCGTTGCAGTCGGATTCCGGCACCACCAGGTCATTGATCCCGTCGCCATTCATATCCGCGGCAATCGGCGTTGCCGTATTGCTTGCACAATGTTGAATGGGAATGCTCGTGTGGCTCGCGAATGTTCGATTCACATCCCCGTAATAAACCTCGACATGGTTCGGATTGCTCGGGTAAAAAGTCGACGCAACAATATCCATCTTTCCATCGCTGTTCACGTCGGTAACCCCAAACAGAGAATGACCGCCCGGTACTTGTATCGTTATCTGGTTAGGAAAGTTTCCCCTGCCGTCCCCATACAGCACGTCCACCATGTCGTAGTTGACCAGGTCTCCGATCGCGAGGTCGGCATTTCCGTCGCCATCAAAATCCCCCAGCATCATCGTCCCGCCGGTGCGGACTGATGTTACGGGCCCCGGAGTGAATCCGCTTGCGCCATTGCCAAACCATACGTTCACTTCCGCATTCGCAATGAATGCAATGTCCATCTTCCCGTCGTGATTGAAGTCTCCAACGACCGGGCTGTACACGTCGCTGCTCAGAGGAAACGAAGCCTTTTCCGTAAAAGTGCCGCCTCCATCATTGAGATAAAGGAATAGATCATATTGCTGGCTGGTACCGCTGGCTCCAAATACCAGCAGATCTGCTTTGCCGTCGCTGTTGAAGTCTCCGATCGACACAGCATAAGCCGATTCCCCGTAGGGCAGTATGTAATCTACGGGCGCCGCATACGTGCCGTCGCCGCTTGATAAAACCACGGCAAAGCCCCCCGTTGTCTGTCCTTCGGTATAAACGAAATCTTCCCGGCCATCATTGTTCAAGTCGGAATGCAGGTAAGTTGCCTGTCCCGATGAAGCATGATCCGTGAAACTAACTCCTCCATAAGCCATGGAGTTCAACATGCTTGACAAGGCAACTAGACCAGCGACACGAATACCCAGGGACTGCAACATAAACCACCCCCACAGACACTCTTTCTCTGTATGAATCGATACCTGCCGGCAGGGTTAGGTTGCTCCAAATGGGTTACGATTGTGATCGAAGTTGTCAAACTTTCGATATCCCGATGTGTTGTTACTGGGGAGTAACAAAAAAAGAGGAGCCGCGACGGCTCCTCTCGAACGAACGACCACTTCCAAAATCAATGCAGGTGGAAGTCGACTTCGATCACCATCTGCACCGCCACTGGATGACCCTGGTACATCGCCGGCTTGAACCGGTACTGCCTGACAGCTTCAATGGCTTTCTCGTCAAGCCCCATGCCCAGATGTCGCACCACGCGCACGTTCTGCGGATTTCCCTGGCTGTCTACGATCAACTGGATCGAGACGCTACCCTGGAAGTTGGCTTGGCGTGCTTCGGAAGTGAACTCCGGATCGACTGTGTGAATAACCGTCGGGGCACTCACGCCGCCACCCACGCTCATCAGGCCGCCGCCGTATCCGCCGCCGCTGCCAGGACCAGCGCCCACGCCTTTACCCGCGCCGATTCCGCCGCCAAGACCCGCGCCGAAACCAGATCCGCTGCCCTTTCCTTGCGAGGCCAGCGCAATCTGCGGCGAATTCGACATGCCCAGATTAGGAAGATTGCTGTTGTCGGGAATCTTCACCATCTCGGTCGGCTCAACGCCCAGCTTCGGATGATCGATCCGCAGAATCTGCGGCTGAGTCACCACCATCTTCGCCACCACCGGCGGACGGCCCTTCGTCGGCTCGATAATCTGGTGCGCACCGCCGCCCCCGCCCCCGCCCTGCACCGGCGCCATCGGCATAATCTTGGGCGGTGGCGGTGGTGCATAGAGCTTGAAATCAACCGGAGTTACGATCTCGTTTGGCTTGATCACATGCACATGCGACGTCACCCCGTAATAGAGCAGCCCGCCAATGATGACCGTGTGCAGTATGAACGAGACCACGCTCGAAGTGCGCGACCGCTTGAACTCCAGCGGATCGATGCCCTTCCAAATCAGACCTTCAGGCGCGGCAATGGGGTTCGGCCATTGCACAACGTGCGATCCCGATTGTTGCTTCTTCGGCTCCTCTTCCTCTGGGTCGATAGCCAAGGATGACCGGTTGTAATATTCGGTCTCCTGTGGCAGACCGTTGGCGCCGTTGGCAAATAGTCTGCCGCGTGTGATCGGCTTCGAGTTTCTCGGTAACAGATTAGCCATAGCAATTCTCCCCGGGTCTAGTCGGCCGCACTGTTTTTCCGGCGACTATTGGTTTGATTCGAATAAAGGCAACTCAATTGCTCGGCTTTTCAACTTTCTGTGGCCCGAGCTACCCGACTTGCAACTACCAGATACCCTTGTCGCTTCCAGTTAACTTCTGCCCAACCACTGCTGCAGTGGCAAGCCAGGGCAGCAGGCTCAGCCGCGCGCCGCTGTGCAATTCCCGCCTGCGCATCATCCCCGCAAGTTGCTTTCCATAAAGCTTTGCCGACTGGGGCATGATCGGAACTCGCAGAAAATCCTTGTTGAAATAAATCTCTGCTCCTCCAAAACGCGCCGCCTCGAGCACAAATTGCGGTAAATCAATGCCGTGTCCGCGGTAACTCTTTACATAGTCCGACACGATAACCATGTAAGTTGCGGTTCCTTCCCAAATGCCCGCGTTGATCGCCGACTCTCGCAGATCCTGGTAGTCGATCCCGCCTGATTCAGCCAGCGCTGCGCTGTCCACGACGTCGCACAACCTGAAGTAGAAGTGCCGATACATCCTTTGCAAAACCGAGATGAGAATGCGGTCCGACGTCGAAGTGACCCGAAAGTTATATCCATCCACCGTGATCACGCGTGAACGCTTGGCAAGCCGCGATGCAATCTTGACTTGTTCCCCCGTCTGTCCCAGGCGCCCCATGTGAATCTCAACCGCTTCCGGCAGCCCCGGCAGCATGAAGTTCCACTTGCGCGCCAGGCGGTCTCCCCAACTCCGTGAAGCCATCTGGGCTCCGAAACGCCGCCTCATCAACTTGGCGACCTCGCCGGAATCCGCGTTTGTATACAGATCGAGATCGCTGCCCAGGTCGGGCCAGTGATCCAGCGATTTGATCACCGCAACATCGTGTCCTTCTTCTTCAAATGCCGTGCAGATGTCGTGCAGGAACTTCACTGCTGTCGCAATGCGCCCGCGTTCCTCCATCAGTGCCGTGTCCGCCCACGTCGCTCTCGTGTTGTCCCCGGCTTCTCGCATGGCGTCAAGAAAGAATTCCATGCCGCGAACGATCACGTGGTTCAGGTTCGCTAACTCAACTAACTGCTCAAAACTAGCCTGGTCGATATTGCGTAGATCCGACTTCAACTCCGCGATCCGCGAAGCACTCGAAGAGTCGACGCCCTGTGGCGCCAGAAGCAGGCGAGAGAGGAGCGTCATGGTTTGTTTAGACGTAGACTGCGCGACTGCCATGGTCATCTTCAGCAAAATACCTTCAGTTAAAATTAGTGGGGAACGGAAGGCGGCTCCGTTGGTGGAACATTGGTTTGCGGTTGCTTCTCTTCTGGTTCGGTGCCGCCGCGCGGCGTTAATTCAACCGGTCCGGTTTCGCGGCGCCGCTGCTGGCTGTATTGATCGATCTGGCGATCCACTTTCTGATTGCTGTCGTCCGCTACGGCTAACAAGTCTTTGCCCTCGGCTTCCCGCTGCGTGGCCATCCCCACCCGCACACCCGAATCCGAAGCCTTGCGCGCTTTCTCGTAAAAAAACTGTGCGGTTTCCAGGTCCCCGTCCCGCTCCGCAACGTAGCCGCGATTGTTCAGCGAGAAGGCGCTCTCCGGGTTGATCGAGTAAGCCTTCAGGAATGCTTGCCGGGCTCCTTGCCAGTCGTTCTGGTTGGCTGCCGCAACCCCGCGCATCGTGTACATCACCGACTGCGCTTCGGCGGGTCTCAGGCTTTGCAGATGCTTATCCAAACGCTTCGCGCTATCCGCGGCCATCTTGCTCACCGGCCGCCCGCGCGATGCCAGGTTCAACGTCACCACCACCGGTTCGGCCGAATTCACATCCGCTGCCTGCCCGTAAAATTTCAGCGCATTCTGGTAATCGCCGATCGATTCGTCAGCCACTCCCAGGTTGTTCAGCGTGAACGCATTTTTCGGATCCAGTTTCAACGCTGTCTGCAATAGAGTGACAGCTTCGAACCCCCGGCTCTGCCCCAGCAATTGAATCGCATTCACGTTCATGCGGTTCACGCGCAAGGTGACATCCTGCAGGTTCTCAAACGCCGACTTCATCGGTTTGCCCTGCAAATCCTTGGTGTTGCTCAAATCGATATTCGCATTCGAACCCTGCTTCGACGCCAGGTCATAAAACTTGTTGGCGCGGTCCAGTTGCCCTTGCAGTTCGGCGATGTATCCCAGGTTGTTCAGGGTGAACGGATCCGTCGGATCGAACAGGTAAGCCCTGTAGAAAAGTGTTCCCGCCCTGTCGTATTGACGCTTCCGGATCGCCTCAACCCCTTCCCGGTTGAGGCGCTGAACCGGTGTCAATTCGCTCCGCCGCGGCAGCGTTATCCGCAAACCGTCGCGGCCGCTCGCTGGCTGCGCAAATACAGTCGCCGCCACGGCAAGCATTGCGAAAATTTTGACAGGCATCCCAGGCATGGTGCTCACTCTAACCTTCCATCTTCCCGCTCGCGCCTCTTCCGCTCGCGGAGGACCGGTCGCACAGGCACACAATACATTGGATGCGCTCCGTCCCCCGGTGTTGCTTTTAGGAGTAATAACGGGCGACGATGACTTGGGTAACAATCCCTCCGCTTGCCGGGAGATATCTGATCTCCAAGCCACCCGCAGACATTGGAACTCATCTAACCCTCAGATATATTGCTTTTTATCAAGGATTGAACGAATGAGAAGGTTGCTCCTCCTGATCGCGTTTGCCGGCACTGCCTTAGGTGCTGCGCAGGCACAAACTGAACGGCCTGAAGATCAATCGGCTATTAAATCGGCCGCCGCGTCCTCCGATCTGCCCCCACTGCCGCCGGCTCCTCGCGGAAAAAGCACCATTCTCGGTGGCGAAATTCGTACAGTCGACCCCGTGCTCGACCAGTTCTCTCTTCGTGTCTTCGGCCAGAAGACCATCAAAATTCTGTACGACGAGCGTACCCAGGTCTTTCGCGATGGCAACCGCATTGCCTTGCGCGATCTCCATCCTGAAGCGCATGCATCCGTTCAGACTATCCTCGACGGTGGAAACGTCTACGCCCTCAGCATTCACATGCTGTCGCAAACTCCCGAGGGTGAAGCCCAGGGCCACATCCTCGCTTTCAATTCTGATACCGGCGAACTCACCCTCAGCTCATCCTTGTCGCGGGAGCCCATCAAACTGTTGGTGCGTCCCGACACCCACATCGTGCGCCAGGGCCAGTCTGCTTTCACTTCGGCTTCTTCCGGTATGACCGATCTTGTCAATGGCGCTCTCGTTTCGATCGTCTTCGAATCGAACAAGCAAGGCCGCGGCGTCGCCACCCACATCACCGTCCTCGCCCGTCCGGGTTCCTCCTTCGTCTTCAGCGGAAATCTCACATCGTTCGATCTGCACGCCGGCATTCTGGTGCTCGTCGATCCGCGCGACCAGCAAAGCTACCAGATCGCCTTTGACCCCGCCGTCATTCCTGCCGTCGAAAGTCTTCACAACGGGGACCATGTGCGTGTCACCGCCAGTTTCGACGGCACTCTCTACACGGCACAGGACATATCCGTCAGCGCGCCCCAGTAGTGTCCCGGCTCCGAAGTTCGTTTCAGAACAGCAGTGCTCCGCTCCAGGAAAGCGTCTGAATTCGAATTGATGTTTCGCAAGGCATGACTCAGACGCCATCCCGTTCAGCGGCCAAAGAGAACGAGGCCGCCGGATCTCTCTGAAATACCGGTGACTCTCACAGCGCGATCCTGAAAAGGAACCAGGCCGGTTCAGCGTATTCAAACCCCGCACGCTTGGCCGCCGCATTCCAACTCTCTCCGTCAGAACATTCCCCAAATCAAACAGGCTGCTTCTGACTGGTCCACGTTTCCATGGATCCGGTTCAGAAGCAGCCTGCGCTTTTGGTGCTGACTCGCGTTCTTGCCTACGGGCCCACGCTCGTCGGCGTGCACGCCTGAATCGGCAATGGCGTCGGCGGCGTCGGCGGCGCGGCCCACGGCGTATTGTTGAAATCAAAGAAATCCAGAAGGTTCGGTTGTGCCGCATCCCGCGCCGTCAGATGCGCGGCGCTGCCGATAAACCGGTTCTCGACGAACTTGATGATCGCCGTATGATCCATCGGTATGTGGGAAACATAATGCTTCTTCGTGAAGGGCGAAATAACCATATTCGGCACCCGGAACCCAATCTGCGATCCGAATCCTTGCAGTGCTGCCGCGTCCGCCGGATTCGCCCCCGGTTCCGAACTGACGAGATCGCAGTGCAGCGTCGGTGTGGTGCCGGTTGGCACGCACGGAAAGTAGTTCGGATTCGAATCCGGGTTCACTGAGATGGATGAAATATCCGGAGCCGTCGCCGCGAAAAGCGGGCTGAAGTCGTTGGAATGATTAGGCACCGGGGGAACGTGATCGTATGGCCCGCCGCCCTCGTCATACGCCAGGAAGAATACCGAGTCCTTCCACGAAGGGCTGGTCATCAGGGAGTTCACTACTTTCGCCACTTGTATTTGTCCCGCCAAAACGGATTGGCCTGACCCCGGATGTTCGTCGTTGTTCCCATACCCTGCTTCGATGAAGGCAAAGCTGGGCAGAGTCCCATTCGCCACATCGGTGTAGTACTGGGACAATGGCGCGATGTGCGTCGGATCGATGCAGAACGAGTTCGTCGTGTCGCCCACCACGCTTGAAGCCTGCGTCGGCGCTGTGCACGCGGTTCCTGTCGGCGGCACATACAGGTAATTGTACGAGTACGCCAACTCCGAGAAGTCCGTGGCAGGATAGACTGACCCCGTGCATCCCGTATCTGTCAGGCAGAATCCCTGCGTCACCGTGTAGTAGATCTTCCACGACACATTCGCGTCATCCAATTCCTTGAAGATGGTTCCAATCGCCAGTTGCGGAAGATGATCGTCGCTTCCCGGATCCTTCACTAGGCCCTGCGTCGTTCCACCGGTAAACGTCGCGATCCGGTTGTCCACACTCTTGCTCGCCACTGGTGAAAACCACCGGTCCGACAGCGCGAACTGCGACGCCATGTAGTAGTAGTAGTTGAAGAAACCCTGGTCATAGTACCCCATCGAACTCTTGCCGGTCAGATCGGGGAAGGAACCCGAGCAGCTATTGGGATTCGCCGCGCAGTTCTTCGCATATCCTTCCGCATTGTGCACAAACCCATCCATCAGAATCGGCCGCGTATCCAGGAAGTTATAACGATTCACATCGCCGAAACTCGCCAGCCATGCCGATGAATTGTCCTCAATACATGTGCTCGTGAATTTGAACAGAGAATACGCATTGCCCGCATCGTCCTGGTTGCTGATCGTGGTCAGCTTGTCGTCGATGCCGTCCACCTCATAATCCACGCCGTCTGCGCCGATGTTGTAGTTGTTCGCCTTTCGGTAAGGATTCAACATGCCGAAGTAGTTGTCGAAGGTGTGGTTCTCCTGCAGCAGGAACACCACGTGGTTGATCGATTGAATGCTGCCCGGCGGATTGACCGTGACTGTCGTGCTTGCCGTTGCCGTCTGGCCCGCTGTCCCAGTCGCCGTCGCCGTGTAAGTCGCAGTTGCCGTCGGAGTCACCGCCTGGGTTCCGCCCGTCGGCTGCAGCGTGTACGAACTGCCATCAGTGCCTGTAACCGTCACGCTCGTGGCATTCGTTGCAACCACCGTCAAGTTCGACGCGTTTCCTGAAATCACGGCTGTCGGGTTTGCCGTAATCGTCACCGTGGGCGCCGGATTCGGCGTTACGGTGACAACAGCCATTGCCGACACCGTGCCGCCCGGTCCGGTTGCCGTCGCCGTGTAAGTGGTGGTCGTCGTCGGGCTGACTGTCTGCGTTCCCCCGTTGATCGACGTCAGGATATAGGTGCTGCCATCGCTGCCGGTGAGCGTGAGTGTCGTATTGTTTACCGCGGTTACGGTCAGCGTCGATGAGCTCCCCGCCGTAATGGACACAGGCGAAGCCACAATTGTGACCGTCGGTGCAGGATTCGTGGTCACGGTTACGGTTGCCATCGCAGTAACCGTTGTCCCGTTCAGTCCTGTTGCCGTTGCGGTGTAGGTCGTGGTCGCCGATGGACTGACTGACTGGATCCCGCCTGTCGCCGAAAGCGGATACGAACTCTTGTCTGTTCCGGTAATAGTCACAGTCGCCGCGTTGGTCGCCGTCACCGTCAGGAGAGACGAAGCACCCGGCGCGATCGCTGTGGGATTGGCGGTTATCGCAATGGTCGGAGGCGGCGCATTTGTTACCACGGTCACGGTGGCCGTATTCATGACGGTTCCACCCGCTCCGGTCGCGGTCGCAGTGTAAGTCGTCGTCGCCGCCGGCGTAACTGCCTGGGTTCCGCCCGTGGCGGCCAGCGTATACGAACTGTTGTCGCTGCCCTTGATCGTCACCGTCGTTGCATTCGTTGCCGTCACCGTCAACGTCGATGATCCGCCCGCCGTAATCGACGTCGGACTCGCAGTGATGGTGACCGTGGGTGCGGCATTTGCCGTGACTGTGACCGTAGCCGTAGCCGTCACGGATCCCCCGGCCCCCGTGGCCGTCGCAGTATAAGTAGTAGTCGCTTTGGGACTTACTGTCTGGGTCCCACCTGCGGCTGGCAGGCTATATGTGGTGCCGTCGGACCCGGCGATTGTTACCCCGGTCGCGTTGGTCGTGCTTACCGTTAAGGTCGATGAGGTTCCCGGGGTAATCGATGTCGGACTTGCCGACATCGAAACCGTGGGGGTCGCCACGCCGGTGTGACTGGATGAGCAACCCGCAATCAAAAAGGTAAGGACCAGGACCGGAAACAGTGATAAAAACAGTTTTCCCGCAATTCCGCGATGCCGCGACGTCGTCAAAGTGTTCTCCTTTATCCCTCAGGGGGAGCACGCTAACTTAGTCAGCTCCGCAGACAAACTGATTGAGTTTGTCACCAGGGTCCGTGGCCTTTCGCGCCACTCTCAAAATTGATTTAGTTAGGGGAAGATTACTTTTCTTTGCTGTGCGATTTTTCCAAGGCGGTACTTCAGTGAACAGGACTCTTGCGCTGTATTTTTGGATGTTATCCGCGTCCGCTCAGATGCTGTCCATTCCTAAAGTTTCGCCACGATATCCACGATCATCACTCGTCATGCGCTTGACGCGGCATGGTGGTTTCCCCCCGCGCTCGATCTTTCCCATCTGTCACCCCCAGCCACTGCAACGGATCGGGGAAACCGTCATCCCCTACACCATCCGCAATCAGCTGAAAATCCTGGCCGCTCTCCAGGCTCGGTGTAAACAGTCCCGAGTGCAGGTTCCACTGCGGCGATGCGTGTTCGTTGCGCAGGCTGCGCAGCCAGCGGCGCCGCCGCTCTCTGAACGCGCCCGCGTCTCGTATCGTGCGCTTCACCTTGTTCAACTCAAACCAGCGAAGATAGTTGTCGACAACGTTCGCCATGGTCATCTCCACCCCCGCCGCGAAATTGTGCTCCGCCATCTGCTTTTGTAGTTTCGGCGATTGCAGAATCGACACCAGCTGATCCGCAAGGTCGTGCGCGTCTCCCGTTTTGTAGAAACGAATCGCCATATTCTCGTCCGCTGCCATGCCGCGAAAGTCCTCGAGATCCGCGCACACAATCGGCACTCCGTACTCGCACGCTTGATGCGCTGGTCCGCTCGATCCCGTCGCCGAGTCATACGGCAGCACCAGTACCGACGTACTCTGAAATAAATCCGGAATGTCATCTTCCGGCACGTATCCGCGAAAATCAATCGGCAGGCCCGCCGGCTGCGCATCGCGAATCGACTCCCAGTAGCCCGCCCGCGTGTGATGATTCGCCCCCGCCACCACCAGTCGTGCGTTCGGCACTTTCTTTACCACCGTCTGAAACGCCTCCATCAGCGTCTCCAGCCGCTTGTAAGTCCCCCAGTGTCCGATCGCCAGTATCCGCTGATCCGGATTACCCCGCTTCGTAAAGTCCGGCGGGCTGGGAACCGCCGTAAACGTCCCGTGCGTGCCCAGCAGCACGTTTTGTGCGGAGTACTTCGTAAGCAAAGTTCTGCGATAGCCGGGCAGCAGCACCGAAACCGAATGGGCCCGCAGCAAGGCGCGTGTCGCCAGGTCCGCGCCCAGGCTGAATATCTTTTCGCGGCGAACTCCCGCCGCCGCAAAATCTACGTGCTCAATAATGTGGTGCAGCGTTATGTGCGTGTAAAATCCCGCCGCGCGCGTCAGCGCCGGTGCCGCCAGCCCCGCAAAAGCCGCTACCGGTTTCTCCGGCGTCGCAAAGCTCGAGAACACAAGATTGAACCACACCACGTCCGGCTTCAATTTGCGAATGGTCTTCAGCAGTCGGACCGGCGTCGAGAGCGTCCCGAACTTCCAGCAGCGAATCACGTTGAATCCCGGCAGCTCTTTCTGATCGCTCACCTTGATCGGCTTGCCGGTTTCATCGGTTGCAAATTCATACTCCGTCAATTCATCGGCCAGAATTATCAGTTCCACGTCCGGATTGCGCTGCAGTTCCCGCGCAATATGAAACGCATACTCGTTCAACTGTCTCCCGCTCGGAGGAAAGGTGGCCACTAGGCAAATTCTCATCATTTGTTCCGCCTTCAAAATAAACTTATGCGTACATAAGGTCTGAACTGCTGGTTCTGACCACCTGTGAAATTAAAGAAGGTCTCTTCCTGCAGACCTGCCGAAAAACGAATAGGGTACTGAAGCACCACCGTTCCCGAATCATCATTGAATTTGCGCTTGAACGGGCGCGCATACGTGACTGCCGCTCCGCTCTGGATCGTGTCATACGCGTGAAAGCTCCGCACGCTGGAGTAAGCCGCATTCGCCTGTATATCCCAGTTCCGGTTGGGCTTGAAATCCACTGTCCCCGCCGGACGCAGGTTTTGCGCCAGGCCTGAACTCGTCCCCACCACCCGCCATGCCCGCAGGTCTTCCGCAATTGCGCGTACCGCCAGCCGTTCTGAGAATCGCCGTTCCAGGCCGACATAGGAGGACGTGAAATAGTCCTCGTAATGAACCGGGTTGAACAGCTGATCGTTCGCCCCCCAGCCTGTCACCAGCGTCGTCTTGCCCCACGGCGCGCCAACGCGAAAATCCACCGCGCCCGTCAGCGACCGCGAATGTAGATTCGATTCGGTGAATGGACCGGACTCGTGAATCACATACGCGCTCACCGAAAGAGCATTGAAAAACGAACTCGTCGTCATGTATGTGAATTCCCGAAGAAGATTCTGATTCATCTGGATCGGCGACTCGCTGTCCCGCCGTATCGTCGTCTGGATCCCGCTGTTGAATGTGATCACGTTACTGCCGATATTCACCGTCGGATTCAGGCCGAAGTTGAACGTCGTATCCACCGTGTTGCGGTTCACGATCGAGTTCGTCGCCGGAACCGAGATGGTTCCGCGAAAATTCCTCACTTGGAAGAATCCGCTTGGCGTGGGAAGATGCGCCGTGTGCAGGTGAAACGCGCCTGTCCACTGCGTCTGGATCGACGAACGCGGCGGTGGCAGAAGGGAAACGTCGCTGCTCGGAACCGTGAACGGCGCGTCCAGCTTTGAGTCCAGCACGTACACCGTCGCATCTTCGAACACCGGCTCTACCGAGAAGTCTGAAAGCGCGCTGAATCTCGGTGTAATCCGCAACCCCTCATCCGCGCCCGCTGACAGCAGGCTCTGCTGCGCGGTTTGATCGTCGCCTTCCGCATTCGAAGCCTGCGCAAATGAAGTCAGTGCCTGCACATTGTTGTGTTCCTGGCGATACATGTTCGCCTGCGCCAGCAGAAATTGATAATCGGGCGCGCTATCCGCCGCCGCCCGTACCGCCTCAAGCTCCGCATGGGCCTTGGCCGTGTCGCCCAGCGCAAGATAATTGTTCGCTAATCCGATCCGCACTTCGGGATCCGGCGCTCCGGCCGACTTCGCGCGCTGCAGATACGTTTGCGATAGCTGGTAGTCGTGCATCGACCGGAAAACATCAGCCGCCATAATGAACTGGCCGCCGCTCGGAGGAGGAGTTTCTCCACCCTCCGCTTCCATCAGCGCCAGTGCAATCTCCCGTTCGGATTCATCATTGCGGCCTTGTTGCGCCATCACCTGCGCAATCGCCAGCCGCACACTCACCCGATTGCTGTTCGGCACGTTGAGCGCGCGGCGAAACCGGTCCATCGCTGCCGCATGATCGCCCAGCGTGCTCAACGCCTGGCCCGTCGCAATATAAATATTGCTCTGCCGTGACTCCGTGGCATTGGGCGCCGGCGGAAGCACTTCCGCCCGCTGTTCCGCCATGCGCACATACCGCATCGTGTTGTCCCGCTCATCCAGGTTCGCGTACGCTCTCGCCATCAGCGCGTAAACGTCAGGATCTCCCGGCGCAAACTTCTCCGCGACCCCCAGTTCCTCGATTGCGTCCCGATAGTGCCGCTCTGAAAACAGCGTGTTGCCCAGCCCCAGGTGCAGCGCCGGATCATCCGGCGTAAACTTCAACGCCAGCTTGTATTCGTTGGCGGCCTTGGCCAGCATGTCCTCGCGTCCGTAAGCCGTGGCGCGAATTACGTGAACATTCTTCGAATCTCCCAGCAGCTTTTCCGCCGCGTCCGATTCGTGCAATGCTGCCTCCGACTTGTGCAGATCGAGATCCGCGTAAGCCAGGCCCAGGTGCGCCTCCCCGTCATTCGGATTGCGCTTCAATGCCGATTCAAAATCGTTCGCGGCATCGGCAAACTTGTGCAGGTCGTTCAGCATGTAGCCGCGGTTCACATACGCCGTTTCCACTTCCGGATCGCGCTTCAGCGTCTCGCTGAAGTCTTCCCGCGCCTGTTCGAAAAGTCCCTGGTGCTTATGTACATATCCTTCCAACAGCGGCAGGTCCGGTTCCTTGGGGAACGCGTCCAGATTTTGCTGTGTCAGCGCCAGCAGTTCGTCCCACTTCTCCATGTGCAGCAGATCGTAACCCAGATAAACCACCACGTCGCGATCGTGCGGCAACACCTTGATTGCTTGCTGCGCCACATCGGCTGACTGTTGATAATCGCCCCGGAAGCTCAGGTATCGTTCTTTTTCGCGTAACACCTGCGGCTCCTGCAGCATGTCGTCGTGAGCCCGCGCCAGCCACCTTCCTGCAAGGTTCAGGTCCTGTGCCTCGATCGCGGCATTCATTCCGCCCGCCACCATCAGCGCGTTCTTCGGTGCCAGCGCGTAGCCCTTTTCATAGGCCGCTTCCGCCGCTTTGAATTCACGCCGTGATGTGTAGAGATCGCCGAGCGCCAGGTGCGGGATGTAAAGCGACGGATCCACCTGCGCCAGGCGCTGGAAATATTTCTCCGCGGCCTGGTCCCGGCCCGCCGCGCGCGATGCGTAGCCCAGTGAAATCAGCGCGAATCGGTTGTTTGCATCCACGGCGATGATCCGCTTGTACACATCGATCGCATCGTCGGTGCGGCCCATCTTCATCAGGATGTCGCCATTCAATTGCAGCCCGTTCATATCGTGCGCATTCACAGCCAACGCATCCTTCACGTCGGCCAGTGCGCCGTCCAGGTTGCCCGCGTTCAACTTGATCAATGCTCGAAGGCGAAGCAGCGGGGCCCGGTCCGGTCCCTGGTCGTTCAGCTTGCCGATTTGTTCTTGTGCGATCTGCAGCTGCTGCTGCGATGCATTCTCGTCCCGCTGGCTCCGGTAGAGCTCCATCAGGTCCATGTGCAGCTGAATCCCGTACAACGCACCCTCTGCAGGCTCCGCCGGCAGGCTCGAAAGTGCGGCGTTGTATTCGCGCACTGCGTCTGCGGTTTGTTCCTTGATCCGATCGATTTCGCCGCGAATCGCATGCAATCGGTAGTAGCTCGGATTCAGTCCCGAGGCCCGCTCCAGAAACAAATTCGCATGGTCGATGGAGCCCACCGCGACTTGGGCCTGTGCCGCCGACAACTGAAGGCCCAGGTCCTTGGGAACCGCGTTCGCGGCTACCGCATACGTATTGGCTGAGTCGTCCATCTTCCCGTCGAGCTGATAGGTATAGGCAAGCTCTGCGGTGACATCCGGCCGTGCATTCTTGATCGACTTCAGGGCGTTGATCGCATCGCCGTACTTGCCCACCGTGCGGTAGTAGCCCGCCAGCGTCCGCTGCACATCGGGATTGTCTGGTGCCCGCTTGCGTGCCGCTTCCAGGTAGCGATTCGCCATGTCCATCCGATTAAGGTGCTGATAACAGAGAGCCATCAGCAGCTCCGGCCGCGCGTCGGCGTGAAGCCGGTCCGCCCGCCCAAGCCAGTCCAGCGCCGACGTGTAATCTCCCTGGCGCATGTAGAGATCGCCCAGCACCAGCGCATCGTTCGACCTTCTCGGATCCGCCGCCAGCACTTGTTTCAGAAGCCGCTCTGCATCGTCGTTGCGGCCGATCATGCTGTAGGTCTGCGCTAGCCCCGACGTGCCTTCCAGCGACGAAGGGCTCAGCTTCAGTCCTCGGTCATATGCATCTACCGACCGCTGCATCCTGCCGTTCAGGCGCGCCGCATAGCCCAGCAGGAACCAAAGTTGCGGATCGTTCGGCGCCGCTTGTGCCGCCCGCTCCGCAAAATCCAGCGCCTGCACCTTGTCGCCCTTTTGCAGAGCCTGCTCGGCGGCCCGGCCCAGGCGCGCATTCTGGATGTTCGATCCCCATCCCAGTTGCTGAGATGGAGTCTGACCTCCCTGACCCTGCGGTTTCGTTGAACCGTCAGGCCCCACTTGATACGTCTGCGCTCTCGCTCCACAGGCAAGCGCAGTCAGCAAAGATACAAATAGAATGTCTCGGGATCTAACGATCAATCACTTCACCAGATTATTCAGATTTCCAACATCTTTTTAGATTCGAAAAGCACTCGTAATGTTGGTTGGACGTTCGGTTTGGGCCTAACGATCCTCTCGCATTCGTATAAGCTGGAATTAATCCCCGAATTCTGGACTGAAAGCAACCTGAATTCAGGTTCGCGAATCGAATTACTTGGACGTCGAAGCTGCTACTTTTCTTATATATGCGATAAGTACAGTGCTCGGCACCGGCTGGCCGCAACCCATTGTGAGCCGATTACCCTGATTCTACATTTCCCCGAGAGGAAACAGTGCAGCGAACTGAAACCTTTGTACCACCTCCACGGCCCATTCCCATGGCGCTCATCCTCATGGCGGTCGTGGCCGTCCATCTGCCCCTGCTTTTAATGAAGTTGCCTCTCAAGTCCTTCGACACTAATTTTCACATCTTCTTTGCTTCTCATTACGTACACCACTGGTTCGATCCGTGGAACCCAAAGTGGTATGCCGGTTTTTCGCAAACTACTTATCCGCCCTTGCCGCAACAGTGGGTCGCGCTGCTTTCCTGGTTCCTCGGTCTCGACTTCGCGTACATGGCCGTGCAGTTCGCCGCCATCCTCCTTCTCGCCGTCGGCGTCTACCGGTTTGCCGCGCTGTGGGTCAGCCCCCGCGCCGCTTCCTATGCCGCACTGGCCAGCGTCTTTCTTGGCTCCGAAAGCTTCCTCATCTACTCCGCCGGCCAGCTCGGCACTACCTCTGCCGCCCCCATCTATCTCAACGCCCTCCCTTTCCTCTTTGAATGGCTTCGCTTCGGCAGTTGGCGCTCCTTCGTCAAGGCAACCGTATTGTTCGCCGCCGCCGCCGCCGCTCACCACGCTACCTTGCTCTTCGGCTCCATCTTCTTCGCCGTTCCCATCATTGCCCTGGTTTTTATCGACCGCCGCGAAGGCGAGTCCGCCTCTACCGGGACAATCGTCGTACGCACACTCGCCATGGCTGTCGTAGTTGGCGCTGCCATTACCCTGGTCCTGCTTCCATTCTGGATCGCCCTCCTTCGTTATCCCGTGACCCAGATGCCAATCCCCCACGCCAGCCGCGCCAACTACATCCTCAGCCCCCAGTTTGGCCTGAACTACTTCGTCGTTCCGTACGGCGCGCTCATCCTGGCATTGCCCTTCATCATCTGGCGTGGTTCCCGCGTACCTCGCCTCCGCCCCTTGATGTTTGGATTCTGGCTGGCCTTCATGATCGGCATCGGCGGCACCTCCCCGGTTGGCCGCATCGTCCTCGGCCGCGCCTTTGAAGTCCTCACCATGGAACGCTTCAGCTACTGGGCCACGCTCCTCGCCCTGCCTTTCGTCGGCATGTTTATCGTCGAACTCGTCGATCGGTTCCGCACCAAGGCCATCGTTGCCGTCACCGTCCTTGCCGCTGCTTCCTGCGCCCTCGCCGTCGGCTGGGCCACGTTCCGTCCCGCTGAGGCTGAAGACTTCCGGGTCGATTCCGTCGCCGCCTGGCTCAATCGCGACGGACACGACAAGTACAGCTACGTCACCCTCGGCTTCGGCAACAAGATCGCCCGCCTCGCGGTTCTCACCGACGCCACCAGCGTCGACGGCGAGTGGAACTCGGGCCGTATGCTGCCGGAACTCACCAGCCATGGCGCCGGCGCTCTCACCAGTTCCAAGTTCTACGGCAAGAATGGTATCGATGCCCTCCGCGCCATGCTCCAGCACTCCGACCACTATGGGTTGAAGTGGGTCATCGTGCGCGACTCCTATTACGACCCGCTCCTCACGTTTGCCGGCTGGCGCCCCGTCGACAACCTCGAAGACAAAACCATCAACATCTGGAGCAAAGAGGGCGTTCCACCCGCCACTCCGGTGAACTCTCCGCAGATTCCGCCTCACTGGCAAGGCCTCCTGTGGGGGACTCTCCCCTTCGGCAGCAGCATCCTCGCCATCCTCGTTTTGTTCATTCCCCAACGTCGCCGCGATGACAGCGAAACCGATCCTTCCTATGTCCGCGAGGAAGATCTCGTCCCCGGGAGGTTGGCCTCGTGAACAAAGGATCCCTTCTTGCAATCATCATGGGCGCCGCCACCATCGGCCTCATTGCCGTCGGTACCATCTGGCCCAGTGAGTCGGCCGCCGCCTATGCAGGCACCGGCAGCCTGATTCTGGACGCATCCACCCCCGAAGCCGCCGTGCGTAACCTCTGCGAACAAATCCGCGAGCGTAACTGGCAGGCCGCTTACGACAGCCTGGCCAACAAGCCGCAATTCAATGAACAGCAGTTCTTCCACGACCTCATCGGCTACTATCCCAGCCTGCGCACCTACGCCACGCCGGATAAATTCGACGTGCGTCCCCTCCGCGCCGGCGCCAATGACGCCGACGTTCAGCTCAAGCTCTACTGGTCTACCGTGGTCGGAACCTCTGCCAGCACCCGCGATCTCCACGTAATCAAGAATGGCGACCGCTGGGCCGTCGAATGGCCGCTCGAAAAATCGGCCACTCTTCCGCCCCAGGTCATTCCTGTCAACTACCTGCGCTGGGATGTCATCTATCGCGGTGCCGGCGACGATTGGGGCGCACAGGATGTCGAAGCCCCCCACGTCCGCATCGTCGACATGCATCCCGTGGAGCGCGCCGATGGCGTTGTCCTGCTCGGCGAACTGCTCAACGAAGACGTAGTCCCTGCCTCCGTCTCCGTCAACGCCACCCTGCTCAAAAAAGATCAGTCGCCCATAGCCAGCGAAGGCAGCTTCGACAAGATTTCGCACCTCTTGCTGCCAAAGCAGGTGACCCCTTTTCTCATCAGCTTCCCCAACGTCTCGCTCGCCGACGTCGGCAGCGTGCGCATCACTCCCTTTTCCAATCTCATCCCCGCCTCGGCTGACCCCATCATCGAGATCCAGGATGAGAAGCTGAATCCCGCTCCCGATGCGTCCGTCACCGGCCAGCTCACCAACCAGAGCGGTCAGATTGTGAACGTTGCCCACGTCCTCGCAACCTTTTACGACAAAACGGGTCAAGTCGTATGGGTGGCCGATCAGTACATCGACCACGCCCTCTTGCCCCAGACGCCCGTCCCCTTCGAAATCACGATCCCTGAAGATCTAGCACGTAAAGTCAGTACCGAGCGGACCGTAGTCGCAACCTACAGCACCGGAGGAGCCCGGTGATCATCAATTCGGCTCTCTTCTCTGGAGCTCTACTTGCAGCTATATGTTCGCAACTTGCTCTATCGCAAGACAAAAGTCTCACTTTACCTCAAACTGTTGAAGCTGGGAGTGCCTTTTCCATCCAGTCCACCGGCAGCGGAAAGGCCACTCTACTCATTGTCGGTTTAGGCCAGGTAATCAAGCGGGACATGCAATTGGGACAGACAATCTCGTTTCCTTCGGGGACTCTCTACAACGCTGGACGCTACGTCACGGTCCTCGAGCGCGAGTCGTCTCCTTCGCCTGAAACCGGCGCTTTCAACGTCCTTCCTTCCAGCAAACCCGCTGAAATCAACTTCCTGGCCCGGCCCTCGCGCCTCCAGGTCGGCCTCCGCGGCGGCATCACCGGTGCCGCTTACCTCTTCGACTCGTACCACAATTTGGTTACCGTGCCAACCCCAGTGTCGTTTGAGCTATCTAACCCAGTAGGTGCAACTCAGAAGCGCACAGCCACAACCAAAGATGGCGCGGCGTGGACGGAGTTGGACTCAACGGCCCAGCAGGGAATTGATAAATTTGTTGCTCGCGCTGGCGATGTTTCCAGCATGCGCATCATCGGACAGGTGCCCGGAGATCCCTGCGGTTTGAAAATGAGTGCTCAGCCCGATGGAAGGCAGGTTCATGTGAAGACCGAGCCTGTCAAAGACTGCAGCGGCAACGCGGTTCCTGATGGAACCATCGTGACCTTCACTGAAACTTATGGTGATGCTCAGTCAACAGTAGATGTCCCCTTGAAGCGCGGTATTGCAGAGGTCAAATTGCCTGCCCACCCCGGAGCAAGAATCTCAGTAGCAAGTGGCGTCGTATTGGGAAATGAAATTCGGTGGGGGAATTAGCGTGACACGGTCGTTCTACATCCTCGGCTCCGTCCTGCTCGCCGCTTCTTGCGCGGCCGCACAGCCGACCGTGCAGGTTGAGCCCACCCGGCTTCAAGGTCCTCGCCCTTTGCAGGAACAGACCCAGGCCACTGCGGTGCGCGATTACCTGCAGGCGTGGCAGACCGTCGGCACAGCACTCCAGCAGAATAATGCTGCTCTCCTCGATCGCGACTTTGTCGGCGCTGCCAAAGACAAGCTCGTGGAAACAATTCAGCAGCAGGCGGCACTTGGCGTTCGAACACACTATCAGGACAAGGCACACGACATTAAGATCGCCTTCTATTCCCCCGAAGGACTTTCACTCCAGTTGACCGACGACGTCGACTACGATGTGCAAATCCTCGATCACGAAAAGGAACAGACTACGCAGCATGTGCACGCGCATTACATCGTCGTAATGACACCGGCTGAAGTGCGATGGAGAGTTCGGGTATTTCAGGCTCAGCCTGAGTGATTCCAGTGTTTTGTAGGTTACATGCTGGGCCGCCTGTGATAGAAAGCCATAAGCGGGAACGAAGAAAGTACGAGAACGAATAAGCAAGAAAATTTTTGGGCGTAGTCAAGATTCCCCAGGAGATGACACTATGATCTCGGTTGTCGTACCGATCTACAACGAAGAAGAACTTATCCTCCGGTTCCACGAAGCCATTGCCAACTCCATGGAGACGATTGGCAGCGAATGGGAGGTAGTGTACGTCAACGATGGATCCAAAGACTCATCTCTCGACCTGTTGAAAGGCTTACAGGCAGTTGATCCCCACGTGGTCGTCGTCGAACTCTCGCGTAACTGGGGCCACATGGGCGCCATTTCCGCCGGCCTTCAGACCGCGCGCGGCGAGGCCGTCGTCCTCATGGACGGCGACTTCCAGGATCCCCCTGAGGTCGTCCCGCAATTGATCGAAGCCTGGCGCGAAGGCGCTGAGGTCGTCGTCGCCGTCCGCCGCAGCCGCCAGGAAAGCCGCAAGCTTCTCGCCAAGCTCTTCCCCCTCTTTTATCGCGTACTCGGTGCGCTCTCCGATTACCCCATTCCGCTCAACGCCGGCATCTTCGGCTTGATGGATCGCAAGGCAGTGGACGCCGTGAACGCGCTCGGCGAAAGGAACCGCTACCTGCCCGGCCTCCGCGCTTGGGTCGGCTATCAGAACGCCGTTGTCTATTACGACCGTCAGGATCGCCTCGGCGGAGAAGGCAAGCTCTCCTTCATCAGCCGTATCAAGTACGCCATGGACGCCATCACCAGCTTCAGCTACAAGCCCCTGCGCCTGGCCTTCGTGCTCTTCGGCTTCGCTGGCTTCGTCGGCACCGTGCTGCTGCTGTCCATGATCTTCTCCCACACTCTCATCACCACCGCGGCCCTCGGCGTCGCCGCCTCGGTCTTCTACGTCGGCGGACTCATGTTGCTCTGTCTCGGCGTGCTGGGCGAATATGTCGGACGCGTCTACGACGAAGTCCGCAGCCGCCCGCTCTCGCTCATCAGCAACGTCTATGCGTCCTCCGCCCGTGGCGCTCTTCCCGTGGGCATGATGGCCATGCAGGGCGGCAACTACCGCAGCTCCTCCGAAGAAGTCACCGAAGCCGCTTGATACAAATACCATCTACCCGCGAAGGGCTCCGCCATGGCGGAGCCCTTCGCGTTTAGTCTTGATCGACCTCAGCGCCCTTGGGTGTCGGTGGCTCATCCCAGGAGTTCGCAAATTTCACCGCTTCTTCAGCTTCTTTCAATGTCGCTGTCTTGAGCCAGTTGTCGATGACCCAACGGAAGTAATTCGTCGGGTCGGGATTGGTTCTTGTCGACGACTCAAGATTGAGCATCGGATGCCGCCCTTCGCGATCGCTCTTCTTCTTGGCCCGATGGCCCTCCCCTTCAGCCTTCATCACCGCATTGCGGAGCCACTCTGGCATTGCCTCCCGCGTTTGTTCTTTCGTTTCGTTCCTCGCGTTGGAAGCGTCGGCTGCCAGGTCTTCCAGATGCTTCCAGTGCTCCGGTGAGTGGTGGCTATAACTGCTGGACATTTCCATCTGGCACCAGTACTTTGCCTTCTCCTCACGTTCACGCTGAAGTTCTTCGTAGGCTTTGCGCTTCGCATGGCTCGCGATTCGGTGGCTTGCCCGAAGGGCTACATGATTCATCAATGTTGGCGACAGGGGTGAATGAACCGTCACTGCCTTGCCGCTTGTCGTGTGGGGGACTACGCCTTTGACCCAGCCCATATTCTCCTCCTCGGGAAACTTGAGAGTTTGAAGCGCGGCGGCCTGGAGTCGCTCCACTCCTCGACCCAGCCCTTCATATCTGTAAGCGCCGTCTGCGCCGAATGTCTCTCACGCTTGGGAGGATTTTTCTCGATGCGCCGCTCGTCCTTCGAAATGTCGCTGGCCCAGCCGGCACGTCCCCGCCTGCGAACGTGTCGAATAGCCTGTTCGGGCTTCCGTGGCGGTTTTGCTGTACTGGAAGTAGGTTTTGCTGTACCTGAATCAGTCCCCAGGCGGGAAATAGCGCACCGCTCGCGTCTTCGGCATATACGCAAATCCCCGCATAATCATTGGGCTTCGGCCCCTATGCACCGTGCACAGGGCCCAAAACTGCTAAAAATAAGGGTCAGAATTGCGCCCAAAATATCCGTGCATCCCACCCATAATCAGTCACTTACGAGGCATGTGCGCACGCGAATTGCGAAAATTAATCAAAACGCGTTTTTTAACGGCACATTCCAAATGACCGTATATCTTTAAAAAAATAGCCACTTACGGGCAAATCGGCGTTTTCGCGAAAATCGCGTTTGCCCACTTTCGGCAAAAAATACTCTCGTCCTGCGCACAGTGTTTTCCGCCCCGCTTTGGGCGCGCATGTTACCAAAACGACAACCCCCCGGGAAGAAGAGTAAAAGAGTCCTTTTGTCTTCTACGATTTCCCGCCCGCTTGCGCGCTCGATGACGCGTTGCAACTCGGAATTCCATCCTCGATCGCGGTGCCTTCTTCGTGATCGTTCCACGTCTCCACCAGCACGAACGGCGGGGGATCGTCCGCCGGGAAATCCTTCCGCCAGAAGTTCAGCGTGTCATTGTATGTCTGTCCGCATCGCGCCGAGATATGCCGGTTCAATCCCCACGAAGCTTTCTTGTCGTCGAAGCTGGCCCACGCGCCGCCTACGATAATCTTGTCCGCGTACTTGGAATGCATGGTCTGGTAGAAGTCGTCCAGATACGGCTCGCCCCAGTTGCTGCCATCCGCGGCCCATCCCTTCGGTCCAGGCTGAACCCACGCATAATACCCGTCAAATGCTTCGTTCTCCTGCTTGGGAAGATTCTCGTTGATCAGGTAGGGAGGCGTGCTCCACTTGTTCACCACCGCTCGAACCTTGTTCCAGTCCGTATGTCCGCTGGTCGGAAAGATGAAAATCACCGGGCGCCCTTCATACGTCAAATAAGCCTGCTGCCCCGCCGATTTAGCCGAAAGATAGGTTTCGTGAAACATCGTCAGGTCCGCGATCGCTTCATCCGTGGCGCCGTCGTCGTGGTTGGTCTCGTCATACATCATCGCCACTTTGAACTTCTTCTTGGCCGCGGTGCTCTGCAGGATCGCGTAGCTCTGATCGATGAACGGTTCGCGATCGCCGTACCAGTCCACCACAAAGGCCGTGATCCCGTCCGCCTTCGCTTTTTCGATCTGTTTGCCGATTTCAGACGCATCGTGCGATGAATAACCGACCGCAATGTGGCGGGGATGTCCGAACCATGCTTCATATAGTGCGATCACTTCCGGCGATTTTCCTGTAGCCTTATGTTTAAGCGGCATGGCGTGACCGGCCGCGGGTCCCGAACAGCCATGAGGCAACAAGAGTACAAATAAGAAAGCAGCGCTAACACGTGTGAACATAGATAACTCTTTAGACGCATCCCATCCCCCCCCGGTTGTTAGTAAAAGACCTGCGGAGTCCTGAATACCCAACCGCGGAGCAGCCAGAGTCTGCCCCGTCGCATCTAATAAATGGATAGCAAAAAGTAATAGCACTCGCGGGCAACTAAACCCTTCTCCCCAAAGGGCTCTGGCCGCCGAGAGTTTGGTGATTGGGTTGACCCAGAATACAAAATCTTTGCAGGCCCGTATTGTCGCCGGAAGCATTGTGCTCCTGTCCGGTTCCGGCATGGCCACTGCCATTAACCTGGCCTACAATATCTCCCTGGCGCGTTTCTTGGGGCCCATCGGGTTCGGGCATGCCACCGTTGTATATACGATCCTTACCCTCATATCGGCGGTAACGCTCTCGTTCCAGATCATTACCACCAAGGTCGTTGCGCAACAGGATTCCGCGGAAACAAAATCATCCGTCTATCGTGCCTTTCATTATGCTGCCTGGGGATGCGGCCTTCTTGTCGCACTGGGCCTGACCTTGTTTCGCGGATCCATCTCCGACTATCTCAATTTGCCTGCTCCGTCCCTGGTCGCCTTGCTCGCCATCGGCGCCGCGTTCTATGTGCCTCTCGGAAGCCGGCGAGGCTTCATTCAGGGAACCTATGGCTTTCGCGGACTGGCCACCAACCTGGTTCTTGAAGGAGCGATTCGCCTCGGCGGATCCCTGCTTGCCATCGCCTTGGGTCTGGGCGTCCAGGGAGTCATCGCCGCCAATGCCCTGGCCATCGCGGTTGCCTACGCCGCCATCCAACCTAAACTTTCCGGACGCCTTCCCAACCCCCTGCGCTTCTCCTACACCGTGCACGAAACGCTGCAGGCGCTGGTCTTCTTCTCCGGGCAGGTGTTGATCAATAACTGCGACATCGTCCTGGTGAAGCACTATTTCCCGCCCCGCACCGCCGGACTGTACGCCGCTGTCGCCATGGTCGGCCGCGTCATCTATTCCTTCTCCTCCGCCGTCGTAAACAGCATGTTCCCCCTCGTCGCCGGTACCCGCGAAGAAGAAAGAAAAGATCTTACCGTGATCGCAACCTCGCTGTTGCTGGTGTTGGGCGTAGGCTCGGCATTGGCGCTCGGGCTCTACGTCGCCCCGGCATGGTTGTGGACCCGCTTCTTCGGTGCCGGTTTTGACATCGTCGGCAAGCACAACATGCCCTACCTCCTCGCTCTCTACGCCATCACCACCGTCATCTATTCGCTGAGCGTTGTCGTGATCACCTTCGAGATGTCCTACAAGATCGCAAACTCAAGCTATATCCAGCTGGCCTTCAGCGGAGTTTTGATCCTCGCCATCGCCCGCTGGCATTCCACCCTCACTGAAGTCATCATGGTGCAGCTCATCATGATGATGGTGCTGCTCGTCTTTGTCGCCGTCCCCTTCCTCGCCTCGGCCCTCAGCGTCTCCCATGGCCTCCTCCCCACCGGTGAATTTGCTCCCTTGCGCGTGGTGCGCCGCCTCTCCGAAGACGAAGTCATTGCCGAGTTTCTCAAGAGCGACTTTCACTCCCCCGCCTTCCGCGATTACCGCGAATCCCTCGGCCCTTTGGTCTCCCATCCCAACCTCGAAAATGCCGACGAAAACGCCAAGCGCCGCGCACTTTTGTTTCTCCGCCATCTAGCTCTCTGGAAAGAGATTCCCACCGACACAGAATGGTACGAACTCCACGTCGACGAAAGAGATTTGGATCAGATTCGGGTCTTTCCGCGGGCTCAATGGCGCAAACTTGGAAAAGGTAATTTCTCCATTGCCGAGATTCTCAAGAACATGCGCGCACGCAAAGACGTGCTTGATGGCGCGTTCCTGGCAAAGATTGACGCGATTCGCGAGTCGCTTCTGCACGACGATTTAGGGCCGCGCACCGTGATCCTTATCGGCCTCAACGAAACCGAGCCCGTGACAGTGCTCGATGGAAATCATCGCCTTGTTTCATCGGTATTGCAAACGCCGAGCACGCTTGATTCGTTGCGCTACGTCTGCGGCTTTTCGCCCCGCATGGGCGAGTGCTGCTGGTACAACACCAACCTGACCACACTGATGCGGTACGGAAGAAATGTGCTCAAGCACGTGGTTCGCGATCCCGAAGCAGAACTTGCACGACTGCTGCAAAGTACCGGCTGACAGCGAAAAATCCGATAATTGATGGCCGTCAATGCAACCGCGGCTGATCTGAACGATGTTCTTTCAGTAAAAACAAAACTTGAAGGGGCCGCAGGAACAAGCTGCAGAATCCGATTAAGGCAGGACAAATACTATGAGATATCGACCATGCGCAATCACTGTTACTCAACTGCCGGAGACATTAAACGTCAAACAGGCGCGAGTTTTCTTCATGGAGCTGGAGAGCCGCATGAACATCGATCGCCCCTGTGTTGTGATCGATTGTTCCAAGGTCCATCAAATGGACAGGTTCGCAATGCATCTCCTGCTCTGCTGCCTTGAAGAAGCAATCAAGCGCGATGGCGATGTGAAACTGGCCAACCTGAGTGCGGACGCGCTCGATGCATTGAAGATGATGCGGGTCGATCGGTTGTTCGAAATTTATGCCACGGAATCGGAAGCGGTAAACAGCTTTTACCGGCCGCGGTCGGAGCGTACGGCCTATGGCCGCATGCCGCGCGGCGCAGACCGGGTTTCGGAAAACGCCGCATGAAGGGAATGGATTCAACCAAGATGGATGCGGAGGGCACGATGAAATCCTCGCACAGTTGTCTGCAAAGGCAGATCGCGGTTTGCCTGGTTTTGCTGGTAGGGATGAACGCCTCGCTCGCTGTGGCGCAAAGTCCGCAACAACCGGTACAAGAGCAGCACTCTGCAAGCGCAGAGACAACCTTGACTGCGAGTGCGCTTCCGGAGAATCCATCACCGCAGCCCCAGGCGGCAGCCCAGCCTTCAACCGACGCGCAGGCTCCAGCGAGTCCGCAGGCTCCAGCGAGTCCGCAGACGCCGCAACAAAGCGGGCAACCGGACAACACGCAGAATCCGCCGCAGAAGCCGGTTGGAACGGCGGCGGCCCCCTACGAGCGCACCATGGGTGTAGCCGCGTCGAGGCCCGCCGGAGCCGTGATCGCGCCGGCGAAGCAGAAACGCGTGCGCACCATCCTCATCAGCGTCGGCGTGGTCGTCGCGGCGGGCGTCGCTGTCGGTACCGTCGTGGGGCTTTCCAAGGCCAGTCCCAGCCGCCCGTAGCTGTCACACAGAGCAGAATTCAAATCGCATAACCGAGTCACTGGAGTCGAGTCAATGGGTGGAGGTGGCAAAAACAGTCGAGCCGTGTTTGTAAGTTTTTCCGGTATCGACGGGGCGGGGAAGAGCACGCAGATCGATGCTTTGTCTTCGCGTTTGCAGAAGGAAGGGCTGCGCGTTCGAAATATTCGTTTCTGGGACGACGTTGCGCGCCTGAAGGGCATCAGGGAGACGTCGGGTCACAAGATCTTCAAGGGCGACAAGGGCGTGGGAAGCCCCGAAGCTCCCATTGAACGCAGGGACAAGAACGTGCAATCGGGATTTATGACCGCGGTGCGGCTGTTTCTTTACTCGGTGGATGCCATCTCGATGCGCCTCGCCGTGCGCAGGGCGCTGCGCTCGGATGCGGACTTCATCATCTTCGATCGCTACACCTATGACGAGCTCGCCAACCTCAACCTGCGCAATCCCCTGGTACGACTGTTCATCCGCGTGATCATGAAGATCGTGCCGCGTCCGGACGTGAGTTACCTGCTGGACGCCGATCCGCTGCAGGCGCGGGCTCGCAAACCTGAGTACCCGCTCGAGTTTTTGTATACCAACCGGCAGCGCTACATGAATCTCTGCGCGCTGCTGGGCGGCATCACCGTCATTCCCCCCAACCCGGTTCCGGAAGTTGCGCGCCAGGTGTTTGCGCATGCCATGAAACACGTGTGGAGCGCCCACGAAACAGACGCGGCGATAAGCGGCAACAGCGGGGGCCCGGCAAGCCTCGAAAACCCGCGGCAGCGTCCAGCGGCATCATGAAGATCGCAAGGCTCGCTTCGCATTTCGATTGATTCCCGCCCTCGCGGCATCTAACTATGCATCCGGCGAAACTCAGCCGGCCTGACTCACAGGATTGAAGGCGCAAGCCATGACGTTGAAAACTGCCCATTGGCACCGTGTCCTGTTGCTGCTGGTATGCGCCGGCAGCGTGGCTTCTCTCGTTCCCAACGCAAAGGCCGCGTCCTGCAAAACCGAATCGCAGATGACTGCGCCGGAACGCGATGCGCTGATGAGCGCCGCCAAGAACCTGATTGGCGACGTGCAGAGCGGCAACGTGCAAGCGCTGCAAACCAGCACCATCCCCGCGGTGGCGGCGGATTTCAGCGGCATCGCGAATACCGCACAGACCCTGAAGCCGATGGTGGAGCGGGCCACGGTTACCATTTACAACCTGTACAGCCTGGATGCTTCGACAGAAGCGGCGGGTGCGGCCCGTACCGATTTCTATTGCGGCACGCCGGTGGTGGTGTTGAACTTCAACGGGCTGCCGCCGGGGACCTACGCGCTGGCGATCGTGCATGCGACAGGCGTGCCGCAGCCGCAGCAGATCGCGCTGATCCTTTCCAAAAACAACAATCGCTGGATGCTGGCCGGATTCTTCAGCAAGCCCATGACCGATGCGGGGCACGATGGCATCTGGTACTGGACGTCGGCACGGCACTTTGCACAAAAGCAGATGAAATGGGACGCGTGGTTCTACTACCGCCTGGCCTCCAACCTGCTCAACCCGGTGGATTTTCTTACCAGCGCAAACCTGGAAAAGCTGCAGCATGAGACCGACCAGGTGCGTCCCGACAACCTTCCGGGAACCAAGTCGTTGTTGCTGAATGCGAATGGCTCATCGTACGAGGTAACCACGATCGACACTTCTTCGGCGTTGGGCGCGCTCGATCTTGAGATTCATTACAACCCCAGTGCGGCGCAAGTGAGCCAGTTGCGCGATCCTCCATCGGCGCGCAAGCAGGTGCTCGACGTTATGACATCGATCCTGGCGCTGCATCCGGAGGTGCACGAAGCGTTTCACGGTATCTGGGTCCATGCCGACCAGGGGGATGCTTCCGTGTTTTCGCTGGAGTTGCCGATGGACCAGATTGCCGCGATTCCTCCGCCGGCGACAACCTCAGGCTCACTGGCGAAGTAAGTCGGGACTAAGTCACTTACCTGGACTTGCCGGGGAGCGAGTTAGTCGCACGACGAAAGAAGATAAGTTCCGAACTAAGCGGCTCATCCAGGTGGACAGCCAGGCCGCGGCGGACCAAGTCGCTGCCTGTGACGGTAGTGTCTGAAGCAGAGCCATCCTGAAAATGCAGATGGTAGCGCTTACCCGGATCAAGACCCTTGAGCATGAATGCGTGTTCCGCTTCTCCGGGATTGTTGCCGCGGAAGGCAAACACTACTCCTTCGCCGCGCTTAGGGTCCCAGTATTCAAGGCCGTCCCAGTGACTGCCGTCGGGACGCTCGGAAACATGAAATAGCTGTGCGTCGCGAATAAGCGGACGAAGTTTTTGCTGGTAGAGCGCGATGGCCTGCCGCGCGGCTTCGTGCTGCTGCGCGGTCCATGCGGTGGTGTCCGTCATGATGGTGACCCAGCCCATCATGCCACTGCGAAGCATGTAGAGGAAGTTTTCAAGACGCGGCGTAGGCCATTTTTCAACATAGCTCTCCAGCATGGCGGCGGGCAGCACGTGGCTGGTGTCGTAGAAGGCGCGGCGGTTGGAAAGCGGATCGTAGGTGTCGGTAATCGAGAAGTAGTCGCCGTGCGCCGCAGAGCCGAAGTCGACCATGCGGCCTCCGTCGTTGCAAATTTCAAACAGCAGGCCGGGATGGTCGCGTCGAGTCTGCACGTAAATATCGTAGTAGGCGCGCACGGCGTGGTAGCTGACGTCTGTGGAATTGGATGCAAGCACGAAGTCCGAGGCCCAGTCGTGAACGACTTTCATCGTGCTGCGATCGGGCGGCGCGTGCGGATGGTCGTCGCGCGTGCAGCCCTGCGCAACGAGATAGCCATCGTGCTCCAGCATGTCGAGATGGTAGTCCTCAACGATGCGCTTCACTTCTTTTCCGAGGTACGCGTGGGCCGCGGGAACGCCAAGGTCAAGGGTCTGTCCTTTGAACTCTTCCGGTTTCCAGTTCGGCGGCAGGTCGGTGATCATCCAGTCGCGCACCCTGGGATCGTTCACATTCAATGCGCCAGGCGCGGTGTCGAGCGCGGCCTGGGTCCAATCGACCCAAATGCCGAAGCGCAGGCCCTGCTGATGCGCGGCGTCGGCGATGAATGCAAGACCGCGCGGGAATTTCTTGGGATCCGGATACCAGTCGCCTACGCCGCGAAACCAGCCGGCATCGATGTGAAACATTTCGAGGCCGAGTTCTTTCGATTCGGCGATCATGCGCAGGGCGAGGCTCTCATCCACCTGCATCCCGCTGCCCCAACTGTTGTTCACGGTGAAGGGATAGTGCTCGTCCTTCCACGTGAGGGGATTGCCGAGGACGGCGCGCACCCACGGACGCAGTTGATTGCCCGCGCCGTCCGAACCGCCTGTGAATGTACCGAGAAAAACGGTGGGTGTTTCGAACCTGCCGCCCGGCTCGACGCGCGTGCGAAACGGGCCGGGGTCCGGGTTGAGGCCGAGGAAAGACTTGATGCTGTCGCCGCTGCGTCCAAGCGAGATGCGGGTTCTACCGCTGAACTCGATGCCCGCATACCAGCCCTGTTGCGGGTTGGTTTCGTCGTATACGAATTCAGCCGGAATGATTTCGCGGCCTTCGCCGGGTGTGGGGTGCGCGTACGTCGAAGATTTGCCAATCCAGTGATAGCCGTCGACCACGTCATCGAGATGCGTGCCCTGGGCCGACGGTGTGTCGGCGCCTTTTTCGACATAGAAGTTTCTAAGATCGGAGTGTGCGGGCGTTTGCCAATCGACGCGCAACGAGTCGATCATCGGCAGCCAGATTTCCTCGCTGTCCAAATTCTCTACGGTGATGCGATGTTCGATGGGGCCAAAACCCGCACGGGCTTCCCATATCCAGCTCAGGCGCAGGCGTGGATGCGCGGCTTCGTAGACAAAAACAACGCGGTGCGCATCGGCGAGGCCGAGAGCGTTCTTCAACTTCCAGAGAATTGGAACGGTCACGCCATTCTCGTCCGCTGTCGCGGGAAGCATTTCAGCTTGACGGTTGAGCCGTGTCACTCCACGAGGACCGGCGATGTAAGCCAGCTTCGGGGCGTCTGTACCAGCGCGCAACTCCACGCGTGTGTCCGACGTGACTAACAGCGCTTTCGCTTCTTTCGCTCGCGCACAAATCGAAGATGCCAGCGAGAAGGAGGCTAGCACGAATACCCAATAAAGAATCTGAGTTGGCGAAGGGTTTTTCATGATTCGAAAGCCGGCGTTACGGCTATACCTACCTGACGCTATCTCAGTTCGGAGCGCCCTGGCAAAGCATTCTACGAGAAACGAAATGGGGCACAGGTATTTGGCGTGGTAACGGGGATTCATTTACGGCTGTGGCGCATTGTCCCTGCAACCATGCGCGTCCCGCTTAGATCATCGACGACAGATTCGATTCAACGCCACCAGTCGGAACGAACCTCCTGCCCGCGTACTACCTCCGTGGGAGATCCCGGAGCAGGGGACCAGAGCTTCAGATTCTCTATCGCCGTGATGGTCTCGATGGGCTGCTTCCAGGGGTGCAGTGCGAGGTCGAAAAGACCCCAGTGGATAGGCATGAACAGGCCTTGACCGCCGAGAGCGCGAAAGGTGCGGACGGCGCCTTCCGGGCCCATGTGGATGTCGGCCCAGAGCGGATCGTAGGCGCCAATCTCAAGCATCGCTACATCGAATGGGCCGAATCTTTGGCCGACTTCGCAGAATCCGATCCATTCCCCGGAATCGGCTCCGTAGAATACGCGGTGCTTTGGACCGACCAGGGCAAAAGAAGCCCACAACGTTTCAAAGCGATTGAACAGGCTGCGCCCGGAGAAATGTCGGGCCGGCAGAGCCGTGATGGTCAATGGGCCGATGCTTGCGTTTTCTGTCCAGTCCAGTTCCTTGCAACGGGATCGATCGATGCCAAATCCTCCAAGGATCCCGCCTACGCCGAGAGTTGTTATCCACTGCGTGTTGGCAAAAGCCTCCATCTTCGCCAGGCTTCGTATCGTACCCGCACCCAGATGGTCGTAGTGATCGTGCGATATCAGAACCGCGTCGATGGGAGGCAGACCTTCGAGCGGAAGCGTGGGCGCGAAGAAGCGCTTAGGGCCCGCCCACGTTGTCGGAGCCGCGCGTTCGTCCCATACAGGGTCGATGAGAATGCGCACGCCATCGATCTCAATCAGCGAGGAGGCGTGACCGAACCAGGTGATGCGGAGTCCCGAAGCCGGGACGGTTGCGTAGACTCGTGCGTCGGTGTGGAAAGGCCCCAGCGGCTGCTGAGGAGATCGGGACGCGGTATCAAGAAAAAAACGCGGCCCGACTTTGAACATGATGGAAAGGCCACCCACGTTGGTCGGCACTTTGTTGACGTAGCGCTTTCCTTCGCGCCTGGATCGCGTTAACTGCATGCCTATTCGATGGTTGCGGGTGGCGTTGCGATTCGCTCCAGGAGGAACAATTCGAATTCCCGCAACGGCAACGGACGGCTGAACAAGTACCCCTGAAATGAGTGGCAACCCAGGCTCAGCAGAAAGTCCCGTTGCGCCTCCATCTCCACGCCTTCGGCGAGGACGGGAAGGTCCATCGCACGGCCCAGGGAAACTATCGTTTGGGCGATAGCTCCGCTCGTCGAATCCACCATCATGTCCCGGACAAACGACCTGTCGATTTTGAGTTGGTGGAGGGGCAGGAGGCGCAGGTAATTCAAGGACGAGTAGCCAGTGCCGAAGTCATCGAGTGCGAAGCGCAGGCCGAATCCCTGAAGGGTGGACATTCTTGCGATGACTTCATCGAAGTCATCGACTAAGAGACGTTCAGTTAGTTCCATGACGAGGTGGTGGGGCTTGGCGCCGGTGCGGTCGAGTACTTCGAGGACGTGCTCCACGAAGTTGGGTTGGCGAAATTGCCGGACGCTGATGTTCACCGCGACGGTGAGTTGCGCGGCCTCTGTTCGTTGATCCCACGCCGCGATTTGCGTGCACACACTCTCAAAGACCCAGTCTCCCAGGGGCAGGATCAATCCGGAATCTTCGGCCAGCGAGATGAATTCGCCGGGATTCAAGAGGCCGCGCTTGGGATGATTCCAACGGACGAGGGCTTCAGCGCCGATCACGCGGGTTGAGTCCACCTGGGGCTGGTAGTGCAACACGAATTGGTGGTCGCGGATTCCCTGCCGGAGTTCTTCTTCCATCGCACTGCGGGCATTGACCGCGGTCTGCAGTGCGGGTGCAAAGAAGCGCAGCGTATTACGGCCCGCCGCCTTGGCGTGATACATGGCGATGTCGGCCTGCTGCAATACTTCGTTGGTGCTCTCGCGTTTGTCGCCAAACACAGTGATGCCGATGCTGCAGCTGCTGAGACATTCGCGACCGGACAACCAGTAGGGAAGCTCGAGGGCCGCGCGCATTTTTTCGCCAATGATCCCGACCTGGGTTGCGGCTTCGGAAGGAGAGTTGCACAGGTCTTCGAGCATCACGACAAACTCGTCGCCCCCCAGGCGCGCCACTGTATCTGTTTGCCGTACACACGTGCCAAGCCGTCGCGCGACTTCCTGCAGCATGAGATCGCCGGTCTGATGGCCGAGGGTATCATTCAGGTTTTTGAAGTTATCCAGATCGATAAAGAGAAGTGCGCGTTTATGGGAATTTCCGGAACCAGGAGAAAGGGACTGGCGCAGGCGCTCCAGCAAAAGGCGGCGATTAGGAAGCCCGGTCAGCTGGTCATAAAACGCCAGATTGATGATCTCTCCTTCGGCGGCCTTGGCGTCGGAGTTATCGCGCGTGATGGAAATCAGACAGCGAACCCCGTCGATCTCCGTCACGGTTGCGGACAACATCCCCCAGATCGTTGTGCCGTCTTTCTTTCGAAAACGCGCTTCGAAGCCGCGGCACGTTCCATTGCGCCGCAACTTTTGCATCATGTTGCTCCTGTCCCGGTAATCTATCCATAAACCGAGGTCCATGGCCGCCTTTCCCACGACCTCATGGCGCTGATAGCCGGTAGTTTCGAGGAACGACTGGTTTACGTCGATACACTTTCCGGTTTCAATTTCATTGATCAGGATCCCGTCCGAGCAGGTCGCAAACACGGTGCGATATCGCTCTTCGCTGGCACTCAGCGCCCGCACGGTGTCGGCCAGTTTCTCTTCCGCCATCCTGGCCGTGGTAATGTCGCGCGTGACAGTCAACAGGCAGTCATCCTCGTTAATCCGAATGATGGATCCCGAGAGGGAGCCCCAAAAAAGAGTCCCGTCTTTGTGCCGGAATTGAGTTGCAATGTCGCGGCACACCGAATTCGCGCGGACGCTCTCAAGTAACCTGAACCGCTCATCCAGATTCGCCCAGATATCCAATTCCAAAGACGACCGGCCGATGACCTCATCCCGTTGGTATCCGGAGATATTGAGAAATGCCTTGTTCACATCGATATAGATTCCATCGCTCACCCGGTTGATTGCGATGCTTTCGGTGCTCATCTGAAAGGTTGTACGGTAACGCTCCTCGCTGGTCTTCAAATCGGTAAGGGCTGTCGCCAGGCGCAGTTCCGTCGCTTTGCGCGCATTGATGTCCTCGACGACGGTAATGTAGTGAATGGGAACTCCAGAGGCGTCCCGCTGTAACGAGACGGTCAGCTTGACCCAAGTCAGGGTTCCATCCTTGCGGACATAACGCTTCTCCCACACAGACACGCCTGCTGCATCGGCTGCGCCGGGAGCCATCCTTTCCAGCACGCGGTTGCTGGAGACCAGATCCTCCGGCGCCGTTATCTGCTGAAATGTGATGCCGCGGATTTCGTCAACGCTGTAACCGAGCATGCGGGCGAAGTGCTCGTTGCAGTTTTCGATGCGGCCTTCGAGCGAAGTATGCAGCATGCCCACAGCCGCCTGCTCGAAGCTTGCACGATAGCGCTGTTCACTGGCGTTAAGGCGCTCCTCCGCCAATTTGCGTTCAGTAATATTTCGAATGATTCCGCGCATCGACACAGGCCGGCCGCCGCCATCCAATGCGAGCTTTCCAATTCCGTGGACCCAGCGCTCCGTTTTATCGGAGTAGCGGATGATTCTGTATTCCTTATTGAATGGCTTACCCTGACCGATCACGTCGCAGAAGAAATGATCTCGCATCATCTGGCGGTCGTCCGGATGAATGAGGGCCTCCCAACCAGGCACCGTCCTTTCATAGCCCTTTCCGATTCCGAAGATATCGTCGGTCACATCCGAACTGGTCCATCGACCTGTAGAGATATCCAGTTCATAACTGCCGAGTCCGCCGATTCTCTGCGTCTCCTGCAGAGAGGCCATGGTCTGGCGCAGCGATTCTTCGATGTCCCTGTGCTTTTGTCCGGGGCATTCATCGGGGGACGCTATGTGCGGCGTAGGGCAGGAGCTCTTCCCCCCGATTTGTGCGCCGTTTCTGGCACTGGGGACATCCTCGGAGGACTGCCGATCTTCCGCAGACTGGTCTCTCTTGATGGCAGTGCTCATCTTTCGCAACGGCTCTCCGATTAATGAACCTATACCTTGTTGCATATCGGCAGAATTACCGGAAAGTCCACTCAAAAAGGAGTTGAACAGGCGGAACCGCGCTCCTGCACATCGTTGCAGGACCGGTTGTCGAGCCGTCGATGGCGGCCCGCACGAATTCCATTTCGCGTTCTTTTTTCAGACGGGCCCGATGTTCGTGTTATGATTCCACCAATTCCCCGGAAAAATCTAAGGAGCCCGGTCCTATGCAAAGCCGCTCGGTCGCCTTCTCAGGCGTGATCGCCGTTCTTTCTGCTTTTCTAGCTTGTGCCGGTGTCCCGATTGTGGCGGCGCAGACCTTCAGGGGAAGCATTCAAGGGACCATTACGGACAGCACGGGCGCAGCCGTGGCCGGGGCACAGGTGAAGGTGTTCAGCACCGCCACGGGCCTGTCGCGCACCATGGTCGCCAACGAGCAGGGTGAGTATGTGGCGTCTGAGCTGCCCCTGGGCACGTATAGCCTGACCGTCGAGAAGCAGGGGTTCCGCACCACCACGTTGACGCAGATTCCGGTAAGCGTGGGGTCGCCGACAAGGGCCGATGCGAAGCTGGCCACCGGCGCGGTTGAAGAAGTGGTGGAAGTGAACGCCGACGTGCCGCTGGTGGAGATCAGTTCAAATACCACCGGCGGGACGATTGAGGCCACGGAGGCCGCGGAACTGCCGGTGAATGGGCGCGACTTTACCAAGCTTCTGGAACTGGTGCCAGGCGCGAGCAGCGATCCAGTGGGATCGACTGAATCAGCCGGCTCGTACGGACTGTTCAGTTTGAACGGCAATCGCGGCCGCTCCAACAACTATCTTCTCGACGGCACGGACATGAATGACGGGTATCGCAACCTGCCGGCCATCAACCAGGCGGGCGTATGGGGCGCACCTTCGACCATTCTTCCCGTCGATGCCCTTGCCGAAATTCCAGTGACCGGTAACCCGGAAGCCGAGTTTGGCCGCAGTTCGGGCGCGACCGTCAACATCGTGACCAAGAGCGGCACCAATCGCATTCACGGCAGTGCATTCGAATACTTTCGCAATGGATCGATGACCGCGCGCAACTATTTCAATACGGTTGCCCAGCCCAAGAATTCGTTCACGAACCATCAGTTCGGCGGATCGGCGGACGGCCCGATCGTGAAGGACAAGTCGTTCTGGTTTGTTGCCTATGAGGGACAGAAAGAGAACGGCAGCTTGCCCCAACTGGGGACGGTGCCCACGCAGGATGACATCGATGCCTATCAAACGGCGGGCGGGACAATCAACCCCGTGATCCAGCGGCTGTTGGCCAGCAAGCCTTGGGGAACCTTGCCGGCCACGGGCGGTGACGAGACCTTCACGACGCCGTTCAGCAACGTCAGCGATAATCTGATTGCCAAAGCCGATCAGCACCTGCACTGGTTCAGCGCCGGCGACCTGCTGACCGGACGCTATTTCTTCAGCCAGGGACAACAGAGTTTTCCGCTGGGCATGCTGTATACGGGCAGCAGCGCGCCAGGCTTCAACACCTTGACGCCGACGCACGTCAATATTGTTTCGCTGTCCTACACCTCCGTTCCGCGGTCGAACCTGGTTTTCGAAGTGCGCGGCGGTTACAACCGATTCCTGCAACAGTTCATGCCCCAAGACAGGGGCCTGAATCCAAACGAAGCCTTCGGCCTCAATACTCTGCCATCCGGTTATACGGCACGCGACCTGGGACTGCCGACCATCGACGTAGGTGCATTCAGTCCAATCGGGGCAACCGCCAGCGACTCACGCGGCCGCATCGACACGAATTACCAGTTGTTCGGAAACGTTTCGCTGACCAAGGGCGGGCATAGTTACAAGGCAGGTTACGAGTGGCGGCGCACCTTCATCAACAGCTTCATCGATTCGGGGCATCGCGGCAAACTTGTCTTCGCCAGCCTTGAAGATTTTCTGGCGGGCAGCATTGATGGCGGTAGTTCAGCCATCGGGGACGGCACGCGCTATTCCTATCAGAACAGCAGCGGTGCGTACGCACTGGATTCCTGGCGCGTGAGCCCGCGGATCACGCTCAACTATGGCCTGCGTTGGGATTACTTCGGTGTGATTGGCGCCGAGAACAAGGCTTTCAGCATCTTCGACGTCACCACCGGGGGATTAAAAACAGTAGGAGCGGCGGGCGGTCCCGCATCGCTCTACCCCAAGGACTGGACTAACTTCGCGCCGCGCCTCAGTGTGGCCGACGACCTTTTGGGCAACGGCAAGTTGGTGATACGGACCGGTGCGGGTATTTACTACGACGGCCCGTCGCAGGATTTTTTTGTAGGCAACCAGGCGTACAACACCAACGCCGGCGAGGCCGGTCCGGCTTTCAACGGCATCGGCTTCGCATCGCCGGTCGTGTCGACGATTTCAGCCGGCACTCCTGTTTTCGGAGACTATACGCCGAGCAGCGTATTCACTGTCGATCGCAAGCTGGTGACGCCGAGGTATGCATCCTATAACCTCAACCTCGAAGCCCAGGTTGCCAGGAGAGTTGCGGTGCAGGCGGGATATGTGGGATCGCAGGGACGTCATCTGTTCCACTTCCGCGATCTGAATCAGTTTAATAATGTCGCGGGCAGCGTTGACCAGTGCGGAAACGGCCAGACCATCAACTATGGTGAGCAATGCTTTCCCACTTACTCGGTGGGCACGTATGCGAACATACCGCTTTACTATGTGAACCAGATCGAAACGAGTGCGCTTTCCAATTACAACTCCGCGCAGGCGTCGTTGAAGGTGCAGGGCTGGCGCGGATTGACGTCCACGTTGAACTATACGTGGGCGCATTCGATTGACGACGCGAGCGACGGGCTGGACTTTGTTCCCAATGCGTCGCAACCTGACAACAGCTTCAACCCGCGGGGTGACCGCGCCAGTTCCAACTTCGACGTGCGCAATCGCATGCAATGGTACTGGACTTACAATTTTCCCAAGACCGAACAGGCGAAATGGATCGCGAACGGTTGGGCACTCGACGGCATGTTCAACTTCGCCACCGGGCAGCCGTATACAGTCAGTTACTTGTTTGAAGGCGATTACAACGGCACGGGTGAGTACTACGGCAGGCCCGATATCATTGGCGACTTACATTCCGGCGCGCACGGGACCAACCTGCTTAACCTGGCGGCATTCGCTGCTCCGTGCACCCTGGATGGCGATACAGGCAACTGCATCAACGGGCATCCGGGCAGCGAGGGGCGCAATGCGTTCAATTCGCCGAACTACACTAACTTCGATTTTTCGCTGACCAAGACCTCGCATCTGACAGAGACAATGACGGTGGAATTGCGTTGCGATTTCTTCAATATTTTCAATCACCCAAACTTCAGCAATCCGCTGTTGCCGGGTTTTGGCATCGACGTTTTCGGGAACAGCCACGCAGCGGGAAATCGCCTGATTGCGGGTTCAGATCCGGGCGCCAGCGGATCGCAGTTCCTGGCAACCACGGCGACCCCCGATGTGGGCAGCGGCAATCCGTATCTCGGCGGCGGCGGTCCGCGCAGCGCGCAACTGGCGGTTCACTTCACTTTCTGAGCGCGAGAGTTTTACAGTGTGGCTTGACTTGCGTGATCATCGGAGGGCGCGAACCCAGCCCGCCGATGGAGCCCTGAAACCGGCGCGGGACCAGCAGATTATCGCTGCTCCCACGCTTCGATATCCGGACCGCGCTCAAGTCGTTCGTTTCTTTTCAATCAGTATGAGGATTGCTCTTTGGCAATCTATGCACCCTGGTATTGTTCGTCGGTGACCTTTTCCATCCAGTCGACGGTAGAGCCGTTGACCTTTTCCTGAATTGCGATATGCGTCATTGCGGTGGTGGGCGCCGCCCCGTGCCAATGCTTCTCGCCGGGCGCAAACCAGACGACGTCGCCGGGGCGGATCTCTTCGATCGGTCCGCCCTCCCGTTGCGCACGGCCGCAGCCCGCAGTAACGACCAGAGTCTGGCCGAGTGGATGCGTATGCCAGGCCGTGCGCGCGCCGGGCTCGAACGTGACACTCGCTCCCACCACACGTGCCGGATCAGGCGCAGTAAAAAGCGGATCGACCCGTACAGTTCCAGTAAACCAATCCGCAGGCCCCTTGCCCGAGGCTTGCGAACCGTTTCGCTTGAGTTCCATTTCCTGTCTCCATCCTTCGAAGTGGGCCTTCCGTTTTTATGACTGCTCGCACTTGTAAGTCACCTCCGGCCGTTACTCCGATTTCAGCGAGGCCATGTCGATCGAGAAGCGATACTTCACGTCCGACTTCAGCAAGCGCTCGTATGCCTCATTGACTTTCTGGATGGGAATCACTTCGACGTCGGAGGTGATGTTGTGATGGCCGCAGAAATCCAGCATCTCCTGGGTTTCGGCAATGCCGCCGATCAGTGAACCGGAGAAACTGCGCCGCGCGAAGATTAAACCGAAGACCGAAACGGGCAGAGGCTTGTCCGGAGCGCCCACCATGGTGATGTTGCCGTCGCGGCGAAGCAGGCCGATGTAGGCGTTGATGTCATGTTCGGCAGCCACTGCATCAAGAATGAAGTCGAAGCTTCCCGCATGCTTTGCCATCTCATCTGCATTTTTGGAGATTACGACTTCATCCGCTCCCAAGCGAAGCGCATCTTCCTTCTTGCCCGGGGATGTGGTGAAGACGACAGTATGGGCGCCGAACGCGTGCGCAAACTTGACGCCCATGTGGCCTAATCCACCCAGACCGACAACTCCCACCTTCTTGCCCTTGGTCACGCCCCAGTGACGCATGGGGGAATAGGTGGTGATGCCGGCACAGAGCAGCGGCGCGGTTCCGGCCAGGTCCAGGTTGGTGGGAACCTTCAGCACGAAGTGCTCGGTGACGACGATGCTGTCGGAGTATCCCCCGTACGTGACGCCCCCGCTGTGCTTGTCGGGAAAGTTATAGGTGAGGGTCATATTCTGACAGAATTGTTCCAATCCAGCCTTGCACTCCGGGCAGGTGCGGTCGGAGTCAACCATGCAGCCGACGGCGGCGAGATCGCCGGGCTTGAACTTGGTCACGGCGGAGCCGACCTTGGTGACCCGGCCTACAATCTCATGGCCGGGAACGCAGGGATACACCGTCGGCATCATGTCGCTCCACTGATTGCGAGCCTGGTGAAGATCGGAATGGCAGATGCCGCAGAACAGAATCTCGATCTGGACGTCGTGTTCGGTGGGATCGCGCCGTGCGATCGTGGTGGAGGCAAATGGTGATGTCGCGCTCGAAACGGAATATGCTTTTGCTTTGTACATGGATCAGCCTCAACTCCCTGGCGGATGGCGAGCAATCCGCTCCGAGGTCCAGACTACGAAACGGAATCCGGTAAGCGGTATCCCGATCCTGCCGATCTATTGCCTATTCCTGTCGATAGCGGGAATTTTTGTACACCGCGCGATGAAATTCGCGTTAACGTGGTTTCAGGGATTCAGATGAAAGTGTTGAAGAACAGAAGTGTCCGCGAAGATGGAGATTTGGTCGAGAAGCGCAGGGAACTGGCCCGCAAAATTGCGGATCGGGCTGTCGCCGAAGGCGATACCCTCACCGACGTTCCCGGCCTCGGCTTCTACCGCCGATCGATTCCCACCGCATGCGCTTCAGCGACATACGAGCCCAGCCTGATCGTCTTCGTTCAGGGACAGAAGCGCATCAACGTCGGCAATGCGACCTACATCTGCGACGGTTCAAACTTCCTTCTCACTTCGATTGATTTGCCGGTGGTCAGCCAGGTCATCGCGGCAACTGAAAAGGAGCCGATTCTTTGCCTTCTGCTTCGATTGGAAATGCCGGCGGTACGGGAGATCCTCTCCCAGCAGGAGTTTCACCTCGGCGAGGAACCGGCAGACACGCGCGGCATGGCCGTTGGTGTCACTTCATTCCAACTTCTGGACGCGTGTTCCCGGCTCGTCGATCTTCTGAATACTCCGCAGGATATCTCGTTCCTCAGCAGCCTGATCCAGCGGGAGATCGTCTTCCGTTTGTTGCGCAGCCCGCAGGGGAAGCATCTGCGCGCCATCGCCACGCTCGGAGAACAAAGCCATCGCACCGCCAAGGCAGTCGAGTGGCTCAGGCTGAACTACACCAAGCCCCTGCGGATTGAAGAACTCGCCACCATGGCGCGCATGGGCGTGTCGACGTTGCATCATCAATTCCGCTCGCTGACCGCCATGAGCCCGCTGCAATACCAGAAGCAGTTGCGGCTGCATGTGGCACGCGAGCGCATGCTCAACGAGGGTCTCGATGCCGCCAGCGCCGCCTTCGAGGTTGGGTATGAAAGCGCCAGCCAGTTCAGCCGGGAATATAGCCGTTTCTTCGGCCAGCCGCCAATGCGCGATGTCAAAACACGCCGAGTTCCCAATTCCGAATCGGTGCGCACTTGAAGAAGCGTTGCAATCATGCGCCGATCGACGTCGTTCCGCAAAAGCACTCTGAGAGTAACTACTTTAGCCGAGCGTGATCTCCAACTTGATAACCGAAGCAGGCGGGATACTCACGTTCAAAATCCCTGCGTTGATCGAAGTATCGAGAGGCGCAGTCTTGACCGCATCTGGATTTTCGAAGGTGTTGTGTGCGTGCATGTCGCTGGCTGCCAGAGCGGTTCCGTTGGAGCGTGCAATCGCGGCGCCGCGTAGCGCAACTTGAGCCTGAGAAGGTCGGGCGGGATCCGGGTTCACTGCCGTCAGCGTCAGCCGGTTGCCCTTTCGCGACGCAGATCCGTTGAGACCCCAGAAAACGGCGGGTTTTCCATCTCGATCGTAATGCACATCCGGCGCGGAGAATTCGGTGCGGAGCAACTGACCGCCTTGGTGCGCCGCGTACATCTTGAAGACGTGGAAGTTCGGCGTGGCGAAGAAGCGGTCTTCGTGGCAAAGAAAAAGCGCGTTGATGTTGTTCACCAGTTGCGCACACGTGGCCACACTCACCTTCTCCGCATTGCGATTGAATGCATCCAGCGTGAGGGCGGTCGCCAGGGCATCGCGGACGGTGACCTGCTGTCCGAAGATGTGAGTGGGGTCCAGCTCTGTTCCTTCGCGATACCAGGGGCCATATTCGTCGACCACCAGCTTGATTTGGTGTTGCGGATCGTATTGCCCCATCACTGCCCACTGGTCGGCAATGATCCGTTCCACGCGGTCACACTCGTGGAGCAACTCGAACCAATCCACCAGTTCGAACTTTAACGCATCGCCTTTGGCGAGGATCCAGTCCCTGGTCTTACCCCGGCTCAGGTTGGACGCGTAATGATGAATCGACCAGCCGGTGAAGCGAGAGTTTTGATAAGAGTGCCCGGTAAAGATCTGCTCAAAAAAGCGGTGCGTCCAATCAGTGTCGTTGCCGTTGGGGCCGGCCCCGATGAGTTGCAGACCGACGCCGAAGCTGGGAATCCAGCTGGTGTAGCGGCGAAATTCCGACGCATATTCCTCCGGAGTGAAATTGCCGCCGCAGCCCCAGCTCTCGTTGCCAATGCCCCAAAACTTCACGTTGAATGGTTCCGGAAATCCCGCCTCGGCGCGCATCTTCGCAAGAGTGGTGGTTCCCGCGGGCGAGTTGCAGTACTCCACCCAGTGGTCGAAGGACAACGGTGGGAGGCTGCGTAGATTGGCCGCAAGGTACGGCTCGGCACCCACCAGTTTGCAAAAGCGCATAAACTCATTGGTCCCGAAAGTGTTGGGCTCGAAGACTTGCGGACCTTTCTGGTGAAGGCGTGCCGCATCGGGATCGCCTTCCCAGAAGTTGGTGCGCACGGGCCGGTCGGAGGCGGGACCTATGCCGTCTTTCCAATCGTAACTATCGGCGAAGCAGCCGCCTGGCCACCGCACGATGGGGACCTGAATTTCTTTCATCCTGTCGACCAGCTCGGCGCGTATTCCAAACTGGTTGCGTATCCTGGATTGTTCGCCAACCCAGACTCCGTCGTAGATCACTCCGCCAATGTGCTCAGTGAATTGCCCGTACAGGTTCGGTGAAATCTCGCCCCCTGGTTCGTCCAGGAAGATCTCAATACGGGCATCGGCCGAAGTTGCCCAAATACGTTTGTTTGAAAGAGCAAGCACCGTGCCGGCCAGGGCCGAACTCTTGAGAAATTGCCTCCGCTCCATGTGCGGTTCCTTTCCAAACTGGAAATGTTTCGAGATCTCGATCTCGCTTGGCGTTGCCGTGCATCGGTGCGAGTGCCGTTGCTCCCCAGCTGCGATGGGGCGAATTCAACCCCCTTCTTTTCAGAGCGGGCTTATTGGGATCCAGGCGTTACGAGCACTTTGCACGAATCGCTCGATTGAAATTGAAGGAACGCGCGGGCTACTTCCTGCAGAGAAAAGACGTGGGTCACGATGCGGTCGAGAGGGAACTGCATGGCGAGGTCGATGGCGCCCTGAAAATCCTTCCGCTCGTATACTCTCGATCCGAGAATCTCGATCTCCTTGAAATTCACTGCCTGCATGTCCACTTCCACTGGCGTTTTGAAGACGCCGAGATTGACGATCGTGGCGCGCGAGCGGACCAGGGAGGTCATTTCGCGTGCGGAAGAGGGATGGCCCGCGCACTCAAAGAGGACATCCGCTCCATTCGCGTCCGACATTCTCATGACTTCGGCGAGGAGCTCGGCGCCGGCCTTGATGGCGTGCAGCCCAAGGCTCTCGGCCAGCCTCTGGCGCGAGGGCAGCACATCGCTGATGATCACGTGGGACGCGCCGCGCGCCTGCGCCACCAGCGCGGTAAGCAAGCCGATTGGGCCCGCTCCAAGGACAACCGCGAGGCCAACCTTATCCATGCTGGTGCGGGCTACGCCGTGGACGGCCACCGCGAGCGGCTCGATGAGCGCTCCAATTCTCGCCGGCATATTTTTTGGCAGTCTTACCAGTGAATCAATGGGAACCTTCACGAACTCCGCCATGCCGCCGTCGACATCGAATCCGAAGAGCCGAAGTTTCCGGCAAACGTGCGGATTGCCGTGCGTGCAAGCGTAACAAGTCCCGCACGAGATGAGAGGATACACGGTGACGTGTTCTCCCACTTCCCAGCCGGCGCCGGGATTTCCGATCTCCACGATGTGGCCGGAGAGTTCATGGCCTACCGTGAGCGGGGCTTTGGCGCGCGGGTGGGTTCCGGCTATGATGTTCAGGTCCGAGCCGCACAATCCGCAGGCCTCTACTTGAATCAGAGCCTCGTCGCTCCCGATCACTGGCATGGGAACCACTTCGGTTTCAATGCGCGTGGGACCAAGATATCGCGCAGCCAGCATGGTATCCATCAATTTCCTCTTTCTGCGCGATGATGCTGTCGCCCAACACGACCATACCACCTGCAAAGACGGCGGCGCGGCCTGCGCAGGACTTTCGTCAGGCCCTCGGTACCGCGATAGGGGTGCGCTCGCGCAATGGATGGTAGAGACGCGCTATCGAAAATGGCCTCATTGCTGGAGAGAAGTGTTTGCATGTGCTTCGGCACGGAAGAACTCCCATCGAGTTCCAGATCAAGAAACACCTTGAAGGAATCAAGTGTATCCACTCCGCGATCCAATTGAAGCGCTTGAGGATTCGTCTCTGTTTCCCCTGCAATGGAAGATGTTGATTTGTGCCAGTGAACCGGTGGGCAATCCCCACACTCCGGGAAGTCAATGCGTTGCACCTGGCATCCGGCAGCATGTTCCCCTCTGCAGATCATGCCGCTCGGGCTGCCTATCGCGCCGTGTACCCGCCATCCAACATGACAATGGATCCCGTGAAAAAGCTGGCGTGATCGCTTGCCATGTAAGCGTAGAACGTGGCAATTTCGTCAACATCGGCGATGCGGCCGATGGGGTGGTTATCTCTGAGCATGCTCCAGTACCCTTGCGGATCTCCCGAAGCAGCGGCCGATCGATGCACAATCGGAGTATCGACCGTTCCGCAGGCGATGGTGTTCACCCGAATATGATTCTTGGCGTACTCAATCGCCATCTGCCTGGTCATCTGGTGCAGGGCGCCCTTTGAAGGCGCATAAGCTCCCTGGGTCGGAATGCCAACTTCCCCGGAGATGGACCCGCTCATCAGGATAAGACCGTGATCCTGGCGGATCATCACCGGGATCACGTGGCGGCTTGCCCAATAAACCGCCTTTACGTTGGAATTGAAGACGTCGTCCCACTCTTCAGGGGTGTGCTCGTGGATTGGCTTCACGACGCTCACAGCCGCATTGCACACCAGAACATCCAGGTGCCCGAATGTGTCCATCGCCGCGGCAGTGAATCGAACCGCGGTGCCTTCTTCACCAACATCGCCGTGAACGATTTGAAGTTTTTCGCCGTAGCGCGCCTTGCATTCCGCGAGCTCTGCGGGGAGGTCGGCACGGCGGAACACGGCGATTACGCCTGCAGCATCGCACTCCAGAAACCTCCGTGTGACGGCCGCGCCGATGCCTGAAGATGCACCTGTGACTACAGCGACTTTTCCGCTAAGTGTGATATTCAAGCGAGCACCATCCGGGATTGAGCTAGGCCATTGGAAGTTCGAACGTGGAAAAGCTCGTCTTTGCGACGTCGCAGTCGTGGAAGTTCCTCACATCCTCGTCGTCCATTCCTTTGCCGGCCATGGCGTTCACGATGGTAGGGAGTTGCCCAGGACTGGACTTCCGCGTGAAGGTTCCCATGGCGAAAACGCTCCGTTGTGAACGAAATACATTCTATAGAAGACTAACGAGCTATGCGGTAGCTTCCGCTCAACTCGCCGAGTGGTTTGCATGTGCCACACGCCAGGCTGACCGGAGTTTGCTGTAAATTACCCGATCCTGGAGCATACTGATTGCAGGGTTGAGCCGCCTTCCATCTGCCTTCCCCAGGTCCATCCCAGACTGCAAACCGGTCAAGAAAAAGTCGTATGACCCCCCTCCCCCCTGTTTATGTTGCGAACCGGTATCAGAATTTTGCCGATCATTTTTCCTTCTCCGCCAGTCGAGCGCGAACCTCAATCGGCACAGTCATTTACCGCGTACGCACTTCCGCCTTGTCAAGGGCCGGTTCTGCGCGGCAACGCAAAAAATGCCGAAAATATCCCTGAAATTCCCCAAAAATCCCTCACCCATGCAAGAAATCAGCTTGAACATGAACGATCAACGGGGAACACCTGGGGCGATGACGCCGGGACGGCTGTTTTGAGCCGCCCCGGCGTCCCTCCAAAACCCGACTGGAAAAGCCAACTTCGAAAGTCTGAAGCTTAAATGGATCCTCCGGCTCGACCGTACTGCCGGACAACACCGCCGTCTTCAGTCTTTGAGGAGAGGAGCAAGTCTGTCTTTGTCCGAGAAGCAGGGTTCAAAAATTCGACGGTGGTGCAATGACAATAGAGTCCAGGTTGGGTGCGTAACCAGCCTGATTGCTGAACTCGATCTGATTCGACCCCGCATGCAGCTGCACCTGAACTACGGTGCTGGTGGGCGTGCCAAAGCTGTAACCGTTCAAGGCGAGTTCCTGCGCGGTATTCCCATTGACGGAGATGAAGAACGATCGTTGACCTTGGGTCATGTAATCGATTTCCATCTGGTAAGTTCCTGACGCGGGCACCACCACATTGTCGAAGGTGACGGTGCTGTTTCCGCCCAGGTTGCCCACCGCGGCGAGGCCTGAGCAGTTACCGCAAAAGCCTGCCGATGTTGCGGCTGTCCCGCTCAGGGTTGCATTCTCTGCCTCGTAGACAGTGAACGCCGGATATGGTTCGTTGCCGTCGCCGCTTATGAGGATGCGATCCATATCCGGCGGATAACTTGTCGGGTTGCCAAACTGGATGCTGTTCATGCCCGCATTCAGACGAACCGGAATTGTGGTTGGGAAGGGCAAATTCGAACTTCCACCACTCAGGTTCAGCGTAATATCCGGACCATCGTTGACGTTGATGATGAAAGAGCGGGTGCCAAGGGTCATCGAATCGACTTCCATCCGGTACACGCCGGTCTTGGGGGCCATCACGTTGAAGATGGCGTAGTTCGCCGCACCGATGCCGAGATACGACAGTTTGTGTCCGCTGGCGCAAGTGGAGCAGGAGGAGAGTTGAGTTCCACCAAACAGCGTCGCCGTCTCGGCTCCATAGACTTGCGATGGAGGTACGGTAGCTTGGCCGATGGCCTTGACCTTGAACAGTCGCGCTCCATGTCCTGGCAGCACGCTGGAGAAGGACTGGAAAGCAGGTCCGAGTTCAGCATGACTCCACAGATCCCGCATGCCGACAGCGTTGACGAACCCGAGGTCCTTCCAATCCACGGTAACACGCGTGGCAAAGGCATTGAGATTGAAGAGCGCGACATAATAGCTGCCGTTCCCAAGACTGGAGACCCACACGGGCGTAAAGCCGCCCGTAACCTGTTTTGCCGGGTGCCCCGACTGATCGACGGCCAGGACCTCGTCGTTGGTAAGCAACTGCTTGCCATAGGTGGTGAGGTTCGTCAGGTTTCCGCCGATATAGAGCGGCGCATTGGCCATTGCCCATAGAGTCATCGCGGTCTGCTGTTCAGTGTTCGTGATGCCGTCGGTAGCTCCATTACCGACCTCCAGGGAGTCGAGATCATTCCATCCCAGCGATTGACCCGAAGCGCTTTCCCAACCGATCAGATCGTAAAAGCGAACGAGCACTCGCTGCCACTCGGTGATATTCGGGCAGTCTCCTTCGCACTCGACGTCGCCTTCAATGCGTCGCGCATTCGCGTTCTGTTGCCAGTCGCCGAGATAATCCTCGTCGAGCGCCCATGAAATCGTGAGCCAGATGGGACGGCCGCTCAGGGCGATGGCCTTGGAATAAGCCTGCACGTCGGGAATGTTGTCGATGTTGAGATTATCGTTATAGGACCCGGGAGTCACTCCGTCGAGCTTGATGAAATCGATCCCCCACGATGCATAGAGATTGACGAGCGAGTTGATGTACTCCTGGGCGCCTGGCTTGGTGAAATCGATCTTGTAGCCGTAGCCAAATCCCTGGCCGTAGTTGAGCGGCAGCGCTACGATGTCCTGCGCATGATACTGTGTGCCGAAAATCGGCAGATTTTGAGAGTAAACCGATGTGCCCAGTCCGGGAAGCAGATAGATACCGACCTTCTGCCCGTTGGCGTGGATGTGCTTGATCATGTCGAGAAAATGCGGGAATGCGGTCGTGTTCCAGAGCGTACGTCCATATTGATCGCTGTCGCCACTCCATCCTGCATCAAGATTTATATTTTTGAAACCGTGAGCTTCCAGCCCAGAGGATTGCATTGCATCGGATTGCGCGAGAATATTCTGCTCATTCATGACCGTGCTGGAGGGCACGATTGTCTGCTCGCTGTAGGTGCTCCAACCCAAATAGGGCCTTTGTCCAACCCCGTTTACCTGCGCATTCGCGGGCCGGACCCATGCGGCCAATAACAGGGCACAGGCGATGGTAATTGCAATTCTCGGAACGGGTTTTGTTTCCATATCTCCAATCGCCAAACCGGCAGGACGGCGTACATTGAAAACGCGAGATTCATTCGTAGTTGTATCCATGAGACCTCCTAGGTTCTCGACCTGTCTTCCGCACATTGGGGAACATCGCATCGATCGTCAATTGGTGCAACGAATGATTAATTTCTTCTCGAATGAGCGCTTATTTACGCTTCTAAGAGGGCGGGGGATGCATCTTGCCGAGCCGGTTTTTCGCCCACGAACCCCACACCTGATTAACTTGATTTCTCTAAATCGAACGCGCCCCTAATTTATGCCGCAAATACAGTGTCTGTCCAGCATTTATCAACAAATATTTTTACGCCCGCGGTCTACGCGTAATCTTTGAATGGAATATAAAATTGACAATCAAGCGAGACGTGACCAAAGAATGTAACGGAACCCGGAGGTTAGGTAATGAGCGCTTAAAACGCGCGTGGCCCTCCACTCGGACATACGGCGTCGTTAGGCGTGCTGAACACCGTTGGATCCAGGAGGCTGGCCGGCCGCGGTTCACGACTGAAAGGCTCATGCGAATTCGGTTCGATATGCAGTGGGTGGAAAAAGTGCTAATAATGGATGTACCCGTGAAACGCCCCGTTCTAACTCAAAGCGCCATCATCACGCTGGTCAAGGACACAGTGGCAGATCGCTTGCGCGCGGAGATTGCCAGTGGAGGTCTGGCTCCTGGTATTCGCGTCATTGAGGGATACTGGGCACGGAGATTTGGAGTAGCGCAAGCATCGATTCGCGAGGCCATCAACCTTCTCGCACAAGAAGGGTTTGTGACCAAGGCTTCCGGCCGCAGCGCGCGCGTTGTTAACCTCACAGAACAAGATGTCCTGCAAATCTACGAATTACGGGGCGCCCTCGAAGGCCTTGCTGCCAGGCTGTTAGCGATGCGGCCCCACGACATCCAGCCTCTAGAACTGGCGCTAGAAATGATGCGCCGCGCCTCGAAAAGAAAGCGCCCTTCTGAATTGATTGAGGCCGACCTCAAATTTCATCTTGAGTTGTGCCGGCTCTCAAACAATTCCTATGTCTTCGACCATGCCAGGCGAGTCTTGTTACCCCTCTTTGCCTTTGTGCGTATCCGGGTGATCTCGAGCGGACAGGACACCTCGCTATGGGGCAGGGATTTCGACGCGCATCAGCGCATTGTCGATCTTGTGAAGGAAGGCCACGGAGAGGTGGCAGAAGCGTATGTTCACCGAATGATGGCCCGATTTGCATCGACCGCATACGAAAACTGGGAAAAGAAGCCGGCGGTCCCCAGCGGTGTTCGGAAGCCACGCAAAACGGGCGGGAGACAAAAGCGTAACTGAAGAGATCGTGCGCTTGTCTCACAGCCCTGAACAAGGGGAGTTCGGATGCTGGGATATTGGTCAGAACCGGTTGCCGACGATGAAGAGTAAGGTCGCCAAGATGAGGGCTCCAAGCCCAAATCCAAGATATGCCCGAGCGCCGTTGGAGGATGCTTTCCATTCGCCCGTCAGGACTCCTGAACCAATCGCAGTCGTGATCATGAAGATCTGAAACAAGCCCCATCCGACCGAAGTTCCCAGCGGCCCCAAAAACACTGCACTCATTCCATAAAGCGCGAAGGCACCCATCCAGAGCGCGGCCATTGTGCTCGCAAGGAAGACATCGGGAAACGGCTTACGGAAGGCGGACACACTGCGGTTCTGCGCCAACTGATACACGGAATACGCGAGGTTTGGCACAAATCCGCCGGCCAACGCAATCGGCCATACTGCGTAAGCGCTTCGCACGGGCGAGTTCCCAACAGCAACAGCCTGGCGTGCGATTTCCTGGCCAAAAGCAAATGCGTAGTTCAGCATGGGCGCCAGAATTCCGCAGAGCACCGCAAGGAGGACGGATGCCAGATATCTTTGGCGCTGAACGAGCGGTCCATCCCCGCACGCGTCCTTCTCACGCAAGTGGCCGCCCCACGCGGTGAGGGCGATGCCAAGCACCATCAGCGAGACTCCCGCAAGCAGGTAGGACAGTGTGCTAATGCTTACTGACTTGCGCTGCTCGACGAACAGGGGAACTAGTGTTCCGAGCACCGCGCCCAGTCCAACAATGATGGAATAGGCGACACCGAGGCCGAGGCGTGCGACCGAAATGCCAAACAAAACCTGCGCGAGTCCCCACCCGGCGCCGAACGCGGCCGGCGCGGCAAACTTCGAAAGCTTGAGCGCAGCGTACGCAGTTCCAAGATGATCGACAAGCAGCAACGCGAGTCCCCACGGAAGGGCCACGAGAGAAACGACGCTAAACACCAGCCACACGTTCTCCCACCTCCAGGAGCGGACAAACTTCGCGGGCAGCATACAATTTCCAGACATCGCACCGGCGACGATAGTGAGAGCCAATCCCACGAACACGGACGATGTCATACGCGCTGAGTGCTCAATTCCTTCAAGTCGGTGGAGGCGCCCGGTTCCTGCGGGGTGTTATAAACACCACCCTCCACCATCGCCGGGAAAGCGAAATAGGGCCCGAGATGGGGGATGTGTTCGAGAAACAGCACCTCGTGGCCGAGGGCAATTCGGTTGAAGAGCACCAGGTGTTGATGAATCTGCCCCATGTCCCCCACGTGCGGAACGAGGGGATGGTGAAACTTCTTTGCCAGGAGACTGACGGTGAGGAACTCGCTCACACCGGCCAGCCGCGTCACATCGGCTTGAACGTAATGGATGGCATTCGCCTGCAGGAAATTATTGAACACCACCCGATTGGGTATGTGCTCTCCTGCCGCCAGCCTCACCGGTGCAACTTCGCGTGCAAGTTTCGCATGCCCCAGTAAGTCATCCGGATGTGTCGGTTCTTCAATCCAAAGAGGGTCCAGCGGAGCCAGAAGTCTGGTCATGCGCAAGGCCGTGGGAATGCTCCACTGTTGGTTGGCATCGAACATGAGGGTTGCCGCATCTCCGGCACAATTGCGAAGCATCGCGGCTCGCCGGAGATCGCGGCTTTCGTCGGGCGAGCCCACCTTGAGTTTGAATGCTGTAAACCCCTGGTTCATGGCTCTCTGCGTCAAAGCAAGCATTTTATCGTCATCGTAGGCCATCCAGCCGACCGAAGTGTCATAACCCGGATAACCGCTGCGAAGTATATCGTTCCGCTCCGATCGGCCGGACCATTGCTCCCGCAGCACGTCTAGTGCCTCCTGATGCGACAGGACGTCTTCCAAGTAACTTAAGTCGAGAAGCGAAACGGCTTGTTCCGGAGTTAGATCCAGCATCAGCTTCCAGAGAGGAACACCACGATGTTTCGCCCATAGATCGAAGCACGCGTTCGTGACTGAAGCCAGTGCGAGGTGGACCACTCCTTTGTGCGGACCGAGCCACCGCATCGCGGAATCGTCCGCGAGTCTCTTCGAAAAAGCTCCGAACTCCGACATCAACTCTTCAATGTCCATCCCAACCAGATGTCTCGCGAGCAAATCAATCGCCTGGCAAACGATCCGGTTTCCCTCGCCCAGCGTTAAAGTGAAACCTGTGGAAGATAGCCCGTTGGATGCGTAGAGCTGTGTCACCCCAAGGCAATACTCGGGGTCGGTATGAATGGCATCGCTTCCCGCGCCATCCGAGAGGGGGTAGCGCATATCAAATGCGGCGGTGCGTTCGACAACACACGATGGCATGATGACTCCTGCTTCTAACGTTTGTAGCCAAGTTCCGCACCGCCGCTGACCGGCACAATGCAACCCGTCATAAAACGTGCCCGCTGAGAGAGAAGGAACGCGGCGACATCGGCCACCACGTCCCCGTGGGGGCATGGCTCCAAAAGGTGAAGATGATCGAGAGATTCGCGCGTGTTGGGCGCGTCCGACTGTTCCGCGCACCAGCGCTCCAGTGTCGGTGTCCACACCGCAGCCGGACAGATCGCATTCACCCGGATCGGGATGCTGGCGTAATCGACGGCCATCGCCTTGGTGAGCGAGATCATCGCTCCCTTGCTCGCAACGTACGCGGCATGGTTCTTCTGGCCGATGGACCCCACGATGCTGGCCGTATTGAGGATTGAACCCTTTGATGCAGCCAGGTGCCGGAACGCAAACTTCGTAGTCCAATAGACTGACTTCACATTGACGTCCAGCAGGAGGTCCCAATCGACTTCATTCGTTTCATGCAGGGGCAACGAGGGAGACGCAATGCCCGCGTTGTTGTGTACCGCATCAATGCGGCCAAAGTGCTCGATAACTTTAGCGATCGCCGACTCGACCATCGCGCCAGACGTCACATCGGCAGCCACTGCGATGCATCGATCACCCAAATGTGTCGCGGTATTCGCCGCTGCTTCAAGATCTCGATCGAGAAGAACGACCTGTGCGCCTTCACGCGCATAGGCCATGGCGCACTCAGCGCCAATTCCGCTACCGCCGCCAGTAAGGACGATGATCTTATGTGCGAGTTCACCCGGCATAATCGGCCCTGTGTCCTCTCCGCTGTTTGATTTGCAATACCAAGGTTTAGGCGCTCAAATAACTGCTTGTGAGAATAGCCTCACGAAAACGACGACGTCAAATACGACGTTATCGAACCGATGAATGATGGACCTCGCGGCCTTTGAATAATGGAGATTGTGCGGAACCCGCCAATGACTTCCTCCTCGCAGGAGCCACCTGCGGGTGCGAACACATCGCTCCATCAAACCACGTCCGAGTACCTGACGTGGAAATGCAGCGCCTTGCGGGATGAAAGACAAATGCAAGAGGGTCAATTTTGACGTTTCTTCTCGGCTCTAACGCGCCTATTCGTCATTTCCTTGCCTCTCGGTTCAAATCAATCAAAACACTTATATTTATTTAGGCTTGACCCACTTTACTGCAGTCTTAAGTCTCGTCTTTACGCAAACCGAGGAGTATTTCTATTTTGTCTGCTCTTGACAGAAGTTAATTTAAGCGCTTATTTTTGGTTTCGAACGATAGGCAGCTCGGTTTCATTGACGCTGCGCGTTTCCGATTTCCCCTCCTGCCGAACTGCAGGAAACACGTCCTGTGTGCCAGTGCAGAACAAAGCGCCGTCATAATCCTCGACGAGTTCAGAACGCGCTGACCTTGAACCAGTCAACTTCGTGGGGAGGCCCGGAATGTTTCCAAAATCTATAACCAGAGATTCACACCCCATTCTTTCTCCCAGGAGAATGGCCCGCATTCTTCTAGCGCTTCTGCTTGCGCCTGCACTCACGCTGATGGCGCAGGTGGATCAGGGAGCAATCACCGGATCCGTACAAGATCCTTCCGGCGCCATCATTCCCGGCGCAAATGTCACCATAACCAGCGTTGACACCGGACTGATGTTGCACCGTTCCACGAATGCAAGCGGGAATTACGATTTTTCGCCCTTGAAAATCGGCAACTACAAGGTGAGTGCAACCGCGCCGGGATTTCAGACGTCGCAGGAGAATGTGCATCTCGACATCCAGCAACGGTTAAATGTAGTGCTCTCGCTGAAGCCAGGGGCGGTATCGGATTCCGTGACGGTCACCGCAGTCGCTCCTCTGGAGCAGACACAGGATGCGTCGGTTGGCCAGGTGATCGACGCCCAGACCATCGACAATACTCCGCTGAACGGGCGGAATTGGGTCTACATTGCGCAACTGACTGCGGGTGCGACTCCGCCCTTCGGCAATACCCGCGGCAGCGGCAGCGGAGATTTCCTGGCCAACGGCCAGAGCGCCGAACAGAATAACTTTATCCTCGACGGTGTTGACAACAACACCAACCTGATCGATTTCCTCAATGGGTCAAGCTACGTCATGCGTCCGCCCCCGGATGCCTTGGCTGAATTCAGCCTGCAGACCAGCGATTTCGGCGCCGAGTTCGGTCACTCCGCCGGCGCAGTGGTGAATGCCAGCATCAAATCTGGAACGAACCGCATCCACGGCGACCTCTGGGAATACTTCCGCAACACCAATCTCGACGCGCAGAACTGGAACGCTACCACCAAGGGACCGTATCACCAGAACCAGTTCGGCGCCACCTTGGGCTTCCCCATTTGGAGGAACCATCTCTTCTACTTCGGAGATATGGAGTCCAACCGTATTTCAATCGCGAATCCTTCCAATACTTCCGTTCCGACGGCTCTCATGCGACAGGGCGATTTCAGCGAACTACTCAACCCTTCGCTGACCGGGCAGAATGAGCCCATTCAGCTCTATCAGCCGAACTCGGGAGGCACCGCTAAGCTATCGTGTCAAGGACGAAACAATGTTTTCTGCTCGGGACAGATTGACAACGTCGCACAGAACATCCTGAGTCTTTATCCCAACCCCAATACCGGCGCCGCCGGTCAAACCTATAACAACTACAACGTCAACCTGGGACAGTCGGACGACACGGTCCAATGGGACCAGCGGGTGGATTGGAATATCACGCAGAAAGACCAGGCCTATGCGCGTTATAGCTACGCGCATGAGATCAAAATAAACGCTCTTCCTCTCGGACCGATTCTCGACGGAAGCGGTTTCGGTGGCCAGAATGACACCAACCTGGCTGAGAACTTCATGTTGAGTGAAACTCACTCTTTTGCGCCAACCCTCACCAATGAATTTCGCTTCGGGTATAACTGGATCTCCTCCATCTACCATCAACCGAACGCGGACAACACTTCGCTGGCGACGTCTCTCGGTCTTGGGGGCGTTCCCAATCTGGGCCCTGGACTTGGCGGTATTCCACTCGGCTACTTCAACGATGGAAGCATCCATCAGTGGGGCTCGGTCGGAACGCAGGACGAAGCACAGAACGTCTATCAAATCCTGGACAACGTGACCAAGACCATTGGCAACCATTCGCTCAAGGCCGGCGCATCCTTTCAAGCCCTGCGCGTCTTCGACCGGTATGCCGCCGCGCCGCTCGGTCAATACTTCTACGGCAACGTCTTCACAGGAGCGCCCGGTGTCAGCTTTACCGGGTATGGCGTCGCGGATTTTCTGGCCAATCAGATGAGTTCCGCGGACATTTACACCACACCGTCTTTCCGCGATTCGCAGTGGTACGATTCAGCCTATTTCCAGGATGACTGGAAGATCATGCGCACCCTCACCATCAATCTTGGCCTGCGTTACGATCACTACGAACCGTACAAGGAACGGAACGGCAATCAGGCCAACATCACGGGGGCAACGGGCCTCGGCCTCGGCATCGGGGCAGCAGTTTATGAACTCCCTGCGGCCTCTCGCAACCAGGATCTGGGCACGCCCTTCCTCGCAACTCTCGTCAAAGACAACATCGCTCTCCAATATGCCGGGAATGAGCGCCTGGCAAGCGGGCAATCCCTCAACTTCGCCCCACGTGTCGGCTTCGCATTCCAGGCACATCCCAATACGGTAGTGCGCGGCGGGTTCGGCATCTTCTACGGCGGTCTGCAGAGCGAGGGTAATACGAATCTCGGCACCAATTTTCCGTGGTCAAATTCGGCATACATCTACCCGCCGAGTTGCGTCCCCGGCAATTGTGCGTCTATTGCGGCTCAGGGAATCGCGCTCGAAACCGGTCTAGTGGCAAAGACCGGCAATGGACTGCAGAACTTCGTGTCGAATCCGGGCCTCAACGGCATCGACAGCAACATCAAAACACCGTACACGCTGGGCTATAACCTTTCCATTCAGCAGCAGATTACCCCGGACACAGCGTGGACCCTGAGCTATGTCGGGAACGGTTCACGTCACCTGCCGCTCTATTACAACCCCAACACGGTACGCGGTCTCTTTGCCCCTGGCACAAACACGCAACAGTACCAGCCGTTCCCCGACTTTGGCGGAATGGGCATCATCCACTATGGCGGCATGAGCGACTACAATTCGCTGCAGGCAAAGTTGGAAAAGCGAATGTCCCGCAACCTCAGTTTCCTGACAACGTACACCTGGGCGCACAGCCTCACCGACGACAGTGATGCGGGCGGTCTCAGTACTGCGGTCGGCGATCGAAACATGGCGCTTATCCCATGGTCGCAGGAGTACACCAATTCGCCCTACGACGTTCGCAACCGCTTCACCTTTAACGGCAACTATCAACTTCCGTTCGGCGAGGGGAGAGCGTTTCTGAATCAATCACGCTGGGAAGATGAGGTGGTGGGCGGGTGGTCGTCGACCCTGACGTTCGCGGTCCAGACGGGGACTCCCTTCTCCGTCTCTCCCGATATCAGCACTGCTGCCGGCGGTGGCGCCAGGGCCATCAAGACGCATGATCCATTCGCCCCAGGCGGGGTTGCGGATACCGTCAACAACCCCGGAGTAACGTGCGCATCGAAGACGCGGACGCGGGACCATTGGTATAACCCGTGCGCATTCGCCAATCCCGTTCCCGGGAATACCATCGCTCCGGTCGGCACGCCGGTGGGTTCGGGAGGTTATCAGTATTATGCGCCGGTAACGAGTGAAACGGCGGCAGTCGCGCTGCTCGGCGGACGATCGAATACGATCGACGGCCCGGGCTACTACAGAGTGGATATGTCGCTTTTCAAGAGTTTTACGACCTTCCGCGAGCAGTCTCTTCAGTTCCGTGTAGACGCCTTCAACCTGCTGAATCACCCCACACTTAATAATCCCAACAACAATGGCAACAGTTCGAATAGTTCAAATGGCGGCCAGATCTACGGACCGAACTTCTTCCAAAGCAACACGCCGGACGCCCGCTTTCTCCAGCTTTCGGCGAAGTACTCGTTTTAGCTTCGAACCGGTCGAACAGGGCGGAGGAGTCCGCCCTGTGGCTGCATTGACTAAACAGAGTCCTCTTGAACGGATCGATTCTTGTCGGCTCGCACGATCGAATTATTGGCAGGCAGGAATCTCTACGCGACTTGGAAAGCAAGAGCTGCATTCGGCACCCTGAGCTTTGGCGTTGTGTTGTGCGAGAGCGCTGCGAAGCACCAAGCCGCTCTATCGAAGAGGACAAATTGTGCGAACTAGCAGACGTCGATTTCTTCAGGGAGCGTTAGCTGCGGGCGCTCTGTCGCAACTCGCTCCTGCCCGGACTCCCACGGCTTCCGTGGAGCAGGAGGAACTCTGGTACACCGATCCTGCGGAGCGCTGGTTTCAGGCCCTCCCCCTGGGAAACGGGCGCCTCGGCGCCATGGTCTTCGGTGGGGTGTCCATGGAGCGCATTGCGCTGTCGGAGTCGACCGCTTGGTCCGGCGCGCCAAGCGAAAACGAGGTCAACCCCGGTGCGCTTTCGCACCTGAACGAAATTCGCCAGCTATTCTTCGCAGGTAAACACGACGACGCGCAAGCGCTGTGCGGCAAACATCTTCCCGGTCACTCAAAAAACTTTGGAACCAATCTGCCTCTGCCGGCGCTGCAGCTCGCCTTCGGCGCAATCGACAACCCAACTGAGTACAGGCGTTCGCTCAGCCTGGATGAAGCCATCGCCCGTGTCAGCTTCCGCAGTAGCGGCGTACTTTTTGCGCGAGAGTTCTTTGCTTCGCACATCGCCCGCATCCTCGTTATCCGCCTCACCTCCAATGAGCCCGGAAAGATCGGATTCCGAATGAACTTCAGCGGAGGCACCCTGCCCTCAAACGTAAGAATGAAAGGGAATGACACACTCATTCTGGAAGGGCACGCCTGGGAACGCCTGCACAGCACAGGTCACGATGGCGTGGCTGTGCAGATCAGCGCGCAGGTCATCCCCGAAGGTGGTGATGTCAAGCCAGCCGCTCAATCCCTGGAAGTCCAGGGAGCCAATGCCGCAACGGTACTTGTGGCCATTGGAACCACCTTCCGCGGAGCTGATCCCGAAGACCAGTGCAACGCCGCGTTGAGCCCGGCATCGCGCAAGGGCTTCGTGCAACTCCGGCAGGCGCATTTGGCGGACTACCAGCCGCTCTATCGCCGCACTGCCATCGACCTTGGCGAGACCCAACCCGCAATGCGCCAACTACCGACAAACATCCGACGAAAAGCGCTGGCCGACGGCGCGCAGGATCCCGAGTTATTGGCGCTTTTCTTTCAGTACGGCCGCTATCTGATGATTGCAGGCTCGCGAGCCGACTCGCCCCTCCCGCTTGCGTTGCAGGGCATATGGAATGATGGCCTCGCCAGCAGCATGGGATGGACCGACGACTTTCACCTCGACATCAACACGCAGCAGAACTATTGGCCGGCGGAGGTGTGCAACCTCGGCGAATGCCAGTTCCCGCTCTTTCGTCTGATCGAGGTCATGCGGCAAAAAGGCCGCGTTACGGCGAAGGAGATGTATGGCGCGCCGGGATGGGTCGTCCATACTGTGACCAACCCATGGGGATTCACCGCGCCCGGGAGCCCCGGCTGGGGAATCTTCGTCACCGCGGGTGTCTGGATTGCACTCCAAATGTGGGATCACTGGACTTTCAACGGCAGCATCGAATTCCTGCAGAATACTGCCTATCCTGTGCTTCGCGAAGCAGCGGAATTCTTCCTGGCTTACATGACCAGGGAGCCGAAGCACGGTTGGTTGGTCACCGGGCCGTCCGATTCACCGGAAAATTGGTACATCACGCCCAGCGGTGGCCGTGCATCCGAGTCGATGGGCCCAACCTGTGACCGCGTGCATGTATATGCACTCTACACCATGTGTATCGAGGCATCGAAGACACTCTCCGTGGACCAGGAATTGCGCGGACGGCTTGAGAATGCGCGCGCCAAACTGCCGCCATTTCAGATCGGCAGACATGGGCAGTTGCAGGAATGGCTCGAAGACTTTCAAGAGGCCGAGCCGAATCATCGGCACACATCGCATTTAACGGCGCTCTATCCGGAACATCAGATTTCGCCGCGAACTGCTCCCGATCTCGCCCACGCAATCGAGGTAACGATCGAGCGCCGCCTCAGTGCACCGCACTGGGAACAGAGCGAGTGGGGACGCGCAAATCTGGTCGCATACTACGCCCGCCTGCTAAAGGGGGATGAGGCGCATCAATATCTCGTCAGCCTTCTGGCTAAGGCATCCGAAGACAATCTGCTCACCTTCTCGAGCGGAGGCATTGCCGGCGCAGAACAAAACATCTTCGCGATTGACGGAAACACCGCAGGCCCCGCAGGAATGGCAGAGATGCTGGTGCAATCCGAGGCCGGCCAGATCGAACTTCTGCCGGCGCTTCCGTCCGCATGGCCGTCCGGCTCGGTTCGCGGATTGTGCGCGCGCGGCGGACTGGTGCTCGATATCGCGTGGAATAATGGCAGACTGGGTTCGGCATCAATACTGTCAAAGAATGGAATTCAGGTCTCCGTTCGCTACGGTGACCATTTCGCCAAACTCAATCTCCGGGCGGGCCAGAAAATCCACCTCCAACCGGAGAGTTTCAACCCGAAGGGATAGCAATGGGGCAGATAGAGACGCTTTTCCGATATCTCGCACTCCAAAAATCGTTGCGGACAGGAGGAAAGGTGGAGCAGCGAAAAAAGTCGTTGGTCCGCCTAACGAGCTCGCTCCTGGCGCTCCTCCTGGCGCTTTCAAGCACCATCGCGAAGGCGGAACGCCCCGGGTCCATTCCCGAAGAAATCGAGTGGACGTGGGAAGTGCGGCCTCCACACGCCGATCCCAATTTGCCTAACGTCCTGCTTTTGGGCGACTCAATATCGCGCAACTACTTCCCCGAGGTCACCAAGGATCTAACCGGTATTGCGAACGTTTATCTTATGGCATCCTCGACATGCGTCGGCGATCCGCGCCTTCCGCGTCAGATTACTGAATTCGCGAATCTGGAACACGTGCGATTTCGCATAGTCCACTTCAACAATGGCATGCATGGGTGGGATTACAGTGAAGCCGCATACAAGGCGGCCTTCCCGGCGTTTCTGCATGCGGTGCATTCTCTTGCTGACAAAGACGGAGCCCTGATTTGGGCCAGCACCACCCCGGTACGGAATGGCGCCAGCACGGGAGCTTCCAATTTTCGCATCGAGAAACGCAATGCAATCGCCCTTGCCATCGTGAAGCCCGAGGGCGTCCTCATCGACGATCAGTACGCGCTCATGTTGCAGCACGGTGATCTGCATGAGGACGATGTGCACTTCAACCCGGACGGGGCGCGCATTCAGGGCAACCATGCGGCCGGCATCATCAGGTCTACAATCTCTGCCCGACATTAACGAGACTGTACTCAATCGGAGCGGGTGGTGAATCTCGCGTTCGCACACGCATTGCGTACGCACAGTCGACGACACCCTTTTCGTCCAAAAATAAGACAGGAGTGTGCGCAGGGTCATAAGCGGTCTACCGCCAGTCCAGGTCCTTGATGTGACGGGCCCGCTCGAGGTCTTCTTGAATGTTCCTGACTATCAGGTGGAGGTCGTTTCTTTGGATGGCTCGGATCAGCTCACAACCAACCGCGGAGTCAAGCTCGCGGGTGCTGTGCCGCGCGACAGCGTTTCAGGTCCGATCGACACACTCGTCATTGCAGGCGGTCCCGGCTCCGAAAGTGAGAATATGATTCCGACTATATCCGCTGGATCGCCGATGCTGCTGACCGCTCGCGTCGCGTCGCGGCAATCTATACCGGAGCGTTTTTACTTGCCGCTGCTGGCCTTATCGATGGTAAGAGAGCGGTAACCCATTGGCACTTCTGCGATCGGCTGGCGCGAGAGTTTCCCGAGGTCAATGTATTACCCAATCCAATCGTCCTTCGCGATGGATCGATCTACACCTCGGCGGGCATTTACGGCCGGAATAGATCTCTCGCTCGCGCTTGTCGAAGAGGATCATGGACATCAGACGGCGCTGACCATCGATAGTTCCTCTATGGGGCTGAAGGAAATCGCGGATGCCTGCAGGTTCTGCCGATTCCATGCGCCGTACTTTCCATCGAGTTATTGGGATTACTGCGGGCGAGTACACCGAACGATTCAAGCGTGTGAAGTCCTGAGTATCGTCCGCCGATCCCCGAAAGCGCCGGAACGACGTTGACCTGCGAGGCTACCGGGCTGCTGCTGGAGTTCACACCCATCTGCTTAACCATTCCCATCGTTTGTTCTCCTGGGCGAACGAACTGGGCCGTCAGAGCGGCGGAGAGGCGATGCAGGCTAAGTCAGACTGAAGCGGTTCGCGATATAATCCGTATGAAGCGGGAGTAGCTCAATGGTAGAGTAGCGGCTTCCCAAGCCGTTGGTTGCGGGTTCGATCCCCGTCTCCCGCTCCAGATTTGGTCAGCATTTCGCAAAATTCCACCGCGGAAAACCCCTCGACACTCTCACAATTGCCTTACTCCTTCTGTCCAAAATTCCGGAAATGAGGTTGGAATATGCGAATGGAACCGAAGTGTATGCTTGGCTCGTTCCTGTCATTCTATTGAAAATAGGGTGTTTATTTAGCAATCACACGATTTTGGCTACTTCGCGTTTGGCGGCGGCCCTAAGAGAACGTCAGCTTCCCAAAATGGATAATGCTGGTATTTTCAATATCTTACAGGGACTCTAAAGAACCAAAACGAATCGTAGAGAGCCGAGAGCAATATTTACAGTGGCACGGAAAGTGGTGTTTTCCCTTTATCCATACGGGTTTCAGTGCAACACCATTATAGACGCCACGGCAATTTCCCACACCATGAATCAGATGATGCGCGTTAGTGTGACGTTCTCCGACTGCTTTGTGATTGCCGCTAAACCGACACGTTACTCTCCTTACCGGTTTGAATCAAGCTAAGGTTGGTATCCGTCCGCCATCCACTGAGCGAACAGTTCAATGTTGGCTTGAGGCCATGGACCCTCTCCTCTTGGTGGCGGCGGCATCACCGGGCCCCCGATTCCTCGAATGCGGTCCTAGATGATGGCGGCGTGCGCCTTCACATCATCGTAGCTCGTAAGGTTGAATGCCTTGCTCATGGCATGAATATCTCGCTCCGTGAAGAGCGGGCGGATGTCCTGTTGAAAGCAGGTTTCGGAACGTGCGGTTCCGGAGAGGCTGCCACGGCCCCAACGAGCGAGAAACCTCTGATTGAGCTACGTGAGTCATCGGTTTTGAAATTTACCGTCCTTCTTTATGCCATGGCCATCTCAGTTTAGCGACTCGGTTGACGGGAAGGCGATGGCTACGAAAACATTCGGAAGATCAGGTTCGTCCGCCACATTTGCCTATGGCCGAGGCCGTCCGAGATGCCAAACTGTGATCGCGATAGGCAGCAAGCTGCAACTCAGCCAGGCGGTCGAAGCTCAAACAGCGGCGGAAAAGGGTGGTATCGGGAAGGTCTTGCCGTTGGCTTGACCTTCTATTGCGAACAAATGCCAAGAAGGGAAAATCAGAGATGAAAAAGGCTACGCGCGGAATCAACCCCGCTTCGAAACCGAGTGGCAACGGATGTGCAGAATGCCTGGCGTCGCCGAGAGGCTGGTGGTTTCATCTCCGTCGGTGTGCGGAGTGTGGGCACATCGGATGTTGTGACAGTTCTCCGAGCCAACATGCATCAAAGCATGCGGCGGCGACGGGGCATCCGATCATAGCCAGCTTTGAACCGGACGAGGACTGGTTCTTCGACTACGAGAAGCAGGCGATGGTCGAGGGTGTGGAGTTGCTTCCTCCGCATTCGCACCCGAGAAATCAGCCTGCTCCTGGACCAGCAGGAAGGGTGCCGACCAACTGGGAATCGCTTCTGAACTAGCCAGCCATCACGGGCCTGCCGCCCATGAGAAATAGATGTTCGGCGAACGATGACGAACCACAGATAAACTGCTTCGAAGCTCTTAATGCCCGGCAGCGAGTGACCACTTATGGCATTTCAATGCGGTTGCAGGAGAATTGGACAATGTTGCCAACGATCAATACGCCTGACCCGCAGGTCGAGGCTTTTCCCGTGCTTACTCCGGCACAAATAAATCGTCTCCGGCCCTATGGCAATATCCGATCGGTCCGGGCTGCCGAGGTTCTCTTTGAACCGGGTACGTCGGGAATGTCCTGTTTCGTGGTGCTCTCAGGAAAGCTTGACATCGTAGTATCCGGACTCTCCGGCGAACAAGTTTTTGTAACATACGGCCCCGGCCAATTCTCCGGTGAAGTTGTCCTGATCTCCGGAGCGCGCGCACTTTCTCTCGGGCGTGTGGCCGAGCCGGGGGAGTTTCTCGAAATCGGCACAGACGAGTTGCGCACGTTGATTGCGAAAGATGCCGAGCTGAGCGATATCTTCATGCGCGCATTCCTCTTGCGCCGTGTTGCGATGATTTCGGGAGGCTTGGGCAACGTGGCCGTGCTGGGATCGCAGCACTCGTCCAATACGCTTCGCCTGTGCGAATTCCTTACCCGTAATAGCTATCCCTATCGCTATGTCGATCTCGATAGCGATCAAGCGTCGCAGGAACTTCTGGATCGCTTCGACATAAAGCTGGAAGAGATTCCCGTTGTCATCTGCAGTGGAAAGACCGTGTTGCGAAATCCGACGAACCAGCGCCTGGCGGAATGTCTCGGATTCGCGGGCCATATCGACGAGCACCGCGTTTACGATGTCGCGATTGTGGGCGCTGGCCCCGCAGGTTTGGCCGCGGCCGTGTATGCGGCTTCGGAAGGGCTTGACGCCGTGGTGATCGAATCTGAGTTCCCCGGTGGTCAGGCAGGAGCAAGTTCAAAGATCGAGAATTATGTTGGATTCCCGATGGGCATTTCAGGGCAGCAGCTTGCCGGCCGCGCGGTTATGCAGGCAGAGAAATTCGGCGCTCAGATGACGGTTGGCCAGAAAGTGGTGAAGGTCAAGTGTAACCAGCGACCGTATGAGATTACTTTGGAAAATGGCGGACTCATCGAGACGAGAAGCATTGTTATCGCCACAGGCGCCCAGTACAACAAGCCGAACGTTGAGAATCTGGAGCGGTTCGAGGGACAGGGTATCTACTACGCCGCCACATTCATGGAGGCACAACTTTGCACCGGCGAGGAGATCATCGTAGTGGGCGGCGGCAACTCTGCGGGTCAGGCAGCAGTCTTCCTGGCAGAGACAGTGCGCAAGGTCTACATGCTGGTTCGCGGTAAGGAATTGTCCGAAACAATGTCGCGCTATCTCATCCAGCGAATCGTTGAGAATCCAGGCATTGAACTACATCTCCAAACCGAGCTTGTCGCATTGGCAGGCGATTCACGGTTGAATTGCGTCACATGGCTGAACCGGGCGAAAGGCGAAGAATCTGTGCATGAGATCGGCCATGTATTCGTGATGGCAGGCGCTTCTCCGCGCACAGATTGGCTGCGAGGATGTCTTGCGCTTGATGAGCAAGGGTTCATCCTCACAGGACGGGATTTGGATTCAATTCTGGACAAGGCGCCACTGAAATGGTCGCTCAATCGGCCTCCGCAGATGCTGGAAACCAGTCTGCCCGCAATTTTCGCTGTCGGGGATGTTCGTTCTGGCAACGTGAAGCGCGTTGCATCTGCCGTGGGTGAAGGTTCAATCTCGATCCATCTCGTGCATCGCGCGCTGACAGAGATGTGAGGTTCCACTAGCGTTTATGGACAACCTCAAACGAATACCCGTCCGGGTCATACGTCTGCTGCATAGTATCCCGGATAATATTTCAGTTGCGCCCGCGGTGAAATATTGTCCCTGGCCCCGGCGGAGATTGCGGCCCTGTAGAACTTATCGACCTTGTCATTGTTTTCGGCCATGAAACCCCAGTGAATAGAAGCTGGATCAGGCTTTCCTTGCTTGATCCAGAAGAACGCCCTCTTGCCGTCACCAAATCCCCATAGATCCGGGTGATCGCCTTCACCCTTGTAGGGTAGAAAGAACTTGATATTAGGTGGCTTCAAGGCCGCCTCATAGAACCCCAACGAGCGTTCGACATCCGCCGGGACGCAGAATATTCCCCGAATTGGGAAACAACCCCGCGATCCGGATCGCGCCGGTGCTCTGATTCACTCCGCGGTCTGCAAAGTAGATTTCCCCTGGCTTTGGATAGGTCGTACCGTCAGCCAAGATCAGCGTGAGCGGCATCTGCCTCCTCTGCGCCATCCGGCTGGCTACGCTCGGATATTGCCTGTTGAACTCAAGGTATTCCGGCTCGCTCACGGTAAAAAAGACCTTGATCGGTTCAATCGTCGAGACCGTAGTTACCGGAGGGCTGCTCGCGTCAACGAGGGCGCCGACCTGAAGCTGGGCTTGTCCGGCAATTCCACTTATCGGGGCGACAAGCCGAGTAAAACCGAGGTTAACCTTCGCCGTTTCGACGGCAGCCGCTGCCGTTTTTATTTGAGCCTTGGCAGTCTCCACGGTGGCTATCGCCGCCAGGTTGTTCTGAGTGGCATTGTCGAGATCCTGCTGGCTCGCTGCCTGCTCCTTCGCCAGCGGAGTGTACCGCTCCACATCGAGCCGGGTGCGGACTTGAACAGCTTCGGCGTTTGCAAGTTGCGCGGTGGCCTGTGCCAGTGTGGTCCGCCATTAATCTCATCATTTATTCAGTGCGGCCCGAGCGCGGGTGACCTTTTCCAAAAGGTCGTTGGCTTTGGCTGTCCAGATGAAGGGCTTGGGGCTTTCATTGTGGCGGTCGATGTAGTCACCGATGGCCATGATGGTTTGCTCCAGGTCCTGGAAGACTCCTCGCCGGATTCTGTTTTCCGTCAGGTCGCGGAAGAAACGTTCGATCATGTTCAGCCACGAGGCCGAAGTCGGCGTGAGTGGTGGTGCCGTTACGCTTGTAGTCGTGGGTCAGGGTCTGGCCGCGGCCTTTTTTATCGGCAAGCCTGGCTGGGTGCGGTCCAGAGCTTGTATCTGGCTCTTCTCGTCGAGGCGGAGCACCAGCGCGTGCTCGGGCGGATCGAGATAGAGGCCGACGATATCTTCCAGCTTGGCGACAAACTGCGGATCGTTGCTGATCTTGAAGCTCTCGATGCGATGCGGCTTCAGTCCATGTGCGTGCCAGATTCGGCCCACGCTGGACTCCGAGATGCCCGCCAGGCGCGCCATCGTGCTGCGCGACCATTGCGTAGCGTCAGCCGGCGTGCTCTGCGTGGTCCTGGCGACGATCTCGGCAACCTTGGCAGCGGTGATCGTCGGGGTGCGGCCCGGCCGCGGCGCATCCTTCATTAGTCGGTTACCCCTGGGTGAGAAACCGGCTGCGCCACCGCGAAGCCATGCGCGGCGCTACCGACATGCCTCGGCAATCTGCTTGTCTGGAGTTCGTCTCCGGCAAGCAAAAACGATGCGGCAGCGATCGACTAGACGCACGGGCGTGGTCCGCCGCCGTACAATTCTCTGCTACTCAGATGAATCCTTGGCGCTACCCGCATTTCGGTCACCTCGACTCTACATGAGATGATCGATATCCTATAAAACATCCTATCTCTGGCGGCCTACACTAGAGATCCAAGTCACATATCGCACGGCTCGGATGAGGTGCACCATCAAGCACAGAGTTCAGACGGGCGATGTTTATTAGACGATTCATTACATCACACTTCGCCACCTTAATTGACAACGAGTAGAATGCCGTTGGAGGAAGAATGGACTATAAAGGCATTATTCAAGGAATTGACGAACAGATAACTCGACTTGAGAAAGTCAAAAAGTTACTGAGTTTGAACCGAAGCGGCGGCGTCGGCACCAAGAAGGCGACCCCAGAACCTAAGAAACGCACGATGAGTCCGGAAGCCCGAAAGCGGATTGCCGATGCGCAGCGGAAGAGGTGGGCGACAGCGAGACAGAAGGCATTAGCTCCAACGAAGTCAACGAATAAAGTCGCTAAGAAGGTCTCTGCGGTGAAGGTGAAAAAAGCCTCACCAAAGAAGGCAGTGAAGCGCACGGTAAGCCCCGAGGCACGTAAACGGATGGCGGACGCTCAGCATAGACGGTGGGCAGCGTTTAAGAAGCCAAAGTCGGCGGTTTTGTCGAATTCGGGGAAGAAAACAACCAATGCGGCGCAGGCAGTAGCGGTGCCAGAAGCTTCGATATCGGAGGCCCTTTCCTAGCATCACAGTCCAGGCCGCAGGACTTGTTGACGTTGGCCCCGGCTCTTGCGGCGATCATTCCTGCAATCAGGGCCGCGTCGGTTAATCCAAACGAAGCACTAAGATCAGAATGGGCGCGTGCGGCGGAGTGAGGGTTGAAATCGCTAGAGAATTGTCCCCGGCTTTGTGGCATACGCCTGCTGTGGCTCTTTGCCAACCACGGTGACCTCTCGCGAAAACGCCTCAAGGAGTGGACGGGCCCGTGCCAGAGCTTTGTCGGCGCCGGCCGCGATAATCCTTAGCCGGCCCTGTTCGGCGTCGCTTGCCCGGCCAAATACCGGCGCTCCCACAAAATCGATGCCGCGGTTCGCGTGCTCCATCGTGAGCCGCTCGCCGAGGGCTACGCTGATGGTGCCGCACAAGATGTGAAGCATGCCGGGCGAGAGCACATCAATTAGCCGGTGAATGCCAAAAAGCACCTCTTCATAAGCCGCATCGTCCAGAAGCATCGTGATGATAGCGTCGGAGCCAAGTTCGGCTTCAGCCGGGGTCGCTGCGGCGATGGCACCTTCGTGGATGAGGGGCTTAGTACGCTCTTCGCTGCGGTTCCAAACCGATAATTCGTGCCCGGTGGCTAGCAGCCGCAGCGCCATCGGTGTCCCCATTTTGCCTAAACCTATAAATCCGATTCTCATCGCAAGTCCTTATCATCGGCGGTTGTCTTCTCGAGGTCGGCACGACCATTGATCAGGCACTGCGGCAAGCGACGATTTGCAGAATGCCGTTCCATTAAAACATTGTGGGAGTCTTGCGCTACACGGTCGAAACGAGGTGCGACGCCCCATGCCCTTCGGAAAGAGGAGCACCGGGAGTCTGATCTAGTGGCTTCGTGCTTTGCCCGCCGGTGATCGTCCAGAAAAGCGCCGCCTTTGCAGGGATTCCAGGTTCTTTCTGGTTTAGCCATAGTCGATCCTACCCGATCAGGCAGGCGCGGCGTGCCCGGATGGCTGATGCGAGCGTGAACAAGAAGAGTGCATGGTGGTTTCGTAGGCACTTAGCCGAAGGAGCAAAACATGCCAGGTACTCTCGCTGAATTCTCCCAACAACTTGCAAATTTAGTTGAAATGGCCGGACAGTCCGTTGTTTCAGTTCTGGAAGGTGGTCGTACTGGAGTAAGCGGAACTGTGTGGCGCGAAGGAATTGGAGTCGTGGTTGATCACACCATTCAGGGATTGGAAGAGGTGACGGTCATCCTTCCTTCAGGTGCGGAGACGAAGGCCGCGGTGACTGCCCGCGATCTCGGCACGGATATAGCCCTTCTGAAGCTGCCCACCGAAACCCCCGCAGCGGCACTGGCAGACGATTCAACGGCTCGTCCCGGAGAGATTGTCCTTTCCGTCGGCAGACGAGGCACAGAAGGTCTTGCGGCAGCATACGGCCTCATCAGCGCGATCAGCGGACCTTGGCGGACATCCTCTGGCGGGCGCTTCGACCGATGGTTTAGACTCGATCTCAATCCGTTTCCCGGATTCTCGGGCGGTCCCATAGTTAATGCGGATTGCGAAGTCCTGGGCATCGCCACTTCCGGTCCAGGCCGCTCGGCGGCAGTTGTTCCTGCCGCAACTGTGAACCGCGTGGTGGACCAGCTTCTTAAGCACGGGCACACCCTGCGGGGATACATCGGCATCGGCGTACAACCCGTAGTTTTTCCTGATGACGCCTGGCAAACGCTTGGAATCGGTGGCGGTCGTGGACTGCTGATTACCGCCGTTGCTCCCGTCAGTGCAGCGACGGACGCTGGACTGATATTGGGAGACGTGATCGTGGCTATCGATGGAAAGTCTCTCCAAACCGGCGCTACCCTGCAATCAATTCTGGATGGTGAGAACGTCGGGAAATCGGTACCCCTCGATATTGTCAGGGGAGGGCACCAACTGAGGGTCGACGTCGTTGTTCGCGAAAGACCTGCAAGTTGAGTGGGTCGCCATGAATCAAAACTGCCAAGTGGGCATCTGTGTGATAGGAGCCGCAAGCAAGTTGGCTGCGTACATGCGCGAGACAACGGTCAGGGTTAGACCTCTACCTGAAACAAACGGTGCCGTAATCTGCATTAATGGCATGACTGTTGAGTCGCTTGCATGCCGATCACGAGCAATAAGGCGAGGGAGTTCCCGGTTCCACCTCTCGGAGGCCGCGTGATTCGAGTGTTGATCGTGGCTCGGTCGCCCTTCACTCAAGCTGGGCTTCATGCTGCGATCTGCGCCGATCCTCGCTTTGACATCGTCGGTAAGCCGAGTCTTACCGCCGGGGCAGAACCTGGATTGGCCGGCGTTCAGGAGGATGTAATTCTCTTCGATGGCCTCGAAGGAGATATTGACGAGTTTCTCTCCGGCGCGTTCAAAGAGCGCCGCTCCCGTCGAGTTGTCCTGTTAGCAGGGGAATTGACGCGAGCGGAAGCTGTGCGCTTAATGCAGTCAGGTGTGCAGGCAATCCTGCCGCGCGACTCCTCAGCCAGTGAGATTGCAAGTGCCCTGGAGGCCGCAAACGAAGGCCTGGCTACCTTCTCCCCTGATTTTCTCCGGCTGCTTTTACCGGCACCTCTGGAAGGTGGGGAACAGGAACTGGAATACCTGGTTGATCCGCTGACTGCGCGCGAAACCGAGGTTCTTGCGTTACTCGCCGGCGGCGCCGGAAACAAGCTGATCGCAGCGCAACTCCGAATATCTGAGCACACGGCCAAGTTTCACGTCAGTTCGATCTTGAGCAAACTTGGTGCAACAACGCGAGCCGAAGCGGTAGGCCGCGGGTATCGACTCGGGCTTATCTTGATCTGACATGGCAGAGTCAACCTGTGCGCAACAACTGGCAGCATAAAGGAAACTGAAAAGCAAACACATCAACCTTCCAAGTAACGGAAAACAAAACGCAGCATCGATGCATGCCAATTCAGGGGGAAGAGTCAGTCGCAGCCTGAACAGGAACGAAGGGGAGTCCTCGGTGGATGTATGCGACAGGCTTCCGGACCTGCGCAGTTAGTCAGGTTCAGGGCCGTGGGATCCAAGCCCGGCTCCAGCCACGGTCTGGCCGCATAACAAGTTCGAATGATCCGTGGCGATATCCCGCATCGACGTATGAACTCGATCCTCATATCAAGCGTGAATGTATCTGGCATGGGCCGGTCTAGCCTAATTTACGTAGACGTGCAGAATGGACGTTTCGAACTGCTGTCAGAGCAGCACGGACTGTTCAGTCGATTTCAGCTGCCGAGTTGTCCGACGAACACCCAGTGTCTGCGATAGGTGGCCACTTTGCCCACCCCGCGTCCACAGGAGCAGTGGCTTGACCCGGGTGTTTGTACTAAGCTCTCTCTATGGCGAACCAGACACCGTATATGGCGAATACACGAGGAATAGTGGTAAGCGTTGAGCCAACTTACCTTGAAGAAAAATCATCTCCGGGTAACTCGCAGTACTTCTGGGCTTATCGAGTGGTGATCGAGAATCAGGGACGAGAAGCCGTGAATCTGGTGAGCCGGCACTGGATGATCATGAACGCGCGCGGCGAATTGACCGAGGTCAAGGGGTTGGGTGTTGTTGGGGAGCAGCCGGTCCTCAAGCCCGGGGAAAGCTATGAGTATACGAGTGGCGCGCCTCTCAACACGCCGTCGGGGATGATGGGCGGGACTTACCAGATGGAGAGAGAGAGCGGTGAACAGTTCAACGTTGAAATACCGACGTTCTCGCTGGATCTTCCGAATCAGGATGTGTTGCTGAATTAAGTATCAGATAGATCAATGTTCGGAGAGCCGGGAAGAGGGTTCGATTTTTGCTTCCACTGGCATCGGATTGATAGCTGATGGTGGCCAACCGCTAACCAAAAGTCGGGTATCGCCAAGGGATCACAATACCCGCCGATTCGAAGCTCACTCAATCCGCTGCTTTCATGGCTTTTAAATAAGAATCCCCGAGAGGTCCTGAGCAACGGGGTCGTGGATTTCTATTGCCAAACGCGCTCGCTCTGCGGCCACCGCGATGTCCGGCTCGCGTACAACTGTGTTCCTTTTTATCGTCTTCCGCCATCCGTCCCATTTTGAGGATCAAAGTTGCTTGCTCCGCGATAGTGTTCAACATCTCGGCCTGAGCGGCCTTTTGCCACTGATCTGCCTTAAAAGGGCACAATCAGCCAACCAAACAGTCTAGGGTCGCTAAACAGACCCCTCCGGATAACGAGACGACAGTCGTTTTCCAGGCGCCACGACCTGCAAGGTAGTGCCGGCTCATTTTGGCAGTGACTTGAACAAAACGTGGAGATTTCCAGGTCGAGGCAATATCCTTAGTTCGATTCAGCCGACTTGTCGCCCGTTACAATTTCGGGAATGAACGCACTCGCGGCGGTTCTTACCGTTTTACGGGTTTTTCGGTACGGCTTGGGCTGAACATGCATCGGAAGTTCCCAGAGGCCGATTCGCTGTTGGCGAAGCATACCGACACCGACCCAGTACTGAGCTTCTCGGATTGATACAATCAGGATTGGTTTACCGGTTCAAGAAGCCGGAACCGCAAGCACATTTCTTCTTCTCCTGTTTGCCCAAAGCCTGCAACGCCGACTGGCAGTCTATGAATCGATTTACCACCTGGCAAAACGCAGAGATGGGCTGACTGGAAAGAGAAATGCAACAGAGAGGTGAAGCGGGTATGGATCTTGCGGTTTCCAGCGCTCGGGTGTCCACAATCGCGGCATTCAACGGCAGCCTTAGCGCTCAGGACATGGTCGAGATCTACCGGTTGATGTATCTTTCCCGCCGGATCGACGACCGGGAAATTCTTCTGAAGCGGCAACAAAAAATCTTCTTTCAGATCTCCGGCGCCGGACACGAAGCGCTGCAGGTAGGAGCAGCCTTGGCGCTGCGCCCCGGCTACGATTGGTTTTTCCCCTACTATCGCGATCGCGCGCTGTGCCTGGCTCTCGGTGTCACGCCCACCGAGATGCTACTGCAAGCCGTGGGCGCGGCTACCGACACGGCCAGTGGCGGCCGCCAGATGCCGACCCACTGGAGCAATCGCGCGCTGAACATTGTGAGCACTTCTTCTTCGACTACTACGCAGCTGCTGCATGCCGTAGGCTGCGCGGAGGCGGGCCGCTATTTCAGCCGTCATCCGGAAGCAGCGCAAAAGGCCGACGGCGATTACCGCGCGTTCCACGATGTCACATTCCATGGGGACGAAGTGGTATTGACCTGCCTGGGCGAAGGATCGACGTCGCAAGGCGAATTCTGGGAAGCATTGAACACCGCCTCCAACCAGAAGCTCCCGGTGATCTTCTGCGTGGAAGACAATGGCTACGCCATCAGCGTGCCGGTGGAAGTGAATACACCGGGCGGCAATATCTCGCGTCTAGTTGCCAATTTTCCCAATTTCCATTTTGCTGAAGTGGACGGCACCGACGCGGAAGCCAGTCTGCGGGCCTTCCACACCGCTGCTGAGTTTTGCCGCGCGGGGCGGGGACCGGCTTTCGTTCATGGTCACTGCGTCCGGCCCTATTCCCACTCGCTCTCGGACGATGACAAGCTTTACCGCTCCGTCGCCGAGCGGGAAGCGGACGCCATGCGCGATCCGCTGGCCTGCATGCAGATGCGGTTGCTGCGTGAAGGGGTTTTGAGCGCCGACCAGATTAATGAACTGGAGAGGGCACTGGATCACGAGGCGGCGGAAGCCGCTGAACGCGCGCTCGTCGCACCTCTGCCGACGCTGGCCAGCATACCGAAGCACGTTTATTCCGAGGACCTGGATCCGACCAGCTCTTTGTTCGCAACAGAGCGGGTGCAAGCTCCGGGCGCCGAGCCCGGGAAATCCGCCAGCGCCAAGGGCAACGCGCCGCGCACCATGGCCGACCTTATCAATGCGTGCCTGCACGACGAGATGCGCCGCGATGAGCGCATCGTCATTTACGGCGAAGACGTAGCCGACGCCAGCCGCGAACACGCATTAAACGAGGCGAAGGGCAAAGGCGGTGTCTTCAAACTGACCGCCGGCTTGCAGACGGCATTCGGTTCCGAGCGAGTTTTCAACTCGCCGCTGGCCGAGGCCAACATCGTGGGCCGCGCCGTGGGCTATGCCACGCGCGGTATGAAGCCGGTGGTGGAGATTCAGTTCTTCGATTACATCTGGCCTGCGATGCACCAGATCCGCAACGAACTGGCACTGATGCGGTGGCGTTCCAACGGCGCATGGGCCGCGCCGGTGGTGATTCGCGTGCCCATCGGAGGCTACCTTACGGGAGGGGCCATCTATCACTCTCAGTCGGGCGAGAGCATCTTCACCCACATCCCCGGCCTCCGCGTGGTCTTTCCCTCTAACGCGCTCGATGCCAACGGACTGCTGCGCACCGCTATCCGCTGCGACGACCCCGTCCTCTTTCTCGAACACAAGCGGCTCTATCGCGAGACATACGGTCGGGCTCCCTATCCCGGTCCGGAGTTTGCCATTCCTTTCGGCAAGGCACGGCTGGTACGCCCCGGGACGCACATTACGCTGGTTACGTACGGCGCGGTGGTGCCTCGCGCCATGCAGGCTGCTCAAACGGCGTCGCGACAGCATGGGATTGAAGTGGAGATTCTCGACCTGCGCACCCTCAGCCCCTATGATTGGGAGGCGATCGCGACTTCGGTTCGCAAGACCAGCCGGGTGATCGTAGCCCACGAGGATACGTTGAGCTGGGGATATGGAGCGGAAATCGCCGCCCGTATCGCCGACGAACTCTTCGAGGACCTAGACGCGCCGGTGAAACGCATTGGCGCCATGGACACATTCGTGGCGTATCAACCGCTGTTGGAAGACGCGATCCTGCCCCAACCCGACACAATTCTGAAGGCAATCACGGAGTTAAAGGCTTACTAGGTCGGCCCTGTCCTTTCGCCTGTTTTCTGGCGGATGGATGGGGCCGCAAGCATACTTCCTCTGCAATCGACCAGATACAATACTCAGATGGGTCCCAGTACTGACTGCCGAAGGTTGATCGCCTTGAATTGCTTGATGGTGGTCTGCCTCGCATGAAGCGATTCCTCCGGTTGATCCGCTTCGGCTTGCCCTACTGGCTGCACTGGCTTCCCGGCGTCGCCTTGCTGGCGGCGGTCGGAGTACTCGACACCTTTCGGACTCTTCTCTTTCAACCGATCTTCGACCAGGTTCTGCGGCCCGACGCGCCGGAAGGACCGATTCTGCTGGGACTCCGTAACAGCCCCTGGCAGTTCGACTTAAGACTGCTGGTTCCGCGCTTCTTCCACATGCACAATGCTTGGAACGTGGTTGCGTTCGCGCTGGTAATATCGACGCTTGCAAAGGGCATTTGCGACTACACCGGCACTTACCTGGTGAACTATGCCGGCTTCGGCATGATCACGGACCTGCGCAATCGCCTGTACGAAGCCACCCTGCGGCGCTCCTTGAGCTTCTTTCACAAGCACGCCACCGGCACCATTCTTTCGACTCTAATTAATGATGTCGACCGCGTTCAGACCGCGGTTAGTTCTGTGATCGGCGAATTTTTGCAGCAGTTCTTCACGTTCCTGGTTGGCCTGGTCTTTGTCATACGATTGGGAGGCTATCTCAGTTGGGCCCTGCTGTTGTTTGTGCCGGTAGTGATTACCTCCTCCCGGAAGATCGGCAGTGAAGTTCGCACCCGCACCCGCAGCGGTCAGGACAAGCTGGCCGAAATTCAGAACATACTCCACGAAACCGTGACGGGCAACCGCATCGTGAAGGCTTTCAACACGGAGCTGTGGGAGATCTTGCGATTCAAGAAGGCGGCAAGCCGGCTGTTGCGCGCCAATTTGCGGAGCGTGCGCATCCAGTCCATCAGTTCGCCGCTGATGGATACGATCGGCGCCGTCGCCATCGCCATGCTGCTGTTTATCGGCCGCAATGAGATTCTGCACGGACGCATGACGATGGGCATGTTCGGCGCCTTCATCATCCTTCTCTTCAAGTTGTACGATCCGGTCCGCAAATTCGCGTATTTCTACAACAGTTTCCAGCAGGCCATGGGTGCATCGTCGTCGATCTTCGCATTCTTCGACACCAAAGACGACGTGAAAGAACGGCTGCATGCCATCTCGCTACGGCCATTTAGTTCCTCCGTTCAGTTTCAAAATGTTGGCTTCTCCTACTCCACCGAAGAGGGCGAGCACCAGATTCTGCACAATGTCGATTTCGAGGTGCGCGCCGGCGAAGTGGTGGCGCTGGTGGGCCCCAGCGGCGCGGGTAAGTCGACCCTCGTCAACCTTATCCCGCGCTTCTTTGACGTCACCTCGGGACGCATTCTGATTGATGGCAAAGACCTGCGCGACCTCACGCTTTCATCCTTGCGCCGGCAGGTTGCCCAAGTTACGCAGGAAACGATTCTTTTCAACGACACGGTGCGCAATAACATCGCCTACGGGCAGCCCGAGGTTAAATATGAGGTGGTTGAGGAGGCTGCAAAAAACGCGCTGGCCCACGATTTCATCTTGCGCATGCCGCAGGGGTACGACACCGTAATCGGCGAAAAGGGCTTTCGTCTTTCCGGCGGCGAGCGCCAACGTATCGCCATCGCGCGTGCCATTCTCAAAAACGCGCCCATCCTTATTCTTGACGAAGCGACCTCCGCGCTCGATGCAGAGAGCGAGTCGCTGGTGCAGGCGGCCATCGCCAACCTGGTCCAGGGCCGGACCGTGCTCGTCATCGCCCACCGTCTGGGCACCATTCGGCGTGCCAATCGCATTGCAGTTCTTGAGGAGGGACGTATCACCGCCAGCGGATCTCACGAGGAACTGCTGACCAGTTCTCCAACCTACCAGCGTCTCTATCAATTGCAGTTCATGGATGCTCCGGAATCGCGCGCCCTACAACAACTGGAATCGCAAGCCGGCAACTCCGATCCGCAACTACTGGAGCCGGCGCTCTCGGGAGAGGCAGAGGAATAGCAAGATGCCCATTTATTCGATGACTGGTTTTGCGCGTGTTCAGGTGCGCGTCCATGATCAGTTGAGTTATACGCTCAGTCTCAAGAGCGTGAACCACCGTTTCCTTGATGTTCAATTGCGCTTGCCTTCCGGCCTCGATGCCCTGGAGATGGAACTGCGCCGCGCGCTCAAAGATCACCTCGTGCGCGGACATGTGGAGTTGACTCTCTCCGTCGATCGCACCGCGCAGCAGACCGCGGGTTATAACCGTGAGCTGGTTATGAATTATCTGGCAGCTTTTGGTGCGGCGCGCGAGGAGCACGGACTCGCAGGCCAGCCGGATCTGAACATGATCCTCCGTCTTCCGGGCGCCCTGCAAAGCGATGGTTATGGCAGCCAAGATGGAGACTCCGCGGCCTTGGCAGAGAGCGTTCAGCGGCGCATCGTACCCTTGCTGGGTGAGTTGAACACTATGCGCGCGCGCGAGGGCGAGTCGCTCGAAGCGATCCTGCGCTCTTCGCTCGATCGTCTCGCCGAGTCAGTTGAGGGGGTTGCGCTTCTGCGTCCCGAGGTGGAGCAGAAATACCAGGAAAGGCTTACCGCGCGGCTTATAGCGGCTACCGGCTCGGAGTTCAATCGTCAGCGCTTGCTTGAAGAAGTAGCGGTGCTCGTCGATCGCAGCGACATTGCCGAAGAACTCGCGCGCATGACTACACATATCGGACACTTCCGCGAATTGCTTGCCGGCAGCGGCGAAGTTGGCAAGAAACTTGATTTCCTACTTCAAGAGATGAATCGCGAAGCCAACACACTGCTTTCGAAGACCGGGGGCGTAGGCGGCAAGGGCACGCGCATCACGGAACTCGGCCTAGCAATGAAGGCGGACATCGAAAAGGCTCGCGAACAAATCCAGAACGTGGAATAACCGGCTTTCAAAGAGCGAGGATCGACATTACGTGGCAGGAATTCTCTTTATCATTTCGGCGCCGTCGGGCTCAGGCAAGAGCACCCTGGTCAGCGAACTGCGCAAGCAGGTCAGCGGTGTGGACTTCTCCATTTCGTGGACCACGCGTGCGCCCCGTGGCTCAGAACAGCACGGCCGCGAATACTACTTCACGACGCGCGAAGAATTCGATCGCATGGTCGCGGAAGGCATGTTTCTCGAACACGCCGAGGTCTTCGGCCACTGTTACGGAACCTCCCGTCTGTCTCTGGAGGACGCGCGCAAGCAGGGGCACGATCTGATTCTGGATATCGACGTGCAGGGAGCCGCCCAGGTGCGGCGCACAATGCCGGAAGCGGTGAGCATCTTCGTGCTGCCCCCGAATCCAAAGGTCCTGCGCACCCGCCTGCGCAATCGCAGCCGGGCGGAGGGCCAGGTCAATGAGTCGGAGCTTTATCGCCGCCTCAGCGAAGCGAGCAAGGAAATCGAGAATTACCGCGACTACAACTACATTCTCGTCAATGACATCCTCGACAGGGCGGTGGCGCAACTTGAAGCAATCGTCCTTGCTGAGCGATACTATCGCAACAGCGAACCGATTGCTCTTCGGGCTCGCCGTGTCCTTGAAGTGGCTGCGGCTTGCCGCCAGTCTAACTCGCACGAACGTTTGAAGTCTGTGCTGGAAGCTTTTGGTATCGACGGCTCCACCGGTCAACAGGACCTTCCCTTTGGAGATGAAACCGATGAAGATTGAAACCAGTTTCGATTCGAACTATCGCAAGGTTCTTGTGGCCGCGCGGCGCGCCCGTCAGTTGCAGAGTGGCTCCGCAGCTCTCGTCCAGACTCACTCCACCAAGGCCTGCCGCATCGCACAAGATGAAGTCGAAGCTGGCAAGATCGCCTATGTCAAGAAGGACGTTCCCGTGGTCAAGCCGCTGGTGGACGAAGGCGGCCTGCCCATCATCGCCAGCTAGACAGTGAACACCGGTGATCTCTGCCAGCAGATCTCCGTCCACTGTCCGCTGTTCTACAATCGACCCATGAGAGTTACCGTAGGCGTCGCTGGCGGAATTGCCGCGTACAAGGCCGCTGAATTGGTTCGCGAACTGCAGCGCCAGGCGCTTGAGGTGCACGTCGTGATGACCGACGCAGCGGCCAAGTTCGTGCAACCGCTCACTTTTGCAGCTCTCTCCGGCCACAAAGTGATCAGCGGCTTGTGGGACGAAACCGGTACTGCGGATGGAGCCTATGGCTCCTCCATCGAGCACATCAATGAAGCGCAATGGGCGGAGGCGCTGGTCGTCGCTCCTGCTACTGCCAATATCCTGGCCAAGTTCGCGCATGGCATCGCCGACGATTTCCTGACCACGATGTACCTGGCTACCAGTGCTCCGGTACTGGTAGCGCCAGCTATGAACGTGAACATGTGGGAACATCCGGCGACCCAGGCAAACCTTGAAATTCTGCGCCAGCGTGGCGTTCGCGTGATCGAGCCCGGCACCGGCGACCTGGCCTGCGGCATGGTAGGCGCAGGACGCATGGCCGAGCCGGCAACTATCGCCGATGCGGTGCTGGGCGCACTCGGGCGCCGCCACGACCTGGCCGGTGAAATCGTGATGGTGACGGCGGGCGGCACGCGTGAAGCTCTCGATCCGGTTCGCTTTCTCGGCAACCGCTCCAGCGGCAAAATGGGCTATGCCCTGGCTGAAGCCGCGCAGTGTCGCGGGGCCAAAGTTCTGTTGATTAGCGGTCCGTCGTCGCTCTATCCGCCCGCGCATTGCGAAGTTATCAAGGTCACGACAGCCGATGAAATGCAGCAGGCCGTGCTGGCGCGCATGGTGGAGACGACCCTCATCATCAAGGCGGCAGCTGTCGCCGATTATCGGCCTCTCACCGTCTCGGAACAGAAATTAAAACGCACCGGCCCGCTGACGCTTGAGCTTCAGCCCACCGAAGACATTCTGGCGGAGGTGGTGCGCCGCCGCCGTCCCGGACAACTCATCGTCGGCTTCGCCGCGGAGACGCAGAATCAGATGGAGAATGGCCGCGAGAAACTGCTACGCAAAGGTGCTGATGCCATCGTGGTAAACAATGTTTCCGGCGACGGCCTAGGCATCGATGCGGATTTGAATGCCGCCACCTTTCTTACTGCGTCCACGGCGATTGAATTGCCCGAGATGCCCAAGCGCAAACTTGCCGACCGCATTCTCGATGAAATCGTCTCTCTTCGCCGTCCCAGACCGTTGATGGTTGAACTTGAAGGTGTCTCGACCCAGGACTCTTCTCAGGATCCTCAATCTGAAGTGCTCAGGCGATCGATCTCCCCCGCCGCCGCGCGGCGAGAGCTGATCGTGGAGTAGCACCGTGCCCGCTCTCGATCTCGCAACCAAAGAAGCTCTCGCCGCGCGCATTCGTTTCTATCGCGACCTCGGCCTCACTGAGTTTTATCGTCGCCCCATCGCAGCACTTCCCGTTGAGCCGCCAGGCCCGCACCCGCCCGACCGACTAGGTGCCCCACAACTCGCTTCTGCGTTGTCGGATACCGGCCCTGATCAGGAGATTGAGACCATTCCGCCACGCAAGCCCATTCCAATCGCACCCGCCGTCGCAACAGCCGTTAAACCCGCCGATCGCACCGCCGCGCTGCGCGTGATTCAGGAAGACATCGGCGATTGCACGCGCTGCGCACTTCACACCGGCCGCCATACGATCGTCTTCGGCGACGGGTCCGCCAATACCCGCCTCTTCTTTGTCGGCGAAGGCCCGGGAGCCGACGAGGACGCACAAGGCCTTCCATTCGTTGGCCGTGCGGGTCAGTTGCTTAACAACATGATTACCGCGATGGGTCTGACACGCGAGGTGGTCTATATCGCCAATGTGGTGAAGTGTCGTCCCCCGAGCAACCGCACTCCCGAGCCGGACGAAGCCAACACCTGCTCGCCGTTCCTTTTCCGCCAGATTGATGTGGTGCGCCCGGAAGTGATAGTGGCTCTTGGGGCGACAGCCGCGACATATTTGCTGCGGCAGCGACAGCCGCTGGCAGGACTGCGGGGCCGCGTGCATGCGTTTCGTGGCAGCAAACTGATCGTGACCTATCATCCGGCATTTTTGCTCCGCGATCCGCGGCAAAAGAAGGAGGCCTGGGCCGACCTGCAGATTGCCATGCGCGAACTGGGATTGAAAGCACCGGCGAAGAACTGAATATCCGCCTGGCTGCAAAAAATCTGTCGGGATCAGGAAGTGCCGCGCTGACCGGCCGGCCGCCGGGCCCACATCAAGGTAATCCCGATGAAAACCCAGGAGATTGCGGGAACGAACAGAAATGGTGCTGCGGCTTGCGGCCTCGGCGGTCCCAGTGTGATCCTCCCGTAAATCGCCAGCGAACCGAGTGCAACGGCCATGGTCAGACAAATCAGCCAGACACGCAGGGCGTGCACCCAGCGTCTTGAAATCGTTTGAGACCAGACAAGTGCCACGAAGGGCGACAGCACCCAGACGACGAACAGTGCTATGAGCAGAAGTGACTTGTTCCGATGTCCTGCTCGCAGCGTGAAAGCCACCGAGCCCAGAGCGCCGACCGCTAGCGCACCCAGAGCGACCTTGCCTAGCAGGTCCAACCGGCCGCGTTCGTACGGTTCAACAACCGTGCCGATCTCATTGCGTCGGTCCATAGCCGCCTCGCAGCTTCGCCGAAGTTTCAGCTTTTCTTTGCTTTGAGAACATCGTCATTCCAGAGCGCAACGCCGCCTAGCAGGCCGGTTTCATTCGAAACGATGTGCACGTTCTTGCCAGGCGTAAACTCAATCTTCTTGGTGTTGCCGCCGCCGATATACAGTTGATCCCAATTGAAGGTTGCCGCCGTCTGCGCGATCGCCTCCTCGAGATACTTGTTCCATTCCTTCTTGCCGTATTTGTCCAGGCCGCGCCGGCCGATGTAGTCCTCGTAGGTGTGCTTTTTCCAGGGATGATGGCCGAGCTCCAGGCCCGGGCACAAGCGACCATCGGTGAAAAGAGCTCCACCCATGCCGGTACCCAATGTCAGAGTCATCTCCACGCCCTCTCCCTTGATTGCGCCATAGCCCTGGACCGCTGCGTCGTTAGCCACGCGCACAGGTTTCTTCCATCGCTTTTCCAGTTCCTGCTGCAATGGGAAACCGACCCACCCCGAGTGCAGGTTGGCTGCCGTGAATGTTGTGCCGTGCTTGATCACCCCGGGGAATCCGACCGAAACCCGGTCGAAGTCAGGTAGCAACTTGCGCAGTTCGTCGAGTGCGTCGAGTACTGGCTTGGGTGCCGGCACTTCGGGCGTCAGGACTCGCTCTCTCTCGCTGACTGGCTTTCCCTCCCCATCGAGCCGCATGGCCTTCAATCCGGAACCGCCTACGTCGATAGCGAGGGTAATAGGGCCTTTGCCCGAGGTGGAACGTGAAGGCGTAGGAACTTTCTTTTCGATAACGACGGGCGCGGAGTCTTTGGGTGTCATCAGCAATGAATTGTACTGCGCCGACATGGGTTGGCGCGATGTGGGTAAACCGCCGGGCAGCGCGGCTAGACTGGAGATTACGTTCATGTCCACCTACTGCGAAGTCGCGCTGCCCGTGCCGCTCGACCGGACCTTCACTTATGCGGTCGGCGAGGGCCAGCGGCCGGTGCGTGGGGCTCGCGTGATCGTGCCGTTTCGCGGCGAGAAGCTGATCGGCGTGGTCACTGCACTGGGCACCGAGGCGCCGGCCGACTTCGAGGTTCGCTCCTTGGAAGCGGTGCTCGATGAGGACACCGACCATGGTCCACTGCTCAGCGAGCACCTCCTGAGCCTGGGAGAGTGGATGGCGCTGTATTATTTGTCGCCGCTCGGCGAAGTGCTGCGCGGCATGCTGCCATTGATGGCCGAGGTGCGGCACACCGTGTCTTACCGCATTACCGACGCCGGCCGGGACGCGCTGGCTAGCAGCCTCGACGGAGATGGTCCGTCGTCAAATGCGAAACGCAAAGTGCAGCTCTCCCTTGAGGCAGGCGATCTGGCTCGCCGCGTCCTGGAACGCCTTGCCGCAGGGCCCCCGGTGAAGGTGTCCACGCTGCGCACGGCTGTGGGCGCCACCTTGCCACTACTCGGAAGCCTTCTGCGCAAGAAGTGGATTGCGCGGGAAACGTCTGCCATGGAACGCGATGCTCGCCGGGTGGAGAGGTTCGCGGTACTCATTCCGGAAGCGCGTCTTCCGAAGCTCACTCAGAATCAGCAGGCGATCCTGGCCGAACTGGCCGCCTGCGGCGGAGAACTGCCGCTCGCCGAACTGCGCCGCAAAGATCTGCCATCTTCGAAGTTCCAAACCCTGGTACGGCGTGGGCTGGTGCGCATCGAGGAGCGCGCCGCTGCATTCCGTCTCGGCGGTATCGAGTCCGCGTCAGGACCCCTCACCCTCAACGAGGCGCAGACCGAGGCGCTGGCGGCCTTGGCGTCTGCGCTGGGGTCGTTCCACACGTTTCTTCTTCACGGGGTTACCGGGTCGGGCAAGACGGCAGTTTACCTCGCCGCCATGCAGCGCGGCCTCGATCGTGGCTTTGCGTCCATCCTGCTGGTTCCGGAGATCGGCCTAACACCGCAGACCGCGGGCCTCCTCGACGCAGCCTTCGGCGACAAAGTGGCGCTGCTCCACTCCGCTCTCACTCCGGGGGAGCGCAGTGAGCAGTGGCGGCGTATCCGGTGCGGAAAGGCGCCGATTGTCGTCGGCACGCGTTCTGCCATTTTTGCGCCGGTGCCGAATCTGGGCCTGGTCCTTGTCGATGAGGAACATGACCAAAGCTATAAGCAGGAGGAAACTCCGCGCTACAACGCACGTGACGTGGCCGTGATGCGGGCCAAGCTGGCTGGCGCGGTAGTAGTCTTGGGCTCGGCGACGCCTTCGCTGGAGAGTTGGCAAAACTCTGTGCAGGGGGGCAAGTACACACGCATTAGCATGCTCGAACGGGTAATGAATCGCCCTTTGCCTGACGTCGAGTTGATCGACATGCGCCGCGAGTTCCAGGAGACGGGCAAAGAGCAGCTTTTTTCGCGGGCGCTGGTGGAACAAACCCAAGCGGCCCTCGATCGCGGAGAACAGGCACTGATCCTGCTCAACCGCCGCGGCTACTCTTTTGCCGTCATCTGCCGTGCCTGCGGCGCCAAACTTGAATGCCAGAATTGCGCCATTGCACTCACCCATCACAAGCCGCCCGCCGACCAGGCCGAGATTGCCCGCGAAGGCCAGCGTCTTGAGTGCCACTATTGCGGCTATCGGCGGTCCGTTCCGGCTCGCTGTCCCCAGTGCGAAAGCGAGCACATGTACTACCTGGGCGCCGGCTCAGAGCAGGGCGAAGAGCGGTTGACCGAGATCTTTCCCGCAGCGCGCATCGGACGGATGGACCGCGACACTGTGCGCGGCCGTTATGACCTCGAGCGCTTGCTGGCCCGGCTGCATTCCGGCGAGATCAACCTCCTGGTGGGCACCCAGATGATCGCCAAAGGGCACGACATTCACGGCATCACGCTGGTCGGCGTGGTGGGTTGCGATCACGCTCTTTCGATGCCCGATTTTCGCGCCGCCGAGCGAGTATTCCAGTTGATGACGCAGGTTTCCGGCCGCGCCGGTCGAGGCGAATTGCAAGGCCGCGTGGTGGTCCAGACCTATTATCCCGATCACTATGCGATTCTCGCTGCGGCCAAACATGACTACGCCGGCTTCGTGGAAAGGGAATTAAAATATCGGCGCTGGATGCACTATCCGCCTTTCTGCGTTCTCGCCAACGTGCTGGTGCAATCGGCCAAGCTCGAAGAAGCTGCCGGCTGGTCGATCACTTTGGGGACGTGGTTCCAGCACGCGGCGCCCGAGGGAGTGCGGGTGCTGGGTCCGTGCACAGCGCCCGTGGCGCGCATCAAGGGCATCCATCGCTTCCACATTATTCTCAAAGGCAGTTCACGCAAGGCCCTCAATGCGGCCTTAAGAGGAATGGCCGCCCACGCGGAGACTGCCGGTGTTCCTAGGCGAAACCTGATTATTGACGTGGATGCGCAGCGGCTGATGTAATGCCGGCGCGATCTGTACTAGCGGAGTTGCCATGGCTTCCGCTTCCGAACCCGCCTATATGGAGCTGTTTTGAACGGATCGAAGTGAAAAAAAGACATCAGCGAACTGTCATGGAAGGGTGTCAGGCTGAACGTAAGCCGGGAGACGATGAGGCCAACCGCACCCAGTAACAAACGCCCCTCGTTGAGGCGTGGCTCGTCCGGCACTTCAGGGTGACGCATGGCGGGAATCATCAGAAACACTCCCCACACCGGTGGCAACCCGTCGATAAAGTTCTGCATGAATCGGGCGCCGTTGGCCATGGTGGTTACATAGCTGATCGCCAGCAACCGAGCCGGAAGCCCGAAATGCCGGAAGCCCGAAATTCATGAAAATTTGGGTGGCCGCGTATCCGCCGCGGCGGACTGTAAGGCTTTCTCCGCAGTGACAACCGCGGTCGACTCGGCGACCGATGATGGTCGCGCGGCGACGCCGATGATGGTTTTTGATCCGCTCGCCAAGTGCGGTGACCCCAGCGGAGCTTCCAGCACCGGCGCAACGGTCACTTTCCGTTGACGCTTCCCGTGTCAAGCGCGTGAAGTTCCTTGCCGGGCTTGAAACGAACCGCTTTTCCAGGTGTGATGCTGACCTCGGTGCCGGTGCGGGGATTACGGCCAATCCCAGTCTTGCGGGCGCGGACGCTGAAAACTCCGAACCCGCGCAGTTCGATGCGCTCACCGGCCGTTAGCGCCTGCTTCAATCCTTCGAAGACGGTATCAACTGCCGCTTCCGCCTTGGTCCGCGGAAGGCCGGTGCGCTCGATGACGTGATGGACGATGTCCTGCTTAATCAAAGGGGGAACCTCTCTGCGCAATTTGATGAGTCAACTTCGCCCTACGTCAATGATGCTACAGGTTTTGCGGCAATTGTGGAACAGAGGAATTGTGGTCGCTGAAGTTTTAAGTTGAGGAAAATCCGCGCGCGCTCCTCGAATTCACCCCCACTGCACCGCATTTGCTTCCGGCGGCTCTCTTTCATTGTCATCGGACCGATACCTCTCGTAAGATAGTGGATTCAAGAACTGAAAGCACCGGTGCAGATTACCGGATGCCGGTGGAATGCCGGAACAGGAGAGGCATGTCGATTCAGAGTGACCGTTGGATTCGGGAGCAGGCACTGGAGCACCGGATGATCGAACCTTTTAGCGAAAAACAGGTGCGCGAGGGCGTCATCTCCTATGGTCTTTCTTCGTACGGTTATGACCTCCGGGTCTCCGACGAGTTCAAAATCTTCACCAATGTGAACAGTGCCATCATCGACCCCAAGGCCTTCGACGAGCGTTCCTTCGTATCGGTTCAAGCCAACTCGGTGATCATCCCGCCCAACTCCTTTGCCCTCGCGCGGTCCATCGAATACTTTCGGATTCCTCGCGACACGCTCACAATCTGTGTAGGGAAGTCCACGTACGCACGCTGCGGAATCATCGTAAACGTCACTCCGTTCGAACCCGAGTGGGAAGGGTTTGTAACCCTCGAAATTTCAAACACTACGCCCTTGCCGGCCAAGGTCTACGCAAATGAGGGCCTTTGCCAGATTCTCTTCTTCCGAGGCAGCGAGCCATGCGAGATCAGTTACGCCGACCGCAAGGGCAAGTATCAGAACCAGCAGGGAATTGTGCTGCCCAAACTTTGAGGAACGCCATTGGCCTGCACCTCCGGGGCAAGCGCAACCGAGGGATTCCTCAACTCTGCTTTAGGAATTCCGCTTTTCTTGTCTGAGTCAATTCTCCGCACTTTACGGCCAGGAGTCGCACGTTTGGCTTTAGCTTCCAACCCGCTTGTCATTCGCATCGGCTTGCTTGCCGGAGAACCCATCCGGCTTGAAGGCCTTACCACCATGTTTGGGGAGAAGCCGACCGAAGGCCGCCCCCAACTGGTGCCGGTTGTCGGTGAATTGAAGGAACTCCTCGCCGACCCTTCGGTCGAATTTCTGGTCGTGGACATCAACGCTTCGTCGGAAGGGTTGAAAACCCTGGAGGCCGTGAAGAGAGCCCGACCGGGTATCCGACAGATCGTAATCGGACCCGAAAAAGAAGACGAGCTGGTGCTGGACGCAATCAGGGCGGGAGCACGTGCTTATCTTGATTCTTCGGCCGACCCTGGCATCGTGCGCCTGGCTATCGACGTAGTTGTGAGCGGATCGATCTGGGCTCCGCGCCGCCTTCTTTCCAAACTGATCGATCGCCTTCTCAACGTGCCCGATAGTGGGGGAACCGGTGTCAGCAATTTGCAGTTGACCGCGCGGGAACAGCAGGTGCTTGAACTCATTCTGCTTGCTCGATCAAATCGTGAAATCGCCCGGCAGCTGGGCATCGAAGAACGCACCGTTAAGGCCCATGTCGGCCGCCTTATGCGCAAGACCGGTGCAGAGAACCGCATCGAGCTCTCCATGAGAGCTCTGAATCACCAATCAGGTCTGGCTGGACCAAGCCCCCAGGAAGATTCCGAATTAAGAAATAATTAGCAAACACACGTTACCAGAGATGCGCCGAGCACGTTACTAAAATGCAGTGACCCTTCGTACTCTTGGCATCAGAGCCCAATTTCCACAGAATGGGTACAGAAACAACGCAGATCTGGGGAAAGGAGTTCCCTGCCGGCATGTTCCACATGGTGCCAGGGAACTCCTCTTTTTTCATCTTGCAGAAACCCTGTCCTTCCAGCCTTCCCTTCCCGCCTGGTATATCCTGCATCTCGCAACACCTCCTCTAGTGACCTACGAGGTTCCAGTCGCCATGTCCGCCGTCCTTCTCACTGTCCCGTGCAGTAGCCTGTTGCTGGGAATAGTGCACTACCCAGGTTTTTGCCGAGATTTATCAACAACTCTTCGCCGCATTCATTGTCCAAGCATTAACAAGCCCGCGGCGACGCGGTATTCGAAAGGATCGTCTCAATGAGAAAGACACTTGCTTCCCTATGCCTGTGCATCGTGCTTCCCTGCACGGCATTCGCGGCATCATCGCGTGAAGATCTGCAGGATCGCCTCGATGCGGCCAAGACCGTGCTCGATCAGGTCATGTCCGCGCAGGACCACAGCATTCCCATGAACATCCTGGAGCAGGCTACCTGTGTTGGCGTTGTCCCCGGCCTTATTAAGGGCGCCTTCGTATTCGGCGCACAATATGGCCAGGGAGTGGTCACCTGCCGCACCGGCCATGGTTGGAGCGCACCGGTCTTCATTCGCATGGCGGGTGGATCATGGGGTCTCCAGATCGGAGGCCAGTCCACCGATCTTGTGCTGGTTGCGGTAAATGATCATGGCTTTCAGGACCTGCTCAAAAACAAGTTCAAAATCGGCGGCGACGCGGCTGCTTCGGCGGGCCCGGTGGGGCGCAACAGCCAGGCAGCTACCGACTGGAAAATGAACGCCGAGCTCCTAACCTACTCTCGCAGCAAAGGCTTGTTCGCGGGCATCGATCTGGATGGAACCGTGGTGAGCCAGAACCGCGAAGACACGGAACTTTACTTCAGCCACCCCCACAGTTTTGCCGAAATACTGAAAGGCAACGTAGCGCCTCCGCCAGGGTCTGAGGCCTTCGTCAAGGCTGTCGCCCATTACTTCATCGAAGCCAAACACCACGGGGAATAGCCATTCGTCAACCCAAACGCTCGCTTACCCTGCCTTGGCGCGTCCTTCAAATTGCGCCAAGGCGGCCCGCCGCCAATCCCGGTAATCCCTTCTTCTCTCAAACCAATTAGACTTGTTCTTTGCCTTCTGAAATGCATCAGAGGATCGAGTACTGGCTAGTACTAGCCGTGGCACGCACCCTGGGCCGTTTGCCGAGGGGGCTGGCGCGCCTCCTCGTCCGCATACTCACCTTCAGCTTGTATCTGGCACTTGACCGCCTTCGTCGCGTCGGCGCACGCAACCTTGAAATGGCTCTGCCCGCAGTTCCACGCACAGAGCGCCGACGCATCCTGCGCCATGTCTTCCGCAATCTTGGCTGGCAAATGGTCGAATTCTGCCGCATGCACCGCTATACCGCCCAAACCACCCAAGGCTGGATTCGTACGGAGGGTCTCGAGAATTACCTCGATGCGAAATCCCGCGGCCGGGGCGTGCTGGTGCTCACAGGCCACCTGGGCGGCTGGGAGCTATCCAGCTTCTATCACTCCCTGATGGGCCACCCCATGGGCATGGTCATCCGTCGCCTCGACAACCGCCTTCTCGACGCCTATGTCAACGAAGTGCGCTGCCTACACGGCAACCGCGTGCTGCACAAAGACGACTTTGCCCGCGGCCTCCTCACCGCCATGCATGCGGGGCAGACGGTCGGCATCCTTATGGACACAAACATGACCCCGCCGCAGGGCGTGTTTGTAAAATTCTTCGGGATCACAGCTTGCACCGCGTCGGGTTTGGCCCGCGTTGCGCTCAAGACCGGGGCCGCGGTGGTGCCCGGTTTCCTTCTGTGGGAGCCGGCCGAGCGCCAGTACGTACTTCATTTTGGCCCGGAGCTCTCCTTCGCGCGTACCGCCGATCATGAAACCGATATCCTCGCTGCCGTTCAACAGTGCAATGATGTGCTGGAGTCGTGGATTCGCCGTTATCCTGACCAGTGGCTTTGGATTCACAGGCGCTGGAAGACGCGTCCGGCTGGCGAGCCGGGGCTGTATTAGAGGAGCTTCAATGACACTGGGCAAATTGCTGGCAGAACTCGGTGGTACCTTGGCGAACGGAGCCGGCGAGCGGACGATTACCGGCGTCAACTCCTACTCCCGGGCCTCGGCGACCGATCTGCTTTTCGCCGAAGATGCCGCTTCCGCATCGGTCGCTCTGAACAGCAACGCCGGCGCGGTCGTGCTACGCCCGGGGTTGTTCGCCGCCTACCCCGCCGGCAAGTGCGTTGTCGAAGCAGATCAGCCGCGCCTGTGGTTTGCCCGCGCGGCTCAAATCCTCAAACCTCAAATAACCCCTACCGGCGTTCATCCCAGCGCCGTGGTTGGTGACCATGCGGATCTCGGTGTAAATATTATCGTCGGGCCGGGCGCAGTGATCGACGATCACGCCTGCGTCGGCGATGGATCCCGCATTGAAGCGGGCGCGGTAATTGGCCAAGGCGTTCGCATTGGCCGCCATTGCCACATCCATCCGCGGGCGGTCCTCTACGCCGGCGTGACGCTCAGAGACCGCGTTGTTGTCCACGCGGGTGCGGTGCTGGGCGCTGACGGCTTCGGCTATGTGCGCGATTCCGCCAGCGGAGCCTATACTCAGTTCCCACAGCAAGGCACATTGGTGATTGAAGACGATGTCGAGATCGGCGCCAACTCCACTATCGACCGCGGCGCGTTGGCCGAGACCCGCATCCGGCGCGGCGTCAAAATCGACAACTTGGTCCACATCGGCCACAACTGCGACATCGGCGAAGACGTGATCTTGGTCGCGCTGACGGGTATTTCCGGATCCAGTTCGGTTGGTCGAGGCGCGGTCATCGCCGGACAGGTTGGCATTGGCGACCACGCGCACGTCGGCCCAGGCGTGATTCTCGGCGGACAGGCCGGGGTTCTCAGCGGCAAGACGGTCACCAACGAAGGCCTCAAGCCGGGCACCGTACTGTGGGGTACGCCGGCTCGCCCGCTTAAGCAGGTCCTCCGCGAAATCGCGGTGCTCGGTCGATTGGCACGGGGACGGTCGCGCGGTCCGCAAACCCCGGACAGCCAAGGCTGAATTTCTCCACGATACTCGGCCGTTCGCGCAGTCTCATGAGCATTCAGGCGTTCTGTATCGAATTGAGGCAACAAGTTCTCAGAAGAATTAAAGTCCACGCAAGTTCCCGCCGATATGTCGCCGTGAGAGGGAAGTTCATGGAAATCGCCCCCATTTCCGGCATTCGCTCCGTACCTATGGTCAAGCCTTCTCCCGCTGCCCCCGATCTCTCGCGTGTCTTCGAAGCCGAATACCTGGGACAGTCCGCGGACGACGCCTATACCCCTAGCCATAAGAGAATCTCAAGGACCCTCGAAGACGAAGACGACGATGCCGAATTGGTTGACGACTGCGACGAACCCACATCGCGCGCCATTGTTCCTATTACCAAAATCAGCTACTTCGCGTGAATCGGTCCGCCGCCAAAGCAGTCATTTGATTGCGTCGTTGGGATCAGCGCCCATGGCGTGGCGTGCAGGCAGATAGCCGGACAGCAGCGCCACTCCCAGGAGTAGCTGTCCCGAATCGCGATAAGGAAAGGGTCGAAGCAGCAACGCGTCTGTCACCGTAAATATGGCAGTGTTGGCGCCGATGGCGATTGCCAGGGTGAGAATAATTGGCAGCGTCACACCAGAATTCTTAGCCAGCAGGCGCGCGGCAAATCGAATGTTGCCCTCCAGTGACTCCATTATCCCGCCTATTCTAGACGCGGATTTTTCTCTCCTTCTTTGATCATTTCTACCTCTATAACCTGCTTTCTGTTTTGCTTTGCTCAAATCGTCGCATCCAATTCACTTGATTATGCAAAAAGGGAACCGAACTCAATGAAGAGTCCAGCTTTGGCCGACTGGCTGCTCGCGGACCTCAGACTGCCTAAAGGAATTCATGGTGCGGCTGAGCCCGTTCACCCGTGGTGGCGCGTCATGTGCCTTACCGGTGTGGACTACTTCTCCACCCTCGGATATCAGCCCGGCATTGCCTTCCTTGCCGCCGGAGTGCTCTCTCCGTTCGCAACGCTGGTCCTGGTGTTGGTGACCTTGTTTGCCGCGCTTCCTTTGTATCAGCGCGTCGCCAAGGCGAGCCCTAACGGGCAGGGAAGCATCGCCATGCTGGAGAGGCTCTTTCCCGAGTGGGGCGGCAAGATCTTTGTCCTCGTTCTCCTCGGTTTCGCCACCACCGACTTCATCATCACCATGACCCTGTCGGCTGCGGACGCTGCCGCCCACTTCATCCACAACCCCTTCGCCCCGAGTTGGCTGACCGGCCAGATGCTCGTAACCCTCCTGCTGCTCGCCATCCTCGGCGCCATCTTCCTCAAGGGCTTCAAAGAGGCCATCGGAATTGCGGTTGTCCTCGTGGGGGCGTATCTCGTCCTCAACGCCATCGTCACCGCCAGGGCCATCGTCGAAGTCCTCCGTCATCCCGAACTCATCTCCAGTTGGAAATCGGCCATCTTCGCACAACACACCGACTGGCTCGCGATGCTCGGCGTATGCTTGTTGCTCTTCCCCAAATTGGCGCTGGGCCTGTCCGGTTTCGAAACCGGTGTGGCGGTCATGCCCCTCATCGCCGGTGCTGATGTGGAGGCCCGCATCCGCAATACCAGGAAACTCCTGGTGACCGCCGCTGCCATCATGAGCGTCTTCCTCATCGCCACCAGCTTTGTTACCACGGTCCTCATCCCTTCGGCCGCCTTCGCCGACAACGGCGAAGCCAACGGACGCGCCATGGCCTACCTCGCCCATCGCTATTTCGGCAGCGCTTTCGGGACCATCTACGACATCAGCACCATTCTCATCCTTGCCTTCGCCGGCGCCTCCGCCATGGCGGGCCTGCTCAATCTCATTCCCCGCTACCTGCCCCGCTTCGGTATGGCACCGGAATGGGCGCGCGCCTCCCGGCCCCTGGTGCTGGTCTTCATGGCCGTTGCGTTCTTCGTCACCATCGGCTTCCACGCCAATGTGGACGCCCAGGGCGGTGCGTACGCCACCGGCGTCCTCGTGCTCATTACCTCCGCCGCCTGCGCCGTCACCATCGCCGCATGGTCGACACGCATGCGATGGCCATTTCTCTTCGTCATGCTGGTCTTCGTATACACCACCGGTATGAACATCTGGGAGCGCCCCGAAGGCCTCAAGATCTCCTGCTTCTTCATTGCGTCGATCCTGTGCACTTCGTTTATCTCGCGCGCCACCCGGTCAACGGAGTTGCGTATCACCGACGTGCATCTTTCCAAGGAAGCCTCCAGCATCGTCGAAGACGCATGCCACGAAGTCCTGCGCGTGATTCCACGCCGCCCCAAACCGACCACCAAGGTAGACCTCGACCGCATCGACAAGATAGTGCGCGGCGTTCACGGCCTACCTCCCCACGCCAAGGTGGTCTTTCTCGAAGTGGAGCGCACCGACGCTTCGGAGTTCACCGAGAAACTCTCGATCGAAGGAGAGAGAATCGACAATCATTGCATCCTCCGCGCCCGCAGCCCCATCGTCGCCAACTCCATCGCCGCCTTTCTACTCCATGTCGAAAAAACGACCGGAACCGTGCCGCATATCTACTTCAAGTGGAAGGAGGGCAACCCGGTCGCCAACATTTTCCGCTTCCTCTTCCTCGGCGAAGGAGATGCCGCTCCCATTACGCACGAAGTGCTGCGCAAGGCGGTCCCCGACATCGATCACCGGCCCATAGTCCACGTCAGTTGATTCGGGCCCTATCCCCCCTTTCCACAAACTTCCAAGCAACGGAAACGCCGCTAATTTCGACACACGACGCCCTCGGCGGAGGTCGCCATCCGTCGCTATTGAAGATTTTCTTCGAAGAAGAAAACAATATACGTTGCTTCGAGCGGGCTTTAGGCGTAGTTTACTAACTAGTTAGTTAAATATGCATGCCAAAGCCAACTCGCATTCGGAGCGCTCTACTGAGACCCGCAACCGCATCCTCGATGCCGCACTCAGCGAATTCAGCGGTCACGGGCTGGCCGGCGCTCGCACAGATGCCATCGCTGCGGCTGCCGGCGTCAATAAAGCTCTTCTTTACTATTACTTCGAGAGTAAAGAGAAACTCTACATGGCCGCATTGGAGATGATCGCAGGCCGAGTGCGCGACAGCTCCATGGCCGTCTTCGTGCGCGACGCCAGCCCCGGTGAGCGGCTTTTGCGATCCGCCTTGAATCACTTTGACCGCATTCTTGCCCAGCAGGAATTCCAGACCCTCATGCAGCAGGAGATGATGCGGATGCATAAAGGTGAGCCCGGGGCCTTGCCGATGCTGGTTAAGAAGGTCTTCGAGCCGGTTTTCATCATGTTCAGAGCCATGGTGCGCGAAGGCGTCGCTTCCGGCGAGCTCATCGATGCGGACTGGCTGCAAATCCAACTCGCGTCTCTGGGTGCCAACGTTTTTTACTTCCTCGGTTCGCCGGTGTGGCGTCTCCTTCTGGAGCAAGAACCGCTCAGCCGGGAGTCGCTTGCACAGCGCCGCAAAATCCTGGTGGAGTTCCTGGGGCAAGCTGTTTTTCAAGATAGGCAGCACGGCGCGCAACTGGCCTCCCGCGTGTATGCCGACACTCCGATGCCTGAGATTAAAGAAGATCGGTTTCAGTTAAGGGGGAAATTGTGAACGCGCGCAATCGAGTCTTTATGATCCTGGGACTGCTCACGGTCGGGTCGCTGATCTGGTATTGGCTGACCGCCCGTCCCTCGAGCGATCTCCACCTGATCGGCACAGTCGATGCCAACGAGATTGAGGTCAGCTCCAAAATACCTGGCCGCATTCAGACGTTGACCGTCGAAGAAGGCCAGGACGTGCAGGCAGGACAACTGATCGCGGTCATAGAAAGCGATGATCTGGCCGCGGCACACAAAGCTGCCGAAGCCACCGTATCGAGCCAGCAGGCCAAGCTCACTGAAACCATGGAGACCGAGCGCCAGACACGCGGCGAAACGTCGAGCCAGACCATCAACGCCGAAGCCCAGGTGCGGGCGACCAAGGCGGCATTGCTGCAGGCTCAGGCCAACCTCGAACATCAGCAGGCCGATACCCAGCGCACCGTAGCCCTGGCTAAGCAGGGAATCATGAGTACTCAATCCAGCGAAGAAGCTTCGGCCAATCTGCGCGCATACCAAGCCGCCGTTGAGAGCGCCAAAGAAAATGTCTCGGCCGCGGAAGCCTCATTGAAGCAGGCGCAGGCCCATGAACTCCAGGCCGAAGTGGCTTCCCGCACCGTCGCCTCGACCCGCGAACAAGTACAAAACGCGCGCGCCTTGTATGACCAGGCAGGGGTCGAACTTGGCTATTCCAAGGTAGTCGCGCCCGTAGCCGGCAAAGTGAACCAGTGGGCCGCGCGCCAGGGTGAAGTTGTGGGCGCGGGCACCCCCATTGTCACCATCATGGACCTGACCCAGACTTGGGTCTACGCGCCATTGCCGGAGACTCAGGCCGACTCGGTGCAAATCGGTGACAGCCTGCGCGTGGCCCTGCCCAGCGGCGCCACCATGCAGGGCAAAGTCATCGCCAAATCTGCCGAAGCCGACTTCGCAACCCAGCGTGACATCAACGGCGGCCGCAAGCGCGACATCAAGACCGTCCGTCTGAAACTGCTAATTGACAACCCCGGCGAACGCTTTGTACCAGGCATGACCGCCGATGTCTATATCCCCAAAGCCAAGCTGGTGAAGCAATGAAGTCCGCGGTCCAAAATCCGGACAAACCGCTAGAGGGCGCTTCGGGTTTCGCGGCTAAGCCCACCCCGGCCATCGCCGTCGAGAACATCGTCAAGCGCTACGGCGATTTCGAAGCCGTCAAAGGTGTCAGTTTCGAAGTTGCCGATGGGGAGATTTTCGGGCTCCTCGGACCCAACGGGGCAGGGAAGAGCACGCTCATCCGCATGATGACCACCCTCATCCCCGTTACCGCGGGCCGCGCGCTGGTGGCCGGGCACGACGTCAGCAAAGAAGCCAACGCGGTCCGCAACATGATCGGGGTCATCCCCCAGGCCCTCACCAGCGATCAGGACCTCACCGTGGAAGAGAACCTCAGCATCTACGCCAAGCTCTACAGCGTGCCCAGAGGGCAGCGCGAAAAAAACATTGCCGACGTGCTCGAAGCCGTCGACCTCACTAAATGGCGCAAGGCGCAGACCAAGACTCTTTCCGGCGGTATGCGGCGCCGTCTTGAAATTGCTCGCGGGCTGGTCCACGATCCCCGCATCTTCTTCCTTGATGAACCCACCACCGGCCTCGATCCTGTATCGCGCATCGCCGTCTGGGAAATGCTCAATAACCTCAAGAAGACACGTAAGCTCACCATGCTTCTGACTACGCACTACATGGAAGAAGCCGACCGCCTCTGCGACCGCATCGCCATCGTCGATCATGGCAAACTCGTCGCCCTCGGCACCCCAGTTCAACTCAAGCAGAGCGTGCCCGGTTCCAACGTTGTCGAAGTGCAATTCAACCGCGAAGACGATCAATGGAAGGCGCGGCTCGAGGCTCTTCCCGACGTCACTGAAGTCCAATCGCAATCGGCAGGCGTCTACCGTGTCCTCACTGCCAACGGTTCGCGGACCACGACCCAGTTAGTCGAGATGGCTTCCTCCCTGAATGAGGAACTCACCTCGCTCAGCGTGCAGAACACATCGCTCGACGATGTCTTCGTTCACTACACGGGCCGCCAGCTTCGCGATGAGCAGGTCAAGTCCGTGTTCCAGATGCCGCCACGGCCGGGAGTACAGCCTTGAATCGATTCCTTGCCATTGTCGAGCGCGAGATGCGCAAGTTCTTCCGGTCCCCAGTGCTCATGATCATGTCCATGATGTTGCCCATCGTGCAACTCATTATCCTCGGTCATGCCCTCGGAGGCCACGTCCAGGGTGCGCGCGTCGCTGTAGTGGATGAAGATCGCGGGCCCCAGGCAGTCAAGGTGCACGAGGCTTTCGATGCCGTTGCCGTCAATATCGCGACCTTCACCACCATCCCCTACAACGACGAGTATCGCGCTCGCGAAGACGTGCGCACCGGCAAAGTCGATGCGGCAGTCATCATCCCTCCCCAGTTCAGCCGCCGCGTCTATTCCAAAGACGCGCCCCGTCTCGGCCTCGTCATCGACAACAGCGACCAGATCATGAGTGGCGCCATCGTCACAGAGATGCAATCCCTCGTCGACGCACTCAACCAGCCGGTCATTTCCGATCGCGTAGTCAAAGACATCGCTCTTAACATTGTCGAGATCTATCCCTATGTCGAGTACATGAAGTACCTGCTCTCTGGCTCCATCGCCCTAGCGATGTACATTTCCGTCATGATCGGCGGCGGCATGCTCTACATCGACGACAAGGCGCGCGGCGTGCATGAGGGCTACCTTGTCACCCCCATCAGCAAACTGGAACTGGTTATGGGCCTCAACATCGCCGGCGCCATCAAGGCGGTGCTCTCAGGTATATCGCTCACCATCATCGGTTCACTGATGGCAGGTCTGGGCGTCATCTTCCATCCCGAGGCACTTTTCAACCTGTTCCTCCTCATCCTGGGGACATCCATTGCTTTCAACGGCATGATGTTCCTCATGATGGTGCGCGTCGATGATCCGCTCGTTCCGCGCGCCATGTTTGGTGTTTTGAATACGTTGCTGTTTTTCCCATCAGGCGCAATTTCGCCCATCGCGCAGTTTACTTCGTGGCTGCGTGCCATGTCGGTCGTTAATCCGTTCACCTACGCCATTCACGGGTTTAAATCCATTCTGCTGAAGGACGGCGGCTTCGTTTCCATCCAGAATGATTTGCTCTTCCTGTTTGTATTCGGCATCGGCACATTGTTGATCGCCACGCCTTTGTTCAAACGTACGCTTTAACCAGTTTCCGGCGGCACGCATCCCGGAATGCAATCGAGGCGGTCCATTCCTTGTGGGAGGATGGGTCGCCTCGTTGCGTTTGGCAAACGGCGCGTTTTCGTATAATGAGAAAATCCCCAGCGATCAGGAGAAAACCGATGCCGGCGTATGAATATCAATGCGATGCCTGTAGCGTCCACTTCGAGCAACGGCAGAAGATGTCCGATAAGCCGGTAGAAGCTTGCATTGCCTGCGGCGGAACCGTACATCGGTTGATCAGCGGCGGCGCCGGCGCCATTTCCAAGGGAAGCAGCCATGCCTCCAGTCTCGCTGAAGCGCCATCGGCGTGCTCGATGGGCGGTCCATGCTGCGGTGGTGGCGGCATGTGCGCCAGCGGCATGGGCTGCGAAAACTGAGTCAGTGTCTCTGGGAAGCCACTCGATCAGGTTGATATTTCAACCCGCGCCGCTCGTGTCTCCCTCGGTCCGCCCTGTCTCTGCCAATCTGCTCGCCGTCGACGCCGCTACCTCAAAGCCACCTGATGCGAGGGCCGCAATCAGAACGCCGCTGGCTGGTACATGTCATTCTTCCAGACGTTATTTCCATCTGATCGCGTTCCTCCCGGTTGCCTGGCATGATCGAGCATCCGGAAGAAACGGCTTCATCACGCACACTTATATGAACGCGAGAACAAGTCCGGGCGACGAGAAATCGTGCGGTGTCGCGGACTGAAGACCTATGCGATGGATAATCTCTCCGGGCAGTTGGAGGCTGCGTGCTCGAATCCGTACATCCTGCGTGATATCCGACGCCTGGTCTCCTGCAAGGTCCTGGGCCATGACACGCGTTTTACCTATTTGGTGGCTGAAATTAAACGTTAGACTTTCAAAATCCCCAAATATGCCGAAGGGTCCTTTCGCATCGTCAACGTCCAGTGTGACTTCGCATTTCGGCATAAACCAACCACGGTCAGGCCTTGTGCGTTCCTGACTTCCGACAGCGACCGCGCCATTGTCAAACCTCATTGCGAAGACGAAAGGGCGCTCGGCGTTTGCCCGCACTTGGGGTAATTCGATGTTGCGGGAAAGGCAAGCCGGTGCACTCTGATAGACGTGCTGTCCCACCAGATCATTCTGCCAGGTCTGGCCGCGCTCAAAGATCCAGCTATCGGTGAGAACGTCGTTGCTTACCCGGATCTGACCGCGTCCCGCAGGAACTGGCGGAGCTATGCGCTGCCAACGCACGGCCCGAACCACTTCGTCCATTCTCTTCTTGGGTTGGCGGGTGCCATTCAAAAACAGATCCGCATCGGGCTGCGGCCGCAAGCCGCAGAGGGAATGACGGAGAACACCCATGGTGCAGCCCATAACCGCCGCGACATAGACTTCATCCTCTACGTTGAGAAGCCCACGTGCTTCTAAATGCCCCTGCGCCCCCTTGAGCATTTCTGCCAATCGATCGAGTGTGGTGGGCAGAGAGAGGATCGACGTCACGTCATAGGTGCGATATACGTCGGTGTGGGCGAGAATCTGCATGCGGCGCGAGCCCCAAAGCTGAGTGCCAAATCTGCCGTCCGCACGCCAGTTCCCATTCACAGGGGGCTCAGGGTGAACGTGCTCCAAGGTGAGTGGGATCTTCTTCTGGTCGCGCACACCGATAAGGTTGAAGTCGGGGTCGCCGATGTCGATCTTCCAATAACGAATGTCAGCAGCGTGGGTCAATTCCTCCAGGCGGGAATCCTCGCCTCCGCCAGGGGTGTTGCGACACCACAGCGCCGCTCCCCGCCAATTCGCCTTTCGTAATTCGCGATTCAATTGAGAAAGGCGTTCGGCGGCGTCTCCCCGAAAGGAAGGAAACCGGCTTGCTTCGAGTTCGAACGTCGCGGTTCCTCCGCTTTCCCAGCCGTCATCGAGTAAGAGGTAGAGGTCCTGACGGACCTTCGGAAAAAATTCCTGCGCCCAACCGCCTTTCCCGAACAAGGCCGCTTCGCTCATGGCGTTGTGCGCCAGTTTGCTGCCTGACTCGCCTTCGAGAATCGCCGCGTCGAGCCGGGGAAGATCATGACCAAACATGTAATTCTGAACGGCCCATGTGCACCAATAGTTAGGAGCCTCGCAGGGTGCGGAGGGAACGAGGTTCAGTTCAGTCGTTGGTGAGGAATCGGAACGGGCTTTCATTTGATCAGCACAGCTCAAAAGGGCCGCCGATGCCGCTCCGGCAATAAAACGCCTCCTGTCAACCATCTTGTATCTACCCTCGGGTAATGTTCCATTGAGAACATGCAAATCAACGTTCACAGATATGTGCCGACGCGCTCTCCGGTCCGATGCGGTGCACGGCTGCCGGACAGCGCCGGCTTGTCAGAAGGTGAAATGAATTCCCAGTTGGAGTTCCCTGGGGATGCCATTCGTACCGCCAATCTGGCCAAAGTTGGAATCTGCCAGGTTAGTATCCGGGTTGGAATAGTGAGGCGTGTTGCTGAGGTTAAAGGCATCGATCTGTACGCTCACCCGCATGTTGTCGTGAATGGGTTCCGACTTGGACAGAGAGAAATCCGAGTTGTAGTAACCGGGGCCATGCACTTTTCCGGAACCCGAGTTTCCAAGCTGGAGCGCCGCGGGCGTAGTGAAGCAACTGGTGTCGAACCACTTGGATATCGAGCCGAGCGTTCGTACCTGGGAGCACGTCACATTTGCACGGTTGGTAACGCCGCTTCCGAGGTTATCGTATGCCGCGTTGAACGTGAGCGGGCTGCCCGACTGCAATTTGGTGATGGTGCTCGCCTGCCATCCGCCGAGCACCCATTCTGCCGGGCGCGGCGCGTTGTTCAGCCACCGCTGGCCATGGCCGAACGGCAAGCTGTACACCAGACTGGCGATGAAGTTCTGCGGGATGTTCGGAGCCTGGTTCGTGCCTTCGCCGCGGTTGTACCGGTCGTCGAGCGGCCACCACATGTTCATGTCGTCGATTTCCTTCGACCAGGTGTAGTTCACCCGGCCCGCCAACCCGTGTGAGAAGTTCAGCTTCAACTCGGTCTGCAGTGCGTGGTAGATGGAAGATCCGTTGGCTGCGGCGTATCCGATGTTGGTCGCGTACTGGTCGCCATCTTGATTGAAGTACTGGTAAGGCAGACGCGAGTTGAACGGTGTATCCCCAGGAGGCGGGGTGTTTAGATTGTAGCGGCGGAACAGGTGCAAGCCGCGTGTGCCCACATACGTCATGCTGAACGACATGGTGCTGGTAACCTTCTGTTGAAGGCCGAAGTTCCAGGCGTACGCGACGTCCGGCTGCATCTTGCGCGACATCAGCTCGACCGACACTCCAACCGGCGGTTGAATCGGGGCCGACAGAGATACTGGCACATATTGCGGCAGCCCGGCAGCGCTGAGTGGAGTGAGCGGAATATTGCGCAGCTGCGCGGGACTGGTGAAGACCTCGAAGAACGGGAAGTTCCGCTCCAGGAAGCCACCCATGGCGCCGAAGTTGCCCGGAAAGTGCGTGACGCCGAAGGCTCCGCTGAAGGTGGTTTTTGCACCAAGCGGCGTGTAAGCAAAGCCAACGCGCGGTGAGTAGCCGCCGAAATATGTGTCGACGTTGGGACCGCGATTACCATCCTTGGCAAAGTCAAGTACCCCGCCGGTCAAATCGAAATTTGATTGGCGATTGTTCTTGTCGATGGCGGGGGTGATCAGATCCCAGCGCAGGGCGAGGTTGAGCGTCAGGCTGCGAGTCACGCGGTATTGGTCCTGCACATAAACGCCCAGCAGGTTGGCACGCGTCGCCGGATCGGTAGCGACAAAACCGCGATCATAGTTGGACGGAAGTCCCAGCAGAAAACTGGCAAATTGAGTTCCGCCCAATGGGTTTTCGCAGTTGGGCTGCATGGTGCAACTGCTGGTGTAGTCGGAGATGTAAGTGAAGTCGCCGTTCTTGTTGGCGTCCGAGTTGGTGAGCGAGGCTTGTAGCAGGCGGTAGTCTTCGCCGAAAGTGAAGGTATGCGATCCCCAAATCCTGGTCAGGTTGTCAGTAATCTCGAACGAGTTGCTGATCCGGTGGGAATTCGTCCATCCCTGCGAGCCCGTCGCTGCTATATTGCCAATGCTGAAGTTGCCGATGCCGGTAGCTCCGAACGCTGCGTCATTGCCATTCGGAATGCCCAGGGCGGTGTTCTCGTTGGTACCAAGATCGTTGCCAAAATCTTTCGTATAGAAGCGGTTGAAGCCCAGGCGCAATTCGTTGATCATGCTTGGTGAAAAAGTGTGGTTGTAACCGATCGCGCTATTGTTGTCGCGGGTCTGCGCATTGACATCCCCGATCTGAATGAAACGCGTTCCCGGCGAAGGCGCCGACAGGTCGCGCCGCTGGTAAGATTCGCGGACAAAGACGCGATCGTTGTTGGAGATCTGGTAGTCGCCCTTGATATCGAACTGGTGATTGTTGTCGGGCTCGACCGTATTGGCGTGGTAGTTGTTGCTGGTGCTGCTCTGGTCAGTGGCTGTGGGCCAGATGGTGGCGCCGTTCACCATGTTTGCGGAGACGGGATCGAAGCGCCCGGTAGGAATCTGCCAGGCGTCGCCCTGAGGGGTGGAGACGGTGGGGAACGGCGCCTTGTTGGTTGGATCGTAGATCGGTTCCGGGAACTGAGATTTCAAAAACGTACCCTGCTTCATCAGGTCGGTCGGCACGGTCAGAATGTAGCTGATGCCATTCCGCAGCAGCAGGGCCTGATAGTCGACAAAGAAGAAGGCCCGGTTGCGAATGATAGGACCGCCAAGCGAACCGCCGAACTGGTTGGCGCGGTAGGGCGCTTTCTGGCTGGCGCGCCATTGATATGCATTCAGCGAGTCGTTGCGGAAGAATTCATAGGCTGATCCGTGCAGGGAGTTCGTCCCTGATTTGATAAACGCATTTACCTGTGATCCCCCATAAGTACCCACCGTGATGTCCGCGTTGTTGGTGGAGACCTTGATTTCTTGTATGGAGTCGAGTGGCGGAGTCACGTTGATGAATGCGTTCAACAGTTCCATGTTGTTAACGCCATCCAGGGTGTAAGTCGTTCCTCCCCATGGCATTCCATTCACGCTGGCTGTGATCGATCCAGACGAACCGGCGCCCGCTGCCGCTTCAGGAGCGCTGCCGAACCCGGCAGCAACCGATCCCGGGACCGTCTGCACCAGTTGAGAGAAGACGCGGCCGTTCAAGGGCAGGCTGCTGACTTCGCTTTCGCCCAGGACTTCGCCCAGAGACGAACTGGTGGTATCGACGAGGATATTTGCGGCCGAGACCGTGACCGTTTCGCTGGTAGCGCCGACACTCAGGGTGAGATTGACCACCGTTGAGTTGTCGACGGTAACCGCGTTGCCCTTGGACACCACGGATTGCAGACCCGATGCTTCGACCTGGACCTGGTAGTTGCCTGGCGGCAGGGTATCTGCCCTGTATTCGCCGTTGGCGTTAGATACCACCCGGGTGTTGATGCCTGTGTCCTGGTTGGTGATGATGACGTTGGCGTTGGATATGACTGCGCCGCTGGAGTCAGTGAGCACTCCGACGATGCGGCCACTGACCCCCTGGGCGACGGTGAGGATTCCTCCGCAGATCAGCAGCAGAGCGACTAATCCCATTCGAAGCAGCGTGGGAGCCTCTCCGCCCATTCGGGCGGCCGGATGAACTCTGAATACAGAAAGTGCCATTGAAGCCTCCTGGCGTCATGTTTCTTTCAGCGGTTGCTGCTGGCCTTGTCTTCGGGCTCATATGCAGCGGCAGTGCCCCGGCGTGCCCGGCCTGCCCTGGAACGGAGTGGGAAAGTCTCCGACTCACAACGTCCGCAACCCTATCCAAAGGTTGGAACCGCCGACTAGTTACCGGAGGATACGGACTTCTGACACGGGGGTATTTCGTAGCTTCTAAAGAACGTTTCAATGGGGTTACAGCCATTGTTACGGACGTCGACCCTTCATGGCGGCAAGCGGGTGCGCACCGGTACTTACCGACTTGGGAATGGTAGGAGGTCTAGGCTCATGTGGCTCGTAGCTGCACAGAGACGTGTCGGGCCGGGTACCCAACATCAGCTAAGCAGAATTCATAAATGACGCAATCGAAGGCGAGCTAATGGCGCCCAGCAGCCGCGCCGGCTTTGGGGCGCTGCGTATTGGCTTCTGGCATGGGATGAAGAGAAGTCAGTTCCGCGCCGAGGACCTGATAGCCCTTGGCAAGCTGTATGCGAACCAGAGCTTGAAATATGGGTGGCCCGCTAGTGGGGAACGCATTGTTGGCACCGAGCGCACGGATGAGTTGCTCAACGCCGAAGCTGGAGGTGGCGAACATCGTCGCTCCCTGGGTTCCCTTCGTATCCAGGCCCCCTAGATCGGCAATATAGCGCCCCGGCACCACCCCCTGCGCAATCGTGATAAGACTGTAGTCCGATGCCAGCACGCGCGTATCGGGATCCCTCTCTGTTCCGTACGCGCCCGATTCGCCTGGTTTCGGATGGGCATTAACGATCTGTGCGCGCCATTGTTCATGGCGCTGATCCGGGTTCTGAAATACAAAGTCGCCTGAAGTCAGCAGTTGTGCCACCGCGACGTTTTGAAAAGGCGATCCCAGGAGTATGACGTTGTGCTGATTCAGATCGTCGGGAGTCAAATCTCGCGAAGACTTGATGACGGGCTTGATGCCCATTCGGCCGAGTAGGCCGGATAACATCGCGACCGCCTCCAGTTCGCCAGTCCCCGTGTACCCATTGTCGTAATACAGTTGCCCGGCCTTCTCCACCAATTGCGGATTGGATGCAAACTGGCGCGCAAGATGCGGTTCGACCATCCCACCGCGACCGTCACTGGCGCCCCGGCGGTATCGAAACAGATCGTTTGAATCGTCAAGTAGAAAGACCGCGTCCGGATATGCGATGACTGGAGAATGGTCATCGTTTAGAAAGCGCGCCCAGAAGCTCTGGACCACGTCTTTGTCCGCTGCGCCCTGTCTCCAGGTGGGCTTTTCCTCGCCGCCCGAATCGATTCTCGAAGACAGCCTGCCAATCCAGAAACCCAGGAACACGAGCAAGAGGCAAATTGCAACTGCAACGAGCCGCGTTGAAGTGGACCACCGTGTGCCATACGCCGCAGAGCCGACTCGTGGGTCTTTCTCAGCCCCGGGTTTGATTGTTTCGTCGGGAACGGGGATTGCGACGCCTGTATCCGGAAGATCCGGGAGGTCCGGCAGAATCGGCCTGCCTGCTGGCAAAGGCTCAAACGTAGGAAGATAATGGCCTTTCGGGATCTGAATCAGGATGGGATCTTGACTTCCCTCGACAGCATAGTATTCTCTCAGTTTGGTCCTGAGGCGATGGCTCTGAACCCGGACGATCGGATCAATCTTCGGATCGAAATCTTCCTTACGCCCAAGCGCCTCCAGCCCGATCGTATACTCTTTTGGCGTCTCCCCTGTGCCTGCAACGGATTTGGACGTGAGGTATGTCAGCAGCTGTTGGAGCGTCGAAGCATTTCGGAATGTGGCAGACCGGACAATCCGGCGAACCTGTTCTTCACGCTGCTCGCGATCCGGCATTTCCGGCTCTGCGCCCGCAAAAGTGTGGGGATGTGCCAAGTCGTTTGTTTCCGCCGCGGTCCGCAGTATAACAAAGCCGACATTGCGCTGAACAGGGTTCGGCCTTGGTTGCCGAGCCTTGGACGCTGTACATGACAGGAGCGTGTAACGTTACGTCAGCACGTTAACAACCCCGGCGATTCATTGGACTTGCGGGGTTATCCCCGTGAAACTAGCGTCCTGCGCGCGACTTCAATAATGTGAAGAGGACTCAAAGGGTTCCATCCCACCGTACCGGGAATCAGGTCTCCGCGTTGATCCGCAGACCCCACTGGAACTCACGGAGATCGGAGAGGGTCCATGCAAAAGCCGTCGCGCTTTTATCTGGGTTTTCGAGTGAGCGTCGTCGTCCTTCCCGCGGCTCGATTGGCCCGCCCTGATTTCTCGGCCTGCATTCAGCAATGCCTGCTCCGAATAATTCTGCCAGCATTCCTGTTCTGTGCAATAGGACATTCGCAGAGCGCAACCGTGGTTTCGCCTCTCCAACTCTTCACGTCCGACCCGCAATTGCAACAGGCCTTTGATTGGGCCAAGCAGCAGGCGCTCCACTACGTTTCGTCGGGCCAAGATCCGATAAAGGACTGGTACGAAGCTGCTCTGCCCGGCCGGAACGCCTTTTGCATGCGAGATGTCTCCCACCAGGTCATGGGCGCCGAAGCCCTGGGACTCTCGGCCCAGAACAAGAATATGCTCACGCGTTTTGCGCAAGCCCTCTCCGCAGCGAGAGATTGGGCCAGCTATTGGGAGATCCACCGCGAAGGAATGCCCTCGACTGCCGACTACGTTAGTGACGATGACTTCTGGTACAACCTGCCCGCGAACTTCGACGTGATGAATGCCGCGCTGCGGATGTCCGCCTGGACCGGAGACTCTGTCTATACCACCGACCCGGTGTTTCTCAACTTCTATCGTCACACCGTGACCGACTATATCCGCAGGTGGCAGCTGGAGCCCGGCAACGTGGTTTCTAGACCGCGGATCATGAACCGGCATGTGGCATCCGGGAAGTTTGTCGAAGCGCGGGGCATCCCGGGCTATTCCGAAGACCGCAAAGACTTCAACCTCGGCGTGGATCTTCTGGCTGCCGAATATCGTGCGCTCCGTCTCTATGGGGAGTTGCTGCGCATGCGCGGCTCGGCCGGATTGGCGCCAGCCTTCGACGCTCAGGCCAACGGTCTCGCTCACATTCTCGAAACCGCGGCGTGGAATTCTTCAGCGCATCATTTCTACAGCGCGCTTCGGCAGAATGGCGAGGGCGCCGGGACAGGCGATGCATTCATCCTCTACTTCCGGGCGGTGACCAATCCGGAGCATCGAAAGCTGGCTCTGGAAGAGATGAGAAGGCAGACAAGGGAACCGGCCCCAGGGATTGAGGAGCAGAGTTACCGCCCCGAAATTCTATTTCACCTGAATGCTCCCGAAGAGGCGTATTCGCAAATCGTTGATCTCTCTCGGCCCGATCGAGAGCGCCGCGAATACCCGGAGGTTTCGTATGCCATTATCGGGTCAATTGTTACCGGAATGATGGGCGTGAACGTGGTTCCCGCAGAGAGCCATGGAACGGATCAGATTTTGGCCCGGAAGGTCGTCGTCCAGACGTTGCCGCGGCTCTCCATACACACTCCGGAGGCAGAACTCAACAAACTTCCGGTCCGGCGGAATGTGATCAATGTGCGCCACGTGCGCAACCAGAGCAGTTCAATCACGAATGTGTCCGGACCAACTTTCACCTGGCGCGCCAGCTTCGACGGCTCGGCGCTGTATCTGATGGTGAGTGGCAGGAAGGTGCAAGCAAACCACGGCACGATATCGCTGGGTACGCCGGTCGTCTCGGTCGATGTTCCCGTCGCCGCTGGTCAAACAGTCACGGTCACGCAATGATGCAAGCCGAGATTGCCAATCACTTTCACCCCAAAATTCCCGATCCCTCGCGAGCCCCCAACGATACTGCACTTTTCGGGAGCAATCCTGTTGCCTGGACGGAGAGTCGGTTCAGCTTGCCATCCAGAAACCCACCTGAATGATTTGCCATGAGATTGATGATCGAGTCCGGATCACAATACGCTGCATTTCAGCGTGGAAGGATGCAAACCCCTAACTCTAAGGGTGCATTATCCACCACAACAGACCGGATGTGACCATCATCGCCGTCAGAACGATCAACGCCGGGCGCATTAACCGCCGATCTTTTGAGGTCGGTATCATAATCTGCGGTGACTTCGTCGGTTCGCGGCTGTCAGCACGATTCACAGCAGTCGTCTCAGCAGACTGGCTGTTGCGATAGCGGAAGTGTCCCGGCAGGCGCGAAGCCGGAAACCACGTGTTGGGTTTCAGAACTGTGAACCATCCGGCAGTTCCAACGTTAAATCCCCGGCGAGTTATGGAACGTAGAAGCTTCATGACTTCCTCCTGACCGATGCTTCCAGGAAGCATCTCGGTATGTCTTCCCGCTAATGCTCCGCGCGTATAGCCTCGATGGGATCGATCACCAGAACTCGCGTGGTAGCCGCCCATGCGGTGCCGATAGCAATGAGGAGCAGAAACAGGGAGGGAACGACGAAAGCCATCACACCCGATATATGGATGCCCACAAAAAGATGTTGAAGAAAAACTCCACATCCAGCAGCCCCAGCAACCCCGGCTAGGATGCCGAAAGCGACCGGAACAGTGCCTTCGCGCAAGATCAGCGTTCGGATCTGCTGAACCGATGCTCCCAGTGCTATGCGCACGCCTAACTCGTGCTCCCGCTGGGTGATCGCGCGCGAGGATGTGCTGTACACGCCCGCCACGGCAATCACGAAAGCCAGGGCCGCCAGGAATAAGACAGAAGTCGTATAGAACCTTGGGCGTTCCATCGTTTCGTTCAAACTTTGATCGAGTGTCTTCGCTTCATAAACGGGCACATTTCGATCCAGGCCGATGACGGCATCCCGACACTGCGCCAGGTAATGTCGTGGATCACCGCTCACGCTGGCCACAAACGTCAAGGCTGAAGGAGGCTCTTCCTCGACAGGCCAATAGGCTTGAGGCCCTCCCTCGTATTCCGGCCCGGCCATGCGCGCAGTAGTGACAACGCCCGCCACCAGGTATGGTCGGGGTGTCCACGGTGCGATGATTCTCCGCCCGATTATGTTCGGACCGAAGCCCGATCCGCGCGCGAAGGCTTCGTTCACGATCACAGGGGGTTCTGGCGACTTGGTGAGGTCCAATCCGAAATCTCTTCCGGCAATGAGTCCGCTGCCCACGGCCCTGAAGTAACCCGGCATCGACCCGTTCAGCACAACTCCTGGAACCTTTGGACCAGACTCCACCTGTATCGCGCCAGCCATAAGCACATTGTTCGAGAGGGGTAGATAGTTTACTGCGCCAACCGCATTCACGCCTGGTATTGACTGCAGGCGCTCTTTGACCGCGGAATAGTATTGCCACTTGGCGCTTCCCGTTTGGTACCTCGAGCCCTCAAGAGAAACCTTCAGCGTGACAGCGTTGGCCGGTTCGAATCCAAGATCGGTATGGACCAATCGAAGGAAGGCCGATCCAAGCGTGAAAGAACTCACCAGGAGGGTAAGCGTGAATGCGACCTGCAGGCTGACCAGGGCCGAACGCAAACGGCCCGTCGCCGGCTCACTGGTGACGGAATTCATGCGCCCGATTTGTGTAGAAGGCTGGATGCGGCCCATCAGCCATGTCGGCATAATTCCAAATGTGAAGCCTGTTATCAGAGCCAACGCGATTGCAAAACAGAGGACATGCCAATCCAGCAAGGTGTATTCCTGCGTAGCTAGTTGCGCTGGCATTACGGTGCCAGCGGCTCGAGCGACAAGCCAGGCGAATATCATGCCAAGAGCGGCTCCCGACAACGTGAGTGCAGTCGCTTCCACCGTCAATTGTTGGAGGAGCCGTGATCGGCTGGCCCCCAGGGCGGAGCGCAACGCAAATTCTTGATGCCTCTCCGCCGTGCGGGACAACAACAATTGCGCCACATTGGCTAATGCTGTCATCAGAACCAGAAGAACTACGGAGAAAAGAATCAGAACAGAAGTACGGATCTGCGAGGAGAGTTGATCTCGCAGTCCGACTAGCTGCGGAATAGAAGAACTATCCGGTCGAAGGCTCTTCGGATTTACGCGAGCAACATCAGTTTCGAATTCTTGACGTGCCTGACGCATCGTGATCCCGGGTCTCAGACGGCCGATGGTTTGCCAGATGAACGCCCCATGTTTGGGGATTACTTCAAAATCGAAAACGGTAGGCGACCATACGTCGACGTTGCCTGGATAATCGAAGCGCGGCGGAGCTACCCCGATGATGGTGAGAGCTGCTCCATCCAAATGAGCCGCGGAGCCGATCACGAAGGGATTGCCACCATATGCTTGCTGCCACAGACGATGACTGATTACGATCACATGGTTCTTACCTGGCCGATCTTCTTCCTGGACAAATGTACGGCCCAGATGAGCTTGCACTCCGAGCAATGAAAACAGATTTGCAGAAGTCTCTGTGACTCGAACTCGTAAGGCATCGCGGCCCGAGTTCAAGTTCATCTCGGATATGGAAAATGTCGCCGCGCTCTCCAGGTAAGAATTGTGGCTGCGCCACTCGGCAAAGCCGGCGCGGCCATTTCCCGCGGAAAACGGCGAATCACTGAGCTCAACCAATCGTGATGCATCTCCGAACGGCAGTCTTCGAAGAAGCAGCGCACTGGTAACGCTGAACACCCCGGTACTTGCGCCGACTGCTAACGCCAGCGTGCCGATGGCAATGACGGCACTTAAGGGCCGTCTGCGGTAGACCCTCACTGCAAACCGCGAGTCCTGACTGAGCTCTCGAACCAGTTCCCGCGGTGCCGAGACCGCGATATCAGAAAGAGCGTGCAACCATAGCCCAACGTTTTCCTTCCATCCCTTTGCATCGCGCTGCTCGTCACGAAACTGACGAGTCATGGCTCCTTCGTATTCCTGGCGAAAACTCGCCGGATAGAGCTTGAGCAATTTGCGGTACAGTTTCGCGACATCCACCATGTTCACCTCACACGGGATCGGGAACCCCTAGACGTACTTCTGCCAGTTCCACGAGAGACCGCAACCGTGCAACTTCGGCGTGAACAACGCGACGGCCTAGAGGGGTGATTCTGTAATAACGACGGCGTTCGTCGTCAAGATGTGGATCGGGCCGCTCGTCTGATTCCACAATAAGTCCTTGCTCCAGCATCTTGTTGATGGCTCCGTAGAGTGCCCCCGAACCGAGGTTGATTCGTTTGTCTGTTCGCTGCAGGATCTCGCGTTTCAGCGCATAGCCATGCCGCTCCCCTTCTGTGAGAGAAAGCAGCATATGGAACACCGGGAGAGATAACGGGAGAAGTTCATCGACGCCTCGGGTTGAGCTTGTCATAGTATGTCACATCCAGACATAGTATGACGGTCCCAATGATGAATGTCAAATTCAAGTCCTCTGTGTGACTCAGCAAGAGCGCGAATGGGCGTGGAGGCATGGCGCCGGCGTGACCTGCCAACTAAACATCTCGCGCACGCGTAAGAAGGATGGGCTGCGGCTGAGCGACGTTTTCGATTGGGAGGCGAGGAGGGAGCTGCAGGCGTTTGCCGCGGATGCGGTCCGTCTGTGGATGTTCAATCGCAACTAGCTGACAATTAAGGGGCTATTACTTCATGCGGTAAGGCTGATGATGCTATCTTATTTGGCCGATGCCCCGGCTGCCTTTTGTGAGTTCCTGGATCTTGGAAACTGTAACGCGAAGGTTAAATCGATTGCACCGGCACCAGCGTTAGATCGTCCACCAGCCCGACTTCTTTCTGCACAAATGGCTCGCCGTACTTCACGCCCGCAAGCAGCCCGTAATGCCGGGCTTCGGCAAACGTCCGCTCACGGATTTCCTCTTCCGCCACAAATAGCGAACTGCCAGCGGCCTGGTTCGCATACTGCGACCGGTAAGCCATCAAGGCGTTCTGCCGCTGCTCGATAAAAGGCGTGATGTCCACAATGAAACTAGGCCGCACATCAGCGTACAGACTCGCATACACAATCTTGAAAGGCCGATGCGGCTTCGTGCCCGTGTCGATCTTAGCCAGTCCTGAGAGGAAGCACGCTTCATATCCCAGCGAAGCCACGATAGCATGGTCGGGGTGCCGCGCCTGCCAGTAAGGCAGTATGACAACCCGCGGCCGAACTTCGCGCAGCACGTTCACGATTTTGAGCCGGTTCTCGTAACTATTGGCAATGGCGCCGTCGGGTAAGTCGAGCGCCCGCCGCCAGCCCACACCGAGAAGTCGCGCCGCTTCATCGGCCTCGCGGGCGCGGTCTTCAGCCGTGCCGCGCGTTCCGGCTTCGCCTTGGGTCAGGTCCAGGATGGCCGTACGCAGAGCGCGGGCTGCCATGCGCAGCAGGGTCCCGCCACATGTCTGCTCCACATCGTCCCGGTGGGCCGCAATCGCCAGCACGTCGGTAGTGAAAACATCGCCGTCGGCTGCAATGTCATGCATACAGAGTTTCGCCCCTCAGTACACGGTGTTGTTGGCGTCGGTAGTGCCGTCCATGTACGCCACGTCGTACGCAGTTCCAGTCACCGTGACGTATTGATTGTCGATCGCGGATCCATCCGTGGTGTGGTAGATGTAAACCTGTCCGCCCTGCGCCACATAGACCTTGTGCAGGCCCTCGACCGCAGCTATGCCAGTTAGGTCTCCCAGGAATGGCTCAATCATTGTCACTGTGTTGGAAGAGGTGTTGTACATCGTCAGGCAGCCGTAGGGCAGTCCCTTCGCGTACCGCTCGCCGTTGGTGCACTTGGTAGTGCCGATCCACAGGGTATTGTCATCCGCCAGCAGCATGCGGCTGACTCCGCCCGGCGCACCATCGCTGATTGAGACCGGACTGCCCGGTGCATTGGTGGCCAGGTTGACCACCGTGAGATTACCGGTGAACAGACCATCGGTCTGCACCTGCTGCCCCGCTACGTACATCGTCGAGCCAGTAATCAGCGCATTGGTAGCGCCGCCCACAACTGGAATGTTGCCCATCGTGCCAGTCACAGGGAGCTTTCCAGATTGCTGCCCCACCAGGAAGATCATCGGGCTGACCGGCAGAATCGAAATGGAAGACGCGCTCCCACCGCACTCGACGCCGCAATTCAACACGTAGGCGGTGCCGCCATCGGAGGAAAAAACCGCCTTGACCGGGCGATCAAAAACCAGCGGTGCGCCGTAACTCCACCCCAGGCTTCCGTATTGGGGGTCAACACTGTCCGGGCTTTGCGCCTGCACCAGGCACCACCCGGGTGCGTTCAAAGGCTCGCAGTCAATTGCCGCCTTGGGCCATTTGCTGGGACCGCCGGAGAAGTTCGTCGTCTCAGAGGCGCTCAGCTTGCGCGCGTAGTACGCATAGTTTGAATTCTGCACGAACGCCAGAGCCACCGATCCGCCAGGATTCACGCTCACGCGATAGATGCCCGGAAGACTAAGTGCGTAGGTGCCGCCATTCGTCTTGTCCAGCACCGTTAGCACATGCGCCGTCTGACTGGCTGCAAAGGTATACGCCTGGTTACGCGTGACGAATATGCTGGAAGAAAGTCCGTTGAGCCCCGTTTGCGTTCCCGAGGTCGATTCCTTCGCGTAGCTGATCATTGTCAGGCTGCCGTCGCCCGCGCCGTACACCGCGCCTAGCTGTTCTTCGGGCATATTCTGAATGCTCGCGGGAAGCGCGCCAGAGTATCCGGACACTGAGAAACTGGCTGTCTTGCCGTTGTAGCTGGACCGGATATCGTAATATCCATCGACGATTTCCAGCGATCCTTTCGCAAAGGCACTCGGATTCTGAATCGCAATCAAAACGCGGTTGATCAGTCCACTGGGCGGAAGCTGACGGCCTGCAAAGTAGGTGGTTTTGCCACAACCCGCCAGCGCGGCGGCAATTACGAGGGCTCCGGCGGCGCTCATCCAAAAACTGCTTCTCTTCAAAATCCGTTACCTCGATGGAAGCGCGGAGCGTGGCTCAAGTGCGGCCCGCAAGCGCGGTGAACGAACTGGACAGCGGTTGACGCATCGCTCCGGCAAACCCGAAGCGACCCGGTCAAATCCCGGTTCCAGCAATGCTTTTGACTCCCAAAGTATAACAAAGCAACCCGTCGCTTACGGCGTACTCTGCTGCGCGCGCTTCGGGCGCCGCCCCCCAGCCCCAGGCAATGCGGTACGATGGCTACAGAATGCCATCGTTCACCGACATATTCGGCAGCCGGCCCGTGCTGGCCGACGGCGCCATGGGAACGGTGCTATACGCGCGCGGCGTCCTGATCAACCGCTGCTATGACGAGCTCAATCTCTCCGATCCCGGGCTCATCCTCTCTGTACATGAAGAGTATTTGCAAGCCGGCGCCGAGATCCTTGAAACCAACACCTTCGGAGCCAACCGGTTCCGGCTGGCCCGGCACGGACTTGCCGGCAAGGTCGCAGAGATTAACGCCGCAGGGGTCCGCATCGCACGCCAGGCCGTCAACCACCTGAAAGAAAAGCAGGCCGGCGAAGCCTGGGTTGCCGGCTCCGTGGGTCCGCTGGGCGTGCGCCTGGAGCCCCTCGGCAAAACTGGTCTGGACGAAGCGCGTGCCGCGTTTGTTGAACAGATTCGCGCCCTGGTCGCGGCCGGCATCGACTTGCTTATCGTTGAAACCATGCCCGCGCTGAATGAGGCGCGCGAAGCTCTTCTGGCTGCCCAGGAAGCGGCCCCCGGTCTGCCCGTCTTCGCCATGGTGACCGTGGATGAGGAAAGCAATTGCCTCGACGGCTCTTCGCCGCGGCAGGCGGCCGCGCTCCTGACCGAGTGGGGCGCCCATGCGGTTGGCGTCAACTGTTCCTCCGGCCCCTCGACCGTGCTCACCGCGCTCGAAACCATGCGGACCGCTACCACCCTCCCTCTTGCCGCCATGCCTAATGCCGGTCTGCCCCGCGCCGTGGAAGGCCGCAACATCTATCTCTGTTCGCCTGAATACATGGCCAGCTTTGCTCGCAAAGCCATCGCTGCCGGCGCGCAGATGGTTGGTGGCTGCTGCGGCACCACCCCGAACCACATCCGCGCCATGCGCCTTGCCATGCGCGCCATCGATGCGCAGGCAAGGGTGGCCGAGGGCGGCGCGACCGCAGTCTTGTCCGCCGAGACTCCACCCGCCCGCCTCGGGCAGCGTTCGCGCATCGGGTCGCTCGTCGAACAACGCACCTTCGTCACCCTGGTTGAGATCGTGCCTCCGCGCGGCATCGACTGCTCCAATGAGATCGAGGGAGCGCGCCTGCTCGCCCGCCTTGGCGTGCACGCCGTCAACGTGCCCGACTCGCCGCGCGCTTCGGCGCGTATGAGTGCGCAAAGCCTGTGCGTCCAGATCCAGCAGCACACCAGCATTGAGACGGTGCTTCAATACACCTGCCGGGATCGCAATATCCTCAGCATTCAGACCGATCTGCTCGGCGCCTCTTCCATTGGGCTGCACAACATCCTCTGCGTCACCGGCGATCCGCCCAAACTGGGCAACTACCCTGACGCTACCGCAGTTTTCGACGTCGATTCGATCGGCCTGGTCAACTTCGCACAGCGGTTGAATCATGGCCTCGATATCGGGTCCAACTCCATCGGCGCCAGCACCAACTTCACCATTGGTGTCGCCGCCAATCCCGGCGCCCCCGACATTGAAAACGAGCTGCGCCGCTTCCGATACAAGGTCGAAGCCGGAGCCGAGTATGTCATCACCCAGCCCGTCTTCGAACTCCGCTTGCTCGAAGAGTTTTTGAAGCGCATCCAGGGCTTCCGTATTCCAGTCATCGCGAGCATCTGGCCCCTCACCAGCCTCCGCAACGCCGAGTTCATGAAGAATGACCTGCGCGTCTCCATGCCGGAAGAGATCATGTTGCGCATGGCCCAGGCCGATTCACCCGACGCGGCACGCCGCGAAGGTATCAAAATCGCGCAGGAGATGCTGGAGGCGGTGCGCCCTCTGGTGGAAGGTGTACAGGTCAGTGCGCCCGCCGGCCGTTATGCAGCCGCTGCCGAAGTCATGGCCGGCATCCTGCCCCAGCCGCAAACCCAGGCAGTCATTACGGAGTCGTAGTCATGCCCTCGTTCGAAGAGTCCTTGAAGAAACTTGAAGTCATCGTCGATCAACTTGAAAAGGGCGACTTGGCCCTTGAAGATTCACTCAAGCTCTTCGAAGAGGGTGTGGGTTTGTCTGCCGCTTGCAAGAAGGAACTCGACGAGGCCGAGGGCAAGGTCCAGATGCTGATCAAGCAGCGCGATGGGTCGCTCAAAACGGAGCCCTTCCCCACCGACAAGCCCTTCTAGCTTCTTCGTTCTACTTCACCAGTACCTTCTGTCTGAGAATGTTCCAATTCGTTCTCGGATAGCATGGCTGCGCGTCTGCATCACCCGCCTTTGTTTTCGGGACACGAATGAGTGTTTCCAAGCGGGGAGAGCGGGTTGCATAAGGCAAGTTGGGTTCGTCCTCAGTATGCTGAGAACTTCAGTTGTATCGCCTCGGCATGCGAAGATACGTGCTGCAAAGACTGGGTTATTTCAGTCGATCGCCAAACCAGGGAAAAGTATCGCCAACTTCCGCCCGGTTCGCTGCGTGAATTGATCGAGCGCAGCATCACGTCGCTCGAAGCCGACAATGATCCAGTCTGTCCGCTGGACCTTGCTTCGAACCATCTCGCCCATATCCGCCTTAACCAATCCCATTATTGCCCGCTTTACTCCGAATCCGGTCTCTGCCGCGTGCAAGTGGAGTGCGGACCTGACCTCCTCTCCCACACCTGCGCCACATATCCACGCATCGTTCACGTCATTGGCGACGTAGACGATGCATCACTCACCCTCTCTTGTCCGGAGGCCGCGCGCCTGGTATTGCTGAATCCGGCCTTACTGGACGTCAATCGAGCCGAGCCTGTTGCTGCTCCGAACCTCCCCGACGACATCGATCGATTCAACACTGACTGCGCTCTCGATCCCGCCCGCCTTCGCCGCTGGTATTGGCCGGTTCGTGAGTCGGTTATCGCGCTCATCCGCAATTGTTCTTACCCGCTGTGGCAACGTCTCTTCCTGCTCGGCATTTTCTGTCGGCGCCTTGATTCAATCGCTCGCGGTGAACTGGCGCGCAGCGTTCCCGAATTCCTGATCGACTTCTCATCCACTCTCGCGAGCGGAAATCTGCGCGTGGCGATGGAGACTCTGCCGATCGACCGAGTCAGTCAGTTAGATCTGGTGCTGCGGATGGCGGGGCTGCTGCTCCATCGCTCCACTATCGGCCCACGCTTCGTCGACTGCATTTCTGCCTTCACCACCGGGCTCGGCAACGGACCGCAAAGTACTCTCGAAACACTGGCGGCACAATACACTGCCGCGCACGACCGCTACTACGCTCCGTTTTTCTACCGCTATCCGCATATTCTCGAAAACTACCTGGTCAACACCATCATCCGCTGCCAGTTTCCGTTCGGTCGCGAAGCCATGCGCGCGCAGACACCGAACCCGGCGGCCAACTCTTCGTTCACAAATGAATATGCCCTGCTCGCGGCGCAGTTCGCGTTAACGAAGGGGCTGCTCATCGGCGTCTCCGGCTTTCACCAAGACGACTTTGCGTCGTCGCACGTGGTCCACACCATCCAGGCCGCCTCAAGGCACTTCGAGCATCATCCCGAATTCCTCAGTCTGGCTCGTACGCTGCTTGCCGAGAGCGGGATGGACGGCGCCCGCGGACTCGCCATTCTCCTGCGCGATCCAGACCCTGCCGCCATCAAGCGCGAGCCCGACCACGCCACGCAGGCTCTTCGAAGCGCTTCGTATTCAGCAGTTCGAACTGCCTGATCGATGTCTTTTGCGGATCCAATGCAGTCGGCTCAGATGTTGCTGCGTTTTCGTGCCGCTCGTTCGCAGCTTCTTCCCCTATCCCAGCACCTGTGGCTTGTGCGCCGTGCCGTCGAAGTGGCTCGTCGTCTTATACAGCTCCAGTTTCCCGGCCATCGCGGCCGGCTTGGTTCGCTCCAGCAGGCTCGCCACCTCGACCGACGACATCAGCCGATACGTCTTCACCGCGTCCAGGGCCTGGTCGAGTACCTGTTGATTGTCGATGCCCGTGATCTGCACGGCAATGGGTAAATTCAGGCAGTAGTGCAGGCACTCGACCGGCTTCACAATGTTGCTGTCGAGAATGAAGTGATCGCCAAAGCACTTCATGCCCAGCGGCGCAATGCCTTCGCGTGTCAACACCGGCAGAACTTCGCGGGTAAAGCTCCGGAAATGCGCGTCCATCACGTTGAGCGGCATTTGCACTGCATCGAAGTGGAAGCTGCGCTGGCGCGCATGATCGAGCATGCGCAGATGCACATAGGGATCCTTGTGGCCGGTGAAACCGATGAACCGCACCTTGCCTGCCTTTTTTGCTTCCATCATCGCTTCCATCGCGCCGCCCTCGGCGAAGATGCGATCGGGATCCTCCAGGCGGATGACTTCGTGAAATTGCATCAGGTCCACATGGTCGGTCTGCAATCGCTGTAGCGACTCATCGATCTGCTTCGCTGCCGCGGCCTTTGTGCGCCCGTCGATCTTGGTCATCAGGAATACCTTGTTGCGATAGCCGTCGCCCAGCGCTTTGCCCATGCGCACTTCACTCACGCCGTCGTTGTAATCCCAGCAGTTGTCCATGAACGTGACGCCGCGGTCAATGGCCTGCCGAACCAGTTGAATCGAATCCTGTTCCGCAAGCGTGGATTTCCCGATGTGATAGCCGCCCAGGCCGATCGCGGAGACGCGTTCGCCGGTACGACCCAGCGTGCGATAAATCATGCCGTCCCCCTCAGGGGCCTTCGCGCCCAAAAAATTGCTGGTTGCAGCCACGCCTGCGGCCGTCGTTGCTGTTTTCAGAAAGTCCCGCCGGTCCATCCAATTCATGCTTCTCTATCCTCCAGCCGAGAGTCGGCGTACCTTTCAATCTCGGGCAAACGCCTCACCTTGAAAGTGAGACGAGCCCGCGCATCTGTTGGATGTGGATTTGCCGGAAATGATGATCAAAAATGCGGGGCGTGATTCGCCCGCCGATACTGTGTCAATTAAACTTAGCACGAACTCGAACCTCAATTCGGCTCTAGCTCCGACCACCGATATGCCGTGCGCATTGCACGTGAATTGAGTGCTGCCTAGCGCCGCTTGTTGAAGGACACCGGCGTGACGGATGCCGTCGCGACGGGGGGGCTCTTCGGATCGGTCTGGTCCAGAATGCGAATCCCTTCGGCTAGACTGATCCCGGCAGGGACCGACACGAATCCGCCGCGCAGTTCGCTGGTTTCGCGGCAGATCGACTTGAAGAGAACGGCGCGCCCGCTGAGATGGACATCCAGCCGCTCAGTCTTCCACTCCGTCGTGCTTACCTGAATGCGCTGCATGCGGAACCAGCCGCCCTTTTCGAGGCGCCCCAACAGCCCAAAACCGAAATCCACATTGTCGTCGAGCCGTCCGTCCAGCCGCGCCATGCGCTTGGAATGCGCATTGATCCACAGGTCTCCGGTCATCGCATGCAGTACGCGCGCCTCGATAGTGCGCGGTGCGTACGACGGGTTAGGCCGATAGCGCAGGTGGTGGCAGCCGTTCTCCTCCCCGGCATACTCAAAAACATAAGCGTCCGGAAGCATCGCCATCACTAGAGATATATGTTTCTCATCCTCCTCGTAGGCTTGGCGATGGCTGGCAAGCTCTTCCGGGGAACTCGCCAGTTTTTCAAGCTTCGCTTGTTCCTCGCGCTGCCGGTGTGGATCGAGGGGCATGTTGTTCGACCGTACCACGCGCGTTACCGGGCCGTCCGCGGTCTCGACTTCTTCTTCCAGTTTGGTGTCTCTGTTCGCGAGCTGTTGGATCCAATAACGCCAAAAGCCATGGGTCTGGTGATCGCGCAACTCGTTGTAGACCACGTCGCGGACTAGTTGGTTGGCGGGCTCTGCTTGTTCCGCCTTGAGATAAGTACCTGACCATGAAGTAGCCAGAACGCCGGCTACCGTGCACACGATGCGCGTAGTTGAACGTCCCAAGCCCAAACCTCCACGGCTGAATGATTGCGACGCCCTGGAGTCAGAATGCCGGAGGATGGTTACGGGAACATCAAATGACTGATAAGACTTGGTTGCGCATCGAAAGTGAGCACACATGTTTAACCAATTGGCGAGACAGGTTCCAGCGATAATACTCATCCGCCTCTGTCTCCTCGCTGCGGCAGCGCACGCCACTATCCTTCGATCACCTAGGATGCAGTTTCCCGCGCCAACGATTGATCGCGATTCAGGATTGGCTGCATATCGGATTTGATCGGGCCGAAACCCGCCCCCGCGTGCGGCTTGCTACACTGGGGCCATGATGGACGAATTGGAGTTTCGCCGGACCGCGGAGAGCGCTCTCGAGACCTTGAAGAAATACCTCATCGGGCGGGAAGAAGAGGATGATGCCGGCTTCGAAGTCGAAGAGCAGAATGGAGTTCTCAACGTGCTCTTCGAAGAACCGCCGGGCAAGTTTGTAATCACGCCCAACACGCCGGTTCGCCAGATCTGGATTTCCGCGCTGTCCACCAGCTTCAAGCTCGACTGGGACGCGCACGCTTCCGCTTTCGTTCTGCCTCGCACCGGCGAGTTGCTAACCCCCCTCGTCGATCGGCTCATTCACGAACGCACCGAAGGCTAGAATTCAGCCGTGAACATTCCGTTGCGCTTGTTCTGCTGAAGGGGGCCGACAAAACTAAATACGCATTTACCGGAACGACGGCGGCCGATCCGCCTCGCTCTTCCCGCGCTCCTTGTTTGGCTCCTGACCCATCATGAAATGAATCTCCGTGGTTCCGGCGTGCAGTTTCTCCAGCGGCACCCACGAACTGCTATACGCCGCTCCATCCAGCTTTACACTTTGCACGAACACCCCGCTGCCCTCGCGCGTGACTACGACCGTGCGCCCACCGGCGAGCCGCAAGGTTGCCTTGTCAAACATCGGCGTGCCCAGGGCGAGCCCGCCCACTCCCGGCACCGCCGGATAGAATCCGAGCGCATTCCACACGTACACGCCCGACGTCGCGCCCAGGTCATCATTCCCGGGAAGCCCGTCTGAAGTGGTTTTGAATGTCTCCTTTTCAATGCGCGTCAGCACGTCTTGCGTCTTCCACGGCATGCCCGCGAAGACGTACGCGTAGGGTGTCACGAAGTCCGGTTCGTTCTCCATGTTGAAGCACGGCTCCCCCCAGCAGCGCAGCTTCGAGAAAAATTTGTCCAGACGCGGCTCCACCTGCGCTTCGCCGCCCATCGCCGCAATCAGCGCCGGATAATCGAACGGAATCATGAACGAGTACTGATACGTGTTGCCTTCCTCGAACCCTCTCTGGTCCGTCGAAACCGGCGCATCGGGACGCTTGGGCAACGAGTGCTCGGCGTCAAATCCGCTCTGCCATGATCCATCGCTGTTACGCGGGCGAATCCAATGCGTTTGCGGATCCACTAAGTTCTTCCAGTTCTGCGCCTGGTTCAGGAATGCCTTGTACTCGGCATCGTGTCCCGTGGCGCGCGCAAACTCCGCAATGGCGAAGTCGTCGCTGGCATATTCCAGCGTGCGCGAGGCCGAGATCGAGTCTTTCTCGTTGGGAACGTACCCCAGTTTCAGGTACTCCGCCAGGAACGGCCGCTCCGAATTGTCATGCGGGCCCATGCCCGGCTGCGATCCTGCCTTCCCCATGTATTTCAGCGCCGTATCAACATCGAAATCCTTCGCGCCGAACGCGTAGGACGACGAAAGCACCACCACCGGCGAGTCCCCGCCCATGACATAAGTCACATCGTTGGCCGCCGGCCAACGGGGATACCACCCGCTCTCCACCGCATCATTCACCAGCGATTGCATCATGTCGCTCGCCCCGATCGGATCGAACAACGCCTGCAACTGCACCGTGTTGCGGTAGATATCCCAGTCGGAAAAGTTGGCATATTGGGCGCGTTGCCTGGTGTGGGTCAGCGAGTGCACTTTGCCGTCGAATCCCATGTAGTTTCCATCGAAATCGCTGAACAGGTTCGGCGACAGGAACGAATGGTACAAGCCGGTGTAGTAGATGGTGCGCTGCTCAGGTGTGCCTCCCTCCACGGCCGCCCGGCTCAGCAACTGCGTCCACAAATATCGTGCCGTCGTGCGCACTCCATTGAAGTCCCAGCTTGTTTCCTCTTTGTCCAGATTGTTGCGCGCTCCCGCCTCGCTCACAAACGAGATCCCCACCTTTAACAACACTTCCTTCTGCTTGCCGAAATCAAGCCACGCCCCCGTGTGTTTGCCTTCAGCGGTCCCCGGGTCGGCATGTACCGCATCGTCCTGCCAGCGTGCACCACGCGCCAGTGCCTTATTAAATCGTCCCACCACGTAGAGTTTGTAATGCGAGTCGGAACCGCAGAAGCGTCCCGCGCTCACCCACCCTGCGAAGCTACCATCGGAATCCAACGCGATGTGGTTCCCAAATGCGTCGTGATCGTGCGGCTTATCGTCCTTGCCGGGAATGGAATTCGCGCTGCTCCCGGCATTCACCAGCAGGCGTGCATTTGTGCCTTCTGGAAAGGTGAAGCGCGCCATCCCGGTGCGCTCTGCGGCGGTAAGTTCTACCCGAATCCCGTTGCTCAGCGTCACGGCGTAATAGCCGGGGTGCGACTGCTCTAACTGGTGATCGAATGCCGCCGCGTATGGAGAGAAATTAGTCCCTGGGCTCGCCGTCAATTCGCTCGTCGTGGGCAGAATTGCAAAGTCGCCATATAACGGACAACCCGCGCCGCTTACGTGCGTCAGACTGAATCCGAAAATCTGCTTGGCATCGTGGTAATACCAAGCGTCGGTGTTGGTGTCAGGACTCCACTGCACCATGCCGAACGGCAGTGTCGCACCGGGAAACGTGTTTCCCCCGCCCGTCGTCCCGATAAACGGGTCGACATCGTCATAGGGCCCGGCAGCATTTTGCGCGCGGCCTGCTACGCATGTGAGAACCAGTAGCAAAGGAGCAAAACAGAAAGCAGTCTGAATGCGCATGGAGTCGTCCTTGAGCGAGTAATTTCCCCGATAGGAATACTACAAGGACAGAGCCAGTGCCTGTATGTATCCGAATAGCCGCTACACGACGCAGAGAGCAATGGGCCTATTTTCTGGTACCGGTTTCCTTTGGTGTCTCTACGTACGCGAGCCCAAAGTGAATTGCCGAACCTTCCCGCTCGTCAATGCCCACAATTCGGTATTTGTCGGGCGTTCCCGCGCGTAGCTGGTGATTCTCCGATGAACTCTGATTCCCGTTGCGGTCACCGCACGTAAGGCCGCTGCGGGCTGTCTTGGTCGCACCGACAGGTTTACCGTGATCGCACTCCAGAACGTCACCGTAACGCGCCAGAGGCTTCCGGTAAAAATCGAGAATCTGGGCAATCGAGTCACTACTGACGTAATTAGCAGCCACGAGTCGGAAGTGCGTCTCGCCAAACGTGAATCCCATATCGACTGCCGCGTCGTTATCGGCACTCTTGGCGAGCTTGGATCTCGGGTAAACGGGCAAGCCCACATCGGCCGCCGTCGCATTGCTGTTCGTGTGTAGTTCGAATCCTTTTCCGGAATCTTGCGCCGGCGCGGCCCCGGGAGCGGCGCTCAGAGTTGTTCCGAGCAAGACGAAAGCCAGGCGGTGAAGGGCCAGGGCGCAAAAGTCCATGTCTAATCCTCCCGAAACTACAAGGTTCGGTACGAACGAGAGGCCCGGTTGGTTCCTCATATTGATGAGGCCGAATCAAATGCGAAGGTCAAGGCCTGTCCGCACGCCTCAATTCGCCCCAAGCCGGCCAGCGCCGGGCCTTGAAGTGCGGCGTTGCCGGGTGCAGACGAAAAATTCCCGGATCGAGATCCTCGACCCGGGGATTTGTGTAACACCGGACGGACTAACTTACTGCAGCGAGTAGACCGTCTTCAATACCTTTTCTGCAACGCTCTGCGGCAGCGGTGCATAGGACAGGGCCGAAACCTCGCCTTCACCGGACTTCACAATCCAGCTCAGCATGTCCTTGATGACCTTGCCCTTGGCCGGGTCCGCCGACTTCAGCGGAATCAGCATGTAGGTAAAGCTCGAAATCGGGTATGCGTTCGCGCCCGGAGCGTTCGTGATGGAAACCCGATAGTCCGACGGCATTTGCTTCACGCTGGCTGCCGATTCGGTCACGCCATCGATCGAAGCCTTCACAAAATTACCGGCGGCATTCTTTACATCGCCGTAGGTAATCTTGTTCTGTAGTGCATAGATCAGTTCGACGTAGCCAATGGCGCCGGGAAGCTGCCGTACCAGGCCCGCTACTCCCTCGTTGCCCTTGCCGCCTACGCCCACCGGCCAACTCGGCGAACTGCCTTTGCCCGGCCCGTCGGACCATTCCTTGCTGACCTTGCTCAGATAGTCGGTAAAAATGTAGCTGGTGCCGCTGCCATCGGAACGGTGCACCACAATGATCTTCTGGTCGGGCAGCTTCACCCCCGCGTTGTCCTTGGCGATGCGCGCGTCGTTCCAATTGGACACTTTGCCCAGGTAGATGTCCGAAAGAACATCAGCGCTGAACTTGATGTCCTGCACGCCAGGCACGTTGAAAATTGGAACAACCGCGCCCAGAACGGTCGGAATGTGAACCAGCTTGATCGGTGAAGCGGACAGTGCCGCGTCAGTCATGGGCATGTCCGATGCGCCAAAGTCCACCAGACCCTTGGTCACCTGCGTAATGCCGCCGCCCGACCCAATCGATTGGTAGTTCACTTCCACGCCCGGATGGGCCGAACTGTACTCCGCAAACCACTTCGAATAGATGGGGTAAGGGAAGGTCGCGCCTGCCCCTGTCAATTTTTGCGCCTGGGCCGCACCCAGAGTCAAAGCAAACAAACACAACGCAGCTAAAGTCTTTTTCACGTATCGCTCCCTTGCAGCTTTTAATGACACTCTAAATTCTCTACGGCGAATGTTACGGGCGTTTGAACGGGAGTCGTTCTTTCCTCCTATCTCTCCATTTCATGGGTTTTCCGTGCCCAGGCTGGTTGGTCATCCCCTCTAAAAGAGCAAAAGAGCAAAAGAGCAAAAGAGCAAAAGAGCAAAGTTCTAAAAACTGCTCTTCTCCCACTTCTCCGCCAGCGCCTTGTCGGCCAGCGCCCTGATAAACACGCCTCCCACGACCGACCGCGCCTGGAATCCCTCCTGCTTGCCGCTCTGGGTGTCATACCAGTCCGTCAGCGGAACCCGCGTCGGCCCCTCGTTGATCCACTTTCCGATCGGATCCACGAGAGCTTTCCAGTCCTCCGGCTTGTCCGCCAGAGTTGCCGTCCAAATCTCCCAATCCAGTTTGGTATAGTCCTTACGACTGTCGAGAGGCAGGCCGAACCGGTTCACATGCTTCAGATAAAAAGCGATCTCCGTCTGCCTGATCTTGGCCGGGAAGATATTCAAGTCCAGAATCTGGTCCCAAACCAGGTTGTATTTCTGGCTCCACGTCCCGGCCTTGTCAAACGCCAGCTTGTAATGGTCGCCATCCTCCCCCATCTGTTCCCACTTGGCCGCCATCTCTTTGGCCAGCCGCCTATATTCCGCCGCCACATCGGTCTTTCCCACACCTTTGGCCATCTCCGCATATGCCGCCAGCGCGTCAATCGCCTTGATCGAGAGGTTTGCGTTGTGCGCCAGGTGTCCCGCGAAGTCGTCCGTTGAAAGCTGGTTCGAGGGGTCCAACCCCTTGTCCCGCAGGTACTCGGCCCATTTTGAGAACTGCGGCCAGTACTGGCGCGCAAAATCCCAGTTCCCCTGCTCGCGCTCCATCGCCGCCACCAGGATCAGCAGGTTGCCGCTCTCTTCCACCGGCATCTGGTCCTCTTCCGTTTTCTCCCCGCCCCCGTAGACCTGCCCGTTCGCCAGCGGATAAGTCCCCAGGTCGTGCGGCGCAAACGGCCACTTCCAGCGGGGCAATGCGGCATATTCCATCACCGGCTTCAACTGCGCCTCCAGCAGCGCCGGGTTGAAGAACAAGAAAAACGGTCCCGACGGATACAGCACATCTACCGTCGAAATGCAGCCGTTGGACAAATTCTCTTTTGGAAACAGCATCGGGGTACCGTCGAAGTCCGCCGCGAACCCGTGCGCGGCCAGCGTCTGCCGGTATGCCAGGGTGGTCAATTGGGCATAAGCTTTGCCGCCAATCTTCTCCATGTCGGCGGTCAGTTCCTCGTCAAAATGAGTACCCCGCTTCTCCAGTGTCGGCATCTCATTTTCCGCCGCCGTCAGCATCTGCTGCACCGTAATCCCGTTGCGCTGCCAATATGGCCGCAGCTTCCGCCCCAGGTACTCGATCGCATAGTCCTCTGTATAAGCCAGCAGCACATGCCGGCTCTCCGGCGTGCTCGACACCTTGCCCAGCGGCAGCACAACCGCTAGGTCGGCCGCTCCCTCGCGCGGCATCCGCGGCATGTCCATGTCGTCGGCCGCGGGCAGGGAACCGCTGTTGACAAAGCTGTTCATTGCCTCTGCCGACGCGCTCACCTGCGCATGCGCCTCGTCCGGCACTGCAAGGTGGAAATAGCCCCAATCAATGCGCAGGTTGTCCCCCGGCCGGTTCAGAACCCGCTGATCCCGCGAGCCCACATTCAGGACCGTCAGGTTGCCTGCCCGCGAACGGCCCCACGTCACCGCCTCGTCCGGGCCGTTCACCGCGATCACCGGATTCACATTCAGCAGCACCGAAACATCGTGGCCCCCTTGCCCGGTTGCGCTCACCGTCAGGTACGTCACCGGCCGCGACAAGATATCCAGGTCCCTGGGCAGCGCCGGAGTAAAGAACGCCACCGTCAGGTCCACTCCCTCCGCCTGAAACTGGTAAACCGTGTGCGTAGGCGTAACTTTGAGAGAAACCTGTTCCATGGCCGGCGTCTCCCGAGGATCGGTGCCCATGAATCGGTAAACCTTGCCGTCAATGCGAGCCAGTCCGTTCAGCGGCTGCCGCGTCCCGGTCCAGTGCGTCGTCGCGTGGTCCGTTAGTTTGTCGGCCGCCGACCACACGCTGAAATAGGGATCGTGCGCAATCAACGGCACCGCCGGCGGCCGCTCCTGGCTCTGTGCGACGCAGAAGCCTGCCAGAAAAACAAAGGCGATAAGGTAAGTAAGTCCAAGACAAATTGAACCGCACGAAACCAGGTGGGACGATGAATTCGTTTTCATTTCCTTGTTCTTCTCCAGGGAAAACGTGAAATGCATTGAATGATTAAGCTTGAGCTTTCGGATCTGCCGCCGACGTTGGAAATGGGTCAATGGTCGGAAAGGCCCCGCGTACGAGCCCAGCCAAAAACCTCCAGCTATGTTCCAAATCAGCAACTCTATCACGCACCCCGCGTTTCGCTCATGGGCCAAATGAACCATTTTGCATGCTCACGGAACCTTGTTTGTGCCGGCCGCGTACTACCCCCTAGCGCTCATCCTCCACCTTCAGCAGGACGAGGCGGAACTCAGGGAGGCGCGTCGAACTACCATGCAGAGCTTCGGTGACACTCTCGGACAGGTCTTTCGGGCCATCGCAGCCAACAAGCTGCGCAGCTTTCTCACCATGTTCGGCATCGCCTGGGGCGTGGGATCGCTGCTGGTCCTTGTCGGCCTCGGCGAAGGTTTTCGCTCCGGCCAACACCGCAACCTGGAGAAGCTCGGCAACGATCTCGTAATGATGTGGAACGGAACCATCCCTGCTGTCGCCAACCAGCACACGGGGATGCGTCCCTATCAGCTCACCATGGCCGACTACGAAGCCGTGAAGCAGCTCCCCGAACTGCGCGCAGCCACCCTTGAACTATCGCGCTCCGATCTCTACGAAGTCAGCCAATGGAGCAACACCTCCAGCCACGTTATGGGCGTCACCCCCAACTACACCGTGGTCCGCTACATTCCTCTCGCTCAGGGACGCTTCCTCGATGATTCCGATTTGACCGAGCGCCGCCATGTCGCCGTCCTGGGAGCCAAGGCCGCCACCCTCCTCTTTCCCGGCCGCCCTATGCTCGGCGAAGTCATCACCATCAACGGCACAGAGTTCACCGTCGTCGGCACCGTCGAAAAAATCGCGCGCGGCAACAACGACTTCGACGATCAGAAGCTGTACATCCCCATCAGCACCATGCAGGAATTGTTTGCCCTCAAGGGAGAAAACATCGCCCGCGACGCCCTGACCTCAATCCAATATCAGCCCAAGAAGAAGGGCGACGCCACCGCCGCCGTCGCTGCCGTCCATCGCCTCATCGCCCAGCGCCACGGCTTCGACCCATCCCTCACCGATGCCTATCAGGAATGGGACACCATCCAGGAAATGAAAATGGTCGGCGCCATCTTCACCGCCATGGATGTCTTCCTCGGCGGCGTGGGCATCGTCACCCTCGGACTGGGCGCTGTCGGCATCATCAACATCATGCTCGTCTCGGTCAGCGAGCGTACCTCCGAGATCGGCCTGCGCAAGGCCCTGGGGGCCACCCCCCGCAGCATCCTCGCCCAGTTCTTCTGGGAAGGCCTGCTCCTCACCGCCGTCAGCGGCGCCCTCGGCATCCTCGGCTCCGCCGCCTTGATGGGCATGTTGCAGGCCCTGCTCACCGGCAAAATGCCAGGCTGGGACCCGCCTCGTCTCGTGCCCTGGTCTGCCGCCCTCGCCATGGGCTCACTCATCCTCAGCGGCGTCGCCGCCGGCCTTTATCCCGCCAGCAAAGCCGCCGCCATGGATCCCATCGAAGCCCTCCGCCGCGAGTGACTTGTTCACCCTTTTACTGTTTCACCTCTTAATGTCCCTTTGGAGTCCACCATGCTGAAAGACATTCTCGGCCAGGCCTGGGAAGCCATGATCTACAATCGCCGCCGGACTGCCATCACCATGATCGGCATGGCCTGGGGCATTGCCACCGTCGTTCTTCTTCTCGCTTACGGCGCCGGCTTCAGCCGCGCCATTCAAGCCATCTTTGCGCAGTGGGGCACCAACATCATCGGCGTCTTCCCCGGCCGCACCAGCGAACAGGCGGGTGGCGACAAGGCCGGCGTCAAAGTCCGCTTCACCGACGAAGATGTCGATCGCCTCATGGCCAGCGTTCCCGGCATCAATCACATCTCCGCCACTGTGAACAAAGATGTCACGGTACAGAACGACCTGCACTCCTACACCTGGACCGTCAATGGCGTGCGCTCCGTCTTTCAGGACATCTGGAAGCTCGATACGGAATCGGGCCGCTTTTTCAATGGCCAAGAAGAACAGCAGCGCGCCCACGTCTGCGTCATCGGCTCCGAATCCAAAACCAAGCTTTTCTCCGGCATGTGGGCCGTGGGACAAACCATCCGCCTCAACGGCGTGTTGTTCACCGTTGTCGGCGTGCTCGCGCCCAAGATGCAGGAAGGCGCCGACAGCGACCGCAACCGCCAGGTCTACGTCCCCCTCTCCACCATGAGCGATCTCGCCGACACCAAGTACCTCAGCGGCATCTGGTACAACTACGACGGCAACTTCGAACTTGTCGAGCAGAATATGCGCGAGACGCTCGGCGCGGCTCATCACTTCCGGCCAACCGACCACAATGCCATCTATGTCGCCAACCTGATGACCGAGCTTCACCAGTTCAGCATTCTCGCCCTCGCTCTGCAGATCCTGCTTTCTCTCGTCGGCGCCCTCACGCTCGGCATCGCCGGCATCGGCCTCATGAACATCATGCTCGTCGCCGTCCAGCAGCGTACCCGCGAAATCGGCGTCGAGAAAGCCCTCGGCGCGCAACGAAAGCACATCCTCACTCAGTTTTTGTCCGAGGCTCTTGTGATCACCTGCGTGGGCGGTCTGGCCGGAATCGCCCTCGCCTACATCGTGTCGATCGTAGTCGGGCGCATCCCCTTCTACAGCGAACTGGCTCTCCACGCCGAAGACGCCGACATCCGCCTCATCATCTCTCCAGCTTCGGTCGTCGTTGCCACCGGCATCCTTATCGTTACTGGCCTGGTCAGCGGCATGATCCCCGCTATCCGCGCCGCCAATCTCGACCCCATCGAAGCCCTGCGCTACGAATAACCAGTTTCCAACCGAGCGGGTGTGCACAACTGCGGCAAGCCGGCCGAGGTCTTAGTCTCCGCACAAGCACGAAGAACAAAAAGCGGCCTTTACAGCCCGTGGAAAACTCATCTAGAACGGCACGAAGTGTCAGGCCACGACTCTAGTCGTGCCTAAAGTGCCAAAAAACAGTGGGCTTTAGCCCCTGCGGTCCATCTCCTCCGGGGATGACTGATTCTCAGTTACATCGCTGAACCTTCAACGGCTGACTGCCGCCTCCGGCGCGTCCGCCCAATACCGCGTCCTCGCCGTTACTTCGAGTCCTTCATAGTCCGGCAGACTCAACCCGATCGCGTGCAGACCGGGATGCGGATTCTGCGGGTGAAAGCTCAGCACATACCGATTCGGCAGATGGTTGCCGATCGTCCCCAGCGCGCTTTCCAGGCTCTTTTCGTTCGTCAGCTTGAAATACTCTCCACCCGTTAGGTGGGTCACTGTTTCAGGAACATTTTGCTGCAGCCCATCGACCGTGGCGATGACTGCCATCTTCGCGAACGTCAGCGGCGGCGCGAGCTGCGCCAGGCAGTCATAGGCCTGTTCCCATCGATTGCGCGGCCCGTCCGGATCGGGATTCGGGTCCTTCCCCATGCACCCATGCTGCGGATTGGGATGATGATTCTCGAGACTCAACAATCCTTTTGGCCTTCCGCTCGGCTGCGTGGGCAGTTGCCGCGCAGCATAATGAGCGGCCTCCGACTTCGCGGTGGAGAATCCAATGCTGTAAATCGTAGTGTTCGTGTTCGTAATGTCCCGCACCGCTTGTTCGACTGTGGTTTCACTTCCGCGATCCACGGTTTCGCTGATCAGCAGAATGGCGCGCCGGTAGCCGATCGGCTTGCTGCGCAGCAGGTCGACCGCATACTCCAGGCTGTCGAGAATCGCGGCGCCATTGTCCCCTGACGGTACGTCATGCACGGCCAGCGGAGACTGGCAGTTGTCCAGGTGATGCTGCCGCGTACACCCCGGCCGCAACCTACGCAGCGCGTCCGCAGCCTCGTCAATGTCACCGGTAAAATTCTGGATGTGGCTATCGAAGGTGACGACCGCCAGCTGGTGCGGAACATTGCCCACAATTGACGCCAGCATCGGCGCCAGCGGAGGAGCGATGGAGCTGAAATTCTGAAACTGGCGAGCCCCCGCACCCCCGATTTCGACCACAACCACCATGGCCAGGGGTTCACCGCCCGTGTCCTCCTCCAGCGTAACTTTCTGCGGAATGCCGTCATCGGTGATTACGAAATCATCCGCCTTCAGCGTGTAGACCATCGCTCCGGATCGGGTGCGCACCAAGGCTGGCACCAGTACTACGGATGTTTGGCTGGTGATGACAGGATCGGGTTTACTCGGGGGAGCGAAATCCTGGGTCAGCGCCTCGGCCGGCGGCAACGCGAGGGCTAGAACGCAAAGCGCCCTTCCTCTGCAATGTAGGCTCATCAGGCCCTCGGCTGCCGAACTTGGATCATGTCGGCTTAGACGAAGCAATGCCGGGATGGCAATCGCTCAGCTACATTTCTTCGGCGCCTTTTTCCCGAGGACCGCTTCTGGTAATCGATCTTACTGAACCCTTATCCCTGATCCCTGTGCTACACCGGCGGCGGCGCATCAATCACCTGCACTCCAGCCGGCGGGCTAAACCGAAAGGCTGTCGGCGCGACCGTCGCATTCGGTTCTTCCCCCGAGAACGTGAAGCGCGTAATCGCCCCGTCCACTTCTTCAATCTCGATTGCCGTAATGAACCCGGCCGCCGTCGCTGTCACCGCCAGCCGCGGAATCCGTTTCTCCTGCCCCTTCGGCTGTCCTGTCAGCGTGAACTCCCCATTTGCAGCCGGAGCCATCACCACATGCCCCAGCTCCTTTTCCAACTCCGTATGTCCCAGCAGAAACCGTAGCGGCGAGCGCAGATCGTCGAGCTGCTTGGCTTCCATCCGCTGCACCTGCGGATCGCCTTGTGTGTAGAACCATGCCCACTTGCCATCGAGCAGGAACAGCTTCCCCGCCGGCGAAGAGTAGTCCCACCGCATCCGTCCTGGCTTCAACAGCAAGAGCGTGCCGCTTTCGGAGCGATGAATCCCCAGGCCCACGTAGCTCTCCGTGAAGCCGGCCTTGAGCGAATGAAGTTGGTTGTAGTGCTTATCGATGCGCTGCGCCAGCGCATGCACATCCGCAGCGGAAGATTGCGCGGACTTTGCAGTCTGTTGGGCAAAAAGCGGCAGAAATGACAGCGCGGCGGCCGCGATCAACAAGCCGCCGCGCTTCCACGCACGGACTCCACTCATTGAATGGATTGGGTGCAGCTCGTCCCGCCCGCCGGGTCAGCCTTGATGGTGCCGAACTGGTCGCTGCAGAATCCACGATCGCCCGTCTGCCCTACGGTCTGCGGAACCGCCGTCACCTGGTAGCCCGTGATGCGGTCTGTCCCGTTCAGGTTCACCTTGGTGCAGTTGGTGATGGCGAAAATGTAGCCTGACTTGACACCCGTCGACAGGTCGCCCTGCAGCATCTGCGCCTGGGTCGGTGAAGGCGCGCCTGCCTTGGGATCGCCGCCCAGTGCCGTCAGGGAACAAGCGAATCCGTTCGACGGATAGGTTGACTCGTACTGCAGCTGCGCTTGCGAGATCGCGCGGATCGACTGGATGGCGGACAGGTCGTTCGCCCTCTTCTTCAAACTGCCGACCGTCGGTATGGCAATGAGCATCAGGATGGCGATAATCGCCATCACGATCAGCAATTCCATCAGCGTGAAACCATTCTGCGGGGCAGAGCGGCGAACGCCTCGGGAAGAGCGACAAAGAGAAAGCTTGTTTTTCATGGGTCTTCGAGCCCTCAGGGAGCTGCCGATATACGCAGCCGCCCGACAAAATCCTACAACGGATGGACGCTCGTGGGAAGTCGAACGCTCAAACAGCAGTGAACGAGTGAAGCAGTCAACGAGTGAAGCAGTGAAAAGTGAAGGACTGAAAGCAAATCGGTGGGGAAGCGAATCGCTGAAGGATCACTGATTCACTCATTCCCTGCTTTCTTCACTTTTTCACTGCCCTTTTCCTTCTCAACACACCAGCTTGCTTCGATTCAGCTTGATCCCGTCCAGCCGTCCCAGCAATGTCACCGCGATCCGTTCCGGGTCAAACAGCCGCTGCGCCATCGCCTGCACCTCCGCCGCCTGCACCGCCTCGATCCGAGCCACGATCTCTTCCGCGGTAAAAAATTGCCCGAAGTAAATCTCCTGCCGCGCCAGGTTCGCCATGCGCGAATTCGAACTCTCCAGCCCCATCAGGATGTTTCCCTTGATCTGGTCCTTGGCTCGCGTCAGCTCTTCGTCCGGCAGCGTCTCTTCCTTCAGCTTGCGAAACTCCGTCATGATCAGGTCGATCGTCTCCAGTGCTTTCCCCGCTGAAGTCCCCGCATACACGCACAACGTTCCTGTATCGCGGTAAGGGCTCAGGTCTGAAAACACTGAATATGCCATGCCCCGCTCTTCGCGGATGGTCTGGAACAGCCTTGAACTCATTCCGCCGCCCAGCACGGTGTTCAGAATCAGCGTGGCATATCGATTCTCATCCGTAATCGGCGGCGCCGGAACCCCCAGGCAAATCTGCACCTGCTCCAAAGCCTTCTTGTTCCGCAGCAAAATCCGCGCGCTCGACAGAGGCGCCGGCAATTCCGTGACCGGTTCCCGCCCCGCCAACCCCGAAAACTTCGCCGTCACCGCCTCGATAAACTGGTCGTGTTCCAGATTCCCGGCAGCCGAGAACACCATGTTCCCGCCGTGAAAACGGCCCGCGTGATAATCGAGTAACTTGGGCTGGTCCAGACGGGCCACAGTCGTTGTAGTGCCCAGAATCGGCTTGCCCAGCGGATGGTCTTTCCAGAAGCTCTGCGTGAACAACTCGTGCACCAGCACGTCGGGGTTGTCTTCGTCGATCTTGATCTCTTCCAGAATGACGCCCCGCTCGCGCTCGATGTCATTTGAAGCAAAAACCGGGTTCAGCACCAGGTCCGCCAGCACGTCCAGGGCAATCGGTACGTGGTCGGCCAGCGACTTTACGTTGAAACAGATCGTCTCTTTGCCGGTAAACGCGTCGAGATTTCCCCCAATGGAGTCCATTTCACGCGCAATGTGCTGGGCGGATCTCGATCGAGTGCCCTTAAATACCATGTGTTCAACGAAATGTGAGATTCCGTTCGTCTCCGCCGCTTCTCCGCGTGAGCCTGATTTGATCCACACGCCCATGGCTACGGAGCGCAGGTGGTCCATGCGCTCGGTCAAAACGATCAGCCTGTTCGGCAATACAGTGCGGCGTAAATTGCGTTCTATTGTCATCGTCTCCTGTTCGATTCGATTGTAGGCCAGAGGGACTCATTCGTGGATAGCGCCCGCAACGCGCCCGTGGAAGAGGTGGCGATCTTCTTTAGAATGGCCCTCTCCGCCGGGCCCCGCCTGCACGAATACCGCAAATGCTCTATGCTGACCCAAGCTGTGAACGGAAAAACGGCCCAATTCGTTCGTTTAGACGCTCCCGCGCCCCAAAGCGTTTCGCGGTTGCCCCTCTTTGGCCTGGACCGCGCTGCCCTCGCTGCCTGGATGGAGGCCCTGGGCGAACCAGCTTTTCGCGGCCGCCAGCTCGCCGAAGCCCTTTACCATCAGCGCGCTAGCAACCTCGACGCAATCACCACGCTGCCCAAAACCCTTCGCCAGCGCCTCGCCACCGAGGGCAGGGAAGTCGGCCGCCCCGCCATCGTCCAGGTCTTTCAGTCCAGAGACGGCACCGAGCGCTACCTTGTCCAGGGCCAGGCTCCCCCCGGAGCACTCCCCGACTCCGTTGAAACCGTCTGGATGCCCGAAGGCGACGAAGGTGAAGCCGGCGACGGCAGCGAGGCCGGCGAACAGTCACCCGTAGGGGAAAAATCATGGAACCGCGCCACCATCTGCGTTTCCAGCCAGGTCGGCTGTGCCGTCAACTGCCAGTTCTGCCTCACCGCCAAACTTGGCCTCCAGCGCAACCTCACCGCTGGTGAAATCGCCGGCCAGGTCGTTTCCGTTCTCGATCGCCACCACGTCGAACTCGGCAAAGACCGTGTCAACCTCGTGTTTATGGGCATGGGCGAGCCCTTCCTCAACTACGACAACTTCATGGCCGCCGTCCGCCTCCTCGTCCATGAAGTCGGCCTCAGCCCCCAGCGCATGACCGTATCCACCTCGGGCATCCTTCCCGGCATCGAGCGCTTCGCCCAGGAACCTCCCGACGTCCGCCCCAAGCTCGCCCTCAGCCTCAACGCCCCCAACAACGAAATTCGTGCCGGCATCATGCCCATCAACCGCAAGTGGCCCATCGAATCCCTTGTCGACGCCCTCCGCCAGGTCAAGCTCCGCTCCCGCGAGCGAATCACTTTCGAATACGTGCTGCTCGGCGGCGTTACCGACCACTCCGACCACGCGCGCCAGGTCGCCCGACTCGTGCGCCGCACCGGCCTCCCGGCCAAAGTCAACCTGATTGCATGGAATCCCGGCCCGGGTATCCCCTACTCCATGCCCCCACCCGCCGCCATCGAAACCTTCCGCGCCACCCTCGCCGCCGAAGGCATCTCCGTCTATCTCCGCAGGCCCCGCGGCCGCGACATCTACGCCGCCTGCGGCCAGCTCAAGCGCACCGTCGAAGCCGCCACCTGATCCGCGCCGTACACTATTCCCAGGAGTTCCCATGAGCGAGCTCAACCCCTACGCCAAATTCCTCGACAACCGGCCCGTTTCCGAAGTCCTTGCCGCCACCCCCGCCGCCATCGCCGGCCTTCTTGAAACCATCGGTCCCGCCCGCGCCACACACCCGCCCGCACCCGGCAAGTGGAACGCCGCCGAGATTGTCTGTCACCTCGCTGATTGCGAACTCGTCTTCGCTTTCCGCCTCCGCCAGACCGTCGCCGAAGACAGCCCCACCATTCAACCCTTCGACCAGGAAAAGTGGGCCGCGGTCTATCCCGGCATCTCCGCCAACCAGGCCTGCGATGTCTTCTCCGCCTTGCGCGGCTGGAATCTCCAGTTCAAGCGCAAAGTCTTGCCCGCCGCCGCCACCCGCACCGTCACCCACCCCGAACGCGGTGCCATGACTTTCCAGACCATCCTTGAAACCATGGCCGGCCACGACCTCAACCACCTCGCTCAACTCCAGCGCATCGCCTCGGCAACCCATTGAGTCAGCGTTTCCGCGCCATGTCGCACAGCATGTCGGAGTGGATGTTCAGCCCCAGGTTGGTCACGTTGTAGAAGTGTTCGCTGGCCGCCAGCCACACAATCTCGCAAATGGCGCGCTCTGAAAAATGGCGGCTCACTCGTTGAAACGTCTCCGCTTCGACTTTCCTGTCCCGCGTCAATTCCGTCACGTAGTCCAGGGCGGCCCGCTCCCCTTCGCTGAAGAGCGGGCTGCTTGTATACTCCCCAAGCGCGTCGAACTTGGCCTCGTTCATCGATGCCTTAATCACAAAAAACCGCCCGATGTCCATGCAGAACGTGCACACGTTGAGGCGCGCAACCTGCTCGCGCATCAGCATCGCCAGCTCCGGCGCCAGTTCCAGCTGCTTGTCCAGTTTTGCGATCTTTCCCACAAACATCCCGAACGCCGTGGGCATGCGTGAATACACTACTTTGATTGGGGTGGGAACCTTGCCGAATTCCCGCCTCATCATCGCGTACACAATCTTCTTCATCAGCCCTTTTGGTTTTTCGATGGGCGCTAGAAATGAATCCATAAGGGAACCTCGCTTTCATCTCATACGAGAACTGACCTGACCCGGTTACATGCGATGGGGACACCCGTTGAGCTTTTTAGTGGATCCTCCCCAGCGTCGTCCGGCAATCCTTCGCTCCTGCCGTACACTGTCTTTGACAACGATGCGGATACTGCTCCCGCCGCTTCGTGAAATGGAGGCAAGGTGGCATGAAGAAGATCGGCGTTCTGTTCGGCATGGAGAATAGCTTTCCCGGCGCACTCGTCGAGCACATCAACGCACGCAACGTAGAAGGCATCGAGGCCGAGTTCGTCGAAATCGGCGCGGTTCATATGGACAAGCCTCCGCGCTATGCCTGCATCGTCGACCGCATCTCCCATGACATCCCCTTCTACCGTGCCTTCCTCAAGCACGCCGCCATCAATGGCACGGCCGTCATCAATAACCCCTTCTGGTGGTCGGCCGACGACAAGTTTTTCAACTACACCCTGGCCCAGAAGATGGGCGTGGCTGTGCCGCCCACGGTCATCCTGCCTCACAAGAAATACCCCGAGGGCACCAACGAGCGCTCCATGCGCAACCTGGAATTTCCGCTCGATTGGGACGGCATGTTCGCCTACATCGGCGAACACGGCTTCCTCAAGCCCGTGCACGGCGGCGGTTGGCGCGATGTCTACCACATTCACAATCGCCAAGAGTTCTTCAACGCCTACGACCAGACCGGCACCCTCGACATGATGTTTCAAAAGGCGGTCAACTTCAAGGAGTACTTCCGCTGCTATGTCGTAGGCCAGAAGAATGTCCACATCATGCCCTACGAGCCGCGCAATCCGCATCACGAGCGCTATCTCGAGAACCCGCCCGCGTACGACAAAAAGCTTCTCGACCGCGTCGAAAAAGATGCGCTCAAGCTGTGCCAGGCGCTGGGCTACGATCTCAACACCGTCGAATTCGCCGTGGAAGACGGCATCCCCTACGCCATCGACTTCATGAACCCCGCCCCCGACGCCGACCTGCATTCCGTCGGCCAGGACAACTTCGACTGGATCGTGCGCCAAGTGGCCGACCTCGCCATCGCCAAAACCAAGTCCGCCCCCCAGCTCTTCGACCTCAGGTGGTCCGCCTTCCTCAACGGTGCGCCGGCTGACGAGACAGTCAAAAAGACCGCCGCCAGGAAATCCACGCCGAAGAAGACCAAACCGGCTGCCCGGTCCGCAAGCCCGGTCACAACCTGAAGCTCTCCGTCTTGGCCCCGCGAACCGCGAAAGTTTGGCTCGGCTTCAGGGGTGTGTCGGCGTCGCCGCGAGATCGTTGACAAGGTGGGCGAGCGCCTCGGGGAGCGAGGCGCTCCCACCCATATGCGGCTTCCAGTCTTTTTCGATCAGCGCACGGTCGGGACCAGGCCACGCCCGCGTCCACAATCCATTCTTGTCCGCATAGGGAACGTAACCCGGAATCCGTTCCGCTACTAGCTCTCCCGCGGTGTAGAAAAGCACCGCGTGCCACAGCGTACCGGCGTGGAAGGCTCCTGCCTGCCGTTTTACATTCACCCCGGCCTCTGCTGCATTCACTGCGTCCATCACCCTGTCCATCATGCCGTGCGAGGTCTCGTGAAACACCACTTCCAACGCGGCCGGTCCCTGGTTCGCCGGGTCGGAGGTTGAAATGGTCGGGCGTGTCGGCCGATCGGTCGTGTAAGCCCCAAACTGATTGGCATAGACTGAAGCGTCCACGCGCACCGGCGAATCCGGCCACGGCACTTCGTAAATCCTTACCAACGCATCCTTCAGATTCTCTCCATAGCGCTGCACCAACACTTGAGCCTCCGCGATCCATCGCCGGTTTTGTTCGTCATGATGCGGCCACAAATATTTCCGGTAGATGGGCGCAGCCTGCAGCAGTATGGTCTTGAGCTCCGCCGGCATCTTGGTCTTGCTCAGATCGGGGGATGCGTCGCCGCTTTCCAGCTCATCCTTGACCATGCCCAGATCGCGATCGAAAAGTAGGTCGTGTTGGATGATCGAATCGGCATAGTACCTGACTGCCGCATCCCAGGCCGCACGCTCCTCTTTCGACATCGCATGAAAGGCAGCCGCATCCGCCTCGCTCACAGCCACCGCATGCGGCCCTTTCTGCGGCTTCTGCGCAAGTGCATTCAGATAAAGAAAGTGGTGAAGATTGATCCAGAAGTCGCTGTGAAACTCGAACAACGCATCAGGCGGCGCCGCATGAGCCACGCCTGTAAAAAATCCCACGGCACAAAAAGCACCCAGCCATAGCGTCCCGGATCGCAGCCGGCCACTGACAGATCTCATGGCTTCTACAACACCACAGACTCTCCGAGAATGGAACCCTCCAATTTGTCGATGTTCACTCTCGGCTCCCTTGATCACTCCTTCACTAATTCACTCCTCTCCTGATGGCTGCCTTACAATTGCCCACAAGCTGTCCCCAGGAGCTCCCGCATGCGGCCATCGTTCTCCCTTGGCATCGAAGAGGAATATCAGACCATCGACCCCGTCACTCGCGATCTCCGCTCCCACATCGAAACCGAAATGCTGGCCCAGGGTAAGCTCCGCCTGGAAGAGCGCGTCAAGGCCGAGATGCACACCTCCGTCGTCGAAGTCGGCACCCGCATCTGCCGCAACATCGACGAGGCCCGCGAAGACATCTATGAACTGCGCCGCGAAATGATAAGGCTCGCCAAAGAAAACAACCTCATCCTGGTAGCCGGTGCCACTCATCCCTTCGCCGACTGGCGCACCCAAAACATCTATCCCGATCCCCGCTATCACCAGGTGGTCAAGGATCTGCAACTCGTCGCCCGCGCCAATCTCATCTTCGGCCTTCATGTCCACGTCGGCATCGAAGACCGCGAAGCCGCCATCCGCATCATGAACTCGATGCGCTATTTCCTGCCCCACATCATGGCCCTGGCCACCAACTCGCCCTTCTGGCTCGGCCTCAACACCGGCTACAAAGGGTATCGCGCCAAGGTCTTTGAGAACTTCCCGCGCACCGGCATCCCCGACGCTTTCTCCAGCTATTCCGAATACGAAAACTACGTCAACTTGCTCGTCCGCACTAACTGCATCGATAACGGCAAAAAAATCTGGTGGGACATCCGCCCCCATCCGTTCTTCGATACCGTCGAAGTGCGCGCCTGCGACATCCCTCTCCGCGCCGAAGAAACCGTGGCCATCGCCGCGCTGATACAAGCCACGGCCGCATATCTCTACAAGCTTCATGAAGCCAATCAGGATTTCCGCCAGTACGCCCGGCCGCTCTTAATGGAGAACAAATTCCGCGCTGTCCGCTACGGCCTCGACGGCATGCTCATCGACTTTGGAAAGCAGCAGGAAGTCCCCGAGCGCGATCTCATCGAGGAGTACCTCGCCCTCATTGATCCCGTCGTCGACGAACTCGGCAGCCGCGAAGCGATCAACGGCATCCGCACCATCATGCAGACCGGCACCGGCGCCGACCGCCAGCTCAAAGTCTTTGAAGAATCCAAAGGCGACCTCAAAGCCGTCGTCGACTACATGGCCCAGGAAACCACCAACGGCCTCTAGCCCCACACGTTTTTCGCGATCAACCCTGCCACACTAGATCGGGTGCCCCACCCTCGCCACGCCTTTGTTTTTGTGGCTAGGGTGGGCCGGGTGCCGGGTGCCCCAGGTCTCGCTTCTGAGACCTGGGAGACCAAGCATCGACTCGGAAGACCAAGCGCCGACCTGGAAGATCAAGGTCGGGTATCCGTTTTCACGCCGGGTGCCGGGTGGGCCGGGTGCCCCAGGTCTCGCTTCTGAGACCTGGGAGTCCAAGCATCGACTCGGAAGATCAAGCGCCGACCTGGAAGATCAAGGTCGGGTATCCGTTTTCACGCGCGAAAACAGCGCCCGCACTCACTTATCATTGCGGTGATCCACAACCCTGTACCCCTCCGGAACCTCAAAGTAACTCAGTTCCGGCTCCGAAGTCGACAAGTCCTTCACCGTAAACACCTGTTTCCCGTTCTGCGGATCGTCCACCATCGACAGCAGGTTGAATCCCAGTTGCGCGGAATACCAGAACTCCCGCGTCGTCACCATCGGCCGGTCGTTCCCCATCACCCCGGCATTCAGCGTGGTCGTCTCGCGATACCCATGCGTCGGCAACCCGGCCGTGCTGCTTTCTCCCAGGTCATCGTTTTGCCGCACCCCGTTCCCGTCCGGCAGCGGTCCCGACCCAACCACCGCAGGCGCAAACTTGTCCGTCGTCTCCAGCCCGTAATTGAAAATCTTGCATTCCTTGCTCGCCGTCAGGCAGTTATACCAGGTGTGCTGCTCCGGATCGGTGATCTGAAAAATGTCCATGAACGACTTGACCTTGCTGCCCTTCGGCACCAAAATCCACCGCTCCTGGTAGATCCGCCCCTTGCTGTCGCGCACGATCCGCCGCTCATTGGCCAGCGTGAACGATCCGCCGTTGGCCATCGGTCGCGACCACTCCGTCGCCAGCGTCAGCGTGAAGGGCGCCCCGGCTTTTGGAGGCACAAAGATGCTCTCCATCCGCCCGCTCGTGCCGCCATCCGGAACGCGCATCGTCCGCTGCGCCGGTTGTGCCTGCGGTTGAGCTTCTTGCGATCTCAGTGTTCCGCCAAAACCTGCACTCGCCACCAGGAGGAAAACGTACAGCCGCACGCGCACTTGAACCTCCGCACAATGCAGTGAGTATAGCCCGGAGGCTCAAAAGAATGTTGGCCCGTATCTCTGATCCCCGATTGCACTGATCCCTGATCCCTGTCTTACGCCGTCTTCGCATGCGGATGCATTGTCTCCGCATCCGGATTCCGTCGCACGATCTCCGCGTTTAATACCGCTGCGAACGCCACCCACGCCGCATAGGGCAGGAAGCAGATCGCCGCCGTCCGGTCCACCTCTTTGGCCGCCAGGATATAGCTGATAACCATCGACTCCAGCGAAACCACGTCCGCCAATGCCCGCTTGGGGCTGTGTTCTCCAAAGAACAGGCGCGTCCACTCGGCGTTCGACGCCAGCTGCGTGGCCCACAGCCGCAATGCCCGCGAACGCTCAGGTGAATCTTCCTCTTGCCACACCCGCCAGCCCGAAAACGCAATCAGCGTATACAGCGCGCTCCACACGATCGGGAACACGTATTCAGGTGGATTGAATCCCGGTTTGTCCAGCCTCTTGTACCACAACTTCGTTCTCCAATCCTTGGGGCTGTACCGCGACCCGAGCCATCCTGCTCCCGCCACCGCCGCTCCAAACCCCAACAACGCAAACATGCTGGACTTTCTCATAAGGGCGTTCCTTCCTCCGTAGTCGTATGGTGCACACTGCTATGCCGAGGTTGCACCCCTGCCAATGACCCGGGATTCCGCGCCGCCCATGCGGGGGATTGAACTCCGCCTTCTCCCGTCAGCGAGCCCGAACGGAACCTCAAAACGAATCTTTTTTCTAACGCGTTTGGCGCGACGCCCCTTGGCCAGACTCGGCAAAAAATACTCGATGTCTGCGGAGATGTTTTTTGTTACTGTTTTGGGCTGCGAATGTTACGAATCAGTCAATACGCGGCTCGTTTCGCGCTGTCCGGATCGCGGCGTAGCTCGGACCACTGTTCAAGCCATCGCCTCCCGCCCCGCTCACGATGCCCGGCCCGTCTCCTTCAACTCCTGGTAGAACCCCAGGTCTTTTCCTTGCAGGGCCTTGGTCACGTAAACGATCTGCCCGTAATGCAGACCGAAATGTTCGACCACTTGATACACGGCATCCAGGCCCGTCACGTGATAACCCTGAATCTCAAAAGGCGTCAGAAGATCGTCTCCCGTCAATCGCGCCAGCACGCGCGCCGCCTCATCCAAAGTCGTGCCCAGTTTCTCGATAAGCTCCTGGCCCGATCGGCCCGAGCGCGCGTTGAACTCTGCCGCACGCTCGCGCTTGTCCTCCTGCCGATTGAACGAGTCCACCAACCACTGATGAACATTGCCGTTCAGGTGCAGCAGCAGGTTGCCCACACTGTTGCTTTCCGTGTTCGGACGCCACCAGATCTGTTCCTCTGAAAGCCCTTCGACCGCTGACTTCATGCGCGGCCACCACTCTTTGAAAAGTTTCTTGCACGAGTGCTCGAGGAACAGCCTCGCCAGTTCTGTCTCTGCCGCCATGGGGGTCCGCTTCCTTTGCTTTTGATCCCTTCACAATCCTGAGCTCCCCTTTTATATCCCACTGTCAAAGTTCAACGCGCGGCTCTTCTTTGTCCGTCCGTTTGCATCTCACGGCATGGATCGAATTCGTACATCAAGGAGAACTCATTTGACAGACTATCGCGTAAAACAAGGTGAAGCCCAGGAAGATCAAGTCACCGCAGCCATCGAAAAAGTCACTGCCCAGGTCCCTTCCAGCGCCTTCCTCGGCCTCGCCCTCAGCTCCATGGCCGTCTCCCTCGGACTACACTTCAGCGGCAAGAAACACGAGGCGCTATTCATAGGCCAATGGGCCGCCCCCTTCCTCCTGCTCGGTATCTATAACAAGCTGGTCAAACAGCACGGTTCCGATGCCAACGTTGGCGGAGAGTAAGCCTTGTGGGGGGCGTCGCCCCCCACAAGGGAGCTTTTCTTCATGGGGGGGGGCTAGTTTATTCACATTGGAATGATCAACAGGGGGTTTCTATACCTTGAGCCATACCTTTTCATGGCATGAAACAAGTTTGATTTAAAGCAAATACGATTTTGAGAAGAAAAGTTACCTTTTCCGAAACTTCGTGATGTGAGACATTGCCAGTTGTGTTTTCGGGGGGCTAGTATTCCGGATAGTCAGACCGGGCGAATACGATACCCGGACATGTACGCCAGCATGCAGTTGTTCCCGAGTTCACAGAGGTCCCACCACAGAGCGGCGCTTACCGGCGACCGCGCACGGAGTGTCCCGCATGGCATGGTATGCCTACTGCATTGGTGAAAAGCAAGCTTTTCCTGAATTGGCCCGTCACCGCAAACCAGTACCTATGGATACAGTCCTCGGCGTTAGCGGAAATCAAGTTTTTCTTTATCCCGCCAGCGACCTCGCCGTCATCGTCAGCGAACACAACCCCACCGAAAATTTCAATCAAAAATCGGGCATGGATCACGCGCGAGTGATCGCCGATTGCTTTCAACATTCGACAGTATTGCCGTTCCGCTTCGGCACAGTATTCAATGACGATGAAAGTCTGCGGAAATCCATCCGCTCCAACCAGCGCCAGTTTCTTTCCAACATTGAAAAGCTGCGCGGCAAGACCGAAATGCACCTGAAGATTTTCGTGGACGATTGTTGCGCCCGCGAGATCACCAAGCATCTGCCGGCGGAGGGAGTGGGCCGCGAATATTTGACTAGCCTGAGAGAGAATGCCGTGCGGCAGCGTGAGCGCCAGACGCGGGCACGGGCGGTCAGTTTCCAGATGCATCGGCTGTTCGCACCGCTTGATGAGGAAGTGAGTTGCCGCCTGACGGAAAGCGGCAAGATGGTTCTCGATGTTGCGCATTTGATCGATCGCAAATGCGTGGAGCGTTACCAGAACAAGTTCGCAACGACGAGTGCAACGTTGCGGGATTGCCAGATGCAGGTATCGGGTCCGTGGCCGCCATATCACTTCGTTCACCGGCTTACGCGCGGAACCACGACACCGGCGGTTGCAACTACTGCCGTGCCTGCCCCCGCAGTTCGCATTCCGGAAGTGGTTGCGGTCCTGGCCTAACAAGCCTCAATCAAAGCAGCAAGCTGTTATCAAAAGCCCCGGCCAAGGCCGGGGCTTTTGATGTTTGCATGCGCATAGAAGAAGAATGGATCGCGCAGCAAGGACGGGGCATGTGCGGCGCCTTGCTATACTGCGTGCAACTTCGTCAACGTCGATAGCCGATGCTGGTGCGGGGAGTTAGCGCCCTGGAGGAATAATCGTGAATGGGCAATCGCGTTTTCTCAGGCTGCTGATTTTCATTGTGATCACCTTAGCATTTTTGGATTTTCACTTGGGCGCGCAGGAAGCTCCTTTGAAGGAGCATCCCGCGAATCTTGATCTCTGGGCAAGGCTTTCGGGGGCCCTGGATACATCGAGAATCAAAGTGGGGGATGAGGTTTCGGCGGTAGTGAAACGGGAGTCGTCATTCGGTACTTGTTATGTGGCAGAGGGCTCGGTGCTCCATGGCAAGGTGGTTGCATTTGTTCCTTGGTCGGATGCAAGCAGGAAGACGGAACTCGCGATCGAGTTTACGGCGCGTTGCGGCAATGGCGAGAGCCTGGCCCTCCCGTTGATTGCGGCCGCGTATGCGGGGAACGATCCCAAGAGTGCGAGCCAAATCATGGACGATTTGCCGGCAGGCCTGGGGCCGGGTGTCGCCCAGCGAGGGATGGCACCGTTGACGGGCGGCATGCCTTCAGAGGTTGCGACTGCGGAGAAGTTTCCGGCTTTGCGACCGGGGCAGGTGCAGGGCCTGCATCACGTCTGGCTGGCGATGGGAACGGGGCCACGGGAGACGACGATGCTGGGGAGCCCCGACCGTCGTCTGCGCCTGGAAAAGGGAACGAGGCTGGCGTTCTTCGCGGCAATGAAATAGCACGGGACCTGGCGTTTTTCCGCCCTCCGAAATTGTTAACTGATCAATCAACATTGCGCCCAATCGAAGAAAAGATTTCCAGTATGTACGAGGAGAGGGATTTTTGCCGAGTTTGGCCACGGGGCGATTTGGAGTAGCCGCTCAATTGGGGTTTAAGTTGTGTACTATTAACTAGTTACAGGCGATTTTCCGGGGCACACAAAAACGCGTTGAAATGCGCATTTCCGCCGATGGTGGCAAATTGCGCACCTGGCGGGATTAACTTGTGGATGCGAAGTAAATATAAGTAGTTTATTCAGTTTGATTTAGAGAAGGCGCGCGACGGACCCCGCGGCAATTTTGCGCGCTTGAAAATTATCAACTTTCAACGAGGTTTGCATCGAGCAGCCGTAGACTGGCTTTAGTTGCAGCATGAGCATTTGAGCGGGCATTCGTTCCGGTTGGCGCTACGCATCCGCTGCCATGGCAGTTCGATCCGGAGTGGCAGGGAACGGAGCGGTGGATCGGGCGGCGGCAGACCACTGTCTACACGCACCTAAACATAAAGGTCTCCAGGAATTGAGCCGATGGGCATCAACTGGTGGAGGCCTTCATGTTTTGCCGTTCAGATATAAGACCGGCACGACGCCCTGAGTCAATCATCCTGCCGGGTAAAACGTTATAAAGGGTAATTTATGTCGATCTAGTTTATTTTTCTGTGTAGCACTTTGAAGCCTAAGGCAGCGCAGGGGCAGTGTGATCGAAGATCGCTCGAAGTACTTTTTTGCCTGTCTGGTCCGTATAGGTTGTATCCCCAAGATGAAGCAACAGGATTTTCACGTTCAGGTGTGGAGCAGGTTCTCTCCGCCCCTCACTGCGCGTGAACACCCCGCTATTCGCCGGGCGCCCTTCCAAGGTAGAGGTCATTGGGTCGTCCTTCTTGAGTTGCTGTTTTGCTTATATATAAGCACCCAGCGGGCCAAACCGAAGACGTTGGTAGGATTCAGAGACATCGATTGAGAGCATTGGACTTGTTGGGCTCGGTCTTGAATTGTCATTGCAAGTGACGACGGAAGTGACTTCATGTCGTCAAGTGACTTCGATTTTCGTCACCCTCGGTCCCATCCTCCGTGCGGAGAGAGTGCGACAGGGACGAATTATCCGACGCTGCCGTGGTTCGAAGGTCAGGGCGGCTGCGAAAGGAAGGGACGGATTCGAACGAAGGGGCGGGCGAAACGTGGGAAGCGGCTAGTTGACGCTGGTGGTGCTGGTGTCTTTGCGGCGGGAGAGGACGAAGGAGGTGCGGCGGTCGTTGGAGGCGCGGTCGATTTTTTTCCAGAAGCCTACGAAGTAGTCGATGGCGGAGATGGTGGAGACGATGACGGTGAAATAGATGGCGGTGATGGCGGTCCACTTGACGGGGAGGATGAGGAAGCCGAACTGCCACTGGTACCAGTGATGGGCGAGGATGACGGAGACCACGGCCACGATCTGGGTGACGGTTTTGAGCTTGCCGAGGTCGCTGGCCTGGATGGTGAATCCTTCGGAAGAGGCGATGGAGCGGAGGCCGGAGATGAGGAATTCGCGGCCGATGATAACGACGGCAATCCAGACCTTGACGATCTGAGGGCTGTAGGCGACGAGGGCGATGATGGCGGCGGTGACCATGATCTTGTCGGCCAGGGGATCGAGGAGCATGCCCATGGTGGTGATCTGGCCGCGTTTGCGGGCGAGATAGCCATCGACGCCGTCAGTGATGGAGGCGAGCACGAAGAGGATGGAGGCATAGATTTCCTGCTCCCCGCTGGAGCCCTGCCACGGGAAATGCGGCGAGAGGATCCAGAGCAGGAGGGGGATCATGACGATCCGGCTCATCGTGATGGAGTTGGGCAGGTTCATCGCTGCACAGCGGAAATGCCGAAGCGGTCCGGCAAGTCCGTTCAGGACAATGATAATCGTCTTCGGGGAAACGCGTTTTTGGGGGAGGGGGCCGGGACCGGTTGGGGTCGACTGATGTTCGCCCCTCTCGGTAAGGCGTTTCCCCGGATCGGGAGTCGCAAGGGGGGGGAGGCGGTGATACTCCCGCTTCGAACTCCCGCTCGCGTTGTCACCTGACGTTGCGCGACGCGCAGCGGGGGATCTGCGGTCGCTCCTTCAAACTTAGGCTTTGGCGGTAATCCACCCGAACCCCGCCGAAGCCCGGAAAGCGGTCGAGAAGCCGGTCCTTTGTTCCCGATCCATGAAGATTTCGACAAGCAGCATACGCATCGCAAATGAAACAAAGAATGCAGTTCCATGGAACTAACCGGGGGGAGGGGGCGTATTTTTGTTCAAGGCCAACCAAGATGACTAATCAAGTGAGAATTGCGTTAAGGCAATTGAAGAAGTCGCCCGGATTTGCGATTACAGCGATCCTGACGCTGGCGCTGGGGATTGGGGCGAATGCGGTGGTGTTCAGCGTGATGAACGCCGTGGTGCTGCGGCCGGTGAATGTGCCCAATGCGCGGAATCTCTATTTAGTGCAACATTTCAGTTATGCGTCGCAGTCGTATCTCGACTATATAGATCTGCGCGACCGGAACCGGACATTCGAGAACATGGTGCTCTACGACATCGTGGGCCCGGTGGGCGTGGATACAGGGGGAAATGCGACGACGGCGTGGCCGTACATGGCCAGCGGAAACTACTTCGATGGGCTGGGAATTCAGCCATACCTGGGGCGCTTTTTCCACGCCTCCGACGAGAAAGGGCAAGGCAGCGCTCCGTACGTAGTGCTGAGTTACGCATACTGGCATGGGCATTTTCATGACGATCCGGGTGTGTTGGGGCGTCGGGTGCTGATCAACAAACACCAGCTCACGATCATCGGTGTGGCGCCGCCGGCGTTTCGGGGTACGGAACTGTTTTTTTCGCCGGCGATGTGGATACCGATGATGCAGCAGCCCGCCATCTGCGGCTACAACCAAATGCAGTATCGCGGCAACCATGGCGCCTTTGTGGTCGGACATCTGAAGCCGGGAGTGACCGCTGCACAGGCCACGCAGGACCTCAACATCCTGGCGGCATGGCTGTCGAAAGCCTATCCCGCGGACGATGATGGGATTACGTTCAGTCTGGCTCGCCCCGGGCTGATCGGAGACATGCTTGGCGGTCCGGCCCGTGCGTTCATGGCTGGATTAATGCTGCTCGCAGGCTTGATTCTGCTGGCTGCGTGCGCCAATCTGGGAAGCCTGTTTGCGGCGCGAACGGCGGATAGAGCGAAGGAAACGGCATTACGGTTGGCGCTGGGCTCAAAGCGCGGACTGATTCTCCGCCAGATGCTGACCGAGGCCGTGCTTATTTCCCTGCTGGGAGGAGCGCTGGGGATGGCGGGAGGCGTGGCGATCCTGCACGTGCTGAGCGCCTGGCAGCCGATGCCCGATATTCCGATCAACGTACCCGTGAATCCGGATGCCTGGACCTATGGTGTGGCGCTGTTGCTGGCGGTGGTTAGCGGCCTGCTGTTCGGCATCATGCCCGTGCGGCAAGTGATGCGGGCCGATCCATGGCAGGTGATTCGGACGGGCGCCGCGGGCGTGGCCGGCCTGAGACGATTCACGCTGCGGGACGTTCTGCTTGCGGTGCAGATTGCTATTTGTGCGGTGCTGGTTACCTCTTCGCTGGTGGCATGGCGTGGCCTGGTACGTTCCATGCACAGCAACTTCGGCTTTCGGCCGCAGGCCGTGATGCTGGTGGAAGCCGACATGCGAATTGGAGGCTACACGGAAGACCGCGCCGTCCAAATGCAGCGCCGCATGCTGGATGCGGCGAGAGGCATTCCCGGCGCAACATCGGTTGGCTTTGTCGACCACCTTCCGCTGGGAATTGGTGGTGGCGACGAGTTCGTTTATGCAGACAGCACGACAGATTTCCGGCCGACCAACGTAACCGCCGACGCGATGAACTACAGCATTTCGCCGGGCTACCTCGCTGCTGCGGGCACGACCCTGCTGGCGGGGCGCGATCTGACCTTCGCCGACGACAAGAAGGCGCCGAACGTCGTATTGGTGAACCGCGAGTTTGCAGTCAAAGTGTTCGGGTCGGTGCAGAAGGCAATCGGCGGGCATTTCAAGTTTGAAGGCGGCGGAGCGCGTGCCGAGGTAGTGGGCGTTGTCGAAAACGGGAAATACCGAACACTTACCGAGGATCAGCAGCCTGCCATGTTCCTGTCGTTTCTGCAGCGGCAGGCTAGCGGCACATTCCTTCTGGTGCGGTCCGCCCGTGATCCGGCCGAAATTACCAGCGCCCTGGAGCGCAGCATCCGCGGGCTCGATGCGGGCTTGCCATTCATGGTGAGGACGTGGAACCAGGAGATGACCTGGGCGCTGTTTGCGGCCCGGGTAGCTACAGTGGCGCTGGGAGTCCTGGGGATGCTCGGCGCCATGCTGGCGGTGACAGGAATCTTCGGCATGGCCTCCTACACCGTAAGCAAGCGGCTGCGCGAACTGGGGATTCGCATGGCGCTGGGTGCGCGGCGGCAACAGGTATTGCGTGCGGCCTTGGGTCGAGCGTTTGTGGTGCTGGCGGTGGGATCGGTAGCCGGCATGGGGCTGGGCGTTCTGGCTTCGAAAGTGCTTTCGTACATCGTGTACCAAGCCGCGCCGAAGGATCCGATGATCCTGGCAGCTGTGGTTTTGACAATGCTGGTCTTGGGGCTGGTCGCGGCGTGGGTTCCAGCGCAGAGGGCGCTTGCCGCCAATCCCACGATGTTGATGCGGGAAGAGTAAAGAAGGGGCTATGAATTTGCCGCGCGTGGGAAACGAAAAATATCTCACGCGGATTTGTGTCGATCACGCCTCAGGATCTTGTGCCTGGATGGTGGGCTACTCGTTCCTTGGAGCTAAAGGGAACATGATCGCCCAATCGCACCCTAGAGATGAGGGGACGGGTGCGACGGTGACGGCCGAGGTCAGGCGTAGCGGAAGAGGGCTTTGAATCCGTAGTCCATGTGCTGCTGGATGTGGCAGTGGAAGAGGGAGAGGCCGGGCTGGTCGGCGGTGAAGTCGACGACGGCGCGGCCGTAGTAGGGGACGATGACCGTGTCCTTGAGGATGCCGGCGGTTTTTTTGCCGTTGATCTCGGCCAATTCCCAGAGGTGGCGGTGGAGGTGCATGGGGTGGGCGTCGTCGCTGCGGTTGCGCATGGTGAGGCGGTAGCGGGTGCCCTGCTGGAGGACGAATTCGCGGTCGTGCGGGTAGGGCTTGCCGTTGACGAGCCAGAGGTTGAACTTGCCGGCGCCGCCGGGGATTTTTTCGAAGATCATTTCGAGGTTTTGCTGGGGGGTCGGGGAGGCGGAGGCCTGGGCGCCGAAGAGGGTGTAGTCCCAGGGGCTGCGGGGCGGATCGATCCATTGGGGCTGGCGGTGCTGGCCGGCGTATTCGATTACCACGCCAAGGCCGGACTCGCGGATGGATTTCTCGGTGGCGCCGAGGATCCAGACGCCGGGCTGGTTCATTTCGACGAGGACGTCGATGCGCTCGCCGGCGCCGATGAAGATGGAGTCGAGCGATTGGGGGGTGGGAACGGGATTGCCGTCGAGGGCGAGGACTTTCATTTTGTGGCCGGCGAGGGCGATGCGGCGGTTTTCGATGGCGCTGGCGTTGAGGAAGTGGATAAGGAGGCGCTGGCCTTCGCGGACGCGGATGGGATCGCCGGAGCCGAGGGACTTGTCGTTGAAGGAGTAGGTCATGGAGCCGACTTCAAGGCCGTCGGGGTCGGTGTTCATGGCGGCGGGCTTTTCGAGGAGGGGGCCGTCGTGGGTATTGTCGTCTTCGTCGTCCATGGTGCCGGTGAAAAAGGGTTCCCAGTCGCGCAGGGCGAGGAAGAGTTCCTGATCGTAATGGCCGGGGTCATTGCCGGAATCGACGTAGACGAAACCGAACTGGCCGGTGAATGCGCCCTTGTGGAGGTCGTCCATAGCCATGGCGTGGGAGTGATACCAGCGGCTGCCGGCGGGGCCTGGAGTGAGCTGGAAGCGCTGGCGTCCGTGGGGTGCGACCAGGGGCGAGCCCTCTTCCTCGGTGCCGTCGACGGCGGAGGGGATGAGCATGCCGTGCCAGTGGACGAGCTCGGGGGTGTCGGTGTCGTTGATGACTTCGACGGTGACGGGCTTGCCTTCGCGCATGCGCAGGACGGGGCCGGGCGCGGTGCCGTTGTAGCCGATGGTGGAGATGATGCGGGAGCGATCGAGCTCCACGGTGACGGGGGCGATGCGGAGGGTGTAATCGGCGGCGGCGGGTGGCTTTTCGGGCTGAGCGAGCAGAGGAGCGGCGGAGGAATGCGCCAAGGCCATGCCGCCGAGCTTGAGGAGATCGCGCCTGTTTAGAATGTGACCCTCCCGGAGGGCTTCGCTGCTTGCATGGTCTCACGCGCAAAATTGTGACGACAAGCGGCGCGGCAACGGGTATAAAGACTGCAACCAAGTCGCGAATCGCTCCGTCTAACGGGCAAGCGTTCTACCGGTACTCTCGCAGACATTCCCCTCCGCGGAGGTGCTTCATGAGATTCTCGCAGCTGGCCCTGCCGAGCATTGCGGCCGTAGCCTGCTGCGCAGGATTGTGGGCGTTTCAGCGGACTGCGGATTTTGGATTTGGTAACGATGACTCGCCCTCCAATGTGAAAGCTGAGTTTTACTGGTCGCGCCTTGCGTACTCTTCGAACATGGCGAGCCTGAGCGGCAACAATCTCGGCCACCGCGGATTCTGGGGAGGGCCTTCGTGGTCGCGCGATTATCCCAAGGCCGATCGGCAGTTTCTGATCGCCATGCACCGGCTCACTCGTATTGACGGACGGCCGACGGAACAGGTAGTGACGCTGGACTCGGATGAGATCTTCAATTATCCGTGGATCTACGCGGTGCAGGTGCAGACGTGGTCGTTCACCGATGCGGAGGCGAAGCGGCTGCGAGAGTACCTGATGAAGGGCGGCTTCCTGATGGTGGACGACTTCCATGGCACCGAGGACTGGGAGAACTTTCAGAACGGAATGCGGCAAGTGCTGCCTGACAGGCCGGTGGAAGACTTGCAGAGCGGCGATGAGATCTTCCACACGCTTTATGACATAGACGACAAGATGCAGATACCGGGCGAACAGTACGTGTGGAGCGGACGCACCTACGAGAAAGATGGGTATCAGCCTAAATGGCGCGCGATTCGCGACGACAAGGGCCGCATCATGGTGGCGATCTGCCACAACATGCACCTGGGCGATGCGTGGGAGTGGGCGGACGATCCCAATTACCCGGAGACGTTTGCATCGATGGCGTTCCGGGTCGGGCTGGACTACATTCTGTACGGCATGACGCACTAAGGTCTTGGAAGTTTCAGGGGCCAACGAATCCAAACAGAGTTCGTATACGAGTTCCTTCACGACTGTCGGCGTGCATGTTTCAGTTTCTTTTCAAGTATCCGATTCCGGTGTTTACGAGGGGACGCTTCGTGCTGCTGAGCGCGTGGCCTGCCTGGCTGCTGCCTGTCTTGATTGTGATGGCGACTGGAACCCTGGCTCTGCTTATCCGCTGGCGACTACGAAGAGCTGCACCTAACTTGCGAAGCTGGCGCGCGTGGGTGGTGTGGGGCATGCAGTCGGCGATGGTGGCACTGTTGTTGATCCTGCTGTGGCAACCGGCAATGACGGTGGGCGAACTGAGTTCGCAACAAAACATTATTGCCGTAGTGGTAGATGACTCGCGGAGCATGGCGATTGCTGACAGCGCGGGTCACGCGCGCGAAGCCGAGGCACTGGCGTCGCTCAATAACGGCGTGCTGGCCGGCTTGCAGAAGCGATTTCAAACGCGCGTGTACCGGCTCGATAACGAACTGAAGAGAGTAGAAGGAACGCAGGGAATTACAGCGTCGGGAAATGCCACGCACATCGATGAGGGATTGAAGCAACTGGTTGCGGACACGTCGGACCTGCCCGTGGGGGCGGTGGTGTTGTTGACCGATGGAGGGGAGAACACGGCGGGGCTGGGCGGATCGGGTCTCAGCGCGGAGACCCTGCAAGCGTTGCGCAATCGGCGGCTGCCGGTGCACACGGTGGGCTTCGGGCGCGAAACACCGGCGCACGATGTGGAGATGGAGGATGTGAGCCTTGCGGAAAAGGCCACTGCAAACACGCGCGTGCCCGCGGCAGTGAGTTTGAAACAGCACGGGTATGCAGGACAGAAAGCGACGCTTACCGTGCGGGACGGAGAGAAGGCGCTGGCGGCGCGCGCGATTACGTTGGGGCCGGATGGGCGCATCCAGAACGAAACGTTGTATTTTTCGGCAGGTGCGGCGGGGGGCAAGAGTGTTTCGTTCACCCTGGAGCCGCTAGCGGGGGAAGAGAATCGCGCGAACAATTCGATGACCCGACCGCTGCTGGTGAGCGATGCAAAGCGGCGCATTCTCTACATCGAAGGCGAGCCGCGATGGGAATTCAAATTCATCCGCCGAGCGGAAGAAGACGATCCGACCGTGCAGATCGTCTCGATGCTGAGGACGAGCGAGAACAAGATTTATCGACAGGGCATCAGCAATCCGAATGAATTGGCGGATGGATTTCCAGTAAGGCCAGAGGATCTATTTGGCTATGCGGGCATCATTATCGGATCGGTGGATGCGGACTACTTCACTCCGCTGCAGCAGGAATTGCTGCGCGAATATGTCGATCGGCGGGGGGGCGGAGTTTTGTTTCTCGGGGGGCGTTCGGCATTGAGCGACGGAGGCTGGGCGGCATCGAGTTTGAATGAAATTCTGCCGACGTTTCTCCCGTCGGGACGCAATAATTTCCATCGCAACCCGGCGACCGTGGAGTTGACCGCGGCAGGTGTGGACTCGCCGATTACGCGCCTGCTGGACGACCCGCAGAAGAACGCGGATCGATGGAAGAAGCTGACGTACCTGGCCGATTATGAAGATGCGGGGGCGCCGAAACCCGGAGCGACCGTGCTGGCCAGCATCAACGTGGGCCGCCGCAAGCTACCGCTGCTGATTACGCAAAGTTATGGGCATGGCCGCGCAGCCGTGATGGCGACAGGTGGGACATGGCGATGGCAGATGAGCGAAGCGCTGGGCGATCCATCGCACGATCTTTTCTGGCATCAACTTTTGCGATGGCTAGCGGCGGACTCGCCGGGACCTGTGACGGCATCGATGCCAGAGCGGCTTTTGATGGATGAGGGACGGGTGCAAATTACAACGCTCGTGCGCGATCGACAATTCAGACCGGCTGGCGATGCACGTGTCACAGCGCACGTGGTGGGGCCGGAAGGCGTGAATGCACTTCTCGATCTGACGCCATCGCAACAAACCCCGGGTGAGTATCAGGTTGCTTGGACGGCGGAAAAGCCGGGGACGTACCTTGCAGAGATTGTCGCGAATGTGGAGGACCAGGAATTGGGGCGCGACGTTGTGACGTTTGCCCGGGAGGACGGGGTAGCGGAAAACTTTCACACCGAACAGAGGCGGGAGTTTCTGGAGCAACTTTCATCGCAAACCGGAGGGCGCTACTGGAAGCCCGCGGAGCTGAAGGACCTGCCCCGCGATATTTCTTACTCCGAGGCCGGCATCTCAGTTCGCAGCACAAAGGAGCTGTGGGATATGCCTGCGGTATTCATTCTGCTTGTGGGCTTACCGGTGACGGAGTGGTTGCTGCGGCGCAAGTGGGGCGTGGTATGAAGCTTCTGTTCCTGCTGTCGATGGGCTTGGGCTGCGTGATGCAGATGCGCGCGGCCACGTTCTACCTGATTGTCGCCGGATTAGGCGGCGAGCCCGAATATGAACAACGGTTTACCGCGACCGCCAAGGATCTGGACAAAGTACTCAAGGCTGGGGCAGACGCAGAGCATGTGTACACGCTGACGGGCAGCCAATCTACGGCGGCGGGGTTGCATGAAGCATTGGATACGATTACGCGCGAATCCAAACCGGAGGATGAATTTGTGTTGGTCCTGATCGGGCATGGTTCGTTTGACGGTTCCGATTACAAATTCAATCTTGTTGGTCCGGACGTAAGTTCGTCGGAAATCGCAGCAATGTGCGATCGAGTCGCGGCGCGCCGACAGCTGATTGTGAACACGACGAGCGCGAGCGGCGGATCGGTTGTTGCCCTGGAACGATCGGGGCGCGCGGTGATCGCAGCCACGAAGTCGGGGACGGAGAAAAATGCGACGGTCTTTGCACGCTATTGGGTGGAGGCGCTTCAGGATCCTTCCGCGGACACAGACAAGAGCGAGTCGATCAGTGCCATGGAGGCGTTCACGTATGCGGCGAAGAAGACAGCGGCTTTTTACGATGCGCAGAAGCGGCTGGCTACGGAGCATGCGGTGTTCGATGATATCGGCCGGGGCGAACCGGTGCGAGAAGGTGGCAACGGACAAGGGCAATTGATGTCGAGCTTCACGGTATTGCGCCTCGGCGGCAGTTTGCAAGCTGCGAACGATCCAGTCAAGCGCGACCTTCTGGCAAAGAAAGAAGACCTGGAACAAAAAATTGACGTGTTGAAGTACAGGAAGGCGGCGATGGACCCTGTGGATTACAAGAAGGAACTGACTGCGGCGCTGCTGGAACTGGCGAAGGTACAGGAGCAGCTGGATAAGTGAAAATCACACTGGCGGCTGCGGCAATGCTGCTTGCGTCTTGGACGCAAGCGCGAGCGGCTGCGCCCTCGGACTGCTGGAATCTGGACAAGCACGGCCATCGAGCAGAAGCACAGCGCTGCTTCGAAACCCTGACGCACAGCGGCGATGCTTACCTGCGCGCGGAGGGCTTCTGGGGACTCGAGCAATGGCAGCAAGCGAATGAGCAATTTCGCGTGGCCGCACAAGCGGCGAACGCCGGGGCTTCGGTCAAAGTGCGTTGGGGCATGCTGCTGCATGCGCGTTTCAACGATGCCGAAGCTGCCGATCTGTTCCGCGAAGCGCTCGCTAAAGAACCGACGAATGCCGGTGCTTACTTAGGACTGGCGTATGTATCCGCTGGAACTTTCAGCGGTAAGGCCGCGGAATATGCAGGAAAGGCGGCAGAACTCGATCCAAAAAACGCCGAGCCGCATGAACTCATCGCGGATCTGGCCCTGACGAACGATGATGTAGAGGCCGCAGGAGCCGAGGCCGACAAGGCCATTGCGCTGGCACGCGATGCGCTGGATGCGCTGGCTATTCATGCGGCGCTCGACCTGATTGCGAACCGTTCGGCGGACGCGTGGTTCGCCAAGATTCAAGCTGTCAATCCGAACTATGGCGAGGCGTATGCGCGCGTGGCGCATCAACTGGAGCTGCATTATCGCTTTCAGGATGCCGTGACTTATTACCGTAAAGCGATCGAGGCAGACCCGCGCCAGTGGGCGGCACACTCTGCGCTCGGTATCGAACTGATGCGGTTGGGGCAGGATCAGGAGCCACGCAAGGAACTTGAGTTGGCATACGAGAACGGCTATCGCGATGCGGCGACCGTGAATAGTCTGCGTCTCCTGGATAGCTATAAAAACTTTGTGACCGTCAGCGATGAGACCACCACGATCAAACTCAATAAGGCTGAATCCGGCCTCCTGTTGCCTTACTTGCAAACTGAGTTACACACAATCCTTGCGACTTACGAGAAGAAGTATCAGATGAAGCTTGCGGGGCGGGTGCAGCTTGAGGTGTATCCGGATCACGAAGATTTTGCGGTGCGTACGATGGGCATGCCAGGGCTGGGCGCACTGGGAGTGACGTTCGGGCAGGTGGTTGCGATGGACAGCCCGTCTGCCCGCAAGCCAGGGGACTTCAATTGGGGTTCGACTCTGTGGCACGAAATGAGCCACGTGTTCATTTTGTCGGCCACGAACTACCGCGTGCCGCGTTGGTTTACCGAGGGGCTTGCGGTGCATGAGGAAGGGGAGCACTCCGCGGAATGGAAGAACCAGCCGATTCCCGAGGTGCTGGTTGCGATCCGCGACAAGAAATTGCTGCCCGTGACAAAACTCGACCGTGGATTTGTGTTTCCGGAATATCCCTCGCAGGTGATCGTGTCTTATTTCCAAGCGGGAAGTATCTGCGACTTTGTGAAAGCCAGGTGGAGTGAGGCGAAGCTTCTGGAAATGGTTCACTCGTACGCACAAACAAAGACGACGCCGGAAGTTATCAAGCAAGACCTCGGGATGGCACCGGAGGAATTCGACAAGCAATACTTTGCCTGGTTGAATGAACGCTTTGGAGCGGAGGCCGCGCACTTTGATACGTGGCGCGAAAAGTTGAAGGCCCTGGCCGGTTCTGAACAGCAGAAAAAGTTCGACGCGGTATTGCAACAAGGTCCCGGCGTCATTGCGCTGTATCCGGAATATGTGGGAGATGCGAACGCCTATGAACTGATAGCCGATGCGGCGAAGTCTCAAGGAGACGCGAAGACCGAGGCTACGATATTGACGGCCTATGTTCACGAGGGCGGACAAATGCCGGTCCTTTTGAAACGGCTTGCGACGTTGCAGGATGCCGCGGGGCATAAGGACGAGGCTGTGCAGATGTTAGAGCGCGTGAACTATATCTACCCGGTCAAAGACGAAGAACTGCACCGCAGGCTGGGCGAATTATGTTTTGCGCAGAAGAAGTACGATGGCGCGATTCGTGAATTCGCTGCATTGGTTGCGTCGGATCCGGTAGACAAGGCAGGCGCGGAATATAGCCTGGCGCAGGCGTACCTCGCAAGCGGGCAGAAGGACAAGGCGCAAGAGAGCGTACTGGCCGCACTGGAGATGGCGCCGGGATACAGACCGGCGCAAAAGCTGCTGCTCGAGTTGCAACAACCATCGAAGACCAATTAACAAGAAAGGAAATGGATGGCTTCACTTTCGGAATTGAATACGGACGCGGCGCAACTGCAGCAGCGCATCGAGCGATTTCACGCCGTGCGCGAAGGAATCCTGAAGCAGGTGCGCCAGGTGATCGTTGGTCAGCAGGAGGTGCTGGATCAAATACTGATCGCGCTCTTTGTAGGCGGCCACTGCCTGATGACCGGACTGCCAGGAACGGCGAAGACATTGATGGTACGGACGATCGCCGATGCGCTCGGGCTTCAGTTTCGGCGCATCCAGTTCACGCCCGACCTTATGCCGTCGGACATCACGGGCACCGACATCATTGAAGAAGATGTGACGACGGGCCATCGCAAGTGGACATTTGTCGAGGGGCCAATCTTTGGAAACATCCTGCTCGCCGATGAGATTAACCGCACTCCTCCAAAAACGCAGTCGGCGTTATTGGAGGCGATGCAGGAACATTCGTGCACGGTGCGAGGGCATGTCTATCGTTTGCCCGCGCCATTCTTTGTGCTGGCGACGCAGAACCCGATTGAACTCGAGGGTACGTATCCGCTTCCGGAGGCTCAGTTGGACAGGTTCTTGTTCAATGCGCGGCTGGACTACCTGAGCGCCGAGGACGAATTGAAGGTGGTGGACCTGACGACCGTGAACCGGGTGGCGCACATCGAACCCGTAACTTCGGCGGAGGAGTTACTCGATTTTCAGCAGTTAGTAAGAATGGTGCCGATTGCCGAAGTGTTGGCGCGTTATGTGGTGAGTCTTGTACGCGCGACAAGACCCAAGAGCGAGAACGCGCCGGAGTTTGTAAAGAAGTATGTGAACTATGGGGGCAGCATCCGCGCGGCGCAGTTCATTGTGCTGGCGGCGAAAGCGAGAGCGCTTGCACACAAACGTTACCACGTTGCTTATGACGATATCGCATCGATGGCCGTGCCGGTGCTGCGTCATCGGGTTCTGCTGAATTTTCATGCGGAATCCGATTTGATCGATACGGATGAGATATTGACGCGGCTAGTGGCCCAGGTGGCAAGGCCAAAGGAGCTGTAATGCAGAGATTCCTCGATCCGGCGGTGCTGGCGGGTATCTCGTCGTTGGACTTGCTGGCGAAGACCGTGGTTGACGGCTTCGTCGCGGGGCTGCATCGCTCTCCGGATTTTGGATTCAGCCAGGAGTTTGCTGAATATCGCGCTTACACGCCGGGGGACGATTTGCGGCATGTGGATTGGAACTTGTTTGCGCGTACGGAACGCTGCTATTTGAAACGTTATCGGGGGGAGACGAACAGTCAACTGACGATATTGCTGGATGCCAGCAACTCGATGGAATACACATCCGGGCCGCCGAAGAAGATGGATTACGCACGCTTCATTGCCGCGTCGCTTTTCTACCTGGCGATACACAACCAGCGGGATGCGGCGGGGCTTATTGTGTTTGATGAGGAAGTACGGGACGTGGTGAGACCATCGACGCGGCAAGGGCAGTTACCGCGGCTGTTTGCAGCACTGGAGCGCGCTGAGCCGCGCGCGCGCACGGACTTTGCGAGGCCACTTAAGCACTTTCAGGAACTGCTTCATCGGCGCGGCATTGCGATTGTCATTTCCGATTTTTACGAAGACCCGGAGAAGATCGTACACACCATTGAACCACTCAGACATCGCGGGAACGAAGTCGTGCTGTTTCACATTCTTGATCCGCAGGAGATACGACCGGTGTTGAAGACGTCGTCGATCCTCGTCGATCTTGAAACGGATCAGAAGATCGAAGTCGTGCCTGAGTACGCGAAGACATCGTATGGCGCGAAAGTCGATGCGCATATTGAGCAGCTCCGCTCTCGGACTCGAGCCGCGGGCATGAGTTATGAGCTACTTGTGACCGATCAACCGCTGGATGCGGCATTGCGCGAATACCTTGCACTGCGGCAGGAGGGGAACTGATGGGTTTCCTGGCGCCATGGTTTCTTGGGGGTCTCGCGGTGTTGGGTGTGCCGGTATTTATACACTTGCTGCGGCGCCACGTTACCGTCCCGCGTCCGGTTAGCTCACTCATGTTTTTTGAACGCGGCATCCAGAGTTCTACGCGACACCATCGGTTGAAGCACCTTGTTCTGTTCGCGCTTCGCGCGTTGCTGCTCCTGCTGGTGGTGCTTGCTTTCGCGAATCCGTTTGTGCGGCGAGTCGCGGCCAACACCCATGATCGCGTGTTGGTGATCGTACTGGATAACTCGTTCAGCATGCGCGCGGGAACCAGGTTTGCCGATGCAAAGCAGGCTGCGCTCGGGACCCTGGCAACGAAATCACCATCGCAGAGGGGACAGGTTGTGGTGCTGAGCGGGCGGGTGCAAGTTCTTACCCAGGCTATACCGGACGAAGCGCAGCTGCGGGCGGCACTGCAGAGCGTGCAACTCAGCGACGGTCATGCGAGTTTTGGCGAACTGGGACGCGCCATGAGCGCCATCGCGGAATCGATACGAACTCCTATTGATGTTCATCTCTTCAGCGATATGCAACGGACAGCGGAGCCGGCTAATTTCGCGGATATGGTTATGCGGGGTAACGTAGCTCTGCACTTACACGCAGTTACGCCAGGGACGGCTCCGTCGAACTGGACCGTGGAGAGCGTGGAAGCCCCGGGAGAGTTATCGGATCCCAAGGATCCTCAGCGTTCGCGGGTTCGGGCGATCATCGCTGGATACGGAACGCCGGCCGTCACCAAGACGGTATCGCTCATTGTGAATGGTCAGACAAAGGCCACGAAAAAGGTGAACGTGCCAGCGAACGGCCGGGCACCTGTGGAGTTTGCGCCGCTCGATGTTGGATATGGTTTCAATCGATGCGATATTCGTGTTGAAGGTGGCGATGCTCTGGCGGCGGACGATGCGAGTCATTTCGTGGTGCGCCGTTCAGATCCGGAGCGGGTGTTATTCGTTCATGCGGGCGGAGAGACAAGGTCGGCGATTTATTTTGGATCGGCTTTGAAGGCGGCGGCGAAATCATCGTACGTGCTGCAGTCAGTAAGTGAAGAACAGACGGCCGATTTTGATCCGACACGATTTGCATTTGTGGTGCTTTCGGACAGCGTTGCGTTGCCTTCGATCTTCGAACACTCGCTGGCGCAGTATGTCGCCAAAGGCGGCGGCGTCTTGATTGCGCTGGGAACAAATGCGCACCGCCATGCGCACATTCCGGTGTGGGGCGGCGAGGTTACCGAAGCCCATGATTATGCGCGGGAGGGTGGATCGGCATCGGTGGGCCAAGTGGACTTTGCGCATCCGGCAGTACTCGATGCAAAGCCCGGAAATGACAAGGGCGGGTGGGAGGAAGCGAAGGTTTACTATGTGGCCGGCGTGGGGCAAGGAGGCGCGCGGATAGCGGCGCGGCTGAGCGATGGAACGCCGCTCTTGCTGGACAAGCAGATTGGGCAGGGACACGTTGTGTTACTGACATCAGGGCTAGAGAATCTGACCAATGATTTGCCGCTGCATCCGGTCTTTGTCGCGCTCGTCGACCATTCGGCGCAGTACCTGTCAGGCAGCGAGCGCCTCAATGGTCCAAGGCTGGTGGACTCATTTGTTCAACTCCGAGCGGCCGATTCGAAAGAAACGACAAGCGTGGAAGTGATCGATCCTTATGGACAGAGGCCGCTCTCTTTGGGTGAGGCCCGTTCGGCGCAGACGTTTCGACTGGAGCACGCCGGCTTTTACCAGGTTCGTTTGGCGAATGGCCGGGACACGGTGATGGGCGTGAATGCCGACCGGCGGGAGTCGGATTTGCAGTCGATGGATGAGGATGTCCAGAAATTGTGGAGCGGAAGTACGGGCGGCGGGGCGGCACAGTCAGAAAGCGCACCGGTGCAAGCGGAAAGATATCGGGCAGTAAGTATCTGGTGGTGGGTTATGCTGATTGCACTTGTAGCATCGTTGGCGGAGATGGCCTTCGCCAGCGGCTACATGGGCACGCAGAGGGAGGAAATATGAGCAAGCAGAGCGAGCTCAATTCCTATATTGCGGGCATGCAGCGAAGGCTGCGGCTGGGCGCGTGGCTGACCGGCGCGGCAATTTTCACTGGAACAGCCCTGGTGATCACGTTGGCGCTGGTGCTGGTGTTGAATGGCTTTGCGTTTCCTGCGGAGGGAGTGACAGGGGGGCGCGCGGTGCTACTCGCCGCCCTGGCGCTGACCGCGGTGTTTGGGATTGCGCTGCCATTGACCCGGCTTACGCGCATGCGGACGGTACAGCGAGTCGAATCCGCAAATCCGGAGTTTGAGCAGCGGCTGACGACTTTTCAGGACAGGGAAGGCAAGGACGATCCATTTCTGGAATTGCTGGCTGCGGATACGCTGGGTGTCACACAATATGTTGAGCCAAAGACCCTGGTCCCGGATAATCGCCTGTTCGCACTTGGGGGAGCCGGGGTGGCGTGCCTCTGCGTCCTGGTGTGGATGATTGGCGCCGGTCCCGGCTACCTGGGATATGGAGCGTCGCTTTTGTGGACGGGAACACACAATAACGCGCATCCTTACTATTCGATTTCCGTAACTCCAGGCAATGTCGTGGTGCGTCGAAACAGCGATCAATTGATTACCGCCCAGATTGACGGAATGAGGCCCGCGAAAGTTCAACTCTACGCGCACTATCAAAGTGGGAGCCGCTGGGAGCCGGTATCCATGCAGGCGCAGCCCGAATCGGGAGGCGCCGCGACTTACCAGTTTGTACTTGCAGGGCTGCCGGAGAATGTGGAGTATTACGTCGCAGCCGGGCCGCTTGACTCAGCGCATTACACAGTGCGGGTTGTGGATCTGCCGTCTGTGAAGCAGATACGGGTCACGTATCACTATCCCAAGTGGACGGGGATGAAGCCGGTGACGGAAGAACATTCGGGCGATCTGCGAGCGATCGAGGGAACCGATGCCGAAATCGAGTTGGAGATGGATCGTCCCTTGAAGAGCGGTCAACTCACACTCGAGGGAGGCCAGACGATTGCATTGGGGGGCGGCGAGGGCAATAAATACCAAGGCGTTGTGCACATGGACAAGGACGGTGCATATCACGTGGCTGCCGTTGACGAGGGGCAGCCCGTGCGCCTTTCGGAAGACTATTTCATTGCAACCGACAAGGCTCAACCGCCGGAGATCGCAATCGATCGTCCGCGGGGCGATTATCGAGCCAATCCCATCGAAGAAGTTACTGTCGGTGTGAAGGCGGCGGCGCAGTTCGGACTCAACGATGTACATCTTCACTACTCGGTGAATGGCGGCCCGGAACGCGACGTGAGCCTGCTGGACAGAGCGGGAGCGAAGAGCGCTGAAGGATCGCACTTATTGCCCCTTGAAGATTACAAGCTTGTCCCCGGGGACCTGGTAAGTGTCTATGCGACGGCGCGCGACGGACACGCGGAGGCGCGCACAGATATTTCATTCATCCAGGTGGAACCGTTCGAACGGGAATTTTCGCAGTCGCAACAAAGCGGCGGAGGAGGCGGCGCGGGCGGCGGACAGAATAATCAGACAGAGATTTCCAAGCGCGAGAAGGAACTGATCGCGGCGACGTGGAAGCAGCAAAACGATAAAACGGCGACGGCCAAAGATGCGGCAGTCGCGGGACAGTTTCTGTCGGATGCGCAGCAGAAGTTGCGGGACCAGGTGAATGCATTATCAGCGCGCATCGAGAGCCGCGATCTGTCCGCAGCTACCGAAGAGTTCAACGGCTTTAACAAAGACATGCAGGAGGCGGCTAAAGCGATGGCGCCTTCCGCAGACAAGTTGAAAGCGACGCAGTGGAAGGACGCGATTCCACTGGAACAGAAGGCGCTGCAAGCGCTGCTGCGCGCGGAGGCCACGTTCCGGCAGATCCAAGTTGCGTTCGGGCAAAGCGGAGGCGGCGCAGGAGGCGGCAGCGCGGGGCGCGACCTGGCGAGCCTGTTCGATCTCGAGTTAGACACGGAGAAGAACCAGTATGAGACAGCGCAAAGCGCTTCTCCGGCGGAGCAGCACGCGAAGGAAGTAGAAGATGCGCTCGCGAAACTAGATGCACTGGCGAAGCGCCAGGAGGAACAGGCCGGCCAACAAAATCCGCAACAGAGTTTTCAGCAGCGCTGGCAGCAGGAGATGCTGCGGCGAGAAGCCGAAGAATTGCGGCGGCAGATGGAGCAGTTGGCGAAAAATCAGCAAGGTCAACAGGGTGCGAGTTCCGCGAGCGGATCGGCTTCGTCCCAGGGAAGTCAACAACAGGGCGCGTCGGCGCAGAGCGGCGCGCGCGGGCAGAACGGCAAGCAACCGCAGGATCCGCAGAGTGGAAGTGAAACCGATCAACGGGTAGAGCAAGCGTTGCAGCGCCTTCAACGTGCTACCGATGCGATGAAGCGGAGCAGCGGGCCGCAACCGAGTGCAGATGCGGCGCGCCAGGCGGCGGATCAATTACGCCAGGCCGCGGGGTTGCTTGCAGGAACTCAGGAGCAGCTTGCTTCGGGAAAATTGGATTCGCTGACGCGAGAAGCAGGCCGCATTGCGCAAGAAGAGAAGGCGCAGTCTGATCGCATCAATAACCTCGCGAGCCAGCAGAATAATAATCCCAACGATCTGACGGGCGCCATGGCACGCATTCATGAGCGAAATCAACTGGCTCAAGAGAGGCAACAACTATCCGATGATTTGTCGAAGTTGGAAAAGAATGTGCGCGACGGCGCGCGTGAAATGGCTGGGAACCAACCAGGGGCGGCGAAGGACCTGCGCGACGCATTGACGGAGATGGATAACTCCGATCTTGATAATCACATGCAGCGAACCGCGGACTGGCTGCGGCGCGGCATCAATCCGAATTCGAACGGCACGGAGGGCGAGATTGCGCACGGGCTTGGAAAACTGAGAGACCAGTTGCAGCAAGCTCAGCACGCGATGGGCCAAGGACGCGATGGGGAGCGCGGCGCGGCGAATGGAGATGAGACGGCAGCGCTGGATAAGATCGAGCGGCTACGAAACCAGGTTGAGTCGATGACGCGCGCGGGAAGAGGGGCTGGCGGCGGTCGAGATGAGCGGAATGCACAAAGGGGAAAACTGCAAACGGGCAACAACCAGGGCGAACAGGACGGCCAACAGCAGGCGAGGGGCGGCCGGCAAGCGGGAAGCGGAATGGGCGCGCAATCCGACAATCGAGAGGGACAGGGCGGAGATGCCGGTCAATTGAGACGGAGTGAATCCGGGGATGCCAGCGGCGACGTGCGCTACGGCGGCGGACCGGGCGGGGATGGAACGGTGTGGGGCAATGTGAATACGGGGAACAATCGCTACGGCCAGCCTGGACAGCGTCCCACTGCGGATGATCCATCGAGCAATCCTGCCGATGAAGAGCGCACATATCAGCAAGGCGTTCAGGAATTGAACCAACTGCGCCGCATGATCAAAGGCGATCCGCAGGCGGCGAAAGCGGCAGAGGAACTGGCGCGACAAATGCAGGGACTTGATCCGAAGCGTTTCCCTGGAAATCCGGCGATGGTCGAACAGATGCATCGCGAGGTACTTAGTTCCATCGACCGCCTGGAACTGCAGGTGGAGCGCAATGCCGCGGCTTCGGTGGAGGCTCGCAGCGGGAAGCCGCACTCTATACCGGAGGGATACCAGGACTCGGTTGCCGAGTATTACCGGCAGTTGAGTAAGGCTCAATAGGTGGGAAGTGATACCCGACTTAGTTATAAGTGACGCGACGCCCGTGTGGTAGACTCGGACCAATTTATGGGTCTATTACGATTGAGCCGGCGTAATTTCCTATCTGCCAGCGGCGCGGTCGCAGCGGCTGCCGCGACCGGTTCATGGCTGTGGACATCAGACGCATTGGCTGAGATGCCGATGCCAGCGGCGACGGGCCCGCTTGACAGCAAGCTCGATAGTTACATCGCAGACTACATGCGCGCGATGAACGCGCCGGGGATGACGCTAGGTCTCACCGATGCCGCTCGCACGAGACGCGTGGCCGGCTACGGGTTCGCAAACGTCGACCAGCACGTGGCTGTGGGCGCGGATCACCTGTTCCAGATCGGCTCGATTACCAAGTCGTTTGTAGCTTTGGTCATTTTGCAATTGCGCGCAGAAGGCAAGCTTGACTTGCATAAGCCCCTGCTCGATTACCTGCCCGGGTTGCCGATCGTAACAGAGTTCGGGCCGATTACGGTACATCACCTTTTGACACATACGTCGGGGCTTCCGGACAACCTGGGTGTATTTCAGAGCGATCCGGCGGCGCGGCTGGTGCAGGGATTCAAGCCGGGAGAGCATTTCCACTACTGTAACGCCGGCTTCGACATCCTGGGTATGCTTGCGGCCAAGCTGGACGGAAAGCCGTGGCGTGAATGTGTTCAGCAACGTATATTGTCGCCGCTTGAAATGAGTCAGACCGCGGGCGTGATCAGCACCGCGATACGGGGGTGCAGTGCGACCGGGTATGAGCCTTTCTGGGACGACCAGGTGTATCCGCGGCAAGGAAAACTGGCGCCCGCAGGCAACCTGGTGATGGATGATACGGCGGGGTGCATTGCATCGACTCCGGGCGATATGGCGCGCTATGCCCGAATGTTGCTGCGGCGCGGGGAAGGCCCCAAGGGCCGGATTGTTTCGGAGGAGAGCTTCATATTATTCTCTACGCCTTACATCAAGGCGCCGGAATTCAGTCCAACTGCGAGTTACGGCTATGGCATCGCCGTCGATACGCTGGATGGGCACAAGATCCTGCGTCACACCGGGGGCATGGTTGCATTCGCATCTTCGATTCATGTCGATCTGGATGGTGGCGTCGCGGCGTTCGCATCGATCAACGCGATGCAGGGCTACAGGCCTACCGCGGTCACCGAATACGCGGGGCGGTTGTTAGGCGCCGATCGTGAGGCGAACGTGTTGCCTGCAGCGCCGGAACTGGCGGATCCGCTGGACGTAGAACACGCGGAGGAATTTGCTGGCCGTTTCAAAGCGGCAGACGGACGCAGGCTTGTCTTCGAGGTGCAAGGCAGACGATTACTGTTGATGCACGGCGGCAAGGCGCTTCCGCTTCAACATGCCGGCAGCGATAGTTTTATTTCTACGGGAGAAGGTGAGTTCGCCCGTTACAGTTTCGAGTTTGGGCGCAGAGTTCCAAACGAAGGCACCAAGCCGGGGGACTCGCCAGGGAATGGGAATGCGACGAAACCGGCGCCGGTGGTCGAGGTAAGTTACGGATCGGACTGGTATGTGAACGCGGCGTACGATGGACCGCGGGAATTTTCTATTGCGGCCGACTTCAATGCGTTTGTGGGCTGCTACCGCAGCGAGAGCCCATGGGGTGATGTTGAAGAAGCATACGTGCTCAAGGGAAAGCTGGTTTTGTCCGGCACCACGCTCGATCGCATTGGCGGGGCTCTTTTCCGTATGGGTGAGGAGCCGTGGACGCCCGATACTGCCGAGTTCCTGCATATATTCGAGGGAAAGGCGCGGCTGCTGCGAACGGGCGGCATCAACTTCTGGCGGGTTGAGACGGAATGACTTTCTCCTAGTGAATGGCTCGATGCTTTACCATCCAGTTGCAATGTTCCTGATCGATTCTCCATTGACGGCTGCCCAGGTACTGCGCATTTTTCATAAGGACGAACCATACCTGTTTCTCGGGGCGGCCTTCACAACGGTTGCGGTCCTTTGCGCCAGTTTTTCGCTGCTACGGCGAAAGTTCGATGCCTTGTTGATCTGGCTGGCGGTGTTTGCGTTCCTGTATGGTCTGCGATTGTGGCTCAATGCCGAATTGTTCAGTCTCACTCTGAGTGGCAGCGAAGGGTTCGCTCGATTTGACTGGGCGGTGAATTTTCTCACGCCTGTTCCGGCCATTCTGTTTTTCCAGGCAGCGGGGCTGCTGCCTCGGCGGGGCAGATATTACACAGCGATTCTCGCGGGGATATTCCTCAGTCTCACAGCAGGGTCGTTGATCTTTGGGCGCCTGGGCCTTTTTCATACTATAAACGACGTGGTGGTGATTCTCGCCATGCCGTGGATCCTGGTGAGGACCTATTTGCAGGGTCCGGTAAATCGCGACTTCACCGTGATGCGTTGGGGACTCCTCTGTTTCGTGACTCTTGCGCTTTGGGACAATACGATCGGCAACAGCCTCCATCAAGTCACTATTGAGCCCTATGGTTTTGCGTGTTTCCTCGGGTGCCTGGGCTACGTAGCGGGCCATCGCACTCTGCAGCGCGACCAGGAACTCAACGAGATCAACAAGGAACTCGAACTCGCACGGAACATCCAGCTTTCTCTCTTGCCTGCTTCTTTTCCGGAGTCCACGGCATTCAAAGTTGCGGCGCGGTACGTTCCGATGAATTCGGTGGCGGGGGATCTATACGATGTTCTTGTCGCGGATGAAAAGCGGATAGGGCTGCTGATAGCCGATGTCTCGGGACACGGGGTGCCGGCAGCACTGATTGCGTCGATGGTGAAGATGGCGGCACTCTCGCAGCGCAACAACGCCGCGCACCCGGCGCAGCTATTGTCGGAAATGAATCATGCGCTGTGCGGAAACACGCAGGGCCAATATGTAACCGCTGCATATGTGTACCTGGACTCTGCAAGAAGGGAACTTAGGTATGCGGCGGCGGGACATCCCGCGATGATGCGCTTAAGCAGCGGCAGAGTCACGGAGGTGGCGGAGAACGGATTACTACTGGCTGCGATAGGGGACATCGTATACACCGAAGTGTCGATTCCAATCGAGCGGGGCGATCGTTTCCTGCTTTATACCGACGGACTGACCGAGGCCAGAAATAGCGCAGGACAAATGTTTGGCGAGGAGTCACTGATAGCTGCATTTGGACAGACTGCGGGGCTGGCCCCGACGGCTGCGGCCGATCGAATTATCGCGTCGGTGCAGCAGTGGGCGAGTCTGCAAGACGATGACCTCACGGTGCTGATCTGCGATTATTCGGACGTCGCGTGAGCCGCGTGGGTACCAGGCAATGAAAAAGGCCGGCGACCTGGGCCGGCCCTTTGGTTGGAGTACCTGCAAGTTCAGGCGTAGATGCCGCGTTGCTTGATGGTGAACGCCACGCGATCGATTGCCAGCATGTAAGCGGCGATACGGTTGTTGACATTGTGGGCTTCTGCATAGCGGACCACATCGTCGAAGCTGTCGCGGAGGATGGTCTCCAACTGCTCGTTGACGATGGCTTCCTTCCAGAAGTAGCCCTGGCGGTCCTGCACCCATTCGAAGTAGCTGGCGGTAACGCCACCTGCATTGGCGAGGATGTCCGGTACGATGAAGATGCGCTTGTCGGCGAGGATCTCGTCGGCTACGGCAGTGGTGGGGCCGTTGGCGCCTTCGACCACGATGCGCGCCTTGATGCGGTCGGCATTGCGGCTGGTGATCACGTTCTCAGTGGCCGCGGGAACCAGGATCTCGCATTCGCTGACCAGTAATTCCTCGCTGGGCATAGCCTCAGCACCGCGGAATCCGAGAACGGTGCCGTTGCGATACTTGAATTCGTTCAGCTGGTGGATGTCGATGCCATTGGGATTGAAGAGGCCGCCGTCTTTTTCAGCGATGCCGATGATTTTGTAGCCATGTTCCATCATCAGGCGGGCTGCGTTTGAACCCACGTTGCCAAAGCCCTGAATGATGACGCGGCATCCGTCGATGGGCATCTTGAGGTATCGCAAGCTCTCATCGCATACCACGAGCACGCCCCGGCCGGTAGCCTCGAGGCGTCCGCGCGAACCGCCGATGTTGAGCGGTTTGCCTGTGACCACGCTGGTGACAGTCTGGCGCATGTGCATGGAGTAGGTGTCCATGATCCACGCCATGGTCTGCTCGTTGGTGTTGACATCGGGCGCCGGAACATCCTTTTCAGGTCCGATGAAATCGATGATCTCCGACGTGTAGCGGCGCGTCATGCGCTCGAGCTCGCCCTGGCTCATCTTTTTCGGGTCGCAGATGACACCGCCCTTGGCGCCGCCAAAGGGAATATTGACCACCGCGCACTTCCATGTCATCCAACTGGCGAGGGCGCGGACTTCGTCGAGCGTGACTTCAGGCGTGTAGCGGATGCCGCCCTTGGCGGGGCCGCGTGCCTGGGAGTGCTGCACGCGAAAGCCGGTGAACATCACGATCCGGCCGTCATCCATGGTTACCGGGAAGTGCACGATGATTTCACGGGAGGGAGAACTGAGAACTCTCCACAGACCTTCATCGAGATTCAGCTTGCGAGCCGCGAATTCGAAACGGGCGCTTTGCGCCTCCCAGGGATTAATCTCCTGGTCCAAAGTAACAGTTGGGGTCAAAACAGCCATACGAGTCTCCATTCAATTGCCTGCTCGTCAGCCAGCGAACCCGGGGAATCAATTCGAAGGCAACTTATAGACACAGCAGGGTTTCACCCGTTTACGACGGATGGTTATCACGTTCCGGCCTTCCACTTGTTCGACTTTGACCGGCGAGAGAGGCATGCAAGAAGTTCTCCGGCCGACAGGTGCGGAACTCATACTGCGGCGACCAGGAGTGACATACAGTCTTGCACATTGCCGAAGAGATCACTTGAATACCTAAAAATACTGCGGGGCCCCCAGTACATTTCTAATTAGCCCAAACCCCAGTGAGTCTAGCCCTCTAAAAACGACCTCGTCAAGGGAAGATGAACCAATGTAACCAACCCGCGCGATGGTTTGGATGCGTGCCGGGAACCGGAGGTCAAAAAAGGAACAGGCGGGTACCGATTTGAAGCGACAGGAAACGGGCCTTCGCTTTTGGGTGCCTTAGCGCTCACTCTTGTCAAACTGCAACGATTCATAGACACTTAGGTCACTTCGCTGTTCAGCTTTTAACATTCCGTGTGGGGTAAAAATGCGAAATATTTGCCGTTCGGTTGCCTTCATTTTCCTGATCCTCGGCTGCTGGCGTTGCCATGGCCAGGTCCCCGCCGCGCAGGCGCCGCCGGTACTTTCCCCGCCTGCGGCACCCTCTTCCAATGCGCCGACGCCCACTTCTCCTGCAGGAGGGCATGACCTCACCCCCGCAGACCTCGCGACATTTTTCGACGGGATTCTCCCGCTGCAACTGGAGCGCAGCGATATCGCGGGCGCATCCGTGCTGGTAATCAAGGATGGCGATGTCCTCCTGCAGAAGGGCTATGGCTATGCCGATTTGAAGTCAAAGAGGGCGGTAGACCCGACCTCGACCATTTTTCGCCTGGCGTCGATCTCCAAGCTCTTCACCTGGGTTTCAGTAATGCAGCTGGTGGAAGAGGGGAAACTCAACCTGGATACCGATGTCAATCAATACCTTGACTTTCAGATCAGGCCTGCATTTAACCGACCGGTGACATTGCGGAACCTGATGACCCATACCGGCGGCTTCGAGGAGGTGTTGAACGACATTATCCTGACGGATTCCAAAAAGGCAGTGTCGCTCCGCGACGACCTGGTGAACAACCAGCCCGAGCGGCTTTTTCCACCAGGAGCAGTTCCCGCCTATTCCAACTACGGGGTAGGCTTGGCCAGCTATATCGTGCAACGGGCGAGCGGAGAGCCTTTCCAGCAATACGTCAAGGAGCACATATTCACTCCGCTGGGGATGACGCACTCCTCGTTTTACCAGCCGCTTGAAAAGGGCCTGAGCAATACAGATTCGCAGGGATACCGGGGCAGCACACTCAAGCCTCCAGTTGGATTCGAATTGTTCAATCCAGTGGGCGCCGGCGGTGTCTCATCCTCGGCGGCAGACATGGGACGTTTTGGACGGGCGTTGTTGAACGCGGGCGAACTGGATGGCAAGCGGATCTTGAAGCCGGAGACCCTGGCCCTGATGTGGACGCCGCAATTCCGGGCCAGCGACCAATTGCCCCCGATCTGCATGGGGTTCTACCAGACATGGCGCAACAACCTGCGCTGGATCGGTCATGAGGGCGACCTGATTGCATTCCACAGCCTGTTTTTCGTAGAACCGCAACAGAAGCTTGTACTGTTCGTCTCCTACAATTCGGCCGGCGGCGGCAGCCAGCCGCGCCCGGAGATCATCAACTTTTTTTCAGACCGCTACTACCCCGGAGCGCCCAAAGCTGAGTTCCTGAAGACTACGACCAAGGATCTAAAGGCGATCGAAGGGGAATACCAGGCATCTCGTCGTTCCGACAGCACCAAGCTGCGGATCTCTAACATTTTCAACCAGAGAGAAGCGAGCGTCGACAAAGAGGGAGTGCTCACAGTCGAGAATTTCAAAGATCTCCGCGGCCACCCGGTCAAATATAAACCGATCGGCAAGGATCTTTGGCAGGCCGAGGAGGACCAGGATCGCCTTTTCGCCATCCGCGACAGCCGCAATCGGGTGGTGCGCATCGCCGTGGAGTTTCCCGGCATTCAATTTGAGCGCGTGCCATGGTGGGAGAACTGGATGCTGGTCATGATTTCAGTTGGCATCAGCCTGGGGATCTGTGGGCTGGTCCTGCTGGCTACGCTGTTGCGGTTGGGCAGGCGGATTTTTATGCGCCGTCGTCCCAAATTATTACCCCAGCCGGGTACGCTCTGGCTTTCTTTCTTTCCGCGAGTCGCTGCCATTGTGTGGGTCCTGTTTCTAGGGACGCTGGTTGGATTTTTTGCCATCAAGGGGGATGACCTGATGCCGCCCACGCCCGACTGGTTCCGATGGTTCGAGATCATGAACTGGGTGACAGGCGTGGCCCTCTTCCTCAGCGTGTTTGCGGTGATTGCGGGGATTCGCGTCTGGCGGCGCCCGCACACGCGCTGGATCACGATGGTGAAATTCTCGCTCGTGGGAGCGGCCTGCCTCATCCTGAGCTGGTTAGCGGTGTATTGGCATTTAATCGGACCGGCGCACCGGATATAGACACAGTGAACAGGGAACTGGGGCGAGAGCCAGAGGCTGTCGACGAATGACGGATCACTGTCAATTACACTGGACGGTGTGAAGCCCTCAGATCGCCTCATCCAACCCGGCCGCAAAGAGTTCCTGGCGCTTGCCCGGGAACACACGCTTGTCCCTGTTTGCCGCACGCTGACCGCCGACCTGGAAACTCCGGTCTCCGCTTTCCTGCGCGCGGCCTGGCAGGAGCGCGAATGCTTTCTGTTGGAGTCGGTGGAGAACGGCGAGCAGGTCGGCCGCTACACCTTTATTGGGGTATCTCCCTACAAGCGCATCGTGGCGCGCGGACGCCAAATCGACATCACGGAAGGGAAGCGGACCGCGCGGATCGAGGGCGACGTGTTTGCGGTTCTGCGCGAGGCCCTCAGTGGTCACAAGCCTGCACGCATTGCAGGACTTCCGCCTTTTACCGCCGGCGCAGTGGGGATGTTCGCCTACGATGCGGTTCGCCAGATTGAGCGACTGCCCGAACACGCGGCAGACGAATTGGGGGTGCCCGATGCGTGCCTTCTCTTTTTTGATGAGGTGCTCGCGTTTGATCATGTCCGCAAAGAGATATGGCTGATCGTAACCGCGGACGTAACCCTCGACAAGCCGGATGAGTCGTATGCCAAAGCGTTAAAGCGCCTGGCGCGGTTGGAAAAGCTCCTGGCGCGGCCGCTGCCGAAATTGGCGGCCCGCAAAGACTATGGCAAATTGAAGGTGGCTCACCGCACCCGCAAGCGCGACTACATTGCGGGCGTAGAGCGTACCAAGGAGTACATTGCGGCGGGCGATGTGTTTCAAGCCGTGCTGTCACAGCGTTTCGATCTTGAGCCGAGGGTTGATTCGTTCCAGGTATACCGCGCCTTGCGCACCGTGAATCCCAGCCCTTATATGTACTTTTTGCGCTTCGCCTCGGAGGGGCCGCTGGGCGCGTCGACCAAAGCAAAGAAGCAAACCCGGAAAGGAAAAAGGCTGACGGCGCCGTTCGAACTGGCGGGGTCTTCGCCGGAGTTACTGGTGCGTGTGCATGGCCGCAAAGTTGAATATCGCCCCATTGCAGGAACTCGGCCGCGCGGGGGCGATGAAAAGGCCGACCAGGCGCTGGCAGACGAGATGCTGCACGATGAGAAGGAGCGCGCCGAACACGTGATGCTGGTGGATCTGGGCCGCAACGATGTGGGCCGGGTGAGCGACTATGGCAGCGTGAAGGTGGACCGGCTGATGTTCGTCGAACGCTACTCGCACGTGATGCACCTGGTGAGTACGATCGAAGGAAAACTCAAGCCGGAATTGACCGCGGTGGATGCGTTGCGCGCCTGCTTCCCGGCCGGCACGCTGTCGGGAGCGCCCAAGGTTCGGGCAATGGAAATCATTGAGGAACTGGAGCCGGCACGGCGCGGGGCCTATGGCGGCGCAGTACTTTACGCGGACTTTTCGGGGAACCTGGATTCGTGCATCGCCATTCGCTCTCTGCTCGCGAAGGATGGAAAGGGATACATCCAGGCAGGCGCGGGCATCGTGGCCGATTCCGTCCCGGAGCTGGAACATCAGGAATCAATCAACAAAGCGCGGGCGGTGATCCGGGCGGTAGAGCGGGCAAGGGAACTGTAGCCTTCCGGTTAATCAGTCGATGATCCATGCCGCTCGTCGCCAAAACGGATATCCGGATAACGCTGCTGCTCCAAGCAGGAACAAAACGCAAAACGATAAAACGCCGGGCACGAGCGCCCAGCGCCCTTCTGCGCAATCCATAACAACGTCGAAGAACTGCACAAGGGACACGAGCGCCATCAGGTTTGCAAGGGCACGCCGCGCTCGCAACGCCAGTAGACCGAAGAGCGCGATCGCCAGAGCGAAGTTGCGCGCCGCCAGGTAGCCTGCATAAATCCGGACGGCTTGATTGATTTCATCGTGGGGCGAAACCAACATCGCTGGACGGATGAGCGCGATGACGGCTCCCATTGCAGTCAGCAATGCTCCGGCAACTACAAGCAACCGCACCCACCACGGGATAACGGGAGGTTGAATGGCAAGATCTACTGCGCTTTCCTTAATCTGAGCGGCACTCTTTGGAGTCATGGGGAATCGCTCCGGCAGGCGCGAGGTTACCATGCGCCGGTGCAAAGCAATACGGCTGGATGCAGGTTTAGGTTCCGTGTTTAATCGATTCCGCTCTTCTTTCTCTTGAATGCGCATCTATGGTTAGATGGGCCGCTGGTTGGCCCTTGACCTGTGTTTGCCAGGAGGAACGACCGGATGGCCACTCCCTTTCGACGCAAACGCGCCGAACCCGCTGAGGCGAAGCCCAACCCGGCACCAGCCCACCAGAAGAACCTTGCACGCCCCTCGGCCGAAGATATCTACAACCAGGTTGCCACCAATGCGCGCCAGGAACTAAAGCGCTCCAATACATCGCTGGGCATCTCCGGTTTTGGCGGCGGCGCTTTCATGGGACTGTCGGTCATGGGCACGGCGATCGCAGTTTCGCTGCTGGGCAACTCCAATGGCGCGCAGATGATCTCGCGCATGTTTTATCCGCTTGGTTTTATCGTGGTTATCATCGGGCGCTCGCAATTATTCACTGAGAATACGCTGTACCCTGTCGCGCTGGTTCTTGCGGAGAAGCGCGAACTCTGGAATACGCTGCGGCTCTGGTCAGTGGTGCTGCCGGCCAATGTTCTTGGCGCCTTCGCGTTCGCCTTCCTGGTCTCGAAGACCTCGGCACTGCAACCGCAATTTGTCGCATCGCTCAGCCAGTTGGGACTCGATGCCATCGCGCATCCGGCCAAAACCGTATTCTGGTCCGGCGTCATCGGCGGATGGATCATCGCGCTGGCCGCGTGGCTGGTGTCCGGATCGCATTCTGTTACAGGCTCCGTCATGGTGATCTGGCTCCTCACTTATGTTGTTGGTCTGGGCAATTTCGCTCACTGCATTGCCACATCCTGCGAAGTTTTTGTCGCCGTTCTTACGCATAACACCGGATGGTTTTCTTATCCGCAATGGTTTTTCCCGGCTGTTTCCGGCAATATCTGCGGAGGCGTCGGCCTGGTAACGATTCTCGAATATGGCCAGGTAATCTATGGTGGCGAGTCAGACGACAAACCAGATGGGACCGAGTGACTGAGAGCGAGAAAGACACGCGTTTCGGCTATTACGCTCCCTCTTGCATTGAAGAGGTCTGAACGGATGACGGACATTCAGAAGGTCGGAGTAATCGGAGCGGGCACCATGGGCTCGGGCATCGCCCACGTATTTGCGCGGGCAGGGTTGAACGTACTGCTATGCGATGTGGAACAGAAGGTTCTCGATCGCGCGATGGGGCAGATTCGCACAAACCTTGGCCGGGAAGCCGCGAAAGGAAAGATTGCCTCTACGGACGTAGACGCCGCGATGGCTCGTATCCTTTCCACCACCGATCGTGAAACACTCGCGCAGGCGGAATTTGCAGTGGAAGCGGCCACCGAACGTTTCGAACTGAAGGCCGAGATATTTCGCTCGCTCGATCGGATCCTGCCCGAAGGCGTGATTCTTGCGACGAATACGTCGTCCATCTCCATCACGAAGATTGCCGCGCAGACGCAACGTTCCGCGCAGATTATCGGCATGCATTTTTTCAACCCGGTGCCAATGATGGTGCTGGTTGAAGTGATTCGGGGACTCGCCACAAGCGATACCACCTATGAAGTCGTGCACGAACTGGCATTCCGCCTGGGTAAGACCCCGGTTGAAGTCAAGGATGCGCCCGGATTCGTCTCCAATCGAGTCCTCATGCCGCTGATCAACGAGGCGGCTTTCGCAGTGATGGAGGGCGTGGCTACACCCGAGTCCGTGGACCAGGTATTCAAACTCGGCATGGCACATCCCATGGGCCCGCTCACCCTGGCCGACTTCATCGGCCTCGATGTGTGTGTAGATATTCTGCGCGTTCTCCACGACGGTTTCGGCGACCCCAAGTATCGGCCATGTCCGCTACTGGTGCGCATGGTGGATGCGGGATGGCTGGGACGCAAATCCGGTCGCGGCTTTTACACATACGAGAAGTAGCCGCGCAGCATTACTGCGCGAACTGAAGGGAATAAGCGTTCGCGGGATCGAAGCTGCCGTGCAGTATCCCCAGCGCTTTCAACTGGTCGTATCCAGCCTTCCAGCGTTCCGCCGTCATGCGCCCTGTCTGAGCGCCGCCGGGATCGCTGCCGGTTACAAAGTTTCCTTCCTTGAGCGCCTGCGCCGTATACGCTTCCTGGGCCGGATTCAGCGCCGGATTCAGCGTAAGTAGATGAGCGTTGTTTGGACCTGGATTGCGTAAATATTCCAGCCAGCCGCGCACACTGGCGCGAACAAACTTTTGCACCACATCCGGATGCTGTGCGGCGTAATCACGCGAAGTGAATTGCACGCGATAGGGGTCGTATCCGGAAGAACTGATGAGCAGAGTGCGCACATCCGCGCCGCCTTGCCTGGCGAAGAACGGCTCGCTGGTGATGAAGATCTGTTGCACGTAGTTTGGGTCGGCCAGGAAATTTGCCACGGAAAGAGTGGAGGGAATCTGCCGCACTTGCCGAAGTTGGTAGCGGCTGGTGACATACTTCAGCCAGGTCGCGCCCGTCTGTGCGGCAATTGTGTGCCCTTCGAGATCTTTGAAGTCGTGAATAGGCGATGCAGCGTGCACCATGATGGCTTGCGGATCGTGCTGCATCGTGGCCGATACGGCAACCAACGGCAGCCCATTGGAGTCCCATTCAAGTATCTGATCGCTGGAACCAAGACCGATGTCTGCTTTGCCGCTGGCCACCTGCTGCGCCACGCTGCCGTATTGAGGCAGCGGAAGAATCGTAACGTCGAGGCCTTCTGCTTTGTAGTACCCCAGTAACTGCGCGGTGAAGAAGCCGCCGTGTTCGGGCTGTGGATACCAGTCAAGCTGGAGACTTACGGGAGTAAGCCCGTTGCTCGATGTGGCCGGTTTATTACGGCATCCGGCAAGCAGCATTGAAAAAGCGACGACGCAGAACAGCGCAAGAAGGAAAACAATTCTCTGGACTCGACACATAGGCTTCATTGGAATTCCTTGCGATGTGGAATGAGCGTGCATTCAATTCGAAGCGGAAACTTTTCTCCGCGCTGCTAACAATGCTGCCAGTTGCAACAGTGCTTCGTCGTCCTCGCGGGCGGCCGCCATTTGCATTCCGCCCGGCCGGCATGGAACTGTCACCGCCGGCACGCCGGCAAGACTGAACGGCGTAGTGTAGCGCAATAGCCGTGCACGGGTCTTGCTGTGGTCTGCGTTCGCTTCGAGTTGCGCCACCGGAGCGGCGGGCATCAGGATCATTTCGTATTTTGCAAAAAGGTCGTCCATGCGCGAGCGAAACTCCCGGTGGCGCTGGCGGAGTGCATCGATCTCATCGGGCATGATGTGCGCTCCCCAGTCCAACCTCTCGCGGATAGCTGTTTCGAATTTGTCGAAATGCCCATCGTGAAGGCGCGCTGCCTCCCATGCCTGAATCGGTGCGAATATTTCCGAGGATTCTGACCACCACGCTGTATCGATCACTGCGGCATGAAGACCGAGCGATTCCAAATCCGCGATTGTCTCCCGATAGCTCGCTGCAATTTCCGGTTCGCAATCATGCAGGAAGCTATCGTCCACGACCGCAAAGCGGCCGATGGCGCGCGTTTCAGCCAATTGGCTTGGCGAAAAAATCTGGCCCAGCAGCGGCGCCTCTTCGAGGTCTCTGAAGAGCCAGCCCATGGTATCGAATGATTGCGCCAAGTGCGCCCCGCCCCGCCAGTCTCCCCGCCCGAGCGACGCCCGATAACCCGCGAGTCCGCAGAGCGCGGCTGGCACACGGACGGATCCGCCGGTATCTGTGCCGATGGCGGCTACGGCTGAACCCTCCATTACGCTGGCCGCTGCGCCCGAGGAGGAGCCGCCCGTAAGCGCTGCTTCCTTTCCGGGTTGCAGGCAATCCCCAAACTCAGGATTTTCTCCAGTAATGCCATAGGCCAGCGGATGCAGGTGGGTCTTGCCGCTGATCACAGCGCCGGCTGCCCGCAGCCGTTTGACGATCCAGGAATCTTGAGCGGCCACTCCATTCAGTTCCCGATAAAAATGGACGCCGCAACTGGTAGGCGCGCCGCTGAGATCGAAGCAGTCTTTGACAGAAACAGGTAGGCCCCACAGCACGTTGCGACCGTCTCCGAAGGGCCCGCCCTCTGCTGCAGGCATCGCCTCGAATCGGGCCGCCTCAGCGACTGTCCAACGTGAGTTCTGCCACAGATATGTGTTGCGGCCAGGATTTTGATTGGAGTTTGCCAAGGCCTGTGCGGAAAGGCGAGACGGGGTTGTCTCGCCTTTGGCCAGTGCACGGCGCAACGCTCGGATCGTGCCGAGGGGAACGTTCATAGCCTGATTGTAGAGAACGGCCTTCGCTCTTGGAAATGCGATCAATACAGGTCGATTTTTGTCGCGCACTTCGATTGTCCGCCGTGCTAAGTTCGAGTATGGGAGTTCCGTCTACAGCCACGAGCCCTCCAAAGCCAACCGACGCTCCAGGCACACAACTTGACCGGGAACAAATGGCTGCATTGGTGGCCTTCACTGCGCGGTCCATGGACACTGAAAGTCCGCGGCCCTTCGGCGCGGCGATCCTGCACACCCAGTCTGGCGGTTTGCTGCTGCGCGCGCTTAACGCGGTGAAACAACAGTGCGACCCCAGCGCGCATGCTGAACTGCGCGCTATTCGTTTGGCAACCCGGCGGCTCAAGCAACTTTCCCTGGCTGGATACACGCTCTATACAACGTGTGAACCTTGTCCCATGTGCATGAGTACCGCCCTCTGGGCGGGGCTTGACCGCGTGGTTTACGGGGCAACGATCGAGGATGCCAATCGCCATTGCAACCAGATTCAGATTCCCGCGACCGAAGTGGCCGCGCGAAGTGATATGCGCTGTATAGTCGATGGGCCTGTTTTGCGCGATGAATGTTATGCTCTGTTCACCCATCCCCGCATGTTGCGGGCCTTTCGTCTTTGGTCAACCCGTAAACAAAACTAACTCCCCACTCCAATTTAGTTCACTCATAATCGAGGTCTTCCATGCAGGACGGAATCGCAGCAGCACTGTCGAAGGAAATTGCGGATCCCGCGCGCGTGTTGACAACTCCGGCAGTGCTGGACCGGCTCTCGCACGACTTCTATTGGTACTCGCCGATCCTGCGTCCGCAACTAGCCGGCAAGACCTGCGACGTGGCTGTGCAGCCTGTGGATGTGAATGAAGTGCTTGCGGTGATGCGCTTCGCCAGCCAGCATGTAATCCCCGTGACAGTGCGCGGCGCCGGGACCGGGAACTATGGCCAATGCGTTCCGCTGCACGGCGGCATCGTGATTGACCTTTCACTCATGGACAAACTCGAAGGGATCACTCCCGACGGTGTGGCGATCTGTCAGCCAGGCTTGCGGCTTGGCGCGCTCGAAACAGAAGCGCGGAAACAAGGATGGGAATTGCGCATGTACCCGTCGACGTTGGTGAAAGCCTCAGTGGGAGGATTTCTTGCCGGCGGGTCGGGCGGTATTGGCTCCGTTACTCATGGAGGTTTGCGGGATTTCGACACGGTACGTGGATTCGAAGTGGTTACGATGGAAGTCGAACCGCGTGTCGTTTTGCACGAGGGAGCGACGGTTCATGAGATATTGCACGCATGGGGCACCAATGGCGTGCTCACACGGATATGGTTTGCTCTTGCGCCCGCGATAGAGTGGACCCAATTCACCGCGGTCTTCGATACGTATGAGCAGGCGTTTGATTTTGCCGAATCGATTGCAGTGGATGCGGGATGGATGAAACGCCTCGCGACTGTGTTCGAATGGCCCATTCCTTCTTTCTTCACGCCTGTGAAGAAGGTAGTGCGCGAAGGTAAAGCGATGGTACTTCTTATGATTGCGGCGTCGCAATTTGACCATTTGGCGAAGGCTGCGAATAGGTCAGCTGGAGAAGTAACCTTTAGTGGACCCTTTGAAGGCCCGCGCACGCAGCCCCTACTCAGTGATTACACGTGGAATCACACCACGCTCTGGGCCATGAAGGCAGATCCCGCTTATACCTATCTGCAATGCGGATTTTCACCGACCGAGTGTCGAGAGCAGTTCCGCCTGCTTCGCGAACGTTACGGCCACGAAATTCTTTTTCATATTGAATTCATGAAGAACGGAGAAGGCGTGGTGATTCCGGGCGCAATTCCAGTGGTTCGCTTTACAACCGAGGAAAGATTGAACGACATGATTAGGTACTGTCGCGCGATTGGTGTCTTCGTCGCCAATCCGCACGTCAATCACCTTGAAGATGGAGGACGGTTCCGCGCCGATAACATCCAGTTACGCGCGAAGGAGAAGTACGATCCACGCGGATTGTTGAATCCGGGTAAGATGATCAGCTTTCACAAGGAGATGGTGGCGCGGTGAAGACCTGGATTCCGGATGCACGCAACTTTGCTTATTTGACATGGAAGCAAGTCGACGCTCTGCCGCGCGAGGCAACCTTGCTGGTGTTGCCTACGGCAGCAATCGAGCAGCATGGACACCATCTGCCTCTGGCGACAGATACCTTGATTAACAATCTTCTATTGGGTAAGGCGCTGCAGCGGTTATCCGTTGACCTCCCGATTTTTGCGCTACCTCCTGTGTGTTATGGCAAGAGCAATGAACATATTAGCTTCCCAGGCACGCTATCGGTCAGCGCACAAACATTTATGGCCGTTGTACGCGACATCGGCAGAAGCATTGCGGCAGGAGGATTCAAGAAGGTAGTTCTATATAACACGCATGGCGGCAACACGTCGCTGGTTGATGTGCTGGCTCGCGACCTTCGCGCCGAGTTTGGTTTACGTACATTTTCGCTATTCGGATCTGCCGGCGTTAACTTCGATGGCGTAACCGAGCAGGAGCGGGCTTATGGTTTCCACGCCGGAGAGATTGAAACTGCATTCCTACTTCACGGGACACCGGAACTTGTGCACACGGAAGAGTATACGTCGAATTACATCGCTAGAATCGATCGGCCGGAACCGCTGAAACCCGAAGGTTCGTCGGCTAATTTCGCATGGTTGACAAAAGATATTGCGCCCAGTGGCGTTCTCGGAGATCCATCCGCGGCAACCGCGGAGAATGGCGAACGGTGGTCAAACGAGTCCGCCACGCGCATTGCCGAGATTCTGATGGCAATGTATAACTTTGAACCAAAATCCGGAGCCTGACCAATGGCTCTTGTTGATTGCGGAAACGGAGTACGGCTGGAGCGCGGCGTCGAGTGTCATCTCAGCGACGGCACAACGCTGACCTCCGATCACTATTATCCGCCCGGTGATGGGCCATGGCCGACACTCTTTATGCGCCAGCCATATGGACGTGATATTGCGTCGACTGTAGTCTATGCACATCCGGTATGGTTTGCCCGGCGTGGATATCATGTTGCGATTCAGGATGTGCGTGGACGCGGCGGTTCAAGCGGCGTGTTCTATCCTTTTCGTCATGAAGGCCGGGATGGCGCCGAATCGATAAGCTGGCTCCGCAAGCATGCTGCATCGAATGGGCGCATTGGGATGTATGGGTTTTCGTATCAGGGCATGACGCAACTGCTCGCGGCGGCCGAACAGCCGGAAGGGCTTGTTTGTATTGCACCGCACATGACTGCGGCGGATCTGTATTATGGCTGGTTCTATCATCACGGCGCGCTGCGGCTAAACTCGACCCTGGGATGGGGCATTCAAATGCTTCGCGAAGATGCGCGGCGCAAAGGAGCACGCGAAGCCAGCAGCAAGCTTGAAGCAGCATGGAATAACATCCGCATTCAGGCGATGTACGCTCCGTATGCTTTGCATCCCGCAGTCGCAGACTCGGCTCTTCCTGGCTACGTGCGCAACTGGCTCTCGCATCGCGAGCCTGGCGATTATTGGGAAGGCCAGGACATCAGTACGCGCTATGATCGCATTCGCATCCCTGCACTTCACACTGCCGGTTGGTTCGATACATACCTTGATGGGTCGATTGCGGGTTATCTTGCGCTTCGCAATCATGCGAGCAGTGAGTTTGCACGCAAAAATCAATATTTGATTGCTGGACCCTGGGTTCATATTCCGTGGGGCGATCGCGCGGGCGAATTGCTTCTTGGCAATGCCGCTAATCTGAACACCGACGAGATACTCCTGCGCTGGTTCAACCATTGGCTCAAGGATACGAGCGAGTTTGAAGCGGAACCGCGGATACGCTATTTCGTTCTGGGCCCGAACCAGTGGCGGAGCGCGGACGAATGGCCTGTGGATTCCACGGTCGCGTTCTATTTGCACAGTGCAGGCAATGCGAACTCGCGCAAAGGCGACGGTTCCTTATCCGGATTTGTCCCTGACGTTGATGAGCCGCGCGATGTTTTTGCGTATGACCCTGAAGTTCCGGTGATGGCGCCGGGAGGCGCGCAGGCACTGAGCGGATCATTTGATCAGGCAGCTATGGAGATGGGCAACAACCTATTGGTTTATACGACTGAGGCGGTTACGCAGGAGACCGAGATATTTGGCCATCCTCGAATTAGAATTTTTGCGATAACGTCTGCGGCGCATGCCGACTTCACGGCGAAACTTGTTCGTGTTAAGCCAGATGGGCGTGCTGAGTTTCTCTGCATCGGCATTGCGCGGAGTTCGTGGTTGTTTCGTAATTTGACTTATCAGGCAGACGAAATTCACGCTTGGGATATCGAGTTGGATCCTATTTCATTGGAATTGTCGTGCGGAGAGCGGCTAAGGCTCGAGATTGCCAGTTCAGCGTTTCCACTCTACGATCGAAACCCTTCGACCTCCATACCTCCGCAACTTGCGGATAACTGGAACTGGGCCCGATCAACGCAGCAAGTACTGCACACACCGACTCATCCTTCGGCGCTCTACCTTCCTGTGAAGGGAGAGCACGGATGGTGATGCGGACGAATGTTGCAGTTCCAGAGATTGCAATGCGCGACGTGAGCAAGCGGTTTCGCAACGCAGCTGTTGCGCTCGAGGGAATCACTCTCACAGTGACGCGCGGAGAATTCGTCACGTTCCTTGGACCATCAGGTTGCGGGAAGTCGACGCTGTTAAAGCTGGTTTCGGGGCTTAGCCCGGTAAGCGAAGGCTCACTGCAGGTGAACGGCATGACGCCGGAGAATGCGCGCGAGATGATGAGCTTTATTTTTCAAGATGCGACGCTCTTGCCGTGGAGGACCGTTCAACAGAATGTTGGTCTCGGCCTTGAACTCGAGCATGCGGCTCGTCCCGGACGCAAGGAACAAGTAGATCGCATGCTGGAACTTGTAAGCCTCAACAAGGTGGCGCATCGTTATCCACGACAGCTTTCCGGGGGCATGAAGATGCGGGTTTCAATCGCGCGTGCGCTGGTAAGCCGCCCGCGGATTCTTTTGATGGATGAGCCTTTCGCCGCACTCGACGAGATGACACGCGACCGGTTGAACGAAGAATTATTGCGTCTCTACGCCGAACAGAAGTGGACTGTGTTGTTCGTTACCCATTCTGTATCCGAGGCGGTCTTTCTATCGACGCGGGTGGTCGTGCTTGCCGCACATCCGGGACGGGTAGCGCATGAAATTTCCATCGACCTGCCTTGGCCGCGAACAGCGCAGACACGCGAGTCAGAGGCGTTTGAAGAGGCCGTAACGCGAACATCGCGCCTGCTGCGGGGTGTTTACCAGGTATGAAAAGACAGGGGCTGATCACGCTAAATAGCATTGTGGTGCTGGCGAGTCTTCTTGGGCTTTGGCAAGCGTTGGTGACTTTCTATCATGTGCCCAAATACATCCTTCCAGGACCGCTCGTGGTGTTGTCGGCGCTGCGCAGTCGCTATCCATCGTTGTTAAATTCGCTTTGGATAACGACGGAGGAAGCGGCGGGCGGACTGGTGGCGAGCATCGTAGTTGGTGTCGCAGTGGCGATGGTGTTCGCGCAGTTTCGATGGCTGCGGCAATTGTTTTATCCCTACACGATTCTGCTGCAGACTGTTCCGATCGTTGCGATTGCACCGCTGGTGATACTTTGGATCGGCGCGGGGATTCCCGCGGTCATGGTCGTTACGTTTGTGATTTGCCTTGCACCCATCATTGCCAATACGACTCAGGGGTTGATCAGCGTCGATGAAAATCTGGTTCACCTTTTCGTGATGTACAAGGCGACACCCGCGCAGATCCTCTTCAAATTGCGGCTGCCAAACTCGATGCCAAATTTCTTCACGGGCATTCGCATCGCCTCAGGAATCAGCGTGATTGGCGGACTGACCGGCGAGCTCTTTGCGGGTTCGACGCGTGTCGGCGAGGGCGGGCTCGGTTATGCAATTATCTACGCCAACAACCAGATGGAAACCGGCTACATGTTTGCGCTGGTATTAGCGGCGACAGCGCTGGGTTTCGCCTTCTTCTTTATAGTGATGTTTCTGGAGTGGATGGCGCTGCATAACTGGCATGAGTCGCGCAGGGCGCAGTCATCTGAATAAGAAAGCGGAGCAACGATGTTACGGATGGAAACAGAAAATGGTTGGTGGCTGATCAAGCATCCGGACCACGCGCGGCTGGCGGGTGCTTTTGCGGCTGCGTGGGGCAACGGGCAATTCCGTAAGCCAGAGCCGCGGGAAAGCGTGCTGCACGGAATCAACACACATGACGACGGTTGGGCGACGCGCGATGCGCATCCTTCGATCACACGGCAGGGTAAGCCTTCGGCTTTTTCGATCGAACTGGTGGGGAAATATTCAGCATTCGAGGAGATCGATCTGGAGGATTACCTAGCAGTGCGCGAGCGAGCCGTGCGAACCATTGCGGAGGAGGATCCGTATGCGGGGTTGCTGATTGCGATGCATACTTACAACCTGTTGACGGCGCGTGCCGATCGATCAACCATCGCGCCGGTCGGATTGACAATGCTCGATGCATTCCTCGAACGGCAGCGCGCATACCAGTTGGAATTGATGGAGGCCATTGCCGCCGATGGAACGCTTAGTGCGATTGAAAAATCAAAGGAAACCGTGCTGGAGCATTTCAGGCTGCTGCAGGCTTGCGACAACCTGTCGCTGCTGGCTTGCGTGTCCTACGCAAACCCGTCGAACCTGCTTCATTCGTTGCCGCTGAACGATGGAACGAACACTGAGGTGAAGGTACTTCCCGTCGGGAAGAGGCACTTCAGGCTTTCACCGTGGCCATTTGCCGAGGATGAGATCGCTTTCCATTTTCCAGCGCGGCATGTAGAAGGGAAGACTTTTTGGTCGTCTGCTGAACTGGAGGAGGCTTTCTTCTCGGCAGTGGAGGAATCGATTACTGTAACGTTGAGCAATTGACGAAGAGCAGTGTTTGCATCGGTCGGCGATTCTCACCGGCAGTGCTGAATCCGCAAAAAAGGCGGCTCCAGATGGGAGCCGCCCTTCGTGTGGTGGTAAATCGTAAGTCAGAAAGCGAAGCGCAGTGACATCTGGATCTGCCGCGGGCTTCCGATGGTGTGGGTCACAATACCCAAACCGCCGGGGCAGTTGTAAAAGCTCTCGTTGGTTTGCGACCCGTCGGCGGCGCAACCCGTAGGCAATGGGGTAGTACCAGTGGCAGGAAATGCGTTGTAACCCTGGTTCTGAGATACTTCGTTGCCGGGCACGTCGAAGCTTGTCGTGTTGGTGAGGTTGTAGACATCAAAGGTGTACTTGAGGGAATACTTTTCTTTGATATTGAGGACCTTCACGAGCGACACATCGGCGCGCTTCTGGAAGGCCTGGCGAAAGATATTGCGTTGCCCTGTCGTGAATCCGGTCTCGAAGGGATCGTTGGCCGGGATCGCACCATTGAGGTCGCCGGGGTTGAGGATGGGGAGGGTGAAGCACTCCGGCCTCAGCGCCGAGACACCGGTGATGGGGAACCAGGCGCCCGAAGCCTTGGTGAGAGCGCTTTTCGCGGTGCACCCCTTGGCGAGCGGAACGATGGGATTGGTAATGCCGTCCGCAGTGGAGTAGTACACGCTGCCGATGGCGCCGGAGAAGTCGATGACGCTGTAGGGCTGGCCGCTCTGCAACACGGTAAGGCCGGTGAGAGACCAGTCATTCAGGACTTTACCTACCAGCGAGTTCTTGGCACCGACATCAGGAATGTGGAAGACATAGTTGAAGTTCAGGACGTGGGTACGGTCGAAGTCGGCTGATCCGTATCCTTCACGCAGATTCAGCGGGTTGTTGCCGTTGTAGAACAAGCCGAGTCCGCTCTGTTCATCGAGGGTATGCGACCATGTGTACGAGGCGCCGACCTGGATGCCGTGGCTGAGGCGCTTGTCGACATGGATTTGCAAGGCGTCGTAGGCGTCGACGCCTGCGGCTACGTACGAGATGGATTCTGCCGCATAGCCAATGTAGGGTACACGCAGATCGACGTTGCCGCCTTCATAGTTGGCGAGATAGGGAGTTCCGTCGGGCAGATTGATGGGCGGGCCGAAGTCGGGCTCGCTAACGGTATAGCCGTAGGAGTATTTCTGCTGGTAAGGAGAGCCTGCGAGAGCGGGGTTTGAAGCCGAGGCGATGTTGGGCTGATTGAAAGGAACCGGGATGACCTGGTGGCGACCACGATTGCCCACGTAGCCAAGTTCGATGGCGAGGTCGTTGCGCGGCTGCCACTGGAAGTCGAGAGTGTAGTTCATTGTGTAGGGCAACTTGTTTCGACGGTCGTAGACACCCAGGGAAATGGGCCGCCCGAAGTTCTCAATGCTTCCGGCGTTGGGCAGGTAGCTGTTGAGATCGGAAGCCTTGGGGTTGTTGGGAGCGGGCAGCAGGGAAGTTCCGTAAGGATTCTCGAGGTTGCCTTCGGCATCGGAACCGCCGCAAGTGGGGATGTAACCGAGATAGTAGTAGGTGGACTGAACCGGGCAGCTAGATGCATTCACAAAAGGGAGCTGCTGGTTGACGCCGAAGGGACCACCGGTGACCGTGCCGATGGCGTACCCGGGCGAGAAGTAGCTGAAGAGTTCGCCACGATCGTAATAGAGGCCGCCACCGGCGCGAACGACAACTTTGTTGTGAAAGAATCCGGGTTGCCACGCCGCGCCGAGTCGGGGTGCAATACCCCACTGGCGACCGGTAAGGGTTGTGGAACTGACGCCCTTAGTGCCGTTGGTGTTGTTGCCGGCGATGATCAGGCCGGAGTTTTCGATGGTGTCGGAGGCAACGTCGTATGAATATGTTTTGGGATCGAAGTTGAAGAGACGCCCGTACTTCTCAGTGAGGCCGCCATCCCAGTCGTAGCGAACGCCGGCTGTGAGCGAAAGGGTCGGCGTGATCTGGAATTTGTCCTGAAAGTAAGTGCCGAGCTGATTGGCGCGATAATAGCGGTTGGCATCACCCTGCAGGAAGGAGCTGACGTAGAAGCCCGTTGCGGAGCTTCCGGGAGTGACCTGTCCTTGTACGAACTGGCTGAAGTCGTCAGTTGCAACCGTGCCGGTACCGGTGCGCTTGTCGATGGTATTGAGCTGGGTGTAGCCGTAGCTCGCGCCAAAGCTGACGGTGTGTTTGCCGAGAATCCAGATGGCATTGCCCGAAGGCGAAAGCCGGTTCTGAAATACGCCTGTGTTCGCCGCTTGTCCTTCAGCGTTGGGCCCGATGTTGAGAATCGCGGTAGGCGTGCCGAGGGGCTGATTGCTGCCTAGCACGTTGTAAATGGAAACACCAGGAAAGTAGTTCGACCCGAATGTGTTGATGGAGCCGCTGGCGTAATTGCCGCCGGGAATGGAAGAAGGACCGAAAGGCTGATCATTTTTGCCGTAGATTTTTTCGCGGATGAAGCCGAGAGTCTGGGTGGTGCTCAGGTTGTTTTTGAGGATAAGGCTGTTGGTGAGCGAGAAGACCTGCGCGCCGGAGTCAAGATGCTCGTCGAACCCGGGAACACTCGAATAGGAGTAAGGCGCGATGGCCGGATCGTGCTGGTAAAAATATTTCGCTGACAGTGTGTCTTTGCTCGTGGCGTTGTAATCGAGATCGGCCACCGCCATGTCCGCTGTAAAGCGGCCCGTACCGGGAAGGAAGGCGTTGTCAATGTGGGCAGCGGAAGGAGCTAGTCCCTTGGGCGCCAGAGAGTCATTGGGGATCAGCCATTTACCGGGTTCGCCGGGAAGAGCGGGCGAATTGAAAAGGGCGAGGGCCGTAGGATCAATCTGCGCCGAAGTGATGGTGGTTTGATTGATGGGTGTGAAGGAGTTGTTGGCGAGAGCAGCCAGACCGGCGGGATCGCGGTTGGTGTCGCTGAGACCCACTGGCACATCAAGCACCGAGTCGCCAATTTCCTGATCGGAAACATGCAGGTGCTGATAGGCCAAAAATCCAAACAGCTTGTTCTTGATGATGGGACCGCCGATGTTGCCGCCGAGTACATAGCGGTGCAACTGCGGAACCTTGTTATAGTCGGGGATATCGGCATCTTGATTGAAAAAGAAAGGAGCGGCGTTGAGCCAGCTCGTGCCGCGATGAACGTAGGCCATGCCATGGTAGGCGTTCGTACCAGAGGCGGTACTCATGTCAATGTGCGCACCGGACGTGGAGCCCTGCTGGGCATCGTACATCGACGCGTTCACGCGCACTTCCTGCAGCATCTCCGGCGCCGGCGTGGGAATGGCATTGCCAATGGAGAGATAGATCGATGCCAGGGTCTGGATGACGCCGCCAGCGCCGGTGCTTGAGGAGACACCGGTGCTGTTGATGACGCGTGCGGACGGGACCTGGCTGGTGCTCTTGCCGTTGAAGAGATTGCTGGCGTCGACGCCGTTGAGCAGGAAGCTGTTGGACGTGTCGCGTTGTCCGTTGGACCAGATGGGCGCATTACCGAGGCCGCTGTTCGCGCCAGTGCCACCAGATAATTCAGCATTGACACCGGTAGAGAGAATCGCGACACCGGTAAAGCTGCCGGTCGACAGAGGGACTGACTCGATCTGTGCCGTGTCCATGACATATCCATTGGTCGTGTCGACTGCATTCATGATTGGAGTCGCATCCACTTCAATGGTTTCGCCCTTGGCGGCGGCGATGCGCAATTGCGCATTGACGGTGGCGGTGCGGTTGGCCTGTACGCCAATGTGGGGAGTTTTCTGGGTATCAAAACCATCGGCCATGTAAGTGAGCGTGTAAGTACCGATGGGGAGGTTAACGAAAGTGTAGGTGCCCGAACCGCTGGTCTTCGCGGTGCGCGCAAGCGAAGTGTTCTCGTCAAGCAAAGTGACGGAAGCATTTGGAATAACTCCGCCAGAGGGATCAGTTACTTCGCCGGTGATGCCGCCGAGTGTCTGCTGTGCGAATGCAAATGAAGAGCACAGCGCAATGGCTGCAAAGATCGCCAGCAGCCGGGGGAGTATGGAAGAAACAGATCGCATAGATGAAGTCAAAGTCGCAGCCTCGAAATAGAGATTTCCCCACGGTTTTTTGGAATGTTCAAATTTAACCCTGTGGGCTTGATGAAAGTTCGAACTTCGTGGATCGCTCAAAAAGAGGGAGAAGGGATTTTGCTGCCAGCATTGCTGGTTTGGTTAACTGGTTTGGCTTGAACTGCGTGGCACTCATAGAATACCGGGTACGGCGAAGATTTCAAATGAAATTTATTTTTAGCCCACTACGGGACGAGCGGTGTCTATGCTTGTGACTCTTCATGCCGGCATAAGGGAAACATGGGCCGAGACAATGCGCCATCCTTGCGGGAAACGCACCCATGCCTGAGTTTGACGGCCGTGTTGGGTGCCGCGGGTGAACTCCAAAGTGATGCTGGCGAAGTCTTTATCGAAGCTCACAATATCGAGCCGTTTTACTTCGCGCGCGAGGTTTGCGGCAGGACGGCTTTTGCGAAACGAATCGATTTCCTTATATCCATAAAGATTTTCAGTGACGCCGAAGCGCATCACGTGCGGATCGGTCCAAAACATTGCGACCAGTATTTCCACATCATTCGTCACAAGCGCGTGTTCATAGACAGAATAAAGCTCGCGAAGCTCGGCGATTACGTCGGGGTCATTGATGGTCATCGAAGTGGAAACAGCTCTCTCGCAGGAAGTATTTGTTTGCTTAAAGCGGCGCTCACCGTGTGCACCGGCTCGTTGACAACCTGGCTCAAACGCAGGCGCATGGCCACGCTGCAGAGCAGGTACGCATGGACGTCGGTGAAGCCCCAGCGGCTGACCAACAAGTCGATCATGCGGATGGTCGCGGCGCGCGCGGCGTCGGCGAGATCCGTTCCTGTTTCCACGATCACCCAGGAGTCGGCGATCGAGTCAGGTGCAGTTTGATCGCTCGATTCGACGATGGGACTGGAAAGGGACTGGTGCTTGTGAAGTAGAAAACGCAGCGTGACGTCCAGTGGGCATTCAATGCCGTTGATGCAGACCTCGCCATCGCCCTGTGCGGCATGTCCGTCTCCGCAACTGAACAGAGCGCCGGTGTTGTAAACGGGAAGGTATAGGCGCGAGCCGGCGCATAACTCGCGCACGTCGAGGTTGCCCCCAAAGGGGCCGGGCGGGCGAGTACGAAACGCTCCATCATCGGCGCGTGCAACACCCATAACGCCAAGGAAGGGCCGTACGGGGACAATCGCTGGACGCAGCGAGCGGGTTGATTCGCCGTCGAGCTGCCAGTGAAATAGATATGGCTCACGGAAGTGGTCTTTCAAGAATCCAAGGCCTTCCACGATACTGCTCCAGCCCCATCCGGAGTGGCGCGTAGACAGCACATCGATTTCCAGCACATCGCCTGGTTCCGCGCCGTGAACATAAATTGGGCCAGTGAGCGCGTGGATGCGAGTGCGATCTATAGCTAGATAATCGTGCGTCGACATGGCCGGTCGCACCTGCCCGCCACTCGCATCGACGCACTCGATCTGAATTTCGTCGCCGGGTTCAATGCAGAGGCGCGGTTCCAGGGTGCGGTCCCAGACGGAATGAGTCGGCTCGGCGGTAAGACGGTGTTCCTTCATGACTCCTTGACCCTGACGGTCATCTGCACTTCGACGAGAGCGTTGCGCGGGAGCGCGCTGACACCGATGGCGGCACGTACGTGACGGCCGGATTCGCCGAATATCTCGACGAGCAGATCGGAGGCGCCGTTAATGACGGCAGGCGCGTCGAGGAAGCCAGTGGCCGCGTTGACGTAGCCGTTGAGGGTGAGTACTTCGGCCACGCGATCGAGGGATCCAAGCGCACGCTTGAGCACGGCGAGTTGCGTCAATGCGCATGCACGCGCGGCGGCGTAACCCTCGTCAACGGTGCGGTCTGCCCCGGCGAGGCCGGCGATGACGCCATCGGAACCGAGGGAGATGACGCCGGAGAGGTAAAGAGTGTTTCCTGATTGTTTTGTGGAAACGTAGTTGCCGCCGGGAGCTGGAAGTGCGGGAAGCTCCAACCCGAGCGTCGCGAGTTTTTCTTCGGGTGAGGTAACGGAGTTCATTTGCAATTGAATGTAGCACGCCGGGATGGAGAATCCTGTTGGGAAGCGAAGGCAAATCAAGGTAGCATGGGCCATGCTTCGATGGATGGTACTAATGGTAGCCGCCGCTGCGCTTGGAACCTTGTCGACCGCTGAGTCAACGGTACTACTCCGAACCGAAAGGACCTCGACGGGCGACTTGGAGGTAGGCGGTGATTTGGCTGGGCTGCCTCTAAGCTCAACGCGCTTTGTGCGCTACGAAGACCTGTTACCGCTACCGCAGGAAAGATTCACTGTTAGCGACGACACAAATTTCCACGGCACGACGCAAATCAGTGGTGTCGCGCTTGATGTCCTGGCGAAGACGTTTGGGAAGTCCGCGGATATGATTGTCGCGATTTGCTACGACCACTACCGGACTAATTATCCACAGGATATGTTGGCGCGCATCATCCTCTGCTCGTGCTGCGCATTAACGGTAAGGAGCACGATCGCTGGCCGCCAGCTGAGAGCGGAGGATCGATGGGCCCGTATGTAATTTCGCATCCGTTTTTCAAGCCGTCGTTCAAGGTGCTGTCGCACGAGGATGAGCCGCAGATCCCTTATGGAGTGACGCGGATCGAGTTTCGCCGCGAAGCGCAAGTATTCGGCGCCATTCGTCCGAAAGGGGTGTGGAGTCCCGATTCGCAGGTCGGACAGGGTTTCGTGATAGCACGCCAGGATTGTTTTCGTTGTCACAACATAGGTGCCGAGGGGGGCACGATGGCGGGCCGTTCGTGGCTACGGCTTGCCGACATCGCTAACTCGGATTCGGCGCGATTTCATAGCATCGTTCATAATCCGTTAGCGGTAAACCCGGGTGCGAAGATGCCTGCGCATGGCGATTATGATGGCGCGACATTGGATGCGCTCACAGCGTATTTCAAAACATTCGCCAGTCCGCACGCCGCAGAATCAATCAATTCGAGGAGGAATCCGATTCAATGATGACGCGTATCGCCAAGCTGGTTTTGCTGATCGGAATCGCGGTATTTTATTCGCTCGTGGTTTTCAATAATTTAACCGACTTCGATTCGAATTACCAGTTTGTACGCCATGTCCTGATGATGGATTCGACGTTTCCCGGAAACCATGGGATGTGGAGAGCGATTCGGTGGCCGTGGATGCATCTCGCTTTTTACTTGTCCATCATCGCGTGGGAGATCGTGACAGCCATTCTCTTATGGTGGGGAGCGATCCAGTTGTTCAGGTCGTTGTGCCTTTCCGAGGTCGCTTTCAATCGTGCGAAACGCATACCAATTCTTGCCCTCACACTCTCGATGATGATGTGGCTGCTGGCGTTTCTTTCAGTAGGCGCGGAGTGGTTTCTCATGTGGCAGTCGCACGCATGGAACGGCCAGGAAGCTGCCTTTCGCATGTTCGCCGTGGTTGGGATCGTGCTACTGATCTTGTTACAGCCGGACGTGCAGGATCAAGGGTGACCGTACGGTTGCTATGGACTACTCGGCAGGCAGCACGGTCTTGTTCCGGCGAAGCAGGTAGACAGCGACTCCAGCCACGATATAGGCCAGATAGATGTAGGGAATGCGCGCGTGCACGGGATCGGTGCTGGAACGCAAATCGAAGACCGCAATCAAAACCATCACGACGACGGTGACAACGCTGACGACAGCGACGGAATGAGAATGCTGGCCCCGCGTGGCGCGCGCAAACGGAAGGGCGATGGCTACCAGGGCGTACGTCGTGAGAAATCCGAAGACCGAGAGCGAGCCCAGCAGGTCATACATGTCTGAACCGGTGATTGAGCGGAAGGCCAGGACGAGTGTGGCACCGAACATGAGCGCCACCGACAATGCTACCGCGACGTTGGGGGTTCCATGGCGTTTGCTGGTGCGTTCCAACACAGAAGGCAGGAGTTTGCTGTGAGCCATGCGCATGAGCACGCGCGAAGCAGCGGTGGTGCAGGCCAGCACGCAGGCAAACATGCTGATCATGGCGCCCATGTCGATGGCTACACCGAGCGGCGATATCCCCGCGCGCGCGGCCAGCAAATGAAGCGGACTGGTCGACTCGCTGAGCTTGCCGGATTCGCCGCGAAAACCCAACACCTCGGAATACGAGCACAGCATGAAAAAGAACCCGGCCAGCAGTGCGCATTGCAACACTGCGCGCGGAATGGTGCGTAGCGGATTGCGCGCTTCGGCGCCCAGTGTGGTGGCACTTTCAAAACCGACGAAGCTAAAGATGGAAAGTACGAGAGCGGGTCCAAGAGAGGAGAGCCTGACGCCTTTCAGCTGGAATTGATCTCGATCGAAATGAAGACCGAAGTGAACCATTAAGACGACCAGCACGATGAGAATGAGGCTCACGGAAATGACCTCGATCCAGAGCATCAACTCGGCAGAGAGTTTCACGTCGCGGTAGGCGATCCACCCGGCAACAGCGCAGACTGTCGCAAGTACGGGGATGGCCGGAGGCGCCCAATGAAAGAAATCCTGTGACAGGATGGTGGCATAGTAGAGTGCACCTCCTGCTACGGAAGCGCCTGTTGCGAGGTATGCAAGCAAAAGCGCCCATGCTGCTGTTACACCGAAAATAGGCGGCAGCGTGCTGGCCGTGTAAGTGTAAAGAGATCCTGGCGAAGCGGAGAGGCGCGCAAAGCGGCTGACGCAGAACCCGACCAGAAGGGTTGCGCCGGTCGCCAGCAGATAAATGAACCAGGTGGCATTGCCAGCCAGGGCAAAGACGAGGGGAATGGTGAGCGACGGTGATGTGGACGGGGCCATGGCAGATACCGACTGGGCCAGCGTTTCAACCGGCCCCAGCACACCGGCATGCAGTCCATAGTTGTCGGGCGCGGACTCTTGTGCATACAGCTTTCCTGCGATGGTCGCCTCGTCGGTCAATCGTTTTCCCTTCGCTGTCGGCTTGTCTACAGGTTGTCTTAGTCTTGCGCGTTCTTCGGGCGCAGGTCAAGGAGTTAACGCTACACTGAAGTCGATGTCCGTTGCCGCCATCATTCTCGCCGCAGGTGCAAGCCGCCGCCTCGGGCAGCCGAAACAGTTGCTGCTGTATCGCGGCGAGACATTGCTTTCCCGTGCCATCCGGCTTGCGCTGGAAGCGGGTGCATCGCCCGTGTTCGCTGTGATTGGCGCGAATTCAGAAACGGTGAAGGCGTCGATACCTTCCGCTGCGGTCGCAGTTGTCAACAACCAGTGGGAGCAAGGAATAGCGAGTTCAATTCACGCTGGTTTGCATGAATTGAACGGAACGGTACCCGGAATTTCGGGCGCGTTGCTGATGGGCTGCGATCAGCCGCGACTGAGTGCCTGTCACCTGCATCTACAACTCGATACTTTCAACGCGCGCGAACAACCGGCCATTGTTGCTTCGACTTACGCGGGAGTCAATGGCATTCCCGCGGTGTTCCCGCGAGCAGCGTTTCCTGATTTACTCGCTCTGCGGGGAGATAGAGGCGCACGCGCGCTTATTGCAAAGCCGCCATGCCCGGTAGTGTTCGTTGCGCTTGAGGGGGGCGAGATAGATATCGACTTGCCGAAAGATGTGGCAGAGCTGGAGTAATTCAGCGTTCGATGGTGGCTTCGATGTATCCATGGGGCTCGTCGATGGGCACGAAGATATGGTTGGGGTTGTCTTGTCCGAAGGGGCTTAGGTCAGCGAGCAGGTGATGCAGGTTGGGCATAGTGAGCGTAATGCGAGCGATCTCCGGGGCTGCAACCAATGCGGCTTTGCCCATGTCGAATAACGTGTGCTGCACGCTCATGCTGTGGTGCAGAGCGAATTCTTTGAGGAGTGCGTCAATGACGCGCTGGCGCACATTGGCATAGGCGGGCGATGGAATCTCATAGTCCCAAACAGCGGTTGCACTAGTGCCGAAGATACGATCAGTGGCGGGTTTGAGAGTAGTTAGTTTGTCTTGGATGTAACCCGTGAAAGCTGACTTGGTTGTCTTCAAAATCACAAGTCCGTCAACGCCCGATGCCACTGACCAAATGCCGTCCTTGGCGCGCACGGCGTTCACAGTATGTAATTCCGGACCGCCGAGTTTGAACGTTGTGGCCTCTATGGAACCGTCGCAGGTCAAGCGCTGCCACGCTTTCTCGTCGATTTCAATACTGGCGTTCGATATCTGCGGATTGTTGGCGAAGAGATAGTCGCCGAGTTCCATCGCGAATTCTTCGATGGTCGTTGCTTTTGAATCGCGCGCGAGGAAATAGACGGTGTTCTTCATGGTGTCGGTGGGAAGGATTTTGCTGTTATCGGCGGCCGTGAAACTGGATTCGAAGTCGCCATTCAGCAGTACGCGGACGGTCCATTCCTGGAACTCGTGGCGGTCGCCGAGCCGCGTGATGCGCGAGAGCCGGACCCTCGATTTGCCGTAGCGGTTGTTGCCCAGTCGTGCCATGTCAGCTTCCTCGATAGGTTGTGTAACTGTTATCGCTCAGCAGCAAGGGCAAGTGATAGTGCGCTTCGCCGCTGCAACGAAATGTGACGGAGATTTCCGGATAGATGGTCGCGCGGCCCTGAGAGCTGAAATAGGCCCCGGTGTGGAATATGAGGCGATAGAGGCCGGCAGATGCTTCCGGCGCGAGGTTGCGGCAGCGTCCATCGGCATCGGTGGCACTCTCGGCGATCGCTATCCATGCATCGTGCTCACGCAACTCAAGATGCACGGCGATGCCCGCCGCTGGTTTCCCCAGCGCTGTATCGAGCACATGCGTGGTGATTGCACTCATTTTCCGAGCCACTTTCCAATGCGCAACTGCATGATCTGCCGCTGCTGCTCTGCGGCCGCTTGCAACTCCGTTTCGCGATCGTTGCCGAGCCGTCGATGGAGAATCGATAACAACTCTTCCGCGCTCTTCCCGGTTGCGCACACGATGTAGGTGAAGCCGAAGCGTTGCTCGTAGAGCGCGTTGCCCGCGGCCAATTCGGTGAGGACAAAGTTGTTGGCAGCGGCGGAGGATGATTGCTCCTGCCGCGACCATGCTGAAGATTGCCGTGAAGCTTGCACAGCTTTGCGCTCGCCGATGCGCGGATGGCACGCGAATGCCTGGAGCCAGTCGGTCTCATCCATGGTGCTCCATACTTCGTCGGCGGTGAGGCTCAGGATTTCGACACCGCTAAAGGGGCGCAGCTCAACCATGGACTCGGCCCACCGATGCGCGCCACAGCAGGCCAGCATCGTCTCGAGTGCAGTCGCTTCCTCGGCTTCGTTCCATGCGGACAGAGTTGAATTCATCGCGATGCGGCCGGACGCAGAAGCGAGTTTAGAAATTCATGAAGCAGATTGGCGGCTACACATTTGCGATATTCGGCCGTGGAACGGATGTCATCGATGGGCAGAATCTCCGCAAGCAACGCGGCCCGCGCCGCTTGAATGGACTCTGGGTCGATCGGCCTGCCCAGCAAGCTATCCTCAGCGCGATAAAGCCGCGTAGGAAAAGCCGCGAGGCTGGCTGCTGCGAGGCGAACTTCTTGAATGCGATCAGTTTCGATTAAAGCCGTAGCAGCGAGCGCAACTTTGGAGATGGCCATCGCGCGACGTGTGCCAACCTTGCGCACATACTGGCGGTGCTGCGCGAAACGGCGGGGCAGGTAAACGGCGTATAGAAGTTCATCCGGCGCGAGCGCGTTGCGCTTGTATCCAGTGTGAAAGTCACGGTAAGCAATGCGGCGCGTACCACGCACAGAGACCAATTCGATATCGGCATCGTAAGCAAGCAGAACCGGGGACGAATCGGCCGCAGGCGAGCCATTGACGAGATTGCCGCCCACGGTGGCACGGCTCTGGTTCGCGATCGACCCTATCCAGGCGGCGGATTGAGCGAGCAGGGGAAAATCAGAAACAATGGCGGCGCAGGCACGGACATCTCGAAAGGTGGCCGCGGCGCCGATCGCGATGCTCTGCGCAGTCATCTCGATGAAGCGCAAATCGGGGATGCCCCAGAGGCTGACAAGATTCGATGCGGTGAGTCGCCCCGCTGCGTGAGCCACCATCAACTCGGTGCCGCCCGCGATGGGGGTCCACTTGCCCGGCTCGTCCGCAAGCAATGCAAGCACGCCCGCCAAGGTGCCGGGAGCGAGCAGCGTGTGTGCTTCAGGATTACCGCGCATGCGATGTGTGCTCCGATTGCGATGCTGCGGCAATGACGGACTCGAAGATACGCACGAAGCCCGTGCAGCGGCAGAGATTCCCCGCCAGCCCTTCGCGGATTTCCCCAATGGTGGGACGAGGGTTGTTTGCGAGAAGATGTGCCGCGGCCATGAGCATGCCCGGCGTGCAGATTCCGCACTGTGCGCCTCCGCAAGCGAGAAACGCCTCCTGCAGTGGATGCATTGCGCATTCGCCTGCTAGCCCTTCGACAGTTTGAATCTGGGCGCACTGGGCCTGCAATGCAGGAACAAGGCAGCTATTCACTAATTCGCCGTTCATGCGAACGGAGCAGGATCCGCATTCGCCCTCGCCGCAACCCTCCTTGGTGCCGGTCAGGTGCAAGTCTTCACGCAATACATCGAGCAAGCGCCTCATCGGTGGAACGCATACTTCGCGATCGATGCCGTTCACCGTGAGACGAATAGTGGATCGGGTTTCGCTCATACGGATGCAGGCTCCTCGATCGGTTGAGTAACGCTGAGCTTCGCGAAAAGATCTTCGGGCAGCAGGGGAATGGTGTTGAAGCTTATGCCGGTCGCGTCCTTGATTGCGTTGAGAATCGCCGGCGCGGGGCCGTCATGGGGCAGTTCGCCGATGCCCTTGGCCCCGAAGGCGCCGTGGTCAAAAGGTATCTCTTCGAAGTACACGTGGATGGGCGGCACGTCCTGTGCGGTGGGCATGATGTAGTTGGTCATCTGGTTATTGGCCATGTGACCGTTTTGCCACACCACTTTTTCATAGAGTGCGTAGCCGATGGCTTGCGCGATGCCGCCTTCGATTTGACCGCCGGCCAACACCGGATGCAGCACCCGTCCGACTTCCTGTACCGACCAGAACTCTTCGACCTCAGTGGAATAAGTCACCGTGTCTACCGCAACCTGTGCCACGTGTACCGACCATGCGAATGCGGGATAGGCTTCGCCGCGATAGGTCTGGTCATCCCAGAAGATATTAGGGGGTGCCTCGTACCGGCACATGGAGACAACTTCCCCATGTGCGGCCCGATAGGTTGCGCAGGCCGCGAAGAATTGATCGCGCGTATAGTGTTCGTCGAGTCCAGCGTGCTCGCGAAGCATGGCAACTAGCTGGGAGCCCGCGCGTTCAATGAGGCGTCCAACCACCATCGATGTGCGCGAAGCTACAGTGGGGCCGCTGTTCGGAACGATGCTGGTGTCGGGCGGGGCCATGAGGACATCCGCATAGTCGATGCCGATGGACTCCGCAGCGATTTGGGTGAGGATGGTGTTGGTGCCCTGGCCGAATTCAGTGCTCGATACGAGCACGCGCACCTTGTCGTCCACGGTAACGTCAAGACCAGCAAGTGAATTGAGATAGCGTTCGCCCGACCCCGTAAAGCCCGAGCCGTGATAGAAGGCAGCAATACCCAGGCCTCGCTTGACGGGATTGTTCGGATTATCCGCTGCGAAGCGGCCGTGGCGCACGTGGTAATCGCTTTCCGCGAGCGCGCGATCGAGCAGTTGATCGAGGATAACTGGTTCGCGCATGACCTGCTCCGTCGCGGTAGTGTCGCCGTCATGAAGGAAGTTGCGACGCCGGAGTTCGATGGGGTCCATACCGATCGCGCCGGCGATTTCGTCCATGTGGCGCTCGATGGCGAAGATGGCCTGGGGAGCACCGAATCCGCGAAACGCACCATAGGGCACAGTGTTCGTGGCCCAGGCACGTGAGCGCACACGCACGTTTGGACAGACATAGGGGCCCGGCGAATGAAGAGTGGCGCGCGAAAGAACCGTCGACGACAGCGTGCAGTATGCGCCGCCATCGGTCGCCACTTCAATATCCATTGCGAGCAGCTTGCCAGTGGCATCCAGGGCCGTTCGATGACGGACGCGCGAAGGATGCCGCTTGGTCGTTGCCGCCAGGTCTTCCATGCGGTCGTAGACAATCTTGACGGCATGGCCGCTTTTCATGGCCAGCAGGGCCGCGTGCGCGCACAGCGTCGAAGGAAAATCTTCCTTCCCACCGAAGGCTCCGCCCGTCTCCGTTTGAATCACGCGTACCTTGTCTTCGGGTAAGTCGAAGATGGCCATCAATGATTTGTGTACGTAGAACGGGCATTGCAGCGAACCCCAGACGATAACGCCCCACTCTGCGCTGTACTCGGCGATGGCTCCATTGTTCTCGATGTAGAGATGTTCCTGGGCGCCGGTGCGGTAGTCCCCCTCGATAACATGAGCCGCGCCTGCCCATGCGGAATCCACATCACCCTTTTGCAGTAAAAAGCTCTTAAGCAGATTGTCTTCGCCCCAGATGATGGTGTCCTGGCGCTCACTCTCTTCAATCGTGAAAACGGGAGGCAGCGGTTCGTACTCAATACGGATCGCGTCGACCGCCTCGCGCAGTTTGTGCTTGTCGGGATGGGCGAGGAGAACGATCGCTTCATCGCAATGATTGGTGCGTCCATCTGCAAGGCAGGGCTGATCGGCAAAGATGAGCTGCACGTGATTTTTACCGGGAATGTCGGCCGCGGTAACGATAGCAAATTCGGACCAGTCGATGAGGGGATCGAAATCGATGGAGCGGATGAGACCGCGCGGAATGCTGCTGCGCACGGTGGCGCCGTGCCACATGCCCTCGCGTTCGAGGTCGTCAATATAGCGTGCTTTGCCCAGCAGTTTGTCGATCCCTTCCTTGCGGGGAACGGGGGAGCCGACAATGCGATTTTTCGCCCTGGCCTTCATTTTGGGAAGCCGATTTCGCCGTACGGGTTGAGGGATAGCATACAACGGGTTGAGCGGCTTGCAAAGTGCCGAACGCAATCCAGAGCCGGAGAGCAGCTAACTAGCGAGTTCGGCCAGCGTTTCTCCCAGCACGTCGATTCCATTGCCAATCCACTGCGGCGAACTGTATTCGTCGGGCCGGTGGCTGACGCCGTCGCGGCAGGGAATGAACAGCATGGCCACGGGCGCAACGCGCGCCATGAAAAGCGAATCGTGATAGGCGCGGCTCACCATGCGCTTGTACGTTTTGCCGGCGGATCGGGCGGATTTTTCGAAAGTTGCAAGGATGGTTTCGTCGCACGCGGCGGGGGGATCGGCGTTCACCAGATCCGTCGTGATCCTGATCCCGCGGCGCCTGGAAACGTCAGCACACGCGGCGCCCAGGCTGTCGAGCACATGGTCCCGCCGAACTCCATCGATGTCGCGGATATCGGTTTCTAGCCGCACCCGCGCGGGAATGCTATTCACGGCGCCCGGAAACACTTCGCACACGCCCACAGTGGCCACGGTATCGATGGCCCCGGTTGAGCGCGCAGCAGACTCAAGGGCGAGGATAAGTTCAGCAGCCGCGGTTAAAGCATCCTTGCGGCCCGGCATCAGGCGTGCTCCGGCGTGCCCGCCTTCGCCTTCCAGGGTGATGCGCAGGCTGGCAGGCGCCGCGATGTGGGTGACCAGACCTACGTCGACGCCCTCCTGTTCGAGAAGCGGACCTTGTTCGATGTGCAACTCGATGAACTGCGAAAAGCGTCCAGCGGGCAATGCAACGGATTCGAGCGAGCCCGTGAATCCTGCTTGCGAGCGCAGTTTCTCAAGCCCGCGGCCTTCCTTGTCGCGCAGGCCCAGGGCCTGCGCCGGCGTGAGAACGCCCGCCATCATGCGGCTGCCCAGGCATCCGATGCCGAAGCGCGTCGGCTCCTCCGCGGTGAAGATCACCAGTTCGATGGAACGTCGGGGCTTGAATCCAAAGCACTGCAGGGTCCGAATCGCCTCCAGGCCGCCAAGCACTCCCACGCATCCGTCATACAAGCCGGCGTTGGGAATGGCATCGATGTGCGAGCCAGTGCCTACCGGCGCTAAGTCTGGCTCGCGGCCTTGCCACCGTGCGAATGTGTTCCCGACTGCGTCTTCCGTTACGTTCAGGCCAGCCGCCGCGCAGAGTCCTTTCACATAGGCTCGGGCGCGCAGATCGGCTTCGCCAAACACCACGCGCGTCACCACCGGCGGAGCAGCTTCAGAGATCTGGGCCAGCGCGTTGAGTTCGCTGATCACGTTGTCGATGCCCCGTCCGGTACGAGCGATGATCATGAGGCTTCACACTCCTAAAGGGTGCCTGCGCCAGTCCTTGTAGATAAGATACTTGGCCGGCCGCTTGCCGAGCGCGCCAAACCACTGCGGGCAATACGGCGCCATCCAGATAAAGTCGCCTGCTTGCACTGGATACCACGAGTCCCCGAGACGGTAAATACCGCCGCCCTCGAGCATCAGCAGCCCATGCTCCATGACATGAACCTCGACCATGCCGAGCGCCGCGCCGGGATCGTAGGTCATGGTATTCACTGCGAAGTCGTACCCGGCGCCGTCCGGCATGAGAGACCGCACGCGCAGAGAGGAATCTCCCATCAGCGGAGCATCCATCACCGACGATTCGTTGCCGATCACCAGGTCGGGGGCAGGTACTCCCTCCAGCGGCACGTGCTGCTTCTCGATCAACGCGGCGCGGGCGCTTCCCGATGCGCGCACCGTGTGTGGTATTCCCTCGGGAAGGTACGCGTAGCCACCGTCTACGAGCAGATGGCTGCCAGAGTCGGTTAGCAGTTCCAATTCGCCTTCTAGAACATAAAGAAAGCGCTGCGCGGGCGCGGGACCCAGCGTTCCACCACTGGAAAATTCAGCCGTCATTTGACTAAAGCCGGCGCCCAATTGCGGGCCGGCGTGAACCACGAACTCCACCCCCTCTGCGCCAGGCAATGGCGTCCGCACGAAAGTATTCGGCGTATGCAGCAGGTGGTCGGGCTTTAGACTGCTTCGAGTCAATCCGAGATGATGCACGTATGACCTCGTGTGCAAAAGGAATCGTTCACTTGCGTGGGTTCGATTCTACCGAATTCGGTTCAGGATGCTCCGCGTTCTGAAGTCCCTCATAGTTCTGACGCGAGGCGCTCGAGGAATTTCCGGCCGACGTACAACGTGGCTTCGACATCTTCTTCGCGAACGGCTTCCTCGGGATGATGACTGACGCCCCCGGGGCTACGCAAAAACAGCATGGCGGTGGGCACACGTGCGGCCATCACCATGGCGTCATGGCCGGCGCCGCTGGGCATAGTCTTGGAGGGATATCCTGCGGCCTCGACCGCATCAGAGAGATAGGCGGTCAGACGCTCGTCCATCGGAACGGCCGGCTCATTCATGAGCCTGTTATGCCGCAGGCTGAGACCGCGGCGATCCGCTATTGCCTGCGCGGTCGCGATCAGTTCGTCAACAGCCAAGCCGCGGACGCTGTCGCGTGCATGGCGGACATCGAGGCTTACGCGGGCCCAACCGGGAATCACATTGGCAGCGCCAGGCTCAACGTTGATCCTTCCGACCGTGGCCATTAGCCCATCCGTGCGGCGCGCCGTGGCTTCCACCGCGGCGATCCATTCCGCGGCCCCGGCCAGCGCATCGCGGCGCAGATGCATTGGGGTGGTGCCGGCATGATTGGCGTGGCCGGTAAATTCAAGGCTCAATCGTGTCTGTCCCACGATCCCCGTAACCAATCCGACGCTCAGCTTCTCCGACTCGAGTACCGGCCCTTGCTCAATGTGAAGCTCGACGAACCCCATCACATCGTCGGGAAGGGGCGCGTCTTGGATCGCAGCCGGATCGAGGCCGAAATTGCGAATGGCCTCTTCGAGCGAGATACCGGTCGCATCCTTGAGTGTGAGCAAGAACGGGTCGAAATGGCCGGCGAGAGCACGGCTGCCGAGGAAGGGAACACCGAAGCGCACGCCTTCTTCCTCGGAGAAGGCGATGACTTCGATCGCAATATGCAAAGTGAGTTCCTGGGCCAGCAGCACCCATTCGAGCGCCAGGATAACGCCCAGCACCCCGTCGAAAGCACCGGCGTCCGGAACGGTATCGATGTGCGACCCCAGCAGCAATCTCCTTTGTCCTCCCGCGGCCTGCCAAAGGCCGCGCAGGTTGCCCATCGCATCGACATGCACTTGCATGTCGAGACCCTGCATGATCTCCCGGAGAAAGGCATGCACCTCATGGACTGGCGGAGTAAGAAAGCGCCGAGTGATCCGTCCGGGCTCCTCCGTCATGGTGGCGATGTGGCGGCACGCCGCAATGGCGCGCAGAGCGCGTTCTCTCATCGCCGCACCAGTTCCAGGCCGCGGGCCCTGCCCGCGAAGGTAAAATCCTTTGCCGTCGATGCGCAGCTGAACACAGGTGCGCCCCGCAGCCATGTTTCCATCACGCGGCCGCGCAGCCCGGCTCCTGCATACGGAGACAATTTGTGCCGGAAGTGCAGGTGCTTCTCATCGACCGTCCATGCACAATCGGGGTCGAAGACCACGATGTCGGCGTCGGCGCCTTCTTTAAACGCGCCCTTCCGCCCCGCCAGGCCGGCGAGTTTTGCAGGCGCTGCCGCCATCCATTGCCCCAGGTGCTCAAGGCTCTCGACAGATCCGAGGCCGCGGCGCATCATGGCCGTCCACATCACAGGGAGTGCCAATCCGAGACTGGCGATGCCGCCCCAAGCCTGGTCCCACCGGCACTCATCGCGGCGCTTCATCTCCGGCGGGCACGGGGAGTGGTCGGTAGCCACCATGTCAATGACGCCATCGGCCAACGCACCCCACAAGGCCTCGCGATTCTCTGCCCTGCGAATGGGCGGCGCGCATTTGAACTCGGTGGCTCCGTCGGGGATTTCCTCCGCCGCGAACCACAAGTACTGCGTACAGGTTTCGACAGTGATGGGCACGCCCCGTTTCCGCGCTTCCGCCAGCATCGGCAATGCCTGTGCACTGGAAAGATGAACGATGTGGACCGGCGTTTCAAATTCCTCCGCCAGCCGGATGAGCAAGGCGATGGCTTCGACTTCCGCCTCATCCGGGCGCGAGGCCAGATAAGTGGAGTATGTGCGCCAATCCGCGCCGGCGTTGTTGAGGGCCCGGGTGGCGGCGTCGATTGGGCCGCTCACCTCGGCGTGGGCAAGCAACGGCAAACCGCTGCCACGCAACTCTTCCAGCCCGGACCGCAGGTCTGCCTCGTCGACCCAGGCGAATCCATCGATGCCGGAGTGCACCAGAAAGCACTTGAATCCCGCCACTCCTGCCGCAGCCAGGGACTTGAGGGATTCGGCGTTGCCACGCACCACGCCGCCCCACGCAGCCCAGTCCACCCACGCCTTGCCCTGGGCTGCGGCTCGCTTGCCATCGAGGGCCGATACGTTTGTTATCTCCGGCGTGCAGTTCAGCGGCATGTCGACCAGGGTCGTGACTCCGCCGGACGCAGCGGCCCGGGTAGCAGTTTCGAAGCCTTCCCACTCGGTGCGGCCGGGCTCGTTGATGTGCACGTGCGAATCCACCAGCCCGGGTAACACAACGTAATCTCCAAAATCATGCACGGGCACGGCGGTTGACACTTGATCCCATGCGCCTACGGATGCGATCCGCTCGCCGTCCACCAGGAGCGTGGCGGCTGTGAGCCCATCGGGTGTCAGTACGCGGGTCGATCGGAATGCTTGTGCCATACTGTGTTTACTTTCGCCGTTCGGGGAGGGATAGAGCAAGTACGCGATGGCTACGGAACCAAATCCTGAATTTCTGCGCCGCGCCATTGCGCTGGCCACGGAGAACGTTTTGAGAGGCGGGGGTGGTCCCTTTGCGGCAGTAATCGCGAAGGACGGACAAATTGTGGGCGAAGGCGCCAACTCCGTGACCTCCACCTATGACCCCACTGCGCATGGAGAGGTCAACGCCATCCGCGCGGCTTGCACTGCCCTGGGAACCTATTCGCTGCAGGGATGCCAACTGTACACCAGTTGCGAGCCCTGCCCCATGTGTCTCGCGGCCTCTTACTGGGCTCGCCTCGATGCAATTTATTACGGCTGTTCTGCTGCCGATGCGGCCAGGGCCGGCTTTGACGATGCCTTTCTCTACGCAGAGTTTCGTAAAGAGAAAGCCGAACGCACTCTCTCCGCAACCCAGCTGCTGGGCGAAGAAGCCTGGGCCAGCTTTGCCGCCTGGATCGCGTCCCCGCTCAAGATCCCGTACTAGTCGTTCGGGCCGTGCGGGTCAGGGTCCACCCCGAAACGATTAGGACTACGGCAATGGCCCAATAGACGTAATGAGCCCAGATGATGGATCGAATCATGAGTACTTCGATGGTGATCCATCCGGCCAATACGCATCCCTGAAACGCCACACCGAGGGCATAGCCTCCAACCTTGCGTAAAACCGCAATGGCAATCGCGAGACTCAAAATGCCATTGGCAAACAACAAGATGAATGCCGGAAAAAGAAATGAATGAAACGGAGAGTGTTCAAGCAGGGCAAGTGGCATCCGCATCAGGCGCCCCGAAGGATCAATGATCATAGGAACGGCGCCTATGCATGCGGTCACTCCCAGAAAAATAAGTGCTATGACTGCGATCGTGCGTGCAATCTTCAAGGGACACCTCAGGCGGGTGAGTGCGGTGATTGAACGGGATTCTAGCATTAGGCTCGCTTGCCGAGCCGTGATGGCAAGGCGGGGGCCGGAACATCGTCATCTTGCTCCCCGGTTCAGCCTCGTCTGTATGAAAAACCAATAAAGCCATTGCCCAACCGTTCCACTTGTTTTAACGTCAAAGACTCACATCCCGTTTGACTGGAGCCGGCCATCATGCCCCGCATCGTTCGATGTTCTATCATCCAGGCCTCCAATGCCTTACCGGCAACCGAGCCGCTTGCCATGCAAAAGCAAGCCATGATCGAGAAGCATCTGGGGCTCATTCGCAAGGCCGCCGTCGACGGCGCCCAAATCGTTTGCCTGCAGGAAATATTCAACGGACCCTACTTCTGCGCCGAGCAATCCGTAAAGTGGTACGAAACCACGGAAGCAGTCCCCGCCGGGCCCACCGTCAGCATGATGCAGTCGCTGGCCCGGGAACTGGGCATTGCTATGGTTGTGCCGGTTTATGAAGTGGAACAGGAAGGCATCTTTTACAACACCGCGGCAGTCCTCGACAAGGAAGGGAACTACCTCGGCAAATACCGCAAGACCCACATCCCCCATGTCGCTCCGGGCTTCTGGGAGAAATTCTACTTCCGGCCGGGAAACCTGGGTTATCCGGTGTTCGATCTCGGCTTCGTCAAGATCGGTGTCTACATCTGTTATGACCGGCACTTTCCCGAGGGCGCGCGCTGCCTCGGATTAAACGGTGCGGAAATCGTCTTCAACCCCTCGGCGACCGTGGCCGGTTTGAGCGAATACTTGTGGAAGCTGGAGCAGCCCGCCCACGCCGCGGCCAATGGTTATTTCATCGCGGCCATCAATCGCGTGGGCACCGAGCCGCCCTGGAACATCGGCGAGTTCTACGGATCGAGTTACTTCGCCAACCCGCGCGGCCAGATCGTAGCCCAGGCCGCCCGCGACAAGGATGAAGTTCTGACTGCCGACTTGAACCTGGACGAAATCGCGGAAGTCCGGCGTACCTGGCAGTTCTTTCGCGATCGCCGCCCCGATCTCTATGGCCCGATCGTCGCTTCCTGATTTCGTGGTGTCCCCGTCCGCGGTTCGTCAATCTGTCGAACGGCGAACTTGTTTTTTGAGGTCCCGATGAGTACAGCATCTCTTCCCGATGACACCGAACTGCGCGAGCGCTTTCGCGAGATCAAGCCCGCGCTCAGCCCGCAGGCCGCCCTCGTTGAAGCCCATCGCTGCCTCTACTGTTTTGACGCTCCGTGTACCGCTGCCTGTCCCACACATATCGATGTACCGGGTTTTATCAAGCGCATCGCGACCGGCAACCTGCGTGGTTCCGCGTTGCGTATTCTTGACGCGAATGTGCTGGCAGGAAGCTGCGCGCGCGCCTGTCCGGTCGAAGTTTTGTGCGAGGGTGCCTGCGTCATGCACCGCTACAATCGCGACCCCATTCAAATCGCCCTGCTGCAGCGCCATGCCATGGATGCGTTTCATGCTTCGGGCGAAGAACTCCTTTCAACCCCGCCTGCGAGTTGCAATCTGCGCGTCGCCTGTATCGGGTCCGGACCCGCATCGCTGGCCTGCGCCGCGGAGTTGCGCCGTCACGGTGCATCCGTCACCATCCTCGAGCGCCGGGCATTGCCCGGTGGCCTGAATACCTACGGAGTTGCCGAATACAAATTGCGCGCCTCCGAGAGCCTGCGCGAAGCGGAACTGATTCGCCGCATGGGCGTTGAATTCCGCTTTGGCGTTAACATCGAATCGGAAGACGCGCTCAAGGAACTCGAATCCCAATTCGACATCGTATTTCTCGGCGTTGGCCTCGGCGCAATGCAACGGTTAGGTGTACCGGGGGAAGAGGCGCAGGGTGTAATGAATGCGCTGGAACTGATCGCCAGCTACAAGACCGGCCGGCTGCGCGCACTCGAAGGAACCGTTGTTGTTGTTGGCGCAGGCAACACCGCGATTGACGCCGCCAACGCCGCGCGCCGATTGGGTGCGGAGACGGTCTATATGCTATACCGTCGCAGTGAGAGCGACATCTCCGCTTTCGATTTTGAATATGAGCACGCCAAGCAGGAAGGCGTGCAATTCTTATGGCGAAAAATGCCGCTGGCGATCAGGCCCGACGCGCACGGCGGTTTGTTGCTCGACATTGTGCAGGTGAACTCCATGCTTTTGCCCATTCCTGATTCCATGTTCACCATCCCCTGCAACTTGGTCGTGCCCGCCATCGGCCAGTCGCCGCTCACATCGTTGCTGCAGCAGTTTCGTCATGTGCAGGTGCACGAAGGGCGCATCGTGGCGGATCGCGCTACCGGCCAGACCGGCAATCCCCGTTACTACGCCGGCGGCGATTGTATGAATGGCGGCCGCGAGGTTGTGGACGCAGTGGCCGACGGCAAGCGCGCCGCGCTGGCTATGCTCAAAGCTGTGGAGGCCGTTCATGCCTGACCTGCGCGTTCGAGGCTTCGCCGGCGCGATCGATTCGCCCAACCCTTTCTGGCTGGCCTCTGCGCCTCCCACCAACTGCGGCGAACAGATCATGCGCGCGTTCGATGCGGGCTGGGGCGGCGCAGTATGGAAGACCATCGGCGAGCCTGTCACGAATGTAAGCTCGCGCTATTCGGCCACCGATTGGAACGGCCAGCGCATCATGGGCTTCAATAACATTGAACTCATCAGCGATCGCAGTATCGAAATCAATCTCCGCGAGATGTCCGAAGTAAAGAAGCGCTACCCGCATCACGCCGTGATCGCATCGTTAATGGTTGCCTCCACGCGCGAAGCCTGGCATGAGATTGTTGCGCGGTCCGAAGATGCCGGAGCCGATGGGCTCGAATTGAACTTCGGATGTCCCCATGGCATGAGCGAGCGCGGCATGGGTTCAGCCGTGGGCCAGGTTCCCGACTACGCGCAGATGATCACCGAATGGGTGAAGGAGAAAGCGCGCACGCCGGTGCTCGTGAAGCTCACGCCCAACATCACCGACATTCGCACCGTGGCGCGCGCCGCCAGGCGCGGCGGAGCCGATGGTCTATCGGCCATCAATACCATCAACTCCATCACCGGCATCGATCTCGATACGCTCACGCCGCGTCCCGACGTCGACGGCAGAAGTTCGCATGGCGGCTACTGCGGGCCCGCCGTCAAGCCCATCGCTCTCAACATGGTGCAGCAGGTTATGGCCGATCCTGAGTCGGCGCTGCCAATGTCTGGTATCGGCGGCATCTCCACATGGCGCGATGCCGCCGAGTTTATTCTCCTTGGCTGTGGCACGGTACAGGTCTGCACCGCGGCCATGCATTATGGATACCGCATCGTCGAAGATATGGTTGAAGGTCTGGATAACTGGATGCGCTCCAAGGGCTTCAATACCATCGAAGAATTTCGCGGCCTCTCGCTCCCCCGCGTAACGGATTGGAAGCACCTCAATCTCAATTACAAAATCGTCGCCCGCATCGACGAACAAAAATGCATAGGCTGCGACCTGTGCCACATCGCATGTTGGGATGGCGCGCATCAATGCATTCATCTCGACCGCGTCTCCGGTCCCACAAATGGCCATGTAGAGTTGCATCAGATTCCGGCGCAACACGAAGCACGCAGCCGCACAGCCATAGCTGATACACCGGTTACGCGCAAAGAACGCACCCTGCGCGCAGCGGAGCATGGCCCGTATCCAACTCCGCTGGCGCGTATTCCACGCGTCGACGAAACCGAGTGCGTGGGCTGCAATTTGTGTTCATTGGTCTGCCCGGTCGACGAATGCATTACCATGGTTCGCGTCGACAGCGGAGTTGCCGCGGAAACTTGGGACCAGCGCACCCGTGGCGCTGTATGTATCTCCGATCCCCAGCAATCTTGACCCGCGGCAATCTTCGTTTGTCCGTCGCAATGTTGTGAATGCAGTGCCGATATCTCCACGATGTTACTTGCCTCGTCCTTTTTGGCCTTGGTTTTTGGCGCAAAGGCATGACACCACGAAGCCCTTCAGCCACTCAGTGAAATATCCCTAGGATTTTTACCATGCCCACACTCCTCATTCAAAACGGCACCATCGTCAACGCCGACACTACCGTTAAAGCCGATCTCCTCATCGACGGCGCAACTATCAAAGAGATCGGCTCCGGGATCCCTCTGGCCGCAGCCGAAACCGTCGTCGACGCCACCGGCCTGCTCCTGCTGCCCGGCGGCATTGATGCGCACACGCACCTTGACATGCCCTTCGGGGGCACGAACTCCGCCGACGATTTCCTCACCGGCACCCGCGCCGCGGCCATAGGCGGAACCACCACGATTGTCGACTTCGCCATCCAGGCCCGCGGCACCAGGATGCGTACCGCACTCGACACCTGGTGGAAGAAAGCCGAAGGCAAAGCCTGCATCGACTATGGCCTGCACATGATCGTCACCGACTTGCCCGACGCGGGACTCGAAGACATGGACGACCTGGTGCGGGAGGGCGTCGCCAGCTTCAAGTTGTTCATGGCATATCCCAATGTGCTCATGGTCGATGATGCGACTATCTTCAAGGCGCTGCGCCAGACCGCCAGGAACGGCGCGCTCATCTGCATGCATGCCGAGAATGGATCGGTCATCGATGTCATCGTGCGGCAGGCCCTGGCTGAAGGCAAGACTGCGCCTATCTATCACGCGCTTACTCGTCCCACCCGTGCCGAGGCCGAAGCTGTTCATCGTGCCATCGCCATGGCGGAGATGGCCAGTGTGCCAGTCTACATCGTTCATCTCTCCAGCGAAGACGCGCTCAACCAGGTGAGGGAAGCGCGCGACCGGGGGTTGCCGGCCTTCGCCGAGACTTGCCCGCAATACCTGCTCCTCTCGCTCGAAGACAACATGGTTGACAAGGGCTGGGAAGGCGCGAAGTACGTCTTCACGCCGCCGTTGCGCGAGCGCCGCAATCAGCCGAAACTCTGGGACGGCCTGCGCAAAGACAACTTGCAGGTAGTCTCGACCGATCATTGCCCATTCTGCTTTGAAGATCAAAAGGCACTTGGCAAAAACGATTTCACCAAGATCCCGAACGGCGGCCCCGGCATCGAGAACCGGCTGCAACTGTTGCATCATCACGGTGTGGGTCTTGGCAATCTCACCCTCAATCGCTTTGTCGAACTCGTCGCCACCGCCCCCGCGCGCATCTTCGGCATGTACCCAAAGAAGGGCGTGCTGGCCCCCGGCAGCGATGCCGACCTTGTGCTTTGGGATCCGGTCGCGGAGCACACCATCTCCGCGGCAACCCATCACATGCGGGTTGACTACTCCATGTTTGAGGGCTTTCACGTACGCGGCAATGCGCGCGATGTTTATTCGCGCGGCGAATTGATCGTGTCGAATGGCGAATTCATTGGCCAGCCCGGCCGTGGCCAGTATCTACGCCGTGAGGCACGCGGAGGCGCCTGGAAATGACATTCCTTTTCTTCGGAATGTTATAGATGTGTCATCCTGAGCTCAGCGCGGCCGGGGTCCCCGCGGACAGGTCTTCGCCCGTGGGGTGGTTGAGCGGAGCCGAAGGACCTGCTTTTGTTTCTGTATTGATTACCACGACTCGAAGTGAGGCCAACCTAATTGAGCGTTGTCGATCCGTCTTTATCCAATCGCGACCTGGTCCCTACGACTCCAGCCCAGCGTACCTGGACCACATATAACTACATCGCGCTTTGGTTCTCCATGTCCATGGAGATCACCACGTATCAATTAGCATCGTCCCTCATCGCCAGGGGCATGGATTGGAAGCAGGCGGTCGGCACCGTTCTACTTGGCAATCTCATCGTGCTGATCCCCATGCTGCTCAACGCCCATGTGGGAGCCAAGTATGGCATCCCCTTTCCGGTCTTCATTCGTGCTCCGTTCGGCGTGCGCGGCGCCAATCTGCCCGCCATCCTGCGTGCCATCGTTGCCTGCGGCTGGTTCGGCATACAGTCGTGGATCGGCGGCCAGGCCATCGACTCCATGCTGGTCGTCATCTGGCCGTCCCTGGCCGGTGCCAACGGCGTCCTATGGACGAGTTTTCTGCTCTTCTGGCTGCTCAACATGATCGTGGTATGGCGCGGCGTTGAGTCCATTCGCCACCTGCAAGCCTTCGGCGCGCCCTTCATGTTCGTCATGGCCGCGGCTCTATTGATCTGGGTCCGCCTCAAGGCCGGAAGCTTCGGCACCATGCTTTCCACCCCCAGCCAGTTCCATTCCACCGCCGAATTTCTAGCTGTGTTTTTTCCGTCGCTCACCGCCATGGTCGGCTATTGGGCCACGCTCGCGCTCAACATTCCCGACTTCACCCGTTACTCAAAATCACAAACCGCGCAAGCCTGGGGACAAGCATTCGGACTTCCCGTTTCCATGACGCTCTATACGTTCGTTGGCATCTCGGTCACCTCGGCGTCGGCGGTGCTCTTCGGCCATCCCATCTGGAATCCCATCCTGCTGATCGGCGCTTTTCATCAGCCACTGGTTGCTTTCATCGCGTTGATTGCCATACTCATTGCCACCCTGAACGTCAACATTGGCGCCAACGTGGTCTCGCCCTCCAACGATTTCTCCAATCTTTATCCGCGCCTCATCAGCTTCCGCACCGGCGGTCTCATCACCGGCTTTCTTGGTCTTGCCATGTGCCCCTGGAAACTGCTCGCCACGCCCGATGCGTATATCTTCGGATGGCTTGTCGGTTATTCCGGACTGCTGGGGCCGGTTGCGGGCATCATGGTCAGCGACTACTTTCTTATCCGCAAAACCGAACTTGACCTGAACTCGCTCTATCATCGCGAAGGCTCGTATCACTACACCAAGGGCATCAACCCCCGTGCTATCGTCGCGCTCGTCCTGGGCGTGGCGATCGCCCTCGCTGGCCTCGTTATCAAGCCGCTGCACTTCCTCTATGACTACGCATGGTTTGTCGGATTTTTTATCGCTGGCGGAGTGTACCTGGTGTTGATGCGCTTGTCCGCGCCGCGCGTGGTCCTGTTTACCGGCGCAGCTCAAGCCGGCGACGACGCGGCTTAGAAAAGAACCCGCAACTCGGTAATCAGATTGTGATTCCAGAGATGGAAACTCGAGGTTGCGATCTGCATTCCTGCGTCCAACACCAGCACCGTGTGCGTTGGCTCCCATCCCTTGCGCCGAATCAAGTAGTAGCCGGCCGGGGTAAGAAAGTTCTGCATCTTCCCGTCAATGGCTCCGCCTTTGAACCACCCGGCATTGTTCTCCACATCGAAATATGTGTGCGCGCTGGGGCGCACTTGCGCGGTCAGGTTCCACTCCAGTGCCCGTCCTTGCAAATCGATCTTGCCGGTAGGCAAAACACCATTGAGTGCAGTCTGGAAGTTGAATCGTCCGAATGCCTTGCCTGCCGCGATCTTGGGACAGTAAAAGCCAGTCACCATTCCGTTTTGCTGCAGTCCGCCGCCGAACGAGCGATTCAGAATGGCCGTCACTGCAAAGTTGCCGTGTTCCGCATTGCCCGAGGCAATCTGGTATTTGATCTGCGTGGACCCGTTGCCGAATCCGTCGCCCAGCGAAGCCGAGTGATTGCGGAAATAGGACGGCGGATTGAAGTCAAACTGGAATCGACGCCCGCCCAGTAGACTAAGCCCGTGGTTGTTGCCGTAGCTGAATATCTGAGCGCCGGGGGCACTCGAGTTCGACACCGACAGTTTAACGGCCTGCGACAGGCGCGCATCGGACTGGATCAAGGGCCCCATCCACGATGGTTGCACCTCGGTCATGGCGGCATTTTGCGACCGGAACCGCTCGTAAAAGGTATGTTGGGCTTGTGCCGTCCACAGTCCGGTAAAGGCGGCCGGCAGTAATGCCAATACTGCGATAAGTCTGCAATTCCTCATGGGGCAACTTCAGTTGTAGCGGTGATGCCGCGGGATCCGAAGTGACGGAGAACACGCGAGTCCCTGGCGCGACGCGCTCAGAAAAACGCGCATTCCGCCTAGAACAGGATCCGCATTTCAGAGATGAGATTGTGATTGTACGTATGGAAACCAGAGGTCGCGATCTGCATGCCGCCATCCAAGATGAGGAAGGGGTGTGCGGGTTTCCATTCCTTGCGGCGGACAACATAAAACGCCACAGGCGTGACAAAGTTCTGCATCTTCCCGTCGTGGCTCCCGCTGTGATAGAACGTCGCGTTGTTCTCCAGTTCAAACCACAGGTGTGGAGTGGCATGCGACTGCGCCAGGATGTTCCAGGCGATCGAACGTCCCTGCGCGGCGATCTTGCCCGTCGGCATGGTGCCGCCCAGCGACGTCTCAAATTGGAGATGCCGGTTTACTGCGGCGCCCCCCGCCAGCGTAGGACCATAACTGTCGGTAGTCGCGCCGTTCTTATGGCTGCCGGTGGCGAAGCAGTGGCTCAACATTGCGGTGGCAATGAAGTTCCCATGCTGTGCGTTGCCCGAGGCGATGCGATACTTCACCAGCATGGACGTGTCGCCAAATCCATCCATCGCCGTGCTGTTGTGTTGAATGTAAGACGGCGGAATCCAATCAAACTCATAGCGGTTTCCAGCGATCACGCCTAGTCCCCGGTTGTTGCCGTAACTTACCGTCTGCGTGCCAGCGGCCGTGTATTGATTTGAGAAAGATAGCTTGGCGTATTGCACCAGCCGCGGATCGGGCGCCACCAGGGGCGTGATCCACGCCGGCTGAAACGACGCCATTGCACTGTTATGTGCGGAGAATCGTCCTGCGAAAGACTGTTGCGCCGCCGCCCGGGGAATGCCGGAATGAAAGACCAACGTCAGAACAAAAAAAAGAATCACACGGTATCGAGACATGTCTGCTGAACCTTTTCTACCGCGGCGTATGCGAAAGATAAGTGACCTTCGATACGGGCATGCTTTCACCCCTTGCAGGTATCCCCTCTGGCTCAGTTTCTTTTCCGGCATTTCGTCGTAATGACATGAATCTTCAATGTGCATCGAACCTTGTGTGTCCGATCGCACTGCGAAGGGCTGATCCGCGTGCGAACCTTTCTCCTCGTCCCCGATAAGCGGCCGCGGCCGGCCCCGCCGCCTTCAACCGAAATGAGAGCGATAAAATAGGAGTAGCGAATGATCGAACCTCCCTCAGCGGTTGCCTCTCAGGCCACCCGCTTCGCGCGGGAGTCGGAGTTGCGGTCTGCCGGGATCCCGGTCATTCAAGTCCAAAAGCTCGAAAAAACGTACCTCACGGCGCGCGGACCGCTTACCCTCTTTCGCGACCTCGACCTTGAGGTGCAGCTTGGCGAACTGGTTGCCATCGTGGGCCAGTCAGGAGCAGGAAAAAGCACGCTTTTGCACATCCTCGGTGCTCTTGATAGCCCCTCCGCGGGGACTGTATACTGCGCCTCAACCAACGTGGCAACGCTCAATCCCCGGCAGGCCGCGGGTTTTCGCAATCGAGAGATTGGCTACGTCTGGCAGTTTCATTACCTCCTGCCGGAATTCACCGCGCAGGAAAACGTAGCCATGCCGCTGCTGGCACGGGGCCAGAACCGGCGCGAGGCGCTGGCGGTCGCGGCTAACTGGTTGAGAGAAGTGGGCTTGGAGGACCGGAGCGAACATCGCCCCGGCGAACTCTCCGGTGGCGAGCAGCAGCGGGTCGCTCTGGCGCGCGCCTTGGTCAATAATCCCCGGCTGCTCCTGGCCGACGAACCTACCGGCGATCTCGATGAAACCACTGCCGGTTTAGTATTTGATCTACTTCAACGACTGCACGCAAACTATCGCCTAACCTCGGTGTTGGTGACGCACAACATGGAACTGGCGGGGCGGTGTTCACGGGTCATGCGCCTGGAGAATGGACGCCTGACAATCTCAACCACGGTCCCTAAAGGGAACGGGCTCAAAGAAATCGAACCCGGAAAAAGCAGCGTTCCAGGTCCGAAATGAGTCTCACTATGTAGCAATGTGGCAGGCGTGAGCCTGTTGGCAGGCAGGCAGCCTGGAGTGGAGCTTCCCCCATTCTGAACCGGGCTGAAAAGGTCGGATGGAAGCCGCGGGCATGATTGCCGCCCGGGGCGATCGGGAAAAAAGCCTCCCGAACCATCTCAAAGAGCTGTTCCGAGGCAGGGCTAGACTCCTTGAAGTGCCTTGGGCGGCGAAGTTGAAGAGGGCGCGAACGGGTTGGGCCGAGGCCGGTATGACCGGACGGCCACTCCACTCGACAGCCCGGGTAAAGGGAGAAATTTATGTTCGAACGCTATACGGAGAAGGCACGGCGCGTGATCTTCTTCGCGCGATATGAGGCCAGCCAATTCGGGTCGCCCTATATCGAGACCGAGCACCTTCTGCTTGGCCTGCTGCGCGAGGACAAGGCACTGACCAATCGTTTCCTGCGCTCGCACGCCTCGGTGGAGTCGATTCGCAAGCAGATTGAGGCCCACACCACCATCCGCGAAAAGGTCTCGACTTCGGTCGACCTGCCGCTTTCGAACGAGTGCAAGCGCGTTTTGGCTTACGCTGCGGAAGAAGCGGAACGCCTCGGTCACAAGCACATTGGTACGGAACATTTGCTTCTCGGGTTGCTGCGCGAGGAAAAATGCTTCGCCTCCGAGATCCTGCAGGAGCGCGGCCTCAAACTTGCCCAGATTCGCGACGAACTGGCCCGCGTCACCCAGGAAAAAGCCCCGGCGCAGGCGCGCCAGCGCGAATCCAGCCTGCTGGCTGAGTTCAGCCGCGACCTAACCCAGGCCGCCATGGACGGACAGCTTGATCCGCTGGTCGGACGTGATGGCGAACTCGAGCGCGTTATTCAGATCCTGTGCCGCCGCACCAAGAACAACCCCGTGCTCATCGGCGAGCCCGGCGTCGGAAAAACCGCCATCGTTGAAGGCCTCGCCCAGCGCATTGCCGACGGCGAAGTGCCTACCTTCCTCGCTGACAAGCGCGTACTCGGCCTCGATCTTTCCCTCATCGTCGCCGGCACCAAGTACCGCGGCCAGTTTGAAGAGCGCCTCAAAACCATCATGAAGGAATTGATGGAAAATCAGAACTCCATCATCTTCATCGATGAACTCCACACTCTCGTCGGAGCGGGCTCGGCGGAAGGCTCCCTTGATGCCGCCAATATTCTCAAGCCGGCTCTTTCACGTGGTGAAATCCAATGCATCGGTGCAACCACGCCCGCTGAATACCGCAAATCAATCGAGAAAGACCGCTCCCTCGAGCGCCGCTTTCAGGCCGTCAAGGTGCCGCCCCCCAACGAGGCCGACGCCATCAAGATCATCATGGGCATCAAGGACCGCTACGAGAAATTCCACGCGGTCAGCTATACCGATGCCGCCATCGAGTTCGCGGTCTCCCACTCCAACCGCTACATCCCCGATCGCTTCCTGCCCGACAAGGCCATCGACTTGATCGACGAAGCCGGCGCCCGCGTCAAGCTGCGCCAGACCTCGTTGCCCGAAGAGATCACCGAAGTCCAGAAGCGCATCAAGTTCATCGTTCACCGCATGGACTCGGCCATCGCGAATCATGAGTTCGAGAAGGCCCGGTTCTACTCCGACGAAGAACGCAAGGAACGCGAAAGCCTCCGCGCTCTCCGCGACAAGTATCACCTCGACGACTCCGCTGCCGGCATTGTCGGCCGCGAAGACATCGAAGATGTTGTCAGCCGCTGGACCGGCGTTCCCGTCACCAGCATCAAGGAAGAAGAGACCCAGAAGCTGCTCCGCGTGGAAGAAGAACTCCACAAGCGCGTCATCTCGCAGGAGAAGGCCATCTCTGCCCTCGCCCGTGCGATCCGTCGCTCGCGCGCAGGGCTCAAGTCTCCACACCGCCCCATCGGCAGCTTCCTGTTCCTCGGACCTACCGGTGTCGGCAAAACCGAAATGGCGCGCACCCTGGCGCAGTTCCTCTTCGGCTCCGACAAGGCGCTTATCCGCTTCGATATGTCGGAGTTCATGGAAAAGCACTCCGTCTCCAAGTTGATCGGTTCGCCTCCGGGATACGTGGGCTACGAGGAAGGCGGCCAGTTGACCGAACGCGTCAAGCGCTCGCCCTATTCGGTAGTCCTGCTCGACGAAGTCGAAAAGGCGCATCCCGATGTGTTCAACCTGCTGTTGCAGGTGTTTGAAGACGGCCAGTTGACCGACGGCCTCGGCAACACCGTCGACTTCAAGAACACCATCCTCATCATGACTTCCAACATCGGTGCCCGCCACCTGATGAAGAAGCAGGGCCTGGGCTTCCAGAGCGAGCGTGAAGACCTGGTTACCGAAAAGGTCGAAGAGCTGGTCAAGAACGAGGTCAAGAAAACCTTCAACCCCGAGTTCCTTAACCGTCTCGATGAAGTGATCCTGTTCCAGTCGCTCAACGATTCCGACCTCATCCAGATCGTCGAGCTTCTGGTGCAGAGCCTCAACGCCAACCTGGCGCAAAAGGCCATCACCATCTCCGTTACCGAGGAAGCCAAGAAGTGGATCCTCGACAAGACCCTGGTCGATCGCAGCTACGGGGCTCGCCCCCTGCGCCGCGCCCTCCAGCGCTACGTCGAAGACCCGCTTTCGGAAGCGCTCATCGCCGGCCAGATCTCCGACCGCCCGGCCTTCCTCGAGGTCTACCTCAACAACAATCAGCTGTTCTATCGCCCCGTCAGCGCCAGCGATGACGCGTCTTCTGAAGAGAAGCCTGCTGGAATTCTCCTCTTCAGCGCATAAGTCAGTGCAGAATCGAAAAGAAAGACCTCGGCCAACCAGCCGGGGTCTTTCTTTGGTTCCTGACCAGCACCAATCACCATTCCTCCCGCAAAATTCAATGTGCGTAGGCGCAGACAGCCACCGCTGCTACCGGCATGTTGATTCCCGTGCCGCCGCTGAAGAGGCATACATACGAGTTGCCCGATGGCGTCGCTTTTTCGATCGTCGGGGGATAATAACCATCCGGAGATGCAACAGACCCAAATGCCGCATCGCAGCCCCCGCTGATAACAAGCTGGCCTGCCGGGCAGTAGGCCGTAACCAGGGTTTGTCCAAAGCCGCTTGTGACTACGCCGGTGGCAAGTTGCTGATTAACTCCAGAAAGCCCGGGCGAACCTGCTGGACCCTGCGGGCCGGAAGGCCCTGGAGCGCCTTGGGGCCCGGGTGGTCCGGAATTCTCCACCACAATTTCAAGTTCAGGCTGATGGCTCGTGTACGTCGACTCCTTGCTGTCAAAGGAAAAAGACCCGCCGGCAGAAGTGAGTTGCAGGGCCAGGCCATTGTTTGCAAAAGAGCCTTGCACCCACGCCTGCACGATGGGGGTCACATTCAGCAGCACGAACGTATTCCTGCTCGCCGTGGTGATGGTTTGCGGGTCCGTTCCGGTCGAGGAGTAATTGCTTAGAATGACCGGAGCATTCTCGAAGTTGACGCCATTTTCGGTCCACGCGCTATCAACCGGGAAAGCGTCGAAGACGCCCGGACTCTGCACCGCGTCGACGTAAAGCCGCAGGGTGGCTTTTTGGATTGTGGCGTTGGCAGGGATGCCCGCAAGGTTGAACTGGACCAGGCCGGTTGTGCCCTTCTGCACGGCGAGGATAGAGCTTCCGCCGAAGTTTTGATCGGGCTTGGCGCTGACAATCATGGTGTCGGCACTGGGAGGCGCCTGGGCCAGCGCCATGTTGATTGAAAAGCACGCCGCGGCGAGCAAGGCGCAGGCGTTCCTGCACCCAACCGGGCTGGCTTGCCAGGAACACGCCGGCGTTGAACGCAATGCCGATCCGCGGCGTTGAAGCAGGGACAAAGGGAAGCGAGACATACGCGACTCCGAACAAAATGTAAGGCGGCCCGGGGCTGATGCACCGGCGAAACCGCCTCCATCTCGCTAAGCGTCATTTCCGGCCCGTTTCTCTCACGCGGAAGAAAAAAGATGCCGCTGCGCCGGTCAACCACTTCTAACCGCAATCGGGGCCCATCCCGTCAGGATCGCAATTCATGCCTGGAGCGGTCAGGATTCCTTCCGCTCCGGTTCCCACTCATCCATCACGTCCCGGTCCAGCCTGTCTTCGCGATTTTCTTTTTCTTCCTGCTCGCGGCGCTTCGCCCGTTCCTCCCGCTCTTCGCGGCCGTCGCTCATGACGTCCTCCTCCTTTTAGGGTAAAGTGTTGCAGATGAATCCCGGAATCCCCAGCAGTTTTGAAGACGAACTTCGAGAACTGCGTCAGCGCATTCAGCGCCTGGAGGAAGCGCTCGCCCGGCATAAAATACTCGACGATCGGTGGTTGGGCGAGAAGCAGCATGGAGTCAATTCGCCCCAGCCTGTCGTTTCTCAGCCCGTCCCGCCCTCCGGCCCGATTCCCCTTCCATCCGCGCCGCAGGTCGAGTCCAATGCCGCACCGCCGTCCCTCCCCAACCTTCAAGTCGAACCACAGCCCGAACGCTCCCTGGAAAGCCGCATCGGCTCGCAGTGGTTCAACCGCATCGGCATCCTGGCTGTCCTGATCGGCATGGCCTGCTTTCTCAAACTGGCCATCGACAATCACTGGATCGGTCCCCTCGGCCGCGTCCTCATCGGATTGCTCGCCGGAGCTGCGCTCATCGTCTGGTCCGAGCGCTTTCGCGCCCGCGGGTACGCCGCCTTTTCCTATTCCCTCAAATCGATCGGCAGCGGCACGCTTTATCTCTCCCTCTGGGCAGCCTTCTCCCTCTATCAACTCATTCCCGGCTCCGTCGCATTTGTGGCCATGATTGCAATCACCGCATTCAACGGCTATCTTTCCTGGGTCCAGGACGCCGAATTACTCGCCGTCTACGCCATCGCCGGTGGTTTCAGCACGCCCATGCTCGTCTCTACCGGTGAAAATCACGAGGTCGCTCTCTTCAGCTACATGCTGCTGCTCGACGTCGCCGTGCTGTTGCTCGTCGCTCTGCGCCCCTGGTCGCGTCTCCTCTTCGGTGCCTTTGTAGGAACCATCTTCTATGTAGCCGGTTGGGCGTTCTCGTTTTACACGCACCAACAGGCCGCCCCCACCGCTTTCTTCATCGCCTGTTTCTTCCTGGTCTTCGCGCTGGCTCCTCGCCTCATCCGTCTTGCCGATTTTGACGAAGAAATCGACCCCGCCCGGTATACCTCCGCCTGGGACAAGCTTGCCACCATTCTCTTGCCCATCCTCAACGCCGCTTTGGGCTTCATGGCGTTTTACCAATTGCTCGAATCCACCGGCGCCAAGTGGGCCCAACCCTGGCTCGCGGTTTTATTTGCCGCCTTCTATCTCCTCCTGATGCGCCTTCCCGCTCGAGGGAGATGGCGCTCCAGCCCCTTCCTGCTCTCCGATCTCCATCTCGCCGCCGCCGTCGTCTTTCTCACCATCGCCATCCCCCTCCAAGCTTCGGGCCGTTGGATCACCGTCGGCTGGCTTGCCGAGGGTGCGGCGCTGCTCTGGGTCGCGAGCCGCACGCGTTCGGTCCTTGTCCGCGCCTTGGCGATCCTATGTCTTGCTCTCGCCCTCGTTGCCCTCGTTACTTTGAATCCAGACGCTTCTCTCCGCCCCTTCATTAACCAGCGATTCGCAACCTGGCTCTGCGCCATTACAGCCTTCGCGTGCGTCGCCTTCATCGCCTCCCGTGCCCTACCGGAAGAGAATCGCGACCCCATCCTTCAGTGGCCCAACATTGCCGCTGCCGCCGCCCTCCTCCTCAATGTCCTCATCCTCGCCGCCATCTCTCTCGAGATCCACGCTTATTGGTGGAATCACCGTTGGCAAGGAAACCTGGAGGACTACAACGAGTACAAAATGTACGCGCAGTTCACCTACTCCGCGTTCTTCATGGCCTTCGGCGCAATTCTCCTCGCCCTCGGTTTCTCGCGGCATTCCGCTTTCCTTCGCTGGCAGGCGCTGATCCTCCTCGCCATCTCCATCGGCAAGGTCTTTCTGGTCGATGTCAGCGAACTCAGCCAGGGCTACCGCATCCTGAGCTTCCTCGGCCTCGGCGCACTGCTGCTCGGCGTCAGCTTCGTCTATCAACGTGACTGGTTCCACCTTCGCGAGCACGGGGGGCATGCCTCGTGAAGCTCTTCGCAGCCCTGCTGCTGCTCGCCGCTGCCGCTCCTTCGCCCGAAATACGCTACTTCAAATACCAGCGCCCCGTGCAGCTTCCGCAGGGTGCGTCAGGGCAAACGTGCGTCGTCATTGACCCTCAGACCTTTTCCCACGCCTCGCGCGATCTTGCCGACCTCCGCCTCTTTCGCGATGGCGTTGAGTCTCCGTTTGTCATTCGGCAAGCCGCCGCCTATAGCGCGCAGGAAAGCCACCTGACGCCCTTGAATCTCGGCCAGCGCGACGGCCAAACGGTCTTCGACGCGCCCATGCCCGACTCCATTTACAGCGATGTTCAACTGGACATCAGCGGTCAGGATTTTATCGCCACCGTCACCGTTTACGGCGGTCACGACCCCTCCGGTCCTCCCACCCGCATCGGCGCCTACACCATCTTCGACCTCAGCAGTCAGAAACTCGGCCGCAGCACCATCCTCCACTTGCCCAAATCCAATTTCCGCTATCTGCACTTCGAGATTCCCGGCCCTCTCTCTCCCAATCGCATCGGTGGCGTCTCTGTCGCCTCTCAGCCGGTGAGCGAACCCCGCTACCTCACCGTCTTTGATGCCGTGCACTTCCAGCAAAAAGGCCGCGACTCCGTCGCCGAGTTCACAACCCCTGCCCGGGTCCCGGTCGACCGAATCGCTTTTGCTCCCGCCGCTGAACCAGTGAACTTCAACCGTGAAGTGACGGTCGGCCTCGCTGCAGATTCCACCCGCGGGCCTGCCGCGTCTACGCCCCCTGCGCCGCCAGTGAACTCAACCGGCAGCCTTCTGCGCATCCACCGCATAGAGGAGGGCCACCGCATCGATGATGAACAATTGTCGATCGACGCGCCGCGGGCCTCCTTCGACGAATCTGGGGAATGGACCATCACCGTTCACAACGGCGATGACGCGCCCATCAATTTCAGCGCCGTTCGTCTCGAAATGCTGCAACGCGAGCTTTGTTTCGAAGCATCTCCCGCCTCGAGTTACACCCTGTTCTATGGGGACGATGCGCTCCGGGTTCCGCGCTACGACTACGCCGCATGGTCTTCTCCGCAGCCGGCCGCACCCACCGCCGTCCTCGCGCCCGGGCAGCTCAATGCTTCCTGGCAGCCCCGTCCCGATCAGCGCCCCTTCACCGAAAAACACCCGGCCCTCTTGTGGCTCGCTCTTGTCCTCGTGGTCCTGCTCCTCGGCGTCATCGCTTTGCGTTCCGCAAAGCGCGTGAATCCCCCCGCCCCCATGCCTTAGCATGGTCTGAAAGCGAGGCCCCATGAGCGACGTCTTGACCACCCATCAATTGACTTCGGACCAGATCACGCAGATCACCCGCCAGACCAACTACGGAACCTGGCGCTTCCAGAAAACCTGGAAGCCATTGCACATCGCCGACGCCGAAGGCTGCTGGTTTACCGACGGCGCGGGCAAACGCTATCTCGATTTCTCATCGCAGCTCATGTGCGTCAACCTCGGCCACAAGAACCCGCGCGTCATTGAGGCCATCGCCGAGCAGGCAAGGGAACTGGCCTACGTCGCCCCCGGCTTCGCTACCTCCGCGCGCGCCCGCCTCAGCGCCAAGCTCCTTGAAGTCCTTCCCGCCGGCCTCGAAAAATTCTTCTTCGCCACCAGCGGCACCGAGGCCAACGAAGCCGCCTTCAAAATCGCCCGCATGTACACCGGCAAAACCAAGATCATCTCCCGCTACCGCTCCTATCACGGCTCCACCAACGGCTCTATCGCCGCCACCGGCGACCCCCGCCGCTGGGCCATGGAACCCGGCGGCAAAGCCAACGGCTTCGTCTTCGCCCCTGAAACCAACTGTTACGACTGCCCCATCAAGCACACCTATCCCGCCTGCAACATCGCTTGCGCCGACTACCTCGAGCACATGATCCGCAACGAGAGCGACGTCGCCGCCGTCATCCTCGAGCCCGTCGTCGGCACCAACGGCGTTCTCGTTCCCCCGCCCGAATACTTCCCCCGCATGCGCGAGATCTGCGACCGTCACGGCGTCCTTCTCATCGCCGACGAAGTCATGGCCGGCTGGGGCCGCACCGGCAAGTGGTTCTCCGTCGATCACTGGAACGTCAAGCCCGACATCCTCGTCACCGCCAAAGGCATCACCTCCGCCTACGTCCCCCTCGGCCTCTGCGCCACCACCAAAAAGATCGCCGACTACTTCGAAGATCACTACTTCTCCCACGGCCACACCTACGAAGCCCACCCCATCACCCTCGGCCCCGCCGTAGCCACCATCGAAGAAATGCAGCGCCTCAATCTCATCGAACGCGCCGCTTCCCTCGAGCCCTACGTCCGCGAAAAGCTCGAAGCCATCAAGGCAAAACACCCATCCGTCGGCGACGTCCGCGGCCTCGGTCTCTTCTTCGCCGTCGAAATCGTGAAGAACCGCGCCACCAGAGAGCCCTTCAACACCATGCGCGACAAGGTCGAAGGCAAGCCCCTGGTCGTCGATCAGATCGCCGCCAAAATGATGGCCGACGGCGTCGCCCAGCAAGCCTGGGTCAGCCACTTCGTCATCGCCCCGCCCCTCATCGTCACCAAGGAAGAGCTCGACCTCGGCATCGACGCCCTCGACCGCCACCTCTCCATCGCCGACGCGTTGGTGAGCGCGTAGCCAGCAGGGAGTGATCCCCTTCACATCGCGTTGGCTCAACAATCGGTGAAACTTGTGCCTGTCTCTGCACAAGTCTTGATTCGAAGGCCACCGAATGAGGAAATTGCTGTTCCGGCGTGATCGGCTTGCCGTGGCGGATTTGAAACCAGGTGCGGCTCTTCTGGTTGGGCTATGGATCTTTCTTGGAGGTGTTGCCACCCGGGCTTCGTCCGCGCCCGCGCCCACCTCCACCGCCTTGCTCCTCACCTCGGCAGGTAGCCCGATCAGCACGGTTGCGGCGGGCAGTGTGGTCACGCTCACGGCCGCCGTGAAGGCTGATGGCCCCGTGGTTACCACCGGTCAGGTCAGATTTTGCGATGCGGCGGCGACGTATTGTACCGATGTCCATCTTCTCGGCACGCAGCAGTTGAACGGCGCTGGGACGGCGGCTCTCAGCTTTACACCTGGAATAGGGCGCCACAGCTACAACGCCGTGTTCCTGGGGACCGCCACCCATGCCGCCAGCAAATCCGGTGATACGGCGCTGACGGTTCCCGCAACCATTGCCACGGCCACGTCCATCGCTGTCGGCGGGAGCGATGGAAACTATAAGCTGACGGCCTCAGTGACCGAGACAGGCGCCTCAGTCTTGCCGGCTGGCTTGGTCTCCTTTCTGGACACAACGGACGGGAATACCGTGCTGGGAACCGCGGCTCTGGGGAACGGCACTGCATCATTGAGCTGGACGAACGCGCCCAGCCCGGCGGTGGCCTTGGGACCCTACGCCCTGGCCCTGGGCGACTTCAATGGGGACGGTCTCGCCGACTTCGCCGTGACCAGTATGAACGGCGGCGTAACCATCCTCCTGGGCAATGGCGATGGAACGTTTGCCACGGCGGCCAACAGCCCCGTGATGGTGGGAAATGGGCCCGGCGCGGTTGTGTCCGGGGACTTCAACGGCGATGGCCGTTTGGATCTGGCCGTGGCCAACAGCGACGATGCCACGCTGACCATCCTGCTTGGTAACGGCGACGGATCGTTTATGCAAGCGCCAGGCAGCCCCATCACGGTCGGCATACAGCCTCGTTCTATCGCATTGGACGACTTCAACAGCGACGGTATTCTCGACCTCGCTGTCGCCAACGGCAAAGATGGCACGGTTACCATCCTTCTGGGTAACGGCGACGGGACGTTTTACCAGGCCCACAAGAGCCCCGTGACCGTGGGCATGACCCCATATTCCTTAGCTACGGGGGATCTCAACGGGGATGGCGTCCCCGACGTGGCTGTGGCCAACGGGGCCTCCAACGCCGTAACAATTCTCGTGGGCAATGGGGACGGAACCTTTACGCAGGCACCCGTTAGCCCGGTTACGCCGGGCTATGCTCCCACCTTTGTTGCCATCGGTGACCTCAACGCGGACGGCAAGGCGGATTTAGCTGTTGTCAATAATGGAAACAACACCGTGACCATCCTTCTGAACAACGGAGATGGAACATTCACGCAACCGGCCGCCAGTCCATTGAAGGTCGGCACCTCACCGTATTCCATCGCATTGGGAGATTTCAATGGAGACGGCATTCCGGACGTGGCCGTCGCCAACGCGTGTGGGAATGGACCCAGTTGCAAGGCCTCTTCCTACAAAGGCACAGTGTCCATTCTTCAAGGCAACGGGGACGGAACATTTACCCCAGCGTCCATCAGCGCGGTGCCGGTGGGGAATTGGCCCATTTCGGTGGCAGCGGCGGACTTCAGCCGCGATGGGATTCCGGACCTTGCCATAACAAACTACTCCAGCGGCACGGTAACTGTCCTGTTGTCGCAGTTGACTCAAACGGTGACAGCGACGGCAACTGGTATATCGCCTGTGGGAGCAGGAACGCATCAGGTCCAGGCCAACTATCCCGGCGATAGCGTATATAGCGCCAGCACCTCCGCAACGGCCTCGCTGGCCGTTCAACCGCTCGCGCCGGTGGTGACTGTCACACCGGTTGCCGCGACCATTACGACCACGCAGGCATTGCCCGTTACGGTCACTGTAGCGGGCGGCGCCCGCAGCCTCACACCAACTGGGTCCGTGGTCCTGACGAGCGGCAGCTTTACCTCCTCCGCAACCATCCTGAATGGCGCCGGCGCAATCATCACAATTCCCGCCGGATCGCTGGCGATTGGAGCCGACACCCTCACCGCCCATTACGCCGGCGACGGCAACTTCAGCCCCAATACGGGCACTGCCTCGGTAACGGTCACGTCCCCGTTGAATCCCAGGTTCACCCTCGGCGGCACCACGGTGATTCTTGCTGCCGGCGCCATCGCAGGAAACACCTCCTCCATCACGGTGACACCGGCTGACGGTTTCACCGGCAGCGTCATCCTGACGGCTGCCCTCGCCTCCAGTCCCGCCGATGCCCAATATCCACCCTCCCTGAGCTTTGGCGCCACCAGCCCGGTGAATATTACCGGCGCCACGGCCGCGAATGCCACCCTCACCATCACCACCATAGCGGCAACCAGCGCAGCGCTTTCCACTCCAAAACGCAACCGCGCTCCGTGGTACCCCGCGGGCGGTGCGGTCCTCGCCTGCGTACTTCTCTTCGCTCTCCCGGCACAGTGGCATCGCTGGCGAACGATGCTGGGAATGCTGGTCTTTCTCGCCGCTCTCACGGGGGGTGTGTTCGCCTGTGGAGGCGGTGGTGATGCTGCCGGAGTACACACCGGCCATTCCGGCACCACCGCCGGAACCTACACCGTCACCCTGACCGGCACTTCGGGTGCCGCCAAAGCTACCGGCTCAATCATTCTCAACGTGCATTAAGCCGTGTGTGGAGCGGACGCCAAGCATTGCCGAAACCTCATGGCTTGGGAAAGGCTGGAATCCTGGGTTGAGCCGGATGAATCCAACGCGCGGGCATGACTGCCCCCTGCAGGGCACTCCACCGTGCATCCGCCCCGTACAATAGAAAAGGAAGCCCGCCCCTGGTCGATGACGGAAGAAGCTCGGAAACAGCCCGCCAAATCCGACGCAATGCAGGCAGCAGCCCTGAAGAATGGCCGCCTGCCCGAGGCCCGCAAGCCCGCGCCCGCAACGCCCGCGCCGCGTAAATCCGACGATGACCCGGTCGGCAAGGTCTACGACTCTCACCTCGTCAAGCGCCTCGGCCACTACCTCCGGCCTTACTGGGGTCAGGCCCTCCTTTCGTCCATCTCCGTCACCCTCAAGTCCCTCAGCGACGTAGCCGGACCCTATCTCGTCAAGGTGGGCATCGATCGCTATCTCACCGGCAAGCCCGGCATCGCCACCAACTGGCTTACCCGCCGCCTGTCCTCCGATCCCTGGCATGGCATTACCCAGCTCGCCGAGGTCTACATCGTCGCGCTGCTCTCCGCCTACCTCTTCGAATTCATTCAGACCTACCTCATGCAGTGGGTCGGCCAGAAAATCATGTTCGATCTGCGCCGCGACATCTTCCGCCACATGCAGCAGCTCCATGTCGGCTTCTTCGATGTCCATGCCGTGGGCCGCCTCGTCACCCGCCTTACCTCCGACGTCGACGCCATCAACGAAATGTTCACCGGCGGCATCCTCGCCATTGTTGACGACTTCTTCACCCTCACCATCATGGGCATCGTGATGCTCAGCATCAACTGGTGGCTGGCCCTGCTCGCCTTCGCCGTGCTGCCCTTGATCCTCTTCGTCACCCGCCTCTTCCGCAACTCCGTCCGCGAAAGCTATCGCCGCGTCCGCGCCGCCATCGCCCGCATCAACAGCTTCACCCAGGAGCACGTCAGCGGCATGGCCGTGGTGCAGCTCTTCAACCGCGAGCAGCGCGCCTACGACGACTTCGAAGCCGTCAACCGCCAGCACATGATCGCGTTCAAAGACACCATCTTCGCCTACGCGCTTTATTACCCGGCCGTCGATCTGCTCTCCGTCGTGGCCGTGGCCCTCGTGGTGTGGCGCGGCGGATTCGGCGTCCTCACCGGCACCGTCACCATCGGCGTCCTCGCCATGTTCAACATGTATTCGCAGCGCTTCTGGCGCCCCATCCAGGACCTCAGCGATAAATACAACATCCTCCAGGCCGCCATGGCCGCCTGCGAACGCATCGTCAAGCTCCTCGACACGCAGCCCGAAATCGTAAGCCCCGCGCAACCGCGCCTCGGTGACGGCTCCAACCGTATCGAGTTCCGCCACGTCTGGTTCACCTACCAGAAGCTGTCCTCCGATCAGCAGGCCGCCGTCGACATCGCCCGCGCCCTCCCCAATCCTTCCCCTGCGTTAGCCTCCCTCAAAGACATCGAGTGGATCCTCAAGGACGTCTCCTTCGTCGTCGAGCCAGGACACACCGTTGCCATCGTCGGCCACACCGGCGCCGGCAAGACCACTCTCACCAGCCTCATGATGCGCTTCTACGACGTCACCGCCGGCCAGGTCTTGCTCGATGGCGTCGACCTTCGCGAACAGGATCTGAACGCCCTGCGCAAGCACTTCGCCGTCGTCCTCCAGGATCCCTTCCTCTTCACCGGCACCATCGCCGAAAACATCCGTCTCGGCAATGAAGACATCACCGAAACCCGCCTCATCCAGGCAGCCCGCGATGTCAACGTGCTCGACTTCATCGAGAGCCTTCCCCACAAGTTCGACGAGCCGGTCCAGGAGCGAGGCAACTCCCTCTCCACCGGCCAGAAGCAGCTCATCAACTTCGCCCGCGCCCTGGCTTACAATCCCCACATCCTCATCCTCGATGAAGCCACCTCCAGCGTCGATACCGATACCGAACTCCGCATCCGCGGCGCCCTGGAGCGCATGGTCGAAGGCCGCACCAGTGTCTTGATCGCCCACCGCCTCTCCACCGTGCAGCGGGCCGACACCATCCTCGTCATGCACAAAGGGCTCTTGCGTGAGATGGGCTCCCATCAGCAGCTCCTCGCCCAGCGCGGCCTTTACTGGAAGCTTTATCAACTCCAGTACCAGGACCAGGAAGCCGATGGCTCTGTTCCGGCCCGGCAAGCGCCCGCCGCGGCTCCCGCGCTCTGAATTCTGCCCTGAAAATTGGACAAGCTGAGTCCTCTTACTGTTCAGATTTCAGTGCTCAAAATCAGCTCAAAATGGCCCAAAAACAGCGCTCGAAAAATGCGCAAAATTGGCGCGCATCTTAAACAAAATCAATAACTTGCACGTCACACATGCGCGCGATTTGCTGAAATTCGTCAAGATCGCAGATTTTGGTGTTTTTGAATGTCGTCGTATGTCTATCAGGATGAATAGTTTAAGCTCACTTGGTCACACTTCGGAAAAGTGCCGTGCCCAGATTCGGCAAAATTTGCTCTACTTCCAGGCACAGTTTCGCGGCCGCTCGTTTGGGCTCGATTGTTACTAAATCGACAACCCCGCGCACAAACAAAAAAGAGGGCCACTCCGCGCCGCGGAATGGCCCTCTCTCTTAGTCTGCGTCTCTAACTACCGGGCCGCGGTCAGCGAAGGACGCGTGTCCAGCGACCCATCCGCATAGCCCTTGGCAATTTCGGTAATCGACTTCGGCGCGTAGTCGCCCGCGTGCCCGGCCTGGCCGAACTGCGTCATGCGCAGGGCCACAACCTTCTTCATCGCTTCCCGTGCCGGCTTGAGGTAGTCGCGCGGATCAAACTTCTCCGGCGTCTCCGCGAACACCTTGCGGATAGCGCCCGTGATCGCGAGCCGGTTGTCGGTGTCTACGTTGATCTTGCGGACGCCGTTGCGGATGCCGAGCTGAATCTCTTCCACCGGTACGCCCCACGTTTCCTTCAACTTGCCCCCGTACTGGTTCACGACGTCCTGCAGGTCCTTGGGCACTGAAGAGCTGCCGTGCATCACCAGGTGGGTGTGCGGCAGGCGCTTGTGAATGGCGATCAGCACGTCCATCTTCAGCACCGAACCATCGGGCTTCTTGGTGAACTTGTAGGCGCCGTGGCTGGTGCCGATGGCGATTGCCAGCGCGTCGACGCCGGTGCGCTCCGCGAACTCGACAGCCTGGTCGGGATCGGTAATGTGCTCCAGGCCCGTGCCGCCCGCGCCATGTCCATCTTCGACGCCGCCCAGTACGCCGATCTCGCCCTCTACCGTCACGCCCCGCTCGTGCGCAAACTCCACCACCTTGCGCGTAACTTCCACATTCTCTTCAAATGTCGAGGGAGTCTTTCCATCTTCCTTGAGAGACCCATCCATCATCACCGAGGTGTAACCCAGTTCAATGGCGCTCTTGCAGGTTTCAAAGCTGTTGCCATGATCCTGGTGCATCGCGATCGGAATCTCGGGGTTCAATTCCGCCGCAGCCTGGATCAACCTAAAGAGATAGAGATCCTCGGCGAACTGGCGAGCCCCCCGGCTAGCCTGCACAATGACCGGCGACTTGGTTTCCTTCGCAGCCATCATGATGGCCTGGATCTGTTCCATATCGTTGACGTTGAAAGCGCCGACGCCATAACCGCCCTTGGCGGCTTCGTCGAGGAGCTGCCGCATTGAGACTAAAGGCATAGAAAATTCTCCTTCTGGTGCTCGCTCCGGCCCCAATGCGCTTTGCACAACTCCACGCGGCGGCAGGAACAGCAATCGTCACTATGGTAGCAGAGGCCCGCAAGCGCCCCTTGTGTTGAATGACACAAAACAGCGATCAGAGAACTTGGGCAGAGGACAGTTAACAGCATAGGAATTTGCGCGGCGCCTCGGCTCATTCGACTCGCACGCATTTGCAGGCTTCCTGCTTCGACGCGTGGGTGTGGAATAATCGCCCGGTGAACTCTGCGGCTGCGCTCTCCCACAACTGGTTCCTGCTGGCTTGCGCCGCGGGCACAGTGCTGACTCTTCTGTTGATGATCGCGCGCTTCCGACTCCATCCGGCACTGGCGTTGGCGGTCGCTGCATTCGGCCTCGGCGTAGTGTCGGGCATGCCGCTGCTGCGTGTGCCTCTCTCTTTCACCAACGGCGTCGGCAACCTGATGGGCCACATTGCCATCATCCTGGGATTGGGCGCAATTCTTGGTGCATTGCTGGCTCGTTCCGGCGGCGCTACCGCTCTCGGCACATCGCTTGTCGATCGCTGCGGTCCGCGCGGCTTGCCGTGGGCTTTGCTGGGCCTCGGCATCATTGTCGGCATGCCGGTTTTCTTTGAAGTGGGCCTGGTGTTGTTGATGCCCATCATCGCCGCAGCTGCACGCCGCAGCCATCGTCCTCCGATTCTTGTCGGCATCCCGTTGTTAGCCGGCCTTTCCATCGTGCACGGCACTTTGCCGCCTCATCCCGCAGCCATGCTGGCGGCCACGCAATACCACGCTGACCTGGGGCGCACGATCCTCTGGGGACTGACGGTCGGCCTTCCTTCCGCGGCCGTCGCCGGTCCAGTATTGGGCTGGATACTCACGCGTCGTTGGCTGCGCAAAAAAACCACTCCCGCCATATCCGGCGAGTCCACACTTTTCGCCGATGCTGCGCAGGACGCGGCGCCATCGACCGTTTCGTCCAGCGGAGAGAGCGCAGGCCACGTCGAAGGCCAAATCGTTCCGCGACCAGCCGGCCCGCTCCGCGCCGCCTCCGCCATTCTGCTTCCCATCGCTCTCATCTTTCTCGGCAGTTGGGCTGACTCGCTCTCGGCAACGGGCACTACGGCCAATCAGATTCTTCACTTCATCGGAAGCCCCGACATCGCGCTGCTCATCGCGGTGCTAGTCGCGCTATTTACTCTCGGTCCGCGCATCCAGACCGGCCGTCATCATGGCCCGGAGCTTCTGCGGCAACTTACCAACGAAGCGTTTGAACCCATCGCCAGCGTGATGGTGATCCTGGCCGCTGCGGGAGGACTCAGCGGTGTGCTGCGCGATTCCGGAGCGGCGCAAGCCACGGTCGGCATCGCTCTCGGCGCGCATATGCCACCCCTCGTTCTGGCGTGGCTGCTGGCCGCCGTAGTGCGTGTCTCCATGGGATCGGCCACCGTGGCCATGGCCGTGGCCAGCGGCGTGCTCGCGCCCATGGCGGGACACATCGGCGTCCGCCCCGAGCTGCTTGTTTTGGCAACCGGCACCGGCTCCCTCATCCTCTCTCACGTCAACGATCCCGGCTTCTGGATGATTCAGTCCTTCTTCAAGCTCGAAGTGAAGCAGACCCTAGCCACGTGGTCGGTGCTCGAAACCGTGCTTTCCATCGCGGGCCTTTGCGGCACGCTTCTACTGTCGGCATTGTTGCGATAGTCTCGAAGAGTCACCACGGCCCCGAACGCAAACTCCAAAGCCGATCCCAAGGAAAGGTCCGTCCCATGCTTCCCCTCCGCACCGCATGCACGTTCGCCGCGTCCGCGCTCCTGGCAGTCTCTGCAGCCGCACAAACCAGTCCCGCGCCGCCGCAGTATCCGAACTACCCCAGCGAAACCCCGGCAGTGCTGACATCCGCCACCGAAGGCTTCGACTACACGCGTCGCGAAGCCATGATCCCCATGCGCGACGGCATCAAGCTGCACACCGTGATCCTGATTCCCAAGGGCGCCAGCCACGCGCCGATTCTTCTCACGCGCACGCCCTACAGTGCCAACGCGCAAGCCGCCAACCAGCACAGCGCCCACCTTGGCCCGGCTCTCTACGGCTATGACAACGCCACCGATGTGATTGTCGAAGGCGGCTATATCCGCGTGCTCCAGGACATCCGCGGCAAATACGGTTCCGAAGGCGACTACGTGATGAACCGGCCCATCCACGGTCCGCAGAATCCCACCCCTGTCGACGAAGCGACCGACACGTACGATTCCATTGATTGGCTGGTCAAGAACATTCCGGAAACCAACGGCAAGGTCGGCATTCTCGGCATCTCCTACGACGGCTTCCTGCCCCTGATGGCTTTAATCGATCCCCATCCGGCTCTCAAAGTGTCTGTGCCCATGAACCCCATGGTGGATGGCTGGATGGGCGACGACTGGTTTCATAACGGCGCCTTTCGCGAACAAAACATGCCCTACATCTACGAGCAGGAAGGCAACCGCTCCAACGAAGCCAAGTGGTGGACGGCGCACTTCGACGACTACGACGAATACATGAGCGCCGGATCGGCCGGAGAACTGGGCCGTCGCCACGGCCTGGAGCAAATGGGCTTCTGGAAGAAGGTTCTCGACCATCCCGCCTACGACGCTTTCTGGAGCGACCAGGCCATGGACAAGGTGCTGGCCGCGCAGCCGCTCAAAGTGCCCATTCTGCTGGTACACAGCCTGTGGGACCAGGAAGACATCTACGGCGCGCTCGCGGTGTACAAGGCGCTCAAGCCGCTCGATAAGGGCAACGACAAGGTTTTCATGGTGCTCGGCCCGTGGCATCATGGGCAGGAAATTGAAGACGCCGCATCGCTCGGCGCTGTCCGCTTCGGCAGCGATACCGGCACCTGGTTCCGGAAGAGTGTGCTGAGGCCTTTTCTCGATCACTATCTGAAAGACGACGCACCGGGCGCCAACGTCCCGCCGGTCACGGTTTTTGAAACCGGTGCCAACCGGTGGCAGACCCTTCCGGAGTGGCCGGTTGCACCGTCATTGAAACCGCTCTATCTCGAAGCCGGCCTCAAGCTCAGCTTTACGCCTAACCCCGCCAGCGCCGCGAACCCCGCCAACTCCAGCGGTGCTTACGACGAATACCTCTCCGACCCGGCCAAGCCCGTTCCGTACCGCGCCCGTCCCAGCCAGCCCGTGGGCTACGACCTGCCCCTCACCTGGCCGCAGTGGCTGGTCGACGATCAGCGCGAAGCCTCGGGTCGTCCGGATGTGCTTACGTACACGTCCGAGGTTTTGACCGAGCCGGTCCACATCACCGGCCAGCCCATCGCCAACCTGGTGGCCTCCACCAGCGGCACCGACTCCGATTGGGTGGTCAAGTTGATCGACGTCTATCCCGACGAAGTTGCCGGTCAGCCCGGTCTCGGCGGTTATCAATTGTCCATTGCGATGGATATTTTTCGCGGCCGCTATCGGGAAAGCTTCTCCACCCCGAAACCCATCGAAGCCGGCAAGCCGCTGACCTATCGCTTCGCCTTGCCGCCCGCGAACCACGTCTTTCTGCCCGGCCACCGCATCATGGTGCAAGTGCAGTCCAGCTGGTTCCCGCTCTACGACCGCAACCCGCAAACCTTTGTGCCTAACATCTTCTGGGCCAAGCCGGAGGACTACAAGAAGGCCACGCAGCGCATCTATCACGCTCCGGGACAAGCCAGCGCGATCGAGCTACCGGTGGTTGCGAACTGATCCCCTGCGATCAGGGCTTGGCGGCAGCTTGTTTCTCCGCCTCGGCGATCAGCTTGCGGAACTCTTCGACCGCCGGAACCGACGGAGATTGCAGTGCGTTCTTCGCGGTGTAGCGCCACACGGAGGGCGCCGCGAGCGGATCGTTGTTGTGGTTGCCGCGGTACACCACAAACATGTCCTGGGAGGATCCTATCTCGGCCTGGGGATGGGGTCCTTGGGATGGATACTGCGAATCGGTGCCATCGCCGGGAACAGGCGGGCGGCCCACCCCGACTCCACCCCGGCCGCCTCCGTCTGCAGGTTGCAGCACCACGGGCCGGTTATTCACCGGGACTCCGCCAATGCTTGGTTCCGCGATGTTTCCGTTTCCCTTGCGCACGGTAATGACCAGGTCGGCGCTGGTCTCTTCCATCACCAGCGAGAAGCGGCCCCAATTCGCCAGAGCTTTTTCCACGGCTTCGCGCGCGTTGCGGTTGGCATTCGGATCGCGGATCGACTCGCCCGCATCGGGATCGACCAGAACCAGCACCGTGCGCGCCTGCAGCACGTCCGCCGGCAACAGGGCCTTTTTCTTGTCTTTGCCGCTCGCGGACAGGCAGGACAAAAGCAGGATGAATAGAGTGAAATTTTTGCGCCAGAACATAATCTTCCTCCCCCGCGGCTACAAGTCTACGGCCTCGCCTGCGCACCAGCTATTGAGGGTCCCTCAGCGTCCGTGACCGGCCGGCGGCGTGGCTTGCCATTTCTTGACCTGGATGGGCTTTTGTCCGTCGGGCTTGGGTACGAAGAAGTCCTGCCACTTTAGATCGCACTCCTTCACCATACGGATCGGGTACTCCAGGCGCCCCAGTTCGGCGGCGGCATTGTTGGTGCCGAAGGAGAATTTCGCGCCCGCGGCCCTGGCCGCCCTAATGAACGCCGCGCTGGGAATCTTGTAGCGGTCGTTGATCTCGATGGCGACGTTGTTTTCGACCGCCGCATCGAAGACTCTTTTCATCCGCTCCGGAGTCCACAGCGTGTCATATTCCGCGGCCATCTGCTCGGGCAGGAACGTGGCATTGGCATAGATGTCGATGGGCTCGCGCATCACGCCCTCGATGCGCTTCACATACATCTCCATAAACGCCTGGTGATCGGCGATGACACCGATCTCCTCCGGCAGCCAGATGCGCATGCGTTTGCCGCTGTCGTCGGTGAAGGTCATGGCGTCGGTGAAGCAATAGTCGAACCGCGCGATCGACTCCGGCGACGTCAGCGTCATCCACTCGCGCCCCTCGCCCTGCAGCGCTACGTAGCAGGGCTGGCCCTTCATGGTCTCCAGGTAATCGCGCACGCTGTCGTCGCTGTGCACCGGGAAGCCCATGCCGCAGTTGATGGCGATGCCGTAGAAGATGCCCAGGCGGCGCGAATTCGCGAGCGCCTGTTCGATGGTGAGCCCGCCCTTCAAGTGCACGTGGTAGTCCACCAGCGGATAGTTCTCCGTGCTCAGCCGAATGACGTCGCGATAGAATTCGTCGACCTCCGGCCGCTGGTTCGAAAGCGGTGCTGCGTTGTCTGGCAGGGGGCGCACCCGAATGTCTTTGAAATGAGTGGTGCTGCCCGGATCGTGCCCCTGGAGCGCGAACGTTCCGTGATTAATGACCCGCTGAAATTTGAGATCGGCGCGGAAAGGCGGCTCGGGCTCCGTGTAGTCCACGACCAGCATGTCGTTCACGCGGATCTGGATCTGTTTGCCGCGGACAACGATATGCATGCGGAACCACTCGTTGTCCTTCACCAGCTGCTTGTAGACATTGCGCACCCCGTAGAGGGAACCGGTTTTTTTGTTTTCCCGATATCCGTCGGCGCCCACGTGTGTATTCGCCACCTGTACTTCGAATCCCGCCGAGGGCCACCCCGTTTCCTGATATGCGGTGTGAATGTAGATGCCGGAGTTGGCGCCCGGCCGGGTCATCACCGCGGCGCTGAACTCGAAGTTCTTGAAGTCGGCCTGGTGCGCTGTGCCCGCGTAAAACAAGTGCGAACGCTCGCCGTGCACCACGATTTGCCCGTCTTCGACTTTGAATGAGCCCGCGTGTTCGCTGGCCTTCCATCCGTCCAGCGTCCTGCCGTCGAACAACGGGATCCAGCCGGGGGACTCTTCGCTGAAGACGCGGACTGCTGCGGGTGCGGTGACGAGCAAAGCCATGGCTTCGCGGCGGGTGAGTGTCGCCATGAATCCTCCCTGATGGAATCCGGATGAAATCGGAAGCGAATCAGTGAGTATACGCCGGCAGCCGGGCGCGCGCTGGGTCGCTGCTTATTTCTCCAATACCGCCTGCTGGGCCGCGAAGATCTCCTTCAAGCCCGCTTCGGCCAGATCGATAAGCGCATTCAACTGCTGCCGCGAGTAGCTGCCCCTTTCGGCCGTGGCCTGGGTTTCGACGAGGCCGCCGTCGGCAGTCATCACCACGTTCATGTCGACATCGGCGTGCGAGTCTTCCTCGTAGCAGAGGTCGAGCAGCGCCGTGCCGCCAACGATGCCTACGGACGTCGCCGCCACCAGCTGTTTGAGCGGCGAGTGTTTTAGCGTGCCCGCGGCCACCAGGGCATTCAGCGCCAGGGCCAGCGCCACGGCCGCGCCGGTGATGGCTGCGGTGCGCGTGCCTCCATCGGCCTGGATCACATCGCAGTCGAGAATCACGGTGCGTTCTCCCAGCGCGTGCATGTCCACCACCGAGCGCAGGCTGCGTCCGATCAGGCGCTGAATCTCGTGGGTGCGTCCGCCGATCTTGCCCCGTTCGCTCTCGCGCGGCGTCCGCGTGACCGTGGAGCGCGGGAGCATGGCGTATTCGGCCGTCACCCACCCCCGGCCGGAGTTGCGCAGCCACCCCGGAACGCCCTGTTCGATGGTCGCGTTGGTCAGCACCCGGGTGTTGCCGAGCGAAACCAGCACCGAGCCTTCGGCGGTTTGAACAAATCCCGGCGTGAGGGAGAGGGAACGCAACTGGGCGGGTGTCCTGCCGCCGGGACGAAAGAAAGAGTTGGGCGCGTTCATAGGGGAATTGTACGGGAGTGATTTCCGGCCCCGGGTTCAGATCGGGAGAGTTCCGCAACGGGAATCCGCAGCGCCATTTCCGGAAAACGATCTTAACTTACACAAACAGAATCACTTGCGGGTAAACATCCAGATCTCCCCGTTCCAAATCGGGACCGCGCGGTCCGCTTAGACACCCCGCTCTTTCTGGCAATTGTCTTGTAATGGATGATTTATCAGCAACTTAGGAGAAGTGTCCGACTTTGGCACACCACGTGTAATAGAAGGAGGCAAAGACCAGGCAGAAAGGGAGAAAGTATGGAAGCCATGAGATCGGCAGGCACAGGTATCTCGGACCGGATGAGGGTGGAAGCAGTGGTCGACACGCTGGCAAATATCTATCGCGATAACGAGAGTCTCGCAGAACTCGCACACGACGCCAGAAACATGGTCACCGCGCTGTCTCTTTATTGCGATCTGTTGGAAGAGCCGGGGGTTCTGTCTACGGTTCATCGCCACTACGGCAGCGAACTGCGGCTGGTCACCGAAGCCAGCCGTCGCCTGGTCGAAAAACTCAGCCTCATTGCCCTTGAAAAGCCGGCCAATCCCGCTTCGAAACTTGGCTCCCGGATCCAGGGACGACTGTTTCCACAAGGGTTTGAGATTGCACCATCGGTTCACGATTGCGCTGACTTCGATAGTCCGAACATGATCCGAAACCTGCGTGACGAACTTCTTGCCAATCGCAATCTTCTGTCTGCCATAGCGGGCCCCGGCGTTACCCTGACTCTGAATCCGCGCGGCGGAGCTTTGCCGATTGCGATGACCGGCGAAGACCTGACCCGGCTACTGGTGAACCTGGTTAAAAACGCCTCCGAGAGCCTGCATTCGACGGGCGCCATTGCAATCACCCTATTGGAATCGCGCCAAGAGACGGTGGAGCAGATGGTCCTGGTCGTTGAAGACAACGGCCCCGGGATTGTTGAGGAGGCTCTCGCACTGGTCTTCGAGCCGGGTTATTCAACCAAGCCGCGGGATGGCGCCTCCAATGGAAACTGGCCCGCCCGCCACCAGGGGCTGGGCCTTTCCATCGTACGTTCCATCGTCGATTCGGCCGGGGGCAGAATTCGTGCCGAGAGCAGGAAGGAAGGCGGGGCGCGCTTCGTCATGGAGTTGCCGATTCATGATCGTTAACCGCAACGATACGTTTCGAAATCAACCACAACACGTTGGGAACTACCCAATCTCGGGCGAGGGGCATACAATGCTGGCAACAGTCTTCGATACAAGGAACATGAATTTTATCCCTCAGGCCGCGGAACCCGTGGTGCGTCTGCACCTGCTGGTCGTCGACTCCGACCCGGTGGTTCGTTCCGCCTGCGCCGAAATCGCGACGGGTCTCGGTTATGCGGTCGAGAGCACCGGCGATCTTGGCCAGGCGCGCAGCCTCCTGCGCGGGCACGCCGCCGACATCCTGCTGGTCAACCTTCCTAGTTCAGGGGCCCACGGACTGGAACTGGTTTCCGAAGTCAAGCTGCTCTATCCCCAGACCACTGTTATTGCCATGACGGTTTCGGGATCGGTCAACGCGGCTGTCGAGGCCATGCGCTGCGGGGCTTCAGACTACATTACCAAGCCCTTCGGCATGGATGAACTGGCCGCCGTTCTGGACCGAGCGGTTTCCACGCACACCACGGACACGACCACCCGCAGCCTGCGTGAACGGATGCGCCTCTCGCAAGGACTGGGAGCCATGATCGGCCGGTCCGCAGAGATGGAAAAGCTCTACCGCATCCTCTCCAAAGTGGCGCAGAGTTCTCATCCCGTCCTCATCCTCGGTGAAAGCGGCACCGGCAAAGAACTGGTAGCCCGCACCATACACTCGTACGGTCCGAATGCACTGAAGCCGTTCCTTCCCGTCGACTGCGGCTCCCTGGTCCCAACCCTCATCGAGAGCGAACTGTTTGGCTACGTCAAGGGCGCTTTCACCGGCGCCAACCGTTCCAAGGACGGCCTCCTGGTTTCGGCTGAGGGCGGGACCGTCTTTCTGGATGAAATCGGGGAGATGTCGCTGGATCTGCAAGCGAAACTCCTGCGCGCTTTGCAGGAGCGCGAAGTGCGCCCCGTGGGAGCGACGCACAGGGTGCCGATCAGGGCGCGGATTGTAGCCGCGACCAATCGCGATCTCGCGGCGATGGTGGAAAAGGGTTCGTTCCGGAAGGATCTATTCTATCGGCTGAATGTCGTTAATCTGCGGCTGCCGACTTTGCGCGATCGACGTGAAGATATTCCTCTGCTCGCGGCGCACTTTCTGGATCGCATCAGCCGGGAACATCATGCCAAATTTACGTTGAGCGACGAGGCCTTGCGGACCATGATGCGTTACGACTGGCCGGGCAATGTACGAGAGCTCGAACACGCGGTGGAGCGCGCCTGCGCTTTATCTTCCGGCCCTATTCTGCATCTTGGCGATCTGCCGACGCAGTTGCAGCAGCGCGGTATCGAGGCTGAATGTGCAGCGGCGGAATTGGAGATGGTGGAACAGCAAGCGGCGGTGGCCGGGGTGACTACGCTGGCCGATCTGGAGAGGCAGGCCATCCTGGGAGCCATCCGCACCCTGCACGGAGATAAACTGCAGGCGGCCCGGCTGTTGGGTATCGGCAAGACCACGCTGTATCGCAAGCTGAAAGAATACGGCATCGCCGACCCATTGCACGATCAATAGATGGCCCTGACGCGATCGGGAATTGCACCCGAACCGCCTCCGCAATCCAATCAGACTTTTGAACGCGCGCGGCCAGCTTCACATGCGCCGTGTCCTAAACAGCGCCGCGACAGAGGGCGGGGTGCCCGTCCAAAACGCGGGCAAACAAGGAGCCGAGGATGAGCATTTTGATGGTGACCGGGATCGATGGCGGCCGCAATTGCGTTGACGTAGTTTGCAAGCAACTCGGCATGGACGTGGAATTGGCCGAAGGACGCAAGGCGGCACTGGCGTATCTGCGCGCGCAAGAGTTTGCCGTCGTGGTGGTGGATGAGACCATCGCCGAGTGCGACCCGGCGGCCGCGGAGGCCATCTACGATCGCGCTGGATTGGCCATTCCGCTTCAAATCAATTTTGCAGTTTCCGGGGCGGCCCGTCTGATCCGTGAAATACGGGCTGCGCTTCATCGCCGCGAGCACGAGCAGGCGCTGGCGCGCAGGGCGGCTTCGGCGGCGGTCCAATCCGAATTGAACGCTACCGTCGCCGGGCTGCTGTTGCATTCGCAACTCGCATTGTCCAGCAGCGAAGCTTCCTCTGCGATGGCAGAGAAACTGCGCACGCTGGCCGGACTTGCCGGAGAACTTCGCCGTCAACTGAACGCAAAAGTGGAGTCGCGCGGCGAATCGGTTGGATAGGCGCCCTGTTCTTCATGCTTCGTCAGTGTTTTCCTTCGATGCAAGCCGGCGACGCGAAGCACGTTGATGAACGATGCCCAGGTGCCGATCGAGGAAGCGTCGGCAACGATTCCTGATTTTTCGATGGGGCGGTTAGTTGCCAGTCGTCTCAACCAAGTTTTCGCGTGCACACGCCCACGCCGGGACCGAGATTGTCCCGGCGTTTCTTTATCTGTGTTCCCAATAAGTTCCATGCGGCTGAGGGCCAGGAACCAATCATCGACGGCCGTTCATAAGCCGGACCGAATGTGACACTGCGCAAGCGCGGCATGATGGGAATAATGTAATGAGTACATATGGACAATTCTGCTGTTTTGTTGATTGATTGCCCTGATCAAAGAGGACTTGTGGCGCGGGTGTCTTCGTTGCTCTATGAATGGGGCGCTAACATCCTTCATGCCGACCAGCACCGCGACCATGAACTGGGCTTGTTCTTCATGCGCGTGGAATGGGCGCTTGCCTCAGGGGGCGAGGGTTCGGAAGAAACCGTGTTCGACATGCGCGGCTTTGAGGCTGATTTCGCAAAGCTGGCAATCGAGCTGAACATGCATTGGCAACTGGCCTCGAGCGAACGCCGCCCCCGGGTGGCGCTGTTCTGCTCGCAGTATCTGCACTGCATGGTTGACCTGCTGCATCGCTGGCACACCGGAGAACTGGCCTGCGAAATTCCGTTGATTGTCTCCAATCATCGCGCGGTGGAGAGACTGGCTGCGTTTTATGGAATTGCATTCCAATGTGTGCCCATATCGGCGAACACACGTGGCGCTGCTGAAGATCGACAGCTTGAATTGCTAGCCGTGCACGACATCGATCTGGTCGTGCTGGCGCGCTATATGCAGATACTTTCGCCTGCATTTGTCGACCGGTATCCCTCTGCCATCATCAACGTGCACCATTCATTTCTGCCCGCGTTCATTGGGGCCCGGCCCTATCACGCGGCGCATGCGCGGGGTGTGAAGCTGATCGGCGCAACCAGTCACTATGTCACCGCGGCGCTCGATGACGGGCCCATCATCGAGCAGGATGTGACCCGCATTTCGCATCGCGACCAGGTGGACGATCTGGTGGCGCGGGGCCGAGACCTGGAGCGCATCGTGTTGTCGCGGGCAGTGCGCTGGCACCTGGACCGCCGCATTCTGAGCTACGGGAATAAAACGGTCGTATTTGATTAAAACAATGGACGGGGGACCAGATCTAGTGGACAGTGGACGAAGATATCCGTAATTTCTCAGAGCGGACGACGAAGCAACAGGACAAAGTGATAGATTGAAGTTTCCCGGAAATCCTTGACGCGATGCCCATCGTAGTCGTAATTCGGCGGCTTATCCTGCTCGCGCTGCTGTTTCTGCCGCAGCGTTATTGGCTGGGCTGTGCCCTTCGATTGGCCGATCGCCTGCCATCGTGGAGGCGCGTCGTCCAGGCCGCTCTGATCGTTGCGGCCGCTTTGATGGTGTCGGTTCTGGCCGATCGAATCTTCAATAAATTTCTGCCTGTCGCGATGGGTCGCTGGCTCACTCCGGCCGTTGCGCTGTGGATGTTTGCTTCGACGCTTGGTTTCTTCGGCATGAAAGCGGTTCAGGCACTCGCATGGCTCGGCACCCGGGCGAGCCGACTTGTGGCAGCGAATAAACGGGCTGGAATTCAAGACCCCGGACGCCGCTCGGTGTTGCGATTTGCCACCGGGCTGGTTGGAGCCGTGCCCTTTCTAACCGCCATCTACGGCTACGTCCTGGAGCGCCTGCAGTTTGAAGTGGTGCGTGTCGATATCCCCGTGGCCAATCTCCCTCCTGTTTTGGACGGGCTGAAGATTGTTCAAATCAGCGATGTGCACGCGGGCGATTTCATGCCGCCCGACGAGGTGCGCCGCGCAGTAGACATGGCCAACGGGATGGGCGCTCACCTGGCTGTCGTCACCGGAGATTTTCTGACCCGGTGGGGAGATCCCCTGGAGGAGTGCATTATCGAGCTCAGCCGACTGCGGGCCCCGCTCGGAGTGTGGGGGTGCAATGGAAATCACGAAATCTACGCCGGCGTCGAAGCGGAAGCCCAGAGGCTCTTCCAGCAGAACGGCATGCAGTTGTTACGGCAGGCGGCGGCGCAGATTCATTGGAACGGCGGGACGTTCAACCTGATTGGCATCGATTACCAGCACGACGTGGAGCTGGCGGGATCGGAAATGCCGACGCTTGCCGACGCGGAAAACTTGGTACGCCGCGACATGCCGAACATCCTGTTGTCGCACAATCCGAATACGTTTTACAGCGCTGCCGCTTTGGGCGTGGAGTTATCGCTGGCGGGCCACACCCACGGCGGACAGGTGAACGTCGAGATCGTACATCATTCATGGTGCACGGCGCGACTCATGTCACGGTTCGTGGCTGGCCTTTACGAATTGCCCCTGGTGCAAAAGGAAAACGCCGGCAAGCAATCCGCCAGCCCGGCATATCTCTATGTCAATCGGGGGCTGGGCACCCTCGGATTTCCAGTGCGCGTCGGGGCGCCGCCTGAAATTACGCTGCTGACCCTGAGATCGCCGGGACCGAGCGCCAAGCCGACGGAGGCTGAACGAATCACAGGTTAGTGAAGATTCTTTGCAGTTTCCGCACTTGAGTGTTGATCGTCACCCGAGTGTGGTGTCGCTCAAGAAACTTCGTTCTTGCAATCGGTGATCCGGAAGAGGATTTTCAGGGCCTAAACTCTCATCCGAAATTTCCTCGCACGTGGAAGCGACTTGCTGGGCGCCGCTCTCCTCAAGGGCACTCTCGGCCAGATTCACCTGGTCCGAGGATTCGCAGTGAATCGAGAGCAGAATGCCTCCCTCCCTCACAGCTCCTTCGTAAATCTTGGCTTCGAATTCGGGAATGCCTGCTCCAATGAGGGCACCCACCAATCCCCCCAGGGTACCGCCGACCGCGGCACCGACCAAGGTCGCGGTGATGGGGCCGGCAGCCATGAGCGGACCGATGCCCGGGACAGCAAGTTCTCCCAAGCCTGCGAGCAGCCCAAGTCCGCCACCGACGATGCCGCCGGTCGATACGCCCGCTGTCGTCGTATCGTCGGTGAGAGAAGACTCCTGCTGCGCGAAGACGCGCGTGGTTTCGTTGTCGGGGACAAGAATCGAGATTCCGGATCGCAAAAAACCGCGGGCGAGGAGCTGGTCGAAGGCGGCCTCCGCCGTTTCGGCTGTTGCAAAGAGTCCAAAGACGGCCGTTTGTACGCTCGACATTTGCTTTCTCCTGTTCTATCCAAGCGGAATCTGCGGCCACACCTATGGCCTGAACGGCGCCGATTTAAAACCATTCAGGAGCTTCCGGTTAAGAGCAATCGTTACTGACTGATGGGATGGTGGAGGGGAGCAGCAGGTTGTTCCCTAGTTAGAAGGGCGGTGTGCAATGGCGTGGCCTGCGCCTGCGTCTATGTGACTTCCGAGGGAAGTTGCTCCACGGGAACTTTCAGCGCCAGGCTGGCTTGAAGCGTCATCTGCGCCAGGTTGATGCAGACCTGGTTGGTTTCTCCTTCGCTGATTTCTTGGGCTGCTTTTGCCGCATCTTCGGTGTAGGCCCAGAGTCCGATGAGGATTTTGAGCCCTGCATTTTGCCTGCGAAGCCGCCTGTAGATATTACGCGCATGCGATACCGCGTAGGGCGGAAGCGCCGACAGGCAAACGAGATCGGGCTCGCTCTTCAATGTCTCCTCGGTCATCCTGTCGACAGTGCCAATCGGAATGGCCCGGGCCTGTAAGCCGGCGCGCTCCAGCAGTTGAGCAAGCATGATGCCGACAATTTCATCCGCGTCATCGCGTGCCGGAACGCAGACGATTCTTCTGTGATCCGTCGCGTGGAGGCCGGGGGGGACTCGTCCATTGGCGGTTTCAGCGGCCGGCCCAGTCGCCGTCATTTCGCTTCGCAGTGACAGCTCATCAACAAGTTCTTTCGTCGTGTGCGCGATGAACTGCACGGTTGTTTCGTCCAGCGCATTTTGGTGGCGGTCCTGTTCGGCAAGTTTGAGCGCAGGGACCAGGACCGCGTCGTAAAGGTGCGGAACAGAATTGTCTTCGAGATACGCTTCCAGCACCTGCCGGGCCTCATGCGCATCGTTGGCCAGCAAGCGTTGATAATAGTGGGCGTCAGGGGGCATCACAGGTTGATCTCCCAGGAGAATAGTCAGGAAGTCAAGACTGGGGACATGCGATCCCACCACTACCAGGCAGACGGTAAGTGGAACCGAAAGGATGAGGCCGATCGGCCCCCAGATCAAGCTCCAGAAAATGGCTGCGATGAGGATGGCCAGTGAGGACAGGCCTGTATACCGCCCGTACACATGGGGTTCAACGAAATTGGCAGTTACAATTTCCAGGCAAAAGAACGTCGCCATGATCAGCAGCGTCTTGCTCCATCCATCAAAAACGGCGATGGACATGGCGATCGGCAAGGCGGCGGCGATGGGCGCGCCGATATAGGGTATGAACCGAAGCAGGCAGGCGAGGAAACCCCACAGTAAAGCATGCGGCAAACCCATCATTTGCAGCGCGATGGAAATGATCATGCCGAATGACGCATTGACCAGCAACTGCAGTGACAGGTAGCGGCTCACCCTCCGGCTTGCATCGTCCATAGCCTGGGTCATGACATTCAGATTGCCGCTCCCCATCAAGCGTATGAGCCGGTTGCGCAACTCTTCCCGGTTCAACATCATGAAGAACGTGAATACGACCACCAGGAGAATCGTCAGCAATGCTCCCAGCGCACCATCGAGTGCATCGAGGCGCGCGGGGCTGGTTCCCACTTCACGCACGGCCAACGGGCGATCGGGAGAAGACCCTAACGCCTCCTTGGCCGGGTGCTGTTTTTCGCCGGTGGCTTCCGCACTTAACGCGCTGATTTGCTGGCTGATCCAGTTCAATTCCTGCTGGGCACGCGTAAATCGCGTGGTCTTCGATTTGCGGAACGACTCGATCTTGGTTTGAACGTTGAGGCGGTAGGAGGGAAAGCTTTCCGCCACTTCAATCAACTGCGTGAAGACGGTCCACCCGATGGAACCCAGAATGGCACCCGTAGCGAGTATCACGCACAGAACGGCCGTTACCCTCGGCACCCGGAGGCGTTCCAGCATGGTAACGAGCGGCGCAAGAATGAAGGTCAGCAGCAGTGCAAGCGCCAGCGGAAAGATCACTGTTTTGGCGAGATAGAGCGCGCCAATGACCACGACCGTCAAAATGACGGCGGTCAACTGCCACAGAACACGGGTTGGACTGGACTGGGTCACTTGCGAATCGCCGTCATCGATGGTTGGATGCCGAGATTCGCCATGGAAGATTTTTGTTACCGATGGCGGCCGAAACAACGGGCACGCAGACGCTGAGAAGGCGCCTCAGGCGATTGTAAGGTGACGGATGATGAATTGAAGCGCGACAGCCAGCCAGTGGTGCAAGCCAAGTCCAGGAATCCCCCGCGCCGAGGCAACTTGAACTCGACGCGGGATATCCCTAATACCAGGATCAAAGCGCCACGGTGACGGCTTTGACTTCGGTGTAGTTGTGCAGGACTTCTTCGCCCATCTCGCGGCCCCAGCCGGACTGCTTGTATCCGCCGAAAGGGAGCGATGCGTCGAAGACGTTGTGGCAATTGACCCACACGGTGCCAGCGCGCAGACCACGGGCCACTTTGTGTGCGAGGCTCAGGTTCTGGGTCCAAACTGAAGCAGCCAGTCCATAGATCGTGTCATTGGCGCGGCGCACGATCGCATCCACATCTTTGTCGGAGAAGGGAACCGCGCAGACCACGGGCCCGAAGATCTCTTCCTGCACGACTTTCATGTTGGTGTTGGTGTTGGTCAGTACCGTTGGCCGCACGAAGTAACCGCGCTCCACGCCTGAGACAGGACCGCCCGCGGAAACTTTTGCGCCTTCTGCGATACCTGACTCGATATAGCCGACGACCTTGCGATATTGCTCATCCGAAACCAGCGGACCCATCTGGCAGGAGGGATCCATGCCCGGCGCAAGCTTGATGTCGGAGGCGACGTTGCTGACGCCTTCGACCACCTGGTCAAATATCTTCTCGTGAATATAGAGTCGCGATCCAGCGCAGCAGCACTGCCCGTGATTGAAAAAGATGGCGCTGGAGGTGCCGGAGATTGCCCGCTGGATATCGGCATCGGGGAACACGATGGCGGGCGACTTGCCGCCCAGTTCCAGCGAGACTTTCTTCAGGTTGCCGGTGGCTGCCTTGACGATCAGCTTGCCCACCTCGGTAGAGCCGGTGAAGGCAACCTTATCGACCATTTCATGGGCGGACAGCGGCGCGCCAGCGCCTTCGCCGTAGCCCGTGATTACGTTGACCACGCCGGGCGGGAAGCCCGCTTCGTCGATAAGTTGAGCCAGGCGCAAACCGGAGAGCGGCGTCTGCTCGGCAAGCTTGAGGACGATGGTGCAGCCGCAGGCCAGTGCCGGCGCCAGCTTCCATGCCGCCATCAGCAGCGGGAAGTTCCAGGGAATGATCTGAGCCACGACGCCGATGGGTTCGCGCATGGTGTAGGAGTGGAAGTCGTAGCCGGCGGAGAGGGGTAGCGTCTTGCCGGAAATCTTGGTGGCCCAGCCCGCCATGTAGCGGAACATGTCGACCGCGAGAGGCACGTCAGCCACGCGCGCGACGGCGAAAGGCTTGCCGTTATCGAGGGATTCGAGTTCCGCGAATTCCTCCAGGTTCTGTTCCAGCAGGTCGGCGAGTTTCCAGATCAGGCGGCTGCGTTCGGAGGGAGACATGCGGGGCCACGGGCCTTCGTCGAAAGCGCGACGGGCGGCGCGCACGGCGCGATCTACGTCTTCGGCCTCGGCTTCAGGAACATGAGTAATGATTTCGCCGTTGGCGGGGTTGTAGACAGGAAAGGTCTGTCCGGCAGCCGCCGAGACAAACCGCCCATCGATGAGCATGCTGTGTTCTTTCTGGACGAAGTCGGCGGTGCGGCCGCTGACGCGGGGGTCGATGGTAACGGTAGCCATAGATTTGAACCTCGAGTGCATCCGGTACATTTCACTTCCGGCCGGATGAAAAGGGCAAACGGGCAGAAGCATCCGGGGCCGGGCGTGCCGGAGATTGCACGGAGGAACATTACCACCGCGAGCGGAGGATTGGCCAGTGGACGGCCACCGGCCTATGAACATGAATTGATGAGGCAGGAACTTAGCTGGATTTCCCGGCCTCCGTCGCGGCTTCCACTTCGATCAGCTTGCCGCTCTTTACGTCGTAGATGTACCCGTAGATGGGGATGGAACGGGGTACGAGCGGATGGGTGCGGATGCGCGCGACGTCATCGACTACCGCTTGTTTCTGATCGGCGATGGTGAGCCACTCGATGAACTCCCCGGCCCGCGAACCGGGCCCTTTACCCACATCGCGAAAGCCATCCGCGGAGAGTTCCGCCGTTTCGAGGCTGTTATTCAATAGGCCGCGGATCACGCCGTTGGTAAAGAACTCCATGCCGCAGTCGGTATGGTGGACGACGAAGAATTCGCGCGTGCCCAGGAGTTTGTAGCTGATGACAAGCGATCGGATGGCATCGTCGCTGGCGCGGCCGCCGGCGTTGCGAATGACATGGGCGTCGCCTTCGGCCAACCCGGCATACTTGGCGGGGTCGAGGCGCGCATCCATGCATGTGAGCACGGCAAAATGACGCGCTGGCGGCAGAGCCAGGCTGGCTTTCTCTCCAAAGGACGCGCTGTATTTCTGGTTGGCGGCTAACACTTCGTCGAGGATCTTGCTCATGGTTTACTCCTTTGTGATTCGTTCAGAAACATGAATGTTCATGGGGGCGCGATGATTAATCGCCGGGTTCGGGTTTGACTTGATGGATAGGCAGATCCCAGTGATTGGCAGTCAGTTCCCATCGGCGGTTTTCTTCGCGCTTGAACGTGGCTTGATCGGGAAAGAGCTGCTTGGCGATCTCGTCTTCTGATTGTCCCGCAGGTGCGTCCGCCGCAGCGCGCACGATGATCACTCTGTAATCCCATCGCGAGCTTTCATCGGTATGCAGACCGGGCGCCCACACGGTGTAATCCTTCACATAGCCCAGTTGTTTCTGGCGCTCAAGAATGGCGATCTGGTATTTCCTGAAGATCTGCCACCACTCATCCTTATGGCCGTACTGCACGCGATACACCCACTCCTCGACGAATGGCTTGGCCGCGACAACATTGGATTGCTGGGCAACGAGATCCGGCGAGACCGCCGTCAACGCGAGCAAGCCGGTGAGCCCGAGAAGTAACTTACCGCGGACCAGGTTACGAGAAGAAGAAAGAGAAAAACGGCGCTTCATCAATAGAACTCTCCTATGAGTTGGAACGGGCGCCGCGTCGTTTGCCTCTCGGCGGAACGTCGAAACTAGCGGGGATTGCCAGCGGAAACCCGTTGGATTTCGCTTGAAGAAGAGTGGGTGAAGCAAGCTGAACTAAGTAGATCTCTCAAGGAGTGGTGCGGCTTTGCTCACCCGGCTAGGCGCGGTAGCAACAACAGCGTCGGGGAGACGGCATCACCATGGCAAGAGCCTATCGCAGCTCTCGAGGAGGCGTCAATTCGGGGTGAGCGATACATCCCTGAGCATTGTGAGCCGCACCGGGCTTATATAGTCTCCATAGCATCAAGCCAGCCGTTCGCAACCGTCTCTACGGAAGAGTCGCTTTCCGTCGAGACGATGGCTAGTCAGGCCGGTTCATACCCCAATTGATTAAAAGAGAAGCGAAAGCGCAGGCAGAAGATGAAAAGTCTGGGAGCAAGTAGGTTAAGCCGAAGGAATCTTCTTCAGAATGCATTGGTGTTGACCGGCGGTCTGGGATTGCCCGGCCTCGTCGGTGAATTTGCATTGGCGCAGGTTCCAGGCGAGCCGGAGGTTGAAGCCAGGAACTGGACCCTCGCCAACGACCGCATCCGCAGAACCATCACTTTCAAGCCTGGAGTGGGTCTGTTCACCACAGCATTGTCTGATGTCACGACGAATGCGGCGTTCATCGTCCCCGGCAAGATCCGCATGGATATGGCCGAAGAGTTTTCCTTCGACTGCAACGGGCACAGGTATCGAGGCACTGATCCAGGATTTGAATTGGTTCGTGCCGATGAGGCCGCACTTCCAAATGGGAGATCTCTCACCGTTCATTTGCGTCATAAAGAAGCAGCTCTCGAAGTCGCGGTTGTCTACGAGATCTATGATGGGCATCCTGTCGTTCGCAAGCATCTGTTGCTGCGCAACCCGGGCCAGGCCGTCCTTCGCTTCACCCACTTGAACATCGAGGCGCTGGGCTTGTCCCTCGGTCCCCAGAGCGAGATGATCCTCAACGCGCAGTACGGCGCCATCCCGCGCGAGATCTTTTATACGGGCCGCTCTGAGGATGCGGGCTTGCTGGTGTCGAACAGCCGCACCGGCGCGGGTGTAGCCATCCTCAGTGAAGTGCCGGGATATTTGAAGCGCACCGAGATCGGCGGCTGGGATGACCCGGAGCGCGTGCGTATCGGAGCTCTCTATGACACGGACCTGATACCTTTCGAGCGTTCAATTGCCAGCGGACAGGAATTCAAGACCGCCTCGGTATCCGTGGCAACCTTTCGCAGAGGCGACGGGATGAACGACCCGCATTGGGTACTGCCTTCTTATACGGCGAAGGTGCTGATGAGGCGGGTCGATCGGCAAGGTGCGCCGTGGATTTACAACACCTGGGAGCCATTCGAGCGCAGCATCAATCGAGAGATCACCTTGGAATTGGTGGACGCGGCGGCTGCCATGGGTATGGACATCTTTACCATCGACGATGGCTGGCAGCAGGAGTACGGAGACAACGCCGTCAACCTGGCATCCTTTCCGGGCGGATTGGATCCGATTCTGTCCGCCGTCGAGGCCAGGGGGATGCGGCTTGGCTTGTGGGTTCCCATGGCCGCCATTGGCATGACCACCGCCGAATATCGCGAACATCCTGAGTGGGCATCGCGTGATCAGGAAGGGAATCTGAAAGTGACCGGGACCATGGCAGGTTCGAAGGCCGTGATGTGCCTTGCCACCGGGTTCCGCGATGCCGCCGCGGACCGAATCAACGACGCTATCTCCAGATTCCGGCTGGCGTATGTCAAATTGGACCTGACCACCATCTTCAACGCCTACGGAGAGGCCCCGGGCTGCTGGGCAAAGGGCCACGATCATCGCAGCTGGGCTGAATCGCTGAACATGATCTATGAAGGCATCGGGTATGTCACCGCGAAGGTATACGCAAAACATCCGGACGTCCTACTCGATCTCACGTTCGAGCTCTGGGGCCAGAAGCATGTCATCGACGCCGGCTTGCTGGCCGTGGGCGATCTTGATTGGATGAGCAACGTCGACGACACGCGGCCCGACTCGGCCGGCCCCATCCAGGCACGGCAGTTGTTATACCAGCGCGCCGTATCCATGCCCGTCGAGAGCATGCTCATCGGCAATATTCATGCGGATCTGCCGACCATCCAGGAGGCATTTGCCACTGCCCTCGGGTCGGCCCCGTTGCTTCTGGGAGACCTGCGCAAACTGAGTACCGCAGACCGCGCCTGGTATCACGCGAAGATCGCCTGGTTCAAGGCTCTGAGAACGAAGACCAGGATCAGTGAAAGCTTCTTTCCCCTCGGTAACTCCGTGCAGACTTCATCGGACAAATGGGATGGCTTCGCGCGCCTGGCGCGCAGCGGCGACGGAATGATCGCCTTGTTCCGCAACAAGGCCGAGGCGGCCGAGGCGGTCGTTCAACTGCCCCTGATTCCATCAGGAAAATATCGAGTCCGTTCCGTCCTCGACGGCAAAGAGATCGGCGTCTTCACACAGAACGATTGGACACGCGGAGTTGCGCTCCAGTTTGCATCCACCACACGAGCCGAGGTCTTCGAACTAACGCGCGTCGCCGGTTAGGTCCTGAGAACGATCGCTTCATTGCCCTTTACCGCTTGACCTGTCTATAACTATAGGGTTCACAGTAGGGATGGACGATGTTGACGGTGACCAAACTCGCCCGGCGTTGCGGTGTAAGCCGCACCGCCTTGCTGTATTACGGATCGATCGGTTTGATGCTCCCGCCGCAGCGCAGCGGCGGCAACTATCGCTGGTATGCAGAGGCGGATGTGCAGCGGCTGCTGCAGATTCGCGCCTATCGAAATGCGGGCCTCAAGCTCGAAGACATTCGCGCGATCCTCGCAGCACGCAATAGCCGCCGCGGCGGCGATGCGTCCGCAAACGCTGCGGGGGTCCTGAAACGGCGCCTGGTCGAACTGGACGCCGAGATTGAAGCGCTCCGTGCCCATCAGCGGGCGATCCTGCAACTGCTGGGCAACAGGGCACTGCGAAAGGCAGAGATGATTACCAAGGACAAATGGGTTTCGATTATGACGTCATGTGGCTTCAGCAACGAGCAGATGAATCGCTGGCACGCTGAATTCGAACGCTCCGCACCGGAAGAACATCAGGAGTTTCTGGAGTTTCTGCACATCCCGGCGCCGGAGATTAAAACCATTCGCGAACACAGCCGGGCGGGTGCTTAGCGATTCGGCACCCCCACGCCCCACGCCACAACGGCGACCCTGCTGAATGCACGCGTCGCCGTTGTGGCGTAGGGAACTATCCGTAAGCAGGCCCGGTTACGGCGTCTTCACAAACGTCAGCTGGGCATGATTGACGCGGCCGTCCGTAAAAGTATTGGTGATGGAAACGCGCATCCCATTGCTCACCGATTGCAACGAAAGCGACAGGACGCGGCCATCCAGCTTGATGTCTCCCGTCAATGTGTCGCCCTTGAGGACGCCGGAGACCGTACCCCAGTCGCACTCTCCGGAATCACACTTGCCCCACGCGTGAATGGAGGCGCTATCGTTGTTCGCTGCGATCTGCAACCGGAGCAGCGCAATGTGGGATTCTGGCGCAGGCGGAGCCCACGTCCCGATGAAACTGGAAACTCCTTCGGTGGGTGGGTTGTCTTTCTGGATAGGCTGTACGGGCACAGATAGATTGCGGTCGACGGGATTGGGACGCAAAATCCAATAGCCCACGAAGCCAAGCGCCAGCACGCAGGCTACGATCACCGTCAGGATGAGAGGCAGACTGGAGCGGCGCGCGGGGTCCTGGTGCGAGACAGACGCCGTCGGCGCAGGCAATTGAACAGATACCGTGGCATGAACGGGCGCCGTATCCGTCGCTGCGGTCGGTGCAACGTAAGGGCGTAGAGCATCTGTCAGCAGTTTCACATCCGAGTTCCAACGCGCATGCGTCAGCTCAACGCTGTTCCGAAATGCCAACTCTTTCAGATCTTCAGGAAGGTCGTCCGGGTGGGGCATCTTGGCGTCATGCACCAGCACTGGAATCACCGCGACATCGCGGCGCAGAGCGGATGCGATCTCGAGACGAACGAAGTCGTTGGAATCGTCGAGTCGCCGGGCCCCGGTGCTCCCGGCAATCGTGGCCCAGGTGGGGCCGATGATCGCCAGCAAAACGCCGCACGACGCAACATTGTCATCGATAGCCCGGCGAAAGTCGACGCCGGGATTGATCCCGGACACGTCCATGAAGACAGACTGGTCATCGAACGAGCGAGTAAGGTCGTCGAACAGGCGTCCGGCTTCCCCCTCGGTGTCGTCCCTGCGATAGCTGATAAAAATCGCGCGTCCCATTAACCCTCGGAAGTCAAAGATTCTGATGGCTTCAAAACGGAAGTGTCGCTGCCAGAATAGGCGGTTGCGCCGGATAGAGCAAACAGAATCAATCGGACACCAACCGGCACATCCCGGGCGGGGCGCAGGTGGTCGTAATGCTCTAGACTCAAGGGGTGAGCTTCCGCGAATTTCTGGGGAATGAGGTGACCGTTAGCAGGCTGCGCGCGAGTGTGCGCACGGAACATTTTCCCCAGGCCTTGATCCTTGCCGGACCCAAAGGGGCAGGAAAATATACGCTCGCCCTGATGCTCGCCCAGGCCGTGAACTGCCTCGATCCCCAGGAGTCGGACGGGTTGCCGGACTACTGCGGCAAGTGCCGGAACTGCGAACGGATCGGCGCGGCCGCCAACCTCGAAGCATTGGTGGCCGAATCGGTCGCCGCGCGCGAGGACATGCGCGATGCCGACAAACGCGAGACACGGATCCTGATCCAGACCCACCCTGATGTGCTCATCGTACCGCCCGATCCCCCCCAGTTGTTGATCAAGATGGGACAGGTGCGGCAGGTGATTCACGTGGCGTACTACAGGCCGCCGGTCGAAGCGCGAAGGTCCTTTTCCATCTTCACCAGTTCCTCGTTCATGAAAGAAGCGGCCAATAGTTTACTTAAAGTATTAGAAGAACCCCCGGCGCATACCTCGCTGATTTTATTGAGCGAAAATCCCCAGGAGCTGTTGCCTACGATTCGTTCCCGCGCCGTCGTGCACCGGTTAGGAGCACTGCCGGCAGCCGATCTCGAATTGCTGCTCGCCCAGCGGCGTCCCGAACTCAAGCCCCAAGAGCGCGCCCTTGCGGCACGGTTGGCGGAGGGAGCCCTCGGGAGGGCGTTGAATATCGACCTGGGAGTCTACCTCAATAGCCGGCAGGACGCGCTCGTGATCCTCAAAACGGCATTGAAAGAGCCGGATTACTCGGCGTTGTTTCAGGCAACGGAGAAATATCGTGCCGGCGCCGACGGGCAGGAGAAGACCATCAACCTGCTCAGGGCGCTGGGAAGCCTGATCGAGGATTTGCTCCTGGTGGTAGCGGGAACACCTGGGCTGGTGCGCAACATCGATCTGACCGCGGAAATCACTCGCCTGGCAGAGGGGGTAACGGTGGACTGGATCGACGGCGCCGCACGTGCCTTGTCTCAGGTGGAGCAGGGGATGCGCCGCAACCTCCTGCGCTCGCTTTCGCTCGACGCCATGGCCGTGAGCCTGGGGTCGCGGTGAAGGATTGATCCAGCGCAATTTGTGTTTTTTAATTTCCACACAAAATTGAGCAACTACCTGTAAAATCAAGGCATCTTTGCAAGTATAAGCAATCACACCGACTGACTGGCAGTGGGAAGATGCGCTTCTACGGGGCGTTCCCCTGACTGCATCTCAGCGATTGGTGAACGCAAAACCGTATGGCTACGGGACCCCAACCGGAAAGAATCTTTGCCTCGTGTAGTCCATCTCACAGATTTTATGGCTCGTGAAGAACATTGCCGGCTGGCTTCACGCTTTCGGGCTCTCGAGTGTTCCCAAGTTAGTTCATCAGCTACGTTTCAGGGTACGTCGTTCAGGAAGGACGAAGAACTCATGAGCAGTCAAGCGGTAGTCTCACCCTCCGTCAGCCCTGCTGTAAGCGAAGCACTTGGCTCGTCGGCTGTTCGCAGAACCAAGCGCCCCTCTCCCCAGCCCGTCCCGTTCCGCTTCCCGGCCTTTGTGGCCGATGGGGACATTGCGCAGCGCCAGGCGGAGCTCTTCTATCTTCAGAAGCAGATTCAATCGCAGACGCCCATGGTGATCGTCCTGGAAGACGGCGAGCAGGTGGAAGGCCATATCGAGTGGTACGACCGTCATGCGCTCAAAGTTCGGGGAAGGGCGAAAACATTGATTTACAAATCGGCAATTAAGTATATGTATAAGTTGGGAGAAAGCGGGCAGTAAGACAAGCCCCACGGATCCAGGATCGATCTGTTGCGTTGCGCGGTAAATCTCTTCCGGGTTGTAGACGATGTTGCGCTTGTAGGTTCGGGTACGTCTGACGGTTAAAGTAGCAAATTTGAAAACAGTGATAATTACCTGATTTTAAATATTTAATCTGTGGTTGCGGCTTTGCGCAGCCGGTCCCGAATTGCCGAACCGATTCCCTGGTCTAATGGCACGGGGCAAATGATCACGGCGCATCCCTGGGAGTCCAAATCCCTGAGTCCGGCATAAAGCGAATGGGCCAATTCTTCGGGTACGGACCAATGTCCCCAGGGAAAGATTGCGACATCGCTTGGTGCCACCGAGATCAGTTCCGCCGGCAGCAGCATGCCCAGTTGCCGGGCTCTAAACCGCGAAGCAGTTTCAGCTAGCCTTTGAGGCAGCTCGGCGAGCGGCGCTTCGACGAGGACGAGTCGAGCATGCGGCGCATAATGGCGGATGCCGACTCCGGGCGAAGGCAAAGCCGTCAGGGATTCGGTCGACGACGCCGCTGTCGCCCGGTAGTTTACGACCGGCCCGGCGACCGCGCGGATCTGATCCAGCGTGATGGCTCCGGGGCGATAGATCACCATTGGATCCTGGTTGGGATCGATGACCGTGGATTCGACGCCATGGATGGTGGGTCCTGCATCCAGAATCGCCTGGATGCGTCCGTCAAGATCTTCCAGAACATGATCGGCGGTAGTAGGACTGGTGTGACTGAAGATGTTGGCGCTGGGAGCGGCAACGGGAACGTCCGCCTGGCGGATGAATTCAAACGCCACCGGGTGAGCGGGCATGCGGACGCCAACCAGGAAGCGGCCGGCGGTAACCGCATCGGGAACAGCGGCTGAGCGCGGTAGAAGCAGTGTCAGAGGGCCGGGCCAGAACGCTGCCATCAGCTTGCGCGCAGGTTCCGAGATCTCCGTGACGAGTTGCGCCAGCATCTTGTTCGCCGCGACTTCCCCGGCGATGTGAACAATGATGGGGTCCCAGGTGGGCCGTTCCTTGGCGGCAAAGATGCGCACCACGGCAGCCGGATCAAGGGCGTTGGCGCCCAGTCCGTAAACCGTCTCGGTCGGCATGGCAACCAGACCGCCGGAGCGTAAAATGGCTGCCGCTCGATGAATGGCCATTCGTGCATCCTCCGTCTCGAGACGGTTGGGATCCACGGTCAGTCGGAGGGTATTCACACTTCTATTTTCTCCTCTCGGCGAGCAACTGCGCCATGTCGCTTATATACTCACAGATCATGGTGGCTGTGGAGACGGAGATCAAGTTTCGGGTGAAGGACCTGGCGGAACTGGCCAGTCGTCTGGAAAAGGCCGGTTTTCATCTGGACACTCCGCGAACCTTCGAGAGCAATGTTCTTTACGACACGCCGGAACGCAGCATGCGAGCCCGCACCGAGATCCTGCGTATCCGCAACTACGGGGATAAATGCACCCTGACGCACAAACGGCTGCCCGACGAGGGCCCCGGCGAAGATCGGCACAAGCACCGCATTGAAACCGAAACCGAGGTTTCCGACGGAAGCGCGCTGGCGAATGTCTTTACTTCATTGGGACTAGTCGCTTCCTTCTGCTATGAAAAGTGGCGCAGCGAGTGGAGCGACGGCTCCGGGCATTGCGTGGTGGATGAAACCCCGATCGGCAACTTTGCCGAGTTGGAAGGTGACCCCGCCTGGATCGACCGCGTGGCCGGAAGCCTGGGCGTGCCTCAATCCGAGTACATGACTCTCAGCTACGGCCGCCTGTTTGAGCAGTGGCGCGAACAGCACCATTCCAGCGCTGAGCACCTGACGTTTTCTGCAATTGAGGCGGCGAACGCGAAGCCTTGATGAGTTCTAGAATCGCCCGACGAAGCAAGAGATTTTTCTTTTCAGCAATTCTCAATCCTTTCTAATGCCCCCTTCGAAGACGCCGATATAACCAAGCAGGGAATCAGGGCCTTTGGAGGGACCATGGTCAGACATTGGGGGATGGACGGGTTCGGGGTGAAGCGGAACTCCGTAACGAGATTGCTGCTGGCGTGTGCACTGGCGTTGATGGTCTCGCTGGCGATGCCGTTGCGCGCAGCAGACGACCGGGCTGTGAAAACAAGAGTTGCCCCGGTTTATCCGGAATTGGCCAAGCGCATGAAGATCACAGGCGTGGTCAAAGTGCAGGCGACAGTGGATTCGGACGGCAAGGTCGTCGACGTCAAGACCGTGAGCGGAAGCCGCACGCTGTCTACCGCCGCCGAAGACGCGGTGCGCAAATGGAGATTTGCAGCGGGAACCGGCACGGCCAACGTCGAGGTGGAAGTTAACTTTGCGATGACCCAATAAAGTTGAGCAGCGGAAGGCGGCCCGCAGGCCGCCTTCTCTCGAAGCACGAGCAGCTAATTAGTTCTCGGCTCCGTGGCACTTCTTGTATTTTTTGCCGGAGCCGCAAGGGCAAGGATCGTTCCGGCCGACCTTTTCTCCGGTACGGCGCTGGTTTGTCTGTCCGCCATCGGAGCCTCCCGCCATACTGGCGGCCGCAAATTCTCGCTGCTTCTTGCGGGCAAATTCTTTCTCGAGCGCGTCGATGGTGGTCGAGGGTTGCCGCGTGTGAATGGGTACGTCGCGCGGCGCAGCCTCAAGGGCAGGCGGCTTCATCCTGCCGTTGCTGGGCGGATTTAGAGCGCTATCTACCGGCGGAGCCGGCGGCACCGTCCGATTGAGACGAGGCGGCTCGGCATTCACCGGCTGCCCGGAGGAATCCACGATCTGCATCCGGAATAAGAAGCGCACCGTGTCTTCCTGGAACTTCAACATCATGGCTTCGAACATGTCGAACGACTCGCGCTTGTAGGCCACCAGAGGATCCTGTTGCGCGTAGCCGCGTAAGCCGATCCCTTCCTTCAAGTGGTCCATCGCCAGCAGGTGATCTTTCCACAGGCCGTCGATCACACTCAACATCACCATGCGTTCGTGATAGCGCATGGTCTCGGCGCCAAGTATCTTTTCTTTCCCTTCGTAATTTTCCTTCAGTTTTTCAAAGATGGCATCGCCCAGTTCATGGCGCGCCAGCTCCTGCGCGTTGATGCCCGCAGCCGTGAGACTCAGGCCAAACTGGCCGATAAGGCGATCTTCCAGTCCCTTCAAGTTCCACTGGTCGGGGCGCACTTTCTCGCCTGCGAACTCATCGAGCATGCTGCTCAAGATTCCGCCGACATAGTCTTCCAGAATCAAGTCGCGCTGCTCGACGCCCTCCAGTAACTGACGCCGCAGGCCATACACGGCCTCGCGCTGCTTGTTCATTACGTCGTCGTACTCGAGCAGATGTTTGCGCGATTCGAAGTTTTGCGCTTCCACTGCCTTCTGCGCTGCTTCGATCCGGTTCGAGATCATCTTCGACTCGATCGGCACGCCCTCTTCCATGCCCAGCTTCTCAAGCAGGACGCTGACCCACTGCTTGGCGAAGATGCGCATCAGGTCGTCTTCGAGCGAGAGATAAAAACGCGACTCGCCAGGATCCCCTTGCCGGCCTGCGCGGCCGCGCAACTGGTTATCGATGCGGCGCGATTCGTGGCGTTCGGTGCCCAGGATGAAGAGGCCTCCCGCTGCCACAACCTGCTCATGGTCCTTCAGCGCCCATTCATTGTGAACGGCGAATGCCGCGCCCCAATCGGGCTCCGCAACCTCGAACTCCTGGCCCTGGTAGTAGAAGCGCAAAAAACCCGCCGGCGCCATGGGATTGATAGCCCCTTCGGCGACGCTGATGGCGCGCGCGTGGCCTTTCTTCACCAGTTCCTGGCGGGTCATGAAGTCGGCGTTGCCGCCCAGCAGAATGTCGGTGCCGCGGCCGGCCATGTTGGTCGCAATGGTGACCATCCCGAGACGTCCTGCCTGCGCGACGATCTCCGCTTCCCGCTCGTGGAACTTGGCATTGAGCACAACGTGCCGGACTCCGCGGCGTTGCAGGATTCCCGACAATCGCTCCGATTTCTCGATCGACGTGGTTCCTACCAGCACCGGCTGCTTCTTCTCATGCAATGTGGCGATATCGTCCGCGACGGCCTTGTACTTTTCTTTCTCCGTGCGATACACGACGTCGGCATTTTCAAGCCGCAGCATGGGCTTATTGGTGGGAATCACTACGATTTCGAGCTTGTAGATCTTCTCGAATTCGGCAGCTTCCGTCTCCGCCGTACCGGTCATGCCGCTGAGCTTTTTGTAAAGGCGAAAGTAGTTCTGAAAGGTGATCGTCGCCAGCGTCTGGTCTTCCTTGCGGATGCTGACGCCCTCCTTGGCTTCGATCGACTGGTGCAGGCCATCCGACCAGCGGCGGCCCGGCATCAGGCGTCCCGTAAACGTGTCGACGATGATGACTTCGCCGTCCTTCACCACGTAGTCCACGTCGCGCTTGTAGAGCGCATGGGCCTTGATGGCGGTTTCGACATAGTGCTTCAGATCCCAGTTTTCCGCATCGGCGATGTTGTCGATGCCCAATTCTTTCTCGATCGAGATCCAGCCCTCATCCGTGACGCCGATGGTCCGGTGCTTTTCATCCACAACGTAGTCGCCGGAGAGATACTTCTCCCCTTCGCGGAGTTCGATGCCCAGCTCCTCTTGCCGCTTGTGATCGCTCCACTCCACTTCTTCGCCCAGCTGAAGCTTCGGCATGATGCCGAGTACCCGCGCGTACTTATCCGTAGTCTGGTCGGTCGGCCCCGAGATGATGAGCGGTGTCCGCGCTTCGTCGATGAGGATCGAGTCTACTTCGTCGACGATGGCGTAGTAGTGCCCGCGCTGCACGCAATCCTTGATCTCGAACTTCATGTTGTCGCGCAGATAGTCGAAGCCGAACTCGTTATTCGTCCCATACGTGATGTCGGCGCCATACGCGGCCCGCCGCTCGTCGTCACTCAGATCGTGCACGATGACGCCCACCGTGAGACCGAGGAACTCGTAAATCTTGCCCATCCACTCGGCGTCGCGCTTGGCCAGGTAGTCGTTCACGGTGACTACGTGCACGCCATGCCCCGCCAGTGCGTTCAGATAGCAGGCAAGGGTCGCGACCAGCGTTTTTCCTTCGCCGGTCTTCATTTCGCTGATCTTGCCCGAGTGCAGAACCATGCCGCCGATCAACTGCACGTCGAAGTGGCGCATGTGCACAGCCCGCCAGCCCGCTTCGCGCACCACCGCGAACGCCTCAGGCAGGATTTCATCCAGCGCGGCCTTTTCCGCAGCCTTGATTTCCTCGGCGTCCTTCAGTCCCTCCAGCTTGGCCCCGATTCGCGCGCGAAATTCAACCGTCTTGGCGCGTAACTGCTCATCCGACAGCTGTTGCATGCCCGGCTCCAGGGCATTGATGGTGGCAACCGTCGGCGTGATGCGCTTGATGACGCGCTCATTCGCCGTGCCAAAAACCTTCGTGAGTGCCTTATCGAAAAACACAGGATTCTCCGTATACCAGTGTAAATGCCGGGGGTAAAAGCGGGCGCCGCGGACTCGCCCGCCACATGACGACGGTCTGGCCTGCGCACGCTCTTCACTCCAGCCGCCAAACCAGCCTGTCCACGGCCTCGCCCCGCCGGATCCGCCGCATCTGGCGCTGCCAATGTCTCTTGGCCGTATCGGGGCCGCCCTCCTCGTCGTCGTCCGTATCTTCCTCTTGCTGGATTTGGGCTTTGGCCATGAAAGCGTGATTGGGGCGGTAGGCCATCGACAGGAAAAGAAACGCGTTCCCGGCGGCTTCGGGCGTAAACGCGCCCGTCCGCACGATGCGCGCTCGATCGATTGGTTTCGTATTGAAGTGCCGGGAAATGCGCGACCCGGTGACGACGATCATCGTCGCAATCAACCAGGTCATCGGATTGGCCAGGGAGAGAAGGATAAGCAGGATCATGGAACTCCTTCCGTTCAGACAGTCTTCGCGAAAGATCGATCCCCGGACAACGGACAGCGCAGGCTGACCAAAATCCAGGAGATAAGAGCGATGAGGGCTAAAAGAGGAGAGAGGGCGGAGGGCGCTGGAAGCGGAAGGGAAGCGCTGGAGACGCCGGCGCCAGTTGGAGACACGACTGGGAGCGCGGCGTGGCCAGGTCGAGCGGAGCCACCAGGCCGACAAACAACACCGGCAGCATGGTTTGCCACGCGCCCGAGTCGGGGCCGTGCAACAAAACCGCCTTGGCATGACGATCGGCGGCGTGCTGACGAAGGCGCGCGGTCTCGGTCGCTGACAGCACCGCGGCATCCTGATGTGCGGCCAGAAACTCGAAGACAGGGTTGGCGTAAGCCGTCGCGTTCGCAATACCGGCTTCGGCGCGCCCCAGCGACACCACCGCCAGGGCGGCGACTGCCAGCCAGATCCACGCGTTCCTGTTTCGGTTTGCTGTCATGCCTGTTGACGTTTGAGCGAAAGGCTCATCTCACATTGTGCCACAATTACAGTTCTGCAGCCTCAATGTCCGCCGGTTGGGCCCCCGCCCATGCGGAATTTCTTCGTCAACAGCACCAGCGGGGCGGCAATCAAGGTCACGACCCCGATCACGTGAAAGCAATCCATGAAGGCCAGCATCTGCGTCTGTGCATGCAGTTGGCTGTACGCCCGGGCATACGCGGCGCTCACCGCATCGGCCGCCGCGAAGCCGTGTGATTGTAGATATGCAGCCAACTGCCGCACTTGCTCCTGCAGCGCTGGAGCCGAAGGAGAAAGGTTGCCGCCTACCGTCGACTGGTGGAAGTTCTGGCGGCGTTCTGCGACGGTGTTGATGAACGCAATGCCGAAGCTGCCCCCCCAGTTGCGGAAGAAGTTGGTGAGCGACGAGGCCTTGTTGTTTTCGCCCGGCTTCAGCTGCGAGTAAGCGATGACCGAAAGCGGCACGAAAAAGAATGCGTAGCCGAGCCCTTGCAGCGCCCGCGCCCAGGCGTAATGCGCGTAGTCGGTTTCGAGCGTGAAGTGACTGTAGTGCAGAAACGACAATCCCACAATGGCGACTGCGCCCGTGAGCAGGATCTTGGGCTGCACGATGCCCCGCTGCACCAGTTGCGCGCCCACCGGAGCCAGCAGCGTGATGACGAATGCGCCTGGCCCCAGTACCAGTCCGGCATCGATGGCGCGGTAGCCATACAGCGTCTGCAGAATCTGCGGAATCATGGTGGTCGACGCGAACAGCCCGAACCCAAACAAAAAATAAAATGTGTTGGCGATGGCGAAGTTCCGGGAGCGCAGCAGGCGGAATTCAATTACGGGATCGGGCTGCCGCAATTCCCAGAAGACCGCCGTCACCAGGCAGCACACCGCGATGACAAACATCCAGACAATGAAGCGCGAGCCGAACCAGTCGTCGATCTGGCCGCGGTCCAGCAGAACTTCCAGCGCCGCCGAGCCTACGGCAATCAGGGCGATGCCAGTGCCATCGATGCGGAGCTTGCCGTTTTCATCGCGTACCGTCTTGCGCTCCTGCTCGAACGCCGGGGTGTCGTGAACGTAGCGGGTGGTCAGAAACATCGACAGCAGGCCAATGGGAATGTTGATCAGGAAGACCCAGCGCCAGTTGTAGTTGTCCGTGATCCATCCCCCCAGCACCGGGCCAATGGCGGGCGCGGTCACAATGGCCACGGTGTAGAGTGCGAAAGCCGATGCACGCTTGTGGGCCGGAAACGTGTCGACCAGGATCGCTTGCTCCACCGGCGCCAGCCCGCCCCCGCCAATGCCTTGCAGAACCCGCGCCAGCAGCATGATTTCGAGACTCGGCGCGAGGCCGCACATGAGAGACGTTACGGTGAACAGCGCCACGCACAGCAGGTAATAATTTTTGCGTCCGATCACGCGCGAAAGCCACGCCGACATGGGCAGAACCACCGCGTTGGCCACCAGGTACGTGGTCAGGATCCAGGTCACCTCGTCGTAGGAACGGCCCAGGCCCCCGGCGATGTACGGCAATGACACGTTCGCGATCGAGGTGTCGAGCAATTCCATGAAAGTCGCCAGCGTGACAGTAAGTGCAACAACCCACGGATTGATCGGCGGCTTGGCGAGGGCTCTCGGAGCGGGAGAGGAGACGGGGAGAGTGGCGGCAGCGGCCATGTGCATCCTGACTACTTGATTTGTGAGACCGATCGGTCTCGTTTTTCATCTGATTCACAGGATTTGCGACCGATCCGTCTTTTTTTGAGATAATTTCGAACTGGGTGAAGGTACAACGAAAATGCGCAAGGGAGAATCAACGCGGCAGCGCATCATTGAACAGGCAGCGCCGGTGTTCAATCAGCGCGGGTTTGCCGGCTGCACCATGCACGACCTGATGGAGGCCACCGGTCTCGAGAAGGGCGGCATCTACAGGCACTTCAGCGGCAAAGAGGAACTGGCCGCCGAAGCGTTTCGCTACGCTGTCGCACGCGTCAACAAATTACGCAGCGAAAAAACTGATCGCACGCACGGCGCGCTCCAGCAATTGCGGTCCATCGTCACCCGGTTTGTCGACGTGCGCTCCGACATTGCGGGTGGATGCATTATCTTCAACACCGCGATTGAAGAAGACGATGGCAACCCCGTCCTGCGCGCGCTCGCCCTTGAAGCCGTGCGCGACTGGAAGGCGCGCCTCGTCAAGATTGTCCAGCAAGGCATCAGAAACGGAGAGATTCGCAGTGGCACCGTGCCGCGAGCCATCGCTAACGTTGTCATTGCCACCCTGGAAGGAGCGTTGGCCATCAGCCGGCTCGAAGGCACGCGCACCGCACTCGAAGACGCGAAGGTAGCTCTGCATACTTTATTGGATGGACTCGCCCCCTGATCGGGATCCGCCATTGGGGTTTTCAAGAGCATTGGATATATTAGGAAGACCTCGGTGCACACGCCGCGGTTCTCGCGAACTCCAGGTTAGACCGCACGCTATCTTGCGATCCAATTCATTTCGTTCCAAAAAATCTGAGGAGCACTTCATGAAGCTTCGGGCTCTCGCCGTTCTGCCTCTGTTCGCTGTCACCTTGATGCCGGGACAGACGCCTCAGGCCACGCTGCCTGCATCGCCATCCACGGTCGTGTGGGGCTATTACTGGGCTAAGGCCAAGCCTGTTCTCACGGTCCACTCCGGCGACACCGTGCGCATCCAGACCCTCTCCACCTGCGGCCCCGACGAGCGCATGGTCGAGGAAGGCGTGGCGCCGGCGGACATTCCAGCGTACAACAGCGACATCTATCGCGAGGTCAAGGATCGCGGGCCGGGAGGCCACATCCTCACCGGGCCGCTTGCCATCGATGAAGCACAGCCCGGCGATGTTCTCGAAGTGCAGATCCTCAAGATCGACATCGATGTGCCTTTCGCCTGTAATGGGTTTGGCACCGGGCGCGGCTTTCTTCCCAATGACTTTCCCTACAGCCGGCGCAAGATCATTCCCCTCGACCGCGACAAGATGATCGGAAGGTTCGCGCCCGGCGTTGAAATTCCGCTCCATCCGTTCTTCGGCAGCATGGGCGTGGCGCCGCCGGAGTCCGCGGGGCGCTATGACAGCGCTCCGCCATGGATGCACGGCGGCAACATGGACAACAAGGAACTGGTCGCAGGCACGACGCTCTTCCTGCCCGTACATGCCCGGGGCGCGCTCTTCGAAGTGGGCGATGGCCACGCCGGCCAGGGCAATGGAGAAGTCGACATCACGGCGCTGGAAACATTTCTGTCGGGCACGTTTCGATTCGTGGTGCACAAGGATCGTCACCTGCTGTGGCCGCGTGCCGAAACGCCCACCAGCTATATCAGCATGGGCTTCAGCCCGGACCTCAAAGAGGCCACCACTCTCGCAGTGCGCGACATGATTAATTTTCTTGTGGATGAAAAACACATGAGCCGCGACGATGCCTACATGCTCACCAGCGTGGCCGTGGATGTGGACATCACGCAGCTTGTGGATGGCAATGTTGGGGTGCATGCCATGTGCCCCAAAAACATCTTCAAGTGACAATGGCCATCCACCAGCAGCGCTCACATCGCAGCACGTTGGTGATCCAAGCATCGTGTTTCGCTTGTGAAGGAAGCTTCGTATTTGGCGGGAGATGAAAATAGAGGCATCTTTTCGCGCTCGGGACGAATCCTTTCCATCGCAAGCGGGCTCATTGGCGTACACTTGGGCCGTTGCTAATCGAATAAGGAGTACACCGGTCGTTATGGAGAAAGATGGAGCGCTGCGCAAGCAATTAGTCGAGTTAATCAAAGGCGGCAATGCACACACCAGCTTTGAAGATGCCATCCGGGACTTTCCCGCCGAACTGCGCGGCAAGCGTCCCAAGGGCGCGGCGCACTCGCCATGGGAAGAATTGGAGCACATGCGCATCGCGCAGTTGGACATACTCGAGTTCTCACGGGATGGGAAGCACAAATCGCCCAAGTGGCCGGATGAATATTGGCCGGTAAAACCGGAGCCACCCGATGACAAAGCATGGGATCGCAGCGTGCATACTTTCTGCGAGGAGCTTCAATCGATGTGTGCGCTGGTAGCGGACCAATCCACCGATCTTTACGCGCCCATCCCCCATGGCGATGGGCAGACGATACTGCGCGAGGCGCTGCTGGTGGCCGACCACAATGCGTATCATCTCGGGCAGCTTGTTTTACTGCGGCGCATGCTGGGCGCATGGAACGCGAACTCGTAAATCGAATCTCGAACGGGCTTCGCCTGTAACATTCTGAACTCCGTCCTTTCGCCGTTCCTGGCGCAAGGGCGGGAGGCTTCTACTCTCAATCCGCGTGGTTCAGGAAGACGTTGAAAAGATGGAGCGATCGCTAGTGCGGATGCATTGCACTCAGGTGCATGGCCACAGCTTCAACAATTTGTTCGTGCACTTCATCGACGCCCAGGTCGCCTTCGATTAGCACTACGCGCTCGGGCTCGCGGGCCGCAATGTCGCGGTACTTCTGCCACACGCGCCGATGAAACCCGTCTTCTTCCTGTTCAAACCGACTCTCGTCCTGCCCTGACTGCGCCGTAACGCGATCGTTGCGGCGCCGCGCCCGGCTCAAACTGATTTCAAGCGATGGCAACAGCAGCAACGTAAGATCCGGCTGCAGATCGCCGCACACCAGCCGATGCATCTCCAGAATAATTGCCGAGTCAATGCCGCGGCCGCCGCCCTGGTACGCCTCGGTGGAATCGGTGAAACGATCGCACAGCACTGTCTTACCCGCAGCCAGGGCCGGCTCGATAATTTCACCAACAGCCTGTGCGCGGTCCGCAAACATCATCGCCATCTCCGTGAGAGGCGCCAACTCGCCAGACCTTGAGTCGAGCAGCAATTCGCGTATCTTCTCTCCGGTTGCGGTTCCGCCTGGCTGCCTTGTGATGACGGTGGTCATTCCGCGTTTCTGGATCCATGCGGCCAGGCGTTTAAGCTGCGTGGTCTTTCCCGATCCATCGAGTCCTTCAAGCGTGATAAACAGACCGCGCGACATGGCCCGAGTCTAACATCGGGGCCGGGGGGGAGACGATCTTGCCGCGGTTGTGTTACAAGGAGGGAGTTTCGCAAATGCACGCAAGCGCGTCACCCAGCGCTCGAATGGAGTGAAGAAACCTTGGAACTGCGCAACCTGCACAAAGCTATCGTCTGCGGTATTGTTGGTGTCGCCTTGTTGACCGCCTCGCATCTGAAAGCCCAAAACCTCACACTGGAAGGACAGACCGGCGGGTTCATCACGCCAACAGCGTATGTCGTGTACTCCGCGAAGGGCCAGTTTTTTTCTTACCCCGCAGTGGGCTATCACTTCGTGAATACGTCGAAGGTCATCGGCGATATCCACACGTTCAGCATCGCGGAGGGCTTCGCGAATCGTGCCGAAGTAAGTTACACGCGCAGCGTTCACCAGGAAGGCAACAGCCCCCTGTTCAGCAGCCTCTGGCATTTTGCAGGCATGAACATTTTCAGCGGCAAGGTAGTGGCGATCCGAGATGGTCAAGGCAGCCCCTTAGTTCCCGGTCTCGCAGCAGGCGTCATTGTGCGTACCGGCGATCATTTTGTAACCGGGGCGCTCGATGGTTCCACCTATACGAATGAAGATGTCTATGCGGCCATCACCAAAACCTGGGCACACAAGCCTGTTCCGTTCCTGGCCAACTTCGGCTGGAAGGCAACGAATGCATCAATCTTCGGAATCGGCGGTCAATCAACACGGTTCGGGGGCAGAGTCTTTGGCGGACTGGGGATTCCGCTGCCGGGACCTTTGAAGACAGCGATCGTGCCGGCAGTCGGCTTTACGCAGGAGCCTTCGCAAGTGAAGAACCTGGGCAGCCTCCTTGTAGGCGGACGAGCGCACATACCGACCACGCTTGACTACGCCGTGCGCGTGACGCAGAGAGAAAATCCCCACTTCGCCTTCGACATAGGAGTCGGCCAGGTGGCGGGGGAGATTGGGACTACTTATGTAGCGCCCGTGGGATTCATACCTGTAAATCTAGAGGCGCGCAAAATTGTCGGGATGGGGTTGTCGCTCCGCTATTGAGATTGATCAAGCGGGACGCGGAGATTGAGAGCCGGGGTTGTCGTTTGAGTAACCCCGATGGCCCCAAGGCGGGCGAAAACAACTGTGGGTACGAGTCGAGTGTTTTTTGCCGAGTTTGGGCAAGCGTGATTTTGCACGTGCGTCGCTTTTCGGTCTTACTCTAGTGGTTTGTGACACTTACAACGAATTGGCGTGACGGACAAAACAGCGTGTTTTTGATGTTGGCGAAATTTCAGCCACGCTTGTAGGACGCAAGTGTTTGTTAATAAATCACTTGCGTGCATTTTTCGGTGCTTGTAAAAGGCCTCGAAATTGCCAAACGATCGGCTGGAACTCGAATTCATTCTCATGCGCGCGCGCCGCGCCTGCTTCGGCGAGATCTTTCCTCTTTTTGAATACTGCACTTGTCTGGTTCGTTTGGTTTTCAATTTCCCGCATCCAAGTCTATGAGGTGAATGGGGATGCGTGAAAGAATCGCCCTGGCGCTGGTGTTGACCGGGCTCGTCGCATGGGCAACCGGCTGCAAGAAAGAAGTCGATAAGGCGGGATTCATAACCGCGATCAACAAGTCATACGCCGGCCGGCACGAATGCGTCTGGCCCGAACCCATCAAGCTGCCTGCCCAGGCCGATCCTTCCAAAGACGACAGAGTTCGCGACTACGAGGCCCTCACCGATGCCGGCCTTTTCATTCGCACAGCGGAGGAAAAGAAGCGGGTTCTGGTCGGCTCCAAACAGATCAATAAATACGATCTCTCCGACAAGGGACACTCGTCCTGGACTCCCGACCCCAACCAGCCTGGCTATGGCAACTTCTGCTTTGGCCACTTCAACGTCACCGCCATCGACAGCGCCATCCCCAACGACCCGTCCAACCCCACGCAATACACGGTGAATTACCGTTACGAAGTGGAAGGGGTCCCGGACTGGGCCCGCACCCCCGAGTCGATGAGGACGTTTCGCAAGATTGCTGCCGACACATCCATCCAATCAGCGACCGCCACCCTGGTGAAAGGCGCTGACGGAGGCTGGGCAGTTCCTCCCCGAGCCGCGCAATAACTGATGGGGGCTGATACCGCGAGTTTGGCTGGGCCACGGTGGCCTGTCACACTCGAGAGTTCCGCCTCGTCCACGATCCTACCGCGATTCCACTTTATCCTCGATGGAGTGTTCCCTTCCTGCGGCTGGCGGTTCATAACGTAAGGCTCGTACTGACCCTCCGCGACTGTGTCTATTGCGGTCTTTCTCAGCCCAGCGGCGACGGGCTTCCCACCACTCGCACATCCTTCACCTTTCCGTCTGTGCCGATTCATTTTGATCTATGTCAGCGAAGCTGCAAGGTTTTGCGTCTAGTTTTTTGAGCGTCCTTGCCGGCGAGGGCGCTCGTCCACCGGAAGATCCACTTCGGTTGCCCCAGGGCAGCCGCGGGGATTCCATTCAGATATTCCCCAACGGGGAGGAGCATCGCAATCATGATCAAATTTGTCCAAGGGAATTCCGTTGCGCGCCGGACCGTGCTGATGGCCAGCATTCTGGCGGCCGGCTGCGGCGTGTTTTGTGCACAGGCTAACGGGCAGGGCCGCAGTGGCATGCGCCAGCATGGCGGCGGAGACCAGGAGCTGACCGAGCTTACCCAGGTTTTGTCGCTCACGTCCGATCAGCAAGCGGATGTAAGATCCTTGCTTACGGACCAGAGGCAACAGATGCAGGCGCTGCGCAACTCTTCTGCCGGCAGCGATGGATCGGACACTTCGCAGCCAACCAAGCAGGAGCAAATGCAGACGATTCGCAAGACCACCAACGACAAGATCATGGCGATGCTGGATGACGACCAGAAAACCAAGTTCACCGCATGGCTCCAGCAGCGGCAGGGACAGCAGCACGGGCAAGGTGGAGGCCAGCAGGGCGGCGGACAACAGGGCGGCGGTGGCGGCGCCACGCCTCCGCCGGGATCCTGAGCGGTTCCAGGATAGATATACCCTTTCCGGCTTTGAACAGGGTCGGCGCTCCTTGTGGTCGCGTCGACTTATACGAACAGGGAAGGCGCCGACGTTTTGACCCTTTGCGGAGAGGAGGAGTCTGAATTGCGAGCCCAGATCAGGACGCTCTTGCTTCTGTTTCTCGTTTGCGCCGCCTGCGGGGCCGCTCGAACGGCGCCCGGCCACGCAGGCGAAATCGGGCAGGCGGGCGGAAACCGAGATCGCATCGATCAATCCACGCAACTTCTCGTGGTGACGACCCCAGGCTGGGATGAGGTCAACGGCAAGTTGTGGCGCTACGAGCGGAAGAGGGCTGGAGTTCGCTGGCGTCAAGTCGGCGAACCCATCCCGGTGGTTGTGGGACAGAAGGGGCTGGGATGGGGTATCGGGCTGGCACCCATCGGTATTCGCAGCGGGGCTGATCCTGTGAAGCGGGAAGGCGATCGCAAGTCCCCTGCCGGCATCTTCGCGCTGGGAACATCCTTTGGTTTCTCCGCCGCGCCGCCATCCGGATGGAAGGTGCCCTATCTTGCGTTGAGTCCTGCGATCGAATGCGTCGACGACGTCCATTCCAAGTTTTATAACCGCGTGGTGGATCGGGGCACGGTAACGCCGGACTGGAACAGTTCCGAACACATGCGTGCGGTGGGCGAGTACTACCGGTGGGGTATGGTCATCGATCAGAATGCCGGGAGCCAACCGGAGGGCGGATCGTGCGTTTTCCTGCATATCCGGGGCGGCGACGGCGGGGGGACCGAAGGCTGCACAGCCATGGCCAAGCCGCAGATTGAATCGATTCTTGGATGGCTGCGGAGTGAGGCGCATCCTCTTCTGATCCAGATGCCGCTGCAGCAATACCGGCAAGTGGAGAAGGATCTCCACCTGCCGGTATTGCAATAGAGTCTTAAAACTCCAGGCGTGCTGCGAACTGTGCCAGGCGGTAGTTCGTGAGGAGGGCAGTGGCCTCGCCAAACGACTGGGGTCCGTCGAGGGTGGAACTGATCGACTGGGGATCGAAGCGGACACTGTTGCTGACGTTGAACATATCCCAGCGCAGGATGAGTTTGACGTTTTCTTTGATGGGCAGGGTCTTGTTGACGCCCTGATCCCAATCGAAGAAGCCGTCGCCGCGGAGTGGATTGCGCGATCCCGACTGTCCCGGAAGCGCGTGGGCAAAAGAGGCAAAGACGGCGGCCGGATCGGCGAATCGCTGCGCCAGTTTTCCGCGCCCGTTGGCGCGCGAAGGGATGGGCGCAACTTGTTCCCCGTACCCCTGAATATCCCAGTTGGTCGGATAGTAGGCGCCGTTGTTCATTTCAAAGGGAAAGCCGCTTGTCCATCGAACGATGCCCGTGGTCTGCCATCCTCCGACGAGTTCGTTGGTCAGCCGATTGGCATGGGACAGGAAACTCTTTCCGGTTCCAATGGGGAGGTCACATACGAAGTTGGAGTTGAGTTGATGGCGCACATCGTAGTCGGAGGGGCCGTAGAGCTGATTGGGAGCCCAGGTGTTCATGATCTGTGCGTAGTTGATGCCGGCGGAGTTGCCGAGCCGTTCGGCCTGCGAAGTAATGTCGAGCGATTTGGAATAGGTGTAGTTGAAGTCCGCCTGCAGGCCGCCGAAGTGCTGGCGGTAAACGGCCTCCAGCGCGTTGAAGTTGGAGTAACCGATGGACCGCCAGGAATAGAGTGCCGAGTATTGATCGTGATAGAAGCGGAATGCGGGATAGCTGACGCCGGCGCCTATGTTGCTGTTGGGCAGCGAGCCCGGTGTATCCAACTGATAGAGAGCATAGGTTTCGTTATAGAGGTTGGCGAGAAAGAGCGCGTAGACATTCTGGGTCGCGGTGAGCGCGCCGTATCCAAGGCCGACGTCTTGTCCTTCAAGGCCACCGAACACCTGTTGCCAGTAAGGAACAGAGGCAACCGACGAGACCGGTGTATTGGCGCGCGCCATCTGGGCCATTTGCCGGGCAGCGGCGAAGTAGGAACTGCCCCCTACCATGAGGTTGATGGGCATGGCCACGTCTTCCTGTGCCAGCTGGCGATGGGCGAACCGGCCGACATAGGAGACTTCGAGGGACGCTCCATGCTGCAGGGCTCGTGTGAGCGAGAAATCGAACAGGTGGGAGTAAGGCGTTTTGATGGCCGAGTCAAGGCCCCAGCTAATCGCGAAGCTGCCGTTTCCACTGGCGGCGGGAACGGCGGGAAAGCCTCCCGGCGGGGCGGTGGGAAGCAGCGATTGGGGGACGGAGTTGATGCTCGTGAAGCGGGGAGCGCTCTCAATCGGTTGCGATCCTGGCGCATTGGATAAGTGGGAAGAAAGTCCGTAGGAACCGGTGGTGTCGAAGTTTTGCACGATGGCGGCTCCGAAGTGGTCAAACACCATCGAATAGCCGGCGCGCACGCTGGTCTGCTGATTACCCAGGAGGGTCTTCCAGAAGCCACCCGCTGGAGCGGGGGAGAAAGCCACGGCCAGTCTCGGGCCGATGTCGTATTTATCGGGAGACCAGAAATCCGGGGCATGGTTGTAACGGCCATTCAGGTTAAATGCGACCTCTCCGATGTTGTTTGCGGCACCGCCCGAGTTAGCCTGTGCCAGGCTCCCGTTGAAGTACTTTGTCAATGAGTATGGCTGGCATACGGAGCCTGAGAACTGGCAGGTGCCGACCTGAGTGCCGCTGGTTTCTGCGGGCGCCTGAAGGTAGGAGTAGCGGAGTCCGTAGGTAAGTGTGAGCGCGCTTGAGACGCGCCATGTATCTTGCCCATAGAACTCATATTCGTTCCAGCGATAGTCGCGCTTGAGGGGAGCGCCGACCGCGAGTGTGCTGCCGGTCTTGGTGTAGTTATAGACCGCATCGCCCTCCGAGATGGTTCCCACGATGTTCATCAAAGCGGAATTGTATTCATTGCCGTAGTTGGCGAAGTCAACGGCGGGGAAGCCGTAGACTTGCGGATCGAATGGACCGTTGCTGTTGGCAATGGTGGAACTGCGCGTGAGCCATCCCTGGTTCATCTGTCCATCGGGAAAGGATTGCGCGTTGCTGACGCGCTGGTCATCGAGGAAACGGAGGTCGGTGCCGAAGGCGAGGTTGTGGTTGTGTTTCGTCCACGAGAGATTGTCCACCACGTTATGCACGGGAATGATGAAGGATGTGGAGTAGTTGGTTGAACCCGGCTGGGCCACCTCGGAGAAAAAGACGAGGGGCTGGTTGGCTGCGCCGGACGACGAGACTCCCTGGCGTGTGAGGCCATAGCGCAGATCGTTGACCATGCTGGTGCTGATCACCAACGTGTAACCGGCGGCAAATCCCTTGTTGTTGGTGAGCACGGTGGTCTGCGGGGCTTGTCCGGGGAAGGCCGGAGTGCTGGGTTCGCTGTCATTTTGCAGGTTGCCGCGCCAGAAGAACGTGTGTTTTCCGTTATGTCCGGCGTTCCAGTCGATGCGGCTGACATAGGTGTCGTACTTGCGGTGAATGGTGTAAGGAAAACGATACCCGATGCTGTTGAGGCCATCGCCCTGGGTGGGGTCGTTTCCCTGGGGATAGTTATTGAGTACCTTGAGCAAGGCTGCGTCGTTACCGATGCCTTGAGGGTCCATGCTTTGTATATCAGCGGGCGTCAGCGTGAAAACTGAATCGGCGCCACTGGAATTGAGGTACTCGTAACTCAGATTCCCGGCGCGGTAGCTGGCAGTGGGGACGAGACCGGCATTGACGCTTGTGCCTTGCGAGTCGCGGCGTCCCTCATAGTTCAAGAAAAAGAAGAGCCGGTCTTTGAGTACAGGGCCTCCGACGGCGGCACCGTAGATGTTGCGCACCAGGCTCTCGGGACGATTGGGGAGGGAAGCGGCCAGTTCCTGTTGCTTGTTGAAGAAGTCATTGGCTTCGAGAAGGTTTGACCGGTTGTATTCATAGGCGGCGCCGTGAAACGCATTGGACCCACTGCGGGTCACCAAGGCGACTTGTGCGCCGGACGAGCGGCCCTCCTCGGCGTTTGGATTGCTGGTGGTGACGCGGAACTCCGCGACCGAATCCTGGGTGGTGCGCAGCACGCTGGTGAACGCATACCCATTGTTGATATCGTTCACGTCGACGCCGTCGAGGGTGATGTTGGACTGGTCGCTCCGCCCGCCATTGACTGAACCGGCGCGCGAGTCAGTGGGATTGTTTCCCACGCCCTGGGTTCCACTGACGTCATCGGAGCGGCCCAGAAATGTGACCCCGGGCTGCAGACTCAGGAGATCAGGGACATTGCGCTGGTCCAGGGGCAGCGAGGCCACCTGGTTGGCGTCAAAGGCGTTGCCCAGGGTGGCGTCGGTGGTGTTGAGCATCTCTTGCGCGGCGGAACTTACGGTCACCTGTGCGGTGACCGCGCCAAGTTTCAGTTCGACGTTGGCAGTGGCGGGCTGACTTACCAGCAGGTCCATGCCTTTTCGTTCGTCGGTTGCAAATCCGGGAGCAGAGACGGATAGCGTATAGCGGCCGGGCACCAGTTGTGAGAATTGATACTGACCGGTATCGCTGGTTTCGCTTTCGCGGACGGCACCGGTGGCTTCAAGTGTTAATTTGACCGTCGCGCCGGCGATGACCGCGCCACTATGGTCGGTGACCCGGCCATTGAGCGAAGTGCTGGCCTGCGCATGCAGCCGGATGGTTGTCACAACGAGCAGCAAGGGTAGAAGGGAACATGCAAGGGCAATTCTGAAACGCGTCACAGCCGGGCTCCTGGAAAGCGAAAGAAGGCTTGGGGGAAACGCACTGAATTTCAAAGTTCCGGGGTGGAATTTGGGGATCGCGCAGGCAGCCTGCCAGGTCCCGCCTGGCCTTGCTCCCACAAATATTCCGCTGAGTGTATCATGCACCCGGCACTTTTCACGAGTGGCTGCAACGAGGCGCACTCAAGCTCGATGGACGTTTGGTGCGCCGCGTTTTCGGGGCGGATATCCCGCTTGAGATGAGGATTGTTGGCCACGCCTTCCCATGACGTCCTATCATCGCTGTTCAAGTGAGGGGAGGAGTTCATGAACCTCTGGATACAGGATTTTCGCTATGCCTTTCGCATGCTGCGCAAGAACGCGGTGCTGACTCTGGTGATGGTGGCTTCGCTGGCGATCGGCATCGGTGCGAACTCTGCTATTTTCAGCGTGGTCGACGCGTTGCTGCTGCGTCCGCTTCCGTATCCACACGCCGACCGGCTGGCGGCCATCTGGCTGCATTCTCCGGCAATCGGCATTCTGCGCGATTGGCCCTCTCCCGGGCAGTACGTCGACATTCAGGACCAGAACCACTCCTTCGACCAGATGGCGCTCGCGCAGAGCCGTACATTCACGCTTACGGGCCGGGAGCAGCCGGAGCGGGTCGACGTGCTGAAGACGCAATCGAGCCTCCTATCGATGTTTGGTGCGAAGCCTCTGCTGGGGCGCACGCTGTTGCCGGAAGAGGACAGGCCGGGCAAACCGCCTGTCGCTATCCTCAGCAATGGCGCCTGGATACGCCTCTTCAACTCCGACCCCGCCATCGTCGGCCGGACCATCCTGCTCAATGGAAGCCCATACACTGTCGCGGGCGTGCTGCAACGCGGGTTTGTGCTCAACGCCGAAGTCATGCCGTCCGAAGGACCCATGGACAAGGTGGATATCTTTGTTCCCTTGCCGCTTGGACCGGATGCCGCACAGCGCCGGGGCGACGAAAACTACAACATCGTTGTTCGTCTCAAGCCCGGCGTGTCTGTGCAACAGGCCCAGGCGGACATCGACGTGATCGCGAGCGGCATCCGCATCAAAGACAAACGCGGCGCCAGCTATGGCATGGATGTGATCGGGTTGCAGAAGCAGGTGGTCGGCGACGTGCGCCGCTCCTTGCTGGTGCTGCTGGGGTCGGTCGCGCTGGTTTTGTTGATTGCCTGTGCCAACGTGGCCAATCTTCTGCTGGCCCGCGCCGCGGGACGCGAAAAGGAAGTGGCCATCCGCACCGCGCTGGGGGCGGGCTGGCATCGCCTGGCGCGGCAACTCTTGACGGAGAGCGTTCTACTCGGCTTGCTCGGCGGGGCCGCGGGACTCGTTATAGCGCGCCTCAGCCTTGTGGTCGTGCGCACCATGAATCCGGGAAATATTCCGCGCCTCGATGAGATTGGGATCAACGGCTCGGTTCTGGCCTTCACATTTGGCATCTCGCTCGCCACGGGTGTGCTGTTCGGTTTGGCACCCGCGTGGCGCGCCATCAAACTCGATCCAAACTCGTCCCTCAAAGCCGGTGGCCGAAGCGGACAGACCGATGGCGGGCTTTATCTGAAACGACACCGTCTGCGCGGGTTGCTCATTATCTCCGAACTCGCCATTTCGCTGGTTCTGCTCATCGGCTCGGGGCTGCTGATACGGAGCTTCATCCGCCTGCAGAGTGTCCCACCAGGATTCTCCGCGGACCATGTTCTCAGCATGCAGATCGTGGCGAACGACGCCCGGTACCGCGACGAAAAAGTGCTGGCCGGTTTCTACCGGGATATTGAAGCCCGCGTGGCGCACCTGCCGGGGGTCGTTGCCGAAGGTGCGGTTTCGGCGCTGCCGCTGACCGGAACCGTGGGTTGGGGAGGAATCCACGTCGAAGGCTACACACCACCGCCCGGACAGGAACTGCAGGTCGATCTTCGCACCGCAAGCATGGACTATTTCCGCACCATGCAGATCTCCCTGGCCGCGGGCCGCTTCTTCTCCGATAACGACCGCCTGGACACGCCGCAGGTGGTCATCATCGATGAGAACTTCGCAAAGCGCTTCTGGCCACACAACGATGCCGTCGGTAAACACCTCTGGTTCGATCCCAAGAAGCCCATCACCATCGTCGGTGTCGTCGCCGCGGTCAAACAATATGGTCTGGATACGGACGGAAAGATCGCGACATACTTTCCGTTGCAGCAGGGACCCGACCGGGGAATGTTCCTGGTAGCTCGCGCCACTTCGCATGAAGCGGGACTTGCGTCTTCGATCGTCAGCGAGATCCATGCGGTCGATCCTACTGTTGTCGTGTATGGAATCCGGACCATGCAGGACCGGCTGCATGATTCACTGGCACGCCAGCGTTTTTCCAGCACCATGCTCGGCGCATTTGCCGCGTTGGCGCTACTGCTTGCCGCAGTAGGCCTCTACGGCGTGCTGTCGTACATGGTGACACAGAGCACCCGCGATATTGGCATTCTGGTTGCGCTGGGTGCGCGGCGCGACAATATACTCACACTCGTGGTCCGGCAGGGGATGCAACTGACGTTGATCGGCATCCTGGCAGGACTGTCAGGCGCGGCCGCCCTTACGCGTGTGATCGCCAGTCTATTGTTCGGCGTGACCGCGACCGACGCCGCGACTTTTTTGGCAGTTCCCGCCTTGTTAGCCGCGGTGGCATTCGCGGCGACGGTCATCCCCGCGTGGCGGGCCTGCAAGGTAGATCCGATGGTAGCCCTGCACGAGGAATAGCAAGCCGCCGAGTTGCAAAAGGTGTGTTCCCGACTGGACAGCGGAACGATTTTGGGACCTTCCTAAATCCATGCCACTGGCCGACATTCGGGTACTCATCTGACCCTCACGGATCAGAAGCCGTTTAGCCGCGCTTGCGCGTAGCCACCGCGGAGATTCGCGACGTCCTCAAAAGCATTTCCTTGGAGCGCGCAGGCGGCAAGATAACCGCGCTGCCCTTTCTGGCAGTAGACAAGAATTCTCCTGTCGCGCGGCAACTCGCCCATGCGGTCCCGCAGTTCGCCTAGCGGGATATGCACGGCATTGATCAGGAGGCCGGATGCGGCCACCTCGGCGGTTTCGCGGACATCCAGAAGAAGCTCCCCATTTGGCTTCCAGTCTTCGGGTGAGATGGTGGCGACGTCGCCGCACACGATGTGATCGGCGACAAATCCGGCGGTATTGATCGGGTCGTTGGCCGATCCAAACGGAGGCGCGTAGGCGAGGTCGAGGTTTTCGAGATCGAACACGGTCATTCTGGCGGCGATCGCGGTAGCCAGGACGTCGATGCGCTTATCCACGCCTTCCTGGCCCACGACCTGAGCGCCGAGGAGGCGGCCGGTTCCGTCTTCGGCGATGATCTTGATCATCATCGGCGTCGAGCCCGGATAGTATCCGGCGTGGTTTGGGTCAACCGTGACACTGGAAAAAAAGCTGAATCCAGCTTTGGCCGCCTGCGCGCTGTTGAGCCCACTGAATCCAGCCGCCATGTGCAAGACGCGCACGATGGACGTTCCCAGCGCGCCAGGATAGAGGTGATGGCCGCCGGCTGCGTTGGCGCCGGCGACGCGCCCCTGGCGGTTGGCAGGACCCGCGAGGGGAATGCGGGTGCGCGCACCCGTGAGCATGTGGGTGGTTTCCGCGGCATCGCCCACGGCGTAAATATCCGGATCAGAGGATTCCATGCGAGCGTTGACCTTAACCCCGCCGGTTACCCCGATTTCAAGACCGGCGCGCCTGGCGAGATCGACTTCCGCACGAACGCCAACGCTGAGCAGAATCAACTCGGCGGGAACGAACTCGCCGCTGGCGAGCTCGACGCCGCTGGGGGTGAAATGCCTGGCCTCCGCGCCGGTCATGAGGGCGAAGCCGCTGGTGCGCACGCTGTTCTGCAGATGCCTGGCTACATCGTGATCGAGCAGGGGCAGGATATGGGGCAGCTTCTCGATCACGGTAACGTGCATGCCGCGGCGATGGAAGGCTTCGGCCATCTCCAGGCCGATGAAGCCGCCGCCGATGATAGCGGCTGTTTTCGGCTGTCGCCCGTCAAGAAACGCGATGATGCGGTCCATGTCAGGAACGTCGCGCAGGGTAAAGATATTGGGCAGGTCGACGCCAGGGATGGGTGGCACGATGGGTGTTGCGCCCTGGCTCAGGATGAGTTTGTCATAAGGAACATTTTCTTCAGAACCATCGCCCCGGCGAACGCAGATGGTTTTGCCGTGCGGGTCAATGGTGAGGACCTCGTGATGCACGTGCACGTGGACGCGCGACCGAATCCACATCTTTTCCGGTGTCATGATGAGGAGTTTGGCGCGGTCCTCGATGTCGCCGGCGATATGGTAGGGCAGGCCGCAATTGGCAAAGGAGATATATGGGCCACGTTCAAAGATGTGAATTTCGGCCGATTCATTTACGCGTCGGGCCCGGGCAGCGGCGGATGCGCCGCCTGCCACGCCGCCGACGATGACGATCCTGGGCGCAACTTTCATGTCTTACTCCGTATTACAGCAGTGAGAGCAACTGTTCTGTCCGCGATTCCAGGGCATTTTAGCCAACATCAGCGCCATTCCGCAGTGGCCCGAGATGCCGGCGAAGAGGAGTCCGCAACCGAAGAAAAGCGGCAGGGTTGCAAACCACGAATTCACGGCCAGAGCCAGGACCGCCCCGGCGGCGGAGAGCGAACCGACAACGATCTGCACCTGGCGCATGAGCGGGAGCACGGTGCGGGGGCCGCGATGTACGGGAAGTCCGGCATCGATCCAAGCCTGCGTGCCGCCATCCACGAGGACGCAGTCGTCACAACCGTCGCGTTCCAGTTGTGAGATGGCTTTCTGTGCCCGTGCGCCCGATTGGCAGAGCACGAAGACAGGCGTTCCCGGCTTGTGCCGGGCCAGCACCGTCTCGGTTTTGAATTCGTTGAGCGGAATCAGCCTTGCGCCCGGCACGTGCGCGGTGGAATATTCTGGAGGTGTGCGGACATCCAGCAATTCATGGCCACTGCCGGTGCCGAGCAGAGCAGCCAGTGACTGGGGCGAAACCGTTTTGAGCTTGACTTGTGTCATATGCTTGTATGAATATATGATCAATTAGTAATATATGTCAAATACCAAGGCAATGCGGGTTCTGATCGACTCCGAACTGAAAAAGTTAGCGGGACAATTCCGCGTGCTGGGCGAGCCCATGCGCCTGAAGATTTTGCAGGCGCTGTGCGTCAAGCCGCTTACGGTTGGCGAGGTTGTGTCCGAGACCGGGGCTACGCAGTCGAATATCTCAAAGCACCTTTCGCTGCTGACCTCAGCTGGGATCATTCGACGCCGGAAAGAGGGCCAGTTTGTGTACTACGAGATGAGCAATCCCCTGACGATTAAGCTTTGCGAACTGGTGCACAAGGAAATGCTGAAGCAGTCGTGAGGGGGCGCCCGTGAACGCGGTTGTCGCCGGGAGTAATTTTGGCTTTCCGCAAAATCGCCGAGTTGCTCGCCGAGGGCGGATTAGTCCTGGAATGTCGGCGTCGCGACTGGAATCTCGAAAGCTGTCCACGGCGGAAGATCGAAGTCGCGATGCGTTTTTATGGGGACGGATCCTTAGAATTCTACGGAACTGACGTTTAATGGATGCCTTGCCGTATGCAGAGGCGTCGATTTGCGGACCCACATGGTCCTCTTCCACTGTTCGCCGTCCTGCCTAACTGCTAGACTTTCAGGATGCCGGAATTTGTGATTGAACGCGAGGTTCCAGGTGCAGGCCGGCTCTCCGAGGAAGAGATCCGGGAGATGTCTCTACGTTCCCTTCGGGCGCTCTCCGAAATCGGCTCGAAGATCCAATGGCTTCACAGCTATGTGACCGAGGACAAGGTCTATTGCATTTACCTTGCGCCAGATGAGCAGACCATTCGCGATCATGCCCGGCTGGCCAGCGTCCCCGCAGACCGCGTGTCCGCCGTCCGGCGCCTGATCGACCCGCGCAAGTATTCCGCCTAGTCATCCTGCCGAAGTGCGTATGCTATCGCTTCCTCAAGCGACATGGCGGTTCCTTCCGCCCACGCTTCTTCCGATTGGCTCATGCCCACGCGGCCTCTCGCAGTTTGCACGGTTTCTTCCACATAGGCTTGTTCCTGGCGTGGCAAAGGGGCGTTAATCCGCGTGCGGATGCGGCAGGCGGCGGAGGCCAGTCGGAGCGCTGCGGCGGCGTGTCCTCCTGCCAAAGCGAGACTTGCATATCCCTCCAAAACTCGCGCCATGCCGCGGCGATGCCGCAACTCGCCAAACGTTCCCAGCGCTTCGCGGAATGCGGCGCGCGCTTCCTTCAGGCGGCCTTCGGCAAGCTCGATGTAGCCGAGGTCGGTGAGCGATCGCGCGATGCCCCAGGGATCATGCGCATCCCGGAACGCGGCCAGGGCGCGCTCATAGCATTGGCGCGCCCTGGTCATTTCTCCGGAGGCGGACTCCACGTCACCCAGTTGATTGATTGACCACGCCGCGCCGCTGCGGTCTCCCAGCCTTTCGAAGATGTCCGAAGCTTCCTCGAGCGCCCAGATAGCCCGAGCGAAGTCCCCACGGACCTTTACCACGCTGGCAAGATTATGCAGGCATCGCGCAATGGCATTGTGGTCCGACAAGAGCCGCCAGCAGGCCAGGCTTCGTTCAAAGCGAGCCTGCGCCAGGGGGTAGTCGCCCCGGTCGCGCGCCGAAATCGCCAGGGCATTCAGCGCAGCGGCAATCCCCGGCTCATGCCCGAGCTGTTCGTAGAGCTCCAGCCCAATGGACAGAAATTGCTCCGCCGCTTCGCCGTCGCCCTGGGCACTGGCGAGCGCGCCCACAAACAGTGCCACCCGTGCCCGCTCCATGGTGAAGTCCGAACCGGCCAGGCGAAGAATGGCTTCCAGGCGGGCGCGTCCCTCGCTCAGGTGTTCGCGCATATCCCAGAAGCGAAAAAGCGCGACCCCGAGCCGCAGGCTCCACTTCTGTTCGCCCGACTCGAGCAGCCAATCGAGAGCGCGGCGAAAATTGTCCACCTCCAGGTCGCAGCGGCTCAGCCACTCATTTCGCTTTTCCTGGTTGAGGTCCGGATTCCCTTCTTCCGCGATCACCATGCAATACGCCGCATGAGCACGCCGTGTCGTGATCTCTTCTCCCATCGTGTCGAACTGTTCGGTCGCGAATTCCCGCACCGTCTGCAACATGGCAAAGCGTGGTTCTGCCATGCCCCTGTCGGTTCGTTGAACGAGATTCTTATCGACCAGCGATGACAGTCCTTCCATCACCTCCACGCCCAGATCGAGTCCCGTGTTGCAAACCGCTTCGGCCGCTTCCAGCGTGCATCCGCCCGAGAAAACACAGAGCCGCCGAAACAGTCGCTGCTCCGCCTCGGTGAGGAGGCTATAGCTCCATGCGATGGCATCGCGAAACGTCTGTTGGCGCACCGGCATGTCGCGGGGGCCCCCGGTCAGCAGTTGCAGAGGCCGTTGCAATTTATCGAGGATGGCCTCCAGGGAGAGCACCTTGGTCCGCGCGGCTGCCAACTCGATGGCTAGAGGCAGATGATCCAGGCGCGCACAGATCTCGCGCACGGGCGAAGCGTTTTCCGCGCTCAAAGCAAACTTTGGCCAGATCGCCGAGGCTCTTTGGGCAAACAGGTCCATGGCCGCCTCCTGGCCCAGGGGCAGAACGGGAAACTCCTGTTCGCCGTAAATGCGCAGGCTCGACCTGCTGGTTACCAGGATTTTCAGAGTCGGGCAGGCCTCCAGAGTGTCGGCTACCAGTGTTGCCGCCGCCAGCACTTGCTCGAAGTTGTCGAGCACCAGCAGGGAGGGGGCTGAATTGGAAAGCTTCTCGGCCATGAGTTCCGGGATGGTTCGGCCGCCGGCCGGCCGAATCTCCAGCGCGTCTGCCAGGGCATTGGTCACCAGCGCGGGCTCGGTGATGGAAGCCAGATTCACGAACTGCACGCCGGTCGGAAACCAGTCCGCAACCGCGCCGGCCACCGCGATCCCGAGCCGTGTTTTGCCCGCTCCTCCCGGCCCCGTAAGCGTTAACAGGCGTACGTCCCTGCGGACCAGCAAGTCGCAAGCCGCGCGGATTTGGTCGGCACGTCCGATCAAAGGTGTGCGCGGAATCGGAAGGTCGTTGCGGCGCCGCGCGCTGCGCCCCAGGAAGCCCGGCCGATCCTCAAAGGGCCGGACATGCTCGGCGGTCGTGAGCCGGTCGGCCTGCGGGGGCGCGGGTCCGGCCATCGGAACGGCGAAAATGTATCCGCGCCGCGGCACCGTTTTGAGCAGGTGCTGATCATGGTCCGCCAGGGCCCGCCGCAATTCGAGTGCGCATTGCACCAGCGAATCGTCGGTCACAAACGAGTCCGGCCACACTGCCTGCATCAGTTCCGGCTTCGCGATCAGGCGCCCGGGATTCTGCACCAGGTACTTCAGTGTTTCGTACACCTTGGGCCGCAGTTTAATTTCCCGGGTGCCCTGGAGTAAGCAGCCCTTCTGGGTATCCAGCGTGAAGTCGCCGAACTGATACATCGGGGAAGTGGTCGCCACGGGTGCCCTCATTGTTACCCAACCCAGACCCGCCTGCTGGTCAGGACTTCGTCATTTCTTAGGCATTCCTTCGTTACTTCCAAGCCCGCCGCTCGTTACCTTGAAGTTGCTCGTTCAGGTCCCGGCATCTCACCCAACCTCCCCGCAGACAAGAGTCGATGTGCTGAGCGGATTTTAGCAAAATGCCGGCCGCGGGCAGTCACTGACTACCTACCATCTCGCAATCACGAAGGAGACAAGTTCCATGCAGCTATCCGCTAATCCTGCCGTCCTCAGCAAAACCGCAGCCGTGGTGAAACGCTTGCGCGCCATCCTCATCGGAATTTCTCTTGTTGGCCTTTGCTTCTTTTGCGCACTGGCCCAGGATCCGCATTCTCATCCGGGAGTACAGGCGCAATCGTACGGGCAGCCGGCAAATTCCGACCCCGGCGCGCTCATTAAGATCGTGCGTGAATACACAGAGCGTTTCAAAGATGTAAAAGTGGCCGAGAATGAGGGGTACGCCCTCATGTTCGGCTGTGTCACCGGGCCGGACGCCGGCGCCATGGGCCTCCATTACGTCAACGGCCAGATCCTTTCGCGCAACCAACTGGACCCTACCAAACCGACGATTGTCATCTACGAGCCGCAGTCGGACGGCACTCTGCGCCTCATCGGAGCAGACTTCGTGGTGTTCGCCGATGCCTGGGACAAGCAAAACGTGGGGCCGCCGCAGCTCATGGGTCAGCTCTTCCACTACTTCGAGTCCCCCAACCGCTTCGGCCTTCCCCCCTTTTACACGCTTCATGTGTGGGCATGGAAGGACAATCCAAACGGTCCCTTCGTGAACTGGCATCCCAACGTGTCTTGTCAGCACTTCAGTGGACAATAAACAACCTCATCCAATAAACCCTCAGCCACAATCCCGGTGGGGTGGGCCGCCCACCCCGCCCACAACGCCGCGTTCCCTTTTTAAGGAGAATCCTATGAGTACCGCAACCGTCCCCCAAATCGACATGGACAAGCTGAACGCTTTCATAGGCCACTTCGTCAGCGACCTTGGTGCCGCTGTGCACAGCGGCATGGTGGTCATCGGCGAAAAGCTCGGCCTCTACAAGGCGCTGGCGGCAGGACCCATCACTTGCCTGCAACTGGCCCGCAAGACCGGCACCGATGAGCGCTACCTCCGCGAGTGGCTGGCGTCCCAGGCGGCCGGCGGATACGTCACCTACGATGAGCGCACCAATGAATTCAGCCTCAGCCAGGAACAGGCATTCACGCTCGCCAATGAGGACAGTCCCGCCTACCTTCCCGGTGCGTTCGAGCTTGCCCTCGGCTCCCTGGCCGCGGTTCCCCGTATCACCGAGTCGTTCCGCACCGGCAAGGGTATGGGTTGGCATGAACACGACGACGGCGTGTTCCATGGTTGCGAAAAGTTCTTCCGCCCCGGCTACGCCGCCAATCTCGTGAATTCCTGGATTCCCGCGCTGGAGGGTGCAAAAGAAAAACTCGAGGCTGGCGCATGCGTTGCCGACGTGGGATGCGGAAAAGGCGCTTCCACCATCCTGCTCGCCCAGGCTTACCCTCGGTCGCGGTTCGTGGGATTCGATTATCACGACAAATCGATTGAAGCTGCCCGTGAGTCCGCGCGCAAAAGCGGGGTGCAGGACCGGGTCACCTTCGAAGTGGCCACTGCTAAAAGCTTCCCCGGGCGTAACTACGACCTGGTGGCGGTGTTCGATTGCCTCCACGATATGGGCGATCCGATCGGGGCAGCCGCACACGTCCGCCAATCCCTCGCCAGGAACGGCACCTGGATGATCGTGGAGCCGTTTGCTCACGACCAGTTGAAAGACAATCTTAATCCCGTGGGGCGGGTGATGTATTCCTTCTCGACCCTGCTGTGCACGCCGTGTTCGCGTTCCCAGGAAGTAGGGCTCTGCCTCGGCGCTCAGGCCGGCGAAGCCCGTATTCGCGAAGTGGTCACGGCCGCTGGATTCCAGCGTTTCCGGCGTGCGAGCGAGACGCCCTTCAACATCGTTTACGAAGCCCGGCCCTGATCGCCGAAGCGGCCGTGCGGCAACAAGACCCCATGGCCAGGGCTCGCCGCACGGCCGTCGAAAGCCTCGCGCAGTCTGCACCGCGGGCCCTAAACTGGTCAGCACCGTTTGCCGAATCACATCCGGAGCCGGCCACTCACTTCCTGTTCACGGAGGAAATCAATGCAACAGGCAGATATCAATGAATTCAGGAGTCAACTTCGGGGAGAGCTGATCGAACCCGGCGACGAGCGCTATGAAGAGGCGCGCACGGTCTACAATGCGACGATCGACCGTAAACCGCGCATGATCGCGCGCTGCGTGGATGCGGCAGATGTAATCGCCGCTCTTCAATTCGCGCGTAAGCAACAAATCCAGGTATCCATTCGCGGCGGAGGCCACAACGCCGGCGGCCTGGGCGTGTGGGACGATTGTCTTGTCATCGATCTATCTCCCATCAAGTATGTCCACGTTGATCCGGGCACGAGCCGGGTACGCGTGGGCGGTGGTTGCACCTGGGGCGACGTCGATCACGCCATGCACGTATTCGGCCTCGCTGTCCCGTCGGGCATCATCTCCTCGACCGGCGTCGGAGGCCTCACCCTGGGCGGAGGCATAGGACATCTCACTCGCAAGTTCGGCCTGACCATCGACAACCTGCTCGCCGCAGATCTCGTACTTGCCGATGGCTCGTTCGTGGTCGCCAGTTCTGATCAGAACCCCGATCTGTTCTGGGCCATTCGCGGCGGCGGTGGCAACTTCGGCGTGGTTACTTCCTTCCTCTTCCGGGCCTGTCCCGTGCAGATGGTGTGCGCCGGACCCATGCTTTGGCACCTCGACCAGGCAGCGGACGTGATGAAGTGGTATCGCGATTTCATCGTCAACGCGCCGGAAGAATTGAATGGTTTCTTCGCTTTCCTCACCGTGCCGCCCGGGCCCCCCTTTCCGGAATCGCTGCACTTCCAGAAAATGTGTGGAATCGTCTGGTGCTACACCGGTGCGCTCCAGGAGGCGAACCTTATCCTGGAGCCGCTGCGCGCATACCGCACGCCGGCTTTCGAATTCTTTGCCTCTATGCCGTACCCGGTGCTGCAAAGCATGTTTGACGGCCTCTACACGCGTGGACTGCAGTGGTACTGGAAGGCCGATTTCATCGACACGCTGAGCGATGAAGCGATTGCCCTGCACATCGAACATGCTTCTCAATTGCCGTCTTTGCATTCCACCATGCACCTGTATCCCATCAACGGAGCGGCTCATCGACCGAAGAACAACGCGACTCCATGGAGCCACAGGACGGCAAACTGGAGCGAAGTCATCGTGGGCGTTGATCCCGACCCGGCCAACGTGGGCCATATCACCTCCTGGGCGCGCGATTATTGGGAAGCGCTGCATCCGTATGGCACCGGCGGAGCCTACGTGAATTTCATGATGGAGAATGAAGGCGAGGATCGCGTCCGAGCCACCTATGGCGAGAACTACGAGCGACTGGAGGAGATCAAAGCGAAGTACGACCCCGAGAATTTCTTTCGCGTAAATCAGAATATCCGTCCGCGTTTGCACCACAGATCGGGCTCAACCGGGGATCGTCCTGATAGTGAGGTAATCGCCTTCACTGCGCCGGAATGAGCGAGCGAACCAGGACTGAGTTCGGGGAGGTGACCGGGGGCTCCCGTCAGACTCCGAATTGACGCAGATGATGGTCGAGGTGCTGATACATCAACGCAGCCCATTCGACGGGGGTCAGCGGGCCGAAAAAGAAGTGTGGATGCCGGGTGCAGATGCCGGGCCCACCCGATGCAAAGCGGTCAATCGCTTCCCGCAGCCGTCGCTGCTCCACAACGAAGTCCCGTTCGCCGGTCACCAGCACGCTTTTCTCGGTCATGGCATTGCGGCGCATCGGCTCGCCCTTCACAATCAGTGATTTTTTGGCCAACGGTCCGAGCAGTCGTCCAAGAAAGATGCGCGGCGGAGCTACCTTGCCCTCCGCCATCCCTATCGACGCTGAGCAATGAGCCAGCATCTGCGCCACATTCATTTTGCCCCACTGCCGTTCGCTGTCAGGCCTGAGTTGCGCCATGCGGTCAGTTATTTCGACGACCGCCGCTGGTTCAAAAAGGTTCTTCATACGCATATACCTCTCTCTCGCGCGGAGAATTGCCTTCCCGCATACGGCAAAGGCGATTCCAATCCGCCGAATATACCATCGCCAGGTATGAATTCAAGTCGCTCCCAGCTGGAAACGCGTTGGGGTCTGGGTACGTCAAGATGTCCTGCCGGTCTTCTTCCTATGCGCCTAAAGGCAAACCGTGCTCAGAACTCGCATTCCGCAACCAGCTTCAAGAGGCGAAGAAAGGTCTCGCGGTCCGTTTTGGACATGTGCCGCCGGACACTTTCCTCGGCGGCCGCCCGCGCTTCGATGAGCCGTTCTCGATATTTTCTTCCTTTGGCCGTGAGCTGGATTCGGATGGCTCGGCCCGATTCGGCCCTGTGCTCGGAAACGAGTCCTTCCTGGGCAAGGGACTTGATGGCCCGGTGGACAACGGTGCGGTCGAAGCCCAGGAGGGTGGCAATCTGATTTTGATTGAGCGGCGTTCCGTCACGCAAAGCCGACAGGATAAATCCGCGTGTGGCCGAGCACTGGGTCTTTCGCTCCAATCTTTTTCCGACGGAGAAATAAGCCGCTGCGAGATGGGCGAGAACCGACCCTTTCAGAATGTCCTCGGGAATCTCTTTGTTGGGCAGGGTGCTCATAGGACGGTCACCATTGCATCGAGAGGTTTTCGCCATTGCGGCGGCTCACTGTGGGCGCGCGATTTTTTTCCGACCGCAATCACCATCACAATCTCATGGCGCCGACCGGACAGGCCCAGATATCGAGAGAGCCGGCGGCCATCAAAGCCCTCCATGGGACAGGTGTTCATTCCCAGTGCCTCGGCAGCGATCATCAGATTCTGGCAAGCCAACGAGGTACTCTTGGTTGCCCATTTGAACAAGTCCTGGCGGGACAGAGGCGGCATGCCGATTACCATGCGCAGATTCAACAGCCGGAAGAAGGCCCGTTTGATGGCGGCAAACGATCCGAAGGGTCCAGGGTTGAAGAGAATGCGGCCGAATTTTGCTTTCCTCTCGTAGTCGCACAGTTCCTCCCGGGTAAAGTTGCTCCTGCGCATCCACTCCAACTGGCCTTGCGACGTGGCGGACAACGATCCGAGGTCGGCAACGGCCACGACCAGAGCGGAGGCGGTTTCCGCGGGCTTTTGTCCGAGGCACAGTTTGGCCACCTCGGCCTTCTTTGCCGCGGACCGCACCCAATACAACCTGTACGGCTGCAGGTTAAAGCTGGAGGGAGCGTGGCGAGCTGCATTGAGAATTTGCTCGCGGAGCTCATCTGAAATGTCCGCGGGTTCAAGACCTTAACCGCTCGCCTTTGGAAGATCGAGTCCAGAGCGCAGTTCATGGCGCGCCACCTCTGTGTTGTCATTACAACATAGAGATGTTGCTATTGCAACATGAACGGCGAAGCTACAGAAAATTGCCGAAACGTTCGAGCTCCTGCACAAAACCCTCTGATTGGAATCAGAGGGTTTTGCGGAGTGCCGGGGGTTAAAGCCCATTGATTTTGTTGATGCGATCGGCACGACTGAAGTCGTGCAATGACGCTTCTTTGCGCATGGAGATGCGCGATCCGCAGCTGGCTACGGAGTCGTGACCTGCAGCGAGTGGTTGCCGTGCGGGATGCAGGCGATGGCTGTGGGCTTGGGTCCGTTGGTGGGGAAGGGAGTGGCCTGGGCGGCGGTGAGGGCGCCGGAGTTGGGGTCGAGACGGAAACCGGACACGGAGTTGCCGAGGTAGTTGGCGGTGTAAACGAAGCGGCCGATGGCGGGATCGACGGTGATGGAAACAGGTTCAGTATCCGTCGAGTTCACCGAACTGCCGGTTACATTGACCGCGGAGGATGGCGTGCCGGTGGCCAGATCGATGAGATAAGCGGAGACGGTCGAATCCAGTGAGTTGGCCACGTAGATGTAGCGGCCGCGGGGGTCGATGACGATGGACGAGGGTTCGTTGCCGGTCTTGAACGGACCGTTGATGAGGAAGCTGAGGATGCCGTTGGACTGGATGCTATACCCGACGAGTTGATTGGAGGCGAAGTCGGTGACGTAGAGAAAGCGGCTGGTGGGATCGGCGGCCGCAGCGCTGGGCTTGACGCCCGCGCGGTAGGGGCTGCCGCCCGCAGCGGTGAGCGCGCCGCCGGTGCCGACGCTGAATCCGAACACCCATCCGGGATTGGCCGTACTCGATGTGGTTCCACCGGGGTTGTAAGCGGACTGGTCATACAGGGTAACGTAGACGGCATTGTTGTTGGCGAGGGCGACCACGCCTGTGGGGACGAGGGTGTCGCCGGCGTTGGTGGGACTGGGAAGAGTGAGCGGCTCTTGCGCGACCGCGGCACCGATGGCGCCGGAGGAGAGAGGATAGGCGGTCAGAGTGGCCGAGGTGGTACCTGAAGCGACGAAGAGGAAGGTGCCGGCTGCGTTGACGGAGAGGGCAACAGGAGCCGCCGCGAGGGTAACGGAGTCCTTCTTGGTCAACACGCCGGTGCTGGCGATGGAGAAGTGGACGACCGAGTTATTGCCCTGATTGGCGACGTAGAGATTGGCATAGTCCGCAGAAACGGCGATCGCGACCGGGGAGGGTCCGCCGGTGTCGACGGCAGTGGTTCCGGTGCGCAGTGCGCCGGACTGGGAGTCGACCGCGAAAGACTGAATCTGGCCGTCCGGAGTGGAACTGGAGGACTCGGCCAAATAGATATAGTCGATGGTCACCAGCTGGCAGGCCGTCAAAAGGGTGGCCACTAGAAGGCCGATCACAGAGACCAGGAACAGCTGGCTCAATTTGCTGAACTTCATGCGCTTCCTTCGTCGTGGGCCATCAGATGAAAGCCCGGAGAGAACTGTTTTTGGTTGTCCCATATGCATTGTAAAAGGCCGCGAATGGGTATTACTCAGTTTGACTGGTTCGGGCTGAATCGGTGCCTGAACCGTTTTTGCTGCCGACCACCTGGCGCTCGAACCGCGGCGCCATCCCAGCGCTATTTCTTGGAACCGTTGTGCGGAATGGCAGCGACGGCCGTGGGGTTAGCGTTGGCGGTGAAGGGCGAATTCTGGGTGTTGAGCAGCGAGCCCGAGGTGGCATTCAGCTGGAAGCCGGAGACCGTGTTTCCCAGGAAGTTCGCTGTGTAGATGTACTGGTTCAAGGACGGATCGATGCCGATCGCCACGGGCTGGAGGCCGGTGGCAAAGGTGCCGGCCTGGGTCAGATTTCCGCTGTTGAGCGTGTACGTGGTGACGGTCGAATCCTGGGAATTGGCGACCACGGCGAACTTGCCGGTGGCGTCGATGGCGATGGAGGCCGGAGAATTCCCGGCGGGGAAAGGACTACCGCTGAGCAGCGTCGGCGTTCCCGAACCGATGGAGTATCCGAGGATGTTGCCGCTGGCGGAGTCGGTCACGTAGAGGTAGGTTCCGCTGGGATCGCTGGTGAGGGCGGAAGGATGAACACCGGCGGGAACGGGAACGCCGCCATTGAGCGGAGTCAATGCGCCACTGGAGGAAGCGAAGCCGAAAACGTAGCCCACCTTGGTTGTGGAATCGTAGGCGGCAACATAAACGTCGTTGCCGGAAGCGAGAGCATTGATCGCGGTGGGAACGACAACATCGGTGGGGCTGCTGGGCAGAATGAGGGGCCAATAGGCGGCGCTGATGGAAGCATTCACCGCGGGAGCTCCCAGTTGGCCGGCAGTGATCGGGAAGGAGGCAATCGATCCGGAACAGGGAGCGGCGGGGGAACAAGTGGCGAGGGGCTGGTAGGTATCGGCGACGTAGAGAGTGGAAGCGGCCACGGATACGGCCAGCGGGAAGACGCCGGGTGTGTTCACGGTGTTCTGCGGATAGAGCTTGCCATCGTTGCCGATGGTGAACTGGACGATGGTGTTGTCGTCCTGGTTGACCACGTAGAGGGTGGTGTGGTCGGTAGAGACGGCTTCGGCGACGGGATTGCGGCCACCGGAGGGGAAGGGCGAGGTAGGAATCTGGCGCATATGACCGGATTCGGAGTTCACCTCGAAGACGTCCACCTCGCCATAGTTGTTGGTGCCTGCAGCCTTGGCGCTGGTGACGTAAACGAAATCGACCGTAAGAGTAGAGCAGGCGGTCATGACGCCTGCGATAGCGAGGCTGGCCGCGGCGACAAGCAGCAACTGGCCCGATTTGTTGAACTTCATGCGCATCTTTCGTCCGCAGGAACACCAGGTTTGGTATCGAGGTCCGCGCGGGACTGAAATGGCCGCGCCCGGAATTCGAGACTGTGATTCAAAAAAAGGTCCGGAAAATCCGGAATGAGCGGGACCGTCCTCGCGGCACGGTCCCGCTGAATGCTGCAGCTATCCGATGCCACTAGCTGGTGCGCCCGTCAACCAGGCACCAGGCGGCAGGACCAGTCAGTGGAAAGGTCCGGTTCGCCTTACCGGGCAGTGGCCGGAGATCGCCGGAGTTCTGATCGAGCGATTTGCCGGTCAAGGTGGAGTCGTTGTAGTTGGCCGTGTAGATGAACTGGTTGGAGGGATCCTCAAGCAAGCATTGCGGACCAGCGCCGGAAGTGAAGGGGCTATCCGGCATCACGGTCAGCTCCTTTGTAGCCGGATCGACGATCTTGCCGACGATGCCGCTGGTGGCGTTGGTGCTGGCGGTATTGTTTCCCTGGTTGGCGATGTAGACCCATTTGCCCTTGGATTCAGCCAACAGCATGATGGGGTTGGTCTGGTTGGGGTCGTCGGTGACGGCGCCGCCGGTCTGAGCCTGGAGGGCACCGCCGGTTCCCACGGTGAAGGGCAGAATCTGGCTTTGATAGACGACATTGCCGACCGTGAGCGGCTCGTTGTCGAGCACGTAGACGGTGCCGGTGGCGGCAACGATCGCGGTGCCGGCCCCGGCATTGATGGGCTGGGCGGCATTCTGGTTCACGGTCAACTGGCCGGAAGTAGCGCTGTAGGTGTAGGGGAATACGACATCCCCTGTTCCAGCGGTGGTCCCAGCCGTTCCGCTGAGGGTGAGGATGTAGGAGTTGGAGAGCACCATGTCAATGGGGTTGGCCGGCACCGGAAAGTAAGGCAAGGCAGAGCCGCTTGCCGAGGTGACCTGGGCATTGACCACGAGAGTGAGGCGCCCAGTGGACTGATCGACCTTGAAGGCGGTAATGTCGCCGCAGGAAGTGACGCCGCTGCCGAGTGCCAGGGAACAGGAAGCGGTGGAGGGCGCGACGGCGTCCAGCACGTAGATGAAGGTTCCTGTGGAGTCACCGATGATGCGGAAGGGATTCAGGCCCTGGCTGAAGAAGGTTTCCTGCGAGGTGAGGATGCCATTGCCGCCCACGGCGAACTGGGTAATGTTGGGTGACTTGCAACCGACAGTGGCAGCCGTGCACGGTCCATTGGTGGCGGGGTCGGTGCCACGGTTGAGAACGTAGAGGAAGCGGCTGCCGGAGAGCAGGACAGCGCGTCCGGGAAACGTACCGCCGGAAGCGACCGGCAGTCCATTAATGTTGACCAGGTTTCCGGTATTGTGATCGATTTTGAAGCCGCTAATAATGCCGTTGCCGTTGGTCTGGGAAGTAACGGTCCCAGTGACGTACAAAAAGCCGACTGTATAACTCTGGACGCAAGACGTAACACCTAGGACGGCGCCAGCGGAGAGCGCGCTCATCAGAAGGGCCTTGCCGAATTTCTTAAACTTCATGCGATTCCTTCATCCTGGTTCGGCGTGCGCCGCCAAGTTTGCTAATTCCGCAGCAGGGCTGGGTTTGGGATGGGTCCCTGATGCATTGTAAAAGCCAAGGGGGACTTGTGCCTAGTTTCGGTTGTCGATCGCGCAAATCGTGTGCCGGAAGTCTTGATCGAAATGGTGCAGAACGAGTCTCCGCAATGATCGAAAGCAGCGATTTGATTTTCGGACACGATTGATGTTTGGACTGCCGCAGGCGGGCAAATGTCAACGGTGGGATGGGCACAAACAGGTGAATTCAGATTGTTTGAGCAGACCGACGTGAGGAGGCCGCCGGCAGCTGGAACGTTTCCTGAACGCTCCAGCTGCCCGCTGCGGTGATGGAAATGACCGCGGGGCGCGCGGCAGTGGAAGGCTCTACCACACCCGGCAGGAACTGACCGGATACATGGGTTGGCCCTGCTTGCAGCCGAAGGCTTTTCCGAATTCGTCGAAGTTCTGCACAGCGCCGTTGGTACGCCAGCGGCCGGGTGAATGGGGATCGGTGAGGGCAGCCTGGCGGGCCGACTGCTCGGTCTGGTTCTGGCACCATACCTGGGCAAAGCCGAGGAAGAAGCGCTGTTTCTCGGTGTAGCCGTCGATTTTGTCGTTGATGGTCTTGCCCTGGGCCGCCAGCGTATCGAGCAGCGCCAGGTACGCGATGCGCAGTCCGCCGTTGTCCGCAGTGTTTTCGCCGAGGGTGAGTTTGCCGTTCAGTTTCTGCGCGGGCGTGTCGCCCTTGGCGGGAGCAGCGTCGAAACCGTTGTACTCGTTCACTTCGCAATCGGTGCGCTCGGTGAATTTCTTGCGGTCATCGGCTGTCTGCCATTCGCGGAGGTTGCCCTTACCGTCGTACTTGGAGCCTTCGTCGTCGAATCCGTGGGTCATCTCATGCCCGATGACCACGCCGATTCCACCGAAGTTGACGGCAGGATCGATGTCCGGATCGAAGAAGGGCGGCTGAAGGATGCCGGCGGGAAAGTTGATGTCGTTCATGGAGGGGTTGTAGTAGGCGTTGACAGTAGGCGGCGTCATGCCCCATTCCTTCTCGTCGACGGGCTTGCCGAGGTGGCTCAGTTCCCAGTTGTTGGCGAAGACCGCGTTGCGATGCAAGTTGCCGACCAGGTCGTTGCGATCGACCTTGAGAGCCGAGTAGTCGCGCCATTTTTCGGGATAGCCAATCTTGTTGCGGATCATGGCCAGCTTTTCTTCGGCGGCCTTCTTGGTGTCGTCGCTCATCCAGGGCAGCGTCTTGATGTCGTCGCCGAGCGATTTCTCGAGGGCGGCCACGAGTTGATCCATGCTGGTCTTGGCCTTGGGCGGGAAGTGCTGCTTTACCCAGTCCTGGCCGACAGCCTCGCCCAGGGCCCGGTCGGTCATGGCGGTGCACTGCTTCCAGCGCGGGGTGGGTTCCTTCTGGCCGGCGAGGGTCTTGCCGAAGAAGGAGAAATTTTCGTCGAAGAACGCCTTGGGCAGGTTGGGCGCGGAAGCGTGCAGGGTGTGCCAGCGGAAGTAGGCTTTCCAGGCATCGACCGGCTCTTTGGCGATCAGTTCAGAGAAGCCCTTGAAGAAATCGGGGGTGGCGACGTTGAGAGTGTCGAAGTGGCCGACCTTGATGTCTTTGAAGTAGACGGAGAAGTCGAAGTCGGGGGTGAGCTTCTGGAAGTCGGCCACGGTGTAGATGTGGTAGCGATTTTCCGGTTCGCGCAAATCGGTGCGGCTGGTGGAGGCCTTGGCGAAGGCGGTTTCGATCTCCATTACGGCGGCGGCTTCTTTAGCGGCTACTTCCGGCGAGTCGCCGGCCAGGGTGAACATTTTGGTGACGTGTTCGACATACTGCTTGCGGATGTCCTGGAAGCGCTTGTTGTCGACGAGGTAGTAATCGCGGTCAGGCAGGGAGATGCCGCCCTGGAAGATGGCAGCGATTTGTTTGGAGGAATCCTTGTCGTCCTGTTCAACGCCGAAGTTGAAGGGCGGGGCGGGGCTGCCTTCGGATTCGAGCGTGCCGACGAGCTGGCCGAGTTGGTGTGGGTCGGCGAGAGCGGCGATCTGTTCGAAGGAGGTCTGGAGCGGCGCGAGGCCCTTCTTTTCGATGAGGTCGGTGTTCATGCAGGCGGCGTAGTAGTCGCCATATTGCTTTTCGAGGGGACTCTTGGGGCCCTTTGCCGCGGTGTCGAGCTGTTGCCAGAGCAGATAGCGGTTGCGCTCCTGGAGCAGGGAGAAGGAACGCGCCCAGCGGACCTGGTCGGCGGGGATGGGGTTGTCCTTGACCCAGTTGCCACAGGCATATTGATAGAAGTCGGTACAGGGGTCGGCGGTTTTGTCGATGGCGGCGGGATCGAAGCTCCGGATGGAAGGCGGCGGAGCGGGCTGTTGGGAGTCGGCTGGCGAAGGTGCGGGCGCTTGTGCAAAGGCCGTACCGGCCGCCACGAGCAGGAAAGGTGCGATGCGAAAACAGTTCATTGTCAAAGGCCTTTTGTTGATTGGGCGGACCGCTTCGCGGCCATCGCCATGTCACTCAAATATGGAGGCGAAAGCAATAACGTGCAGCTTGTACTCTCCACGCAGCGTTGCATTGGAGCCTATCACGCCGGGGTGGTGGGGTTGGGTGCATTCCGCCGGTTGGGTTTGCAGGGCTACGCGTGTTTGCTACACTCCGAGTGCGGCCCTTCCTCAACAAATAAATGAATGGAGAAACGGGATGCTTTTGCGGCATAAGTGGATGGTTGCTGTGTCTATGGCGATGTGTGCGGTGGGCATTACGACGTTGGCGCAGACGCAGGCGAACGGCAAGCGGACGCTGGTGCGGGCGGGACACGTGCTGGACGTGAAGACCGGGAAGCTGGCCGACGCGCAAACGATCGTGGTGGTGGGCGAGAGCATTCAATCGATGGGGCCGACGGCCTCGGTCACGGCGCAGCCGGGAGACGTGGTTGTCGACCTGGGCAAGTGGACGGTGATGCCGGGAATGATTGACGTACATACGCACATCACGGGCAACCCCGACTTTGATCCGTACAAGGAATTGAGCGCGACGGACGCCAAGGAAGCGATCGACGGGGTGGTGAACGCGCAGACGACGCTGCTGGCGGGGTTCACGACCATTCGCAACGTGGGCGCGGGCGGATACACCGATGTGGATTTGCGCGACGCCATCAACTCGGGCGAAGTGCCAGGACCGCACATGCTGGTGAGCGGGCCGCCGCTGGGCATTACGGGCGGCCACTGCGATGAGAACCTGCTGCCGCTGAAGTATCACCTGATGGGCGATGGCGTTGCGGACGGCATCGCGGCCGTGCAGCAGAAAGTTCGGCAGAACATCAAGTACGGCGCGGACCTGATCAAGATCTGCGCGACCGGCGGAGTGTTGTCAAAGGGCGATGATCCGCAGGCGTCGCAGTACACGCTGGAAGAGATGAAGGCGATTGTTGCGGACGCGCACCGGCTGGGACGCAAAGTGGCGGCGCACGCGCACGGTTCCCAGGGGATCCTGTGGGCCAGTGAAGCGGGCGTGGACTCCATCGAACATGGAAGCTACATCAACGACGAAGCGATCGCGGAGATGAAGAAGAACGGGACGTACCTGGTGCCCACGCTGTATCTCGAAGACTGGATGCTGGAGAAGGGAAGCCTGCCGCCGTTCTATCACCAGAAGATGCTGGATGTGAGCGCGGTGGCGAAGAGCAACATCAAGCACGCCATGCAGGCGGGCGTGAAGATTGCCATGGGCACGGACGCGGCGGTTTATCCGCACGGGCTGAACGCCCATGAAATCGATGTGTATGTGAATCAACTGGGCATGACACCGCTGGCGGCATTGCAGACGACTACCATCAATGCGGCCGACCTGATGGGGCTGACCGCGAAGACGGGAACGCTGGAGCCGGGCAAGTGGGCCGACATCATCGCTGTCGAGAAGAATCCGATGGACGATGTGCGGGTGCTGCAGAATGTGAAGTTCGTGATGAAGGCGGGCAAGGTTTACAAGAACGAAAAAGAATAGAGCGGAGGGCGAGCCTTTACGGCACGACAAAATTCGTGCCGTAAAGGCTCTTTGCTCCAGAGAGGGTGTATTCTCGCAGCCCGCTACTGCAATTTTCTTATTCGCGAGGGCGTTTGCGGATTTCGATGTTGAGGCGCTTGATCTTCTGGTTGAGGGTGGAGAGCGGGATGCGGAACTGCTCGGCGGCGTCGGTCTGATTCCAGTTGCAGCGCTCGAGCTTCTCGATGATGATGCGGCGCTCGATCACTTCGAGGATGTCGAAGAGCGACGAATTGGGATTGTGGTCGAGCAGCGCGTCCTGGAAGCTGCGGCCGGTGATGTGGCCGGGCAGCAGGTCTGAGCCGATGATGGGAGCTGACGAGAGCACCACGCCGCGCTCAATGCAATTCTCCAGTTCGCGCACATTGCCCGGCCAGTCGTAATCGATCAGCGCGCGCAATGCATCGGCGGAGAGCCTGCGCGCCGCCAGTCCGTTCTCGTTCGCGTAAAACTCGAGGAAGTGGCTGGCCAGAAGGGGAACGTCCTCGCGGCGGGCGCGCAGCGGCGGCAGATCCACAGTGATGACGTTGAGCCGATAGAAGAGGTCTTCGCGGAAGCGGCCGTCGCGCACCGCCTGCCGCAGGTCCA
>DASXHC010000043.1:0-10008 GCA_036488735.1 Occallatibacter sp.
CCGTCAGGCCATCACCCGCGCCATCGCGGACCAGGCCCGCACCATCCGCATCCCGGTCCACATGATCGAGACCATCAACAAGCTCATCCGCACCTCGCGTCAACTGGTGCAGGAGCTTGGCCGTGAAGCCTCCTCGGAAGAGATCGCCAAGCGCATGGACATCCCGGTCGCCAAGGTCCGCAAGGTCCTCAAGATCGCCCAGGAGCCCATCTCCCTCGAAACCCCCATCGGAGAAGAGGAAGATTCGCACCTCGGAGACTTCATCGAAGACCGCATGGCCGTCTCCCCGTCTGACGCCGTCATCAGCGTCAACCTCAAGGAGTACACGTCTCAAGTCCTACGCACCCTGACGCCGCGCGAAGAGCGCGTGATCAAGATGCGCTTCGGCCTTGAAGACGGCTCCGAGCACACGCTGGAAGAAGTAGGCCAGAGCTTCCAGGTCACCCGCGAGCGCATCCGCCAGATCGAAGCCAAGGCGCTGCGCAAGCTGCGTCATCCTTCGCGTTCGCGCAAGCTCAAGGCTTTCGTCGAAGGCGTGAAGGAAATGTAACTCCGGTCCTCCCGGATTTGCGCCACAATCAGCCGCGGCCCCACCAGGGGCCGCGGTTTCTCTTTGAGCTTCTAAACGAGAGGGGTAAACTCTCGGCATGATGTTTGCCAGGCGGCTTCGCGAAAGCGTTCGCAGGGGCGAAATCACCTGCAGCGTTCGCATATGGTTACGCCCGCGCGTCAAGGTGGGCGCCCGCTATCGCATGGAGGAAGGCGAAATCGAAATAGACTCGATTGAGTCGATAGGTTTGCCGGACATTACTCCAGGCTTGGCGCGGGAGTCAGGGTTTCTGGGTGTGCTCGATCTTCTCAAGGTCGCGAAGCACGGCAAGGGCGACAACATCTACCTGATCCGTTTCCACTACGTTCCGCCCACAAGGCGCAAAACCCCTGGTTTACAAACCGCGCAAAAATCGAAAGTTCGAGGGCGCGGAGCGATCACGGGCGGTACGGAGCTGGTTCCATCTCAGTCAATATCGGCACTGGATCCTTCAGCCCCAGGCCGGCCCCAGAACCAAAGACATCCCCGGCCTGCGCTCACGAATCAAAGTGACAAAGCAGGATGAGTTGAGGAGGAGCGACACGATGTCAGAAAGCGTGATTGGCATGGCCACAGATGCGATCGGCAAGGCTGGAGAGACAATCGCCGAAACGGCGCGAACCGCTTCGAAATTTACAACGAAGATGGCCGATGCCGTCGAGGACGGAATCGGAGCCGCGAAACGAGTAGTGAAACATAGCGGAGACGCCGCCGAAGAGTTCTTTGACGACACCACCAAGCGCCTCCAGCGGCACCCGATTGAGACCGTGGTTGCGTCCTTCGCTGCCGGCATCCTGGTGGGAATTACCATCGGCTGGTTCAGCGCCCGCGATTAGCAATTATTACCTTCCATAATTCGCCCATGGCGCCTGAAGTCTTCAGGCGCCATGGGCACTTCAGCGCGTTTCAATCCACGTTGACTAGAAGCCGTAGTTCTTTTTGCGCAGCGCGTTCTTATACGCATCGCGCGCTTTCTTCGCGTTCACTTCCGCATCGTGCAGCTTGAATCCGGCATCATCCCACAATTCCATCTGCACCATTGAGTGGTCCGCCGTCGCAAGTCCCTCTTCCGCGTGAATGGCTTCTACCCACTCATCTACGGCCTGCCGATATGCGCCGAGTAGCTTTTCAAAGTCCAAGGTTTCCATAAGCGTGAACCTAAGCCCCGGGCTGCGCGCCGTCGATCACGGACATCGTTTTTTTCCCCAGAGATTGATAGGCCCACACCGGCGAGCTGCTTCTTCGGTGGGGATCCTGTCCGGCAACCGGCGGTCAATTATCGAAGCGGTCTTGATCGGGAGTCTCAAATTCGTTGGCGAAGCACCGGTATACTGCCGTCATCGCAAAGGAGAGTCTCCCATGAGCTATCATCCGCAGGCTTCCCCGCTATTCTTCGCTCTTACGCTCCTGTCCGCCAGTGTGGCCGTCGCACAAGCGCCGTCGACGTCGAAGACACCTACGATCGACCAGTCCCTCGAGGTCATGCGCGTCAGCGCGCCCCAGATTTCTCCCGATGGCAAACGGGTGATTTACGAACAAACCCGCACCAATTGGGAGACGAACGCCTTCGACACGGACCTCTGGCTGGCCGATGTCGCTACCGGCTCGCGCCGTCTTCTTTCCTTGCGCGGAACGTCGAGCAACAATGCGAACTGGTCTCCGGACGGCCAATGGATCGCCTTCCTCTCCGACCGCCCGGGCTCTCTCAAGGACTCGCCTTCGGGCAAGCGCCAACTCTACCTGCTTCCGGCCGATGGCGGAGAAGCACAGCAACTCACAAAAGTCGAAAATGGGGTCGACTCCTTTGAGTGGGGGCCCGACTCGAAGCAGATCGCCATCGCCGCTGACGCTCCCGACACGAAAGCCATGAAGGATCGCAAGGAGACCTTCGGCGAATACCACGTGATCCACGCCGACTACCATATGCTCCACCTTTGGCTGATCGCGGTACCCATGCCGGATGCGGCCGGACGCATACCCAAGCTGGAAGAGCCGAAACTGCTGACAAAGGGAGACGATTTTAGCGTCGAAAGCTTTTCATTCTCGCCCGACGGCAAGCGCATTGCCTTTGCTGCCAAGCGCGACCCGGATCTCATCTCCGGCTTCAGCTCCGACATCTACACGGTTACCGTTCCCGACGGAACGGTGAAGAAGATCGTTGACACGCCCGGTCCCGACGAGAACCCGAAGTGGTCTCCCGACGGAATCCGGATCGCCTATGAAACATCCGGAGGGTCCAAGTTTTTCTTCTACACCAACAGCCACATCGCCGTGGTGCCAGCCGAGGGCGGCACGCCGCAAGTGCTCACCGCATCTTTCGACGAGAGTCCCAATCTTTTGCGCTGGGCTCCGGCCGGAATCTACTTCTCCGCGCTGCAGAAGACCGCATCCTCTCTCTTCCTGCTCGATCCCTCCGCCAAGACGGTCAAGCCGATCGCGATGCCCAATAGCACTCTCGCCGACGGCTTTTCATTCTCCAAGGACTTTGCGCAGGTTGCGTACCGCGGCGCGGGGGTGGATCAATACTCTGAAATCTATGCTTCGCCGCTGGCTTCCCTCTCGCCGGTGCAGTTGACACACTCCAGCGATCAGTTCAGCGGCTTCACCCTGGCCCACCACGAAGTCGTCCATTGGAAATCGGGAGATGGTTCGACCATTGAAGGGGTTCTCGTCAAGCCCGCGGACTTCGACCCCGCGAAGAAATATCCGCTTCTGGTCGTCATCCATGGCGGCCCCACCGGCATTGACGTGCCCAGCATCTCCGCCGACCGCTACTACCCTATCGAGCGATTTGTGGCGCGCGGCGCCCTGGTGCTGCGTCCGAATTATCGCGGATCGGCGGGATACGGCGAAGCATTCCGTTCCCTCAATGTGCGCAACCTGGGCGTGGGCGACTACGCCGATGTCATCTCCGGAGTTGACTCGCTGATCGCCCAGGGCTTCGTCGATAAGGATCGCGTCGGCTCCATGGGTTGGAGCGAAGGCGGCTACATCAGCGCGTTCATCACCACATCGAGCGATCGCTTCAAGGCGGTGTCGGTAGGCGCAGGTATCTCCGACTGGATGACCTACTACGCCAATACCGACATCACTCCGTTCACGCCGCAATATCTGCACGCGACGCCGTGGGACGATCCCGCCATCTACGACAAGACTTCGCCCATCCACTACATCGCCAAGGCCAAAACACCCACGCTCATCCAGCACGGCGGCGCCGATCGCCGCGTGCCCATCGCCAATGGTTTTGAATTGCGCCAGGCGCTAGAAGATCATGGCGTGCCGGTCAAGATGGTGGTTTACGACGGGTTCGGCCATCCCATCAACAAACCCAAGCAGCAGCGCGCCGTAATGGAAGAAAACGAAAACTGGTTCAACCATTACATCTGGGGCGATCCCCTCGCGCCTGCACTCACGCCCATCCCGTCGCCTGAGAAGCCGTCAAAGCCTTGAGTGAAGCAGCTTTGTTTGCGGCGAGGCCGGGCCTTGTCGCACCGTGGTATCCGGCTTGAATAAATTCATATCGCGACAACGGCATCCGGTGCCCTTGCCCATCGCCCCCATACTCTGCTAAAACGTTTTTGCTCAGAGTTTCAGTTGAATTACGAAGGGAATTTTGTATGAAAGGCATCACGCGCCGGTTGTTCGGCAAGACGGTTGCAGCTTCGGCCGCGGCCGCGTTCTCAGGTTTGTCCTTTCCAAGGATGGCGTTCGGCCAGCAGCAAACGGAGAACGCCAATCTTCATTACCCCAAAGGGTTCGTCTGGGGCTGCGCCACCGCGGCTTACCAGATTGAAGGCGGCGCGAAAGATGACGGGCGCGGACCTTCGCTGTGGGATAACTTCTCGCATACGCCGGGCAAAACGCACGAAGGCGAAAACGGCGATGTGGCCGACGATTCCTATCACCTCTACAAAGAAGATGTGAAGCTTCTCAAAGCTCTCGGCGTCAGCGCCTATCGCATGTCGATGTCGTGGTCGCGCGTTTTTCCCGAGGGCACCGGCTCCGTCAATCCCAAGGGCCTCGATTACTACAGCCGCGTGATCGATGAGCTGCTGGCGAACAACATCACGCCGTACATCACGCTCTTTCATTGGGACACTCCCGCAGCACTGCCTGGCGGTTGGCAATCGCGCGACACATCAAAGGCCTTCGCCGATTACGCAGCGTATGTCACAAAGCATCTCGGCGATCGTTGCAAGCATTGGATGACGACCAACGAGTTCATCTGCTTCACCGACCTCGGCTACAAGATCGGACAGTTCGCGCCGGGCATGAGGCTGGCAGATGGCCCCGTCAACCAGATTCGCCACCACGCTATCCTTGCGCACGGGCTGGGTGTTCAAGCCATTCGCGCCAACACTCCCCCGGGAACACAAGTCGGCCTCGCCGAAAATACCACCGTCTTCGTCCCGGTGATCGAGACCCAACCGCACATTGAGGCGGCGCAGAAGGCGACGCGCGACGACAATGCGCAATTCGTCACGGCATTGATGGAAGGCAAATATACCGATGCCTACCTGGAGCGCGCGGGCGCCAATGCTCCCAAAGTCGAAGCGGGAGACATGAAGGCGATTTCCAGCCCCCTGGATTTTGTGGGACTGAATGTTTATACGCCGATGTATGTCAAGGCAGACGATTCTCCACGCGGTTATGCCGTGGTACCTTTTCCGGCCTCGGCTCCCAAAATGGCTTCGCCGTGGATCGTGCTGGCGCCCGAGTGCACCTACTGGACAGTGCGCAACGTCAGCGAGTTGTGGAAGCCGAAGGGCATCTACATCACGGAGAACGGCTGTTCGTCGGATGATGTGCCGACATCCGCCGGCCGCATTGAAGACGTCGATCGCGTGATGTATCTGCGCAACCACCTCACACACCTTCAGAGAGCCGCCGCGGAAGGCTATCCCGTCAAGGGCTATTTCCTCTGGAGCCTTCTGGATAACTTCGAATGGGCGGATGGATACAGCAAGCGCTTCGGCATCCACTACGTGGATTTCAAGACGCAGAAGCGTACGCCCAAACTGAGCGCCGAGTGGTACCGGGAAACCATTGCCCGCAACGCAGTAGCCTGATCAATGCTTGGAAAAGCGCGCTCATCCGTTGGCACGCAAGCCAGATCTACCAATGGATGAGCGGGCTCCTGTTCGGTCGTGCCTTGCCCGCAGGCGGCGCAGAAACCCTTCATGCAGACAGTATGTTTCAGGATGGGGGAATCGCCGGCAAATTCACGATACGGCGCGGCGATCCCGGAACGGGTGGGTTTGAGAAACCAGGACTGATCCAAACCGACTTCCATTCCGGATTCCAACCCGGCAACTCTCCAGCCCTACTTACACTTGGGACGGGTGTTCTTGAACATCAGTTCGACCGGCTGCCAGTCTGACAGCCGTTTCGCGTCGACTTCGGCATCTCCCCCCTGGGGGTTGAGCGAAGACCTGGCAAAAGCCACGGAGAGATCGACTTTTCCCTGGATGCAGTAGGCTCCGAGATAGTCCGAGAGACCCTTGCTGGCCCTGTCCATGTAGTCCGCGGGAAGGGTTCCTTCTTCACCGTGGATATCTACCGGCGCTCCGATCATCCGGTGCTCGACCGGCTCTTTGTCCTTCCCTGCGGAGCCGGTGAATCGCATGACGAGCATGGTTCGCGTCTCGAGTGATTCAGGATTGGCCGTGAACTTGATGGGAGGAATGGTGATGCCGGCCGGGTTCGGCTTGCCTGCTTTGGTGTCGAAGGCGAGCCGGTACGGCTCTCCCTTCCATTTTGGCTGAACCGGAATGCCGGCGCTCTTGTTGTCCTCGCTGCCGCAGCCGGCCAGGAGGAGCAATCCCCCGAACGCCAGAATGATGACTTGTCTCACGTCAGGCACCTCGTTGTTTTGGAATGAAGCGCAAGCATACCACTCCTCGGCCCGGTTTGGCGTGATGGCAGACAGTCCTTGCCGCTGCGAATTCGGAAGAGGCGCGTGTTAAAAGTGGAGGCCCCAGGTGCTGCCTCGGGATGAAGATTCCGGGGGGGATGGCAGCGAGGCGGGCCGGTCTAGTTGCCTTCCCGCATGTGCGACAAAAACAAAGGGACGTCGCAGATTTAGCGCAGCCAGCAATTATCGCCCGATCTGGAGTAAGGAAAGGTTTGTGAATTCGGGGCCTCCGAGCCGCGGAAGCCGGTTTTTGAGTAGAATCAATGCTGGTAGGCGCGATCGCGGGCGCATCAAAACGATAGATAACCTTTGCACGGCCACAACTCATCGGACCTGAGAAAGCTGCCTCGGGCGTGCGGGCAGAGTTCGCAAAAGGTTCCATCGCGGAGGTAGTCTCGTGTCCTGTTCCCGTTGCGGCTTCGTCGCTAACCAACCCAGTCCTTTCTGTCCTGCCTGTGGATCGCAAACCGGCCTTGGCGGCACCGGCACTATGCCACAGCCCCAGTATCTGCAGCCGGCTCATCCATTTACCCACCAGATGACGCGGGCGCACGGTTTCGGACAGTTGTTCGGAATTCACCCCATGGTGGCATTCCTGACCATGGTGGTGGACCTGATGCTGTTCGGCGGCGATGTGCTGACCTTGGGCGCACTGCTCCCGATTTCGATCGGAGCCGGGTTCGTGATGGGCATGATCGCCTACCTGGCGCAGACGAAGTGGTACGGGGACGACAAGGAGTCGGCGATGATCAAAGCGCTGGCCATCGGGGTGCTCACTGCCATTCCCACACCGCTGCCGGCCGTCCTTTCGATCCCGGCAGGCATTGTGGGACTGATCCACAAGTTCAAAAACAAGTAACGGACCCGCTTGAGATTGGGATCGTTGCTTTCCATATCTGCGATCCGCCGCCGCGAATCGCAGGGTGGGCGCGGTGCGGATCAGGACAGGTGCTTGGTTAAGAAGGCGAGCGAGCGCTCGCGGGCCAGGCGGGCGGCTTCAGGGTTATAGCTGGAGCGCGGGGTGGCGTTGAAGGCGTGGCCGGCGTCGTACCAATAAATTTCCACTTCAGGATGCGCGGCGTGCACCTTCTCGACTTGCTCGGCGGGGATGTGCGTGTCCTGCTTGCCGAAGTGCAGCATCACGGGGGCAGCAGGGTTTTCTGCGGCGTATCTGCCGATGCCGCCGGCGTAATACCCGACCGCGGCGTCGGGTTGGAGACGCGTCGCGGATAGCCAGGCGATCGTCCCGCCAAAGCAAAAGCCAATCACGCCGGCCTTCCTGCCGGTGTTTTTTCTTACAAAATCGAGGGCTGCGGCGACGTCGGCGACCGCCTTATCGATGTCCAGCCGGGGCAGGAAGCTGCGGGCGCGCTCCATGTCGGGGCCGTCGTAGTCAAGCTCGACGCCGCGTTCGACGCGGTCGAAGAGGGCGGGCGCCACGGCCAGAAAGCCGTCCTGCGCGTAGCTGTCGGCCACGGAACGGATGTGTGCGTTGACGCCGAAAATCTCCTGCGCCACGACCAGGCCGGCAATTGGTTCGCCGGCAGGATGCGCAACGTAAGCGTCCAGAGCATGACCGTCGGCTGCACTGAGTGTGATTGATTCGCCCATGAGGAATGGACCTCCTCGGTCAGTATGCAGGGCGGCGCTGGAATGATTCAATTGGACCTCTCTCGAGATAAAACGCTTTGCGATGCGCGGCATATGTGCTTTTCTAAAGGCACCTGCCTATGCTTCGACGCATCGAAAGCTATTTTGAATTCAGTCATCTGGGGACTAACTGGCGCACCGAGATCCTGGCCGGCGTCACCACGTTCCTGACCATGGCGTACATCGTGCTGGTGAACCCCGCGATTCTGGCGGACGCCGGGGTACCCCTGCCGGCGGTGACGGCGGCGACGTGCCTTTCGGCGGCCTTCGGTTCCATGCTGATGGGCGTGGTGGCGCGGTATCCGATCGCGCTGGCGCCGGGGATGGGGCTGAACGCCTATTTCACTTACACGGTGTGCATCAAGATGCATATCCCGTGGCAGACGGCGCTGGGCGCGGTGTTCCTCTCGGGGGTGATCTTTCTGGCCCTCACCGGGGCGGGAATCCGGCAGATGATTCTGCGCGCGATTCCGCATGAGTTGTATGCGGCGGTGGCGAGCGGGATCGGGCTGTTCATCGCCTTCATCGGCTTCCAACATGCGGGGCTGGTGGTGAAGGATCCAAACACCCTGGTGGGCCTGGGAAATATCCGCAGCCCGACGACCGCGCTGGCCATGTTCGGACTGATCCTGATGGTGGCTCTCGAAGTGAAGAAAGTGCGCGGATCGATCTTGATTGGCGTGCTGAGCGTGACCGGCATTGCGTGGGCGTTGGGACTGGTGCACTGGACGCCGGCGGTGGGAGGGTTTCGCTCCCTGGCGGCGACGGCGTTTCAACTGGACATACGCGGGGCGCTATCGAAGGGGCTGCTCGAAATCATCTTCGTGTTCTTCTTTGTCGACCTGTTCGACAACCTGGGCACGCTGGTGGCGGTGACCAAGCGGGCCGGACTGATCGCGGCGGACCACTCGATTCCGCGATTGAACCGGATTCTGTTCTCGGATGCGACGGCGACGGTGTTTGGATCGCTGACGGGAACTTCGACGGTGACCAGCTACGTGGAGTCAACGGCGGGCGTGGCGGCGGGCGGGCGCAGCGGGGTGACCGCGATTGTGACCGGGCTGCTGTTTCTGGGAGCGATTGGGGCGGCGCCGTTTATCGGCATCGTGCCCCAGGCGGCGACGGCCCCGGCTCTGATCCTGGTGGGGTCGCTGATGCTGGCGACGATTACGGAGATTCGCTGGAATGAGCCGCTGGTGGCGGTGCCGTCGTTCCTGACGCTGATCCTGATTCCGCTGACGTATTCCATCGCCAACGGACTGGGGTTCGGGATTATTGCGTGGGCGGTGCTGCACCTGATCACAGGGAGATTTCGCAAGCAGGATTGGCTGCTGTATGTGCTGGCGGCCCTGTTCCTGACGCGGTTTGTTTATCTGGGGGCGAGTTGAGAGGTTCGCCCTTGTCGCTGATGGGCTGAAGCCCGGGACGATGAGTCCCTCCAGGGCTTTGTCTGATATGTACCTGCCGGGATTTCCGGGACGATTCGTTGGTAACTTCCGCATAGGCCACTACACGCCCGGAAACCCGGTGGAGGGAGCAGGGGCCTTCAGGCCCCTGAAAGCAATATTTCAGCAGGAGGCCTTTAGGCGCGGGCCTCATTTCCCCGCAAAATGAAGAGGCATGGCGTCCAATGGCCCACCCACGGCCGAGCTGAAGGGATACATTCCCGGCGTCAAAGCGAGTCCCCGTCGGACGGGGTTGTCCTCGATATACGAGACACAACGGAGGAACTTCTCTTTGGTCATGATCTGCGTCTCGTTGAAGCTGCGCATCCACACGTCGAGCTTGCTCTTCAATCGAAACGAAAAGCCGCCTTTGATGAACTGCATGCCCTTTTCAAGCGAGACTTCCGGAG
>DASXHC010000015.1:0-83216 GCA_036488735.1 Occallatibacter sp.
GGGCTTCCGGAGGATCCGCTGGCGGCCCTGGCCGGGAGCGGGTACGTGGAGCGCATCAGCGCCGAGCGGGGCGGCAAAATGGCAGCGGTTTCGTCATACGCCTGAGGGGAATTTCAAGCGGCGGAATTGCTGCCGGGCCAACGATAGGGCTTTGCCCCGTTTTTGGGAAAAACTGCATGCAGATAAGCACGCAGTTTCAAGGGAAATCTAGGCGGGATTCGTTGCCAGTTTGACAACAGCGCCGCAAGGCTCGGCGAGCGCGTTTAGAATTGAAACCTGTCCTGATCGCAAGGAGGAACGGCAGGTTGTCAAAACCTAAGATCAAGCGGCTCTACCTGATTCCGATTCTTTCCAAGGCTCTCGACGTTCTCGAACTCCTGGAACAGACCAACGGCCCCATCGCACTCGAAGACGTCTATCAACAGACCAATATTTCCAAGACCAGCGTCTATCGCATTCTGAAGACGCTGGTGCACCGCGGCTATGTTGCCCAGGGCCAGAGCGGGCAGTACAGGCTGGTTTCGCGCCCGCGCCGCCTGCGTTTCGGCTTTGCTGCGCAGAGCGCGGAAATGCCCTTCTCCGTTGCCGTGGGCGCCAGCATTACGGCGGCAGCGGCGGCGGCGGGTGTCGAGTTGCTGCAACTCGACAATCGCTACGACCCCGACATGGCCATCAAGAATGCCGAGGAGTTCGTGCGCCAGAGAGTCGACCTGGCCCTCGAGTTCCAGGTGGAAGAGCACGTTGCTCCCCACGTCGCCCATATTTTTAAGAAGGCCGATATTCCGCTGGTGGCGATCGATGTTCCCCATCCCAACGCCACCTACTTCGGGGTTGATAATTTCGAAGTAGGCTTCGAAGCCGGAGTATTGCTGGCGCAACACGCAATGAGCAAATGGAAAGCCCGAGTAGACTGGGTGCTCGGAATTGGGTTTTCTGAGGCGGGCAGCTTTGTGCAGAGCAGAATAGCAGGTGCGTTTGAGGGAGTTCGGGCGCGCCTCGACCAGATTCCGCCGGATCGTTTTTTGCGACTCGAAGGGCGCGGCATGCGACAGCCCAGTTACATTGCCGTGTCTGACTTCCTGCGCGCGCACAGCAAGGGGCAACGCATCCTGGTCGCAGCGTCCACGGATTCGAGCGCACTTGGTGTTCTGGAAGCGGCACGCCAGGCTGGACGCGAGCATGACTTTGCCATTGCGGGACAGGATTGCATTCCCGAAGTGCTGGACGAGATGCGTACCGGGACCAGCGCCATCATTGGTTCGATCTCGCACGGCGTGGAAACATACGGACCGCGCCTGATCCAACTAGGCATCGCCTTGTTGCGCGGCCATATTGTGCCGCCGTATAACTATGTCCGCCATCATGTGGTGACTCCGGAATCCCTGGCCGTGGAAGAAGAAGCCGGGCAGAAGGCGTAACAGGCCCCCCATCCGACAAATGCGGTGATTCAAGGGCCGCAATATTCGCGTGAGAAATAGATTCCCTATTGCTTTTTTGCTCATGATGGTGTGGACTCGAAAGTGAAGGAGCAGGTGTTCTACCTATGACTGTTGCGGCCGTAGCTTCCCCCTCGCTTAAATTCCTTGAAGATCGCTGGGACCCCACGATAGCCGACAAACTCGACGAGCCTGAGTTGTTGCGCTATCGCTCCAATCTATTGGGGTCGGACCTGCGCATTACGAACTTTGCGGGCGGCAATACCAGCTCCAAAATTGATGAACTCGATCCCCTCACCGGCAAGATGGCGAAAGTGCTGTGGGTCAAGGGCAGCGGAGGCGACCTGGGGAGCATCAAGCGCACGGGGTTCGCGACCCTGTATCAAGACAAACTGCTGGCACTGGAACATCTCTATCGCGGGCAAGATACGGAAGACTCGATGGTGGAGATGTATGCGTTGTGCGCCTTTCGCAACAATCCAGTCGCGGCTTCAATTGATACGCCCCTGCACGGCTTTCTCCCCTTCGCACATGTAGATCACCTGCATCCCGACTGGGGTATTGCGCTGGCTGCCTCGGCGAACGGCAAGGCAAAGATGGAGGAGTTCAACCGCGAGTTTCATCATCACCTGGTTTGGGTTCCGTGGCAGCGCCCGGGTTTCGAACTAGCGATGATGTTGAAGCGCGCTGTCGATGAGAATCCCGGTTGCGATGGCATTGTTCTAGGCGGCCACGGCTTGTTTACATGGGGCGAGACGCAGCGCGAATCGTACATGAACACCCTCACAGTCATCGATCAACTGGGCCAGTTCATCGAAAATCACGGCCATCGTAAAGGGCCTGAGCGTTTCGGTGGAGATGTTTTGAAGGCGCGTTCGAACCGCACGCAGTTGGCGGTGGAGATTCTTCCATTTTTGCGTGGACGCATCAGCGCGCAGAAACGCTGGATCGCGAACTTCAGCGACGGCGAAGATGTATTGCGTTTCGTGAATTCGGCGCACGCGAAGGACTTGTCGTTTCTCGGGACCAGCTGCCCCGATCACTTTATTCGCACCAAGATCCGGCCGCTGTTTGTGCCATGGGCGGAAAGCGAAGATGTGGATGCATTGAAGCATCGAATTGATACTTCGCTGGCAGAGTACCGCGAGCACTACGCGACCTACTATCATGCACACGCGCAGCCTGATTCTCCCGCGCTGCGCGATACCAGTCCGACCATTGTGCTGGTGCCGGGGCTGGGCATGTTCAGTTTTGGAAAGTCGAAGACCGAAGCCCGCATTACCGGCGAGTTCTACACCAACGCGATACACGTGATGGAGGGAGCGAGCCTGCTGAATGAGGGAGAGGCGGCGTGGGCCAAGGGTACTGTGGTCCCGCAGTGTGGCCAAGGCATGGATCCCACCACGTTCAAGGTCTTTACCAACTACGTGGCGATGCCGCTGAGCGAGGCATTTCGCATCGAGTACTGGCTCCTGGAAGAAGCCAAGATTCGCCGCCAGCCCGCGGAGAAGGAATTAAGCCGGCGCATCGCGCTCGTGGTAGGCGGAGGCAGCGGCATCGGGCGTGAAGTGGCGTTGATTGCCGCGGCGCGCGGCGCGCATGTGATGATTGCCGATCGCGATACCACGGGCGCGTCAAAAGTAGCCGACGAACTCGCGAAGGTTACTTCAAAAGAGTCGGTAAGCTCGACCGCGGTGGATATTCGCAGCCGCGATGCCATCGGCAATGCGCTCAAGGCCACGGTGGAAGCATTCGGTGGAATCGATATTCTTATCAATACCGCCGCCATGTTCCCTTCGTCGCCCGACGGCATCATCTCCGAGGCCCTGTGGGCCCTGACCCTCGATGTGAACGTGACATCGAATTACCTTTTATGCGACGAGGCCGCGAAGTTATTTGCAGCTCAAGAATTGGACGGCGCAATCGTCCTCACCAGTTCAGCGAATGCAGTCGTGCCAAAGCGCGGGAGCGAAGCGTACGACGTGAGTAAGGCGGCGTTGAGCCACCTGGTGCGGGAACTGGCCGTAGGACTTTCGCCCGGTGTGCGCGTGAACGGCGTGTCGCCGGCCACGGTAGTAAAAGGGTCGACGATGTTTCCGCGCGATCGCGTACGCGCCTCGCTCACGAAGTATGGCATTGCATTTGAAGAGTCAATGAACGATGAGGATCTTCGCGGATTGCTGGCTCATTTCTATGCCAAGCGGACCCTCACGCGTCAACCTATCGACCCAGTCGACTGTGCCGAGGCGATCATGTTTCTGGCCAGCCCGCGTTCGCGATGCACGACCGGCCACTTGATTCCTGTCGACGGCGGCTTGCCTGAGGCGTTCTTGCGGTGAACTTGGCTGACATGCAATTACGCGCACGCATCGCCATCGATCTTGGCGCGGAGAGCTGTCGGGTTTCATTGCTGCGCTGGATCGGTGGCCGGGCCGGGATCTCACTCATTCATCGCATACCGAACGGGCCGGTGCACGCGGACGGGTCGCTGCGCTGGCCGTTCGACAATATTCTTTCCGGACTGGAAGACGGGCTGCGCCAAGCGGCGGCAGTTGCTCCTGAAGGCGTTGCGTCAATTGCGGTAGATGGATGGGCCGTGGATTACGTGCGGCTGGGCCGTGACGGGCGGGCTCTCGGCAACCCGTATTGCTACCGGGATGAACGAACGATTGTTTCGAAAGAAGCCGCAGACCAGGTTGCTTCTCCGGACTGGATGTACTGTCATACCGGGGCACAGCCGCTGCGCATCAACACCATCTATCAATTGCTCGCGGACCGCAGCGCCGATGCACGCGCGCCATGGATCAACCTGCCTGAGTATGTGCTGTACCGGCTGGGCGGACGCAGGGTAGCGGAGTACACAAACGCCACGCACACCGGCCTGGTGGATTTGGAGACTGGCGACTGGTCGGAGCCGCTGTTACAACGGCTGAACATTGCGAGAGAGGCTCTTCCACCCATTGTGCCTACCGGCACTATCGTTGGTAAACTGAGTGGGCCTCTGGCTGAGCTTGAGGTGTTTCGCGATACGGATCTGATTGTGCCGGCGTGCCACGATACGGCCTCCGCGATCGCAGGTATTCCGACGGGGCTGCAGGGCACGGCGTACATCTGCTCGGGAACATGGTCGCTGGTGGGTTCGTTGATTGCCGCTCCGATCGCGACAAGCGAAGCGATGCAGGCGGGATTCACCAACCAAGGTGCGGCTGGGGGCGGATTCTGCTTTCATACGAACGTCAACGGAATGTGGATCCTGAAGCAGTGCCTTGAAAGCTGGCGCAAGGATGGGCGGTCCTGGGAATTACCGGAGTTGATTGCGCAGGCAGCGGGAAGAAACAGTTTCCCGGGTATCGTGCCCGTGGATGCGCCTTCTTTGATGCTGGACGGAGATATGCCGGCGCGCCTGAACGAACAACTTCTGGCGAATGGGTCTACGTCCATCGAAGATCGCGCGGGCAACGAACCGCTGTTTGCGCGAGTCATCTTTGAGAGCCTGGCCAGCCGCTACGGAACGGCCTTGCGCAGCCTGGAGCATATGCTGGGCAACAGCATCAAGCGCATCCACATACTGGGAGGCGGCTCGCTGAACCGGCTGCTGACCCAACTCACCGCGGAGCGCACTGGGCTCGTGGTGGAGACGGGCAACGTGGAGAGCTCGACGGTTGGCAACTTTGCGGTGCAGATGGCAGTGAGCGAGTCGGGCGGCGAATCTCTATCGACTGAGGGTGTGCGCCGCTGGGCACAGCTCCTATGCGAGACCCAGGATTGCGCAGGCGAGCAGACCGCATTGCCGACCCATACCGCTGCACGTTAGCTTAGTTGAGCCATTATCGGCGGGCCACGCCAGCTAAAGTATTTCTCCGATTTATTTGTCCCTGCATAGCAATCAGAGAAACGCTTTCACCGGCCACTTTGGTCCGCCTGTTGTTATGAGCCGGGTTATTGCAACTCGACCTGGAATTTATAAGTGCCGGAGGGTAACTCGAAGCCGGACTGTCCTTCGCGCGTTGAAGACTTGGCTTGTTTGCTGGAGCTAAGTGAAACGCCATCCAGCTTGTACTTCGACGCATTGCCACTTAGCCACGCAGTCGTGTTGGCGGGGATTCTTACGTGCCACGCGGCAGTCTTGCCCTGGACGGTCCAGTCGGAATGAATCGGTCCGTAAGTGGACGCATAGTCAAATGCAATGGAACCCAGCCGCGCGTCGAACACGGGATGCAGGATGATGGTGTGGAAGCCCGCGTCAAGCGGCGTTGCGTCCACGCCGGCGGCATAGCGATAGATCCAGTCGGCCACGGCGCCGTACGCGTAATGGTTGTACGAGTTCATGCTGGGGTCTGCTTTCATCTGGTCGCCGTTCCACCGTTCCCACATCGTTGTCGCGCCGTGCTCGACCAGGTAGCCCCACGACGGGTACTGCGTATTCAATAGCAATTTGTAGGCGAGATCGGCATGGCCGGTCTTCGTGAGTTGCTCGAGCAGGTAGGGCGTTCCCAGAAATCCAGTCGCCAACAGACCGTGATTGCTTTCAATTTTGGCAACAAGTTTTTGCGCAACCGCGGCGCGCAACGATTCGGGCAGCAAGTTCATTTGAAGAGCCAGAACGTAGCCGGTCTGCGTATCGCCGCCGTTGCTCTTCGCGTTTGGGTTATTGATTTGTCCGAAGGGCGATGGAGTGTTGTCGGCTCCCACGATGAAGCCATCGTTATGTACGAATTGTTTTTGAAAAGCGCTGCGAATCTTGTCGAACAGCTGCGCGTATTTCTGTTCGTCGCTTGCACGGTTCGTGGCATGCGCCATCTCGCGCATCAATGTCACGTCGTATGCCCAGTAGGCGGATGCGACGAGCACCTGGTCGGTTTTGCCTTCAGGAGAAAGCCAATCGCCGAAAGGTGTGCCGGATTTCACTTTCCAGAGGCCATCGGGATTTGCGGCTTCGATGGCATCGAGGTACCTGGCCATCGCATCCCAGTTCTGATCGATTACGCTGGTGTCGCCGGTCTGCAGCCACGAGGTCCATGGAATGATAACGCCGGCATCGCTCCATCCGGCGCCGGACCCGGCATGACTCTGCACCGTGCCTGGCGCATAGATGCCGTAGAAAGGCGTGCCCAGTTGCGTGCCGCGCATGTCGCCCGCGAACTTGCGCGAAAACGCGGCGAGGTCCATGTTGTAGCTTGCGGTACGCCAGAATACCTGCGCGTCGGCCATCCAGCCCAGGCGCTCGTCGCGCTGCGGGCAGTCGGTGGGGAGGCCGACAAAGTTGGATCGCTGACCCCAAAGGATGTTACTCCACAACTTATCGATCATCGGGTTGCCCGTTTTGAGCTTCGCGTCGAATGACGCATCTGTATGGATAACGACGGCAACCAATGCGTCTTTGGCCGGTGCAGAGGGCAGGCCGCTGATCTCCGCATAGCGGAATCCGTGAAATGTAAATTGCGGTGTAAATTCTTCAACGCCTTTTCCCGAGAGAATAAAGTGATCGGTGACTTTCGCGGTGCGGAGATTATCGGTGTAGAGGGTGCCGTCGTCGTTGACGATTTCCGCAAAGCGCAGGCGCACATCGGTTCCTTCTGGACCGTCGAGGCGCACACGTTCGACGCCGGAAAGATTTTGTCCGAAATCGAAGACATAGACTCCGGGTTTGGGCTGGGACATCGATTGAGCGGCGACCGTTCTCTCGGCGCGGATTGAAGGATAGGCCTGGGCTTCAATGGCGACGGGCTTGGGCTCTATGGCGATGGCACTGTACCATTCGTTGGCGTTGTATCCCGGAGTGTTCCAGCCCAAGATTTCGAGGCGCGCGTCCTGGGTTTCGCCATCGTAAATTTCCGAACTAAGTATGTTCGAAGTGCCGGCCTGCCAATCGGAGCTGGTGTTGACCCATTCCACGCTGCCGTCGGCGTGCTCGATGCGCAGCTGCGCTCTCAATGCGGGCGGGGTGTCGCCATAATTGTTGGGCTGCTGAAACCACTCCAGCGGCGTGGAATACCATCCGGGTGCGAGCATGGCAGCGATGGCATTGTTTCCATTTGTGAGCATCGATGTTACATCGTATGTCTGATACATCAAACGCTCGCGGTAATCTGTCCATCCGGGCGCGAGCACGTCGCTGCCTATGCGCTCGCCATTCAAGTACATCTCGTACGCGCCAAGGGCCGTGGCATAGAGCCGGGCCGATTTGACGCCCTTGCTCACATCAAAATTGTTGCGCAGAAACTTCACCGAATCAGGGATCCAGGGATGGCCGAGGGGCTCCGCATTGGGTCCGGGCGCCGGCGTCCATGCGACCGCATTCTTCCACGAGGAGTCGTCAAATTCCTTCTTCTGCCAGCCATCGGCTGCGTGGGTAGCAGTCTTCCACTCCGGTGCGCTTGCGAAGGTTGCCGTGCTGGCATCTTCGTACTGAACGAAGAGCGTTGCGCTCAGCGGAGGCGCATCGTTCGTTGCCATACCGTTGGGGTTGACGACGTAGTGGACACAATCCAATGCAACGGAGTTTTCTCCCGCAGCCAGTTGTTTGGCTACGTCGGCGCGCACATATTTTTTCCACGGCATTTGCTTGTAGGGCGGCAAAGCATCAGCTTTGAGCATCTGACTTCCATTGACCCACGCGCCGACCGTGTCCTGGCACGCTGCAAACAGCGTGGCGGATCTCACAGGCTTGTCGAGTTTGACGGCGGTGCGATACGCGAAGTGCTGCTCATTGGCTTTTTCCGCATAGAGCGCTTTTGTATCGGGATTGGCAATCCATTGTGCGGGAGCGTGGCGAACGGCTGCTTCTTCCGGGGTTTCATAGCCGATCCATGCAGCGTGCCACCCTTCTTGCGTGAGCAGGCCAGTTTCCCACCAGCTCGGCTCGCTGTCAGGATAGGGCTTGCCTGCGGCGTCCCAAATTCTTACGCGCCAGAAGTAACGCGTGCTGGGCGCCAGGGCGGGACCTTGATACTTCACATTCAGCGATTGAGAAGACGCGATACGACCGCTGTCCCACACGGTTTTTCCCGGGTTGAGATCGGCGGCTGCCGACGCCACCAGCACCTCGTAGGCTGTCTGCCGCGCCCCGGTTGTTGCGTCGCTCAGCTGCCACGAGAAATGCGGGCTGGCGTCATCGATTCCCAAAGGAGATTTCAGATTATCGACGCGCAACTCAAGCGGACCGACCGGCGCCTGTGCCCGTACGTTCCAACCCGCCACCATTAAAGCCATGCCACAAATCACAACGCGCGAAACACTCGGCTTCATCCTGTCCTCAATCTGACTTGAACTTTCCGCTTTTGATTCTTCACAGTGGGCTGATTTTCACGTAACCCCAAGTTACAGCGCACGGAAGGGAAGTGAAAGACAACGCACCCCAAATGAAACAGTTTATGACGTGAAAACCTTATGAAAGATGCATGGTGCTTGTCAAAGGCTATTACGTCGCCGGATTGTGCCCCGGCTCAATGTCTTGAAGATTCCAACATGTCCAGGCATTAAGGAGGCTTCGAGGCGGGTTATCCAAACGTCGAGCTGCGACTGAAGGGATTGAGTGCTTCTGATCATGTTGCAGGTACTGCAACACAAAGATGCAGTGCCAACACGATCTTCGGAGATATACTGAACGAGAATTGAAGATTATCCATCCCTCCCGGGTAACAATTTTTCAGATCACCGATAAAAAGCGCTATGCGGATGTGTTGTACGCGCATTGCTGAAGCACGATTGGTCTTCGCCAGGATATCCCTTCGCAAATTGGTAGTGGCTGCGTAGTTGGCAACAGGAACTCTCACCCCACGAGGTTTCATGAAATTGACGCGAAGCTCGCATCGAGCCTCATCGAGAATGTTGCCCAAGAACTGGACAAAAGTCTCAGTCTTGGTGGCAGGAATCTTGTTGAGTGTGGCTTCGCTTTGGGCGCACCATGGACTGGCTGCCTTTGATACGACGCGCGTGGTCAAGATGGAAGGAACGGTCACGGAAGTTCAGTGGATCAATCCGCATGCCATGATCTTCGCAGACATCAAGGACGCGAACGGTAAGGTCAACAACTGGAGGCTGGAACTGGGGAGTTTGGGGATGCTCACTCGCTATGGGGGCTGGACCGGGCACACGGTGAAGCGCGGCGACAAGGTGACGGTGCAGGGCTTCCTCGCCAAAGACGGGTCGCCCTATATGTCCCTGGGAAGAATCTGGCTACCCAACGGCCAGTCTCTGGAAGGCAAACCCTAGGCATGCCCGACATACTGGCATTCTGCAAGTGGCTGGAGCAGACGCCGGTGGGCGCCGGCGTACGCGAATCCGTGTGGCTCTTCCCGATCATTGAGTCCTTACACCTGTTGGGCATGGCGGTTCTAGTCGGCACCATCTTCATGCTCGATCTACGCCTGCTGGGATGGACGATGCGTCGGGTGCGCGTTTCTGCGCTGGCCGGCTGGCTTTTCCCGTGGACGTGGGCGGGACTGATCGTACAAGTGATAACCGGAGCGGTGCTTTTTTCTTCCGAAGCCGCAAAGTTATATCCCAATCCCGCATTCCGTTTGAAGTTGATCCTGATTGGCGCGGCCGGGATCCACGCACTTCTCTTCCACCGCCTGGTGTATCGCGATGTGGCGGCGTGGAACGATAGTGCTGAACTGCCAATGGGCGCAAAGATCGCGGGGTTGATTTCGATCGTGTTATGGGCGGGGATCGTGACCGCCGGACGCTTTATCGGATTCGTGTGACACGAAACCCGCGCATCAGGGAAGCGTGATCGCTGGAATCGTAACCGAGCCCATGCGGCCGCTACTCTCATCGACCACCACGACGCGCATCGAACCGCCCTTCGGCGCGGACGGCAGTGGCTGGCCGATCGGTATGCCGTCGCGCAGGACCTTCTGGTAAGTTGCGGTACGGAGACGGAGACCCAGCGTGCGCCCTGTAACCCTGGCGTGGATGGCTGCATCATCTCGTTCAATCAGAAAGATGTCCAGTTTGTCGGTCCATCGGTCGCCGGTCTCGGCCATCTGCAGATCAGTGGCTGCGATGTTCAACAGGAGTGCTCTATCCTTCGAATCCTGTGTGGCGGTGGCATTGATCGCAATCTCGGTCATATCTCTCGACTGCCACACCGCCCGCTCAAATCGTTCTTTGATCGTGGCGGGATCCTTCTCAAAGACATAGCCGGTGCGGTAGCGCAAGTGGAGATCTCGGCGATTGGTGAGTTTTACAGACAGAAGATGGTACTTGTCGTCGGCAGGTGAGTCTGGCGTAAAACTCAACAGGTAGGCGGCGCGCCCGTCTTCCGCGATTCCATTGAGTTCCGCGGCGATGTCCCCGGCGCGGCGCAGGGCACGGCCGCCGGTGGCTTCGGCCAGATCGCGGAAAACGCCCTGGATAGCGTGAGTGTCCTGGTGCATGAGAGCGGCATTGCGGCCGGTGGGGTTGGCAGGCGGTGGAGGCGGCGTCGAAGCCCCGGGCTGAGCAGGTTCCTCGAGCTTAGCCTGAATCAGGCGATTTTCGAGATCGGCAGTGATCACGGTTGCTTCCAGTTGCGAAGCATCGAGCGGATAGAGGCTGATGTGCGACTCGTTAAGGGCTTCGCGAGCTCGCAGCGATAGCGGGTCGATGAACTTGCTTCCTTTGTCTTCGCCTCCGGCCGCCTGGCCGCTCCAATCGGCGAGCGCGTTATCGCTCGAAATCCACACCAGCGACTTGTGTCCCGGATAGACGGCAAGGTGGCGTGCGACAGTAACGAGGCCCAGGAGCGCGTCGCGTTCGGGATTGCTACCCATGGCTCTCAACTGAGGATCGACGCCATGCTTGGCCAGCGCAACGCGGTCCCTGCCAGAAGCACTTCCTTCCGGGTCGGTTCCGTCATTCCCGTTCACGTAAACCAGATCGGTCGTATGCGCGACCCAATCAATGTGCTGGCGATTGTGCTGTTCTTCATCTTGTGCACGCGCCAGGTCCTGTGCGACAGGCATCCAGAGGTTCAAGCGCATGGCAACCAGGGCGTGATCGCTGCTGGGTTCGAGAAGAACCTGGAAGCCGTAGCTTCGCAAGATATACAAGCCGACCGGCTCTGCAGCATCGAGTGTCTTGAGGAACCGTAGCATCTCCTCGCGCGCGTAGGAAAGATCCCCCCAGGCAAGATTCGCGGCGTCGATCATGAGTATGGTGGCGTGCATCTCGATTGCGGAGGAGCGTGGCTGGGAGGTCACGGGTTCCCGCGTGGGCCGATTGGTGTAGACCGGGATTTCGCCAGCGCTAACCGGTTGATGAGACGCGGCTGTCGCCTGCGGTGGCGCTGCTTGACCGCCTTGCGCAAAGTAGCGGATCTCCTGCTTGCGCCCGTTGTCGTAAATCTCAAAGTCGTCCCGCTTCAGATCGGTCACGGGACGGCCTTTCTTGTCATAGGCCACCAGTCCCATGTCAACCAGCCGCGTTGTAGCACGCAAAGTGAAACCCGAAACAGGCGTCGCCGGACGGTTCGATGCAGGCACATCCGGAATGCCTGCGGCGTCGGTAACGCCGATCTCCGCGACGGCAGGCTCGGGCCCAGTCGTCGCGGTTGATGGCGATTCGGCAACTACGGGTGCCGGTGGCCCGGTTTCAACAGCCGGGCTTGCCGTCGTCAACACATTGCCTGCATTAGACGGTCCTGCTCCCGGGACCTGTGCGGGACTCGAAGAGTCCGGGGCCGTCTCATCGGCGGCAAGCACCCGCGCATCGGCGCGAAAGACGTGGTACTGTTCAAACTTCACGTCATTCAGCATGGTCTTCAGGGGCTGCACTTGCAGCGCGAGCGGCTGATTGTACAAGTCAGTTACCTGTACCATCTCTGCCGTGGTCACGGACACGCTTTTCACCGGGCAGAAGTAGATCTTTCCGCCAATCCCGACGGGCCCATATTCCACCAGGATGTCGGCCTGCACCACCGGACTGCCGGGCTTGAGCCTGGCTTCGACTGCCAGGCGCAGAATCGTTCCGCTGGCGGGATCGATCGCCATCTCGCCGCCATACCCGGCTGTTTGGCGGTAAGGATGCAGGTTCGCCTGCATCGCTCCGGGCTCGGCCACGCAGCAGTAGTTCACTTCGTAGTGGGACTTCTCGCGCGGAACTTCATAGGTGAAAACCGCTCTCAGACCCTCTGGTCCCTGTTCCCAATGGCTCCATGCAAGCTTGCTTTGAGCGCATCCAGCAGCACCGTGGCCAGGATCGGTCCGAACTCGCCCCATGTCGTGAGCCCCTGCGCCGCCTGTTTCTTGGAATGCGTCGCCAACACATCTTCGATCTCCCGGCCATCGCGATAGAGCGCCGTGACGCTGAAATTGCCCACCGGATGCAATGGCTCATAGGGAATGAATCCGCCCGGCATCTGCAGCAGCGGCGTGTCTTCGAAGCGTGTGGTTACGCGGGTCGCATAGAAATTCGGCAACTGCGGAATCGTCTTGCTCACATAGGTCGCGACCAATCCCATGATGCGTCGCTGAGCGGCGACGTCGGGCGCGGATGTGGCAGCCATCTCTGCAGCCGGCGGGGCCTGAAATTGTGATGAATCGGCCACAGCGTCCAGCACCTGCAGACTCTTCTTGCCAGGCACCATGGACTCCAGGCGGACGATTCGACTTGCGCTCAGCCTCTCGGTCAGTTGCATATCGCCGATCAGCCAGCTCAACTCCGAATCGGGCTTGTCGCGAGAGCCGGCCAGGAACTGCTCCAATTGCTCTACGCTCACGCGGCGAATGCCGAGAGCCGAGTGCACAAGCCCTGCCATCATTAGTAGAACTGCAACCGTCCGCTTCATGCCGTCTCTTTCTTGAGCAAGGGCATTCGGTTCGATCCGCGGCAATGCGCCGGCTGCACTCTGCAGCACCGCGGCGCCGATCCAGATTGTCCAGGTCTCGTTTGTTCGACGGCAGGAATTCTACGCTGGTTAGGCCAGCTTCGTTGGTGATGCCGCCTACGTCAGGCTCAGAGTTAGGTGGTGCCGCTGTGGGGACTTTCGATTGGACCCCAAAATGATTCCGGCCGAGAAACCAAATCGTCATTTTGCAGGCGCATTAGGTCGCTAACTTGTATTCCATCAAAGATATAGTCGTTGATTCGAGGATGACGACGAGATGAATTTGCACACGTTTACAGTGTCTAAACTATTGATTTTTGAAGAAAAAATCCCTAAAATAGGAATCTAGAGTGGCCTCTGGTGTGCGTTTAAGGATCCCCCTCCCCGCATCCGAGGAGTTCATGTTATTTCCAATTTCTGTTTTTAAGGACATTGAATCAATGGCAAAGCGTCGTGGAAATCCGAATTGGGGCAAGCCGGAGCCTATTGGCCCGGTTGTGCCCACAGTGACCTCCTTCGAACAAATCGTCAAGGAGTTCAAGCTCACGCCGGACCAGTATATCCGGTCCACCCGTCTGCGGGAGTGGGCTCGCCGGAACAAGAATTCCAAATACATCCCCGAGGCACTTCTCGAGGCTTGGGGATTCGAGATCGAATCGACGTTGTAGGGCCTGTTCGATTGCACCTCCCAAGACGCCGCCTTCGGGCGGCGTTTTGCTGTTTGCGCCGTCCGTGCACAATCTGAGGCTACGATATTCATGTACGGCGTCTATACCACGAATGGAGTATGGCCGGACTTACGCCCCGGATGATTTCCCCGGTGCTGGTCTTGTGTCCGAGACCGCATCTTTGCCGTTTGCTGCTGATCTGGGCCACAATAGGACGAAAGACATGCCATTCACGCAACGCAAGATCGAAGCTCCGTTTACCGACGTGCCCGGCGCGCTGGCCGAAATTCAAGCCGGCCGCATGGTTGTCGTGGTCGACGACGAAGATCGGGAAAACGAGGGCGACCTCACGCTGGCAGCCGAGCATGTGACCCCCGAGGCCATCAACTTCATGGCCAGGTTCGGCCGCGGTCTCATTTGCCTCACGCTGACTGAGGAACGCGCCGACTATCTGCGCCTCTTTCCCATGACTCAGCAGAATTCGTCGCGCTTCGGCACCGCTTTCACCGAGACGATCGAAGCCCGCGAGGGAGTTACCACCGGCATCTCCGCGGCGGACCGCGCCCACACCATCCGCACCGCCATCGCTGCCGACTCCACGGCCGCCGACCTGGCTCGCCCCGGGCACATCTTTCCGTTGCGTGCCCGCAAGGGAGGCGTCCTGGTGCGCGCCGGGCAGACCGAAGCTTCCGTCGACCTGGCCCGCATGGCCGGGCTCAATCCTTCCGGCGTCATCTGCGAGATCATGCGCGACGACGGCGAAATGGCGCGTATCCCCGATCTCATCCCGTTCTGCAAGGAACATGGGCTGGTCATTCTCACCGTTGCCGAACTGATACGCTACCGCCTGCGCCACGAGCGCTACATTGTGCGCACGGGCGAGAGCCGCATCCAGACGCGCTACGGCGAGTTCCGCATGATCGCATACGAAAGCGAGGTGAACGGAGGCGAAAGCCATGTTGCGCTGGTGCGCGGCGACCTGTGCCCCGGCTGTCCCGCCTTCCTCGACGGACCGTCCGGCCTGCCCGGCAGTCCCGCGGCCCGGCCGCCGTGTTCCCACGCTGTTCTGGTCCGCGTTCATACCCGCTGCACCGCGGGCGATATCTTCGGCGCCGACTGCCACTGCCGCGAGACCCTCGACCAGACCATGCGCATGATCGCTGAAGAAGGCTGCGGGGCCATTCTTTACCTGCACAACACCTCGCGCGGTTTTGCCATCGACCACACGCCGCAGGATGCCTTCGAGCCCGGCAGCGCAGTGGCTCACGCCATGCCCGGAGCGACAACCGGACGCCTCATTCTGCACAAGGAGATTCGCGAGCGGGAAGGGTCGCAGGACCGGTCCGGCCGTATCTTGCGCGCCATCGGGCTGGGTGGACAGATACTTTCCGACCTGGGCATCCAGCGCATTCGCCTGCTGTCGAACACTCCCATGCATATTCCCGCGCTGGAGGGCTTCGGCCTCGAGATCGTGGAGCAGGTTCCCATTCCGGTTGAGGAGTGCACGCGCGTCGGTTGACTCCGCGCATGCAGAACAAATTGACGGAACCGACCATCGGCCTCGCACGTACCTGAGAGCGAGAGGTTACGACGATGCTTGTCCTGCGCCCTTCCGCACTTTCATTTCCGCTTGTTGGCCTGCTGCTCTGCGCCGCTGCCGCTACCAGCGCCGCCGAGTCCGATTGGCAAAAGTCCTACCCGGTTTCAGGCAAGCCATCGCTCTTCATCAGTACCGGCGACTCCTCGACCGAAGTCCGCTCCTGCGGTTCGTGCCGCGAGGTCCATGTTCGGGTCGAGTGGAACGACCGCCGCCCCGACGACTTCAATCTCACGGAATCGCAATCCGGCGACCACGTGATCTTCGAACTGAAGGAGAAGCCGCGTCTCGGCATTCGCATCAGCATCGGCAACCACCATGAGCCGCGCGTCACCGTCGAGTCGCCGAACTCCGCCGACCTTGAAGCACGCACCTCGGACGGCGCTCTCAAGGCCTCGGGATTAGAGGGAACGCTGGTCCTGCACACCGGCGACGGATCGATTGATGTTGCCGATGCGGGCGGTTCCTTGCGCCTGACATCGAGCGATGGTTCGATTCGCCTGCATAACGTGACGGGAACGCTGGAGTCGCATTCCTCAGACGGCAGTGTTTCGATCGACGGGCGCCTCAGCGGCCTTCAGGTTCACACCAGTGATGGGCGGCTTGACGTGAGGCTGGCCGACGGCTCACAGCTGACATCCTCTTCGCGCATCGAAAGCTCCGATGGACGCGTGACGGTGCGTCTGCCGCGTACTCTCTCTGCTGATATCGAAGTGCACACCGGAGATGGAAAAATCGACTGCCAGTTGCCCATCACCATGAGCGGCTACAACTCCGGCGGCGGCCACAACATTCGCGGCCACCTGAACGCCGGAGGCGTTCCTCTCACTATCCACACCGGCGACGGCAGCGTAACCATTGCCGCTTTATAGCGAGAAACAAAGCTTCCCGCCGCCAGCGAGGATAGGCTCACGACCGAAAAGATTTGGGATGGATGGAGGTTTCTCGCGAATTTTGAGGGATTTTCGGGCTTTTTTTAAGTGAGCGCGCAGGGCAGGCTCTTGACACGCCGGAGAAAGTCCGCGGTCAAAGCGTTGTGCCCATTGAGCATAGCGGCGGAGAAGCGGGCGATGGAAGAATGGCCGGCAAATTTCCGATACCGGTTCGCAACATAAATGGGGGGGAGGGGGTACCTGCTCTTTTTCCGCCACGTTTCAGGGCTTTGGAGGGTCGAAATAATCGAAAATTGAAAGCCGCGCGGGACCCCGCCAAGGTCATCCTGAACCTCGATTTCCTCCATTATGCTCCGAGAGCGGGTAATTCGCGGCAAACTCACGGTGGCCGGGCGAAACCAAAGCAAGGCAGGGTGGTGAAAACCCGAACCAGGCCCTCGAGTCAATCGATTCGTCCTGAAGCGAGTCAATCGATGCATCCTGAAGCGCTTCAGATCAGCAAGCCGGGACACATGGCGCACAACCAAGCCCGAAGCGAAAGGCCGCCTTTCAATCGTTGCGCAGAGCGATCATCGGATCCACGCTCGCAGCGCGACGCGCGGGCGACCAGGCTGCCAGCAGGGCCAGCAGGCAGAACAGCACGGGCACCAGCGAATAGGTCAGGGGATCGAGCGGGCTGGTCTCAAACAGGAACCGGCCCAAGAGGCGCGTGACCGCGACCGAACCGCCGATTCCCAACAGGGAGCCGATCACGGCGAGCGCCAGGCTCTGCCGCAGGACTAACTGGGCGATCTGCAAACGGTTGGCGCCCAGGGCCAGCCGCAAGCCGATCTCCCGCGTTCTCCAACTCACGGTGTACGAGATCAGGCTATAAACGCCGATGCCACCGACCAGGATTGCGAGCGCTCCGAAGGCCGTAAGCAGCAGCGTCAAGGATCGCGGCGCAGCCGTCGACGAAGTGATCACGCTCTGCAGTGTCCGCACCTTTGTTACCGGCACCGAAGGATTGAGCTGGGCAACCACGTCTCGCAGACTGTTCGCCAGGGCCACAGAGCCCAGGTGAGACCGCAGGAGAATATTCATCACCGGCTTTTCTCGAGAAGGCGTAATGGGAAGGTAAGTCTCCCAGCCCGAGTCTTTGTCCAGGCTCTCGTGATGCGTGCCGCTCACCACGCCGACCACGATCGAGGCCTTATTCATATCCATTACGGCAGGGGATGGCTCCTGTGTGGCCACGTCCGCAAGATGTTTTCCAAGCGGATCCTGGTTAGGCCAAAGCTGGTTTGCCTCCGCTTCATTCACGAGTACAGCGCGGCTGGTTCCCGACTGGTCATCCGTCGTCAGCCCGCGTCCGCGCAGCAATCGAATTCCCATCAACTGGAAATAGCTGGGCGAAACCATTCTGCTCGACGCCTCGAGTGCCAGTTGGCGGGGATCGCGGGGATGTCCTTCGGCATCGAAGACAAACCAGGTGTCGTAGCCGGTCATGGGCAGCGCATCCACCAGCGCGGCCGAATCGACGCCCGGCAATGTCTGGGCACGGTTGAGCAGGTTATTGAAGAAGGCGATGCATTCGCCCTTCTGCCCACACGCGGTGCGGTCCAGGGAAATCTGCGCCGTCAGGGTCTGTTCCGCGTAAAAACCGGGATCGGTGTTGGCTAACCGAAAGAGGCTACGCAGCATGATGCCCGCCGCGGTCATCACGATTACTGCGAGCGCGATTTGTCCTACCACCAGCATCTGCGAAACTTTGAACCGCCGTGCCGTACCGAACACGTTGTTGGCATTCAGGCGGAGGCTGCCTTGCAGGTCTTTCTTGCCGGCCTGCAGCGCGGGCGCCAGCCCGGAGAGAACTCCCGTCAGCAGCGAGACACCGGCGGCAAACAGCAACACATCGCCGTGCAGGGCAAGATTCGCGAGCCGCGGCGTATCCGGGGGCAACAGCAGCTTCAGTGCGTTGAGGCTCATTGCGGCCAGCAGCAGGCCCAGAAATCCGGAGACGGCGGCGAGCACCGCGCTTTCTGTCAGCATCTGCCCAATCAGGCGCTTCGTATCCGCGCCCAGCGCCGACCGCAGGCTGATCTCCCGCTGCCGCGCCGCCGCTCGCGCCAGCATCATGTTGGCCACATTGGCGCATGCAATCAAGAGGACCAGTCCCACCGCGCCGGAGAGCAGCAACAGCCTGGGGCGCGCGTCGCCAATAATGGACTTCAGCAGCGGGGCAACCACGACATCGGCGGCCCAGTTATCGGGCATCCTCCACGGGAACAGAGTCAGCATCCCACGATGCAGCGAACGCAACTCCGCCTGCGCCCGTGCCGGGGCGATCCCGTCGCGCAGCCGGCCGATTGCCTGGTAGCCAAAGATCGCCCACGGATCGACGGGATCGCCCTCTTTGAACGCGATGGGAATCCAGAACTGGGTTTCGAAGTCGGGGAAGTGGACCTGGGCCGGCGCCACGCCGATGATTTCGCGATTCACGCCGTCGAGCATCATGGTGCGGCCCACGATATTCTTGTCGCCGCCGAACTGCTGGCGCCAGAATCCGTTGCTTAACACAATCACGTGATCCTGACCGATCGCTTCTTCGGCAGACGAAAAGAATCTGCCCAGTGCCGGCCGCGTGCCCAGCGTCTCAAACAGGTTGGTGCTCACGGTGCTGCCGAACGCGCGCCCAGTGGTGCCACCGCCGGTCACGTTGTACTCGGCATTGAGCGAATAGCCGGAGAGGCCGGCAAAGGTGTGAGAACGTCTCTGGTACTCGCGAATCCAACCCTTGGGATAGTTGTAGTAGTCGGTTCCAGCGGATAGCTGCATCAAGCGGTCCTGGTGAGGGAAGGGCAGCGGTTCGAGCAGAACCGAATCGATCACGCTGAAGATCGCTGTATTGGCACCGATGCCCAGAGCGAGCGTAAGAATGGCAACAACAGCGAAGCCGCGGCTGCGGTTCAACTGCCGCAGTGCGTAACGAATGTCCTGTTTCAAATTATGCATTTCGACTCCCCCGTGGACCGACCGCGGGCGCGATGGGAAGTGCATGCCGGTCGCCAATCGCCCGACAATGCAAACTGCCTGATTCGAATCACATAGCGGAAGAAAATTGGCCGCTCGGCGTCGCTGCGCTGTTCACTCCTGGAACCAGTCGTTCGGAATTGAACACACATCGGGCGGATATTCGATGGAAGCTAAGTTCTGTTTTCGCCGGAAGTGGCGGCGTAGCTTTCCGCAAAGGATTCATCCGGCGAAGTGTTGGGCCAGCCGATCATCACCAGGAAAACGTCCAGCACGAACAGGCCGATGGCCATGTCGTTCAACAGAGTTGCCTGCGGCCAGTCGGGCCAGAATTGATTGGCAGCCCAAAAGATGAAGGCGATGGCCAACAGAACCGCCTTCACGATTTCGAGACGCGAGGGCCGGTGCGCGTATTGATAGGCAAGATAAGCGACAGCAATCAAAGCGAGAGGAAAGGCGGCCAGAGAATCATGTGCCCGCGCCGGAAAGAGCCTAGGGAATGCGTCCCATGCGAACAGGGCGACGACGCTGACGAGGGTCACAACTCCCAGAATCACGGGGACAGCGCGGCGACCCCGATCGAGACGAATATACATACATGATTATCGCCTGACTTACACAAAGAAACCATAAGGATTCGATTGACTGTAAGTCGCCGCGCATCCTGCGTTAACGGGCCGATGCCGGAACAATCTTTCGGCGGGGCCAATTACAAAACCGTGAATTATTTTGAACACGTTCATGCGCTCTTCATGTCTGGCATATCAACATTCATTCATCATCGCTGTCGTTTACCAACATTGCGATGGATCGGGCGCCATAGCTCATGGCACATCCATCATCGCCAACTGAACGTGTACCTGTGCATCTTCGAATCAATCAGCCATCGTAGTCCGGGTATTACCGGGCTCGCGGGAAGCCTTGTTTCGAGCACTCATCGCAAGTCTGTTCGCGTCACACCAAGCGATTGACTTACGAACTTTGAATGCCCCATTTACGGTTTTCTTACGAAGATTCGAGTGAGATAAAGCGTATAAACCAGGGGTTAGGAATTGTCGACCTCTGCGGGAGAACCATTATTTCGTGACCTTTACGCGGTACAAGTCGATTGTTCAAAGCGAGCGGTCATGGCGACATTTGTATGTTTCGGTCATTTCCAATGCATCCGTTGATTACAAACGCAAGTCATATGTTCTGAATGTGAGCAGCAAGCGAGAGGCGAAAATGAGGAAGTCTTTTTGGAGGTTCATAGCGCTTACGGTATTCGTCGTAGGCGCCCCGTTGTTCAATATGGCGCAGGAGCGCACGGCTGACAAAGCTTCGCAGGATCAAGGGGCCAAGATGCCGGCTCCCGCGGGCGCCGGGAATCCGGCCGACAGTGGCACCGTTCCCTCCGCTGCGCCTGCCGCAGCCAAGCAGGAATTGAAACCCACAGTCGAGCAGGAGATCGAGGCCCTGAAGAACCGCATTGGCGAGCTCGAAAACGAAGTGCGCCAGGCGCGTGCAGGTTCGCTTGCCGACAGTAACGACGCAGTGAAGTTGAAGGCAGCAGAAAAGCAACTGCTGACCGGAAATGCCTCTGCCGCGCCTGCCTCGTCATCGGTCGAGTCATCTTCCCAGTCGGCTCCAGCGGGGCAAAAGGAAGCGGTTTCCACGCCTGCCGCCCCAGCGCCGCCCGAGATCAGCGCGCAGACAACCACGAAAGGAGAACCCTTTCCCGGCGATTGGACATGGCTCAACGCCAATGGTCATGCGTCTGACAGCCCGATGGCCACGAAGTATTTCACCCCTGAGTTTCGTGCGGACGCGAACTACATGCTCGACTATAACCACCCCAAGGACGACACCATGGGCGGGGCTACCGAGAGTTTCCGTTCCGATGAGTGGCAGCTTGAACAAATCAGCGTAGGCGGCGACATACACATCGACAATGTGCGAGGACGCATTCTTACCATGGATGGTCTGTTTGCCACAACCACTCCGCGCAACGACGCCAGCGTAAATCGCGGCAATTGGGACCTGGCCGGGGCTTACAAGTATGTCTCTGAAGCGTGGGGCGGATATCACTGGGACGTACAGCACGGCATCAACCTCGACGCCGGCATCTTCGTCTCGTACATCGGACTCTTCAGTTACTATAACTTCGATAACTGGACTTATCAGCCATCCTTTGTCTCGTCGAATACGCCGTGGTTCTTCAATGGCGTGCGCGGCCAGTGGTTTCCCACCAAGAAACTTAAGATCGAACCGTGGTTCGTCAACGGCTGGCAGTCGTATGCGCGTTTCAACGGTAAACCCGGTCTAGGCGGACAGATTCTGTGGCGCCCCAAACCCTATCTTGATTTCGTCTTCAATAACTATGGTCTCGGCGAAGATGCAGCGGGCTTTCCCGGCCGCTCGCGCGTTCACGCCGACTACAGTGCGCAAGTCAAGTATTATGACAAGCCGGACAGGTTCTTTGACAAAGCGGCGTTCACCCTTACGGGGGACGCAGGCTGCGAATACGGCGGAGGTCCGGCCAGCGGTCCGTACGATCCTAAAGGGAACTCCCCCGAGATGGGTACAGCCTCCACTTACAGCGGCGGTGTTAACTGCCATAGCGCGAAGAATGGCAGGCCGAAACAGGACTTCATTGGCTGGATGGCTTACACCCGTTTCTGGTTCAAAAAGGATCGATATGCTGTAACTCTCGGCGGCGGCCAGATGAATAACCCCGGCCGTTACCTTACGCTGCTGCCTCCCATCAATGGAGCGACGGCAGTTACAGGTACTCCGTACTTTACTGAGAACGGCGGCGATCGCGCCCAGATGCACGATGGCACCATCACGTTCGACTACATGCCCAGTCAATTCATAACTTTCCGGTTGGAGCAGGGATACCGGTATTCGGATGTACCTTATTGGACGGGCCACGGAGGCATAACTCCTCCCGGCGGCAACAATGGCTTCCCCACGCAATATGCATGCGCGAGCGGGGCTGCATCCGGATTCACTTATGGAAACCTTGCGGCCGCAGAAGCTGCCTGCATCGGGGCAGGGAACAATGCGGGCGGGAGCGGAATCAATGCGCTCTGGTGGCCTGATCTGCGCACCAATCAAACCGTCACCACGGCTGCGATCATGGTTCGCTTCTAGAACCTGTCCGGCGGGCACGTATCGATTGCGGGATGAGCTAACCCAAAGAGAGCGGCGCAGTGAGCAACTGTCATTGTGCGCCGCTCTCGAATGGCGGGCTGTTGGATAAATTCGGGATATTAGTGCCCTCATACCTTCAAAGTGTGAGGAGCATCGGGAAACGTGCGTGAGAGGCCATCGAGATGTGGATGCTGCGTACGGTTTGGGGAAATGAAGATGACACACATTGCATCAAGGAAACTTGCTTTAGGGGCTCTCGCTGCGGTGCTGCTCGGGGTTATGGGGTGCAAGCTGAAGCAGGCCGACGCAGCGGCCGAGGCCCCTCCTCCTGCCAAAGTGGTTGGCGACGTGGATGTGTCCAGTTGGGCAGTCGATGATCCTTCCAAGTACCCACTGGCGACTGCGGCGAAGTTCGAGGCTGCTACAAGACTCATGGTCACGGGCGCAGTCAATCCAGACATCGCCCGTACCGTACCTGTAATTTCATTAGCCACCGGCCGCGTTGTTGAGATCAAGGCGCGCCTCGGAGATGAAGTCAAGAAGGGCCAGGTTCTGCTCCGCGTTCGGAGCGATGATGTTTCGGGGGGATTCGCCAATTATCAAAGCGCCGTTGCGGATGAAGTTCTGGCCAAGGCGCAATGGGAGCGCGCGCAGGAACTCTATAAACATGGCGCGATTGCTCTCAACGACATGCAGATAGCGGATGATACTGAGCAGAAAGCCAAGATCGGTGTCGACGTTGCCGGAGAACACCTTAAGTTGTTGGGCAGTACGATCGAGCATCCCTCCGGGATAGTGGATCTACTGGCTCCTATCTCAGGGGTTATTACCGACCAGCAGGTTACTAATGCGGCTGGAGTTCAGAGTCTGGGCGCCAATCCCTTTACGATCTCCGACCTGACCTATGTCTGGGTAGTGTGCGATGTCTACGAAAACGACATACCCAATGTGAAAATGGGCGACACGGCGGAAGTCCGGTTCAATGCCATGCCCGACCTGGTTCTGAAGGGGGTCGTGAGTAACATAGGACCGATCCTCGATCCCAACATCCGCACGGCAAAAGTCAGGATCGAGATTCATAATCCGGGATCGCTCCGCATCGGAATGTTCGCCACCGCGGCGTTCGAAGGCAAGAAAAAAGAGACGCGCACCAGCATCCCGGCTACTGCCATTCTCCATATGCACGATCGCGACTGGGTGTACGTACCTGCACCCGGCAATAAGTTCCGCCGCGTCGAGGTCGTCAGCGGCAACTCGCTGCCTAACGGAATGCAGGAGATTCGATCGGGAATCACGCCCGGACAACAAGTGGTGCAGAACACTCTCGCTCTGCAAAACGAAATCGACAACGAGTGAACTAACGGGAGCAAGGGGACAATAGAATGATTCGCGCACTCGTTGATTTTGCACTGAGCAACCGCTTTGTCGTGCTTGCTGCGACCGTCTTGCTGGTGTTATGGGGGGCTGTGTCCTTTCATAATCTGCCCGTCGAGGCTTATCCCGACATCGCAGATAACTACGTCACGGTAATTACACAATGGCCCGGGAGGGCAGCGGAGGAGGTCGAGCAGCAAATAACAATTCCGGTCGAGATCCAGATGAATGGCCTTCCGCACCTTTCCCATTTGCGCTCTGAGTCGATCTTCGGGCTTTCCTTTGTCTTGATGATTTTTGATGACGACTCGAGCAACGATTGGAACCGGCAGAAGGTGCTTGAGCGACTTTCGCAGGTCAGCTTTCCGCAAGGCATTCAGGGGCAGATGGGGACGGATTGGAGCACGGTCGGTCAGATCTATTGGTATACCCTGCACAGTTCCAATCCGAAGTACGACCTGATGGAGTTGAAATCGATTCAGGACTGGACGCTGGAGAAGGAATTCAAATCTGTTCCGAACATCGTGGATGTTTCAACATTTGGCGGCACGACCCGCGAGTACCAGGTTCGGGTCGATCCCAACAAGCTTGTCTCGTATGGATTGAGCATCGGGCAGTTGGAACAACAGCTTGCCAACAACAATGTGAATGCCGGCGGCAGTTTTGTCGAGTCGGGCATGCAGCAGATGAACGTGCGGGCCCTCGGCCTGTTTCATACCGTTCAGGACATTCAAAACACAGTTCTAAAGACGCAATCAGGCACAGCCCTGCGCGTGCGGGACATTGCCGACGTTGTCCAGGGCCCGAGAATTTTGCTGGGCGCGATGGCCCGCGCCGATCATTTACCGAACGGGACGGTCGTTGATAACCCTGAAGTGATTCAAGGAGTGGCGTTGCTCAGAAAAGGAGCAGACGCACAGCCAACCCTGGATGCCATTCACGCAAAGGTGAAGGAACTCAATGAGCATGTGCTTCCGCCCGGCGTGAAAATCGTACCCATGTTAGATCGCGCCGACCTGCTTCATTACACGTTGCACACAGTGCTTCACAACATGGCCGAGGGAATGATCCTGGTAACGATTATTCTCTTTCTTTTTCTCGGGAATGTACGCGGTGCGTTTATCGTCGCGTTGACGATACCCTTTGCATTGCTATTTGCATCGATTTGGCTCGATGTCAGCAAAATCCCCGCTAACCTGCTGTCTCTGGGCGCGCTCGACTTTGGCATGGTGGTCGACGGCGCTGTCGTCATGGTGGAGAACATCGTTCGCCACATGAGTCGCGGCGGGGGGAATGGGGGAAAGAACGGGGCCGCGGAAAACGGGAAGAACCCCAACCATACATTGGCCAGAACTCCCGCGGCGTTGATTCGCGAAGCCTGCCACGAAGTACAGAGACCGGTCTTCTTTGCCATCGCAATTATCATTACCGCTTACCTGCCCATCTTTACGCTGCAGCGCGTTGAAGGAAAGCTTTTCAAACCGATGGCATGGACCGTCGCATTCGCGCTGTTGGGCGCCATGACCTTCTCGATACTGATTGCGCCGGTACTTGCGAGCGTTCTGTTCCGCAACGGCATCAAGGAGTGGCGCAATCCCGTGATGTCTTTCCTGATCGACAGTTATCGATCGCGCCTGCGCTGGGCAATTCGGCACCGCAACATCGTGTTTGGCGTTGGCTTTGCTGCCCTGGTGCTGACCCTCTTTCTTGCGTTCAGTGGCGTGATTGGTTCGGAGTTTCTGCCTCATCTGGACGAGGGCGCGATCTGGGCGCGCGGCACCTTGAGTAACAGCACCAGTCTGACCGAGGGAAAGGACTTTGCATCCAGAGCGAGAGTTATCTTTGCCTCATTCCCGGAAGTTACAAAGGTAGTGAGTCAAGCGGGTCGACCCGATGATGGCACGGACACTGGCGGCTTCGGTAACACCGAGTACTTCATCGACTTGAAACCTAAGGACGAGTGGCGTCCGGTATTTCGCCAGGACAAGGATGAATTGATCGCCGCCATGAATCGCGAGGTCTCGAAGCTCCCGGGGGTGATTTGGAACTTCTCCCAGCCGATTGAAGACAACGTCGACGAGACGATCAGCGGCGTGAAAGGGGGTCTGGCCGCGAAGGTATTTGGGGAGGACCTGAAAACCCTGGAGCAGAAGGGCGAGGAAATCATGACACAAATGTCAACCGTTCCTGGCATTAAGGATCTTGGCCTGTTTCGCGATATGGGTCAACCCAACCTGGAGTTCACGGTGGATCGTGACGCCGCTGCTCGTTTCGGTATCAATGTGGCTGACATACAGGATGCAATTCAGACCGCAGTGGGCGGCAACGCGGTAAGCCAGGTTCTTCAGGGTGAGGCTCGTTACGACGTCGTCGTCCGTTATAAGGAACCGTACCGCAACAGCCAGGAAGCGATTGCCAATATCCGCCTGCTTGCGCCATCCGGCGAACGCGTCTCGTTGGCGCAGCTAACCAAGGTTGAAGTGCGCGAGGGCGCTTACGACATTTACCGCGAAGCTAATCAACGGTATGTGGGCGTTCGTTATGAGGTTCGTGACCGTGACCTGGGCAGTACCGTGCAGGATGCGATGGTAAAGGTTACTAAGAATGTAAAACTGCCAAAGGGCTACCGCATCGATTGGGCCGGCGAGAATGAAAGCCAGAAGCGATCGTCACGAAGGCTGATGATTGTGCTGCCGATTACGATACTCGTGATCTTTATCATTCTCTATACGATGTTTCGGTCCGCAAAGTGGGCGCTTCTCATCCTGGGCGTGGTCGCCATGGCGCCCCTCGGAGGTCTCCTGGCGCTTCTCATGACCGGAACCCATTTCAGCGTTTCTTCGGGCGTAGGATTTCTGGCACTCTTCGGCGTGTCCGTCCAGACCGGAGTGATCATGCTCGAGTACATCAATCAGCTCAGGGCGAAGGGATTTACTGTCGAGGATGCCGCTGTCGAAGGCGCCGTTCTGAGGCTGCGCCCCATCATGATGACAATGCTCGTTGCAACGTTCGGCCTTGTGCCTGCCGCACTTTCGCATGCTATCGGTTCCGACTCGCAAAGACCTTTTGCCATCGTCATCGTGGGCGGACTCATGGCCGCACTGCTGATGAGTCTCGTATTGCTGCCGACCCTGTATGTGTGGATTGCGCGGAATGGGGACAAGTTGCCGGAACCGGAAACGGGAGTGTCGTATGAGCATTGAGACCCGCATTTCCAACTCCATTGCAACAAATCGTCATCGCTTCGCATTTGCACTCGCCGTTCTCTTCTGTCTTAGGTTCGGTGCGATGCAACCTGCAGGAGCTCAAACGCCGGCGCCTCTCTCGTGGGATCAGATCAAAACCAAATTCCAATCGCAAAACCCCTCGCTCAAGGCAGACGCGATCGGGGTGGACGAAATGAGAGCCCAGGAGATTACTGCTTTCCTGCGGCCGAACCCGCAGTTCACGCTGTCTTCCGACGGTACCCAGTTTGCACCCCACAACGGTACATGGCAACCCACCAAGGGGACGCAACTGCAGACTAACTTCAGTTACATGCACGAACGCGAGCACAAACGCGAACTCCGCCTCGAAAGCGCCAAGGAAGGAACGCAGATCGCCACCTCTTTGCATTCCGACCTGGAGCGCAACATGCTTTTCAATCTGCGCGTGGCATTCGTCGGCGTCCTTCAAGCCAAGGCTGTACTCGATCTGACTCGCCAGGAGCTTGAGTATTACGACCATATCATCCAGATAAGTCAGGATAAATTCAAAGCCGGCAGCATGGCCCAAATTGACCTCGATCGCGTCGAGTTGCAGCGGGTCCAGTACGAATCCGATTGGCAGGCCGCCGAAGTAAGCCTGCAAACAGCGAAGCTCCTGCTGTTGCAGTTACTCGATGACAAGTCTTCCGTGGACCAGTTCGATGTGCAGGGTCCTTTCGATTTCTCCGATCAACTCAAGCCCCTGGTGGACTATCACCAGCTTGCACTCGACAATCGACCTGATTTGCAGGCGGCCATTGAGTCGATTCAGCAGGCCAAGACGAACTACAAACTTGCGATATCCAATGGGTCCACCGATCCGACGTTCAGCGGTTGGTATTCTTATAACCCTTCGTTCAACAATCCGAACGACCTGCAGACGCTGGGCCTCAGCGTCAGTATTCCCTTGCGGATATTCGATCGCAATCAGGGCGAGAAGAAGCGCACGCAACTCGATATTGGCCGCAACCAACGCCTGGAAGATGCAACACGCGCGCAGTTATTCAACGACGTGGATTCTGCGTATTCCCAACTGCGCAGCAACGTTACGCTTCTACGTCCTTTCCGGGACAAATATCTGGCACAGGCTCTACGAGTCCGTGAGACCGTAACTTTCTCATGGGAGCGCGGAGCCTCATCGTTAATGGACTTTCTCAATGCGCAAAGTGATTATCGCCAGGTGCAATTGTCCTATGTGCAGTTAGTTGGCTCCTACCTTACTGCGGCGGGGGAGCTCAACCTGGCCGTCGGCACCGACGTCATCCAGTAGCCATCATCGATGTTGGTGAGGTATAACATCACGACGATCGATCAAAGCATATAGGGTCATCGCAAGGGCGGGCAAATCATGACACGGCAAGAAGTGGCAGCGCTCATCGAAGAAATAGGACTCTTTCCGGGCATCCGCGTCAACTCCGCGGATCACGCTTTGTATTCTGCGGAAATGCTGTGGGGGGCAGGCATCCCGGTGGCGGAAATCACGATGACCGTCCCCGGCGGCATTGATGTTATTCGGACGTTATCCCAGGGCTTTCCTGAAATGGCCGTGGGTGCCGGCACTGTGCTGGATGCTGAAACGGCAAAACGCTGCATCGATGCGGGAGCCAGGTTTATCACCAGCACCGGATTTGTGGCGTCCGTGGTCGAAACCACGTTGAAGGCCGATCTTGTTTGCATCCCGGGCGCGCTCACACCGACGGAAGTCATTGCGTGCTGGCAGGCCGGCGCACATTTTGTGAAGATATATCCTGTAGCCTCGGTCGGCGGCGACCTCTATATCCGCTCGCTCAAACTGCCGCTCCCTCAAGTGAAGTTGATCGCGGCCGGCGGAGTAAGTCCGCATAACGCCGTTGATTTCGTGCGAGCGGGTGCTGTTGCCCTCGGCGTGGGCATGGAACTGTTACCACGCGACGCCGTCCTGAAACGGCAGAATCATCGCATTCATGAGTTGGCGCGCAGATTTCACGAATTTGTGAGAGAAGGGCGAACTGGACGGGGGCAGTAAGTCCGTACGTGTCAACTTGAGTTGTAACTCAAACGGTTACCACTGTTGAAGCTATGGGCGTGATCAAGATATCGGATATCCTCGGAGAGCCGCGCCAGCGAACTGCTCGACAGTTCATGGCTGATTGCCTGGTCGGATGCTGGGTCGTTGGATTTCTCGGTTTCTCAGGGTATATCCTGCACTTCAATTCGGCGCCCGTCGGATTCCTGTTTTTGCTGGTGGTTGTGGCCGAAGCGATTCTATGTGGTTTCTGGCAGGCTACGCTAGTTTCAGTGCTGGCCTGCGCTTGCCTTGACTTTTTCTTTTATCCACCCTATCTAACCCTGAACATCGCGGATCCGCAGGACTGGGTGGCTTTGGGCGCATTCGAAATCAGCGCTCTCGTTGTAAGTAGAGTATCTTCGCGCGAACAGAGGAGTTCCCGAGAGGCAAACCTACAGAGAACCTCAATGGAGCGGCTTTACGAATTGAGCCGTAATACCATGCTCATGAATCTCCGAGACAGACCGGGGCCGCAGCTGAATGGATTAATTCAGCAAATATTTTCAGTGAGTGCGGTGGCGATCTACGATGCTAACTCGGCCAGGTGCGACATATCGGGAGATTGGTCTCAAGATGAGTCTGATGTAGCGAAGGACTGTTTCATTCTCCAAAGTGATTCGCACGATACGGAGCGGAAGATTTCGAATCGGGTCTTGCGAAGCGGCAGCAAGGCCGTTGGAGCAATAGCAATTCGAGGCGATTTGAGCCCATTGGTTGTGAACGCGCTGGCTTCCCTGACGGCTATCACTTTAGATCGGTATGTCTCGTTCGAAAATGAGAGCCGCATCGAAGCGGCGCATCAAACCGAGCGGCTTCGGGCCGCAGTTCTTGACTCACTCGCGCACGCCGTGAAAACGCCTCTCACTGCGATTCAAACCGCAAGTTCCGGACTTCGCGAGGTAGGTATTCTCAACGAAGCGCAAACGAAGCTGGTGTCGCTGGTCGAGGAGGAATCGAGCCAGCTTAACCTTCTCTGTACGCGGCTTCTCGAAACCGCGCGACTTGAGCCCAGTGAGCTGAGTGTCCAGCAGGAGGATATTCCGGTGACTGAACTTGTCACCAAGGTCCTTCAAGAGCAATCCGCCCGGATGGACGGGCATCCCGTCGAGGTGTCGGTCGCTGATGCGGACCTTACGGTTCGTGGTGATTCGGAGTTGCTTTCAATGGCGCTGACGCAGTTTCTCGATAATGCGGCTAAATATTCGTTTGCGGGACGCAAGGTGAAGATCGCGGCCTGGGAAAGTCATTCAGAAATCATGATTTCGGTTCATAACTATGGCCCCGCGATACCCATGTCCGATCGAGAGCGAATCTTCCAAAGGTTCTATCGCAGCGAGGGGTCGCGCACTATGGCGGCGGGCACGGGGATAGGCCTGTCCGCTGTAAAGATGGCCGCGGAGGCGCATCGCGGTCACGTTTGGGTGATTAGCAACCCGGAAGATGGAACCACATTCTTTCTATCCTTACCTCACCCCGGAAGGAGATCTCAGTGACTCAATCTCACGGCACGGTGCTCATCGTCGACGATGAACGGTCGATTCGATTGTCCCTGCGTACGGTTCTCTCCAACATCGGCTTCGAGATTGTTGAGGCTGCCCGCGGCGAGGAAGCGTTGTCGCTTTTGCGCACCGCGCAATTGGATGCGGTGTTGCTTGACATCAATATGCCTGGCATCGGGGGAGTGGAAGTGTGCCGGCGGATGCGCAAGGAATCCGCACGTCTGCCGATCGTGATGTTAACCGTTCAGGGCAGCGAAGACTGCAAGGTGGAGGCTCTCGATGCCGGCGCCGACGACTACATCACGAAGCCCTTTCAACTACGTGAGCTCATCGCTCGTCTTCGATCTGCCGTCCGCCGCAACAGGGCTGCGGACGCACTCGAAGCGCCGATCACAGTGGGCGATGTCCGGCTTGACCCAGCGCGGCACATCGTACAGAAGAAGGGGCGCACGGTGCACCTGACCCCAAAGCAGTTTGAGCTGCTGCATTTCCTGATGGCAAACGCGGGCAGACCGGTGCCTCACGCCAAGCTGTTGAGAACTGTGTGGGGGCCGGAGTACGGGGATGAACTGGAATACCTGCGGACGTTTGTCAGACAACTGCGCATGAAGATTGAAGATGATCCCGGCACTCCCAAATATCTTTTGACGGAGGCGCACATCGGATACCGTTTCAGCGAAAGCCTCGATTCCATCTGAGTTGAGCTCGATCCCATGACAGTTATCTCCCGAAGAATGTGAATTCGGCGCGATTGATAAACGGCGGCGCCAATCTTTATGCGAATTTCACCTCTGCCGGCCGAACATATTGATGGGAGTCTGACATGAAGCCAGCTATTCAGTATGCGATGATCGCCGCCCTGGTCTTGACTGCCGCGTTGTCGTCCGGCGCGGTCACGCTGCCGCCCGGCGGGTCGCATTACACTGCGGCTCAGATCAAACAATTGATTCGCAAGGCGCACACGCCGGACCAATACAGGGTCATCGTGCAGTATTATGAGGAGCGCCAGAGTGAGTATTCGCAGAAAGCCGCGGATGAGATGGCGGAATGGGCGCGGAGAAGCCAGGACACCACCGGCCCCGCAGCCAAGTATCCGAGGCCCGTCGATGCGGCGCGCAATCTTTACGAGTACTACGCCCACGAATCAGACGATGCCGCGTTCCAAGCGGAAAAATTTCGGCGGTTCGCTGCCGGCGCAGACGCGGCGTCGAAGTGACACTATCAGGACGTTTATGAAAAGCTTTCAGACTCGTTGAATGCTGAAGGCAGATCTCATGCTTTGGCCGAGCGGCCTTGTTCCGGCCTTACAGGCGCCTCGTCCCCGGACAAACTGCACACTTCCAACAACATCTGCCCGCAGTGCGGATGCACCACGGTGGCGGCGATCTATTTTAGCCACTGTGCCCGAACGGCAGCGATGCCTTGTATCATCACTTCTTGGCGCCCATATGACCGGGCGGGCCGATGAGGATGGTGTATGAAGGCGTTAGTCAAGTCGAAGGCGGAGCGGGGTCTCTGGCTGGAGGAGATCGCAGAACCTGCGGTTGGCATTAACGATGTATTGATTCGCGTTCGATACGCGGGCATCTGCGGAACCGACGTCCATATCTACCAGTGGGATGAATGGGCGCAGAAGACCATTGCGGTGCCCATGGCAATTGGCCACGAGTTCGTGGGCGAAGTTGTCGCGGTCGGGTCGAATGTCAATGACTTCCTTCCCGGCGACATTGTTAGCGGCGAAGGTCACGTCACGTGTGGCCGCTGCCGCAATTGCATGGCGGGGCGGCGCCATCTTTGCGCGCATACGCGTGGTATCGGAGTCGATCGTCCAGGTGCTTTCGCGGAATTGATCGCCTTGCCCATGACCAATGTCTGGCGTCACAGTCTGCAAATTGATCAAGAGGTCGCGGCTATCTTCGATCCTTTTGGAAACGCCGTGCACACCGCCCTCTCCTTTCCGGTGCTCGGAGAAGATGTGCTCATCACCGGCGCCGGGCCTATTGGTCTCATGGCCATCCCCGTGGTTCGACGTGCTGGTGCCCGACACGTGGTTATCACCGATATGAACCCATTTCGTCTAGACCTCGCGAAGAAAATGGGTGCGACATTGGCTGTAAATCCTTCCGAGATGTCTCTTCCCGAAGTTCAAAAAAAGTTAGGAATGATGGAAGGGTTTGATGTCGGGATGGAGATGTCCGGCAACCCGCAGGCATTGCGGGACATGATCGCCAACATGAGCCATGGCGGTAAAATCGCGATCCTTGGCATTCCCAGCAAAGGAATGGAAATGAACTGGCGCCAGGTGATTTTCAACATGCTCACCATCAAGGGCATCTACGGGCGCGAGATGTATGAGACGTGGTACAAGATGTCGATCTTCCTTGAGTCGGGCATGGATATTACACCGGTTATCACGCATCGTTACGACTTCACCGAGTTCGAGTCGGGTTTCGCCGCGATGATCGGAGGCCAGACCGGCAAAGTCATCCTCGATTGGACCACCTGCAAGTAGAATCGCAAGATTGTGAAGAGGTCTATAAACAACGTAGGTGGCTGAAAGTATTTCGCCGTCCGGAGATTTTCTTCAGGCGGTTGGATATCGAACGATCTTCCAGGACAGGACATCGTTGCCTGTGCTGGAAGATCGTTATAAAGTGCGCATCGACTGTCCAATCGATTCAGACAGAAGCCGCATATTAATTGCCTGTTGCTCGAGCCTTGATCACGTCGTCCAGATAATCTGGCCGGTCGCTTGCGCGTACAAGGTGCGGAAAGCGCTCGCCGCCATGGTAGTTGATCGTACATGTGCGGAAATATTCATCCACCACGACCAGCAGTGTAATCGGCTGTGACTTATCTTTGGCGGCTTTAATAGCATCGACTAGCAGTTCTTGCGTGAACACCCGTCCGTTGACTCCCACGACCTTCATCCCCGAGGAAATACCAGATTCAAATGCTGGACTGCCGAAGATGGAATCGACAACTACACCGTCCGCCCCCACCTGCAACCCGATTGAATACACTTCGCTGAAATTGCCGCGTCGGCCTTGCAGCTTGGAAGGTTCGTCACTGAACGCAACTTTCCATCCCGCGTTCTCGATTCCTTGCGCAGGTGATGCAGCGGAAGTGGAATTCAATCGCTCTTCGAAAAACTTGCTCCAATCGAATGGCGCGATTTGACTCAGCGTGCCGACGAGTTGCTCAAACGTGTACGTCTTGACTTCGGCGCCGTTGTTTGCGCCGCCATGGAACGCATGGCAGAAATCATCGATCGACTTATCGCCATGCGATTCGCGGTGAATGATCGTTGCTGCTTCCAGCCAGAGCAGGTCGCCCTCATCGTAGTAATCAGTGCCGCGACGCCAGCTCAGCCAGCTCCGCGCGTTCAGTCCGGGCTCTCCGATGGCTGTATCAAGCAACGGACGCCACGTACGGCCAGGACGCCCCGGACCGAGCGAAGCAGCGATGCTGGCAAGGTATTCGCGGTATTGTTCCGCCGTCCACAAGCCGCTGCGTGCCGCCAGCAGCGGACCGAGATAATCGGTCAGACCTTCATATCCCCAGAGGAGGTCAGTCTTCATCGGCTGCTCGTAGTAAGGTACCGTGAGATCTGCCGGTCGGCGAAATTTTCCATTCCATGAATGCACGAACTCGTGAGCCAGGAGTCCGCCCAGTGCCATTCCAGCGCCGGGACTAATGAGCGTGCGCTCAGGGAGCCTGCTGTCATTCGACTCGTGATGCTCAAGTCCGAAGTGTGCGACGTGATCGCTAAGCGTTAACAGGAAATGATAATCGCGATAATGCCGGGCTCCGAACAGTTTGCCCGATTCAGCAACCAGGTTTGTCATCTGCTTCTGGTTGTCGGCGCTCATGTTCAATGCCGATTCGCTGTCCGCCACCATGTCGATCTGATGATGGATAGGTTCACCGGCGGGCGTGAGGTCGATGCTGCGATAGTACTCGCCCGCGATGACCGGCGAATCAACAAGCATATCCAGCGAAATAGGCTTGAATGTCACCTGGTTTCCTGACTGGTTCTCAACCGTCAAGGAGGTTCCGAACTTCCAGCCCTCCGGCATGGTGAGCTTTGCTTCATAGCTCAGTTTCTCCGCAGGTATGTCCGCGGGATACAAGACAACCTGGTTCCATTCGAGGACCATCACTTTGTCTGTCGCTGAATCTCCATCCGGCTCAATGAAGTCGTAACTCGCCTCCAGTCGATTTACTCCTGCAGGTATTTCGAGATGAAACGTAAACACGTCAAGCAAGTCGCGCTGCCACGGTATGACTTTCCCCTGGGCCTCAAACTTCAACCCTGTAAGACTGGAAATGGGGCCGTCGGGGCTGTGTTCGCCCGGGATCCATTTAGGGTAATAGAGAGTTAACGGTCCGGGCTTGACGGGCAGGGTGAGATGGGCGCGCAACAGCTTTTGCTGGGTGCGGGTTGCGTCGACGGTGAGTGAAACAGTGTCTTGCGCACAGGCAGCAAGAACGGGCAAGGTCAGTAAAAAGGCGAACAACAGCCGCGTACGGCACTCTCGCATGTATTAGCTCCTCGTATCGATGGTACAAAATCGGCCGGACACAATTCAGGATGAAAGTTTCTTCGGACAACGAGATCCTCCCGGGTGTTGACGAATGAGTAAATTTGCTGCCCGAATCAAGGCAAAATAATGTATGCCCAGATGAAGAGCGTTGTTTGCCGAAAGCGGGCACACGGAAAACGTGCGCAGAGCTCGACCCGGTTTGCAATTTTGCACCTTTGAGAGCACTTGAGGCAGACCAAAACAGGCGACGAGGAGGCAGGATTCAAGCCCGTACCGGACCCATCGCTATGCTATTCTTCCTCGCATGCGACCACGGCTACTGTTGCTCTTAACCTGCGCGACGTTGATTCTGGGAGTTGATCGAATCGACGCACGCGTGACCCGCGTCGAGATTGCCACGCGTGCGGATGTGCTGGGAGGCAAGGCTTTCGGCGAAGCTGGTTCATACGAGCGTATCGAAGGAAGAGTCTTCTTCTCTCTTCCGGTCGCGAATCCCCACAATGCGGGAATCGTGGACCTGAAGAATGCGGTGAATCTGAAAGACGGAGAAGTGGAGTTCTCTGCCGATTTCCTTGCATTGCGGCCGAAGGATGTAGACAAGAGCAATGGTTCGATGTTGCTCGAAGTTCCCAATCGCGGACGCAGCCGCATTATCGCGCTCGTAGATGGCGGAGATTGGAACGTTGCCAAAGACGCGGGAGACGCGTGGCTTCTACGCCAGGGCTTCACAATCGTGAGCCTGGGTTGGCAATGGGATGCAGCGGGATCGGATGCGCTGCACTTCACGGCACCGGTGGCCAAGGAAGCAGGAAAGACCATCACCGGACTGCTGCGCGGGGACTTGATGCTGTCAAAGCGCATGACGGAGATACCGCTAAGACACTTGATCACCGGCACCATCGGAGGTGCGGAATACCCGGTGTCGGCGCCCGACGATGCGCGCAACGTGCTTACGGTGCGCGATTCACGCAACGCGCGGCGGACGATCATTCCCCGGAGCGAATGGCAATTCGCGCACACGGTAGACGGCAAGCTGGTGAAGAGCGACCGGTACATTCATCTCAACGGCGGGTTTGAGCCGGGCAAGATTTATGAGTACGTGTACGTGGCCGCGGATCCGGTGGTGGCGGGCGGGGGGTTCGCCGCGATTCGTGATTTCGCCTCATACGCCAAGCACGCATCCGACTCGATTACGCCGGTTCAACGGGTGTATGGGGAAGGCATTTCGCAGAACGGGCGCTTTCTGCGCGACTTTCTTTACCAGGGATTCAATGCGGACGAAGCAGGCCGGATGGCTCTCGACGGGGTGCTGGCACATGTGGCGGGAGCGGGGCGGGGAAGCTTCAACTATCGATTCGCACAACCCTCGCGCGATGCGCAGCCAACTTCATCGGTGTTTTATCCGACAGACATTTTTCCATTCACGGACGAACCGGAGCGCGATCCGCTCACGGGTGAGTCCGGAGGGTTGCTGGACCGGGCCGCGGTCGAGAAGACGGTACCGAAGATATTCTTTTCCAACACTTCGTATGAGTACTGGGGGCGGGCGGCGGCGCTTATCCACATCAGTGCGGATGGCAAGAAAGACGCAGCGATCTCGGACAATGTGCGCATTTATCACTTCACGGGCCTGCAGCATTTTTCAGTACCGTTTCCTCCCCAGAGAGGGAAGGACGACTTGATGGGACAGGAGCCGGAATCGCCGCTGCCGGTGCGGTATTTCTGGCGCGCCATGATCACGAACATGGATGCATGGGTGCGTAACAATACGGCACCGCCGGCGAGCAGCTACCCGCGCATTGCGGATGGCAACCTTGTTCCTTTCGAGCAATATGCATTCCCAACGATTCCCGGCGTGAACAAGCCTCACGAGGCGAATGAGGCCGATCGTCTGGACTTCGGACCGCAGTGGAAGGAGGGGATTCTCAGCATCCAGCCGCCGAAGGTGGGGAAGGCGTTTCCGGTGCTAGTGCCGCGCGTGAACGAAGACGGCAATGAACGGGATGGTGTGCACCTGCCCGAGATCGAAGTTCCGCTGGCGACTTATGCCAGTTGGAATTTGCGCGACCCTTCAATTGGTGCGCCCGATCAGCGGGTCGCGTTCGAGTTGAGTACTATTCCATTTCCGAAGACCGCGGAGGAGAGACAGCGTAGGGGCGATCCAAGGAAGTCAATTGCGGAAAGGTATGCAGGGCGGGAGGATTACCTGGGACGGTATGAGACGGCGATCGATGAGTTGATGAGAGAGCGCTGGATTCTGCCCGAGGATCGGGGAGCTTTACTGGAGCGGGGCAAGGCGGAGTGGGCGGAGGCGACTAAGTAGACGTTGTTACTGTGCGAAACCGGAGTCAGTAGTTTGTGTCGTTCGTTGTAAAGCCCAGATAGTGAGATCAGGGGCAGCCCACCCTAGCCACGAAGACAAAAGCGTCGCGAGGGTGGCACCCGAACATAATCCTCCAATAGGTCACTCCATCAGAAGAGGAACTTGAGGGCGAACTGAAGTTGGCGCGAGGTTGTGGCGGTCGCGGTCATTACGCCGGCGGTGGGTGAAAGGGCAGGCGCGGTCGACGTCTTGGCGGGAGTGGGACCGGCGCTGAACACGACCGGGTTGGGCGTGGTGAAGTTGGTGTGATTGAGTATGTTGAAATACTCGGCGCGAAATTGAGCGCGAATTTTCTCGTGTACGGTGGCATTTTTCAGAATCGAAAAATCCAGATCGGTGAGGCCGGGGCCGGAGAGAGAGTCGCGGCCCGCGTTGCCGAACGTTCCGGGATAGGGCGCGAGGAATGCGGTGGGATCAAACCACTTCGTCGCAGTCTTGGGATAGAGCGAGGAGTGGAAGTCGGGATTGAGTTGGGGACGGGCAGGGTTGCGCGAATCGCCATTGCCGGTGGGGTTGTAACCGAGTTGCGGAGAGAAGGGGAATCCGCTCTGAATGGTGGCGATTCCGCTCAAACTCCATCCGGAGACGACCCTGTTTTCGAGCGAAGATGCATTGGCAAGGAGATGGTGTCCCGCACCAAGGGGCAGTTCCCAGGTTCCATTGATGGCCGCGGCATGTGCGATGTTCGTGGCGGCAAGGCCGTAGTCGACCTTGGGATTGCCGGGGAAGGAAACGAACGCTGGCGTGTTGGAAGAAACACTGGTATTCCACGCCGACCCGTCGTCGAGATTCTTGGACCATGTATAGGTTCCGCGTAACTGGAACCCATTGGCATACTGGCGCCGAACGTCCACTTCAAGCGCGTTGTAGCTGCTTACACCGCCGGACGCCCAGGAGGTGGAGTTGGCGAGGCCGGGGTTAGCCAGTTTCGTAGTCGGGTAATAGACGGTGCCCGCGGGAAGCGTGCCAGGGCAGGCCGAGGATGGGCAAACGACCGAAGCGGGCGTGTTCTGATCTTCGGAGAGTATCTGGTTATAGCCGTGCGAACCAACGTAACCCAGAGTAAAGGTAGTGCGCGGAGCAATCTCCTGCTCGATTTTCGCAGTCCAGGACAGGACAGTGGGCGTGGCCAGGTTGCGCTGAACATTGCTTGGAGATACCAGGCCACCGGTTGCGGACGCGGCAGATAACTGGGTCAACTTACTCACGGTTGTATTGCTGTAAGAGAGCGTTGTATTGAAGGGCGCGGTTTGATCGAGGCGGTAGTCGAGGGCATCGAGCAGGGCGCGGTGAATGCCGAAGCTGGCTTTGATGGCTGTCTTGCCTTTTCCGAAAAGATCGTAAGCGACGCCAATACGCGGTTCGGGCAGGAACTTGGCGCGATTATCTGACAGGGCGGAATTGCTTATGGTTGGCGTGGAGTTAATCACTCCATCCGTGAAGTCGTAGTTTGCGGCGCGGTTCTGAGCCTCATTCCAACCGTCCGAGGACTCGAAGCGGAATCCCGTGCGAAGTTCGAAGCGGGGCGTGATCTTCCACGCATCTTCAACGAACGCCGCGCCAAACAAGGAGCGCCACGCAAGTTCGGTTGGGGAGGGAACAATGGTGTACTTCGAAACTGTGCCTTGCTCGAACGCCGCGAGAGTGGCGAAGGAAGCCTGGCCGAATTGATTCTGAGCCAGGAAGTCGTTGGACTGCAGGCGCTGCAGCCAGATGCCGGCTTCGAGTTGGTGATTCTTATGCGTCCAGTAGACGTGATCGTCCACGGTGTATAAGTTGCGGGTGGTGGAGTTATTGCTGCCAGTATTGGCGCCGGCCAGCGTGACTTGCGATGCGCCATTGGATGCGGTGCTGCCGGCGATAACGACCGAGCCGATGGGGCCGCCGGTCACCCAACCCGGAACAGAACCAGAAACGATGCTATTGAAGTAGAACCCGGCGCGTGAATACCCGACACGCAGGGTGTTGAGCAAGGTAGGCGAAAACACGTGCTGCTCCTGGGCGCTGAGCACTTGTTCGCGAAGCCGTTCGTAGATCGACGAGTAAGGGTTTGCCGAGGGTGTGGTGGCGTCGCTGTCGTCAATGGTGTAGACGCCGAAGAGGAGATCGTTGGCGGTGAGATTGGAGTCGATGCGGGTGGTGCCGAAATCTTCGCGTACATGCTGCGGCGGATTCGAGAAAGCTTCGGCAATGCCGCTGCCTAACTCCTTAGTTCCCACGGGCCAGAGTGCAAGTAAAGGCTGGACGCTCGGGACGGCCGCGGCGCGCGCAGCGGCGTCGGGAACAAAAGTTACATCACTTAGTCCAAGATGCTGACGGTAGCCTTCGTAGTTAGCAAATGCAAAGAGCTTGTCGTGGCGGATGGGGCCGCCCAGGGCGACGCCGTAATCGTTGCGCTGGAACGCAGGAATCTGCGCCTGGTCAAAGTAGTTACGCGCATCGAGGGCGCTGTTGCGGAAGAACTCGTAGACGGACCCGTGGAGCTGATTGCTTCCGGAAGCGGTGATGATGGATATCTGCGCGCCGGTGCGCTTACCATAGTTAGCGCCATACGTGTCGCTGACTACATTGAATTCGCGAACAGCTTCGACGCCGAGTAACTGGCCGCTGGTGCCTCCGGGAGTGACATTGATGAGGGACGCGCCGGTGTATTCAATGCCATTGAGCAGAAACAGGTTGTCTTGCGGGCGCCGGCCGGAGACGGAATACATGTTGCCAACCGAGGAGTTCGAAGTGCCTACCCCACCAGAACGTTGCGTGGTGTAACTTACGGAGCCGGGATTGAGCAGAACTAACTGATCAAAACTACGGCCGTTGAGCGGAAGTTCCTTGACCTGCCGCTCATTGACGAGCCCTTGCGTCTGGAGAGTGGAGGTATCAACGCTGGGCGGTGTGTCTTCGACAGTAATGCTTTGCTCGACGGTGCCGAGGGTCAACATTAGATGCAGGTGAATGCTTTGACCAACGGCGAGCGTAATGCCGGTACGCGTGAGGGGAGCAAGGCCGTCGTGCGTAACCGCGACAGTATAAAGTCCAACTGGAATGGAAGGTGCGGAAAATGTGCCGTCTCCGCTTGTGATCAGGCTGCGTTCTGTGCCGGTTTCCTGATTGCGAATGGTGACAGCGGCGTGATCGAGAGCGGCATTGCTGGGATCAACGACTTCGCCGGCGATGGTTCCACCGACTAACTGCGCCCGCGCGAAGGGAACAGATGCGAACAGCGCGACGATGAGAGAAGCAAGACCCACTCGGGTGGGATTTAGAAATGAGTGCATGACGGCCTCCGTGCAAGAGATTGGGGAAAGATGGATTCAGGAGCGGGCGGGATTTATCGACAACAACAAGCCCGCGGCTTGAGAGGACAAGCCAGCGCCGGAGGCAGATACGTGAAGATGGGAGCATTCATGAAAAGGACTTTCATCCAAGTTGCAATGTTTGCTGGAACTTGGCTTACCTGAGAACAGCGGGTAAGCGGAGGTTGCGGAAAGTTAGCGCGGACAACAACAGACCGCGTGCGCCGGGCAGGCACAACAAGCGATCGTGATTTGGCTAAATGCAACCATCACTTTCGAAAGTAACACAGGAAGTTCGAGCGGACAAGAAGAAAGCGCGACGGACCAGAGCACGGTCCGCCGCGCTGCGATGAGGGTGCGGGTTATTCGGCTGGAGAGCTGGAGACGGCCGCGACAAGCTTTTTCAAATCAGCAAGAAAGACGAAGCGGACGAGGGCGGAGGGTTTCTCGGCATCGTCGATAACGGCCATCTGGCTGTCCTGCCAGCCGGCAGCGGGCTTGGCGTGCACATCGAGATAAGCGAGAGATGCAAGGCCGACCTGCGCGAGGGCGCCCAGTTGATGGGCGCGCGCCTCAGTATCGGAGAGGCGTGCGGAGCGATGCGACCATGCCTCGAGGACAGGCGCGGTTTGCTGCCACTGAAGGAAGCGGCGATGTAATTCGATGGAGGCGACAGCCTGCTCGGCGGGGCGGGAGGAGTCGACCGCGGCTGCGATTTCGCGCGCGAATTCCTGACGGAGAGGCGGGTCAGCCGCGATGGCATCGACGAGGCGGTCGAGGGATGTGAGGGAATCGGTTTTCTGGCCGTGATAGCGATCGTGAAAGCTGACCGGTTCGAGGGTGGAGGCAAAGATATCAAGGGGTTCAGGATTACGCGAGGAGAGTAAGTTGCGGCGTAACTTCTGGGGGCCGGAGATATGTGTGAGACCGACGTCTTCTAACTCGAGGGAAGCGATGCGGAGGCGGCGGTACATGTCGGGGACGTCGCGATCGGACTGGGGCGACCAGAAACGTTCAGCAATGGCGAGGGTGCGGGGCCACACGCGGGAGTCGACGGTTTCCGGATTGAGCTGCTCGGCCCACATGCAGACCTCGCCGCCGAGAATAAGTTGCTGCTGATCGGGAGTGAGCTTTGTATCCGCGGGGATAGGGTCGGCGAGATACATCATCTCTGAAGTTTTTTGCGCGTCGAGATAGTAAGGCGCGGAGAGTATGCCGGGGTAGCCCTTGGTGGCGCCGTCGGCCAGAGAGGCTTCGCCGCGCCAGCTTTGAATCATGATGTCTTTGGGCAGATCGGGATTGAGGATCTCATCCCAGCCGATCATTTTCTTGCCATGTTTTTTGAGGATAGGGAGGAGGCGCTGGTTGAAGTAAGCCTGGAGTGCAGGCGGATCCTTGAAACCTTTCTTCTGCATGAAGGCGGCGATGCGGGGATTGTCGAGCCAGCCTTTGCCGGCGGTTTCGTCGCCGCCGATGTGAAAGTAGACGTCGGGAAAGATCTCAGACATTTCCCCAACGAAGGTGTCGATGAACTTATAGGTTTTTTCGTTGCTGGGATCGAGTTCGGCGTGGGGGATTCCGAAGACGGTGGGGAGTTGCTTGATGTCTTCGCCGGAGCCGTATTCGGGATAGGCGACGATCCAGCTAGAGGTGTGGCCGGGCATGTCGAATTCAGGAACGACGCGAATGCCGCGGGCGCGGGCATAGGCCACGACCTCGCGCATCTGGTCTTGCGTGTAGAACTGGCCGGAAGAGGCCACCTCGGTGAAGCGAGGATATTTCTTACTTTCGGCGCGGAAGCCCTGGTCGTCGCTGAGGTGCCAGTGGAAGACGTTGAGCTTGGCGACGGCCATGCCGTCGAGGGTGCGCTCGATGACGGAGACGGGCTCGAAGTGGCGGCTGACGTCAATCATGAATCCACGCCAGCGAAAGCGGGGGGCGTCGTCGATGGTGACGACGGGAACGGTGCAGGAGCCGGTGTCTTGCGAGACAAGCTGCAGAAAGGTTTCCATGGCGTGCATGGCGCCGACATCGGTGGCCGCGGAGATGGTGGCCTGGGTGGCGGAGATTTGTAGCTGGTAGCTTTCATCTTCATCGACGCCTTGAATGGCAGCGCCGGGGCCGGCGACCTTGAGGGTGAGTAATGGAGAAGCCGTCGTACCGGCGGTGTATTGGGAGCGGCGGATTTCGCCACATTGGCGATCGAGGCGCATGAGAGTGCGATCGAGGGCTGCGTCGAGGCGGGCGTCGTGCGGGCCCGCGAAGCCTGTGCTGAAATGGGTGCCGAGGTTCAGAGAGCCTGTTCCGATCTGGACGGATTTCGGTAAGGGAATCAGGTTGAGCTTTGCGTTTTCGGCGCGTAGAGGAAGGGCGACAAGAAGCGGCAGTGAAAGAATAAAGCTCTTGCGAGTGACGTGATGCAGGAAACCAGCTTTAGCAATCAACATTTGACCCTCGAATGATCGGGATGATTTCTGAGAAGTTGAATTCGTAGCGAGAGGTGATGGGTTGAAAATCAGAAGAAGAAGCGCAACATCAAAAGCAAGAACAACAACGTTGAGGTTTGGGGCCGCCCACCCTAAAGACAAAAACGAAGACGTCGCGAGGGTGGGGCACCCGTCGTTGGCTAGATGGACAGAGACATCATGTGGTTGAGGCGCCGGACGAAAGCGGCGGGGTCTTCCAACGGAACGCCTTCCAACAGGAGAGCCTGGTCGAGGAGAAGCCAGGAGGCGTCTTTGGCGACCTCGTCGTCGGGCCGCGCCAGGAGCTTCTTCACGATTTCGTGATCGGGATTGATTTCGAGCGTGGGCTTAAGGGCGGGAATGTCTTTCTGTCCCATGGCGCGCAGCATCTGCTGCATTTTCATGGACGGTTCTTCTTCGTCGGAGACGATGACGGAGGGACTGTCGGCAAGGCGCACGGAGGCGCGGACATCTTTCACGCGGTCGCCTAGAATCGCCTTGATCTTATCGAGGAGAGGCTTGAGGGCTTCGGCCTTGTCGGGCTCGGCTTCGTCCTTGATGTCTTCGCTGGTGGAACTCTTGTTGACCGACTTCAGATCGATGTCACCATATTTGTCGATGCCGGAGAAGACGATCTCATCGATTTCATCATCGAGGATGAGAACTTCGAGGTCCTTCTTCTTGTAGATCTCGAGCAACGGCGAGGTGCGCAGCAGGGATTCGCCGCCGCCGGTGATGTAGTAAATGCTTTTCTGGCCTTCTTTCATGCGCGACTTGACGTCGGCCAGGCTGGTGACGCCTTCAACCTTGGTGGACTTGAAGCGGATCAGGTCGAGCAGGGCCTCGCGGTTGGCGAAGTCGCCGTAGAGACCTTCTTTCAGCGGGCGGTTGTACTCGGCGATGAACTTCGCATACAGCTCGGGCTGATTGGTTGCGATGTTCTTTAGCTCGGACAGGATCTTTTTTACGCTGGCAGCGCGGATGGTGGTAAGGATGCGATTCTGCTGCAGGATTTCGCGGCTGACGTTGAGGGGAAGGTCTTCGCTGTCGATGATGCCGCGAATGAAGCGGAGGTATTGCGGCAGAAGGTCCTTGGAGTCGTCCATGATGAAGACGCGCTTCACATAGAGCTTGACGCCGCCCTTGTAATCGGCTTGATAGAGATCGAGAGGAGCCTTGGCGGGAACATAGAACAAGGTGGTGTATTCCATGTTGCCCTCAGCCCTGGTGTGAAACCAGAAGAGCGGATCTTCCCAATCGCCGGAGATGGACTTGTAGAGTTCCTTGTAATCTTCGTCTTTGAGCTCGCTCTTGGGGCGGCGCCACAGGGCACTGGCGGCGTTCACCTGTTCCGTGACGCGCGACTTGATGGACTTCTTCTCGGCCTCGTTCCACTCACTTTTGTCATAGGTAAGGAAGATGGGGAAGGCGATGTGATTGGAATATTTTTTGACGATCTCCTGCAGGCGCCAGCTGTTCGCGTATTGCGAGCCTTCGTCGTTGAAATGAATAAGAACGGTAGTGCCGGCAACATCGCGCTCGGCGGGCTCGAGTTCGAATCCAGTCTGGCCATCGCTGATCCAGCGCCACGCCTTTTCTTCACCGGCCTTGCGGGAAGTGACTTCCACCTTGTCCGCAACCATGAAGACGCTGTAGAAGCCGACGCCGAACTGGCCGATGAGGTTGGAATCTTTGCGGGCGTCGCCGGAGAGCTGGGAGAGGAAGTTCTTGGTGCCGGAGCGGGCGATGGTTCCGAGATTGGACACCAGGTCTTCTTCGTTCATGCCGATGCCGGTGTCGGCGATAGTGAGGGTCTTTTTGGCTTCGTCGAGTTCGAGATCGATGCGGGGAGTGAAGGGAAGCGATTTGTACGCGTCGTCGACAAGGGTCAGGTGACGCAGCTTGTCGAGGGCGTCGGAGGAATTGGAGATAAGTTCGCGCAGAAAAATCTCAGGATGCGAGTAGAGGGAATGGACGATCAACTGCAGGAGTTGATTAACTTCGGTCTGGAATTCACGCTTGGACATGGTTGTTAGTCACCGATATCAATATAAAGGTTGAGTTCCACCCGGTTTCAAGGTGGTAATCGAGAGAGGCCCCGGCGCACCCGTCACTGCTTAAGGCAAGGGCGTACGATAAGCTGGTCCGGGGGTGGTGCACATGCAATTTCGGACACATGGGCGCTGGTTCATTCTTGCCCTGGCGCTGGCCCTGGGCCTGCAGCCGTTGCGCGGGCAGGAACCAAAACTCAGTGCGGACCTGCCGCTCACGCATGTTGACAATGGCGCCAACTCCGCGGCTGCGCAACAGGCGCATTACGTGGTGCTGGTTTCGCTGGACGGCTTCCGGTGGGATTACGCCAAGCGGGACGGCGCCACCCACCTGCTGGCTCTGGGCCGCAAGGGAGCGTGGGCGCCGGAAGGCATGCTGCCGAGTTTTCCCTCGCTGACATTTCCCAATCATTTCACCATCGTGACGGGCCTCTATCCTGAGCATCACGGACTGGTGGCGAACAACTTCTACGACGAGACCAGGCAGGCGCGCTACGGCATCGGCGATGTGAAAGCGGTGACGGACGGAAGCTGGTATTCGGGGGTGCCGCTGTGGAGCCTGGCCGAGAGCCAGGGAATGCGCACGGCCTGCCTGTTCTGGCCCGGCTCGGAGGCGGAGATTGCCGGCCACCGACCAACCTGGTATGCGCGCTTCGATGCGAAGACCGAGGCAACAGACGCCGTGCAACAGGCGCGGACCGACGACGCGGTCGCGTTGCTGCGCCTTCCGCCGGAGAGCCGGCCGCACTTCATCACCATCTATTACGACGAGCCCGACCATGAAGGCCATGAGTACGGGCCCGACGCCCCCGAGACGCGGGCAGCGGTCAAAAAGGTGGATGGACTGGTAGGCAAACTGAAGGCGGCGCTGGATGCGACCGGGCTGCCCATCGACCTGGTGGTTATCAGCGATCATGGCATGGTGAAGGAAGAGGGTCCCTGGATCACGCTGGACAAGTTTGCCGACCTGAGCGGCTTTGAGAGCGCGGGCGTACTGTTATATGGGAAGACCGAGGACGATCGGGTCCGGGTCTACAACGAACTTAAGAAAGCGTCGTCGCAATTTACTGTGTACCGGCGCAAGGACGTGCCCGCGGGATTGAACTATAACCAGAACCCGCGCACGGGCGATCCGGTGGTAGTTGCCACCGGTCCTTATGCGATCCGGGCCCACGAGCCGCCGGCGGGCAAGCCGGACCCACCGCCCATTCCCGGCATGCACGGCTTTGATCCCAACAAGATTTTCCAGATGAAGGCAAGTTTCTTTGCCGCCGGTCCAGACATCGTCGCTGGAAAAACAGTGGCGCCATTTGAAAACGTAAACCTGTACCCATGGATGGCCCATATACTAGGTCTCATCCCGGCCAAGACCGACGGCAGTCTCAATGTTCTGGCGGGAACCTTGCGTGACGGTGGTGGCGAAGCCGCCCCCCCGCCGGCGACCCAGCAATGAATGGAGCAGTGAAAGCGATGAGCGGAGTAGTTCTGGGGATTGACGGCGGAGGAACGCGGACACGGGCTTCAATCGTCAGGGGAGACCATGTGCTTGCTTTCGCGGAGAACGGCTCCATCAAGCGGTTGCGAGTGGGTGTAGAGGCCGCCGAAGAGCACCTGCGGGCACTGCTCACCGAGGTCTACGCGCAAGCCGGTATCGATGGAGTTCAAGCCGCCTCGGCGGGCGTGGCGAGCGCCACGATGCCCGGAGTTCCAGAGTGGATCAAGGCCGTATTTGGGGATTTCCGGATCGAGCGATCGGAGGTCGTCGGGGACGAAGTTATTGCCCTTGACGGTGCGTTCCGAGGCGGCCCGGGAATCCTTCAGATCGCGGGCACGGGCACGAACTGCATTGGACGCGCTCCGAATGGGGGGCGCGAAAGTGCGGGCGGATGGAGCTCCCGTCTGGGCGACGAAGGGTCCGGGTACTGGATCGGGCTGCATGCGGTGCGCCACGCGCTGAAGGCGCATGACCGCGAGGAGCCAACCCGCATCCTGGACGTGGTGGGGTGCGCATGGGGAACCGCCACCCTGGATGAATTGGTAAACCTGGGCGACGGTACGCCGAGCCCGGACTTCGCCGCCCTGGCGCCCGAGATCGACCGCCTGGCCGAAGAAGGCGATCCCGTTGCGTTGGGTGTTTTGAAGCAGGCTGCGGCAGACCTGGTCGAGTCGGTGCTTCTAGTTCGCACCAAGTTACGACGGAAACATCATCTGACAGTTGAGGTTCCCGTTGCGTGGATCGGGAGCGTGATCGGGAAATCGCGGCTGGTCCGGGAAGCGTTTTTTGCCGGGCTGAAAGCGGCCGCGCCGGAGATGCCGGTTTTGCCTACCGAGGTGGCGGGGATTGAGGGCGCGGTGTGGCGGGCGCAACGGCTGGCGGAGTCGTGATGGTTCAGGGACCCATGGACGGGTGGGATTAGCGGTTTCCCAGGTCTCAAAAGCGAGACCTGGGGCACCCGGCGCCCGATGGAGACTTGATGGTTCTGGGACCGATGGACGGGTGGGATTAGTGGTTTTCCAGGTCTCAAAAACGAGACCTGGGGCACCCGGCACCTCGTGGAGTCTTGATGGTTCCGGGACCGATAGACGGGTGGGATTTGTGGTTTCCCAGGTCTCAAAAACGAGACCTGGGGCACCCGGCACCCGGTGGCGTCTTGATGGTTTAGGGATCCATGGGCGGGGGGGATTAGCGGTTTCCCAGGTCTCAAAAGCGAGACCTGCGGCACCCGGCACCCGGTGGAGTTTTGACCGTTCCTTGGCCGACCCGTCGTTGGAGTTTTTCCCAGGTCTAAAATCGAGGCGTTAAATTCCCGCTACGCCGCCTACCACGGAGCCGACCAGTTTTCCGGCTGCGTCGACGGCAACGAAATTTGCGGGACCGCCGACTTTCAAGGCACCGGCGCGGTCGCTGAATCCGGTCATGGCCGCCGGGTTCGCGGTAAGAAGGCGCAGACCCTGGTCGACGGTTGCCCCGGTCATTTCAACAAAATTCTGAAGGGCCCGGTCAAGCGTCAGTACACTGCCGGAGAGCACACTGTTGGCCATGGCCCGGCCGTTGGCTACCTGGACCGCAAAGCCGCCCAGGTGATATTCGCCGTCGGGCATGCCTGCGGCGCTCATGGCGTCGGTAACCAGGATTGCACGTTCCGGGCCCTTGGCTTTCCACCAGAGCCGCACCATCTCGGGAGCGGTGTGAATGCCGTCACAGATCAGCTCGGCGTAGAGCGAATCGTTGGTGAGGACGGTGCCGAGAATGCCGGGCTCGCGATGATCGAGCGGGCGCATGGCGTTGAACGTATGCGTGGCGCTGGTAGCTCCTGCGGCAATGGCGCGGCGGGTTTCTTCCGCAGTCGCATTCGAGTGGCCAACAGAGACACGCACGCCGCGGGCGGTGGCCTGGGCAGCGAGCTCGGGGGCGCCGGGAAGTTCAGGGGCCAGCGTCATAAGGCGGACGTGGCCCTCGGCGGCGTCGAAGATTCGGTTGAAGACGGCGATGTCCGGCGCGAGCAGAAGATCGGGAGGATGGACGCCGCGCTTGGCGTGGGACAGAAACGGGCCTTCGAGGTGAATGCCGATGGGGTGGGCAACGCCTTCCTCCGCGGGTTGCGCGATAAGCTTGGCGAGGCCCGCGACGGAACGAAGGGTGGTGTCGAGGGAGGCGGTCACTGTAGTGGCCAGAAAGGCGCCGTTGCCGCGGGACGCGAGAAATTTGCCCACGGTGTGGAGGGCCTGCGGGGTAGCTTCCATGACGTCGTGGCCGGCCGCTCCGTGGATGTGGACGTCGAAAAAGGCGGGACCGAGAGTGGCCGCGCTGAAATGCCGCGAGGATTTGGCCGGGGTGTCGGCGGCGGCGCGGGATTCGATGGAGGCAATGTGCCCATCTTCGACAACGAGCAGGGGATGGTCGAGGAGGCGGGTTCCGTCCCAGAGCCTCTCGGCCGTATAGACCGTACGCATGGCGAGATTATCGCAGGCCAGGCGCGGGGCCGGCTTGTTGAAGGGCAGGCGAAGTTGTCCGGTTACACGACGTTAACGCAGTCGGGCGCCTGATTTGTTAGGGTGGGAACATGCATATCAGGGTCCTGGTGACGACCACTTTGTCGGTTGCTGTATTTGGGTCTGTTTCGCTGCGCGCGCAGACCATCGACCTGCCCACGAGCAAACAGCTGATCGAAGAGATTCCGGGGCATCCACAGCGGCTGAATAGCCTGCCGATGTCGATGGCGGTGTCTCCGGACAAGCGCTATGTGGTGACCATCAACGCGGGGTATGGAACGTTCGAGTCGCAGTACGAGCAGTCGCTGGCGGTGCTGGATACGCAGACGGGCGCAGTGGCGGATTTTCCGGATGATCGTACCGAGACGCGCAAGGCCAAGCAGACGCTATATTCGGGCCTGGCCTTCAGCAGGGATGGACACCATATCTACGCGAGCATGACGTCGCTGACCAACCCGACCGGAGATGTGAAGGGTTCAACCGGCAGCGGCATCGTGGTGTACAGCTTCGCTGATGGGAAGATTGCGCCGGAGCGGTTGATTCAACTGCCGCTCGATCAACTGGCGGAAGGCAGGAAGACGAAGCTGATCGGCAGCGTGGATGGAGACAAAGGCGTGCCCTATCCGGCGGCCATTGCGGTGGTGGGCGCGGCCGGTGCGGAGAAGCTGCTGGTGGCGGAGAATCTGACCGACGATGTGCTGCTGGTGGATCCATCCAGCGGCGCGGTTGAGAAGAAATTCGATCTGGCGGAGAACGATGCGGTGCCTTCGATGTATCCCGTTGCGCTGGCGTTGAGCCAGGATGGGCAGCGAGCCTATGCAGCGTTGTGGAATGCGTCGGAGATTGTGGAACTGGACCTGGGGCATGGAACGGTGGGACGGAAGCTGGCGTTGCTGAAGCCGTCCAGTGCGACGCTGCCGGGTACGCATCCGTGCGCGTTTGAATTTTCGCCGGACGGCAAGACGCTGTACGTCGCGCTGGCCAATCGGGATGCGGTGGCCGCGGTGAATGTGAGCGCCGGGCAGTTCGCGGTGAAGGGTTACTTTGATGCGCGGCTGCCGGGACAGAGCTACTTTGGCGCGGAGCCTGTAGCGCTGGCGACCAACGCGGACGGGACACGGCTCTACGTTGCCAACATGGCGAGCGATGCGATCGCGGTGATCGATACGCGCAAGCTGAATGTCAAAAGCGCGAAGCAGGGCATGGTGGAGCCCAGCGGTTTCGTTCCCACGGACTGGATGCCGATGACGCTGGCGTTTATTCCTTCAGCCAATGGGGGCAAGTTGTATGTCGCTACGGCTAAGGGGAAGGGAACGGGGCCCAATAACATGCCGCAGGGCGTGACGCCGGCGATGGAGGCGCGCCACGAAGGATCACCGCATACCTATATCGCAACTCTGCTGCACGGTTCGCTGGCCTCGCTCGAAACGTCGGACATTGAAAAGAATCTGCCCCAGTGGACCGGTGTGGTGATGCAGTCGAATCGCATGAAAGCGGCGGCGGAGAAGGTCACATTTGCCAACGGCGCTCATGATCGCATCAAGCATGTCATCTACATCATCAAGGAAAACCGCACCTACGATCAGGTCTTTGGCGATTTGAAGAAGGACGGCAAAGCTGTCGGCAATGGCGATGTGAGCCTGACGATGTTCGGCGCGGATATCACGCCCAATTTGCATAAGCTCGCGCTGCAGTTCGGCGTGCTCGACAACTTTTATGACTCGGGAGAAGTTTCTGGCGACGGGCACGTGTGGTCGAATGCAGCTATCGGCACGGACTACCTGGAGAAGGGCTGGCAGCAGTCGTATCGAGGCAGCGAGCATACTTATGATTTTGAAGGCGTGGTAGCCGATGGCTATCCGTTGCTGCAGAGGATTCCCGATGTCAACGAGCCGCAGAGCGGGTACCTGTGGGGCGATCTCGCGGCCCACGGAAAGACGTATTACCACTTCGGCGAGTTCATTGCCAGCACGTTTTGCGATGAGCCGCAAGCGAAGCATTTGCCTGTCAATCCACAGCAAGGGCCGATGCTGGCGGGACAGGTCTGTGCCGAGCCGACAATCGCACCGGGCGCTGCGCTGCCTGAGGAGTGGGGCGGGGGCACGAACAAATGGCCGTGGCCCATTCCGCGCATTGCTGTGAATATCGCGACCAAGCCGCAACTGGTGGGTCACTTCGCCGCCGAGGCGCCGGATTTCAACCTGGCCATTCCCGACCAGATTCGCGTCGATATCTTTGAGCGCCATCTGAAGCAGTGGATTGCCGACAAGCAGCAGGGCAAGGACTCCATGCCGAACTTCATCATGCTGCGCCTGCCCAACGATCACACCGCAGGCACGCGGCCCGGCGGTCCAACACCCAAATCGTCCGTGGCCGACAACGATCTCGCCGTAGGCCGTGCCGTTGAGGCCGTTTCACATTCGCCGTTCTGGGATGATACGGCGTTCTTCATTCTTGAAGACGATGCCCAGGCGGGCGCCGATCATGTCGATGCGCATCGCAGCATCGCGCTAGTGGTCAGCAAGTATGCGCCGCACGGCAAGGACGATGGCACATTTGTCGACAGCCGCTTCTACTCGACGGTCAGCGTTCTGCGCACCATGGAGACGCTGCTTGGCCTGCCGCCCATGAACAACAATGATGCGTTGTGCTCCTTGATCTCAACATTGTTCACAGGACCCGGCGACCAGCCTGCGTACACGGCGGACTTCATGAACCGGGACAACAACCTCATTTATGCTGCGAATCCGAAGACCGCGCCGGGCGCCGCGGAGAGCATGAAGATGGACTTTCGCCATGCCGACCGGGCCGACACGCAGAAGCTGAACGTCATTCTGTGGAAGGATGCGAAGGGCGATGCGCCGGTACCGGCCATGCTGATGGTGCGGCATAAGAAGGCCACGAAGGATGACGACGACTAGACTTTATGAAGTATTTTCTCCGCCGGCGGCCAATGTGGCCGCCGGCTTTTTCTTTGAGCTTTACGCAAAATCAGATCTCCAGATCGCGTGAGTGGCGTAGTATTGACCTCAACAAAATATTGACAGTCAAAGGTAAGATTCCGTGGCGTCGCCACTCATAAGAAGCTTTTGCTGGCGGGCCCAACAACGATGAACCACCGAATGGTCGGACATTCGCAAGGAGAATACCGGCATGAAGAAACGGCAAATGATCCTGATTCCGGAGGTAAACCCCAAGTCATTCGTCTTTTTCTACGAAAAGGGAAACGGCGGATCGAGCTGGAGCATTCGCGATTATTCGATCCGGAACTGGGTAAAAAAATACGGTCCCTCCGATTTTCTTTTGAGTGGGGATGAAATTCACGACAAGGCGCGGCACTCGTTCGATGCGCCGACGCACTCAACGGAAGACCTCGCCTTTTGGCACAAATACACTGAAGAATGCAACCGGCGTTATGGAGTGGACGTAGCAATCGCTCCGCCACGAGCACAAGTAGAGCCAGTTGCGGAAATACCGTTGACGGTGAAGGTAGTTCCTCCACCTGACCAAAACATGCCAATATTGAACCCTGAGCAACTGAAGGAATCACCCAAGGGACGCAAGGCGCAAGACATGGAGCGCATTCTGCACTCCCCCAACAGCGAAGACTGGGTGACTTGGAATTTCTTTCAGATCCTTCGTGCCCAATATCCTTCCGGGTGGTTTGGCCATTTGGTAAGCGCTGCGCGGCGCCGCAATAGCGATCTGAATTTTCCGTTCGATGACCGATCATTGCCGGCGGCCAATCTATGGGTTTCCGTTTGCAGTCCCCCGCTCTATGAGGCTCGCAGCCGGGAGCGAATGATCGCTTCCTCGATACCAGGGCATGTCGCGCGAGCCAGATTAGCCGACCCTGTCGAAGGTTCCTCAGAGATCGACATTGCTCTCGAACATGACGACTTTTTGTTGTTCATCGAAGCAAAGCTGGGGTCAGATATTTCGATGAACACTTCCTACGATCCGGCACGCAATCAGATTGCGCGCAACATCGATTGCGTGATTGACAAGGCGGAAGAGCGAGTTCCGATGTTCTGGATGATGGTGCGCGATGAGGAGCCGTCGCGCGCCTACGTTCAACTCATGCGGAGCTATAAGAACGAGCCCCATCTGCTCTGCCGCGACTTGCCGCATCGTGATCCTGGAACGCTAGAACGCTTGGCGCGGAATCTTACCATTTTGCGGTGGAGCGACTTCGTGGAGCTGGTGTGTGCACCCGGACCCGATGCTGAGATGAATGCAGTCAAGAAGGAAATGGCGCGCCGCATGGCGGGATGATTCGCACGCAGGAACCTGGCGGCTGGCTTTTTGGTATCTCTCAAGTTACTTCACGATCGCCCAGCGCGATGCGCGGCGTTTTCGGGACTAATCGACCGGGGACAGTCATCCCGTTGCGAGGGCAACTGACGGATCACTATACTGGCCCTCATGCTTAAGCTTGCAATTTGTTTGGGCGCCGTATGGATGTCGTCCTCCGTGATGTACTCGATGGATCGCGATGCAGTCTCCTTCGTTAATCCGCTGATTGGGACGCAGGAGAGCACGATCGGTTATGGCGGCACCATGCCGTTTGTCACTCCCCCGTTTGGCATGACGGACTGGACACCGCAGACAAGACAGAACAAGATCAGCATTACTTCGTATAACTATGCCGATGGAGCCATCTCCGGCTTCATCGGCACGCATCAACCGGCGATCTGGATGGGAGACTACGGCTATGTGACGATCATGCCGCAGACCGGCGCTTTGCGCACGACACCGGAAAGCCGGAAGTTGCCTTTCAAGCACAGCACGGAGACGGCCCGGCCCGACTATTACGCTGTGTCTCTCGATGCTGGCGAAGGCAGCATCGGAGCCGAGATGACGGCGACCGAGCGGTGCGCGCTGTTCCGGTTTCGGTTTCCGAAGAGCGGCGTGGCGCGGGTGCTGGTGGAGATATCGCGGCCCGGCGTGTCCGGCTATGCCGCCGTCGATGCGCAATCTGGAGAGATCACTGGATATAACCCGCACCGCATGGATGCGCACCTGGGGCCTAGCAGACTCCCGAACTTCAAAGGCTATTTTGTAATCCAGTTCCGGCGGGTTCCAAACGATGCAAAGACGTATGGAATGGAAGCAGGAGAAACGGAGTCGAGCCGCGGCGCCTATGCGGAGTTCACGCCGGGCGAAACCGTCGAGGTCCGGGTAGGCACTTCGTTTCTGAGCATCGAGCAAGCGCGCGAAAATCTCAAGAAAGAAATTCCTGAGTGGGACTTTGACGCAGTGAGACAGCGCCTGCGCGCCGCATGGAATGAGAAGTTGGGTCGCTTGCAGGTCGAGGGCGCTACAGAGAAAGAGAAGACGCGACTCTATACCGCGCTTTATCATGCGCTGCTCTATCCGCGAATTTTCTCGGAAGGCGGCCGCTACTACAGTGCTTTCGACGATCAGGTTCACGAGGGCGAAAGTTACACGGCCTATTCGATCTGGGATACGTTTCGCGCAGAGAACAGCTTGCTGACGCTGCTTGCACCCGAGCGCGTGGATGGCATGATCACGGCGCTGCTGCAGAACTACAAGGAAGGCGGGTGGATGCCGAAGTGGCCGAACCCCGGCTATACCAACATCATGATTGCAACCCACGCGGATTCTCTTGTGAGCGAAGCCGTGCGCAAGGGATTTCACGGTTTCGATCGCGAGCTTGCGTGGCAGGCAGTCTACAAGGATGCGATGACGCCGCCGGATGGAGACACCACGCGGCGGTGGCTCGATCGCGAAGAGCACACTCCCTACGAGGCGCGCGCGGGACTGACCTATTACAAACAACTCGGGTATGTCCCGACAGATAAGACCGATGAGGCCGCCTCGAGCACGCTGGAGGATAGTTATGACGACTGGTGCGTGGCCCAGGTGGCGAAGGCATTGGGGCGTGATAAGGACTACCGCTTCTTTCTGCATCGCTCCTTGAACGATCGCAATTTATTCAATCCAGCGGTCGGCTTGATGAATGGCAAGACGTCCGACGGCAAGTGGGCTCCGCTAGGTGAATCGCGCGACACGCCGGGCAACCGCTCGATCTCCGGATGGACCGAAGGCGATGCGTGGGTGTACACGTGGTCGCCGCTGCACGACCAGGCCGGTTTGCTGCAGTTGATGGGCGGCGCGGAAGCGTATGACGCCAAACTCGACCAGCATTTCAGCGGCGGCCACAACGTGCATAGCAATGAGCCAAGCCATCATTATGCGTACCTCTACGATTTTGGCGGGCAGCCATGGAAGACCCAGGCCAAGGTGCGCCAGATTGCCGCCAAAGAATACGGCTATGACGCCGGAGGCCTGGATGGGGATGACGATTGCGGGCAGATGTCGGCTTGGCTCTTGTTCGCGGCGATGGGCTTGTATCCTGTGAATCCGGCCAGCGGCGATTACATGATCGGCAGCCCGCTCTATGGAAGCATGAGTTTGAAGTTGGCCAACGGCAAGACTTTCCGGGTCGAGACAGAGAACAACTCGGAGACCAATGTTTACATTCAATCGGCAACCATCGATAACCGGCCGCTCGATAGTCCAGTGATTACGTGGGAACAGATTCAATCGGGAGCGACGCTGCATTTTGTCATGGGACCGAAACCATCGCCGTGGGGAAGTAAGTGGCGGCCCGCGCCGATCCCCGATCTTTGAGCCTGCTGCCGACGTTCCCCATTTGGTTTTCGGCCTGGACGTAGCCAGGCGCAGGTCCCCGGGTCCGATAAACTGTCCTCATGACCAAGCGCATCGGCGTGCACCTGGGCACAGCGGGCGGGCCCTCGAATGCCGCTATGCGGGCGCGGGAAATGGGCGCCAACACCTTTCAGATTTTCTCTTCCAGTCCGCGCATGTGGCGGCCCGCTGCGATTGATCCAGCGCAGGCCGATCGCATGCGCGAACTGCGCGCCGCGCACGACATCGGTCCGCTGGTGATTCATGCCAGCTACCTGCTCAATGTGTGCAGCCAGACCGAGACTGTGCGCCAGAACAGCGTGGCGTGCTTCCGCGGCGAGATGGAACGCGCGCTGGTGCTGGGCGCCGAATACCTCGTACTGCATCCGGGCTCGTGGAAAGGGCTTACGCGTCAGGAAGGCCTGGTGCATGCGGCGGATTCCATCTCCAGGGCGATTGACGGACTGCCATGGCAGGCTGCCAACTTTACGGTGCTGATCGAGAACACGGCCGGTTCGGAGTTTTCGCTCGGCGGGAATTTCGACCAGGTGGCGGAACTGGTCGCGCAATTACGCGATCATGTGCCGGTCGCCGTGTGTCTCGACACGTGTCATACGCATGTCGCCGGCTACGACATCGTGACTGCGAGGGGCTACGAACAGACCATGGCGCAGATCGCGGCGACGATCGGATTCGAGGCGGTGCGGGTTTGGCATTGCAACGATGCCAAGGCGGCGTGCGGATCGAAACTGGATCGCCACCAGCACATCGGGCAGGGCACGATCGGCAACGAGCCGTTTCGCCGATTGCTGAACGATAAGCGCTTCGATCACTGCGCCTTCATTGCGGAGACGCCGGTGGACGACGACGGCAACGAGGAGAGCAACGTGCGGGTGTTGAAAAGCCTGGTGAAGCGACGGTAGTACAGATGGCGATATCTGGCACTGATCGGGTGATCACGGCGGGGCGTCAGAGCCGACCGGATGAATTCAGGCGATTGCGCCATTTACACTAAGAGTTTATGGCGGAAGACAAGGAAATTCGATATGACCCGTCGGTGATTGAGCCGAAGTGGCAGCAGCGCTGGGCTGCGGACCCGACCCTGTATGCGGCAGATGCATTTGACAGCGGCAGGCCCAAGTACTACGTGCTTGAGATGCTGCCCTATCCCAGCGGCCAACTGCACATGGGCCACGTGCGCAACTACGCCATCGGCGACGCGCTGGCGCGCCATATGTGGATGCGCGGCTACAACGTGCTGCACCCCATGGGGTGGGACGCGTTTGGCTTGCCGGCCGAGAACGCAGCGCTTAAAAACAATACGCCGCCGCGCCAGTGGACGTTGTCGAACATCGCCGGTATGAAGCGGCAGTTCGAGCGCCTGGGCATGGGGTTCGACTGGTCGCGTGAAGTTACGACCTGCCTGCCTGACTACTATCGCTGGAACCAGTGGTTCTTTCTGCGCATGTACGAGCGCGGCCTGGCTTATCGCAAAAAGAGCAAGGTCAACTGGTGTCCGGATTGCGCCACGGTGCTGGCCAACGAGCAAGTGATCGATGGACGCTGCTGGCGTCACGAAGACACGATCGTGGAGCAGCGCGACCTGGTGCAGTGGTTTCTGCGCATCACCGCGTACGCGCAGGAACTGCTTGATGGATTGGACAAGCTCGACGGCTGGCCTGAAAAGGTGCGCACCATGCAGCGCAACTGGATCGGCCGCAGCGAAGGCACCGAAGTTGAATTCGGCGTGGAGAATCGTTCCGAAAAGGTGCGGGTCTTTACCACCCGCGTGGATACGATCTTCGGCGCCACCAGCGTGCAACTGGCCCCGGAGCATCCGTTGGTCACCGCCCTGGCGGCGGCCGATGCCGGCTTGAAGAAGCAGGTGAACGAACTGCTCGAAGAGCAGAAGAAGGCGCGCGAAGCGGGGGATGTCGGCGCGATCGACAAGCATGGCGTGCCCACCGGCCACTTCGCCATCAATCCCTTCAACGGTGAACGGGTGCCCATCTGGGTGGCGAACTACGTGCTGCTCGATTACGGCACCGGAGCCATAATGAGCGTGCCCGGGCACGATGCGCGCGATTTTGAATTTGCGACGAAGTATGCGATTCCAGTTCGCCGCGTGATTGCTCCCGCCGACAGCAACGCGGAAGAACCGGAACTGCCGTATTTATCCGAAGACGGCGTACTGGTGAATTCAGGCGAGTTCAGCGGGCTGAGCTGCGAGGCTGCCCAGAAACAACTCCGGGAAGTGGCCGCCCGCCAGGGTTTTGGGGAAGCGACCATCACGTTCCGGCTGAAGGATTGGGGCGTGAGCCGGCAGCGGTACTGGGGCACTCCGATTCCCATGATTCACTGCGAGCGCGACGGGATTGTGCCTGTGCCGGACGACCAGTTGCCTGTACTTTTGCCGGAGCAGATCGATATCACGCAGCAGGGCGGTTCGCCTCTCGGACGAGTTCCTGAGTTCGTCAACGTGACGTGTCCCAAGTGTGGCGGCCCCGCGCGGCGCGAGACCGACACCATGGATACGTTTGTGGACTCGAGCTGGTACTTCTACCGCTACACGGATGCAAAGAATTCTGCCGAGCCGTTTGCACCCGCGGCGGCGCAGTACTGGTTTCCGATCGATCAGTACATCGGCGGCGTTGAGCACGCGATTCTGCACCTGATTTATTCGCGCTTCTGGACCAAGGTGATGCGCGACCTGGGGCTCATCACGAACGACGAGCCGGCGCGGCGCCTGTTCACGCAGGGCATGGTAATCAAGGACGGCGCCAAGATGTCGAAGTCGAAGGGCAACGTGGTTTCGCCCGACGAGATGGTATCGCGCTTCGGCGCGGATGCGGCCCGCATGTATGCTCTGTTCGCCGCTCCCCCCGATCGCGACCTCGACTGGCAGGAAGACGGAGTGGCCGGGGTGAGCCGCTTTTTGGGCCGCGTTTACCGGCTGGTGGTCAAGTATGCCTCCGTGGCTCGCAGCGCCGGGGAGCAAGCGGCGGAGTCACCGGCAGGCACGAGCCTGAAGCTATTGCGCAAACTGCACCAGACTATTGCCAAAATCACGCTTGATTTCGAAGGACGCTGGCACTTCAACACCAGCGTGGCCGCCATCATGGAGTTGGTGAATGAGATTCAGGCTGTCGACGCGCAACTGGCGTCGGGAGAAATTCCCGCGCCGGTCGTACACGAATTGCTGCGCACGCTGGTGCTGATGATGGCTCCGTTCGCGCCTTACCTGGCCGCCGAATTATGGGACGAGTTGGGAGGAGAGGGCGCAGTCTTTCGCGCGCCCTGGCCGCCCAGCAATCCCGAACTGACCCGGGAAGATGAACTCGAGGTACCAGTGCAGATCAACGGCAAGCTGGTGTCGGTGGTACGCGTGCCTTCCGACGCGGGCCCCGACGCGATCCAGGCGGCGGCACTGGCGGATCCAAAGGTGAAGTCCCGGATTGAGGGCAAAACGGTGGTCAAGATCATCGTGGTTCCGCGCAAGACGGTGAACCTTGTCGTCAAGTAGCATGAGCGCCGAGCGAGTGCGGGGCACACAGTCCGCCGTGGGGCAGATGGGGTGGGTGTTTGCGCGTCCGTCGCTGACGGCGCTTGAAGTGGCGTGGCGCTGGCTCTTCGGGGCGCCGCTCCTGTTGGCATGCTGGGTGCTGGCGCAGCGCATCCTGGTGGAACTGCCGCCCGAGAGTGCCGGCCTCGATAAACTCGATCCGCAGAATCCGTGGGTCTCCGCAGTGCGCCTGGCGGACGCGTGGGACCTCTACCGGCCCCATGTATTGCATGAATTGACATGGCTGGCGCCGCTTGCCGCCGTGGCCTGGGTCGTGATCTCCGGGCTGGGGCGCAACCTGGTGACCAAGCGCATGGAACCGCGCATACCCTTTCGTCCCATGGCGATGATTGCCCTGCAGGCTGCCGCCCTCGCGCTGTTGGCGCTTACGTGCTGGGGCTGGTTTCGTTGTGTTGGATGGGTGGCGGCAACCCACGTGGGAACCGGCGCTGAACCTGATCTTGTCGGTTACACCATGTGGGTCGTGTTTCTCACCCTGGGATTCTTTACGCTGTGGGCATTCGTGAGCTGGGCGGTCACCATCGCGCCCATGCTGGTGCTGCTTGAAGATCGCACCGTCCTCTCCGCGTTGGGCCAGAGCCTGCGTCTGGGGAAGGCGTTCAGCAGCAAGCTGGTCGAGATCAACCTGGTGATGGGCATCGTCAAGCTGGCCCTCTTAGTGGTGGCGATGGTGTTTTCGTCGGTGCTCATTCCGTTCAGTGAAGAAGTGGGTACCGGCGCTCTCCACGTCGAATGGGTGGTGGTCTCGCTCTTCTACTTCATCGCCAGTGACTATTTCCAGGTCGTGCGTCTGAAGGGCTTCATCGAGTTCTGGCATATCTTCAGGGGGCCATCGCGGAATATCGCCGCCGCGTCTTGATCCTGTCTTTGCCAACTCAAAATGGTGCTTACTTTGCCGCGCTCCCTTGTTCCGCGGTCTCTTTGATGAATTCCGCGCTCAGTGTCTTCTTGTCGCGCGCAATCGGCAACAGCGTGGGATAGAACTGAACAAACGTTGTATCCACCGCAGCGTGCGCCTGGTGGCAGGTGTAGCAGGGAGCGCCTTGCGGAATCAGCGTGCCGTTCTTACCCGGCGCGTCGAAAGAAAAGAACGCCCACTTGCCCGGGAAGCGCGCCTCATCCTTGACGTGGACTTCAAGGTCCATCACGCCGCCATCCTGGAAGTGTCCGTGCTGATTGATCGATCCTTTGCTCCGCGCCTCCCGGGCTTCCAGAATCATTACTGTCTTGTCCGGCCAGGTGCCGGTAGCGAGAAAACTCCGGTAGGCCTCGGGATTCACGAAGACATTGTCAAACATGGAGTGATCCTGCATGCCATCACTCTTCGCCGTATAGCTCATGTCCATGCCGGTGGTGAGATAGATCCACTCGCGGTAGTTGGCGGGCGGCATCATGTCGCCATTGCCCGTGTAGGCGGGCGCGTAGTGTGTGGCAGCCGCAACGTGAGCCGGGTGATGCAGGAGACTCATGGCGCCGATGGCGAGTAAAGAAATCCCTACTGCGGGGAAGAGCATTCTGGGGACCAAGGAAACCTCCGATGGAGTAGAAACGCGCCCGGTACCCTGAAAGTTCCCCAAACCCCTCCACTTGGTCTTGTTCACCGCTTCTAGAACAGCTTAAGGTGAATGACCAGGTACTTCTTGGGATTCTCGCGGATGGCTTTCACCAGTTGCTGCGCCTGTTCCATGGTCTGGTCCGTGTGGTTATAGAGTGATTTATTCACCACGAACTGTCCCAGCGAGCCTTTTCCTTCGTTAACGCCTTTCAGCATGTCATCGAGGGTGGTGACCGTCTCATCGAGCTTGCGGGCGAACTCAGGATCCTTGGCCAGCTTACCCAACGCGCCTTTGCCGGCGTTGATGTTGCCCACCAGTTCATTGGTATTGGCGACCGCGGCATTGAGATTTTTGTAGAGCGTATCATCGCGCAGCAGCTTGCCGGCTGTGCCCTCACCCTTATCGAGGGCAACGGTTATCGCATTGAGCCGGTCCACAACGGAATTGGCGCGCTCATAGATCGCGTCGTCGTTGATCAGCTTGCCCAGCGATCCTTTCCCGTTCGCGATTGCGTTGGTGACCTTGGCCAGGTTCGTGGTGACCTGGGTCAACTTGTCGTAAAGAGCGGGATCGTTGATGAGCTTGCCGGCAGTGCCATTCTTGGAATTGAGCGCGTCGACAAACGTATCGACCTTTCCCATCAGGATGGTGGTCTGTTTGATCGCTTCCTGGCTGCTGCGCACCACTTCCTGGATGCTGGGAGCGACGACCGACCGCAGTTCAGCGTTGTTTTCCGGAGGCGGACCGGTCGCATTCACCGAGGTGATATCGACGAAGCTATCGCCCAGCACGCCCGCCTGCGCAATCACGGTCGTTGAGTCGATGTGCAGGAAGCGTGCTTCATTGTGGCCGATACGCATGGTCACTTCGACCGGCTTGGGAGAACGTGCCGGGACGACGCGAATCCTGATCACGTTGCCGATGGTGACGCCTTCCAGCGTTACAGGTGCGCCCGCCTTCAGGCCCGTAGCATTGTCAAAATAAGAACGAAGTACGATCTTGCGCGCAAAAACTCCGCCGGTAGACCCCGACATGAGGAAGATAAGAAAGATCAGAACGGCCACGGCCACAAGGACCAAGGCGCCCACCTTCAGTTGCGACCACTGAATCTCTTTCCGGGTTGGCACGCTCGCGGTTCTCCAATCGCTGTTTGTTGAAACCACCTACGCTCAGTAGCGGCTCGCCTGACAAACCGGCCACTTGGACGACCCCCGAAATGCCTTGCCACTCGAGGAACCGCTTGCAACTTGCTCAATCTCCGGCCCGCGCCTTGAGGATACCAGACGGAGGAACGTCTACCGTCCACTCTCAAGCACCACGCTGGCCATGGCAAGAGTGCCGGTATGAGTGAGGGACAGAGCCGCATGGGTGACGCCCAGGCGCCTTGCAAACTCCGCGGCGCGCCCATGAAATTCGAGCGCGGGGCGCCCCCCCGGTTCCCTCACCACTTCAATTTCCAGCCAGCTGACACCACGGCTGATGCCTGTACCCAGGGCTTTAGCTCCTGCTTCCTTAGCCGCGAATCGCGCCGCCAGGCTCTCTGCAGCGTTGCGCTTGCGCAGGCAGTAAGCCTGCTCCGCGCCGGTGAACACGCGGTCAAGAAATCTTGGGCCGTATCGATCCGCTGAGTGTTGGATGCGCTCGATCTCGATAAGATCGATTCCTGTGCCGACAATCATGATGTCTATGAAAATAAATCATCTTGGCTGGACGAGCTAAGGGACGCCCGCATCCCTCACCCGGTCCAGCCTGTTACCAGTGGAACGAAGTGAGCCCCCCCGCAACGTGCTCGTGTTCCAACGGCAGGCAGTCGGCGTTCGACTCCGGGACAGCCTTCATGCTCCAGGGAGCCCATCCGATAACTCGAACATGCGGATCAACAGCGCACAGCGGGAAACAGGGCAATCGCAGACATTTCCATGGGCATTGGAGATGAAGGCTGTTTCAGCAGAAGAGCCCTCCCGCCTGGTCAAGACGCTCACCGGCGGCATCATCGCATGCGGCGGGTGGGTGCTGACCCGCGGTGCGACGGATGCCGGAACCGTTACCATGCTGTTCGAATTCGAGCGCCAGGCCTGCCTCGACATCTACAGCGTTCTCATTGCGGCAGGCATCGAATTGAGCCAATACGGGCACATCCGTTTCACCGAGCTTTGCCAGTGCACCCGGAGTCAACAGCGGGATTGCGGCACGGAAATCGCCAGCGTGGACCTCGAGATCCAGACCTTTCCTATCGAAAGAAAATCGGCCGCACCTCTGCCCGGGAATGTCTGAGCCAGCCCCTCTTACCCGGCTTCGACCAGACCGTAGCGCCGCTGCCATGCTTCTTTGAGCCTTGACCAGACACGGGCGCGTTCGGCTTCAGTGCCTTCGGCTGCGCCCGCTGCCGAATTGGCAAATCGAGCCGCCTCCTGCTTGGCCAACTCCAGGAGTTCCCGGTCGCGCACCAGGTTGGCGACCCGAAAGTCCGGCAGCCCGGCCTGCCTAGTCCCGAAAAACTCTCCCGGACCGCGCATCGACAAATCCAATTCTGCCAGTTCAAATCCGTCCTGGGTGCTCACCATGGCATTCAGGCGCTCCTCACCCAGTTCAGAAACGCGCCGCCCGGTGATTAGAACGCAGTAACTCTTTGCCGCGCCGCGCCCCACCCGACCACGCAACTGGTGCAACTGCGCCAGCCCGAAACGCTCCGCATGCTCGACGACCATCACCGTGGCGTTCGGCACATCCACGCCCACTTCGATCACCGTGGTGGCTACCAGCACGTCGATTTCCCCGCGTTGAAACCGCCGCATGATGATTTCCTTTTCATCGGCGTCGAGCCGCCCGTGAAGCAGGCCAAGCCGCAAACCGCTCATTGGGCCGGTGCGCAACTTCTCATGCATCTCCACCGCAGACTTCAGTCCCAAACCGCCGCGGCCGGCCGTCGCAGACTCCTCCGGGGGCTTCGGAAAAAGTTCGGCGGCTTTGGCCTTGCGGGGAGCTTTGCGGATGGGCATTTCCGCAGCCGCTGACGGTTCGTCCTGGTAAAAGTCCAGTTCTGGCTGATCGTCTTTGCTGCCCTCGATCACCGGGTAGACAATGTACGCCTGGCGGCCCTGGCCAACCTGCTTGCGAATGAAATCCCAAACTTCATCGCAGCGTTCATCCGGCACCCGGCGGGTCAGAATGGGCGTACGTCCTGGCGGTAGCTCGTCCAGTACGCTCACGTCCAGGTCCCCGTAAAGGGACAGCGCCAGGGTACGGGGGATCGGCGTGGCGGTCATGACCAGCATGTCGGGCTCGGCCTGATTCGGCTTCTTCATCAGCCGGAAGCGTTGTAGAACGCCGAAGCGGTGCTGCTCGTCGACCACCACAAGCCCCAGGCGGTCGAACTCGACCTTCTCCTCGATCAGGGCGTGCGTCCCGATCACCAGTTGCGCCTCGCCCCGGCTGATAAGCCCGCGGTTGGCGCGCTTTCGGTCTTCATCGAGAGAGCCCGTCAGCAGGACGATCCGATACTTGCGGCTGGATCGTTCCAGCAGCTTGCGGGCGGCCAGAAAATGCTGAGTCGCCAGGATCTCGGTGGGAGCCATCAAAGCCGCCTGGTAGCCGTTCTCCATGGCCACCAGCATGGCTTGCAACGCAACAATCGTCTTGCCTGAGCCCACGTCCCCCTGCAGCAGCCGCCTCATGGGACTGGGCTGGCGCATGTCGGCCACAATCTCCCCCAGGGTCCGCTTCTGCGCAGCCGTGGGGTGGAACGGCAAAACTTCCCGAATTGCCTGGCGCACCTTGTCGTTGGTTTCGAAGCCGATTCCCAAACGCTCGCGCACCCGGCGGCGCTTTAATTCCAGGCCCAGCTCAAGGAAGAACAGCTCTTCAAAGATCAAGCGCCGGTGCGCGCGGGTCCCCGAGGCCTGCAATCGGGCCATCGACGTGCCCTCCGGAGGAAAGTGCACCTCCCGCAGAGCCGTCTCCCGATCCGGAAGCCCAAGCCGCTCCAGCATCGAACGCGGCAGGCACTCCGGCACCGCCCCGCGCATGCCCTCCAGAAGGTTGAAGATGACCTTGCGCTGCCAGCGTGAGGCCAGCCGCGAGCCGCCCAGAGATTCATAAACCGGCGTGATCCGGCCCACCTCCAGCAAGCGCGTTTCCGCGTCGTCGCCTTCATCAGGCAATACTTCAAATTGCGGCTGGATCATCTTGAAATTACTGGTTGAACGGGAGGGCTCTACCTTGCCGAAGACGGCTACTGTTTGCCCGGGTTGAAACTTGCCCTGCAGGTAGCTGCCATTGAACCACATGCACTTCAGAGCCAGTTGCCGCCCCTGCCCCAGTGTCATCTCGAAAATGGGCATGCGCCGCGTACGCAGCAGCGCCGCACCGCGTACTTCAGCGATCACGCTGGCCATTTCTCCCGGCTTCAGCTCGTCCAGGCTGCGCGGGTTCTGGCGGTCCTCATAACGGAAGGGAAGGTGGTAGAGCAGGTCTTCAGCGGTCTGAATCCCTTTGGCGGCCAGCATCTCCGCCACGCGCGGGCCTACGCCGCGTACGTACATCACCTGAGTCTCGAGTCCGGGCACACTCTGGATGCTAAAGCATGGGGCGCCCTCGTATTGCCGGCGATCCTAGTTGGCCGCCAGGGCCATGCGGGCTGTCCGCACCTCCGCGGCCAGCACCCGCAGGATCATCATGGAAACGGAATGGTCGTTCAGCATGAGTTCGTCCAGTTTTTCGCGGCTCAAAACGCTTACCTGGGCACCGACGCTTGCCGTGGCCGTGAGGCTGTAGCCCAGTCCCCCGATCAACGCCGGCAAACCCAGTAGCGAGTCCTCTGCCGCCGGCATGTCCATGATGAGGCCCCCGGCCTGCGACTGCATTGTGAGCCGCACATGTCCGGCGTGGAAGATAAAAAGTCCGGTGGGCGCATCGCCCTGCTTGAAAAGCGTTACCTCCCGATCGCATTCGATCGGCGAAGCGTACTGCTGTAGCGCCCTGATCAAGGCGGGTTCGGCCACAAACGCTGAGGCGTCCATCTTCATTGAGGAACTCCTGAGGAGTGAAGGGATGGCGTTCTCCTGTCCGGCGACCCGGATCGTCTCTTTTGAAGAGTCTAGGCGGCTCATATCTTCCAGCCGCCTGTTCAGTTTGATTGGCGGCGCGATCCACAAAAACGAATCCCTGAGGATCTTTTATCGCAACCACATGGTGTCACTGTTTCAAAGTGTTCATTTGTGATTGCCATCACCTTTCAACGCTTACCGCGCGTTTCCCGCCCAGCCATGTGCGGAATGAAGATTCGTCTGCGCCCTGCGTCATGCGACGCCGGGAAGTTTTTTGAGTGGTCTGTCGCTGCCGCATCCTGCACTCACCCGCCGCCCCCTGCTATCTTTGTATGCGTCAATCAACCACCGTATTTGGAGGGCTTTGTGCACGGTCTAAATCGCAGGAGCTTTTTACGCGCTGCCGGAGCAGTATCCGCGGCTACTTTAATGCCTGGCATGCACCTTCTTGCCGCAGCCGAATCTGAACTTACGCAGGCCGACCCGGGCAAGCCCATCGCCGCCAACGATCACATCCAGATCGCGCTCATCGGCGCCGGATGGCAGGGAAGCGGCGACACCAACCATGCCATCCAGGTGCCGGGAGTGAAACTGGTCGCTGTGGCCGATTGTTACAACGGCCGCCTGGCGCGCGCCAAGGAAGTCTGGGGCGACGACATTTTTACCACCCGCGACTACAACGAAATCCTGGCCCGCAAAGACATTGACGCTGTCATCATCGGCACGCCCGACCACTGGCACAAGCAGGCCTCGGTGGACGCCATGAAGGCCGGCAAGGATGTTTACTGCGAGAAGCCCATGATCCATCTTTACTCGGATGGGCCGGAGATGATCGAGACATCGCACTCCACCAAGCGCATTCTCCAGATCGGCAGCCAGCGCGTGAGTTCGCTCGTTTATATCAAGGCCAAGGAGCTTCTGGCTTCTGGCGCCATCGGCCAGCTCAACATGGTCACTGCCCGCTGGGACCGCAACTCCTCCCTGGGCGCCTGGAACTACACGGTGCCGCCGGATGCTTCCACCGAAACATGCGACTGGCCGCGCTTTCTGGGTACGGCTCCCAAGATTCCTTTCAACGCCGAGCACTTCTTCCAATGGCGCAAATGGAAAGCCTACGGAAGCGGCGTTGCCGGTGACCTGTTCGTCCACCTCTTCAGCGGTACCCACTTCATCACCGGCTCTCACGGACCCACCCGCGCCATGGCCACCGGCGGTTTGCGTTATTGGAAAGACGGGCGAGACGCCCTCGATGTGATGCTGGGACTGTTCGATTATCGCGAAGGTTTCAACCTCAGCCTGCGCGTGAACTTTGTGGATGGAGGCGAAGAAAGCGAAGGACTTATCTTTACCGGGTCCGAAGGTACCATGGAGATCGGCGGCGACGGCGTGACCGTCACCCGCGTGCCCCGCGAAACTGCGCCCGGTTACATGGTGGGCAGCTTCCCCGAGGCCATGCAGAAGGAAATCATTGCCAATTACGAAAAGAAGTATGGCCCGCACTCCGGCAAAGACACTCTGGGTGGCGAAGAGAAGTACGTTATCCCCAAGGGCTACAGCGACAGCTACGACCACTTCAAGAACTTCTTCGCCTCGGTCCGTTCGCGGCAACCTGTAATTGAAGATGCCACCTTCGGCTATCGGGCTGCGGGCGCTGCCTTGTTAAGTAACCTCAGCATCGAACGTGGCCAGGTCGTTAACTGGAACCCGGACGAAATGAAGATCGTGTAAGTGTCCTGTCGCCTTTCCGGTGACCGGGAGAGCAAGTGTTGAAAGATGTTCGAGAGCATCCGAGGTGGCCGCTCACTCATCGGCAGCCACCTCTTTTCCTTTTTGCCCGGGAAGGCCACGGCGCATTCCTCAACGAACTAGTCAGCGGTTGCGATTGCCGCCACCTCGAAGTGGGCACATTATCCAGCCCTTTCTTCCACGGATTCTTGCCAACCCAGGAATCGTTTTAGCGATAATCTCCCTTGTCCTTCTCACGCGGCTGGGCCAAGTTCTTCATCTAACCTGTTGATGGTTTCGACTTCCCGGCTTATGTCCAACAACTTGTCCCCAAACCCCCAACCAAGTTCCGCGAACCGCGTCCACGGTCGTGGTCAAATGGCCGGGCTCATCCGGGCTCACGACTGGGCCGCGAACCCTCTCGGGCCGATCGCCCATTGGTCTGAAAGCCTCCTCTGCTCCGTCAATTCAATGCTTGCCTGCGCCTTTCCATCCCTGGTGTTTTGGGGCCCGGACCTGGTCCAGCTTTACAATGATGCTTTTTTGCCTCTCCTGGCCGAGCGGCATCCTTCCGGTCTGGGGCAAACCGCACAGGATTGCTGGGCCGATGCGTGGCAGATCGTGGGTCCCAATCTGGCCCGCGTCATGGAAGGGGAGACGATCTACCACGAAAACGCCCTCGTACCCATCGTCCGCGACGGACGCATGCAGGATGTCTGGTGGACCTACAACTACAGTCCAATTTTGGCTCCGGACGGGACTGTGCTGGGGGTCCTGGTCATTTGCCAGGACCTCACGCGGGAGACCGCGGCGCTGCAGAGCCTGCGGAATTCTGAGGCACGTTCCTCGCGCGTTCTGAAAAGCATCGGCGACGCCGTGATCGTGACCGACGCAGAGACGCGCGTGGTCCAGATGAATTCTGTTGCCGAGCAATTAACCGGATGGTCCGAGAAAGGAGCAAAGGGCAAGCGGCTCGCAGGGATATTCCGCATTGTGAACGAAGCTACCCGCCAGCCGGTGCAAAGTCCTGCGGAGAATGTGAAGTTCTTAGGTTCGGCGGTCGCTCTGACGAACCACACGATTCTCATTTCCAAGGATGGCAAAGAGACCGCCATCGACGATAGCGGCGCTCCCATCTTCGACGACAACGGCGAGTTGAACGGAATCGTACTCGTCTTCCGCAACATCGAGGAAAGGCGCGCTGCGGAAAAGGAGAAAGAACGGCTCACAAGGCGGCTCAGTCAATTGCTCGAAGCCACCACGGACGCGGTCGTCAGCCTGGATCGTAACTGGACCCTGACTTACCTGAACCCAAAGGCTGTTGAACTCTACGCCCAGGACCGGCAACTTGTCGGGCGCAATCTCTGGGAAGCCTTCCCGGGCGCAAGCTATGAGGGTTCTCCTTATACGGAGCACTACACCCGGGCGATGAATGAAGGCATCGCCAGCGGATTCGATGCCCGGTCCCCGGAGCCGCTCAATTTATGGCTTCATGTCGATGTTTACCCGACGCCCGATGGAATCGTCACGTTTTCCAGGGACGTGACCCAGGAGCGCGTTGCCCAGGAAGCATTGAAACAGAAGTCGGAAGAATCCGACCGGCAACGGGCCGAGATTGAGGCCGTCTACAGAACGGCTCCCATCGGGCTTGCCCTCTTTGATACCAAAGATTTTCGCTATCTCCGTCTCAATAACAGGCAGGCGGAGTTCTTTGGTCTGAAGCCGGAACAGGTCGTGGGCCGCACCCTGACGGAGATGGCTCCCATCGAGGGACTGAAGGAGTTGTTCGACCAGGTCCTGGCCGGAACACCCGTTGTCAACTTTCCCCTCGAAGGAGAATTGGTCACGAGTCCCGGCGAGCACCGTTATTGGACGGTAAGTTATTATCCGGTTGTTGGTTTCGATGGCACGGTCCAGGCCATAACCGCCGCCTCGCTCGAAGTGACCCAGCAGAAAAAAGCCGAACGAGCGCTGATGCAAAGCGAAAAGCTGGCGGTGGCGGGCCGCCTCGCGGCATCCATCGCGCACGAAATCAATAACCCCCTCGAGTCCATCACAAACTTGTTATTCCTCGCCGAACATAGCGAGAACCTCGCGGACATAAAGGAATTTGTCCGGTCAGCCGAGCGCGAACTGCGCCGCGTCTCCGTCATTGCCAATCAGACTTTGCGCTTTCATCGGCAGTCGAGCAGCCCGCAGGAAATTACCGGCCAGCAGCTAATCGATAGTGTCGTTTCGTTGTTTCAAGGCCGCATCGTTAATTCCGGTATTCAAGTTCAAAAGCGCCCGCGCACCGCGCTGCCCGTACGTTGCTTCGAAGGCGAGATTCGCCAGGTGCTGAGCAATCTTGTGAGCAACGCTATCGACGTAATGCAGCCGCATGGCGGCCGGCTGCTGTTGCGAAGCCGCGCCGGCACGCAGTGGACCAGCAACCGGAAAGGAATCTTCATCACCGTCGCTGACACCGGCACCGGCATCCCCGCGTCGGCTGTCGGCAGAATCTTCGAACCCTTCTACACCACGAAGGATATTGGCGGTACCGGCCTGGGGCTATGGGTCAGTAGCGAAATCATGCATCGGCACCATGGCGCGCTGCGCTTTCGCAGCAGCCAGAAAAAGGGCCACAGCGGCACGGTCTTTACGATGTTTCTCCCCTTCGATGCCGTGAGCCGCTAATTGCCCAATCGTCCGTAGCCTGGTAACTTCGACTAAATCGCGCGCTCCATGATCTGCATCAAGCCATCCACGATCTTGAACTCGACCCAATTTTGATACCGATCGCCATCTTTCAAATGAGGTCTCCTCATCTCGTTGCGGGCAGGCTGCAACATAGACTTGCTTCGGTTCTGCGGCCGAAACGGGGCGGCACTCTGTGTGCACGCTGCCGTTATTCCTGCCGCAACCGACCACGTCAGCGTCAGCGCGATCGATACCACGACAGCGATGATTCGCAAAGCGTCTTTCGTTAGATGGAAATAGTTGCGGATTTTCATCGGCCCCACTCCTTACCAGGCTCTGTCGTATCGAACTTGACCTGTCCGTTGGACGTCCGTTTCCTGCGTGGGGATTACGTGTGAAACATCTACTGGCAATTTTGGTTATGCGCGTCGGGCAGCGCCAGAAATGTAATGCTCGCGGGCGCAAACATCACTTCACCCGAAGCAGTCGTCGACCCTTTCAACTCGGGCAGCTCATCATGAGTTCCCAGCTTTAATTCCTTCCCATTCAATTCAACCTGCTTGCCCGTCAATTCTTGCGCCGTGAGCGTGTAGCGCTCCGAAGCCGTGGGGACCGAAACCGATCGTGCGTCCTTCGCATCTGCATTGATGACCAGAAGCGAGACTCCGCCTGGATGATTGCGAAGGCAATGAGCGTAAACATGCAGACTCGCAGCAGGCAACGCTCCTGCATCCAGCACCGTGGTTCCCATCAGGTTGCGCCAAAGAAGCGCTGCCCAGTAGTTGGGGCGCGGATCGTACGTCTTTTCGTCCAGCAGCCCATAGTCGCTGGCGGCAAGCGTGTTGTGCATGTGGACCTGCACGCCTCGTTTCGCTAAGTCTCCCAGTTGATTCAAATAACGGAAGCTATCGAGGAATGTGGATGCCCATTCATCCCCGCCGCACGCGGCCTCGGCGGTTTCGGTCAGCCACAAGGGCTTTCCGGGCGTAAGCCGATCGCGAAGCTCGCCATAGAATTGCTCGCTCTTGCCGCCGCGCGCTAGCCAGTCATCCGAGAGAGCCGACGACACCGCCGTCGTCATCGATGCGCCGAAACCTCCGCAGCGCTTCGACACCGCGCCATAGGTATGGTACGAGAAAGCATCAAACGCCGGTCCGGTCGCGGAGAGGATATCTTCACTCTTCAGAATCCTCATCGAAGCCGGCATCAGCGCCGATCCTTCGCCGACCCCGCCGGGCCCAAGCACTAACATCTCCGGCGCCGCTTGTTTTGCGAAACTACGAAATACCTTGAGATCGCGCCCGAAAGCCGCGGCATCGTATCCCTTGGGGCCGCCGCCAATCTCAGGTATCGTCGGCTCGTTCATATATTCCGCTGCCGCGATGCTTCCACCCTGGGACTTGGTATACGCGAAGATCTGTTGAGCCTGGTCCGGCGTCCACACACCCGCACCGTCGCGCGTCCCGGCGCTGACCGCCACTGAAGTCACGATCTTCGCGTCCACTGCATTTGAAAAATCAACCACGCCCTTCCATTGCTTGCGTGTCAACACACCCTTGAACCCGGCGGGGGCCGCCGCCGGAGCCGGGGCATCGGAGTTCTGGAAAAAAGTAGTGTTGGCCCACGTCCCGCTTACGCGCAAATAGGCGGGGCCAAGAGCCGCCGCAAGCTTGCGCAGGCGCTCAGTGTAAAGGTCTATCGGCGGTCGGTATTCGTAAAGAGACGGGTCCATTCCTGCGGGCAGATTGGCGCCTGTCTGTGTAGCTTCGCCTTTGCTCGCATAGGGCTTCCAGAATCTTCCGCCCGTCACTTCCACCATCTCGATGTTGTACGACTGAAAACGCGCATCGATGGTGCCGATCCGCGGCATCGTACCAGGCGATACAGCGGTCGCGGTTTGAGCGGGAGGCGCCCCCAAACATGTCGTTGTTTTCAGGAAGATGAGCGTTCCGACTGCAAGAGCACCGGCATTGATCTTTATCGTCATAGTCTCACTTTCAATGCCGTGAATTGTAATTGGTTTCATACACGCATCGAAAATGACCGGGGCGCTGCCTTGCCGGGAAAGCAAAACCGCGCGCTCAAGGTTTGATGGCCGAGTGGCTCCTGGCTTCGTTCATCATCTCTTCCAGCTTTCCTTTTCCTTCGTAGCGCGGATTAGCCGCCAGCAGCTTCTCCCAATCTGCCAATGCCCCCGCACCGTCCTTCATACCCTTCCACTTCACCAGCCCAAGATTGAAGAGTGTGTTCGGATTGTTAGGCGCATAAGTCAGCGCTTTATTGAATTCGCTAATCGCCCGATCCGCGTCTCCCATATACCAATAGGCAGTCCCCATATCCGTGCGCACTGCCGCGTCCCCAGGCTTCGCTTGCAGGGCGCGCGCGTAGTAGTCGATGGCGTTGGGATAGAGTTGCGCGTCGTAATAGATATTGCCGATACTGGCCAGCAAACTGGGATTACTCCCATCTGACTTGAGTTTCTCGATCAAGGCCGCAGCCTGGGAGTCGGCCAGCTGTCTCACCTGCGCAACATCGGACGTCGACGGCGCAGTAACGCTGGAAGCCGCACTCGGCGCAATCGTTGCCGGAGACAAGCTGCTGGCAGCCCCTGTCGCTGGGTTTGCCGGTTGCCGCCATCCGCGAATTGACCATCCGCCGACGATTCCCAGCGTCAGACAAATTCCCGCCAAAAGAACAGCGCGCTCGCGGGTCCACTGTTTCACAAAAATCTGAACTGTCTCTGTCATTGCCTACGTGCTCCGTGGATCGCGCTTAAATCACCCTGCGTGGTGAGTACCTCGGCCATAAGTTGTTGTACTGTTGCCTTGCGATCCGGACTAAGTTGCGGATTTGACTTTAGTAACTTCTGCCACGCGGCCAAAGCACCCTTGCCATCACCCTTTCCCTGCAGCCGGATCATCCCCAAATCGAAAAGCGAACTGGCATCCTTCGGGTCATAACTTAGTCCGCGATTGAGTTGCGCGATCGCTTCATCCACATCGCCGTTCCTATATAAACTGGATGCCAGCTTGGTGTGCAGCGCGACATTCCGAGGATCTGCCTGCACCGCCTTTTCGTAGTACCCCGCTGCTTCCTTGAATTGGTGCGTCGTGTGGTAAATCGCTCCCACTTGCATCAATAGCGCTATGTTATTTGGATCTTTCGCAAGCTTTGTGAGCAGCGGTGCAGCCTGCTTGTCCGCCATCTGCTTCATGTCTCCCAGGGTCGGCGTCTTGCGGCCAACAGCGGCATTCACTGGCACGCTGGGCTGAGCAACTCTGTTCGCAACATGCGTTGCCGCGGCGGGCGCTTTCGCCCCGCGCATCAAATAGCCGAACACCAACCCCGCGATGAGAAACGACGCCGCCATTGCGTACACGTGGCCGGTCTGCAGAGTGGCCTTCACCGCCGATGCCGTTGTTGTTGCTGGATCCATGCCCGTCTCTCCCTGGTCGATTCGCGCCCCAATCCGACTTCCGTTGCCGCAGATCGGATGGCCGTCACAATCGATGCACGCGCCCCGCCCAACAGGAGGTCCGCGCGTTCTAAGCTGCAAACGCCTCTGCGGGGACAAGACACAGGAGAACACTTTGCTGCCCGTTAAGGAGTGATGCCGATCACATAAAACACCCTATACAAACACCATTGCCCAAGGTGGATCACAACACAAAATGCGCAAGCAAATCGAATTGTGACAGTCGTCACAGGACCACTTGGGGCATTTCACCAATCCCACTGTGCCAGAACGCCCATCCCCGATCGTTACCTTCCCGGAAACTCTGCAACTCCGCCCATCGTCTGACATCGAACTCATTGCCCCACAAGAGCTTACCCCGTACTGTGAAAAATCCCCCTCCCCCATCCAAAAACGGCATCTGTCGTGCACTCCTTCTGCATAAAGACTGAAGTCCAAAACAACGCCATTCACAGTCGTCACGGTTCAGTCGAGCAGTAAGAGTGTGCACGAGGAGGCTCTACTCAAATGAAACGTAACTTTTTAATCGCCCTCATGTTTCTGGCTGCCGCGGGTTTTGCGGCCGCACAGATCACGACGCCGTCGACTGATGTTCTCGGCGCTCATCTTAACTACGGTCGCGGTTGCGCGGCTTGTCACGCACCACACAGCGGCGCTTACGGCAACGGAAACGCCAAGAAGGCCGATGCCACTTCCGGCAATATCGCTCTCTGGGGTGAGGATGTCTCCAGCTTGTACGGCGTCTCCATCACCACCGGCCAAAGCGAACATGGAAGCGCGGTTGAAACTCTGCCGGCCAACATGGGAACCGGAACACCGGATATCGCTGGCGTGCTGATGTGCTTGAGCTGCCATGACGGCAACCTCGCAACCGGCGCCATGATGCAGAACAAGGTGTATGAGTCCCTGCCTTTGACTTACAGCAAGCTCAACAGCATCCCTACCTTGCTCGGAAACGATGGCACCGCCACGGGTAACTACCTCAACGATCACCCGGTCGGTCTCAACGCCATCATGACCTGCGGCGGCACCTATGACTGGGATTGCGCCATCTCGGGCGGCAAAGTCCAGATGACCGGCGCTGCTTCCAGCAAGTTCGTTGCCAACTATGGCTTCTTTGTTAGCCCCGGCGTCTATGCTGGCAATCCCGTGGTCCTCTGCACCACCTGCCACAACCAGCACTTGATGAACGTTGTCAAGGTCAGCCAGTGCATTCCCGACTCCACCGTGACACCGCCCGTCGTTTGCACCAACAAGTCAGGCCTGCCCAGCGGCACCTACGCGACCATGTTCTTCATTCGCGCTCCGTATAACCCGGCCACCACCACCACCGCCAGCAACCAGACCGCTCAATTCTGCCGCCAGTGCCACGGTGGCGAGTCGAACGAAATGAATAACAGCAGCGCTGTCACCACCTTCTAGTTCCTTTGCATGACAGGGGAGGGATTACATTTTTCCCTCCCTTTTTTTTCGAAACCAGGATGGAACTTATGAATTGCAAATGGATAACCTGCGGTTTCCTCCTGCTGGCCTGCGCATCGGCCGGCGCCCAGGTAGCTTCTCATACGCCCACCGTCTTTTCCAAGACGCCGGCACAATCGACGCTCCTTCCGCTCGCCCCCGCCGGCAAGCCGGTTGTCCGTGTCAACGGTTCAGTGCTCACCGATGCTGACCTCGTGCGCGAGGAATACGCCATTTTTCCCTACGCCCGGCAGCACAATGGAATTCCCAAAGATCTGGCACCGCAAATTCGCGATGGCGCTTTGAAGATGATCGTCTTTGAAGAACTGGTCTACCAGGAAGCGCTGCAGCGGAAGATGACGATCCCGGCCTCCAGGATGCAGCAGGCCGAGGCCGACTTCCGCAAGCAGTTCGCTACTCCCGACGAATTCAATTCTTTTTTGAAAAGTGACTTTCACGGTTCCCAGCAGTTGTTACAGGAGAAGATCCGCCGCTCCCTCTTGATTGAGTCCGTGTTGAAGCTCGAAGTCGAGAGCAAGGGCACAATCTCCCCGGCAGAACTCAAGACTTACTACGACCAGAATCCGGCCCGCTTCCAACACCCCGAAACATTTACCTTTCAGACCATCTCTGTCCTTCCTCCCGCCAACGCCACTGCCGATCAGTTAAAGGAGGGCCACGCCCGTGCCGATCGCGCGCTGTCCCAGGCCAAGGCAACCAAGACGGCCGAAGAGTTCGGATTGCTCGCGGAGAAACTCTCCGATGACGACTATCGCGTGATGATGGGCCAGCACAAGCCCGTCGCCACGGATCAGCTCGCGCCCCAGGTGGTGAAGGCCCTCTGGGCCATGAAGCCGGGTGCTGTCAGCGAAATTATTCAAATCGATCAGGCCTATACCATCGTGCGTCTGCAGGAACACAAGCCCGCAGGCAAAGCCCGATTCGAAGACGTGAAAGCGCAGCTGCAAAAGGAATTGCAACAGAACAAGACCAATCAGCTACGCGCCGCCCTCGACAAGAAGTTGCGACAGAACGCGAAAATCGAAGAATTGTAACGGCCCGCGCCCAGAAGCTGGCAACATCCCGCCTCCGTCAGGCGGCAGTCTAAAGACATCCGGCAGGTCCGGAACGATTGACATACGAGAGCAAATTCCTCAGCTCTACTGATTGTGCTGAGACCAAAGGACGGCACAGAGTGGTGGGTTCTTCGCGAGTTCCGTGGTTACTACCGGCAGCCTTGCTGCTCGTATGGCCTCTCTCTGCGCAGGTTCGCCTGGGGGAAACAAGCTCCAACGCCAATGGCACCATCTCTACCGGATATACCGCCAATTACGGAAACCTGACGGGCTCCACTCATGACTGGACCGTCGGGGGTGCAGCCACGCTTGCCGGCTCTTTTTACAGCCCCAATTTTCTATCCTTCAATGTCTCGCCTTACTTGAACCAGTCGCGGGCCAATTCCAACTTTCAATCCATCTCCGATGCCAGCGGCGTCGATATCAATACCAACGTCTTCAGCGGCAGCAAGTTTCCGGGTTCTTTCAATTACTCCAAGGCCTACAACAGTGAAGGGAACTATGCTGTTCCCGGTCTCGCCAATTTCGTGACCCACGGCAACAGCGATACATTTGGCGTAACGTGGAGTGAGAACCTTCCCGACGCCCCCAGTTTTTCCGCCGGGTTTCAGTACGGCACAAGTCAATACTCCGTGTATGGCACCAACTATCAAGGGAAGAATGCATTTCATTCGCTCAATCTCCATTCCGGTTATACCGTCGCCGGATTCAACATGGGTGCTTACTATGTCAAAGGTGGCGGTCACTCGGTGATCCCCCAGATCGTGGCCGCTCTGCCTTCCACGCAAAGCAACTCCGATAACGATACGTACGGGTTCAACGTTTCGCATCGGCTGCCCATGCAGGGCTCGTTCTCCAGCGGCATCAACCGTACTTCGTGGAACACTGAATACCTCGGCTACAACTCCACTGGAACCATCGACACCGTCAACGCGCTCGCGTCGGTGCATCCTGCCAGCAAGCTCTCCGTCAGCTCCAGCCTCAACTATTCCGATAACCTGACCGGACAACTCGTTCAGTCCGTCGTGGCAGCAGGCGGCGTCGCTCCCGGCCTCAACTCGAACGGTACGTCGGATTCTCTGGACCTCATGGGAGTCGCCACCTACACTCCCATGGGAAGTCTGCAGACCTCGGCCTTCGTCGAGCGCCGCACCCAGTCCTTTTTTGGTGAGTCCTACGGCGTGAATTCCTATGGCGGAGGTGCCACCTATGCCCACGCGGTTCTTGACGGCACATTCAACGGTTCGCTTGTTGTTACCGCCAATAGCGCCGATCAGAATGGAGCCGACACTCTGGGCTTCTCGACTGCCGAAAATTACTCCAGTGATTTCTTCGGCTGGCATGTTACAGGCTCATTCGCCTATGCGCAAAACGTGCAGACCCTGCTCGTCACTTACATGAATTCGTACTACAACTACTCCGGCAACGTCAGACGGCGCTGGGGCAAATTCAATGTGAGTGCGGGCGCGGGTGCAGCCCGAACCGCCTTGACTTCTCAAGCCGGCACCGCCGATAGCAGCGAGAGTTACGAAGCCGGCGTTGGCTATGGCTCTCTGTTCACAGCCACGGGCAACTACTCGAAATCAAACGGACAGGCTTTGACAACCGGCGCAGGCCTCGTGCTTGTGCCCGTACCCTCGCCTGCCTTGCCTTCCAATCTCGTCAGCCTTTTCGGTGGAGATAGTTATTCCTTTGGTCTGGCCAGTTCTCCGGTGAGAAGGCTCACCATCGCCGCGGCCTATTCCAAGTCCACCAGCAACACCTCCAGTGATTCCGTCCTCTCCGAAAACAATGAAAGTCAACTGAATGTTCTGATCCAGTACCAGGTCCGCAAATTGAACTTCGTCAGCGGCTGCGCCCGTTTGGAACAAGGCTTCAGCCAATCTCCCACTCAACCGGAAGTGATCAATTCTTACTACTTCGGGGTCTCGCGTTGGTTCAACTTCTTCTAAGCGTGAAGCAGCGGAAATTTAGCGGCGCGGCCTGTTTCATGGCAGCGGCCACGCTGCTGCTCGCCCCCATTTGGGCGGCGCCCAAGCCCAGGCCCGCGGCATCGACGCCCGAACTCTGGGAGATGTCTCTCGACGGCGGCCGCTCGCTTACCTGGGAACATAGTTTCAACTCCCAGTCGGAAGTGAAACCCAATCGCGGCTTCTGGAACAAGCTGGTCGACGTCATTGCCGGTGAGCCCGACTACCGCTCCCTGGTGCGTCCCTACAGCATTGCGGCCGATTCGCATGGGCGCATCATCGTCACCGATCCCGGGGCTATCGGCGTGCACATCTTCGATTTCGCGCAGCGCAAATACAAGTTCATCCAGCGCCAGGATAAGAGCAGGGACTCGATGCGGGCCCCCCAATGTGTCGCTGTCGATGCCCAGGACAATATCTATGTCACTGATTCGGATGCGGGCGAGATCTTTGTCTTCGATCCTTCCGGCAAATATCTCCACGCCCTCGGCAGTCTGAAGGGCGGCGAAGGCTATTTCAAACGTCCCACGGGAATCGCCGTCGACTCCGCCGCACAGAAAATCTATGTCACCGACACCTTGCGCGACGAGGTCTTCATCCTCGACATGCAAGGCAACATTCTCCAGACCATCGGCAAGTCCGGGACTGCAAACGGCGAATTCAACCTTCCCACCGAACTGCGCCTCGACGGGCCCAACCTCCTGGTGGTCGATGCCATGAACTTCCGCGTGCAGGTCTTTGATCGCTCCGGAATATTTCAATACGCCATCGGAAAAATCGGCGACTCCACCGGCGCCATGTTCCGTCCCAAGGCCGTCAGCGTTGATTCGGAAGGCGACGTTTACATCGTGGACGCGTTGTGGGGTGCAGTCCAGGTCTTCAACCGCCAGGGCCAGCTCCTTTACGACTTCGGCGAAAAGGGAACGCACGCCGGCGAGTTTCAGTTGCCCACCGGCATGTTTATTGACCACGACGATCGCGTTTTTGTGGTCGACTCGTTCAATCGCCGGGTCCAGGTGTTCCAATATGTTGGCATGAAGAAACCAGCCGGGGAGGCACCGAAGTGAGGCTCCGACTACTGCTGGCTGGATCGATCCTTCTCCTTACCCTTACCCCTCTCTCTGCGCAAATCGGGAGCGATGCCATGGGCGTGCACAACCTCGGCCCGGGCGGCAACTCCCCGCTCAGCGGTGCCCGTCCCGACCCTTGCGCCTATTGCCATGCTCCGCACTCCGGCCTCAACCTCGGTCTCTGGAACCAGAAGCTCACTACCCAGAAATACGTGGTCTACAGCAGCAAGACCGAAACCAACATTGGCAGGCAGCCCACCCTCGGCTACTCCAGCAATCAATGCCTCAGCTGCCATGATGGTACCGTCGGCCTCATCGGGCAAACCGTTGCCTACGGCGCTGTCACCATGCACGGATCGATGAATCAGTCCGACATCCTCGGCAGCAACATGCAATCCTCGCATCCGTTCAGCCTGATCCTGCCTCTCAAAGACAATATCGACCTCAATGCCGCCCTCGTGGGCAGCCATAAAACCGGCGACATCACCGGCGCCGTCAAGCTCATCGGCGGAAACGTCGAGTGCACTTCCTGCCACGATCCGCACGTCCAGGCCAAGGACGGCATCTCGCAGAATTTCCTCGTCAAAAAAAGCATCAACGGCCAGCTTTGCCTGGCCTGCCACGATCCCACCCGGCAGTTAGGCGCCCAGGTCAACCCCTTGGCCGACTGGGCCGCCAGTCAGCATGCTCTCTCGCCCACCAAGGTCTCCGCCCAGGCCCACGTGGGAAGCTATCCCAACGTCGCTGCCAACGCCTGCATCTCCTGCCACGCCCCCCACAACGCGCGCGGCGCCCAGATCCTGCGCGGGCCCAATGAAGGCGATTGCATCTCCTGCCACAACGGCGGAACCAACATCTCGCCGTCGCTCCCGCAAGTCAACGTCTTCTCCGAATACGCTGCGCCCAAAATCGGCCACCCGTTTCCTGGAACCGCCGGTGCCACCGGCCTCCATGATGCCTCCGAAGCACCCCTGCTCAATAACAATCGGCACGCCACCTGCGTTGACTGCCACAACCCCCACGCCTCTGCACAGGTCCCGGCAGCCTTTCCTCCGCCGCCCTTGATCCGCGTCTCCCAGAAAGACACCGCCGGCATCAGCGCCACCGACGGCACAACTCCCCTCACTCCCGCCATCAATCAGTACGAAAACTGTCTCCGTTGCCACGGCGCGAGCTCCGGCAAGCAGACTCTCATCATGTATGGATATGCCCCGATGCGGGCCGTCGCCGCCAGCGACCCCCTCAACTTGATCCCCCAGTTCGACACCAGCGCCGTCTCCAGCCATCCCGTGATGCATCCCGTCAACAACGGATTCTCGCAACTCAGCCTGTTGCCCAAGATGCTCGACGTCAACGGCGCCCCCAACGGCCGCTCCATGGGGACCCAGATTCTCTGCACCGATTGCCACAACAGCGACGACAACCGCGAATCAGGCGGCCTCGGTCCCAACGGACCGCATGGCTCCAAGTACACCCACATCCTCGAGCACCGGTACGAATTCAGCCATGCCGGCGCCGCCGGTGGACTTATCACCAATCTGTTTCAGCCGCCCGATCTCGGCATCAATGGACCTTACGGACTCTGCGCCAAGTGCCACGATCTATCCATCGTCATGAGCGCCAAAAGCTGGACTGGCCACATCAACCACGTCAACGACGGCTTCACCTGCTCCACGTGCCACTCTGCCCACGGCACCGGAACCGCGGGCGGTTCCGTCAGCGGCGAGCGCCTCATCAACTTCGATCTGAAGGTCGTAGCCCCCAACAACGGCGTCCTCTCCTACAGTCACGCCGGCAATTCCTGCGTCCTTGTCTGTCACCAGGTCGCGCACAATCCCGGCGGAGGCGTGAGTCCCGCCAACGTGCGCCGCATCTCCCCATTGAGAAAATAGACGCCCCATCCCCACGTCTCCGGAGCCGCAAGAAGCGTCAGGGCACCCCTTGAGTCGTGCCGCAAAAGCCCCAGAACAAGTGGGCTTTAGCCCCTCCGGGCACGGCGCTTAGAACACCGTCCTCGCCGTGCTCCCGTTCATCTCGTTCGACTTGTCCGCATGACACTGGCGGCAAAACTGCGCCGTCTGGTTCGACAGAGGATTCGTATTGTTGGGGTTATACGGAGCACGCAAAAAGAACATCGTCGCGTACGTCCCCGCCGGCAGCCCCGAGGTCGTGCTGTCCACCGTCACCACGTTCATCATGTGCGGCTCGTGGCACGTCGTGCACACAATCACGGCGCTGTTGTTGTAATTCCCCGGCTGCACAAAGAACCCGTAATTGCTCACAAACCGGCTGGAATTGGCGCCCTTCATGCTGATCACGCCGTTGGCCTGCGCACAATCCCAGTGCCCCCGCCCCCCGCAGCTCAGCTTCGCACTCAGTCCCATGGGATGGCTGTTGATGTAGCTCCCGGTACTGCTCCCGCTCTCTCCCAGAAGCGTCGGAATGGAGTTCGCCACCCCGTAGGTTGCCGGCAGCGACTCATACATCCTGTTCTTCATCATGGCCCGCGACGCATAGTTCCCGTCGTGGCACCCAAGGCAGGTCAACATCCCCGCAACATCGGGCGTCGATGCCGACAGGCTGCTCGGCAAGACTTCGATAAACTTTCCGCCACCGGTCGTAATGGTCTTTCCATACAGCCCGCTCACATCCTCGCCCCACAGCGCCGTAGCTCCGGAAGAGGAGTCGGCGGACCGCGCGTTGCCGCTTCCCGAGGAGCCACTGTGCGGCGCGTGACACGCCGGGCAACCCCGGCCGTAGTTAAGGTGCGCGCCCAGAACATCCGTCGATGGCTTCGTGATCTGCGCGCCTGCAAAGCTCGCGGTGGCCAGAAACATCAGGACAATCGAGTAAATCCTCTTCATGCGGAGCAAACCCCCGGTACTTGTCTTGCTTATCGGCGGAGGTCTGTGAATCTGTAGCGATCAGGGACAAAAACTCGACGCCCGAGCCTGCGGCGTCTCCAACATCCAACTCGCACGCTTTGTCATCCTGACCCGCAGCGGAAGCATCTGCGGTTGTTCCTCGTTATGTCCGCATCGGCGATGATTCACCCCGAAAATCAGAAATCGACAAGGCCATCCAGGGAGACGGAGCAAGGGTCGCCGGCGGAGACGGAGCAAGGTCGCCGGCGGAGACGGAGCAAGGTCGCCGGCGGAGGGAGCAGGGGCCTTCAGGCCCCTGAACGCAAGGTTGCAATCAGAGCGGCTTTAGCCGCGGGCCTTTCGTTCATGCTTCTCGTCTGCAAAGGGCGACGCAGGAAACCCGTAATTTCCGCATTGGCGGTTATTCGCCCGGAATTTAAGAAATCAACAGGTCGCCAAGGGAGGGAGCAGGGGCCTTCAGGCCCCTGAATTCCTTCTGCGTTACAAATGGCTTTAGCCACGGGCATTTCGTTTATGCTTCTCAGGTGCGACTGGCAGCGCAAGAAACTCGTACGTATTTCGTTACC
>DASXHC010000016.1:0-1609 GCA_036488735.1 Occallatibacter sp.
TGACCTGCAGGCCGCCATCAATGCTTATCTCGCCGAACACAATGCCAGTCCCAAACCCTTCGTCTGGACCCAATCCGCCGACGCTATTCTGGCCAAACTCGACCGCTGCCCTGTACCATCTGTTTGACTCAGTGCACTAGGACATCTTTTCGAATGCTAAGGCAGCCGGGGCATCACCTGCGGATTCATTCGAATGCCCTGATGGGTCCCCGTATCCCACAGTGTATTTATGATCATCGAACAAACCTGTCGTCAGGATTTAGGCGGGGCTCACGTCGATACGGGAAGGCGAGCGGCTCCAAGCGGGCGCTCATGCGCGCGTGAGGGAGTTGGCGATGATGACCGCGGCGGAGCCAGAGACGAGACTGGTTTTTCGGCATAACGTCGCGTAGGGGCTTGCGCTTCGGGCATTCGAGCATCCACCGCTCAGCGCGAGAAAGGTCCACGATGAAGTCGCCCCACGCGGGCGCGCTGATCCGCCGGCAGACGAAGTCCAATCCGTCTCTCTTTTGCGTCGCCTCACTAATATGAGATTTGTTGACAATTTCGCAAAAACATTTTAGCGTTGCCGTTACCATGAATTCGGGAGTTAATGCGATGAGCACGGCCGATTATCGCGCTGTCATCGATGTCGTTGGCTCCCGCCCACGGTTTCTTCAACGGTGGGAAAACACAGCCTGATCTGCACCTGATAAAACAGGTGGAACAGGTGACAATGTTGGGTTTGGAAGGACCGCCCGGCGCTTTTGCCAGGATTCGGAGAATGGAAATCAGCGGACAATAGTGATCCTCATATTCCTAATTTGGCAATTATCGGCTCCGCTGATATTTCGCTGCAGAAAACAGCGAAAACAGCGAGGAGCGGCTAACCGCGATCTGCTTGCGAAAGGGCAGTCCGCCAATGCTACTGAGAGGTCCGCTTGCAGGGTCGAGCCTGTCTGGGATTCCGTAATGAATAGTCGAGCGTTGTCGGGGCCGCCAAACGCGAGGTTCATCGTCCAACGCGCAGCGCACGCTCCAGGATGCGTTGCAGCGTCACGGCGCCGTTTAATCCGGCGGGCGTTACGTGACCTCCTTCGGCGATCAGGCGATGTTGTGCATCTTCCCAGTGCCGCCCGTCAAAGAATCGGATGGGCTTGAGGCTCGGCCCGTCGATACCGTCGAGACAACGCGCGTTGACCGTGATCCGGTCCGGCTGCGAACGCGGGATGTAAAAGGCGTGTGTGCCACAATGCGAGCAGAAAGTGTGCTGCGCCACCCCGGTGCCGAAGGTGTAGACGGTCAGTGCATTCTTGCCACACAGCAATTCGAAATCCTCGACCACTACCGGCAGGTGAAGGATTCCTTTCTTCGTGCAGATTGAACAGTTGCACTGAAACAGCAAATCCAGGTCGACCCGCGCCCGGAAGCGCACCCGGCCGCAATGACAGCCGCCTTCATGTTGTTCAAGCATTATCCGTGCCGGCTGCCGAGGCCTATGAATGAGAGAACATCGGCAATCCCGGCGTTGGAGGCGACGCGGTCGCGGTTGGCGTCAGCCCAGGCCGAAGGCCTCGACTGCGAAAGCGGTCCGGCAGGTCTCGACTCGGCGTGGCGGCGGGAAGAAGCT
>DASXHC010000018.1:0-208660 GCA_036488735.1 Occallatibacter sp.
TGGACAAACTTCCCGAACCGCGTGCCCGTATTGGCGAATCCCCACGAGGGGATCTCAATCTGAAATGCATCCAGCGCCGTAAACGCCAAGTCGTCCAATGCCGATTTCCTTGCCATGTCGTTCTCTGCCCCTTTCGACGAGACCGAAATCTCGATCTGGACCAAGGCTCGCCAGGTTCGTATACTGGGGCGGACCCGGAGCGTTTTGCCTAATGCAACATATTTCTATCTGAAACAGCATGGATTTTGCAATGCTGCAGGTCACAGAAGTTGGACCAATTTACCAACGCCGCCTCCCATGGAAGGCCCGAAAAGGATCCGATGCGATGACTCCCCTGGAAAACCTAACCCGCCGGCAGCCTCGTGATCAGATGAGCGCCTTTCGCTGCGCGCTGATTTCTTTCCTGATCATAGCCTCTGCATCGGTTGTGCCGGCCCAAATTCCAACTGCGTCCTTGAGCGAACTCCATCAATCCTTTGCCCATCCCCCCGATGACTGCAGAATCATGATGCGCTGGTGGTGGTTCGGACCCTCGGCGACAGACGCCGAACTCCAGCGCGAACTCGAGCAGATGAAGGCAGCCGGCATCGGCGGGGTTGAGATCGCCACCCTGTACCCGCTCGCCCTCAGTGACCCGGCCACTGGATTTCACAACTACGCGTTCACATCCGACGAGCACCTGGAGCACCTGCGTTTCGCGGCTGAACAGGCGCGGCGGCTCGGCCTGCGGGTCGACGTCACGCTGGGCAGCGGATGGCCCTTTGGCGGCCCGCATATTCCCGTGACCCAGGCCGCCGGCTCTCTGCGCGTTGAATCGGTCGCGGTCCCGGCCACCGCAGACTCCCTCCCAATGCCCGACCTCGAAGCCGGCGAAAAATTCCTGGCTGCATTTCTGGTGCCCGGCAAGTCTTCAGACTTCAATCAGGCCACGCCCCTGGCCCCGCTGGCGGGAACCCGCTTAGCCCTGCCTTTGGGTGCGGGCTCCGATCGCAATGTGCTTTTTTTCATCTCCAGCCGTACGGGTATGATCGTGAAGCGGCCCGCCGAGGGCGCTTCCGGTTTTGTCCTCGATCACTTCGACGGCCGGGCCATCCAGACCCACCTGCGCGCCGTCGGCGACCGGCTGCTTTTCGCATTTGGCGACCATCCGCCCTACGCCGTGTTCAGTGACAGCCTCGAAGATTACGGCTCCGACTGGACTCCTGACTTGCTGGCCGAATTTCAGCGGCGCCGCGGATACGACCTGACCGCCAGGCTTCCCGCGCTCATCGGCGACATCGGACCCGACACCGCGGCGATTCGCCACGATTGGGGACAAACGCTCACCGAACTCGCCAACGAGCGCTTCCTCGAACCCATGCACACGTGGGCCAACCAGCACCACACCCTGCTCCGCTCTCAGTCGTACGGCTTCCCGCCCGTGACCCTCTCCAGTAACCGGTATGAGGATCTGCCCGAAGGCGAAGGCAAAGCCACTATCAATATGTGGCGCGAGTTCTCCGATACGCGCTGGGCAGCCTCGGCTGGGCACCTCTTCAACCATCCCGTCATCTCTTCCGAGACCTGGACCTGGCTGCACTCGCCCGCCTTTCGCGCTACGCCGCTCGACATGAAGGCCGAGGCGGATCTGCATTTCCTCCAGGGCATCAATCAACTGGTGGGGCATGGGTTCCCCTATTCGCCGGAATCTGCAGGCGAACCCGGCTGGCGCATGTATGCCGCGGGAGCATTCGACGCGCATAATCCCTGGTACGGCGTGATGCCTGATCTGGCCGCCTATCTGCAGCGCGTCAGTTACGCCCTGCGCCAGGGCAAGCCCGCCAATGACGTCGCGCTGCTGCTGCCTGACGATGATGTATGGGCTTCTTTCATCGCGCGCCCGCAGAAAAACCGCCCCCCCACGTCGGCCGGCGGATTCGATGAGACCGGCTCCAATATCACCATCGACGAATCCCTGCCCAGGTTCCTGGGAACTGAAGTCATGCACCAGGTTCTCGATGCGGGATTTAACTTCGACTTCATCGACGCGGACGCCATCGATGCCGTCGGAATTCCATATAAGGTGCTCATCCTTCCCAACGTCGATCGCATCCCGCCGCAGACTTATGAAAAGATTGCCGAATTCGCGCGCCGCGGGGGCATCGTGATCGCCACGCGGCGCACGCCGGCCACCGCGCCTGGACTGCTGCAAGCCGCCCAACTTTCCTCGCGCATCCAGGCGCTGTCGGAACAACTCTTTCACGGCCAGAACCCTACGGCCCATTTCGTTCCCGACGAGAGCAAACTGGGCCCCGCTCTGGCCGGCTGGATGCGCCCGGACTTTACCGCCTCACCCTCCACTCCGGAGATTGGTTTCATTCATCGCCATCTCGACACCGGCGACCTCTACTTTGTTGCCAACACCGACAATCAACCGCACAGTATTGACGCAAGCTTCCGCGCCCAGGCCCCGCACGCAGAAATCTGGGATCCATTTACGGGCAAGTCAGTCGGCCTCGCCGCCCCCGCGCCGATCAAGCTCGACCTGCAGCCGTATGAATCGCGCCTCGTCTTCTTCTCTAATGAAGAATTGAGCCCCACCCACGCACAGCCGCACGTCAGCGGCAAGCGGACCGATATCTCGCATGATTGGAAGGTGACTTTTGCCGGTGCGGAACCCAGGGACATGGCAACGCTGATGTCGTGGTCCGACGAAGCGCGCACTCGCTACTACTCGGGCCAGGTCACGTACCGCAAGACTATCGAGATCACCGGTGCCAGTGCGGCCTCTGTCTTGATGGACTTCGGCGAAGGCACGCCCGTAGCCCGGCCCGATCCATTACCGCACAGCAACATGCGTGCTTATCTTGAAAGCCCCGTGCGTGAGGCTGCCGAGGTTTACGTCAATGATCAACTCGCCGGCTACGTCTGGCACCCTCCGTACCGCGTCGACATCACGACCCACATCAAGCCCGGCAAGAACGATGTCCGCATCGTGGTCGGCAATACGGCCATCAATGAGCTTGCCGGCACTTCATTGCCCAGCTACCGCTTGCTGTACGATCGCTACGGCATGGAGTTCGAACCCCAGGGCATGCGCAACCTGGAACCGCTGCCTTCCGGCATTCTGGGCGGAATCACGTTGATCGAGAACCTGCCAACCCGCTAAACCCATCAAGGATCCAGGTCATCGAATTTCTTCCCGCAGCACCTCGGACAGGCCCAGGGTTTGAGGTGCTATGATTCGAGCGAATTGCGAGCCAGAAAGTATGACCAACTCAAAGAAAACGATTTCATTTCGCTCTGCACGGCTTGTCGTCACCCTGCTGTTTGCATCAACCCTCGCCGTCGCCTCCCTGGGGGCGCAGACTGCCCGCGCCACTTTCGATGCCCCGTCCAAAGTCTTCCGGCTGGACAGCAAAAACGTGTCGTATGCATTTGGCGTCAACGGGCGCGGCGAGCTGCAACAACTCTATTGGGGCGGCCGTCTCGGCGATCACGATGCAATTCCGCCGGCACGTCCCATGCGCGAGTGGGCGTCTTTCGACTCGTCCTATACCAACACTCCGCAGGAATACGCCGGCTGGGGCGCGGGACTTTTCGTCGAGCCGGCGCTCAAGATAAGCTTCGCCAACGGCAATCGCGATCTCGTTTTGCACTACGAAAGCCACACCGTGAAGTCCGATGGACTCGATGTGGTTCTGAAGGATATCGAACGCAAGATCTATGTAACGCTGCACTACTCGATCGATGCGGACAGCGGCATACTGGGGCGCTCCGCGACGATCGAAAACCGCGAGCCGCAGCCGGTGACCGTTGAACAGGCCGCCGCCGCAGCGTGGTCTTTGCCCGCTGCTCACTACAGCCTGAATTACCTGACCGGCCGCTGGGCAGGCGAATGGAATTTGACCCAGGAAACTCTGCACCCCGGCGAGCGCATCCTCGAGAGCCGTCGCGGCAGCACCGGCCACCAGGCGAATCCGTGGTTCGCCATCCAGGCCGGCGACCCCAACGAGAATCACGGCGAGGTGTGGTTCGGCGCGCTGGCCTGGAGCGGTTCCTGGCGCTTCACCATTGAGCAGGATCAACTCGACGCAGTGCGTGTGACCGGCGGCTTCAACCCCTTCGACTTCGGATACGTGCTGCATCCCGGCCAGTCGCTGGAAACCCCGGTTTTCTACGGCGGCTATTCGAACCAGGGATTGGGTGGGGCCTCGCGCCTGCTGCACAGTTTTGAAATTGCCAACATCCTTCCTCATCGCCCCGGTCAAAACAACGCGCCCAAGCCGCGGCCCGTCATTTACAACTCGTGGGAGGCTACCGAATTCCGTGTGGACGAACCCGGCCAGAGTGCCCTGGCGGAGAAGGCCGCGGCTCTCGGCATCGACCGCTTCGTGATGGATGACGGCTGGTTCGGCCAGCGCAAGGACGATCATGCCGGCCTCGGCGACTGGTATGTCAACCAACAGAAATTTCCGCATGGTTTGAAACCACTGATCGACAAAGTTCACTCACTCGGAATGGACTTCGGTTTGTGGGTGGAACCGGAGATGGTCAATCCCGATTCCGATCTCTATCGCAAGCACCCCGACTGGGTGCTCAACTTTGCCGGCCGACCGCGTTCGGAGCAGCGCAATCAATTAGTGCTGAATCTCGCGCGGCAGGATGTGCGCGACTATATCTTTGGATTCCTCGACAAGCTCGCGACTGAAAACGACATCGCGTTTCTCAAGTGGGATTACAACCGCAACTGGAGCGAGCCCGGATGGGATCAGTTGCCGCCCGCCGAACAGAAGCGCGTGTATGTCGAGTTCACGCGCAACCTCTACAGCATTCTGGACGAGCTGGCCAAAAAACATCCCAGGCTGGAGATTGAGTCCTGCTCCGGCGGCGGAGGACGCGTCGATCTCGGCATCCTGAAATACGCCGATGAAGTTTGGCCGTCGGATAACACTGACCCCTTCGACCGGCTGACGCAACAGGACGGCTTCACCTACGCCTACACGCCGCAGGTGATGATGGCCTGGGTCACGGATTCACCGCATGATCTCGAAGGCCAGCGCCGCGTCACGTCGGTTCCCTATCGCATGTTGAGTTCCATGCAGGGTTCGCTCGGCATCGGCGCCGACATCTCAAAATGGAACGACGAGGAGATGGCCGCCGCCAAGCGCCTCATCGCGGCCTATCACCAGGTGCAGCGCACGATCGTACAAGGCGACTTATACCGGTTGATTTCGCCGCGCAACGGCAGCGAGTTTTCCGCGACCCAGACCGTGAACCACGAGCAAAGCCAGTCCGTGGTGTTTGCCTTCCTTCATTCCACCCAGCAAGGCCGCGGCTTTCCCACACTGAAGTTGATGGGCCTCGATCCTGAAGTGCAATACACACTGACGCCCATCGAAGGCAAGGCCCAGCCTGGAACACCGCAAACCGCCAGCGGCGCGTGGTGGATGAATCACGGCCTGGTCCTGGACGATAGCTTCAAGGGAGACTTCCAGGCCGCCGCCTTCCGCCTCGACCGCAAGTAGTCAACGCGTACCTGTCGGTATCCCGGGTCTGTTTGAGCAGCGCGCAAAACTTCCGCGGCCCGCTCTTGCGATTTCTTTCCATCGCAAGGGCGGAAACCACGGAACCTCGTTGAACCCGGCTACACTTCTTCTGCCGCTGAAGCGCCGAGCGTGAACCACACGCTTTGCTCGCCCAGCCGCGGATGTTTCGCCGTCAGGCGCGCCGTGCCGGTCGTCTCTCCCGCGCGCACCCACACCGCCCCTGTTCCGCCGATCAGCGCAAACGGATTGTCGCCGATCAACTTCGCCGCGCCCTCCAGCGTGAAAGCGATGGGATCGTTCGCGTACGTGCGCAAAGCACCAAATTCATCCGTAACGCGCAACACCACGCGCGTGGTATCGGCGCCGTCCGCCACCAGTTCCTTATCGTCCGGCACTAACACAAATTTGCTGTCCACGCCGCGGCCCGAGAGCGTCTTCGAAATCACATGCTTCCCGCCAAGGAAACCCTCGATCCGCAAATCGCCCCATCCCGCACGCAGCTTGTGCCGATCGATCTTGCTCAAGTCCAGAAGGAACGGCGGGTACTTCAAATGCTCAAACTCCGTGCGGTCCGGATCGATCTCCGCGATCAACACCCAGTTATTTCCTTCGCCGAGTTCCGCCCGTTCCGAAATCTTCAAGTGATCGCAGTTCGAGCAGAACAGGGCTTTCGTAAATCCCACCGACTCATCCCCGTTCGCCCAGTGAAACGCGGGCTCCAGCACAATTTCTTCCGCCGGATCGCATTGCGATTTATAAAATCCCGCCGCCGCCTTCGGTTCGCGGAAAATATCCGTCACGCCGTGATAGCAGATGCGATCGCCCGAGCCGAAGTTCGAATGCGTATTGTAGTCAAACGCGCACCAGCCAATCCCGCCGGCATACTGCGGATTCGATGCCAGTTGATTGTGAATGCGCGCATGCCGCAGCGTATGCTCGCGCTGCCGTTCGTCCTCATCCGTCGTCTTGGTCGGAAACGTGTGCCCTACAAATTCAGTATTCAGATAGCGCGGATGATTCGGCGCCTGCAGCGGAAATCCGAAGTCGTTCACCGTGAACACATCTTCCAGTAATTCCGAACCCGGAAAGTTCCGAATCCCGCCCGTCTGCCGCGAATCGTCCAGCGCATGTGCCAGCGCATTGGTCCGCACATAAAAATCATGATCGTCGCGCGACTCGTTAATGCGCACCCCCCACAACACAATCGCCGGATGATTCCAGTCCCGGCGGATCATGCGCCCCACATTGTCGATGGCCACTTTCTTCCATGCCTCATCGCCAATATGCTGCCATCCCGGAATCTCCTCCAGCACCAGCAATCCAATCTCGTCGCAGCGATCGAGAAAGTGCCGCGACTGCGGATAGTGCGACGTGCGCACGATGTTGCAATGCAGGTTCTTGCGCAGAATGTCGGCATCCTTCCGCTGCACCCGCGCCGGCATCGCCTGTCCCACAAACGGAAATGTCTGGTGTCGATCGAGCCCCCGCAGCTTCATGACCTTTCCGTTCAACGAAAATCCGTGGTCGGTGAACACAGCCTCGCGAAATCCCACCGTCCGCTTGTCTTCATCGATCACGCGGCCCGAACGCAGCAGGCGCACATGCACCGTATACAGCTTCGGTTTCTCCACATCCCAAAGCTCGACCGCGCCCACCTTGTTCAACGACACGGTATATCGTGCCGGATCCTTCAGCGTCTCCGTCGAAGCATGCGCCGCCGCGTCCGTGTAGGGATCGATCGCCGCATCCTGCACATTCGCGGTTGTCCGCTCAATCGTCTTCGTCGCCTTCGCGATCACCTTGTCCCCATCGCGCAATTCGGCCTCCAGGGAAAGTACCCCTCCGCCCATCGGCTCGCCGGCCACAAAGCAATTCACATCCACCGACGGGTTGCCGCTCAGCACATCCTTCGCCTGCGCAAAGATGTTGTCGATGTATGTTTGCGGAACGATGCGCAGACTCACTTCGCGATAGATCCCGCCAAACGTCAGGTAGTCGATCTCATAGCCAAACGGAGGAATGTCCGCGCGCTCCGTCGAATCCAGTTGCACTACGAGAACGTTTTCATCGTCCTTACGCAGATGCTTCGTCAGTTCGAACGAGAAGGGCGTAAACCCACCGCGATATTCACCCAGCAGCACACCGTTGATCCACACCGTCGATGCGGTCATCGCCGCTTCGAAGTCCACAAACACCCGCTTCCCCTCCGCATCCTTGGGAAACTTGAAGCGCCTGCGATACGTGGAGACAAATTCGTAATCCTTGTCGTCGAAGTTGTGCCACGGCAGTTCAACATTGGTGTGCGGAATAACCACTCGCTCAAACTTCGCGTCGTCGAACCCCGGAGCCTCGGCCCCCTCCACCTTGTCCGGATGGTACCGCCAGTTGCGGTTGATGGGGAGAATGGTGCGTCCCGGCGCAATCTGCCCTTCCGCTTTTGCCGCCGGCGCGCTCAGCGCCGTCGAAGCCAGCACCGCACCGGCCGTTTTCATAAAATCGCGTCGAATCATCGCTAATCCCCCTCGCAGTTCCCGCGTCCCCTTATCAGGTGCGCGCCTCTTCCTTTACCAGGATCCGGCCCCGTCGCCCGCGGCGGCAGGTACAGCCCCGCGAATGTGCAATTTAGACGGCAATGGAGAGCCCCGCAAATTATAGGCTGCCTCGCTTGCCTTGCTCAATGAACGCGCTTCAATTCCCGACAAGTCCAGTCCTCAATTGTGCTCGAACCGGTAATTTGTTACTATCGAACTCACAGATGAGTTGCGCTCCCCAAAGCCGCTTCTGTTGTTGCCTGTCGAACATCGTCGACGGGTGTACAAGCTAGTCTCTCGATCCCAGTAAAACCGATCCGAAAGACACACCCGTAGCTGACGCGCCGGGCGAGTCTTTTATTTGCCTCGATTCGGCCTTCAGCCTTCTCTAAAGCTAAGAGGTCTGCATGCCGGTCGCCGCACACGAATCGAAATCAACTACCCCGCTCAATGCACTTCACCCCGCGCGGAACATGAGCCATCTCCGCCTGCTTGAGGCGGAAAGCATTCACATCCTGCGCGAAGTGGCTTCTGAATTCGAGCGGCCGGTCATGCTCTACTCCATCGGCAAAGACTCCTCCGTCATGCTGCGCCTGGCGCAAAAGGCCTTCTATCCCGCGCCCATCCCCTTCCCTCTGCTGCACATCGACACCGGTTTCAAATTCCGCGAAATGATCACCTTTCGCGACGAGATGGCTCGTTCCATCGGGGCGCGCCTGCTGGTGTGGCGCAATGAGCCCGCCATCGCCGAAGGCACCAATCCCATCGCCCTCGACACCAGGCGCTGCTGCGGATTGCTCAAGACCCAGGCCCTGCTCGATGCCCTGCGCCACTACAACTTCGACGCGGCTTTCGGCGGCGCCCGCCGCGACGAAGAAAAATCGCGTGCCAAGGAGCGCATCTACTCCTTCCGCGACGACGCCGGCCAATGGGACCCCAAGAACCAACGCCCCGAGCTCTGGAATCTGTACAACGCGCGCATCCATCCCGGCGAGAGCATCCGCGTCTTTCCCCTCTCCAACTGGACCGAGATGGATGTGTGGCAATACATCCACGAAGAAAACATTCCGGTCGTCGATCTCTACTTCGCCAAAGAACGGCCCATGTATATTCGCGGCGACGCGCTGCTCCCCATCGAACAGGACTTCGTCGCCATGCTCGGCGAGCGCCCGCAAATGGTCAAATCCCGGCTGCGCTCGCTGGGTTGCAGCCCCTGCACCGGCGCCATCCGCTCCGACGCTGAAACCATCCCCGACATCATTGCGGAACTGCTCTCCTTCCGCTCTTCCGAACGCGCCAATCGTGTCATCGATCATGATCAGGAAGGCTCCATGGAAATCAAGAAGCGCGAGGGCTACTTCTAAATGGCTGCTCTCACCGCTCCCCCTTTCTCCATCAAGACTTTCCTCGACGACGAGCGCGAAAAGGACCTGCTGCGTTTCTCCACCGCCGGCAGTGTCGACGATGGCAAGTCCACGCTCATCGGCCGTCTTCTCTATGACACCCAGTCCGTCTACGAAGACCAGGTCCGTTCCATCGAGGGCAAAGGCACCACCGCCCCCGGTCAAATCGACTTCGCGCTCCTCACGGATGGCCTGCGCGCCGAGCGCGAACAAGGCATCACCATCGATGTTGCTTACCGCTACTTCTCCACCGCGCGCCGCAAGTTCATCATTGCCGACACGCCGGGCCACGAGCAGTACACCCGCAACATGGCCACCGGCGCATCCACCGCCGATGCCTCCGTGGTGCTCATCGACGCCGGCAAAGGCGTGCTCATCCAGTCGCGCCGCCACGCCTATATCGCCTCCCTGCTGCGCGTGCGCCACATCCTGGTCGCGGTCAACAAGATGGACTTGATCGGCTACGACGAGCAGACCTTCCGCACCATCGAGCGCGACTTCCGCCTGGTGCTCCAACAGATCGCGGCCGACACCGGCAATCCCGTCGAAGCGACCTTCGTCCCCGTCAGTGCACTCAAGGGCGACAACATCGTTCATCGCGCGCCTGATGCCATGCCATGGTACGAGGGGCCGTCCCTGCTTGAACTGCTCGAGTCGCTGCCGCCCTCGCATCTTGCCCACGCATCCGATTTCCGTTTTCCGGTGCAGCGCGTTCTGCGTCCCGATCACACCTTCCGCGGATTCTCCGGCCAGATCGCATCTGGTTCTGTCCGTCCCGGCGACGCCATTACCGTGCTTCCCTCCGGTCGAACCGCTCACGTTGCGCGCATCGTTACCTGGGACGGCGATCTCGGCGAAGCCGTTGCGCCGCTCTCCGTTACGCTGGTGCTCGACCGCGAGCTCGACATCAGCCGCGGCGACCTGATCGTTGCTTCCACGGCTTCCGCAACCGTCGCCAGGAATGCCGCCGCCGCACTCGTGTGGATGAATCAGCGTCCCCTCGAACTCAATCGCCGCTATCTGCTTAAGCACACCAGCCAGACCGTCCCGGTATTCATCCCCGCCATTCAACACCGCACGGAGATCGGCTCCCTCTCGCGCCAGCCCGCGCGCGAGTTGGGATTGAACGACATCGGCATCGTGACCTTGAATCTGTTACGCCCCATCGGCCTCGATCTCTACGCGGACAATCGCGCTACTGGCGCTTTCATCCTCATCGACCCAAAGTCCAACAGCACCGTCGCGGCCGGCATGATCACCTCCGTGGTCGCCGATACTTCCGACGGAGAAGATGAGTTCGCCTCTGAATCCGGCCCCGTCACCGCGCGCGAGCGCGCTGCGCGCTGGGGTCATCAGGGCGGCACCCTGGCACTCGATGGACCGGCAGACCTCATCGATGCCATCGAGCGCTCTCTCTTCTCAGCCGGAGTCATCACCCTGCGCATCGATCCGGCCGATCCCCACTACGTCGGACAGCCCGGCCTGCTCGAAGCCATCGCGCGCGCCCACGTCCAGTCCGGCCTGCTCGTGCTCCTGGCTGCCGTGCGCGACAGCGACGAAACCACCGCGCGCATCAATGGCCGCGAAATAATCCTCAACGAAGGCAATCCGAGCGCGGCCATCGCCGCCGTACACCAGTTGCTGCACCAGGAAAAGATCCTCTTCGATACCGAAAGGGCGGGACTCTAGATGAATACAATCGCAATCCAGGAACAGGTCAACATCAAGCTCGATCAAGTCCGCGCCGCGCTCGCCCGCGAAGTCACCGGCAACTCCGATGTGTGTCTCACCTGCAGTTTTCAGGCGGAAGATGTGCTCCTCACCAGGCTCGCGCTCGAACTCGATCCGCATATCCCGATCCTGTTTCTCGATACCGGTTACCACTTCCGCGAGACCTATGAGTATCGCGATCGCATCGCCCGCGAGTGGAATCTGAATCTCATCAACCTGCTCCCCGAGAAGACCGTCGCCGAACAGGAAGCTGAACGCGGCCTGCTTTACCAGACCGCGCCCGATCAGTGCTGCAAGCTGCGTAAAGTCGAGCCGCTCTTCAAGGCTGTCGCCCAATATCGCGTCTGGCTCACCGGCCTGCGCCGCGAACAGGCCAAAAGCCGCGCCGCGCTGGAGGAATCCTCGCTCTTCACTCTTCCCGGGGGCAAGCAGGTACTCAAGCTTGCGCCACTCGCCTCCTGGACCACGCGCGACGTGTATTACGCCTGCGAGCAATATTCCATTCCCCTTCTGCCTTTGTATGAGCGCGGTTATTCCTCCATCGGATGCGAGCCATGTACCACGCTCCCGCTCGATCCCAACGATCCGCGCTCCGGCCGCTGGTCCGGCCGCAAAGTGGAATGTGGCATCCACATCGAAGCCGCCCCAACAAGTTAGCCAGCGGCTTCACTCATTCACTTCACTGATTCACTCTTTCACTCATTCACTCGTCTTACCGACTGCGAGACCCGGATGCAGTACGTCATTGGATTCATCATCGCCCTGTTCATCACCCTTACCGGCGTCGGCGCGGGAACCATCACCGTGCCCGTACTGGTGCTGTTTCTGGGCGTGCCCGCGCCCGTGGCGGTTGGCATCGGCCTCATGTTCTCGACGGCCATCAAGCTCATTCTCGTACCGGCACAGATCGCACGCGGCAACGTGGCGTGGCGCACTCTGGGCTTCATGCTTCTCGGCGGAGCGCCCGGCGTTCTCATCGGCTCGTTCTTTCTCAAGCACCTCGTGACTGCCGGATCGCAGAACGCCGTCAATGCCATCCTCGGCGTGATCCTGGTGATCACATCCAGCTGGCAAATCATCTTTTCTTTCCGACCCATGCGCCAGCGATCGGACGTCAAAGACCGCAGTCCGTTGCTCTCCTGGCTTATGTTTCCTGTCGGTGCTGAAGTCGGATTCTCGTCCGCAGGCGCGGGAGCATTAGGCTCGGCTGCGCTGCTCAGTCTTACTTCCCTTGCGCCCTCGCAGGTCGTCGGCACCGACATCGCCTTCGGTTTTGTGGTCTCGCTCATCGGCAGCGGGGCTCATTGGTTCACGCCCGCGTCCAATACCCCGCTGTTGCTGCAACTCATCGCCGGCGGCGTCGGCGGAGCCATCACCGGCACCGTACTCAGCACCCACATCCCCCGCCGCCCCTTGCGCTTCGCCCTCTGGGTGTGGCTCCTCGTGCTGGGAGCCCAATTCCTCTTCAACAGCTACAAGCTGTGGACCCTTCCCCACCAGGGGGGCGCCGGCCACTTCACTGCCCTCCGCATGAAATAGCTTGTCCTCCTTCCAACCTTCCCCCCATCACCTCCCATGGCTCCGATCTTGCGGCTGTAAAATGGCATCGTGTGCGTGAGCTAAGCCTGCGCTGTAAGAAACGCGTGCCCCGTACTCCGGAGATCTCATGAAGTCGCTGCTCCTCAAGGAATATTTGCAACTCGAAGTTGCGGACATGCCGCAGCCGCAACCCGGCCCCGGCGAAGTTCTGATTCGTGTCGCCGCATGCGGCATCTGCGGCAGCGATGTCCACGGCTACGATGGCGGTTCCGGCCGCCGCATTCCGCCCATCGTCATGGGCCATGAAGCCGCCGGCGTCGTGGCGGCAACCGGTTCCGGCGTCGCGCGCTTCAAGTCCGGCGACCGCGTCACCTTCGACTCCACCGTCTATTGCGGCAAGTGTCCCTTCTGCCTGCGCGGCGATGTCAACCTCTGCGACAACCGCGAAGTCATCGGCGTCTCCTGCGGCGAGTATCGCCGTCACGGCGCCTTTGCCGAATACATCGCGGTCCCCGAACGCATCCTCTACTCTCTCCCCGACGCCATGTCCTTCCCTGAAGCCGCCATGCTCGAAGCCGTTTCCGTCGCGCTCCACGCCGTCCGCGTCAGCGAAATCGCCCAGGGCGAAACCGCTCTCGTCCTCGGCGCCGGCATGATCGGCCTGCTCACCCTGCAAGCCGCGCGCGCCGCCGGTGCCTCGCGCGTCTTCATCGCCGACATCGATGCCACCCGCCTCCGCCTGGCCTCCTCACTCGGCGCCGACGAAGCCCTCACCTCCGGCCCCGACCTCGTCCGCACGATCCTCGCCCAAACCAACAACCTCGGCGTCGATCACGTCTTTGAAGCCGTAGGCCGCACCGAGACCATCGCCACCGCCATCGACTGCGTGCGCAAAGGCGGCACCGTCACCCTCATCGGCAACATCACGCCGCAAGTCACGATCCACCTGCAGAAAGTCGTATCCCGCCAGATTCGCCTTCAAGGCAGCGCCGCCTCCTCCGGCGAATACCCGCAGGCCATCTCCCTCATCGCCAGCGGCGCCATTCAGGTCAAGCCCCTCATCACCGCCATCGCTCCACTCGAAGACGGTCCGCAGTGGTTCCAGCGACTCCACTCCCACGAACCCAACCTCATGAAAATCGTCCTCACCGCCGGCTCCGCCGTCCAGGAGCCCGTCGGAGCCGCATCATGAGCGAAAACCTCTTCGACCTCACCGGTCAAGTCGCCATCGTCACCGGCACCAGCCGCGGCCTCGGTCAATACTTCGCCCGCGCCCTCGCCCGCGCCGGAGCCGACCTCGTCCTCACCAGCCGCCGCAGCGACTCCCTCGCCGACTTCGAAAAAGAAATCCATGCCCTCGGCCGACGCACCGTCTCCCTGCCCCTCGACGTCCGCGATCAAGCCAGCATCGTCACCATGGTCCGCGAAGCCCAAGCCGCCTTCGGACAGATTCACATCCTCGTCAACAACGCCGGCTGCAACGTCCGCAAGCCTGCCCTCGAAGTCACGTGGGATGACTGGAACCTCGTCGTCGACACCAATCTCCGCGGCAGCTTCTTCACCGCCCAAGCCGTCGCCCGCGGCATGATCGCTCACAACTACGGCCGCATCATCAACATCGGTTCCGTCACCAGCGTCTTCGGATACGCCGGCCTCGCCCCCTATGGCGCCAGCCGCGGCGGCATCCGCCAGCTCACCATGAGCCTCGCCGACGACTGGGGCCAGCACGGCATCACCGTCAACTGCCTCGCCCCCGGCTGGTTCCGCACCGAGCAGAACAAGGTCCTCTACGAAAATGAAGAGTGGGTTGAATATCTAAAAGAGCGCATCCCCGTCCATCGTCCCGGCCAGCCCAACGATCTCGATGGCGCCGTCGTCTTTCTCGCCTCCGAAGCCAGCCGCTACGTCACCGGACAGACCATGCTCATTGACGGCGGCATCTCCACCGGTTCCATGCGCGCCACGGTCGCGCGCAAATAAATCCGCCATGAACAGATCCGGCCGCGGCGCGACCTCTAAGCAGCCTCGGCCGGCAGCGTAATGGTCTCGATCTTGCCCAGCAACACGATGTATGCCGTAATCCCCACAATCAGGTAAGCCGCCGCCACCGCAAAAGCCGCCGCGAACGATTGCCTTCCGTTCACCAGGAATCCCGTGATAATCGCCGCGCCGATGCCCGAAATCTGGTTCGACAAATTCAGAATCCCGCCGATCGAACCCACCTGGTCGCCCGGCGCAATCAACGACGGCACCGACCAGCCCACCGGCGCTGCCGCCGACAATCCCCCGATCGACAAACTCACCCAGAACAGCGCCGCCACCGCGGTGTGCGCATGCGCTGCGCCCAGGATGCCCAGCCCCATGGCCGTCCCCGAAATCAGCACCACGCGCCGCACGCCATCCGCATTCCATCCGCGATGAATCAGCCCATCCACGAGCCATCCCCCCACCAGCAGATCGGCCCCCGCCGCCACCAGCCACGGCACCCCCGTGTAGATGAATGAATGCGCCAGGTCGATGCGCAGCGCGCGCGATAGATAGACCGGCAGCCAATTGACAAATAAATAAAATACATAGTTATACGAGCCGAACCCGATCGCCAGCCCGATGACTTTCTTCTGCTTGAATAAGTGGCCGAGCGAAACCAGGATCCGTCTCGCGTCCGCTCCCGCCGTCGTGACGCGGCTTTTTGCCAAACCGCTGAGCGGATCGCGATACACCCAGTAAAACAAGAGGAAGTAGAGAAAGCTGACTAACCCTGTCGCCGCAAAACTCATCCGCCAGCCCACGCGCAGCAGCAGCAAACCGATCAATGGTACGCCGATCGCCGAGCCCAACTTCGCCGCGCTGTCAAACAGCGCCGTCGGCAGGCTGCGTTTTTCTGGCGGAAACCAATACCCTATCGCCTTCGCGTTCGCCGGAAACGTGGGCGCTTCCCCCACGCCCAGCAGAAAGCGCGCTGCAAAAAAACCGCCCAGCCCGCGCGAGATGGCCGCTCCGAACGAAGCAATGCACCAGATGAACGTGCTGACGATTCCAACCCGCCGCACCCCAAATCGATCCAGCAGCACGCCCGAAGGCAGTTGGCATGCGGCGTATGTCCAGTTGTACGCGCCCAGCAGAAAGCCGAACGTCACATCGCTGATCCCAAACTCCGAGAGCAATGAGTCGTGCGAGACCGACAGGTTCACGCGATCGAAGTAGTTGATCAGCACCCCGACGCCGAGTAGAAACGCGATCGTCCAGCGCTTTCGTTCGATTGTTTCAATCACCAGTGAACCACCCGCTCCTCATCTGCACGTTAAGCCTACCCTACGCCCCGCGTGCCTTCCCACTCGCGCTGCACTTACGATGCGCTTCACCATCTCAAATTGCTCTCTTCGAATCGGGACGCAACCCTTCCCGCACGCACGATTCCATACTTCTCGTCCAGAAAATCCTGCAACCCCGCGGGCAATGCCGCGGCCAGTTCCTGCCACGTCAGCACCTTCAACCGCACGCGCATCTCCGCGCCCTTCACCGCCGCCATCACCCGGAACCAGGCCTCCATCAGATCCGGCCGCCGCTCGTCCTGCACTACGCAGAAACTGCACCCCTGCGCATACGCCGCCAGCACATTGCGTATCAGTTGATAACTCGCGTACCCCGGCTCCGTGCGCACGGGCACCACTCTCTCTGCCCGCACACAACCGGTCTCCACCACCGGCGCTTCGTATTCCTGCGAGTAATCCTCCGGAAACTCGATCGCCTCCTTCTGACGCTCCGCGCGAATTCCCACGCGCGGCAATCGATCCCGCTCGAACACTGCGTCCAGGTCCTTGTATCGCTCGACAAACTCCGCTTTGCGCGTTTGAAAATCCGTCTCTGTCAGCTTGGCTTCCACCAGCAGCGACCCCAGCCGCATGTCCACTTCGGTCCGATCCACAAGCCCATTCGCGAGCGGCACGCGCGCTTTCCATCCAAACTCCGGCTCGGCCCCGGCTTCAACTCCCAGCATGGTCCGCACCGCAGGCGACTCCGCCACCTCAGGCGTGCAGAACACGTTCATCAGCAGCGCATCGGAGCTCATGCTTGAGTCCAGTTCCCGCCACCGCCGCACCGGCTCTCCCTGCGGCTTCGGCAGCGACCGCGCTCCCTGCGCATGCACCTTGTTGAAGCGCCGCATCCATTCCGCTTTGCGCGTGATCGCACTATAAGCGGAATCAAAAAAGTTGCCGTGCCGCGCTCCCTCCGGCGCATACACCACAACCGGTTCCCCTCCATAACTCTCCACATGCAGGCGATCGCGCGCCCACCGCTGATTGCGCACCCCAAGTTCTCGCCGCAACTGGACGGCATAGCTTCCTGCCATCATCCCCATCCGCACAGCCTGCACCCGCGCTTCCCCGGCCTTCTTCTCTCGCACACCTCTTTGTAACCTCTACGAAACTTTCTTGTAACTCAAAATTCACAACCTATCGCTAATTTCAAACGTGGCCCCTTCCACAATCAGTCCCGGCCCGCAACAGGGCACGGCCAAATAAACATAGTCATTCAACTTCTTGGAGGTTCACCTTGACGCAACTCCTCGCGGCGTGCGCGAAACGTCTGTCCGCACTGCTCTTCGTTGTCTTCGTCCTCATCTTCTCCCTATCTCTGGGCGCGCAGGATCCCTCGACAAAAATCAGCGGAACCATCACCGATGTTCAGGGCAGCGCGGTCGTCAATGCTGCTGTGACCGTCTCCGATCCGGCCGCTGGAGTAAGTCGAACAACGCGCACCGATGCCAACGGCCGTTACTCCATCGACGGCCTGCCGGCCGGCACATATACGGTTGAAACCACGGCCGCCGGTTTCGGCAAGGACTCGAAATCAAACATCAAGCTCGCGGCCGGACAAACCCAGCAGGTTCCCATCCTGTTGAACGTCAACCTCGTCGTGCAGGAGGTCGAAGTCAACGCCGGCGTCGATTCCATCGCTGCTCAGTCCGCGCCCAGCGGCGGCTTTATTGAAGAACGCTCCGCCCAGTCCATCATCGCCAACGGGTACATCCGCAACTTCACTTCCCCCATCGCCGATTACGGCGAGATCGTGCAGATCGTCCCGGGCGCCTTCACCATCAGCAGCGACGGCGTCGGCCTTGGCCAGAGCAAGACTTACTTCCGCGGATTTCCCGACGGCGACTTCGACATCGACTTCGACGGCATTCCGTTCTACGACACCAACTCCCCCACCCATCACTCCTGGGCCTTCTTTCCTTCGCAGTGGGTGGGCGGCGTGGACTTCGATCGCAGCCCCGGCTCGGCATCCACCACCGGGCCCACGCCCTTCGGCGGTTCCATCCACCTTCTCTCCATGCCCCTCACCAATGAAACCGATCTCCGCGGCACCTTCTCCTACAGCACCTGGAACACCAAGCTCTACGACGGCGCTTTCAACTCCGGTAGCTTCGGCCTCTTCGGCGGACCCAAAAAGTCGAACCTCTTCGTCGACTGGCACCGCATGACCTCCGACGGCTACCAGACCTTCAACTACAACATGCGCAACGGCGGTTCCCTGCTCTATCAATACCAGTTCTCGCCCAAGACCGTCCTCACCGGTTTCAGCGGAGTGATCGAGCTTGACGCCAACACCTACGGCCTGAACCCGACGCGCTGCCAGACCCTCGGCGCTTCCCCCACCGGCGCCTATAGCTGCGCCGCCACCACCACCGTCGCCGGCGCTACCGTCCCCCTTACATCCAACGGACTGCAGCCCTTCACCGGTGCGGGCATCAACTTCATGATGACCAACAACGCTGACCCGGTGAACTGGCTCGACTATCAGTACAACAACTACCACGTGCCCACCGACTTTGAGTACATCGGCCTCAAGACCGAATTCGGCAAGGGCTGGTATCTCGAAGTCAAGCCCTACACCTACAACTACGACAACGCCGAACTCTTCTCCAACGCCACCCCCATCACCGAGAACAGCACTCTCTCCACCGTGCCCGGCTCGGTCCTGGTTGGAGGCAAACTCTACTACGGCGGCGCGCTCGTGCAACCCTGCAATGTGGGCGTTACCAAGAAGGGCGTTACAGCCCTGCCCTGCGGCGTGGACAAGTACAACAGCTACCGCAAGTACGGCGAGACCTCAACCGTTACCCAGACTTCGCAGTTCGGTGTCTTCCGCGCCGGCCTCTGGTACGAATGGGCCCGCACCGACCGCCACCAGTATCCATCCGACCCGCTCAATGGATGGGCCGACCAGGCGCTGCCTAACTTCGCCGAGCAGTTCTGGACCAACTCCTACCAGCCTTTTGCAGAGTTTGAATATCACGTCACGCCCAGGCTCAACGTCACCGGCGGCACCAAGTACGCCGCCTATACCTTCGACGTACTGCACCACGCTGATAACGGCAAAACCGTTGGCAATCTCTGCCCCCTCGGTCAAACCACCGGCTGCCCCACCACCGCAACCGACACAGGCAACTTCACCGCCTGGCTGCCCTCCCTCGACCTCAACTACCGCGTCCAGTCCAACTGGTCGGTCTATGTGCAGGGTGCCACCGGCAGCATCGTGCCCCCCAGCACCGTCTACGATTTCAACCACACTCCCTCCGCCAGCGTTCCCACTCCGGGCCTGCTCACTCCGCCCAAGCAGCAGAAATCCACCACCTACCAATTCGGAACCGTCTTGAAACTGCAGCGCTTCACCCTCGATGCCGATGCCTACCGCGTGCGTTTCCAGAACAGCTACTCCAGCACCATCGATCCCACCACCACGGAGACTGTCAACTTCCTGCAACCGAGTTCCGTAACCCAGGGTGTCGAATTTGAAACCACTTTCATTCCCGTCACGGGATTAACGGTCTACCTCAATGCCACCGCGGCCAACGCTTACTACATCGGCAAATTGAACGCGGGCACCCTTACGTCCCCGTTCTACGTCGACGCTCCCTCCGGTCTGTGGGTGCAGCAAACTCCCGCCGATACCGAGATGCAGGGCGTCACCTATCGCAGCAAAGGATTGGACCTGGGCTTCTTTAACAAGCGCGTTGGCGAGCAGCGCGTGGACGGCGGCGCCTATCACAACCAGGCCACGATCAACCCTTTCAGCACCACCAACGCCTACTTCAACTACACCGTCCGCAACCATTCCATCTTCGACCAGACCAAGATCCAGCTGGGCGCCAACAACCTGCTCAACCAGCACAACCTTACGTCGCTCACCCTGGCGGGCACTCCCACCGCCACCACCATCCCCGGAACCAGTTACGTCGACCCCTTCAACCAGACCACCGCCATCAACGGCAACGACAACCCGACGTTCATATCAGGCCGCAGTTTCTCGGTGGCAGTGACCTTCGGTTTCGCACCGCGGGAGCGTTGAAGCCCGCCATCCGCCGCCAACTCAACACCGGTTCGTGATGTTGCGGAGTTCTCAAATTACACAGCCCTCGTCCGCGCCGCCTCAACGACAGACTTTCGTCGCTGAGGCTGCGCGGAGGATGCCAGACTTCCAGGTCGCAGCACTTTATATGGCGCACCAAAACTGGTGCGAATTACCCGCAAATATAGATGAGATTCGCTGCTGCAAAATGCGCGCGCACTCCTTGTATGCCATTCATTTAAAACCACTTCTAATTACTTCACATGTCGACTTAATGCAAAATTTTGGATCTCGTGTTTTGGCGCTGTTTGCGCCTTGCCGCATCTCCAACATTCTCCGCGGTTTACGTAGATTCGTTTTCATTCCAAACTGCCGCCTGCCCAGTTTCGGAAAAAAAACACTCTCTTCCTGCGGACAGGTTTTTGTGAGCGCGTTGGGGCGCGCTTGTTACTAGATTGATAACAGTGCCTGCTTTCGCCGGCGTGCGAAAATAGAGTCTGCGATGTCATGGTCGAAGTGGTTCGTCTTTATCTTTTCAGTGTCTGTTTTAGGCGCGCCGTTAGCGGCCCGCGCCGTCGACAAGACCAGGGCGGACGAACAGGCCGGCGCCATTCTCTTTCGCGACAAGGGCTGCGCACACTGTCACGGCGACACCCTCGAAGGCACTAAAAAAGCCCCTTCCATCAAGGACATTGACAAAGACCCGGCTTGGACGACGGCAAAAATGACCGATCAAATTCTCAACGGCGGTCAAAAAATGCCGCCCTTCAGCGACTCCCTCACCGACGACGAGATCGCCCGGATTGTCCGCTATTTACGGGCCAAAAACCGCCCTTCGCCTCCCCCGGCTGAGCCTTAAGCATCCCCTCCCCGGGCCTAAGCATTCACCGGCGCGTTGGCCACGCCAGCTACCCCGAAGATGCGCCGGTAGCGCTCGATCTCTTCCGCCGGACCCATTGCCTTGGCATAGTTGTCAGACAGTTTCACCGCCGGCCGCCCTTCCACTTCGGAAAGTTTGCAGACCAGGCTGACGGGATTGAAGCTTTCATCGTCCTGCGGATTGCAATTGCGAAAATCATTGGTCAGGAACGTTCCCCAACCGCTGCTGAAACGAATGCGCCGGTGCGGCTTCCACTTTTCTGCATCGCAAAAATCCGACGGCCTCCGAAAATCTTCCGGCACCGCCCCATTGCGAAGGCTCCCCCCAAAATATGCATGTAGAGAGAGGATTCGATCGACGTCCAGCGCATCCGAAGCAATCAACCGTTTCAGCCGCGGATTGCGGCCGCGCTCTTCTAGCCACGCCGTGTATTCGTCGCCTGCTGCGAATGGGTCTTTGCTGTCGATGCGCTGGCCGGTCCAATCTGCAACCCAGTCAGGGGCGTTTTGAAGAAACTGCGTGGTGCCGAATGTATCGGGTAGAAGGATAAGCAACTCACCCTGGTAGGTTTGCTGCCACAACTCCAGCAAGCGATACTGCGCGGTGCGCAACTCTTCGTCGCTGTTGGCCATGGCGGCCAGGGCCATGGGCAACTCATGGGCGTTGGTGCCAATGGCCTCGAGATCGTGCTTGTATGCCAGGTAGGTATTCGAACTGCCGGTGAAGCTCGAGCCCAGCACATCGCTCATGGCTTTCACGACATACTCGTGCCAGAGAAAGCTGTGCCGCCTGCGCGTGCCGAAATCGCTGAGGCTCAGGCCGGGCACTCCGCGCAAGCGCTCCATCTTTTCCCATAGCCGCGTCTTGGCGCGCGCATACAGGATGTCGAGTTCAAATTCGCTGAGCTTCTTGAGGCTGGCGCGTGTCTTGAGCTCATCGATGATGGCGAGCGAGTAGATCTCCCATAAAGTTGTTTCGGTCCATAACCCATCGAAGCGTAAGCAAATCTGTCCATCTTCGACGGATAACTCGAAATCGGAAAGTCTGAATTTATTCTCGAGCCACTCAAGGAATGCCGGTTCAAAGATGCCACGGCGCCCGTAGAAGCTGTTACCTGCAAGCCAGATCAGTTCCGATTTGTGAAACCGCAGTTTTCGGGTGGCTTCGAGTTGTGCGCGCAGTTCATCGATCTCGAGGATCTCTCCGAGGCGCACCGAGGTGGTGCGATTCTGCAGCGAAAACGATGTGCGCGTGGTGGGGAAATGCTTCCAGATGAACTGCAGCATGAGCAGTTTATAGAAATCCGTGTCCAACAGGGAGCGGGTGATGGGATCCAGTTCCCAGTTGTGGTCGTGAGCGCGGCGGGCAATGTTAACAATCACGGTCTTCTTACTTTAATTCACCCTGCGCCGACAATTCGACAGCCGCACATCGAGAACCGGCTCACGAAGGTGAGCGAGTCACGCACGGGTGATCATCTTCATTTTGCGACCTGCCATAAGCCGGCGCCCGGTTTTACCAGAAATTACACCGCAAGGCCTTCACTTTGTCGTCCATACAACGGGACGCCAGACGCGAAGAGCGTAGAATCTTCGCAACACTCTAACTATGCACCGCACAGGACTGGGTGCAGCCTTCTGTGTCACGCCATTCGCCCCAAGGATTTGCGCTGGGTTGAAAGGAAAAATCATGGCGCGAACTCGCAAACTACCACTTGTATATGTTGTCGATGACGAGCCCATCATTGCGTCGAGCCTGACAACCATCTTGAGATTGAAAGGGTACGATGCGCTCGCTTTCACAGATCCGATCAAGGCCGAAGAAGCTGCGCTGATCGAAAGTCCAGATCTTTTGATCTCCGATGTGATGATGCCTGGATTGTCGGGGCTCGAACTGGCGATCAATGTTCAAGACGCTTGTCCGGACTGCAAGGTCCTCTTGTTTTCAGGTCAGGCGGCTACTTCCAGCTTGCTGGAGTCGGCCCATACCTGCGGGCATCGATTTGACCTTCTGGCCAAGCCGGTGAGTCCCGGAGATCTCTTGAAAGAGATCGAAAGGACAATGAAATACGAGGCCTGACGCCTGCGCGGGCAGGATTGAATAAGGGCCTTCGTCCTACCCCGATTGATTAATCGACGTGCAACTCTTCCACGGCTTCGGCGATGCTGTGGCGAACGTGTTCCGGGAGCAGAGGCATTGCCCCGGCCTGCGAAGCGACCCATCCCCCCCAGCGATTCCCTGCCTCATTCAGCGTGGCGAGATCCGCGCCGCGCAGAAGATACGTGGTCATGGCAGCGGTGAACGCGTCCCCGGCCCCGATCGTATCCGCCACCTTGACGGGGATGCCAGGATGCTCATGCCACTCATCGCGGGTAACCAGCAGGCTTCCGTTGCCTCCGCGGGTGACAGCGACCATCCGCAAGGTGGGAAATTCGTCCAGCAGTCTTTCGGCCCCGGCGCGCAGAGCACCGGGCTCAAGCGGATCGAAGGCAGGCAATCCCAGCAAGCCCAGCACCAGGGGCACCTCCGCATCGTTCATCTTCATGACCGTGGCTAGTTCGAGCGACTCCTGCACTACCTCACTCGAATAGAACGGGGCCCGCAGGTTCACATCGAAGACACGAATACAGTTGGCCTGCGTCTGGGCAGCGAGCGTCTGGATGGTCTGGCGCGACTCGAGGCTGCGCTGCGCCAGCGACCCAAAACAAATGGCGTGTGCGCGCTCCGCCAGGCGCACCCATTCGTCGGACAGTTCGAGGAAGTCCCAGGCAGCAGGCTCGTGAATGGTGTAGGCGGGCTGCCCGTCTTTCAACGTGACGGTGACATGTCCGGTTGCGTGCACCGGGTCGATTTGAAGATATTCCGTGTCGGCCGGGAGCGGGTTAAGCAGGCCCACCGCATCGCGGCCCAGGTCGTCGCGTCCGATGCGGCTCAAGATGGCTGCATGGCCGCCCAGCCGTCCGGCCATCACGGTGAAGTTCGCGGGCGCGCCGCCTAAGCGCGGGCCCTCCGGCAACAAGTCCCAAAGCAACTCGCCCATGCCCAGGATCAAATGCGGTTCCATCGTCGTACGCTCCCTGTCTTGCCGGCTCTGCGCGTCGTCGCGCACAGATGCTGTTGCGATCAGATGCTCATGATGCCAGCAGACAGCTTTCTACTTCGAAGGGCATTTCGTCAAGGACACCGGAGTCTCACGCCTTCCGGAACTGCAAACAGGTCACCGGATTCGATCGACTCTATTTTGTCCGGATAAGACTCTATCCTGTCCGGAACAATCGACGGCGCACGGAATGTGGAGATCGCGGCAGCGATTCCACCATCCTTTGAAACTCCGGGAGATGGTCGATTTTCAGGCGGATTAAAGAATCAGGCCCGCTGCCGCGAACAACGAGCAGGCGCAGGAGTGCTCACGGCCCGCATACAAGTGGACCAGCAACGCAAGGAAAACAGTTGTAAAGTGATCGCCGACCCGGGGAAAATTCAGGAACCGAACTTATACTGCCTGGCTAATTCCAGCAAGGCGTTCGTGATATTGACATCATTCGCCGCCAACGAGTCCTTCAACTCGTCGATGCTGCTATTGATTGTGTCGATGTTGAAGTTGCCCTGGTTGACCAGGGTCGTGATCGCGCCGCGCTTCCCCTTCAAACCGACAAACAATCCGGAACTGGCAACATGAATGTGAGGCGTACTGGAACCGCCGGTGACATAGTAGTCACCCTTGTACGTTCCAGTGCCGGACTTCTCATAGCCGATATTGGCATTCTTCAGGCGCTTCAAATAAATGGCAGTGCTGAACATGATTCTTCTCCGTTTAAGGCCCCAGGTCTGTTGCGCAGCATATCACAGCGAGGTGCAAAGGATAGTTGCTTTTTGAGTGTCGCGTCAGAGCCCTGAAACCAGGCCGCACTTCGACAACTTTTGACCTGGCTGCCGCTGCCTGAATCGCGCTGAGCGTGACTCTAATTCTCAAATTGAGATGGACCGCAAATCGTCTACCGCGCACCAACCCAGCGCCAGATCGAACAGTCTTCGTAGCTGGACGAGGCGTACTCGCCGTCTGGCTGGTTAGTGAGGATGCGGTGGTCGGCGACGGTGTCCGGGCGCGATCGTTTGACCGGCCCCAGGAACAGGCGAACGTATCCCTTGCATTGCTCCAGCACCCGCTCCTGTTCGTTATTCACATACAGGATGTCGAGTTCCGCGGGGCGGTCTGCAAACTGCTTGCCCATGGCCGTGAACAGCTTGCGCATGACCGGGCCGCCAAAGGGATTGAAGAGGAAGACGAGGCAGGGGCCTGCTGGAAACGCGAACTCCACCGCATCGCCGCGATGGATGCGCGCGGTTGCTTGCACCCGTCCGGCTTTGCGCCATGCGGTAAGATTGCGGCGCGCGATGTTGACCAGGGTGGGATTCAGTTCGACTCCGTCGACGCGGCGAAATGGCATCTCGGCGGCCAGCAGGAGAGCGCGGCCCATGCCGGCGCCAATGTCGACGAAGCTGGTCTCTTCCAGCGGAGCGGAGGGACGAGTGCCCTGCCAGCGGCGCAGAAGCGCCTGAAAGACGGAGGGCGCCACGCCATAGTAAGCGGTTGCGTGGCGGTCGTGCGGGTGGCCGCTCTGGAGATGGCGTCCGGCGATGAGGCCGCTGGTGCGGACTTGGTTGTCAACGTCGAATGGATGGCGCATGAAGCCGTCGGCCACGGTCAGACCGGGCAGCAGGCGGCGGCTCTTTTTGGAGTCTTCCAGGCGCTTGAGCATCTATTCACGGTTCTCTGATTTCGAATTCTATCCCGGCGCGACGTTGGCCCATGACAGGCGCCTTCTGGCGCCCCCGGCATCCGCAAAGGCACTGAACCAGCGGCTGTGGGATAATGACACGCGGACCCGATCCGCGATACCCTGATGGGTATCCGCGCACGGTCGCGCCTCAAGGAGTTCGGTCAACTCATGCCCATCCAAACCACATCGAAAATCTGGCACAACGGCAACCTCATTCCCTGGGAGCAGGCCACCATCCACGTGATGAGCCATGTTGTGCACTACGGCTCCAGCGTATTTGAAGGAATTCGTTGCTACGCGCAACCTCATGGTTCGGCAGTATTCCGGCTTCCGGAGCACATGCAGCGGCTGCTGGACTCGGCCAAGATCTACCGGATGGAACTGCCCTATACGCTCGACGAGTTGTGCGCCGCGGTTGTGGACACGATCGAGGCGAACGGAGTAGCGCCCTGCTACATCCGGCCCATCGCGATCCGGGGCTACGGCGAGATCGGCGTAAGCCCCAAGGGCTCGCCCATCGAAGTGTATGTCGCCAATTTCCCCTGGGGTAAGTACATGCCCGGCGGCGATGGCGCCGACGTATGCATTTCGAGCTGGAACCGGTTGGCCCCCAACACCATGCCCGCACTGGCCAAGGCGGGAGCCAACTACATGAATTCCCAGCTCATCCGCATGGAAGCCGACATCAACGGCTACGCCGAAGGCATCGGGCTGGATGTAAACGGCCTGGTGAGCGAAGGCTCGGGCGAGAACATTTTCATCGTGCGCAACGGGGTGCTCTACACACCGCCGCTGGCCAATTCCGCGCTTTCGGGCATTACCCGCGACAGCGTGCTCACCATCGCCCGCCATCTCGGCCTGGCGGTTACCGAACAATCTGTGCCGCGCGAACTGCTGTATATCGCGGACGAGGTTTTCTTCACGGGCACGGCCGCGGAGGTGTCACCGATTCGTTCCATCGATCGCATCATGATTGCGGACGGCAAACCCGGCGAGATCACCAAAAAGATTGCCGACGAGTTCTTTGCCATCGCCAATGGGTTGAAGCCGGACCGCTTCGGATGGCTGACGCCGGTGAAGGTGAACGCGGCGGAGCCAGTGACGGCGTAACGAATTTTCAAATCAAAGCGGCAACGGGCGGCCTCCGGGCTGCCCGTTGCCGTTTGCCCGCGGTCTCCCGCGGTCAGCCGGTCCGGTAGTAGCGTGCGGGGGCCGGATGGCGCGTATCATTGACTTGGGCGTTTTGGGACTTGGGCGTTTTGGCGCCTTGGCGTTCAATGAGCGCCTGTACAGACCGTTCTCCGATCGCCGGATGGAACGGCGTTGGGCCGCTCGCGAACTCTCATAGAAAGAAGCCAGCCGCGCGTGAAACTCGATATGAAGGTGAAGTTGGCCGGGATGGAACTGGCCAATCCCGTGATCGCCGCAAGCGGGACATTTGGATACGGAATCGAATTTGAAGAGATCGTATCGCTGGAGAAGATCGGGGCCTTCGTCACCAAGGGCATCTCTCTCCTACCCATGTCGGGCAACCCGGCGCCGCGCATTATTCAGACCGCGGCCGGCATGCTGAATGCCATCGGCCTGCAGAATATCGGCGTCGACGAATTCATCTCCAAAAAGCTTCCCCCGCTGAGCCGGTATCCGGCATGCAAGGTGATCGTCAACGTATTCGGTTACACGGTGGGCGACTACATCGGTGTGATCGAGCGGCTTAACCAGGCCGAGGGCATCGCTGCATATGAGTTGAATGTTTCATGCCCCAACGTGCATGCCGGGGGCATGACGTTTGGCGCCGATGCGGGCGCGCTGGAATACCTGGTAGGACGGGCGCGCGCGGCTACCAGGCGTCCGCTCATCGTAAAGCTCTCGCCGAATGTGACGTCAGTGCCCCAGATGGCGAAGGTGGCGGCGGGAGCGGGAGCCGACGCGGTCAGCCTGGTGAACACGTTCGTGGCCATGTCCATCGATGTGGAAACACGCAAGCCGCGGCTCAGCAACATCACCGGCGGCCTTTCCGGGCCGGCCATCAAGCCCATCGCGCTGCGCATGGTTTACGAGACAGCCCGGGCCGTCAAGATTCCTCTCCTCGGCATGGGAGGCATCATCAGCGCCGAAGACGCTGTGGAGTTCCTGCTGGCTGGAGCGACGGCCATCCAGCTGGGCACCGCCAGCTATGCCGACCCGCGCGCGACCGAGCGGCTGGTGAAAGGGTTGGAGTCCTGGTGCCGCAGCCACGGGGTGGAAAAGTTGTCGAGTCTGACAGGCGGGCTCGAGCTGCCCAAAAGCTAGGCCGGCGGGGCTTTGCGCGCGAACGCTTTCCGATTAAAATAAACAGCGCCATGCCATTTCCGATCAAGACTTGTGTCGTATGCGAAGAAGAGTTTGAGCTGAGACCCGGCAAACCGGGGTTTGCCAATCGCTGTCCTGCGTGCAGTGAGCCGGAGGCCGCCGAAGAGGCCAAAAGCCGCGCAGCGGGTGACGACAAAGCGGATAGCGAGTTGAATGAAGTGCGCCGGAAGACCATCCGCGACATGCTGTATCGCAAGGAGAGCTAGCCTGTGTTCACGCCGGCCGGTTCCATCAGGCCGCTGAACTCGAAGCAATCCGCTTTTCAAGACTGCTCCCATCCTGAGTTTGCAGGCGATTATCCCCTCCTGGAGCATACTGACTGCATGGGCGGTTCTTTTTGAGCCGCCGTAGCGTTGCCGGAGGTCCACCCGGTCTATTCGGTCGGATATCCGCCCGGTCTATGCCCTTTGAACGGCCGGGAACAAGTCTGACATTTTTGACCGGCACACATCCGACACTTTTTCCTGATACCCCCCTCCCCCCCTTTTATGTTGCGAACCGGTATCAAAGATTTGCCGACTATTGATTCCGGATCCATTCTTCTCCCGCTAACTCTAGTCGACACAGCATCTTCCCGGTTGCGTTTCGCCGGGCTTGTCAAGAGCCCTTCCTGCCAAGCACCCGGAAATGGCTCCAAAAATAGCCCATTTTTTACGATTTTTGCCGGGTAGCGCAAGAAAATTGAGATGCTCATCGAACCACGGCATGAGCCAGTGGCTCGGCCGTACCGCTTCCCGCGCAGGCTTCAAGAACAGGCCGGCGCCTCACTGCGGCGATCGCAGTAAGGAAGCTTGCGGCGGTTGTTTGCAGCCTAGATGGGCCGCCCACGGAACGCATAATACAACTCGATGAGCAGGATCAGGACCACCGTGGCCTCCAGAAAGAAGGCCCGGCTCTGGTTGAACTGATCGACCATGTAGTCGTAGAGTTCTTCGGCGGTTTTGAGCTTCTGCGCAACAAGGTTCTTATAGTCAGGCACGCCCACCTTGCCGGCGGCCAGCCGATAGAGACGCGCGGCGAACATGTCGCTGAGGAATTTGATTGCATTGTCGGCGTGTTCGGTGAGTTCCGACACCTCAAGTAGGACCGTGTGCAGGCTGGTAGCAGAACGCGCCAGCCTCCAACGCGCCAGCATGCCTTTCCTCTGTCCCAGGGTGTCGTACACTCCGTCGAGAATCCCGGTAAGCAGTTCGTCATAATGGCGAAACTCCAGCAGCTGGGAGTTGGAATACTCGAGGAGTTGGATAGCCGTTTCAGCGCCGGCCGAGGTGTCGTAAAGAAACGCTGCATTCCAACCAATCACCGCCAGGTCATGGGCGTAGTAGGAGATTTGCGAATGCAGGACCTCGGCGCATTCGCCTTCCGACAACCGGGTGCGGTCGCCGCGGACCACCTGGGCGATTTCAAAGCCGTGCGCCTCGGTCATCTGGGCAGCGGTCGGATTCCCCTCGGCCTCCCGCACATGAAAGATGAAGTAGTCTTCGCTCAGCCAGCGCTCATAGGGCTTCACCATCCCGGTGGGAACAAGACCCAATTTCTGGCGCACCACCGGCTCCACGCGGAATGCGAAGTCGACGTCCCAGACCCAGCGGCTGGCGAGCCTCACCAGGTCATCCCAGTCGCCCGCGAAGGGAAGCTGGTAGACGACGCTGACCACACCGTAATCGTAATACTTGATCTCTCCGTCGAGCCGTTCGCCGGTTTCGAGCAGAAGCGGTTCCAGCGGCCCCACCACGGGCGGGCGTTGGTAACGGATGTACGCAGGAGCGGAATGCTTGAGGTTCGGCTGTTGCACGGTGCGCGCGCTGACGGATTGCTGAAGTAGATCGAGCCGCAGTTCTTCACAGACATCGAACTGGATGAGCACCAGCACAAAGCCGCTGATCGAAGCCCCGGGCGTTGGTATCGTCGCAGACACGGTCTTCCCGCATACTACTGCATCAGCCGGATCCCAATTACCCCAACAGGTGATTCCGGCGTCAGGACGAGAGACGCTCGGCGGGATGTCAGAACCGCCGGCCAGATCTGTTGAACGCCGCGCTTGAAACATTTCATTTTTATTCCTAACCACGCCATTTGAGGACGGTCTCATGGGGGACGAGCAGGCGCCCTCCACGAGCCCCGCCGCCCAGGATTGCGAGAATGACAGGCACATCCCAGAATCCGCTTCTTCATCGTATTGAGTCCGTGCTAGGATCATTGCCACCAAGCGCTTCTGCCTGGAGCGCTGTCCGTACGCGCGTTCGTGTCTTCAACAGTTCGCCACAAACCCAAAGGAGGCGGACATGACCAAGAGTTCCGCACTCATCGCGACAGCCTTCGCCACCCTGTTGCTCGCCACCACGATTTCCGCGCAGACCACAGATGAACAGGCCCCTTCTCCGGGGGTTTCAAAAGTACGCATCGTCCGCCTCAGCGAAGCCAGCGCACACGTTCAGATGGATCGCAACACCGGCCGCGGTTTCGAACCCGCCATCACCAACTTGCCGGTGGTGGAGAAAAGCCAGCTGGAAACCGGCCAGGGCGTAGCCGAGGTGGAATTTGAAGACAACAGCACGCTGCGGCTTGCCCCCGAATCGGTAGTCGAGTTTCCGCAGTTGGATCGGCTGGCCACGGGTGCAACGGTTTCGTCGATTCGCCTGCTCAAGGGAATGGCCTATGTGAGCCTTGTTAAATCCAAAACCCCCAACGAGTTCAACCTGATGTTCGGCGACCAGAAGCTCGCGCTCAAGCCGGGCAGCCATGTGCGGCTGCAATTGGATGGCGTCGAGGCCAGGCTCGCGGTGCTGGAAGGCGACGTGCAGATCGGCGAACAAGTGGCGGCCCTGGATGTTCCCAGGAAAAAGACGGTTACGTTCGACTTGCTGGACCACAAGCAGCCGACGGTCGCCAAGGACATTCTCCCCGAAGCCACCGATTCCTGGGATCAGACCTCTTCCGGTTACCACAATCGGGCGGCAACGTTCGGCGCGTTTGGAAATTCACCGTATGCCTACGGCATGAACGACATGATGTATTACGGGAGCTTCGCGGACATGGGGGGCGGGTGCGGGAATATGTGGCGCCCCTACTTTGCCAGTGCAGCGTGGGATCCGTATTCGAATGGCGCCTGGGCTTATTACCAGAATGCCGGCTATTCCTGGGTATCGCCATATCCCTGGGGCTGGACTCCGTACCACTATGGCAGCTGGTCCTATTGCCCGAATGCGGGTTGGGGCTGGCAGCCAGGCGGCGTCTGGAACGGGCTGAACAATACGGGCTCAATGATTGCCTACAAGGGACGTAACCCGATTCCACCGACGCCGATTCATCCGCCGCGCGGCGGAGCGCCCACCTTGACCCCGGTGAATACGAGGCCCCTGGTCCGCTCGGAACTTGGTTCGGGAGGCGCATTCGTCTTCCGCAAGGACTCGGCGGGCATCGGCGTACCGCGGGATGGGCTCGGCAAACTGAGAGGGTTCTCCGATCACGCGATTCAGCGGGGCACGGTCACTACTCCCGTTTACTTAACCGCCCCCGCTTCAGCCGCGACGACAAGCCGGAACACGAGCGTTGGTGCGTCGGGCGGTGGCACCGCTCCAGTGGCTGTTCATCGAGGATCTCCACCCTCTTCCGGGGGAGGTTCATTCAATTCCGGATCCTCGGGTAATTTTGGCGGCCGCAGTGGTGGCGGCGGTGGCAGCGGGAGTCCGAGCGCGTCGTCGGGAATGTCTTCCGGTGGCCACTCCGTATCCGCCTCCGCACCTTCGGGCGGCCATTCGCACTGACGGAGCTTCAACACGTCTAGACACCGCGCAAGGCTGAGCACTGCCAGAAAATCATGCGGGATCTTCCCAAGGAAGATCCCGCATTTGATTTTGTAAAAGATCGCTTCCCACCCACCAATTGTTTTCCGCCTCAAAATCCCAGTGCCCCTTTGAAATGTGACGCAAGTCATGCGCGCCGCTGTTCGTTTAATGCGACGGCCAATCGCCTGTGACCGGGTTCACAGCGGATCGTCTTTACGCGTAGGTACCGTCTCAAAAGTCAGCCGACGAATCGTGGTTTGCGCAAATCTCTGTAAACCGCACCAGGATGGCAAGCGAGGTACGCATGGGTCTGTCTATTTGGCAAAATATGCAGCAGAAGGGCTATAGCCGCCGGGACTTCCTTCAGTTCTGCGGTGTGGCCGCAGCGGCCGCCGGGATGCAACGCTCCGGCGTCGCCCAGGTCGTGTCGGCATTTGAAAAGAAGGAAAAGCCTGCTGTGGTGTGGATGCACTTCCAGGAATGCACCTGCTGCAGCGAGTCGTTCATCCGGGCTTCGCACCCTATTGTTGCCGATGCGCTGCTCGACGTACTTTCGCTGAATTACTCCGAGACCCTGATGGCGGCCTCCGGCTTCCAGGCGGAAAAGAGCCTGAATGACACCATCAAGAACAACAAGGGCAAGTACATTGTGCTGGTGGAGGGCGCTGTTCCAACCAAGGACGGCGGCGTGTACTGCATGATTGGCGGCAAGACGGCCGAATCGATTCTGCAGGAAGTTTCCGCGGACGCGGCGGCGGTGGTTGCGTGGGGCAGTTGCGCCTCGAACGGCTGCGTGCAGGCCGCCAAGCCGAACCCGACCGGGGCCACGCCGATCCACAAATTGGTGAACAAGCCGGTGATCAATGTGCCGGGCTGCCCGCCGATTGCGGACGTGATGATGGCCGTGGTGACGCATCTGCTCGTGCTTGGCCAGGTGCCTGCCCTGGATTCTCTGGGACGCCCCAAAGAGTTCTATGGTCGCCGCGTGCATGACACCTGCTATCGCCGCCCCAATTACGATGCCGGCCTCTTCGTGGAGTCATTCGACGACGAGAACGCGCGCAAAGGGTATTGCCTTTACAAGATGGGCTGCCGCGGCCCGGTCACTTACAACGCCTGCTCGGTGGTGAAGTGGAACGAAGGCGTGAGCTATCCCATTCAGTCGGGGCATGGATGCATCGGCTGCAGCGAAGAGGGTTTCTGGGACAACGGGCCGTTCTACAAGCATCTGTCCAACGTCCCGGGCTTCGGGATCGAGAGCACGGCAGACACCATCGGCACCGCGGTAGGACTGACCACGCTGGCCGGAGTCGCCGCACACGCTGTTGTCACCAACGTGCGCAAACATAAAGTTATCGCGGAAGTTCACGCCGAAGAACATAAGGAATCGTGAGGAACCATGGCACGAATTGTTGTCGATCCTGTTACTCGAATTGAAGGCCACCTGCGGATTGAAGCGGTGGTGGAGAACGGCGTCATCACGGACGCGTATAGCGCGGGCACGATGATACGCGGCCTGGAAAAGATACTGATGGGCCGCGATCCGCGTGATGCCTGGGCCATAACCGAACGCGTGTGCGGCGTGTGTACGACGGTGCATGCCCTGGCCAGCGTACGCGCAGTGGAAGACGCGCTGGGCGTTGCGGTACCGCCAACGGCCGAGCTTATCCGCAATATCATGATGGCGACGCTCTACGTCCACGACCACGTGGTGCACTTTTATCATCTGCACGCGCTGGACTGGGTGGACATTGTCAATGCCCTCAAGGCCGATCCGAAGAAAGCCGCGGAGCTGGCCGGTTCTTTCTCAAAGTGGGACAAGAACACGCCTGCGTATTTCAGTGCGGTGCAGGACAAGATCAAGGCATTCGCAGCCAGCGGGCTGGGAATCTTTGCCAACGGCTACTGGGGCCATCCAGCCTATAAACTGCCGGCGGAAGTAAACCTGATCGCGGTTGCCCACTATCTCGACGCCCTCGAATGGCAAAAGGACATTGTCAAGATTCATGCGGTGTTCGGGGGCAAAAATCCGCACCCGAATTATCTCGTGGGCGGAGTTCCCTGCTCCATCGATGCGGACGAAGTGGCGGCGATTAACTCCGAGCGGCTCAATCTTGTTTCCAGCTTGATCGCGCAAGCCGACGAGTTCGTCAACCAGGTCTACATTCCCGATTTGCTGGCGGTGGCTTCGTTCTATAAAGATTGGGCGAAGTACGGCGGCGGGCTGAAGAACTATTTGAGCTATGGCGAGTATCCCACCAAAGGATACGGCCAGACGGATTCATTCAAATACGCGCGCGGTGCCGTGCTGGGCCGCGACTTGAGCACCGTGCATCCCGTGAATCCGCGCGATGACCAGGAAATCAAGGAATACATCGCCCACTCGTGGTACACCTACGACGGCGGCAACGAAGTAGGCATTCACCCCTGGGCCGGGGAAACGCATATCAAGTACAGCGGTCCCAAGCCGCCGTTTGAGTCCCTCGCCGGATACGACAAGTACTCGTTCCTGAAGACGCCAAGGTGGAAAGAGAACCCGATGGAAGTGGGTCCGCTGTCGCGCCTGATCGTGTCGTATGCCGCGGGCCACGCCGACGTGAAGGAAACAGTCGGCATGGTGCTGGGCAGGCTCAGCGTTCCTGTCGATGCGCTGTTCAGCACCCTGGGGCGCACGGCCGCGCGCGGCATCGATGCGGCGCTGGCGATGATCTGGCTCAAGGATTTCTTCAATCAACTCATGGAGCGGGTCAAGACGCGCGAGGTGTCGACGTTCAACGGGGAGAAGTGGGATCCGAAGACGTGGCCCGCGGAGGCGGAAGGCGTGGGCCTGGTGGAAGCGCCGCGCGGCGCACTGGCACACTGGATCAAGATCAAGGACGGCAAGATCGATAACTACCAACTCGTAGTACCGACCACGTGGAACGGCTCGCCGCGCGATGCCAGACAGCAGCGCTCTTCGTTTGAAGAATCACTCATCGGCACTCCGGTTGCGAATCTCGAACAGCCCGTCGAAATTATTCGCACCATCCATTCCTTTGATCCGTGCCTGGCCTGCGCCGTGCATTTGTACGATCCGCAGGGACGGCACATTCACCAGGTTTCGTTCGAGTGAGGGTATAAGCATGCCAGTCACCCTGGTTGAAACTAAGAAACAACGCCTGGCGCGGATGGCGCTTGAGCACCCGGTGGAATACCGGCGGGTGTATGTATGGGAACTGCCGGTGCGCGCCTATCACTGGATCAACGCAGTCGCTCTGGTGGCGCTGTGCATCACGGGCTATCTCATCGGTGCACCGATCCGGGCCTTTTATGCCGCCGAAGCTTACCAGCAGTACTGGTTCGGCACGGTGCGCTTCATCCATTTCTTCTGCGCATATGTGTATGTTTTCAATTTCATGGCCCGCATCTACTGGGGATTTGTGGGCAACAAGTATGCGCGGTGGAACAACTTCTTCCCGCTCAAGAAATCGCAGCGGGACGAAATCATGGACGTCATCAAAACCGACGTGCTGCAAACCAAGCTGCACGGCGGCATCTCCACGGGGCATAACTCGCTGGCGGCGTTTATTTACTTCCTTACGTTTCTCGCGTTCGTGGCCCAGTCCATCACCGGCTTCGCACTCTATTCCAGCATGAGCGAATCATGGATGCCGCGCATGTTTGTGTGGATCGTGCCCTTGATGGGCGGCGAAGTAGGAGTTCGCTACTGGCACCATATGTTGATGTGGTTCTTTGTCGGGTTCATTATCGTCCACATCTATTTGTCCTTCTATCACGACTACATTGAGGGGCGCGGTACGATCTCCTCGATCGTGGGCGGATGGAAGTTCGAGCGGGAGAAAAGTGATAAATAAAATAAAGACGCTGGTGCTGGGGCTCGGCAACATTATTATGGGCGACGAAGGCATAGGGGTACACGTTGTCCGAGCCTTGGAGCGGCATCAATTGCCGGAAGGTGTGGAATGCCTGGATGGCGGCACCGGCGGATTCATTCTGCTGGAACCGCTGCAGAACGCGGACCGCATCTTTCTTATCGATGCCGCTGCAGATGGCAACCCGATCGGCACGGTGACGCGCACTACTCCGAAATTTTCGCGCGACTATCCTCCTACGCTGACTGCGCACGATATTGGCGTAAAGGACCTGCTCGACGCGTTTTATATCTCGGGCGCCAATCGCGAAGTGATTCTCTACGCCATCACCATCGACCCGCATCAGACCATCTCCATGGATCTGTCGACGGGATGCAAACAAGCGGCAGAAGAAGCGGAAGCGCGGATCGTGGCGGAGCTTCAGGCAAGTTAGAATCGTACTTCCACTGTCTGGTCGTTCGCTGAGTACTGCTATATGGTGCCAACAATCACATTCCGCGGATAGGTCTCAGGCCTACATTCGATGTGCCATGTGGCTTTGATATGCGATGACCGTCCCGGACCCATCTCTCGTGCTGCTTCGCGATCATGCCGCGGACATTCTGCTTGGCACCGTGTTTTCGTTTGTCGGCCTGGTCGCCTGTTGCATCGCAGGCATTCGCCGTCGCGGGGAATTCCGCCTGCTGGTTTGGTTCGGTGTGTTCATCGGATGCTTCGGCATCCGTATGCTGGCTGATGTAACTGCGATCCTGCAGGTGCTTCCAGGTTCCCCTTGGCCGGATCGAATCGTATTCACGATCGATTACATCGTGGTGATACCGGCCCTCCTGTTCTGGACGGAATTAAGTGTCGGCGGCCTTCGCACAGCATTTCGATGGCTCACGCTGTTCGCCGCGGCAATCGCAACCATGGGTCTAAGCTCCTATGCCATTTCCGGATCGCCCTATGGCCTTCTCCGTTACAGCAGCCTGCTCGCGATTCTACTGGTGGCGGGGGCCGGAATTCTTATTTTCGTGCCCAAATGGTCTCGAAAATACCTGGTCATTCGCAGCCGCGCGCTTCGTATTGTGATGCCTCTCTTTGCGGTCATCGCGGTTTACGTCAATGTACGCTGGTTCTTCGGTGTTCCGCCGGGCCGTTACATTGAACCTCTGGGGTTTGCGGCCTTTGTTTCCGCCATCGGATATGAAGCCGTGAAGCGCACGTTCGACAATGAGAAACGTCTGTTGACGATCGAAAACGAACTCGAAACCGCACGGCAGATCCAGGCGTCCATCCTGCCGGAGCGCATACCCGATGTGCGCAGACTGCGCATCGCAGCTTCCTACATTCCCATGTCTGCGGTAGCCGGCGATTTCTACCAGTTTGTCAAAGTCACCGATTCCCAGATCGGATTCCTGGTGGCCGACGTAACCGGACATGGAGTACCGGCCGCGTTGATCGCTTCCATGATCAAGGTCGCCATGCAGTCCGCCACCGCAGTGGCCTCCGAGCCCTCCCAAGTGCTGAGCAATCTGAATCGGGTGCTGACGCCGGAGCTGCGCGGGCGGCTTACTTCCGCAGCATACTTATGGATGGATACCGAACGCGGCTGCGTCAGCTACTCGGCCGCGGGACACCCAGCCCTTTTGCAGTGGAAGAGTTCGCAAGGCAAGTTAGTGCCGATAGAGAGCAATGGTCTTCTGTTTGGGGTGATTTGCCAGGGCGACTATCCGGTGTGGGCCGGGACACTGGAGCCCGGCGACCGGTTTCTGCTCTATACCGATGGGCTGACGGAGCCGGAGAATCTCCACAGCGAAGCCTTCGGGGACCGGCAACTGGAGCACGTGCTGGCCGCGCACAATTCGCTGCCCGCCGCGGAACTGTCGCGGCAGTTGCTTGCCAGTCTCAAAATGTGGCAGCCCGCGTCAATTTCACAACAGGACGATATTACCCTGATCGTGGTGGATGTTTTGTAGTAACGTTCCACTTCTGAGATTTCGGGCGACTGCGAAGCCCATACTTTGCGTCAAAGGGTCCATGGGAGCTCAAGACCCGCAACTGCCAATTACCTCCTCCAGCGAACCGGATTGGGCGCCGGAGGCGCGCGCATGTTATCGCGAGGCACTTCAAGGCCTTCTAGATGCCAACATCGACTTCGTGGTCGGCGGCGCGTTTGCCGTTCACACGCACACCGGCATCTGGCGAACCACCAAGGACCTGGATCTCCTGTTGCCGGCAAGCGAGTTGCCTGATGCGCTGGAGCCTCTGCGTCAACGCGGCTTCGAAACCTATATCAAGGATCCGGTGTGGCTGGCCAAAGCCACGAAGGGCGAGTATTTTGTCGATCTCATCACGGGCATCGGCAATGCGAGCCTGATTGTGGACGCCACCTGGGTGGAGCGATCAATCCCCGAGGTCGTGCTCGGCATCCCATGCAAAGTGATGGGCGTGGAAGAGCTGATCGCCTCCAAGCTTTTCGTCGCCTATCGCGAACGGTTTGACGGGGCGGACGTAGTGCATCTTGTGTATGCGCGCGGCGAAACGCTGAACTGGACGCGTCTGCTGCAACTGATCGGATCGCACTGGGAGCTGCTGTTCTGGTCGCTGGTGCTGTTCGCCTACATCTACCCGGCGCATACTGACGTGGTTCCCGAAGAAGTGTGGGACGCGATGACCAAGTGCTTTTCCGATCGCGTGAAACATCCCAACAAGGACGCTCCGTTTCGCGGCACACTGGTCGATCCGCGCATGTTCGCCATCGATGTGGAGGAGTGGGGCGAACGCAATCTTTACAAGGAGTATTGCGCGCGCCATCCATGGCTGTTGCAAATTCAGGATGACTTGGGGAGCGAGGAATGAGGCTTGCAGCCGTTGCCGATATCCATTTGAGGGCAGAGGATCATGCGAAAAATGTGCGCGGTTTTTCGGCGGTGAACGATCTCGCCGACGTGCTGGTGATTGCGGGGGACTTCACGAATCACGGCACTCCGGAGGAGATGCGCGCCTGCCTCGCGGTGCTCGAGCATGTGCGCGTCCCCATCGTTGCAGTGCTGGGCAATCACGATCATGAGAGCGGCCATCAGGACGAATTGGCCGGCATGCTGCGGCTGGCCGGAATTCATCTGCTGGATGGGCACTGCCATGAAGTGGATGGCGTAGGCTTCGCCGGCACCAAGGGATTCTGCGGAGGCTTCGCGCCCTATGAATTAATGCCGTTCGGAGAAGGCGGCATTAAGAATTTCGTGGAGATCGCCGAGCGGGAAGCGATCAAGCTCGATTATGGACTCGCGCAGTTACAAACGCCGATCAAGGTCGCCGTGACGCACTATGCGCCGGTGAAGGAAACGGTGGTGGGCGAGCCGGAGCCGATCTTTCCGTTTCTGGGAAGCTCGCGGCTGGAGCGCGCTCTGGACCGCCACAAGCCCGCGCTGGCACTGCATGGGCACGCGCACAAGGGCACATTTTCCGCGGAAGCGAGATATGGCACTCGGATCTGCAACGTGGCGCTGCACATTCTGCGCGATCGCGGCGAAGCGCATCCTTTCACAATCTTCAACCTGTGAGGTTACATCGCGCCATCGCTGCCGATTGAGTGCAAGGCGCGCTTCTACTGTGCCGCGACGAGGGGACTTTTCAGTGGCTCAACGCGAATCTTGCTGATACGCCGGCCGTCCATTTCAACGACTGTGAAGCGGCGGTCTTCATAATCCACTCGTTCGCCGGCTTTGGGAATGTGACCGAGGCGCATCAGTAAAAATCCCGCCAGTGTTTCGACGCCGCCTTCTCGGGGCAGGCGCCACTGCATCTGGGTTTCAAGGTCGCGCAGATTCACTCCGCCGTCAAGGAGCAGAATGCCCGTGGCGGTCGTAATAAGCGGGCGCGCCGGGTCGTCGAACTCGTCTTCCAGTTCCCCGGTTAATTGTTCGATGGCATCCTCGGCGGTCACCAGTCCCACAGTTGAGCCGTATTCATCCACCACGATCGCCATCTGCCGGCGGCGCTGCTGGAAGTCGCGGATCAAATCCAGCACCGTCTTGGTTTCCGGAACGACCAGCACATCTTTCATCACCTGCCGGAGACGCAATTCAACAAACGGAGTGGCTGGATAACGGGCGGGACCAGGAGAGGGGTTCGCCTCGTCCGCGCCGGCGGGAACAAACTTGGCTGTCCCTCGGCGCCTTTCCTCGGCCTGGTCGGCGCGCCGCTTCTGCGCCACCGGGCGGAAGAACATCAGGCGGGACAAGTCTTTTGAATAGACCACGCCGACGATGTGTTCGGGACCGCGAGTTTCGTCGTAGACCGGCACGCGGGAATGGAGCAGATCGATGACCCGGGCACTGGCTTCTTCGATCAGCATGTTGGAAGGCAAGGACAGGATCTTCTGCCGCGGGGTCATGATTTCGCGGACGGGCACGTCGTTCAATTCCAGGGCGCGGTGAATCAGCGTCTCCTGGAACTTGGGCAATACGCCCATGCGCCGCGCGGCGGTTGCGAGCAGCTTCAGTTCCTCCGGGGAATGAACCGAGGCTCGCTCGGTCATGGGGATATCGAAGCCGCGCAGCAAGAGCGCGGCCGAACGGCTCAACACGCGCACCGCGGGGCGGGCCAGTGCCATGAACACAAGCATGGGAGGGGCCACCGCCACGGCCAACGCCTCGGCCCGGCGCAGAGCGAGCGATTTAGGCACCAGCTCGCCAACCACCACGTGCATATAAGTAATGAGGCAAAATCCCAGGCTTACCGCCACCGCGGCTGCGATATGCGCATAGAAATGCGCGTGCTCCGGAGTATGGGGAAGAAGCTGCATCCAGCCAAGGAACACTCCTGCGGCGAGCGGTTCGCCGATCCAGCCCAGGGCTAGAGAGCACAGCGTTACTCCGAGTTGAACGGCAGGCAGGAAGTCGTCGAGGTCGCGCTGCAGGCGGCGGACGGCGCGGGCTCCGGGCACGCGTGCGGCCAGCATCTGCTCAATACGGGTATCGCGGATGGAAACCAGCGCGAACTCTGCGGCCACGAAGAATCCATTGGCCAGAATCAGCATGGCTACGGCAACGCATTGCAGCAGCAGAAGACCTTGCATCTCGCTGTGAGGATAGCATTCTGCACTTGCCCAATCCATTCAACCCAGTCTTTGGAACCAGTACGGTGCCGCTTGCGTATGGATCAGCAGTGGGCGTTCCGGGCATGCTGATCCGGATCTACCCAATTCTGGTTGACCGCGGCGCACAGCCGCCGTCAGATCCATGTCGGTTTCAATTCATTGGTTCGGGGCTCGTTTGAAGCTGCAGCGGTTCAAAGCCGCGGGAGGTGCATCGTGGCAGGGTCAAAGAAAAGCAGGCGATTCTGGATCTGGCTGATAGCAATCGGGGTGGTCGTGGTGGCTGCCACAGGTGTTGCCGTAGCGCGGCTGGCGTCGGGATCGTCGATCGATCCCAACAAGATCGCCAAGGTGACACGCAAGGACGTGGCCCGCTCGGTTGTCGCGACCGGCAAGATCCAGCCGATCGCCAAGGTCGAGGTCAAATCCAAGGCTTCCGGCATTGTCGAAAAACTATACGTAGACATCAACAACCAGGTGCACAAAGGCCAGCAGCTAGCCCAACTCGACCAGCAGGAGATTGTTGCCCAGGTAGAGGCGCAACGGGCGCAACTGGCCGCGGCCCAGGCGAATGTTGGAACTTACGAAGCAAACATCGAACAGGACAAGGTGAATGCCGCCGCGCCGGATCTTCCCATGTACAAGACCACGCTGGATCGCAACCTGCAGATGCAGAAGGAAGGCGTGGTCAGCCAGCAGGCGCTCGACAACGCCAACAAGGATTACCTCGCCGCATTGAATAAGCGCGATGGAGCCAAGGCGCAGATCGGCGTGGACATGGCCAAGCTGAAACAGGCACGGGCCCAAGTGATGCAGAGCCAGGCGACCCTGAACCAGCTTGAAGAACAACTCAGCTACACCACGATCGTAGCGCCCATGGACGGCGTGATTCTGTCGCGCGACGTGGAGATTGGCGCCGCCGTCAGTTCCATCCTGGTTCTGGGTTCGACGGCAACTCTGGTGATGACCGAAGGAGACACGACCCAGGTCTACGTTCAGGGCAAGGTGGACGAAGCCGACATTGCGCACGTCTACATGAATCAGCCCGCGCGCATTAAGGTCGAAAGCTTTCGGGATCGTTCGTTCAACGGCAAAGTGACCAAGATTGCGCCGCTCGGCGTGGAGAAAGATAATGTCACCACGTTTGAAGTGCGCGTATCCATCGACAATCCCGGCGGCGAGTTGAAAGCCAACATGACAGCCAACGCCGAGATCCTGCTCGATGAGCACAAGGGCGTCCTGAGCGTTCCGGAAAACGCCGTGATGTACGACGGGCAAAAGAATGCCTCCGTCGAGGTGCCCGACAAGAGCCAGAAGGATGGCAAGCGCAAGATTGCTGTCAAGGTTGGATTGTCAAACGGATCCGCTACGGAAATCGTGAGCGGTCTCAAGGAAGGCGACCAGGTTGTGCTGCAGCAGTAACCGGCGCGGACAGCGCGTTCACAGCCGCACAGGAGTGTGCGAAAGCGAACACCGGCAGGACCTGCGCCAAGAAGTTCAAGCAGCTGTAACTGCCGAACAGTAAGCTGCTTGGGGACGAACGGCGATATGGCGCCAGTAGTGCAACAACCAAGGAGCGGGAAGCTGTCTACACGAGTCTGCGACGGTCAGATATGGTCGCAGAGACTGACTGCCGAACCTGAAATAGCACGATGAATCGATCACCGATCGCAGTTTGAATCGAGGAACAAGACGATGAAGCATGTATTGACGGCATTTGCGGCATTGACCCTGGCGGCGCTCCCGGCGCTCGCTGCCGAGGCCAACTTCGAGCGTAACCTCTCAGTCAATGGGCGCGTGGAACTCTCAGTTTCAACCGGGTCCGGCCACATCCACCTCACCCGCGGATCAGACACCCAGGTCCATATCTACGGCCGCGTCAAATCGAATTGGGGAGGCAGCGACGAGCGCGTACAGCAGATTGCTGCCAATCCGCCGATCGAACAGACCGGTAACATCGTCCGCATCGGTTCCCATCATGAGAACCTGCATAACATCAGCATCGACTACGACATCCAGGCGCCGGCGAATGCGTTTCTTGAGGCCAGTTCAGGCTCCGGCGATGTGTACGACGAGGGCATCGGAGAGAATTCGAAGCTTTCCACCGGTTCGGGTTCCATTCACGCCACCGGCTTGAAGGGAAGCTTCAACGTGAACACCGGATCGGGCGACATCTACGCGGAGCAGACGGGCGAGGGCGATGTGAAGGCCCAGACCGGTTCCGGGCGGGTGGAATTGCGGGATATCCACGGCAGCCTGCGGGCAGGCACCGGCTCCGGCGACATCAAGATCGGCGGATCTCCTACGGGCGACTGGAAGCTGGAGACGGGCTCTGGCAGTGTCGAGCTAACGCCCGGCAACACCGGCTTCACGCTGGATGCATCGACAGGCTCGGGCTCGGTCCACACCGACCACGAGATGCAGGTGCAGGGTTCGTTCGATCGCCATCACGTCATGGGCAAGATCAATGGAGGCGGCCCCACGGTGCGCGTCCAGACCGGTTCAGGCGATATCCGCGTGCACTAAACAACGGTCGTCTGAAATCTTCGGTATCTCAAGCTGACCTATTCCACAGGCGGGGTCTGACCCTCTAAGAAGCCTCGCCTGTTTTTTTAGATTCCATTGCGTTATTTCCCCAGCGCCAGCAAGTCGCTCTCCGCCTGCTGCATCGAGATGTCCTGGGCGAGCTGTTTGAATTCAGTTTTCTGATCGTCTTCTTGCTCTGAGATGCTCTTGAAGATCAGTGCATGCCCCTCAATGTGCACATGAGTCTCAGTAATCTGCCAGACATCGTTGCCGGTTTTTCTTCGTTCGACATCGAACGTCCCGCCAGAGTTTAGAGTTCCAAAGAATCCGCCGCCAATTTTAACGTCGTGGATCAGGCGGCCTTTCAAGCTCACGATTCGGTGCTGCCCGGTGTCCACGTCCATCTCTCCTTCCATGGCCGCAAACACCTTTGCCTCCAGGTCCGGAGGATGAAACTGTGGATTGGGTTTGAAGTGAAGGATCGTGACCTTGTCCCTGGCGCCGTCTTCCGTCCAGACGAAAGCCGCCGGCAGCAGCTTCAGCATCTCTTCGGCTTGCTGGTCGTCGTGCTGCTCGCCCTTTCGTTGTTTCGATCGCGCCCATGAATCGCGCAAAAAGCTCTCCATGCTCTGGCGTTGTTCTGACTCGGGAACGGGCTTCCCGTTCGTTTCGATCACGCGGCGTAGATCTCCATCGCGCGTTTGCGCCACCCACTGCTTCACCGAGTGCCCGGGCTTGCGATTTTCATCCAGGTAAATCCAACGGGTGTGATCGTCGCGATCAGCGGCCAACTCGGTCTGAACCGCAAGTTGGACAAGTTGCTTCGCATCTTCCGCGAACATGGCTGCAGATTGCAGGAGAGCGAACGCACAAAGAAGAAGTCGCCCTATCCTGAACATGATCGAACCTCCAATCGCCCTATAGCGCGCATCTCACAATGTATTTGGATGCGGTTGAATGGCGTTCGGAGAACTGCACAAGAACCGGCCTTGCCATCGAACTTGATTTGAATCAGCCTTATGCTGGGCAGGACGAACCGCGAGTCAGTTACGGCTTAGTCAAAAAACCGATGTTCGAGCACCGGAACATTCCAGAGGTATGAGGAGCAGACCCATGCCGGCACTTACTGAACCAGAGATCGCAGCCCGCGTTGATGCCCTGCCCATGTGGAAAGTAGAAGCAGGCGAACTGCTGCGGACATTTGCGTTTAAAGACTTTCGCGCGGCTCTTGGATTCGTGAATCAAGTGGGCGAATTGGCCGAAGCCGCGGGCCATCACCCGGATATCGACATCCGCTATAACAAGGTGCGGCTGGGGCTGGTAACTCATGACGCCGGGGGTCTGACAGCCAAAGACTTCGACCTTGCCGCTTCCATTGATCGACTGAGCCGATGAAGTGCGCGATGCAACCATTTCGCCAAGTGCCGGCGCGGAGGCACCGGCAGATTGCGATCATCTTGCCGGCGAGTCTGGCGTCGCAGCGGGTATTCTGCGCGGCCGGATGTTGCCGCAGTCGGCGCTCTTGAAAACGGCGGAAACGTCCTGCGTCCAATGCATCGCGAGGGCGTTTGTCGAATCCTTGGTCTTCGCGACGAAGCGAACTTTGCCGGTAACGTGGTTTTCATCGCTCCATGTCGACTCGATGGTACCCCTGCCGTTATAGGTCCCTTTGCAGGTCATGTCTGCATTGAAAGTGGTGTCATTTTTCACAATGTTCGAGAGTGTGCAGTCGCGGAGAGAGGGCGGCAACACGATGCCGTAAGTATCGATAAGCTCCCGCGTGTAACACTGGGGAAACCCGTTCGGTTCTGCTGAAGATTGAGCGGCGCTCGAGCTGGCGTTGAAATTACCCGGCGCATCTCCCGGCTGTTGAATCTTCGTGTTGCTCGTAACTTCCCAAAGCCCAGGCTTCCTGGTTTGCGCCGAACTTACGATGGCAGTGGCGAAGAGACAAAAAAACAAAGCAATCCAAAAACGCGACATTTCGAATTCTGCTCCTGATTTAGATGGTGTCATCGCCCTTGACTATTTCCCTAACGAGTTGCCGATTGACGGCAGAGGCTGGGGCTTCACACTGCCACAGCTTGCACTCTTGAAGACAGAACTGGAGACAGTCGTCCACTCCACGGGCTTTGTATCGTTCCCAACGAGAATGGTGCCGGTGAAGTGCAGAGTTCCGGTTTCGTGTTCGTAATCGGTCCAATCGGTTTCGAGCGTTCCCTGCCCTTTCATCTTTCCGTTGCATACCCACTTGGAACTCGAACCGCCCGGTTTCATGACCTTATCCTCGACGTGGCACTGGCCTCGCGATTGCGGCAGGAGAGCGCCCCACTTATCGATCATCTCCTGCGTGAGACAAACGTCTCGAGTATGTTTCCCACCTACAGCGGGATCTACGAATGCTCCCGGTGTATCCGCCGATTTCTGCCACGTGGTGGTGGTACTGATCTCCCATAGTCCCGCTTTCCTGGTCTGGGCTGAACCAATCGCGGCAGCAGAAAACAGGCAGATCAAAACAGCCAGAAGCTTAAGAGTACGCATTCGCTTTCCCCTTTTCGTTTGGCGCAGTCGCAGCTGCTCTTGCGCCCCTCCAATGAATTGAACGCCCCAGACAATGAACCAAGCGCAACTTTCGCAATGCGCACATGTGCGGTGCCGACGAACGAAAGTCTGAACCACGCGCTAGTTGTTCGGCGCAGGGGTACTTTGTCCAGCCGGTGGACCTTGCTTCTCGATCATTTGGCGCCGCTGATCGAACATCTGTTGCATGGAACTGATCCGGTCTTCCACTTTCGCAGGATCGGCGATCGGTGCTGCGATCGGGGTGTTGTCAGGTGCAGCCGCAGCTTGGGTAGAGTTTGCGTCCGTGGCATCCGTTGGAGTCGCCGCCGGGCTGGCGGATGCCGCCGGCGTCTCAGGCGCAGCCGCGGCATTCTCTTCGCTGGCCTGCGGATCTGGCTTGTCGAACTTCTGCATATGGGTCCATGCGCGCCGCGCAGGTGTCATTGCCAGGTCGCTAGGACGGCCATCCGGACCTGCTGAACCCGCAGGACCGCCGGGGCCTGCCGGACCGTCTTTAGCGCGTACTGTCAACAGCACGTTCTGAAGTTTTGCCGGATCGGTATCGGACGACTCAAGAACATAGTTGAATTCAGTCCCGCTCAGAAGTGCGTCAAGCACAGAACGCATGGGGCCGGGCCCCAACTGCTCATAGGTGCGCACCTTGGCCGCACCATCCGGTATTTCAATGTGAGCTCCGCTGCACCCCCGTACCTGCACCAGGATGCTTTCCAGCGTTGAATTCTCGGCGCTGATCGTGAGTTGATTGCCACTGCAGGTCACTTTGGCAGCCTTGGCGGGCAGGTCAACCGGCAACTTGGGCCGCGGAGGAGGAAGAGGTGCCTCGACTGGAGCGGCTATGATTGTCGTCGGCAGAGATACTGGCTTGGTCTGCATGTCTTCCTTGGTTTCGGGAACAACAACCCGCATCGGGGCGACCTGCGCGCCGACGAGACCAGTTGTGAACACCAACATTCCTAGGGGCAAAAGCCGAATCCGGTAGATTGACATGGCCCCCTCCTTTCAAAACTCATGGGTTACTCGTACGTTGTTTTTGCGGCCATCTGCGCATGCATCGAACGCTCATCCCGCATTGCCGACAGTACCAGCCCCAGGGGGCGCAGCTTATCTTCTGCCACGTCGGGCACAGCCTGCAAAGCCCTGTCCGCGATGGTGTTACGCTTCCACAGCTCATAAATGGCCGGGTAGGCAAGCAACTCCAGTACAAATGAACTAAAGATCCCACCAATCATGGGAGCCGCGATCCGCTTCATCACATCCGAACCCGCGCCAATCGACCACATGATAGGAAACAATCCGATGCAAGTAGTTGCGAATGTCATGAACTTGGGCCGCAGCCGTTTGGCGGCGCCTTCCATGATGGCCGCACGCAGATCATTCATGTTCATCATCCGGCCGCGGGCGCGAGCGTCCTCGTAAGATAAATCGAGATACAGTAACATGAAAACGCCGGTTTCGGCATCGATGCTCAGCAACGCGATCAGCCCCACCCACACCGCAACGCTCAGGTTGTAGTGAAGCAGATAGAGAGACCAGATAGCACCTATTGCCGAGAACGGGATGGCAAGCAAAACGATTGTGGTCTTGATGAAGGACCGCGTGCTGATGTAGATGAGTAACATCACCAGGGCAATGGTTGCAGGTACGATCAGGCGCAAACGCGCGTTGGCTCGCTGCGAAGCTTCGTACTGGCCGCCCCACGTGACAGCGTAACCTGCTGGCAGTTTGATTGACAGGCTGAGAGCTTTGCTCGCCTCCGCGATGTAACTGCCCGGATCGCGATCGGCCAGGTCGACATAGACGTAGCCGGTCAACATTCCATTTTCATCGCGAATCATGGAGGGCCCGCTGCGTACCTGGATTTCCGCTAATTCGCTGATAGGCGCCTGCCGCATGCCGCCCGCGGGCACCAGTACACGGCCCAACGCATCTACGTTGCTGCGGAAATCGCGCATGTAGCGCACGTTGACGGGGTAACGCTCCGAGCCCTTGTACACTGTCGAAACGTTGTCGCCGCCGATGGCGTTATCCAGAACCTTCTGGGCCTGATCCATGCTGATGCCGTATTGTGCGAGTTTTTCGCGCTGCCAGACCACATCGAGGAAATAGCCTTCGTTGGTGCGCTCGGCAAACACCCCGCGCGTACCCGGGACTGCACTCAGTGCCGTCTGCACACTTTGTCCAATATCTTCCAGTTTCTGCGGATCGTCGCCGGATATCTTCAAACCTACCGGCGTGCGTATGCCGCTGGTGAGCATATCGATGCGGCCCTTGATCGGCATGGTCCAGGCATTACTAACGCCGGGAACCTTGATCGCCGCCTGCATCTCACTCACGAGTTGTTCCTGCGAAATGGTGTCGGAAGTGATGTGGCGGAAGACCTGCTTCGCCCACTCCGGCGCCCACGATGAATACCACGTATCCACGTGACGCCACTGCGAGCGATCCTTCAGCGTGATCAATGTTTCGATCATCGAGAGCGGCGCGGGATCCGTGGCCGTTTCGGAGCGTCCGGCCTTTCCGAGCACTTGATCGACTTCAGGGAATTGCTTCAGGATCAAGTCGGTGGCCTGCAACACGCGGCGCGCCTGGGCAATCGAAATGCCCGGCAGCGATGTGGGCATATAAAGTATGGCGCCTTCGTTCATGGGCGGCATGAACTCCGAGCCCAGCGACATGAACGCGGGAACCGTGACGACCATCATGATGGCCGCGGTTGCAAACACGACCCACTTATTGCGCAAAGTCCACGAAACCGCCGGCTCGTATAACCTCATCAAGAAGCGACTAAGTGGATTTCTATCTTCCTGCTGAATGCGGCCGCCCAGCAGACCGTTCGCCATCTTGCATAGAAACGCGGGCTCGAAGTCGAAGCGATTGACGCGGGTAAGCAAGAGGCGAAGCGCGGGATCAAGCGTAATCGCGAGCACCGCCGCCACGATCATGGCCAGCGATTTGGAGTAAGCCAGCGGCCGGAACATCCGCCCTTCCTGGCCTTCAAGTGTCAAGACCGGAAGGAAAGAAATGGCGATGACCAGCAGCGCGAAAAATGTCGGGCCTGCCACTTCCTTCACGGCCGCGAGGACTACGTCGCGATGCTTTCCGGGGCGTCCGGCTCTCTCCCATTTTTCAAGCTTCTTGTGTGTCTGTTCAACCACCACGATGGAGGCGTCGATCAACTCGCCGAACGCGATGGCGATGCCAGCCAGCGACATGACGTTAATGCTGACTCCCATGAGCCGCAGGGGAATGAAGGCGATCAGTACCGCGGCAGGCATGGTAAGCAGCGGAATCGCCGCGCTGGGGAAATGCCACAGGAAGATGAGAATGATCAGCACCACCGTGACGACCACTTCAAGAATCGTCTCCTGGGCGCTGCTGATAGTTTGATGTATCAGCTGCGAACGATCGTAGATGGGAACGATCTTTACGCCGGAAGGCAGGCTGGGTTCAATCTCTTTCAGCTTGGCCTTGACGCGATCGATCACTTCCAGAGCATTCTCTCCGCTGCGCATGATCACAATGCCGGAGACTACTTCTCCATCGCCATTCAGATCGGCAATGCCGCGGCGCAAATCGGGTCCGCTTCCCACGGCGCCCAGGTCCTTGATCCGGATCGGCGCGCCCACCTCGGGAGAAGCCACGACAATGTTTTCGAAGTCCTTTTCGGTGGTCGCATAACCGCGGCCGCGCACCATGTATTCAGTCCCGCCAAAATCAAGCAGGCGCGCGCTGGTTTCGTTGTTCCCTTCCCGGACGGCATCGGCCACCTGGCTGACGGAAATACCGTAACCCTGCAGAAGTTTGGGATCGAGATTGACTTGATATTGCCGCGTGTAGCCTCCGATGGGCGCAACGTCGGCCACGCCCTGAACCGAGCGGAGATGATAGCGAAGATACCAGTCCTCATACGATCTGAGTTCTGCCAGGGAACGCTTGCCGGTGGTGTCGACAACCGCGTACTGGAACACCCAGCCGAGACTCGTCGCATCGGGGCCGAGTTCTGTCTTTACGCCTTCAGGAAGGCGGCCGGTGACGCTGGAGAGATATTCCGCAGTGCGCGAACGAGCCCAGTAGAGATCGGTGTTGTCATCGAAAATGACGTAGACATACGAGTAACCAAAATCCGAGACGCCGCGGACAGTCTTGACATGAGGCGCGCCCAGCATGGCTGTGACAATCGGATAAGTCACTTGCGTTTCGACGAGATCGGGGCTCCGGTCCCACCGCGAAAGTATGATGACCTGTGTTTCCCCGAGGTCGGGTATGGCATCCAGATGCGAGTGCGTCAGCGACCACCAGCCATACACGCAGGCCACTGCGACGGACAGCAGTATTGCCGCTTTATGGCGAATCGCCCATTCGATGATCCGATTAATCACTGCGGAGGTCTCCCCTCGGTTACCGGCCGGCCTCGAACTTGCATGTGCCCGGTACTCATTGCCCACGACAGTGGGGCGCTAGCAAGACTTTGAATAAAGAGTCAGTTCATGTGGTGTTCGAGCGCGGAATCCGCTCGCGGCGCAGCTGCGGAAGAACCGTTCGATCCAGCCGCTGCCTGCAGGCGGCTCTCCGAGTCAACCAGAAAGGTTCCCGCCGACACGATCGTCTCCCCTTCTTTCAAGCCCTTCACAATTTGAACCTGGTCATCGAAGCGCCAGCCAATCTCAACTTGGCGCTTTTCGAAGCGGCCGGGGCTGGTCTGGACAAACACCTGTTTCGCCAATCCTGAGTCGACGATGGCATCGGCGGGCACAGACAGACCCGCGGGGACCGCGACCGGCAACTCGACGTTCACCAACATATCGGGCCGAAGTTTGTATCCTGGATTCTCCGCTTCCAGCCGGACCTTCAATGCGCGGGTTGCAGGATCAACCTGCGGCAGAACATCGCTTACTCTTGCCTGGATGGTTGTGCCCGTGTCGGCAACCGTGACGCTGGCCATGGTACCCGGCCGAAACTTCTCTGCGTCCTTACCGAAAACTTCAGCCAATATCCATATGTGTTTCAGATCGGCAACGGTGTAGAGTTCTCTCTGCCGTTCGAAGCGCAATCCCGAAGTGATGTTTCGCGAAATGATGAATCCGTCGGTGGGAGACACGACATAGACATCTTCAGGAATCTTGCGGTTGGTGCTCATTTCCTCGATCTGCACATCGCTCATGCCGAGATTGCGCAGCCGGTCCGCGCGAGCCTGCGCGCTGGCGCTGTTCTGCATGGCCGCAGGATTGGTGTCCTTCACTGAGCCCGTGGTGCGCTCGTTGGCCGAGAGATATCCGCCCTCCACAGAAAGAAACTCCGGCGAATAAACTACGGCCAGATGCTGATTCTTCTTCACGAAGTTGCCGACAGCGTCGTCATGGGTTTCCTTGACGTATCCATCGGTGCCCATGTTGATGCGATAGATGCGGGTCTCGTCGACCGCCACTCTGCCGAATGCCTGGAGGGTGTGCTTGCCGGAATTCTTCTCGACCTTGGCCAGTTGAATACCGTACATCTTCTGGGCTGAGGTATCGATTGCCAACCCGCCTTGCCCTGCAGCCTCTGATCCTGCCAGCGACTTTCCCACACCGTCGGCGTAGACGGGCACCAGGTCCATACCGCAATCGGGCGCGGTGCCCGGCTTGCTGGAGTGGTAGGCCGGATGCATGGGATCGACATAGTAGAGGATATTGCGAGTCGCGGCCTCCGCCGGACGCTGGTGAAAATGCCCGAAAGCAAAACCGAGAGCCAACGCACCCGCGACTGGAATCAAATACAACGCCTGTTTCGCCATCCAAATGCCTCCAGTTCGCTTGCAAATCGCGCTCGAATCAAAATTTGAGAGGGGGCGCCGCGCGCCGCGTACACCTCTCCCTACCCAGGTCGTGAAATCAGCAAACTTTCATTGCCATGCAAAAACGACTCTATCCAGAATCGAAGAGCGGGTCCTTGAGCTTTCGCAAAGAACGTTTGCTTTTAAAATTTGGTTTTTGGGCGTGACTGGAGCGGGGAGGGAAATTCGAAGATAAAGCACACCAGCGCGAGCGGTTATCTGCGCAGTATCGCCAATTAGGGATTGACCATCGTGATCAATCGGCTCTCGTACTGAATTCCAAACCGGGTAAGGTAGTCCTTCCGCGTGCGGCGGAATACGTGCCAGGAGAGCCAAGGCATACCGAGATCCTGTCCGATGGACTTCAAGCGCCGCGACGCAATGTTGGTTTCGTTGACTGGAGTACCGGCCTCGGATACCAGGACGAAGTCGTCAGGCTTGTTATAGCGGGCACGACGGCTCAGCCCCACCAGCACCGGCTCCATGAGCGATGAAATTGCCTGGTCGCGGGTACGGCCTATCTTCACGCTATTGAGTTCGCCTCGATACCAGTGCTTTCTTACCGCGATACTGTGCGGCGGAATAAGTTCTCCATTCAATTCGACTTCCGCAGACGACAGGTTTACATGCTTCCACTGCAAGCCGCAGATCTCCGCGATATTCATCCCCGTCAAAACGACAAACAGGGTCATTTCCCTTTCGGGATAGCGCATGAGTTCCAGCACTGCCTTTAATTGCGGCAACGACAAGGTATGTGCTTCCTTGCGGCTCATACCTGGAACGGTTACCTGTCCCGCCGGATTTTCGCCGGTGAAGTAATCGCCCTTCTTGGCGTGGGAAAAAATGGCGCTTACCACGTTGCGCATGTGAGTCACGGTCTGCGCGGAATATCCTCGCGCCACGGCCGCCATCACCAGTTTCTCAATATGTTCGGGCCTCGCTTCCGCCAGCCGCACCTGGCTCAAGTAAGGCCAATCGGGTACCGCCTTGAGCCTTAGGTTGGACCGGTAAAGATCGACCTTGAACACGTGCTGCACTTCTTCAGGTGTCAATACATGTTTAAGGATGGCGCGGTAGTGTGTCCGGCCCGAAAGGCCCTTGATCGCCACGTGTTCGGGGACAAACATGTGCTCCACGAAGTACGCGATCGTCATGGTGTTCTGAGGCGCATGGCCGTTCTTGCTCTGGCCGAGAGGAAGCTTTTCCCAGACCGCGCGCTGCGCCTCTTTTCTCGTCAGCCGCTCCGGCCCGATCGCCGGTCCAATATGGACCGGTTCGCGCCAGCGGTGCTCCGTGAATCCACGCTCGTTGAAAAGGTTCTCGTTCACCCTGAACTTCCAGGAGCCATTCTCCCGATAGAGGTCAACGTGGTACGGCAGCCTCCCCCAGTCCATTTTTTCTCCGACCGACGTGATATTCAAGGACTCCATTTTTGAACCTCGTGCTACTGAAGACGTGTGGTGGTGGGAGCCTGCTGAATGGAAGCGTGCGCCTGCGATGCCGAAGGAGCCGCGTTGAGCTGGGGCTTGGTGAACAGAGACTCATCCAGCTTGGGGTTCACTTCGACGCTGTCGATCGTGATCTTTTCGCTGATCTGCGTTGATCCCGCTACTGGCTTCGAAAACTGGACCTTGGTCTCCAGAGTGAACGGGACCTTGACGTCGTGCACCTGGCGGTAGTCGCGGTAGTAGACATATACGGGATGAATGGTTCCATCCAAACGGCGCGGTGTGCCTTCAACCCTGGCCTCCAGGAAGGTGTCTGCGTCGACCCATACATGCTTCTCCTGGCCGTTCTTCAGAGTCAACTTCAGGTTGTAGGTGTCCTTATCCTCGATCTTCTCCATGCCCGCGAGTTCGATCTTGGTTCCCTTGGCCTGGTAGTCCACGAGTTCGCCGTCGAGTTCCGACTGGGTGAGGGCGGCCTTCGCTTCTTCTGCCGTGTAGGGCTCCACGTCATTGCGGTTCAGAAAGGGGCGCAGCTTCCATCCATTCGTTCCGTCGTAAACCTGGAGAGCTGTCTTGCCTGCAAATTGCAGTTCAACCCGCATTTTCAACGGGCGCTTGAGATCCAGAACAAACGGTAGCTCAGCCTGGGCGGTCGGCCGCGGGGGAGCGACCTTAGCGCCTCCGGCCGTGCCCGGAACCGGAAGAACCGGACGGTTGTTTCCGCCCGCCTGCATCTTGCCGCTCATCGACAGGGTCTGAATTGCGCGCCATGCCTGGAGCCCTCCGCGGGCTGCAACATTCTTTTTTACAATCTCTTCCGCCGACAAAGTCGGATGCGTCGTGGTCGTTCCCGCGGCGGCCATTACGGTCATTGCGACCGCCACGAACGAGTGGATCAGTAAGTTTCTGCGGATCATCCAACACCTCCCGGTTCAAGAAGAACCTTCAAATACCGTCACCAGCATACGAGTTGAAAAGGCAAGCTTCTTTGCTACTGCACAATGAGGCCATCAACTCTGAAGGTTCCGATCTGAACCGAAATGTGGTCGCCCCGCTTCACGTGGCGGCCCGAATTGGAGAATGCCATCCAGTACGTCATCCCCGCTTTGGGGGTGCTGCTCTGCCGAAGCTGACCGACTTTTTCCAGTGAAGGCACAACCAGCTTCACGCCCGCCTGCGGGTCAATCAGCGACGGTTCAGCGGTTTTGTCGTTGAGAATTTTGGCCTTCTCGGGATCGAGAACGCGATAGTTGAATCGAACCAGCTCCCCGGACTCAACCGTCTTGACGCTGAAGGAATCAACGCCCCAGATCATGTTGTAGTAGCGATCAGCCTGGCGGGTAATGCCGGTTTGAGGAAACCGGTAAGCCGTATCGGCGGAAGCAACTTGATTCCCCGGAGCGACTCCTGCGGCTTTTGGCGCTGGAGGCGTGGTTTGAGCCGATGCGGATACTGCAATGGTGCCGGCAAGAATGAATTTGAAAGCTGTATGTAGCATTGCGATTGCAACCTCCCCGGTGATTGAAAACATGAAAACAATTGGTAAATGAACTGAGGGTTGGCAGCTCGTGCCGGTTTGCACGTAACTGCCAACCCTCGCGTTCAAGTTGACTACGGTGTGGTGCCGCCGGCGAAGTTATCGATTCTCGCGCCGCCCGGCATTTGGATACCGATTAGACCGCCGCCCTGCCATGTTGCATTCGGTGTGATCTGGATCGCCCCCAGGAACGTGGTAACGTTCGCAGAGGTTGTTCTCCAGACCAGAACCGTGGGAGCGGAGTAGTCAGTCGTTCCATCTACCTGGGCGGTGATCGTATCGCCGTTGGCAAATGCGGTTGGGGCAGTTACAGAACCGATCGTGGTGTAAGCTCCCCCATTGTTGGTGGTTGTTGAAATAGTAGCCGTGGTGCCGTTAACCGAGACCCTGATGAAGTTGGTGTAGAGGTCGGTCAGGGCAGCCGTGCTGCCTGTCTCAGCAAGCATCAACCCGTTGTTGGCAATCGTCGTGTTGGAGAGGGTGAAGGCAGCCGCCTCTTTGGCTCCAAACGCCGTTGGCTTCCAGGTTGCGTTTCCGCCTCCAGCCAAACCGCAGACCGTAAAGCCTGCGGGGCAGGAAGCTTGGTTGGTGTTGAGCTGGATGGCGGCAGCACCGAGAACGTTCGTCTGTGTCCAGTTTGCGCCAAGAGTCGTTGCGTTCGCACGATTGAAGTTGTCAAGTACCGTCAGCGTGGGTTTGGTTGGTATCGCGACACCCACACCGGCGAGTGCCACTGGAGAACCGATCGCCGTCGTTGCAGCCGTCCCGTAGTTGCCGGTGATCGAGACGGAATCGCTCGATCCGGCCACCGCGGTGGGATGGAAGACGATGTTCACGGTGCACGTTGTCGGCACAGTCGGTGTGCCTGCCGCCATGGTAGTGGCGCAGGTCCCGCCCGTCCGCGTAAACGGAGCCGTCAGGTTACCCACAGTGAGACCCGTTACAGCTCCGCCCGTATTGCTGACGATCAGCGATTGAACGAGGCTGGTCTGGTTCATGATCACGTTCCCGAATGCCACGGTGCTCGGGGAAACGCTGAGTCCCACACCGTTGCCATTCAACGTCACCGGTGAGTTGACGATGGGTTGGCTCGAGGTAATCGTCAGGGTTCCAGGATCAGCGCCCATGACGGTAGGGGTGAAGACCACGTTGATGGTGCACGAGGCTTGTGCGGCCAGGGTAGTACTGCAGGACCCGCCTGACTGCTTGTAGTCGCCTGTGAACACCAGAGCGATGGAATCGATCTGCGCAGGCGTGCCGTTCGTTAGGGTCAACGTGAGCGGCGCGCTGGCCACGTGCTCCACGGTGTTGGGGAAGTTCAATGGCGAGGGAGATACGCTGACTTGCGCAACTCCGAGGCCATCCAGGCTCACCGGCGATCCGTTGACCGGACCTCCAGTGGTTGCATTGATGGTTGCCGTACCAGTCGCATCACCAGGACCCGTCGGACTGAAGACGACCGAGATGGTGCAGGACGCGTTCGCAGCCAGCGTTGTTGTGCAGGCTCCAGTCGCTGCTGGTGTGCCCGGACCAAACGGCCCTGCATAGACAACGTTGATTCCCGTCATCGCGGTTGCACCGGCATTCAGGGTGAGGAATTGCGCAGGGCTGGTCGAGCCAGATGCTACGTTTCCGAAACCAACAGACGTCGGTGAAACGTTGGCGGTGTCGCTGCGGTTGCCTTGATACTCGACCGCGCCTACGTCGAAGTGATTTGGGTTACTGGTATCCGGACGCGCATTTCCGTAGAAGTCCGTGGACGGAGCAGCAGCGACCAGGTAGAACGGGTTCTGAGCCGTGTTGCAAGTCGCAGTGCTGGTGCAGGTTGGTACGTAATCGATCGACTGCGAGGTCGGCGACAACGCGTAGTTACCGAGTGCAGCTTGCGAGACTGGATTCAGCATGGACAGCGGTCCCCAGCTCATGTTGACCCAGTTGTTGCCTTCGTCGACGGTGGCTGCCGGGGTCAGGCTGAATATCGGGTTCGGTACAGTCGCATCCGAGATTCCCGGAGGCACTTGGTAACCCAACCCGCCATTCTCCGGCGGTGTCCGCGAGCCGTTGCAGTACTGGCTGACAGCTTCAGGATTGACACCGCTGTTATGCGCAGCCAGCGTGGATCCCTTGGGAGTCGTGTAGTCCCCTGCATCGGTGATGACTGACCAGACGGGGCTGAGCGTGAAGCCTGACTCATGACCCTTCTGTGTCAAATCCCCGCGTACGCCGATATCCCAGAAGTTGGCTCCGGCAACGCAGTCTCCGGTCTTGGCCTGGCTCAACATCGGAGTCATGCCGATCGTGTTTTGCTGATAAGAGTTGGAGTAACCGCCGATGTTGATGTTGAAAGAGCGATTCTGCCAAATCACGTTGTTGTAGAGCAGCGGATACGAAATGCTCTTGCAATCGCCATTCTTAACCGCTGCTGTCGGTGTGCCGCTCGAGTGGCCGGCGGGGCAAGTGAGGCTCGTGAGTCCGGTGAAGGACGCGAGCAGCTGCGGACTGTTACCACTGGTCACAATGCCGGCTACCTGTGGAAGCGAGGACTTCGCTATGCACGTCGGATTACCGGTTGACTGTTGGCACGTTGGGCTCGGCGCGCTGGCCAGCGGCGCTCCGATGGTGTTGAACAGTGGCCCTGCCGACGCCGTGGCGTCATTCGAAGCAACCGTGTTGTTGATGATGTTCACGCTCAGCGCGTCCTGCAGCGAGATGCCGGCGCCGTCCCATCCGGCAACGTTGTTCACGATGATGTTGTTGGTCAGCGATACCGAGTTCCAGTACTGAGGCTGGGTCGGGAAGTTTGCGATTTCAGTTCCGTTGACGGACTGGAGCCGCACACCACCACCGCTGCCGCTTTCTGCGCCGTTGCCCTGGATCAGGTTGGCGTTGATGATCAGGCCCGGGCCGGTGCCGTCAGGCAAGCCAGGGGTGCAATCAGCGTCCGCCGCCGTTCCACCGCACTCCGTACCCGCCGGGCTGCCTGGCGGTGCACCATCCGGTGCTGCGCCCATTGCTACGATCCCGCCGCCGTTGGTCTGAATGGTCGGATTCGTGCTCTGGTTAAAGATCACCGTGTTGTGCTCGATGTCGCCATCCCAGATGAAGCCGAGATGGGCAACGCCGCCGCCGTCACCAGTGCTCATGTTGCCGCAGATCCAGTTGTAGTTGAACTTGTAGTAGTCAGCGCCCGTGCAGAAGGTGACGCCGCCCGCGCCCGCCGGTGTGCCCGAGAAGAGCTCATCACCGATGGAGGTGTTCAACGTGACCATGTTGTTGTGAACGTTGACCTTCAAGTCGAAGCAGTACGGCAGTTGCAGGTTAGTCGGATCGGCCGGGTTGGTACGGCACGAACCTGGATCCGTGTCGTTGGTCTGGTTGGCCAGGTACGCATCGGGGGATTCACCCTGTCCGATGTTGATACCGCCCGAGAGCGTTCCGATGTTGTTGTACACGCGGTTGTTGGCGATCTGGATGTTATGCGCCCAGGCATGGACGAAGATACCGCCGCCGCCCTGAGAGCTGTCGGTTACAGACAATCCATCGATTGCCGACGGGTTGCACTGGAAGTTGCTCGGGTACGGGTTGGTTCCATTGGGACCCGTGGTGCAATCGCTTTCGGTCAACAACTGGGTTCCGGTGGGGAAGGTTGCTTCCGCGCCGTTTCCGTAGTAGCTGCCCACGTTGGTTCCCGCAGGAACTTTGACGCCTTTGGAGAGAACCGTGATTCCGGCGCCCTCATAGGCTCCCAGCAGCGTCGGCTCTTGCAGCAGCTGCGCCAGGTTGCCGTTTGTGGTTGTATCCCATCCCAGTACGCCTTCCAGCGGCAGACGGTCAACCTGTGGGTTGTTGGGCACGGCATTGAAGCCCGGCCAGCCGCCGCAGGAATACGTGCCGGTTGGATCGAACGGGTTGGTGTTGGTCGTGCTCGGCGCATTTGGAAGCGTCGTAGCGTTGGCCGGGTTGGTTGCCGGCTGGCCATTCAGCGCCAGGCCGAAGAAGCAGGTCACACGTGAGCGCCACGGATCGAGCTTGCCCGCGGGTTGCGTATTCGCATTGATGATGCTCGATGCCGCGCCCACACCTTGCAGACGGACAGGCTTCCACATCAGCAGCAGTTCCTGGTAAGTGCCCGGGGGAACGATGATCAGGTCGCCCGGTTGAGCGGCGTCGATCGCACCCTGGATGCTTCCGAAGATACCGTTGGAGATGTCCGTGCTCACCATGGTCGGTGCCTTGCCGCCGATGGTCACGGTCACTGTATCGACCGATTGCTGACCAGTCGCCGACGTAATCACCAATTGTCCGCACTGTGCGTGCGAGCCGCCGTACTGCGCCTGCTGCTGTACTGCGCAATCCGGAACGCCTGCGGGAACGCTCACCTGGATGCTGGTGTCGCTCCACTTCCCGGCAACGATCGGTGCACTGACGCCGCCAATGGTTACCGTTCCTTGCGTGCCGCCGAAGCCATAGTGACGGGTAATGGTCTTCTGGTTGAACGGCGGTGTGGTTGCCGAAGGTCCGGAGTAGGCATTGTTGATCACCGTCTGGTCGCCCAGGGCCGTGATCGTCAGGATGCCGCCCGAATTCAGGGTTGAGGTGGCAGTGGCCGTGTTGCCACCGATACCGGTCGCGAATGTCACCGACGGACCCGCAGTGTAGCCGGAACCGCTGTTGGTGATCGTGACGGATGTTACCGTCTCGCCCAGGGTTGCACTCGCCGAAGCGCCTGAACCTCCGCCGCCCGTGATGCTGACCGGAGGAGCTGTCGTGTAGTTCGACCCACCGTTGGTCACGTTGATGGCTGTGACACCCTTGGCAGTTGTTGCGCTTGCGGTTGCCGCATTGCCCAAAAACGGCTTGTTCATCGTTACGGTTGGAGCGCTCGTGTAACCGGAGCCGCCGTTGGTGACCGTAATCTTGGTCACGTGGCCGCCCTGGATCGTGGCCTGGGCCGTTGCACCCGAACCGCCGCCGCCCGAGATGGACACATTCGGAGCCACTATGTAGTTGGTACCGCCGTTATTGGTGAGATTGATGCTGGCCACATACCCAGACACCACTGCTGTTCCTTGCGCAGTCGTGCCACCACCCGCAGGCGCCAGGAAGCTCACCGCCGGTGTCCCTGTATACGTGCCAGGCTTGTTAACCGTCACTGTAGACACCGCGCCGCTCGGTCCGATCACAGCCGTACCGGTTGCCGTTGTGCCGCCGGCTGGTGCCGCGCCGAACGTAACGCCCGGAACCGTAGCGTAGTTACCACCTTTTCCAGGGGCGATCGTGACGGACGCGACTGAGCCCTTGGCGCCGTTGACCCAGGGTCCCTTGACGTCGCCATCAACTTCGCTGATGGAAGGCGTCAGTGTCGGGTATGAGCAATCGGGATGGTTGTAGCCTTCCGAGAACGCAGACGTCGGCACTACGGGCGTATCCAGGTACTGTGTCTGGCCTGGCATGTAAGGCAGCTCATAGCAGAACTGGCTATATCCAGGGTTGAACGATGGATCGGTTACAGTGTGGCCGTTGGACATGATCGGGTGACCGGTCGAGTCCTGCATCGGGCCAGGATCGTTCATGCAGAAGATCATCATGGTCGGCGCGTACCCCGTCGGGTTCGGCGGGTTCACTTCCCATGTTGAGTAGGTCATGCCGTTGTAAGCGCCCCAGCCGTCTGCGTACACACGGGAGATTTCGGCGCCGCTCCAGTCGCGGATGGCAACCGGAAGGTTGGGCGGAGCGAACTTCTCACCAAACTGCGGCGAGAACGGATCGAACTCGGACGTGAAGTCGTCGGTGATGCCACCGTAGAACTTCGACGCCTTGTGGGTCGAGGTGAACAGGTAGAACTTGGCAATCGCGCCCGCCTGGTCGTTCAGCGTAACTTCCTTGCGATCGCAAAGATTACGCGTGGCGCCCGCGAACGGCGATACCTGCTGCGACTGCGGATACAGGCTGATGTAGTCAGGAACGATGCGTGAAGCACCGACGCAGGGCCAAACCGGCTCAGGTGCGAATCCCGGAACGATGCCGTTCTGAGGTGAGGCGCCCAGGCTGTTGGTCGGGTTCTGCGCGTTGTTCGGGTTGTTCTGGCTCGAGATCGCGGCCTGGTCGGGCAGGATGAAGATGTTGCCCAATCCGCCGAACTCCTGGGAAACCGGCGCGATATAGTTGTCGCCGATCAGGATGTTCTTGTCCTCTTCCTTCACCAGCTCATAGCCCGGCGGCACAACCACTTCCACCACGTACTTGCCGGCTGGAAGCATCGGCTGTCCGTAGCGGTAGGGATCGCTCGTGTCGGGATCCACGTTCTTCAGTGCGGCCGTGCAGATCAAGCAGTTGGTGCCTGTCGATTTGCCGGTCGTCGGATCCATGCCCGTGGTGCTGGGGAACGCGTACATGCCGTCATAGGGAGCCGGCTGTACCTGGTTCCAGTTGTGCATGCCGTCGTAGCACTTGTACTGCGAGTTGTACGGCAGCTGCGTGATCGTCGCTCCGGTTGTATGCTGCGAGTTGTAGAAATCCAGGTACTCAGGCTGGTTGTACAGCGTGAAGTAGAACAGGTCGGACGTCGTCTGTCCGGGGCAGTTCATGTTGGGCACTGTGGAGCCGTCGGGCGCGGTGTGGAAGCCCTGGACCCAGTCATCCCAGCTGCTGGTCATCGTGTGGTCGACAAGGGTCAGGGATGTCGTTCCATCCGGAGCCGTGCCTTCCTGGTAGAGGTTGATCTGCACGTGGGGAATCAGCGGCTCCCACTGCGTCTGCACCAGCAATTGCGGATCGTCGAAAGGACGAGTCGATGCGTACACGACGTGTCCCTTGATGCCGCCGTTTTCGCCGGGGATATAGGGAGTCTTGCCGAATTCAACGAATTCAAACTGTCCAGGGAAACCCTGCCAGCCTTCGACGCCCACCCAAGGAGGATCGATTCGGCCGGTAGAGCCGCCAGGACCGCTGGAGCCGCCGGCTACAGGACCCGTTGCAATGGATTCCCCAGTGCAATCCGCATTGGCGCAATACACTGCTCCGGGAACGCGGAGGTTCGTGGGAAGCGGAACCGCTTCATTGGTGTTGGCCAGGAACGCGGCTGTCTTCGAGGTGCCGCAAGCCGGATACCCAGTCTGTCCGCAGGAAGCCGATCCGTCTGCCGGGCCGCCTGCGTCATAGATCACGTGCGTACCGGTGTTCTTGTACCGGGTCACATCGGTTTCGATGGTGTACCAGGCAAAGAGCGGGAACGTTTCGTTGAAGTTGGCAACACCGCTGAAGTCGGTGCCGAGCAGGTTGGCAAGGCTGCCGTCGCGGTAGCGAACCGCAACGTTGTTGAACGGAATGCCGGTTTCGTCAGCCTGCGCAACGCCGTCCTTGTTGTCGTCGATAAACGTCCGGGTCTGGATGTTCGTCTGCCACTGGGTAGCGGCGACATCGCCCACATCGACGAGCGGGGTCGTGGAGGTCAAAGCCACTGGAGTAGAGAGACCGTCAACCAGCTGATCGTTCCACTGGTCAAAGGTGGTGATTCTCCACTGACCGTAAGGCAGTCCCTTGAAATCAAAGGTGCCGTCCGGATTGCACTTCGTGAATGCGAAGTCTTCGCCGTCAGGATCGCCCACGCTTACGTAGCACTGTGTCCACGCAAACGCATCGCGCGAGCCGCTGCTGTAGAGACGCTCATCCGGAGTACGGCTGAGACGCTCGCCGGTCACTTTGCCTTTCAGCTCGTACACGCAATTGCCCTGGCCAGGAAGATAGATATCCTGTCCGCCGCAAACGCCCGACTTGCCGTCCGGTCCGTTGAGACGCGAGTTGATGATCGCGGGATTGGCAAAACCAATCGTCACGTGGAAGTTGGCAGGGCCATATTCCTGGAAGTAGCTGGGCTCACCGATCTTCACGAAGGAGTCGTGCGCCTTCTGACCGTCCAGGGTGTTGGTCTGCAGCCATTGCTCGCCGCGGGCGATGCGATCCGCCGCCGGCGTCGCGATCACGCCAAACCGGCCGGGCATCAGGTTCTCGACCACAGCCTGTCCAGCCAGGGGAGACAGAGTAATTCCATCATCCTCGTACTTGGGGCAAGTCGTGATAGTGCCGGTGATGCCGGCCTGGGTCCGCGTTCCCGTCATTCCCGAAGCCGCGCCGGAAGCAGCGTAGGTTCCCGGAATCGAGGGATTCAGCGTCCAGGTGTGGGCACCGGTGTCTACCCCGGTAATGGTGTAAGTCCCCGGGTTAAATCCGTTTCCGCCCGTGATCACAACCGTGTTCCCAACTTGGCTCGGGTCTACGGTAAGACCGCTGATCGTGATGGTGTTCGACTGACCGCTGGCCGACGCCGAGACGCCATTGCCGCTACCGAAGCTGGTAGAGGACGATGCCGAGATCGGGCAGGCATTCCGGCCGTTCGAGGGATCAATCAGGCCGGCCAGACTGTTGGTCAGCGGCTGGTTGAACATGTCGTAGGTCATCTGGCCGGTGAAGTCGTTGTTGCCGCCCATCGCATCCCAGAGCTCGACGTTGAATCCGCCAAGACCAGGCTCCAGAGGCGCCAACACGTCGACGCCGCCGCCGCTGTCTACTTCGCCGTTGAGCGGGAAGTCGTCTTCAAATACGAAGATCGACAACTTGCCCGGCGGGTAGGGATTCGGCTGCGCCAGCACCGTGACATCATTGGGTTTGGTCCCTGTGACTGGGAAGGTGACCGCTGCACCGCCCATGCCGTGGCCGCAGGTGGTGTTATTCGGCAAAGGAAGCGTGGTCGGAGCGCAACCGGCTGTCGCGTTCCCTGTGATGAAAGCATTCGCCGCATCGCCCGGAAGCACCGAGATGTAATAGCGCTTGGTCGGATCCAGCGCTACCTGGCTCGGGTCAACAGGCTGGTTTTCGCTGCCGGTGGTACGGCACACGCCGTTGCCCACGTCGCAAACTGCGGGAACGTGGTTACCCGTCGACGGATCCAGTACCATCTGGCCGGATTCGCACGATGTCGTACCCGTGCAACCCTGGGCGACGAACGGCATGTCGCTGGTGTGGAAGTTCACGCCGAGCGCCGGAACCGTTCCGGTCTGCCCATAGATGGCGCAGGCCTTGCCCGTCACAGCAGATGTCGCCGGGGGAGGATTGGTTTGGCAACCTGGGTCGATGAAGAACGTACGGTCTTCTTCGATAATCCAGCGATAGTCTGAAATCTGGGTCGTCTTGTCGACACCGTCGACAACATTCACCTTCAGGCCGCTGGGTGTCGGGAAGTTAATCGTCACAGTCGCTACGCCCGGTGTTCCAGACAGAGTGCCGCCTGTTCCGCTCAGAGTTCCCTGCGTGTTCTGCGCTTGATATTGGAATGCGTAATTGCCCGGACTCGCAACATACGCGCTGAACGAACCGTCTGCATTGACCGCTACGCAAGGTGCGCTTGGAGTCGCCCCGCACAGTGAGATCCCGTTTGCCCCGCCTTTGGTTGACGGTGCAACCGTCGCCGCGCTGACGCTCAGCGGATAGCCGGCGACGTCCACGGCGCCCTGCAAAATGCCAGGCGACTTGACGGTCAGGAACGTCGCGACCTTCGAAGCAAACGCGCTGTCGCTGACCGTGATGCCGGTTACCGCTTCAAGCGGTGCCGGGGTCAAGTTTACCGTTGCGCAGATCGTGCTTGTTCCGTTCGCGCAATAGGTGAACGAGTCGGCCGCGCTGCTGCTCGTCCACGAGGCCGCAGTCGGGGTGTAAGTGAAGGTGCCGTCTTCATTCAGTGTGACGGAGCCGTTCGCTGGCTGATTTTGGATCTTCACACCGAAAACATTGACGTCGTTTGCAATGACGCCCTTGCTCGGATCGGTGATTTTCAACGGATTGCTCGGAACCACCATCGCGTAGCTATCGGTATTCGCAACGGCATTTCCAAGACCAGGATCGCTTGGGAGTTTCGATGAGTTGACGCCGATATACGCCAACATGCCCGAGTCCCGGTTGATCTTGTTTCCTGAAAGGCTCAGTTCGCGATCAAAGACCGGTAACGCGTTTGATCCCAACGGAGGAACGTTGATCATCACATCGTACGTCTTGCCCGCGGCCATGAAGACTTCACTCTGCACGTGGGGAATGCCAGGCAGTTGGTTGCCGTCTTCTGCGACCAGCGAAAAACCGCTCGATGTCAGGGTCGTTGCGGCGGTCCCCGTAACGGAGTTCGCGGCCACCTGGATGGTGGTCTGCGTTCCCACGATCGAAGGAACGTGCATGCGCAAGCCGGCATTGACCAGCCGCACCAGCACCGTGCCGGACACCTGGCCCGTCGCGGCACCCTGGGTCACATTAAACAGCGACGTCGTCGAAGCCGTCTTGTTGAATGCAACACCGTTGATCAAATAGTAGAGTGGCGTGTAGTTGACCGCCGGCGGATAACAGGTCCCAAAGGACGAGTTGGGAGAGCCATCGGCGTTCTTGGGAGCGCCGCAGCCGCCAGCCTGGCCTGACCAGACGTTCGTTTCGGCAAATCCGGCCGTGTTCACGGCGTTGGAAACCGCCGCGTTTTGCACCGGATCGATTTCGCTCAGCAACATCGGCACTTCGGCGTTGTAGGTGACGGGATTCGCCGTGCCCCCGCCATACGCCGTGCCGGCTCCTGCTGCGCCTGAACCGGTCGGCGCGCTGGTGACCACCAACATGCCGATCAAGCCCATGGGACCTTGTATGGAGGGATGCGTGCCCGACTCAAGCAGGTACGTACCAGCCTTCAAGTTAGCCCATGTCAGCGGAATCGCCTTTCCATCCGCCGCTACTTCCGTCCCAAACGATTGAACCCGATTCCCTTGAACAGGCGGAGTAAATGTTGGACCGGTATTCGGAACCGCCCATGTCACTCCCTGGCCGGAGTGATCCGGGCTTGGAGTGCAGGTGGTGCCGGCCGTGCAGCCGGAACCCGTCGTTCCCAATCCACCGCCCGCCAATCCGACGATCATGATCGAGGTCGGAACGCTGTTGCCGTTATTGAACGTCAGGTTGTTCGTGAGATTGATCTGCAGCGTTGATCCCGTTGTTGCCGTGATCACTACTGGAGACCAACCTGAAGAGTTAGTGCCTGCGGCTGCAGCGCAAGTCGCTGTCGAGCTGCTCACGATGGACCCGCAACTATACCCCCACATGGGGACTGAGGAACCATCAGGCAGTAAAGCCGCGCTGGGTTGAGCCGTGAGATTGATCTGCTGCTGGGCGGTCGCGATACCCGCTCCAAATAGGAGAACAGTCGCAAGGCGCACCGCTCGCGTCATAACCGATTTGAGTGAGTTGTTCTGCATTTCTGTTCTCCTTACTAATTTGCTTCGTCAATCACGAATTCGCGGGAATCAACCAGCATCATCATCATCATTCCGCCCGGGAACACGTTGTTGGTAGTGATCTCACGCTCGTTGTGGGAGTGCCACATGAACGCAAAGCCGCGCTCGTTCGATGGGTTGCCTTGGGTGTTCGCCGGCTGGTACACGCTATTCGGACCCGTCGCGCGTACGTTCGCGTCCGGTCCCAGATATGGGCTTCCACCAAACCAGTTGCCGTTGGTCAGAATGTTGGCATCGGGCAAACTTACCGGCCCGCCCATGCCTACATCGCCAAACGGCGCCACCTGCAGGGGCTTGTCGTGATCCTGGCACCACTCGTAGTAGTTGATTGCGGCCGCCGGAGCTGCGGGGCTGCTGTTCGCTGTGTAGTAGCCGTTGCTATCGGGTACACAGGCTGGATTTGCATTGCTCGCCAGTGCATCGGACCCGTTGTGACCGTACATATCCCAGTTCAGTCCACGGCCGGTGAAGTAGAAGATGCCGTCAATCGTCTGTCCCGGAGTTGTCGTCGTCGTGAACAGCGGCGCACCCGCCAGAGCATCGGAATCTGTGTTGCTCAGGATCAGGTTGCCGTCCCGCGCCAGGACGCGAACATGGTTGGCATGTTCGTGAAACGGATGTTGCCAGCGTCCCTGACCGATGATGCGCAGCAGCACTAACTCGCCCGGATGCATGTGGGGATTGCCGTTGTATGGCTGACTTGGATACGGAGTATCGTAGTTCGGATCCATATCGTCAGGCATTGAACGGCCATTGATCATGAAGTACGTCGGGTGATATGGCTCCGTCGGTACTTCCAGGCTGCATCCAAGCGAACCCGGCGCGCAGCCGTTGCGGGCGGTTACTTGCGCCAGCGCCTGGTTATGGATGTTTGGATCCATCTCCGCAAACTGGAACAGGTATTCGCGATCGTAGCAGGTCTTCTCGTGGTCGTAGGCGGCGTTCGCTAAACGGAAATCCGATTCACCGTGAGCCTGCTCCACCAGCACATTGGCCGCGCGCAGATTGCCTGAGGTCCCTGCTCCTCCGCTGTTGCACGAAGCGGGTACATTCTTCGGCAATACAATCAACGCCCCGTACAATCCCATTTCCACCTGCAGATCGCCTTGCGTTCCGCTGTAGTAGGAATGGGTGCCCGGCGAACTGGCGGTGAAAGTATAGGTAACTGCGCAGCCGTTAGCAGCTTCAGTCGTCAAAAGTCCCGGAGGCGCTTGCTGCGCGGCGGCCGGATAAGCCGCTGTGCACGCCGCCGTTTGCGAAGAGGCTGCCGCAGCCGTCACCTGGAACCCGGGAAACAGAATCGAGGTGTTGCCCGCGGGCGTGGGCAGACCATTCGTAAGCGTCACCGTGACTGTCTGACCCTCGGTGACGATCATGGTCGGACCAGGCACCTGCATCAGCGGACAGTTCGTGTTCTTGATCGCCGACGGCGCGAAACCGGACGGCGTTCCATTGCAGCCGTATCCCCACGAGTAGACCGAGGATCCGTCCGGCTGATTGAGATACGAAGTTTGCGCAATCAGGTTGAAGTTAGGGCCGGTAATGCCCGGAGCAGCAGCGTGAGCCGTCGGTACGAGCGACGTAGCTGCGGCCATCGCCACGACTAGCAGTCGTGTCGCGAAGATCGCGTAGTTCTTTGTCATCGGCTTCATCGTTGCTCTCCTAGTTGATGTGAACTTCGGTCATCAACCCGCCGAAGTTCTCCTGGTCGTTCGATAGGTGGTCGAGTTGAGGCGTGAAGAGGTAGTACACATCGCCTGATTTGTACGGGCTGCCATCGGACTTCAGCGCGCTCGCGTCGAGAATCACGTCCAGTGACTCACCGCCGGCAAGGGTGATGGAGTTCGTGTAGTAGTCGGTATTGTTTCCGTCCTGATCCCGAAGCAGCTTCGCGTTGTAGCCCACCACGTGCATCGGAATCCCCAGAGACGCCAGCGTCGAGTATTCAGTAACGCTCAGATCCGAAATGCGCAGCAGGGCCTTGCCGCCCGCGGGAATGTTGATGATCGAGTTCAAAGGCTGCGAGAAGTGGCTGCGGCCGTCGGAACTCTCAGTCGTCAGCGGACCGGATGTCACGGTGTCCGGATAGCTGCGGCCGTTCAACAGGAAGAACTTGTCCTTCATGTCCGCGAACGCTTCGGGGTTGAAGGTCATGCCCACAAAGTGAAAGTTAGGATCGAAGCCGTGGATCTGCAGCGGATATTCGACATCGTATGCAGACATCCCGTCCCCGTCGTTGTAGGCATACTTCTTTGTTTCCGGGTCCGGCTGGCTGGTATCGAATCCGCCCTTCGGCGAATTGTCTGTGCCGTGAACAATCTTGTAAGGCAGTGGATTGGTGCAAAGAATATCGGCGGAGGAAATGCAAGCCGTCCGCAAATCCTTCTGTTGCGCCTGGAGCGCCGAGTACACGCTCGTGCCCAACGGAACTCTGTCCTGACGGGGGCGAACATAAATCTGACCCACCATGCCCATCTGCAAGTGCTCGGGAGGCGTGATGTGGCAATGCCAGAAGTAAGTACCGGCATCGGGAGCAAGGTAGTAGTAAGTGAAGCTGCCGCCGATGTTGATCGCTACCGAAGCATCCGGCACGCCGTCATAGTAAGCGGAGGCGTTGGGATATCCGTGGAAGTGGACCGTGTGCTGCTCGAACAAGTCCGGCCGCATGATCATGCCCACGTTGGTCAGCGTGAGGAAGAATTCGTCATCCTCGTCTATGGCCATCAGCGGAGCCGGGATATTCCCGTTCATCACGCCCACGTCCATGATCTGCCGGGGATCGACGTGTCCATCCAGACCGCCTGCGGGAAGATTCGGGCAAGGAAGCGCTGTGCCCGCCGAAGCAGCAGCTGCGTTGTCGGCGATGCAGTCTGCATCCGGCATCAGGCCCACCGCGCCGTTGAATGTGAAGCTGCTCAGCGAGCCGCCCGTCGATCCGGTCGCTATGCCGTCTGTCGTCGCGGGGTCGCCAGGAACGAAGGTTCCTTGATACACCGTGTTGAAGACGCTCGGATACTCTGTGCCCGGAAGTCCGTTGGCGATGTCAGCCAATCCAGACAATGGTCCGAACGAGAACATGAACGTCTGCGTTCCGTTCGCCATCGTCGAATAGCCGTCGCCGCCGGATATCTGTTGACACTTGATTGCGCCGTTCACTCCGGCCGTCGGTACGTAGAAACCTGTCGCCGGACAGGTCGTGTTCGTTCCGGGAATAACCTGATTTGCCGTGCATTTCGCCAGGCTGGTCGGTCCCGTGTACGGTGCCTCTGCGCTGTAAAGTGTTTGCGCCGTGGTGTTGTCTGGATGTGTGATTGTGCTGGTGGGGCATTGAACCCTAAAAGACTGCGCTGTTGCCGTCAGCGCTGCACCACCAAATAGCACCGAAGCGAACAGAATCTTACCTACGCTTTTCCTCGACATGTGCCTCCTCTTTGCCGATGGCTCGTCACGTTGCATGGGGAACCCCTCTCACGGCGGCCGAATCCTATGCGAACGTACTGGCACCCCCACGCAGAGTCTTTGTTCCCGCGCAAAGAGTTTCAAATTGCAGATAAATCGCGCAGATACAAGCCAAATCAATAACTTCGTCTTTGCTCTCGAACAAGGTGAACCGCCATGCTTGACTGTTTGCTACTTACAAAAGAGTTACAAATAAAAGTACATTCCGAATGTTTGCTAACTGGTTCTTGACGTCTTCGCACCTATTCTCGCCAGATGGGAATTCTTCGGAAGAACAATCGACTCACTTATGAGTTATGTGGATGCCGGCGCATCCGCCTTGAGGACCTGTAGGCACATCTTCGATGTCTGATCGCAGGGATGCCTCGCCTTGCCGCATCTGGGCCCTGGATGCGATCCAGCAGGCCGCCAATCCCTCGACGGCTGTCATCCGACAAGATTTCCAAGGTGCGGAGCTCAGCTGGTATTTAGGCCGCAGGTTGTATCTTCGCTGTGATTCAACCGAACTGTCGGCTCTTGGTTTCTTCGCGTGAACCATCCAACAATCCGCATGGAGCCGCCGCCTGCAACTCCGGTCAATCACTAACCATTTGTAACCATCCCTTGCCCACTAGTAACATCGTTATGTCGAAGCATCTAACTAAGCACAACGAACAACACGATTTAGCCGATTACAATTGCTCCCGATAAATCCACTGAAGCAAGCTATCAACTCAGAACTTCAAAAAAACGTTTGACTTTGCCCTGTGACGGATGTCACACTCACGGCCAGCTTAGGTTCCGCTGAAGCCACCACATGCATCAAGCCAATTCCCTGCTCCACAACCAGCTTGAGCAATGTGGGCCTTCAAAACCGGGGGCGGAGCCCTCACACAGTTTGAATTCTTTTTATGGAACTTCCGGTGCGATCCCCTAAGGTCGCCCTGACGTTTCAATCTGCGCCCCAGGCTTAGCACTTCGATGTTGGGGCGGTTCCGTTGCGCGGGGCCCTGGTTGTCATGGGGGAAGTGCATGGCGACAGTACGTTCGCGGGGAGTACATCATGGTTCTCAATCGGGGGAGCCATCCACAATCGAATCCAACGCCGCAGAGCGAATGATGTTGATGTGCGCGTCTGCGCTTTTCACCGGCATGTCTCCAAGAGAATGTAAAGAGATAGCCTCCTGCGCGCATATCCGCACTTTTGCGCGCGACGAGCTCCTTTTCATGCAGGGACAACCGGTTCGTAGCATGGTCCTGATTCAGAGTGGCAGCGTCAAGCTGACTCAGCTCAGTGCCAATGGCAGCGAGGTCATCCTGTGGATGAACGGCTCCGGCGATGCCATGGGTGTGCATGCCGATTCGCCTGCCTGCAGCCATACATGCTCGGCTCGGGCAATGGAACAGTGCAAAGCCCTGGTCTGGGAATACACCCGTCTCCAACTGTTAGTTGCCGAGTATCCTCAGTTACGTAAAAACATCAGTCAGATCCTGGCCAGCCGCCTCCATGAACTCGAGGAGCGCTTCCGCGAGATCGCAACCGAAAAGGTCGCACGGCGTCTGGCTCTTGCGCTCACCAGGTTGCTCCGACAAGTCGGCAAGAAGACTGTCGATGGCATCGAGGTTTCCCTGTCGCGCGAAGAACTGGCTCAGCTGACTGGAACAACCCTCTTCACCATCAGCCGCATTCTCTCCAAATGGGCAGAGTTGGGTGTGGTCATTCCCCGCCGCGAGGCAGTTCTGGTCCGCGACCCGGAGCGCCTGGAATCCGTCGGAGAAGACATCGAATAATCAACATTGGACGAAGCTGAGTCCTTCTGATTCAGCTTCGTCTCTTCCACCAAACAACCCTTCCGTGGTTATCCTGCCAATCCCGGCAACCTATCATCCCGTATAAGTCAACTTATCGATCTTACCGGCCGCCAGCTGACTTGGCGCGCCCTCATGCCGCCAACCTGCGCCCGCCGCTCTATCCTGCCGCATGCGCGGATCTTTGTATTGAAGATTGATGTAACGCACACAGATCGAGCAGGCGACGAGTCGAACCCTTCGCCTGCTCTTTGATCTTGTCTCTTCTATTTGCTGGGTGGCGGAGATTTGCGGTAAGTGACCGAGGTCCCCGAACCAAGATCCACCAGCTTCAGGTTGTCGTCCGTTACGTCGATCGAACGCACGATGTGCGGAATGATGGCAAAGACAATCTCGCTCGTCGCCCTCTCTTTGGTCTCCTGGCCAAACAGATACCTCAGAATCGGTATCTTCGTCAGCCATGGGTAGCCGCTGAGAGACTGCGTATCCGTATCTTCCAGGATGCCGCCGATCAGGTTGACTTCCCCATCCTTGAGTCGTGCTTCATGTTCAATTCGGCGCTGCCCGATCGTCGGTTGGTTGAAGCCTCCGATATTCTGTACCCCGGCCACCGAAGATATCTCCAACGACATTTTTAAAGTAACTTCATTGTCGGCGTGAACATACGGTGTTATATCGATATTTACGCCCACGTCGAGATATTGAAACTGCGTGTTAACCGATCCCCCGAAGCCGCTCTGGAACGAACCCGTCGCAATGGGAACCCGGTCGCCGATTTTGAGCGAAGCCTTCTCGCTGTCCAGTACGCGTATCTCCGGCTTCTGAATCACCTTGGTGTTGCTGTCCGTGGCCAGCAGCGAGAACGATACCCCCGGAATCGATACCGCAAAATCTCCCGCATTGAGGGATGTGAACGAATTCAGCGTCAAGCCCGACCCCGAACCCGAACTCGAACTTCCCGAGCTCGACGACGATGTCGTGCCGCCCGGCGCCAGCGTCACACTCGCGCTGGTGGGAGGATTCGTGCCGATGGTGTGCAGTTTGTCGCGGCTGACTTCCATCACCATCACGTCGATCACAACTTCGGCCTTCGGCTTATCGATATCGCCCAGCAGCTTTTGGGCCAGCACCATTTGATCCGGCGTTGCGCGAATCGTAAGTGACCTTTGTTCGGGAGTTACCTGGATCCGGCTGATGTCCAGAATCGCTTTCAGCGTTCCCGCCGCTTGTTGTAAGTCCGCGGGCGACGCGGCATTGCGCAGGTAGAACGTCTTCATGACATTCTGTTCCAGTTCCTTGCGCTTCGAGCCGGTATCGGCCGCGACCATGATCGTGTTCGATGAAAGCGGCCGCCAGAATGTCTTCGATTGCAGCGCAATCATTTCCAGCGCCTGTCCTAGGCTGACATCCTGCAGTTCGAAATTGATCTTCTGCGCCTTGTAATCCGGATCGATCAATACGTTGATCCCCGCCACCTTGGCAATGGTCTTGTAGACCACGTCTGCGGTCGTCCCCGTTAGATGAAGCGAGATAGGCGTGTCCCACTTGATGTCGAGGTTCGCTGGACCTGCCGCATTCTGCGCCTCTTTCTCCAACACCGCCGTCAGGCCTGCCGCCCGTTTCACGCCCTCTTTTTCCCGCAGCTTCTGCTGGATCATCTCCTCGGTGCGCCGGATCTGGCCCAGCGCCTCAAAGCTGCTGGTGTCGATCTGCGCCGCCGTGCGGAATTCCGCCAGCGCCTCCTGCAGAGAGCCATCATCCCGCAGCCCTTCGCCCTTGCGCATGTGCTCGGCGGCAGCAAAGAAACGCATCCTCAAATATGCGGCCGTATATTTCGGATCCGACGGTTTCGCTTCGTGCGCCGTCTTGTATCCCTGAAACGCGGCATCGTAGTTATTCTGATGTTCTGCCCGATCACCGGCTTTGTAAGCGGACTCCGCACTTTCGGCGACAGCTGGGATCACAAGCGCCCCCGCCAGTAGAACAGACAGTAAAATCCTCAAACTTGTCATATTGCCTCGGAAGGATGCCTGACCCTAGATAACGAAGCTAAAGCAAACCATCCGACAAGGTCTTTGCGTAATCTCAATGAGAACGCTAAGCCTCTGCAAATTCGTCCCTCGATCCACAAATAATTCCCTCCCTTCGACGGCAGCCGCATCGGGTCGACCGTTTCAACTTTCCCGCACACCCGTCTTGGGAACCGGGGTATCATCGGCGAAAGTGTTTGCCGGCTTTCGAAAAGGAGCCACGATGCGAATTCTCTCCCGGGTGAACGTCCCGGTATGGGCGCTCCTGCTCTCGATACCCGCGCTTGGCCAGACGCCTCACGTCCCCCCGGAAGAAAAGTTAGGCACCGTGAATTTCACCACCTCGTGCAAACCTGCGGTAAGTTCTCAGTTCAACCGCGCGGTGGCCCTCATGCACTCCTTTCAATTCGCCCTCGCCATCGACGCCTTTCACGCGATTCTCGCCGTCGATCCAACTTGTTCCATGGCCTACTGGGGCTCGGCGCTCAGCAGTTGGGGAAACCCCTTTGCTGCCGGCCTCAAGCCCCAGGGGCAACTCGAGCTGGGATGGAACGCGGTGGTCCAGGCGCGAGCCGCAAATCCCCCCACAGCGCGCGAACGAGCCTATGTGGATGCAGTGGCTCATCTCTTCGCCGATCCAGCCAGGATCGACCAGCGTTCGCGCGTCCTCGCCTACGAAAGCGCCATGGCCGCGCTCAGCGCCGCGCATCCCGACGACACAGAAGCCGCCATCTTTTATGCGCTCGCCATCGCCTCCGCCGCCGACCCCGCAGACAAAACCTTCGCCCGCCAACTGAAGGCCGGCAAGATCCTCGACACCCTGTTCGCTCAGTATCCTGATCATCCCGGACTGGCCCACTACATCATTCACACCTATGATGTTCCCCCGCTCGCCGCCCGCGCCGCTCGGGCCGCCCAGCACTACAGCGCCATCGCGCCGTCAACGCCGCATGCCTTGCACATGCCATCGCACACTTTCACGCGCCTGGGAGAATGGCAAGCCTCCATCCATGCCAATATCGACTCTGCCGCTTCGGCAAAAAAGGCCGGCCAGCCGATTGACGAGCTCCACGCCTCGGACTACCTGATCTATGCCTATTTGCAAACCGGACAGGACGCCAAAGCCCGACAGGTCGTTCAGTCCGCCGCTGAAATCTACGCGCGCTTTGATCCGGGCCAATTGATTGCGGGCGCAGGCAGTCCCGCGGTCGCTTACTTTGCCCGCGCCGCCATTCCAGCTCGATACGCCCTGGAGCGCGCGGCCTGGGCAGACGCGGCAAAGCTGGATCCGCTTCCCAGCCTGTTTCCACACACCGAAGCCATCACGTTCTTTGCTCGGGGCCTGGGCGCCGCCCATTTACGAGACCATGCCGCCGCGCAGTCGGCAATCGACTCTCTGCAGCGAATCCACGACCAGCTGACCACCATGAAAGAAATCTACTGGGCCGGCCAGGTGGAAATTCAGCGCCGCGAAGTCGTCGCCTGGCTGGCGTTTGCTGAAGGCAATCCCACCCAGGCCATCACGGAAATGCGCGCCGCCGCCGGTTTGGAAGACCAGACGGAGAAGAGCGCGGTCACGCCCGGCCCGCTCGCTCCGGCTCGTGAACTTCTGGCCCAAATGCTGTTGGAATTGAAGCGTCCCGCCGAAGCTCTCCCGGAATTCCAGTCAACCCTTGAGAAAGAACCCAATCGCTTTCGTTCCCTGTATGGAGCAGCGGAGGCAGCTAAGCTTGTCGGTGACCGTCGAACTTCGCAGACCTATTTCCAAACTCTGCTCAAGATCGCGGAGCATGCGGATCCGGGGAGCCGCCCCGAACTGGCGGAGGCCCACCGCGCACCCCCACGGGACTAGCACAACCCCTCTGAACGTCCGCCCCCAAGACCGGCCCGTGGCTATCGCTCAAAATGACCTGCGAACCGGATTCTCGTCCGCATACATACTCACCCCGGATAGCCGCCCGTGATATACCCTTCCAGCGCCTGGATGGCCTGTTCCTGGCCCGAGATCACCCACTTCACCAGGTCCCCGATCGAAACCACCCCCACCACGTTGTAGTCCTGCAGCACCGGCAGATGCCGGAAGCGATGCTCCGTCATCAGCGCCATGCACTCATCCACCGTGTGCTCGGGGCTCACCGACATCACCGGGCTGGTCATAATCTGGTGGACCGTCGTGTCTTTCGAGAGATGGCCCATCAGCACACCCTTGCGCGCGTAGTCCCGCTCCGACAGGATGCCGACCAGTTCATCGTGCGACACAACCAGCAGCGCCCCCACGTCGTACTTGGCCATCATCTCCAGTGCCTCGTAGACTGACTGTTCGGGCGCAATCGATAACACCCGGTTCCTGTCTCTGCTCTTCAACACCAATCCGATCGTATCGGTGATTTTCATTGACCCCTCCTGGCACCAGAACATGCGCGCATCGCCAACTCATCCCAGCAGTTTTCGTTATCGCGGAACAGCGGTCGTTTCGATAAAGCCGGTGTGCATGATCAACAATCAGGTCTAAAAATAGCCAGCAGAATACGGGGATAACGTACAGAAATAATAGGTTCGTTCGAGGCCCTGTAGCCGCCCCAATCGGTAGCCGACACTATAGTCGATTTACGCAACGGTAGAAAAGCAAAGATTCAGTGCTATCCGGCCGAGTCGCACTTCTTGGCCCAATGTGATCGGCATCACTGACGGTTGTGACACCAATAAGTCTTCATAAATAAGGGGTTGGCTCGGCTTCCCATTCGGTCCGCTGCTCGATTCGTACATGGATATCTGCGGCGCCTCGTGACCGGCGGGTCGTGCAACCATGACAAAATTCGTCGTGAATGCGGTTATCTGCGGCGTCAACGCAGACAGGCACAAGGAAATTTCCCGATGACCCGGCCACGATCAGGAGCCCGTCCATGAAGCGATACTCCGCCATATCTGTTGGGGTCCTGCTGCTCTTGTGCCTCGGATTTGCCGTCGGCCGCTTCAGCAGCATTCACAACGCCGCCTCCCCGCCTTCCGCCCGCCGCGTGCTCTACTACGTCGATCCCATGCACCCCGCCTATCGGTCCGACAAGCCCGGTATTGCCCCCGACTGCGGCATGGCGCTCGAACCTGTCTATGAGGGTGAGGATTCCCACCCCCATCTCCCCCTGCAACCCGGCGCCGTCGCCCTCAGCCCGGAAAGGCAGCGCCTCATCGGCATCTCGGTTGAGACCGTCGGCAAAAGTTCGGGAATGCATATCATTCGAACCACCGGCCGCGTCATCCCCGACGACAGCCGCTTCTATCGCATTCAGGCCGGTCTTGAAGGTTGGGTTGAGTCCCTCCGGGATACCCCGCCCGGAACCCTGGTCAAGCGCGGGGACGTCCTCGCCACCTTGTATGGACCGGACATCCGGACCGCATCCGTTAACTACATCAACTTCATGTCCGGGATCGAGCGCTTGAGATTGGGCATGCCCGACAGCGATATGAAGTCGTTTGATGAGTCCAAACGGGTCAGCGAAGAACAGCTCCGCCTCCTGGGCATGGGCGACCAGGAAATCAAACAGGTGGGCGAGACCCACCGTATCACCTCCTCTCTCAACCTGGTCTCTCCCGGCGACGGCATCGTCCTCGCCCGCTCCGTCTCTCCCAATCAGCGCTTTGAAAAGGGCACCGAGCTATTTCGCATCGCCAACCTCGGCAAGGTCTTCATCACCGCCGACGTACACGGAAGCGATGGCGACCTCCGCCCCGGCATGAAAGTCAAGGTCAGCGTCCCCGGCATGGGGAAAACCATCGAGGCCCGCGTTAGCCAGGCCATGCCCCTCTTCGACGAGACGTCCCGGACTCTCAAGGTCCGCCTCGAGGCCGACAATCCCTCCCTGCTGCTGCGTCCCGACATGTTCGTCGATGTGGAAATTGAGACCACCGCGCCCCCGGGACTCTCGATCCCCGCCGACGCCGTGCTCGATAGCGGCCTGCGTAAAATCGTGTACCTCGAAACTGGCGAAGGCGTCTTCGAGCCGCGTCCCGTGCAAATCTCCGGCGCTTTCGGCGACCGCGTGATCGTGACCGGCGGTATCAACGAGGGCGATCGGGTTGTCGTCGCGGGCAACTTCCTGCTCGATTCCGAAAGCCGCATGCGCGCTTCTTCCCTGCCCCCGGAGTCCGCTCGACCTTCCCCTGAAGCTTCGTTGCATTCCGCCTCTCTGCCCCTAGCCCGCACCCCGCACGCCGCGGCCGGCCCGCATGGGGAGGCGCGCGACCCCGTCTGCGGCATGACTCTCAAGCCCGCCGAAATCGCCTTCCAGGAAAACTACCGGGGCCAAGTCTACAGCTTCTGTTCCGACTCCTGCCGCAGGAAGTTTCTTGCCGATCCGGCCCGCTATGGCGACGAAAAAGCAGCCGTTATGAAGGCTCCGGATCAGGCGGCACACCCCCATGATTGACCGGCTCATCAACGTCTCGGCCCGCAACAAGGTACTCATCTTCCTCTTGGTCGCGGCCGGCTGCGCATGGGGCGTCTGGTCCATGCTGCACATGCCCGTCGATGCCATGCCTGACCTCGGTGACACCCAGGTCATCGTCTTCTCCCGCTGGGACCGCAGTCCCGACATCATTGAAGATCAGGTCACCAATCCCATCGTGACCGCCTTGACCGGCGCGCCACGCGTCAAGAGCGTGCGCGGCGTCTCCGACTTCGGCTACTCCTACGTCTACGTCATCTTCGAGGAAGGAACTGATCTCTACTGGGCGCGCTCTCGCACCCTGGAATATCTCTCCGCCGTCACCTCGCGTCTCCCCGAGGGAGTAAGAACAGAGCTCGGCCCCGACGCCTCCGGACTCGGTTGGATCATGCAGTACGTCCTTGAGGATGATTCGGGAAAACATAGCCTCGCCGAACTCCGCTCCTATCAGGACTGGTATCTCAAATCCTTCCTCAAAAAAGTTCCGGGCGTCGCCGAGATCGCCACCGTCGGCGGATTCGTGCAGCAATACCAGGTCAACGTCGACCCCGGCCGGCTGCGCAGCTACGGCATTCCCATCTCCCGTGTTGCGGAGGCAGTGCGCAGCGCCAATCAGGAAACCGGCGCCCGCCTCCTTGAATCCGGCGGCGCCGAATACATGATTCGCGGCCAGGGGTACGTCCGCTCCACCAGCGATCTCGAAGAAACCGTACTCACCTCGCAGAATGGAACTCCCATCCGCATCAAGGATGTGGGACAGGTCGTCCTCGGCCCCGACATCCGCCGCGGCGCCACCGATCTCGACGGCCGCGGTGAAGCCGTCTCCGGCATCGTCATCATGCGCCAGGGCAGCAACGCCCTCGACGTCATCGAACACGTCAAGGCACGCCTCCGGGAAATCGCGCCCGGCATGCCCGCCGGCGTCCGCGTCGTCCCCATCTACGACCGCTCCGACCTCATCCGCCGCGCCATCTCCAATTCCCGCCGCACCCTCATTGAAGTCATCATCACCGTCGTCATCGTCATCATGATCTTCCTCTGGCACTTCCCCAGCGCCGTCATCCCCGTCGTTACCATCCCCGTTGCTGTTTTGCTGGCCTTCATCCCTCTCTACTTCCTCGGCGTCAGCATCAACATCCTCTCCCTCGCCGGCATCGCTCTCGCCTGCGGTGAACTCGTCGATGCCGCCATCGTCGTGGTCGAGCAAACCTACAAGAAGCTCGAACTCCACCAGCGATCCGGCAAGCCCTTCTCCTTCGAAGCCGTCATCCTCGAAGCCGTCCATGAAGTCGCCGGCCCCACCTTCTTCGCCCTCCTCGTCATCGCCGTCGCATTCCTGCCCGTCCTCGTTCTCGAAGGCCAGGAGGGCAAGCTCTTCCGCCCTCTCGTCTACGCCAAAAGCTTTGCTTTACTCGCCGCCGCTCTCCTCGCCCTCACCCTCGATCCCGCCCTGCGCCTCATTCTCGTCCGCAAGCCCTCCGCATCCCCGCTCCACCCATCGCTCTTTCACAAAATGCATGACTGGCTCCTCGGCGGTACCCTGCGCCGCGAAGACCAGCACCCCCTCATGGGGCCCCTCATGCGCCTCTACGACCCCGTCCTCCGCTGGACTCTCCGCTGGAAAGCTCAGGTCATCGCCGCCGCCGCCGCCATCGTCATCCTCACCATTCCCGTCGCCCTGCATCTAGGTTCCGAATTGATGCCCCGCATCGAAGAAGGCTCCCTGATGTACATGCCCAGCACCATGCCCGGCATCTCCATCGCTGAAGCCCAGCGCCTCCTCGCCTCCACCGACAGAATCCTCCAGGCATTTCCTGAAGTCGATCACGTCCTCGGAAAAGCCGGCCGCGCCGACTCCGCTACCGATCCCGCCCCGCTCTCCATGCTTGAAACCATCGTCATCCTCAAGCCCCAATCCGCATGGCGCAAGCGCCAGGTCTGGTATTCCTCCTGGGCTCCTGAATGGACGCGCCCCCTCCTCCGTCCCATCACCTCCGACCACATCTCCGAAGAACAGCTCGTCTCCGCAATGAACGACGCCGTCAGCATCCCCGGCGTCTCCAATTCCTGGACCATGCCCATCCGCGGCCGCATTGAGATGCTCACCACCGGCATCCGCACCCCCGTCGGCCTCAAAATCCAGGGAACCGACCTCAACCAAATTCAGCGCATCGGCCGCCAGGTCGAAACCATCCTCGGCGCCGTCCCCGGAACCCGCAGCGTCTTCGCCGAGCGCACCGGCGAAGGCTTCTTTCTCGACGTCAACTGGAGCCGCCCCGCCCTCGCGCAAAACGGCCTTTCCATGGAAGAGGCGCAGAACGCCCTCTCCACCGCCGTCGGCGGAGAAAACGTCAGCACCGTCATCGACGGCCGCGCCCGCTATCCCATCGACGTCCGCTACATGCGCGACTTCCGCTCCGACCTCGAAGCCCTGGGCAAGGTCCTCATCCCCATCTCCGGTGAGAAGCAGGTCCCCCTCGCCGAGCTCGCCTCCATCCGCACCCTCACCGGCCCCGCCATGATCCGCGACGAAGACGGCGCCCTCACCGGCTATGTATTCGTTGACACCGGCAGCCGCGCCACCGGCGATTACGTCGGCCAGGCCCAGAAAATCCTCGCCGCCCAGCTCAAGCTCCCGCCCGGCTATGTCGTCTCCTGGAGCGGCCAGTACGAATCCGCCCAGCGCGTCCGCACCCGACTCATGGTCGTCGTGCCCGTCACCATCGCACTCATCCTTCTGCTGCTCTACTTCAGCACCCGTTCGGCCGTCAAAACCCTCATCGTCATCCTCGCCGTTCCCTTCTCCGCCGTCGGCGCCATCTGGCTGGTCTACCTCCTCGGCTACAACATGAACATCGCGGTCTGGGTCGGCCTCATCGCCCTTCTCGGCGTCGATGCGGAAACCGGCGTCTTCATGCTCCTCTATCTCGACCTCGCTTTTGAAAAAGCCCGCCACTCCAAAGCCCAGCTCACCCCGGCCGAGTTGGTCGAAGCCATCGTCGAAGGAGCGGCCCGGCGCCTCCGCCCCAAGTTCATGACCTTCGCCACCATGAGCATCGGCCTCGCTCCCATCCTCTGGTCCACCGGAACCGGCTCCGCCATCCTCAAGCGCATCGCCGCTCCCATGGTCGGCGGCATCCTCACCTCCTTCCTCCTCGAACTCCTCGTCTATCCCGCCGTCTACGCCCTCTGGCGCCGCCCCCTCGAGCCGGCCCCCGTCGATGCCTCCCTCCTATTCGCCGACCACGCCTGATCTCTCCAATACAACCGTAACGATTACCTGCAACTCGGTTCTCGCCCCCTTCTGGGCCAACGGTCATGTCCCCGTCCAGGTTTTAATAGATTCCCGATGCCCGCTCGTGATAACGTCTTGGGGAATAATCCCCCGCGAACTTTTTGGTTTTTAAGGTATGGGCCACGGAATGGGCTCAGCCCTTTTGCTTCTATTAGTTGCTGAAAGGTCCGGCAAGACGAATGGACAAAGTCTCGTTAGGCAAGATCGGAAGATACGAGATCATCAAGGTTCTAGGCCGCGGCGGAATGGGAGAGGTTCTCCTCGCCCAGGATGAAGACCTCGGGCGCCGCGTTGCCATCAAGCGCCCCTTCAAGTCCGCCATGGCAGAAGGCCTGGCCCGCTTCCAGGTTGAGGCCAAAGCCGCTACCCTCCGCCATCCCAACATTCCGGCCGTCTATGAAATGGGCGTGCACGACGACCTGCCCTTCATCGCCATGGAATTCGTCGAGGGTGAAAACCTCGAAAAGCTGATCGAGTCCAAAAAAGACATCGATCTCATGACCAAGCTGAATATCATCGCTCAGATCTGTTCGGCTCTCGGCTATGCTCACGAAAATGGCATCATCCATCGCGACATCAAACCCGCCAACATCCTCGTGCAGCCTGACGGCATAGCCAAGATCATCGACTTCGGCATCGCCAAGCTCCAGGATGAACAGGCCAATTCCGGACTCACCAAGGCCAGCCAGGTCATCGGCTCCCTCCACTACATCGCGCCCGAACGCTTCTTCGGCGGACCCATCGACGGACGTGTCGACCTTTTCTCCGCCGGCGTCACCCTCTTCAAATTCCTCACCGGCAAAGAGCCCTTCACCGGCGGCGAAGCCACCGCCTCCTTCAAAATCGTCAACGAGGCCCATACTTCCCTCTCTGCCTACCTGCATAACTACCCGCCCGCGCTCGACGAGATCATTGCCAAGTCCCTGGCCAAAAACCCCGACGACCGGTATCAAACCGGCGAAGACTTCGCCGACGCCCTCCACGATGTCGTCGACGAACTCAAGCTCACCAAGGTTAGCGAACTCTTCAACGACGCCGAAAGACTCACCACCGAACGGCGCTTCGCCCCCGCGCTCGAACTGCTCGACGAGGCCCTCAAGCTCGAACCGTCCCATACCCAGGCCCGCAAGCTGCGCAAGTTCGTTCGCGAACATCAGGAACGCCAGCGCCGCGCCGAACGCCTGCGCGAATGCCTCCTCCACGCCGACGAAGCCCTGCTGTCCAATAACTACGAGGAAGCCCTCAACCACTTGCGCGATGCCCTCGGTCTCGATCCGGCTTCCGACGATATCAAGAACAAGATCCAGGCCGTCGAGGATCGAAAGCGACGCGCCGAGTCAAGCACCCGCGCCCTCGCCGAAGCCGAAATCGTCAAGGGACGCGGCGATATCACCGCCGCTCTCCGTATCATCGCCAAAGCGTTTCAGGATGATCCTGAGAACAAAAAACTGGCCGCGGCCAGCGCCGCCCTCACCCGCCAGGTCGAGTTGGATGCCCAGCGCGGCCGCCTCCTCGAACTCGTGGAACACGCCGGACGCGAGCTCGCCGCCAGGAACTACGAAGCCGTCGACAGGCTCCTCGCCGAAGCCGGCGAAATCGATCCCTCCAACCTCGAAACCGACAAGCTGCGCCGCGAACTCGCCCGCCTCCGCGAACTCGACCAGCGCCGCGAGATTCTCGACGAAATCCAACTCCGGGTCGCCGAGTTCATCAAGAGCCGCGCCTATGACCAGGCCGCCGATCTGGTCAACCGCGCCCTCGACCGCCTGCCCAACGAAACCACCCTCCATCGCCTCAAGACCGAAGTCGATGCCGAAGCCCGCAACTTCGAAACCGCGCGCTTTGTCGATACCGCCATCACCCGCGCCCAGGATCTGTTCTCCAACTCTCCCCTCGAAGCATTAACCGTCCTCCAGAAGGCCCTGGAGAAAATGCCCGGCGAGGAACGGCTCATCTCCTATGAGCAAACCCTGCGCCGCGAGATGGAGAGTCAGCGCTCCAAAGACCTCCACGACAGCACCGTGCAAAGAGCCCGGCAGTTGATGGATTCCCGCCAGTACGACCAGGCCATCGCCGTGCTCGAGTCCTTCGAATTGGAGTTCGGTCAGCAGGGTGATATCTCCCAGTTGCTGACTTTTGCGCGCGGCGAATTGGCCACTCTGCAGAGAACCGAGATCGTGGAACACTCCCTCTCCGAAGCCCGGATCCTCCTCCGCGACGGGCGCATGGAAGAGGCCGCGAAGCTCGTTGAGTCCGCGCTCGGGCAGGCCGGCGACCCCGCCCTGTCGGCCCTTCTGGTTCAGATCCACGAACAGCAGGCCGCATTCCTGCGCAAGCTTGACGTCCTGCAAAAACGCGTCGACCTCCTGCGCCAGCATGGCGACCTCGATGGCGCCATCCAGCTCCTCCAGGAGCAGTTGAACGCCACCCCCGGCAACACCGCACTGCAGCAGCTCGCTCAGTCTCTGCGCGCCGAACGGGAACAGAAACAGATCCGGGCCCATGCCATTCGTTCCGCCGCCGACGCCGCCCAAAAGTACAACTTCGCCGGCGCGCTGGAATCCCTCCAGGCAGTGGTGCATGCGTACGGCGAATCGGCCGGGATCAGCGCCGCGATTGAGGATGTCGAGAAGCGCCGCTCCGCGCACGCCGACGAAATTGTCGGCAAATCCATTGAGTCCGCCCGCGCCGCTCTGCTCAAGAAAGACACCCAGGCCGCCCTTGAAGCCCTCAAGACCTCGACCCCCGTTCTGGAGTTTGCCGACGCCGCCAGGCAGGCCGACTGGAAGCGCATCGGCGAGTCCGTCCGCAAGGCCCTTCAGCAGTCGGGTGCCTCGACCGGCTCCCATGCCTTATTCGATCAGCAGCTCAATGCCATCGCCGCCGCTCAACCGCGCCGCATTCCACTCTGGATGATTGCCGCCGGCGCCCTTGCCCTCCTGGCCGTCGTCGGCGCCCTGGTGTGGAAACTGCAAACAACGCGAGCCCCCGTCGCGCAATCCCAGGTTGAGATCGCCAAGGCGCCACCCGGCGCGGCTGTCTCCATCGACAGCGGTCCGCCTCAGCAGGTTCCCGCCAGCGGCATTCTCTTCACCCGGGTCAAACCAGGGCATCACGAGATCGCCATCACCATGGAAGGGTTCGAACCCTTCCACGATGCCCTCGACGTAGGCCAGGGAGAAACCGTCAAGGACGAAGTCAAGCTCAGCCAGCTCGCCCCCGCCGGCGTGCCCACTGGAACCTTCGAGGTTCTTCCCCAAAGCGACTTGGCCAGGGTCCGCGTCTTTGTCAACGGTGAGTCCAAAGGGGAACGCCGCGCCGGCGAAAAGATCACTCTTCCCGTCGGCACCTATCGCGTGAAATATGGCTCCCCCGGCTACCAGGATTCCAAAGAACATGTCATTGAGATAGCCCGGTCCGCGGATACCCAGGATCATGTCGTCCTCGACAAGGCCCTGCCGCCCGTTCTCGCCGCCAACAAGCCGCAAAACACGCCGCCGCCCGCCGCCCCCGTCCCCGCCCAGGTTCAGCCGCAGCCCGCGGCTCCCGCTCCTGTCGCCCCCGCCGCGCCCAAAGGCAAATTGGAAATTAGCGCCTCCTCCATCGAACGGGGACAGTCCGTCACTCTCAGCTGGCAGGTTGAAAACGCCGCCTCCGTAGCCATCAGCGAACTCGGCTCCGTTGCCCCGCAGGGCAGCCGCACCGTGTATCCCGGCAAGAGCACCGTCTACCAGTTGACCGCCAACGGCTCCATCCTCACCGAGCAAAGTATCGATGTGCGCGAGCCTCCCAAGCCGCAACCGGCGGCCCCCGCGCCCGCGCCCGTTGCCCAGGCCCCCCAGCAGACCGCCGGCTCCGATCGCGCCGCCCTTGAAAAAGCACTGGCCGCCTATCAGGGCGTCTTCCAGCGCGCCGGCGGCAAAAGCAGCAAGGATTGCCAGGCCGCCTTTACCGGCATCTACGGCGGCAGGCTCCGCGACCTCGCCCAATGGTGTTCGCTCGCCAGGAGCTTTGCCGTCACCGAACAGTGCGCACAACCCGCCGGCTCACCCGACGCGCCGATCCTGGCCTGCACCGAGATCTTGACCGTCAAGCCCAAGGACGGCGACCCGCAGCAGATTCACACTCAGAAAACCTTCCACTTCGCCAAAGGCTCCGACGGCGCCTGGCAAGTCACCGGCTGGTAAAGCTCGTCCTCCGTCGCCATGAAACAGCCTTGTCCCTTCGAAATGAAAAGAGCCTTCTCGGAGGGAGCTGGCGCCTTCGGAGGGAGCAGGGGCCTTCAGGCCCCTGAATCGCCGCACGAACCATCGCGGCCTTTAGGCCCGGACAATTCGCGATATTGTTCCGGCCTCAACTTCTCGCGAAAGCCCAATAAAATCGCGGGCTTCAGCCCCTTGCACATCGAGTCCACTCAAAAAACACCCATTTTTTTGATGCCTGCAACGCGCAAACAAATCCGCGCAACAAACCTATAATCATTCACTTGCAACGATTACCATTTCCCAAAACCGTACATTTCTTTGAAAATTGCAAAAACGCCATATTTACCACGCCTCCATAACCAACTCTATATTGAACATTCAAAATCACTTACCTTCCATTCCGTGTTTTCGCCAATTTCCCCCGTGCCCAAACTCGGCAAAAAACACTCTCGCGCTGCATACAGATCTGCGCACCCATCTTTGGGTCCCAGGTTGACTGAAGAATCAACACCTCGCTCACCGCCCGACTTCCATATGGGACAATGGTCCCCACCGGAAAATCCCCGGTGCTCGACGCATCGCACATATCTAAACGAGGAAAGAAAACATGCATCGCAGAGAGATGCTCAAGGTCGCAGGTGCCGGATTGGCAGCCGTTGCCGGCCCCATTGCAGGAGCACAATCCAATCCCGTACCGGCAGGCCCCGTCGCCGGTTTCATCAGTGTTCGCGCCTATGGAGCCAAGGGCGACGGCGTAGCTGTAGACACGCCCGCCATCAATGCTTCGATCGAAGCGGCAGCCAGAGCCGGCGGCGGCACCGTCTACTTCCCTGCCGGTGTGTACCTCAGCTATTCCATCCACCTCAAAAGCAAAGTCGGCCTCTATCTCGACCACGGCGCAGTCATCCTCGCCGGCCCCACTCCCCTCAATGGAACCACCACCGGCGGCTACGACCTCGCCGAGCCCCAGGGCGCCTTCGAACCCTACCAGGACTATGGCCACAACCACTGGCACAACTCCCTCCTCTGGGGCGAAAACCTCGACAACATCTCCATCACCGGCCCCGGCCTTATCTGGGGAAAAGGTCTCTCTAGAGGTTGGGATCGAGAAAAGACCAGACCCGACAGCAACAAACCCGGCGTCGGGAATAAGGGGGTTGCGCTTAAGAATTGTCGTAATGTGTTGTTGCGGGATTTCAAGATTCTTGAGGGCGGGTGGTTTGGAATACTTGCGACTGGCGTTGACAACTTAACGATAGACAACGTCATCATCGACACGATTCGCGATGGGATGGATATTGATTGTTGCCGCAATGTTCGAATTTCGAACTGCACTGTAAACTCGCCGTGGGATGATGCCATCTGCCCCAAAAGTTCATTTGCTCTGGGCTATGCGCGGCCAACGGAGAACCTCACCATCACAAACTGTTTTGTGACCGGCGGCTATGAGTATGGTTCGATCATTGACGGCACGTGGAAGCCATTGAGCAAGGAAGTACAGCCAGTGCCGACGGGCCGCATCAAACTGGGCACCGAGTCGAATGGCGGTTTCAAAAACGTGACCATCTCCAACTGCGTGTTTGAGAGCTGCCAGGGGTTCGCTCTCGAAACGGAAGATGGCGCCATCGTTGAAGACATCACCGTCACCAACTTGACGATGCGCGATATCCGCAGCGCTCCATTGTTTTTGCGGCTCGGCACGCGGTTGCGCGGTCCCGAAGGAACCAAGCCCGGCGTGATGCGACGCGTGATTCTCAGCAACATCACCAGTTCAGGCGCATCGCGGCTTCCCTCCATCATCAGCGGTGTGCCCGGACAGATGATTGAAGACGTAAAGATCAGCAACGTGATTTTCGAACAGACAGGCGGCGCATCTGCGGAGATGGCGGCTATTCAACCGGAAGAGAATGCGGCCAAGTATCCCGACCCTCACATGTTCGGGGATCTGCCTGCGAGCGGTCTCTTCGCACGCCACATTCGCAATCTTGAAGTAAGCAATGCAGAGATCGCGACCCGGGAGACAGACGCACGAGCAGCCTTCTGGCTGCACGATGTCGACGGGGCGGATTTTTTCCGGGTGCGTGTGCCGCAAGGAGCACCGGCCTTTGATTTGCGCGATGTTAAAGAATTCCGCTGCTTCGGCAGCCGGAGGATCGCGGACCTGAGTCTGGACAGCGTCGACAATCGCAAAATTTGAGTTCCGAGTAAGCGACCTGCTGGATGGAGCAACGAGTCACTTCGTGCGGATTTAGATAGGACACGCGCTCTGTGACGCCCGGGCAATTCCGATCCATGGCGAGAATGGATTTCGATTTAGTGGGAAGCCGAATACTCATCAACGACTGAACGTCTCGATGTTGGCGCCAAGGGTCACTATGAACTTGCCTGATTCTGAAAAGCTCCATCCACATCCAGTGAGGATCAAATCGATGAAGGCTCATCCCGGGCGTTACTCTCTTCTGCTGATCTTATGTTTGTTCCCCGCGATCGAGTCACACGCGCAATACGCGGCACAGCGCAGCGGAGAGACTGTCGAGCTCTCTGACAAAGGGCATGGTCTTGCTGTTTCGATCGATCCATCGCTGGGCGACATTGTTTTTGAAATGAAAGTCAAAGGAGAAAGCATTCTTCGTTTTCCGTACACGTCGCTGGATGAGTTCAGGGCTCATCCCAACGTGGCGGGAATTCCTTTTCTAGGCCCATGGGCGAACCGGCTCGACGAGCAAGCGTTTTATGCAAACGGCAAGAAGTACACATTCAATATGTCTCTGGGTAACGTTCGCGGCGCTATTCCGATCCACGGCTTTCTAACCGCGGCGCCGGACTGGGAAGTGGTGGAACTCAAGGCGGACAAAGATTCGGCATGGTTGACCTGCCGCCTGGATTTTTATCGCCACCCTGATTGGATGGCGCAGTTTCCCTTTGCGCACACCATCGAGATCACGCATCGCCTGCGCAATGGTGTACTCGAAGTTCATACGCGCCTGACAAACCTGAGCACGGAACCAATGCCGGTGGCCATCGGCTTCCATCCGTACTATCGTCTGACGGACTCGAAGCGCGACGACTGGAAGATCAAGGTCGGGGCGAAGTCACACTACCTGCTTCAACCCAACAAGATTCCGACCGGAGAAACAGAACCGATCGCGAATCGTTTGACGGATCCCGAGAACGCCGCCTTGAAGGACTATGACCTCGACGACGTTTTCGGCGATCTAGTCCGCGATCAGCAAGGACGCGCAACCCTCGCCGCCGAGGGAAAGCATCAACGGATCGAGGTTGAATTTGGCCCGAACTACCAGGCCGCAGTGATCTATTCCCCGGATCCCAGGAAGCTGCCGCCGGTGCAGGCCGGAAGTAATGCAAGGCCGGCGCAGGATCCGAACTTCATTTGCTTCGAACCCATGGCCTCCATCACAGACGCAATGAACCTTGCTCATGCCGGCAAGTATGCGGGCCTGCAGTCGATCCGTCCTGGCGGGACGTGGGAAGAAAGTTTCTGGGTCAAGCCAAGCGGGTTTTGATGACAAACATACCGTCGATGCAGCGCACTCCGCGATCCAGCGGCGGAGCAGAGCTGTTGAATGCCATGTTCATTCGACTAAGGGAGATTACAGCAATGCTGTCGAACCAAACTTCTTGCGGCCCGTTCGCTGATATGACTAAACTCCAACGCATGATGATTTCGCTTCCCCAACTCGCAAAGGTTTTCGCCGCTACACTCCTTCCGCTCGCGTTCGTCCCGGCCTCTGCTCAAGACTGGGCCAAGACCAAGCTCGAAGCATCGCCGCGCCATCACGAGTACGTTGCGCTCAAACATGACGGCCGCACCATCCAGGCCTTTGTGGTGTACCCCGAAGTGAAGAACAAAGCCTCGGTCGTGATCCTGATTCACGAGATCTTTGGATTGACGGACTGGGCCAAAGAGATGGCCGATGAATTGGCCGGTGAGGGATTTATCGTGGTAGCGCCCGACCTGATTTCGGGCCTTGGACCCAATGGCGGCGGTTCCAGCGAATTCCCCAGCCAGGATGCGGCGGTAAAGGCTGTGTCGGGGCTCGATCCGAGCGTGGTGAACGCCGATCTGGATGCCGCGGCCGAGTACGGAAAGCATCTGCCCGCCGCGAACGGCAAGATTGCATCGGTTGGATTTTGCTGGGGCGGGGGAAAGTCGTTCGCTTTCGCGACGCACCGGAAAGACCTGTCCGCAGCGTTTGTTTTCTATGGGCCGGGGCCCGCAGACGTAGCGGCAATCACTGCGCCTGTGTATGGGTTCTACGCGGGGAACGATGCGCGTATCGGCGCCACGATCCCGGCAACCGAAGCGGCCATGAAGGCGGCAGGCAAGACGTATGAGCCGGTGACATACGATGGCGCGGGACACGGATTTATGCGCGCCGGCGAAGATCCAACCAACACGGTTCCGGGAAACAAGACGGCCCGCGAACAAGGGTTTGCGCGCCTGATCAAGCTCCTTAATGATTTGAAGAGTGCACAGACAACGAAGGCTCGGCGAAACGAAGCGCCCAGCAAGCAACCGATGGCCGCCTCCGCAACGTGTCACGACAACAAAGAAATTTCTTTGACCGCGGCGACGAGATAATCCTCTATCCGCGGGGGCGATTGTCGCGAGAAGCGAAGTCGATGCGAGTAGCAATGCGTTCAAGGCCATGAGATTTATAAAACAAAAATCAGATCAAGAAACGTGGAGTGATTTGGTTGTAATATAAGTGCGGTTCCCCATTCCTAAATCTTTCTGAATTGCACGATCTTCACATGGCGCGTGATGGTGAGACGAGTCGGCGTTTCGTGGCGAGGTCCCGTCCTGGAAGCGAGACGACTGGAGCACTGCGCGCAATCACGCGAAAGTTGCTGAGAAACTTCTCGGAAGTCTTCTTCCCGGCGGTGTACAGCGGTCTTCCCGGAAACGCGTCGCGATTGGTTTGCACTGCAAAGCGCAGCGTACGACCGAACGTGGTGGCGATGATCGCGACATTTCTTGCGGCCACGCAATGCCGGCCATCGATGATCCCGGCGAAGCACTACACGACGTCGGATGGGTTAGCACGCGACAGCGTCCATTGCATTCTCCGCGACCGGAACTCATTTCTGTGGTTCGCGACCGGAGAAGGTATCTCCCGTTTCGACGGCTACCAATTTACCAATTACCGGGTCACGGACGGACTGCCTGACCGGGACGTACGGGCAATCGTCGAAGCGCAGGACGGTTCATTTCTGGTCGCGACAGGCGGAGGAGCAGCGCGCTTCGATCCCTACGGCGATGGCGGCGGCGCGCAGTTCGCGCCGTATTTGTTGAACGGGGGATACAAAGCGCAGTCCGTGCGCTCGGTCGTGGACGCACAAGGCATGGTCTGGATTGGAACCGATGCGGGACTGTTTGTGGTGCGTAACGGCGCCACGCAGATTTTCCGGCTCACGGACGGTGCGGAGCAGCCTGAAGTCACGAGCCTGGCGCGGGACGCAGATGGCAATGTATGGGTGGGCAGTTCTGAAGCACTGTACATTTTGCACAAACAAGGACCGGCGCAGGAGGTGGCGCGGGGCGTGTGTCGGCATTGCTGGCGGAAGGCAACGGAATGTTGGCGGCAACCGAGCAGTGGCTGATGACGGTCGACGCGAATTTGAAGATCGTGCATGAGCAGCCGGCCCCGCGCGACAGGACAGTGCTTTCAATGCTCCGCACCCAGGACGGCAGCCTGTGGGTAGGGACGTCCGACGACGTAGGTCAATTGGAACCCGGGGCGAAGAGTTACCACTGGTTGGATGAGAGGGAGGGCCTGTCACACGCGGAGGCGCGGGGACTGGCCGAGGATGCCAACGGCGATGTCTGGGTCGGTTTCGACGGGGCCGGAGCGGTGCGGATTGCGGCACGCGGGTTTCTGACGTATGGACAAACCGACGGACTACCAACGGCGCAGGTCGCGTCCCTGTCCCTTGATGGCAGAGGACGATTGATGGCAGCCATCAATGCACATCCTGGAATGGCCGCGTACCGGTTCGAGAATGGGCGCTTCGCGCAGGTCGACCTGGGAGTATCGAAGGGCCAATACGAGGCGCCCTGGTTCCCATGGCACGAAGCGCTGATTGAAGGCCGCGAGGGCACATGGTGGTCGGCATCCGAACATGGTCTCATTCAGCTTGCGGCCCCTGACGATCAAGAGAAAGCACGGCCACTTTCTATCTTCAAGAAGAATGACGGAATGCCTGCCGAGGACGTGGCGCACGTGCTCCAGGATTCGAAGGGAAACATCTGGTTCAGCACGCTGCCGATTGTCGCGTACCCACCGCCGGGACGCGCCAGCGGGCTGGGGATGCGGGATAAAAAGACAGGCCGCATTCGAACCTTCACCGAAGCCGACGGACTGCCGGCCATGAGTTCCTTTGCGATTCTTTATTTGTTTGAAGATCATGCGGGACAGATCTGGGTGGGCTTGCATCGCACGGGGGTTGCCCGCTACCGGAACGGGCGTTTCACGGTGTTTACGCCGGGCGATGGCGTACCCGCGGGCGGGATTCGCAGCATCTACGAGGACCGCCATCACCATCTGTGGCTGGGGTCGGGGCGCGGCGGGCTGGCACGGATCGAAGACGCGACAGCCGAACATCTCTCCATCCATAGCTGGTCTTCAGCCAATGGCCTGGCCAGCGATGAGATCCAGGCGATCACTGAAGACAACTACGGAAGAATCTATGCCGGCACCGGGTTGGGGGTGGACCGCATCGATCCCGAGACCGGCCGCATAGTGCACTACACGCGCGCCGACGGATTAGCGGAAGGCGAAGTGCAGGACGCGCTGCGAGACCGCGACGGCGATCTCTGGTTTGGCACGTACAAGGGGATTTCGCGGCTTCATCCGCGTCCTGATCCGGACGCGCGGAGCTTGCCGGTGCGTATTGCATCTGTCAAAGTGAACGGCCGTTCGCAGCCTGTGAAGCTGGGCGCGCAGCAAGCCACACTGGCAGATCTGCCTCCGGGAAGCAACGGTCTGGAGATCGGATTTCTTGCGCTTGCAACGGCCGGGCAAGACGACATTCGGTATGAATATCGACTGGGCGACGAACAGGCGCCATGGAGCGCGCCGACCGCGACACGTTCCGTGCTTTACAGCAATTTGCGCGCGGGGACATACATCTTCGCGGTGCGCACCCTGGGGGCGGGGACTGGCCAGGAAGGCGTGGTGCGCTTCACGGTTCGGCCGCATTTCTGGGAGACGTGGGCATTTCTTGTGTCGGCCACCGCGGTGCTGCTGGCGATTCTGTACGTGCTACACCGCTATCGGATGTTCAACCTGCTGCGCATGCAACAGATGCGCACACGCATCGCCGGTGACCTGCACGATGACATCGGATCCGGCTTGTCGAAGATCGTGATTCTAAGTGAGGTTGCGCTTCGAGACGGCAAGAGATCGCATGCAGCCGCGCTGGATCGCATTGCGGAGACTTCGCGCGAGGTGCTCGACGCGGTGGGCGACCTGGTGTGGACCACGAACGCACAGACCGAGACGGTGGGGGACCTGGTGCGCCGAATGCGATCGTTCGCGACACAACTCTTCGAGGCGAAGGGGATCGAATTCGAAATGCAGGTGTCCGATCTGCCCCTGCAAAGCCCACTGGAGCCCGGCAACCTGCGCCAACTCTACCTGATCTTCAAAGAGGCAGTAAACAATGCAGTCAGGCATTCGCAGTGCTCGCATGCGCAAGTACTTCTGCGGTATGAGGGCGGGGTCTTCACCATGCGTGTTTGTAACAACGGTGTTGGGTTTACGCCGGCTGCCAAGCCCGGACATCACGGACTGGAAAGCCTGAAGGCCCGGGCGAGTCTCCTCAAAGGCAGCATCGTGTGGCGCTTTGAATCGGGCACGACGGTAGAACTGAATGTACCCCTACCTGTATAGGTAGGTTGTTGCGCCGAGGGGAGGCGGGTATTCTGTCGTTTGATTCGAGTCGCCATTGTCGAGGATGAACGCGATATTCGCGAAGGGCTGTCGACGCTCATCGGCGGGACCGCGGATTTGTACGTGACTGGCGCCTATCCCAGCATGGAGGCGGCGATCCCCGCAATCGTTGCCGACCCGCCGCAGATTGCGCTGGTCGATATCGGGCTTCAGGGCATGTCGGGGATCGAAGGCATCAAGATCTTGAAGCAGCGCGTGCCGGGCCTGCAATTCCTCATTCTCACTTCGTATGACGACGACGCGCGCGTGTTTGCCGCCATGTGCGCGGGTGCGTGCGGGTACCTGCTGAAGAAAACACCTCCGGCAAAACTGCTGGACGCGATCAGTGAACTGAACGGAGGCGGCGCACCGATGAGCCCACAGATTGCGCGGCAGGTGGTCAGCCTGTTTCGCAATGTTGCTCCACCCAGGGAATCGTTATGCCGTCTCACTCCCAAAGAAGCGCAGGTACTGCAGCTGCTGGTGGAGGGACACAGTTATAAGACGGCTGCCTACGAGATGAATCTCACCATACACGCAGTGTCGTTTCATGCTCGCCACGTGTACGAGAAGCTGCATGTTCACTCCAAATCGGAAGCAGTGGCCAAGGCCCTGAAAAACGGCCTGGTTTAACAACCCTACTCACTCTGGTAGCTAGTAGTCGTTTCAGAATTCTCCTACATTGACGATGCGCAGGCCATTCCGGCCGAATGCGACACCAACGAGGAGATACTCCGATGACAAGCCCCACGACAAGGAATGCGCATCCCCGCTTTCCGAAGCTGTTTCTCCTGGTATTGCTGCTCATCACGCTCAGCGCCACGGCGCGGGCGCAGGTGAGCTGCGGCGGAGAAGGCCAAAGTGTTTGCACCATAGCCGACGACGAATTTTACACCAACAACAACTATGCCGGATGCCAGTACGACCTGAAATCCAATGGCGGTTTCCTTTCCAACCTGGTTGGCGACAGTTCGTGCGTCAATCAACAGAGGTATTCGCTGACAAAAGGTATGACCGGGCAGATGGACTGGGTGGCGTGGGCTCTCTCAGAGCAGCGCAACGGTATCGGCCGCAACGAGCAACTGAATTGGATCACCACTGCCGGCACGCACAATTCATACAGCAACAGCCACCAGGGCTACACCTACGACCTGGGACAGAACCAGGTGTACTCGATCACCGACCAGCTGAACGCCGGCGCGCGCATCCTGGAACTGGATCCGCACACCTATAACTACCAGATCAACGGCGGACATCTCACGGTGTGTCATGGCTCCAACGGCATATGGAATGGTGTTCACTATGACGATGTCGGCGCCTGCATCCTGACTTCGCCGAACTTCTCACGCGAATTTCAAGCGGTGCTGGGCGAGATCAACTTCTGGATGACGGCGCATCCTTCTGAAGTGCTGGTAGTTTTCATCGATGCAGGCGGCCCGGACAGTAACTACATCTCCGGCCATGAGCAGGATCTCGACAACGACATCGTGAACGTATTCGGACCCAGCCTGGTATGGTCCGTGGCCGATACAGTCAGGAACAAGGGGCATGTGCCATCGATTGCCCTGATGCAGTCTGAGAAGAAACAAATCATTTTCGTCGCCAATACGTTTCTGAATGCAGACCACGTGCACACATTCGACCTGCTCGGCCACCTCGCGACGGTGATCAGCGGCGTCTTCCCCTCGAATAACTCCGACCAGGGAAGCTTTACAGCCACGAACTGCCAGGATGGCGATGGGCATGACCCATTGAGCCGCGGACGGGACGCGTGGTTCCGGCTGGGAGAAGGCCGGTCGACGAGCGATTGGAAGTCGGCGGGAGCCGCTCAACCCCTGGTCAATGAGGCGGAGGTGCAAGCCGCGACAGCGTGTGCCGCGAGCTATGTGGAGCTCGATTTCCTCTACGCCCGCGACCAGGTTCCTACCAGCCAATACGCGCAGAGCGGACCCGACAACCGTTTCGAAAGCGGGGTGTGGAGCTGGGAATCGCAGGACTACGGCCAGCATGGACCGGCTTTGATGACGAGTGGCGGCCGGTGGGCTTCAACTCCCACGCTGGACGTGCACGGCGCGCCGGCGCTCTACAGGGCGGCATGCGTGAGCGTCAACAATACGACGGTGTTTTACGGTAAGAGGAAAACGTGGACGCTGACCAATCTACCAACCACCTACGCCAATGCGCCCGCACGATGCGCGAACGACCATCCTGGATCCACGTTCAGTGCGCCCGTCAACGGATACGAAAATCAGCAGGTCTCCAACCTGGGCAGTGACATCTGGCTGAACTACCAATCCAAAAATCTTGGCGACCCATACGCATCGCAGAGTGTTCTCGCGTTCCAGTACCCGCAGGGCACTACGCCGGCTTCGCAGACATTCCAGATCATTGGCCAACCGCACAAGACCGTGAATGTATCCAGCCAGCTTCCCGGAATCCCCATGTTCCTGGTGAACGGCCAGCCTTCGTCCAACGTGACGCTGGATGCGAACGGGGCCGGAATCGTAACAGTCTCCATGCTCACCCCGCAGAACCTTTCACCGAGCTTTTATGTCCAGTTCATGAGGATGGAATACACCGATGGCAAAGGACAGGCTTCAACGCTGGGATTCGAGGCATTCGCGCAGATAGCACCTTCGATAGCACTGAATCCGCCCAGCAAGACCAGCATTGTGGAAGGAGATGCCTGGACGCCCACGGTTACGTTGAACCTGAATCCGAACGACAACACCTCGATATTGGAATTGCCGGCGCCCGGTACGGTGAAGCTTGTCGAGCAAATGATCGACTCGCAAGGAAAACCATATTCGAATCAACTCTTGAGCCTACCCACAAACCTGCCCGGAATCGACGAACCTTTCACACTCGGATTCAGTTCGCCTCTTGTGCTGAGGCCGGGAACGCATAATATCTTTGCCCAATTCCTGCCCGCGGATGGCGACTCATTCCACAGCCGAGTTGTCAGCAACACCGTGGTCATGAATGTTTCATCGGAAATGAGCTTTGCGCCCGCGCGGGTCAATTTCCATCTCGCTTCGCCAAGTTCAGTTGCAGACCCGAAACTGGTTAACATCTCGGGCCAGAAGGGAACACTGACGATCGCACCGTACACGGCAAGCTGGCTTTGGGCAGGGGTTTCATCGAATCAGTTAAAACTCGACCTGACCTCGGCGGCAAAGAATCTGGCCCCCGGCGTCTACACAATCAACATCGGTGTCGTCGATCAAGCTACGAGGATCACCGACTTCGTCCCGGTAACGCTCACCATTGAAGGAACGCTCGTAAGTACCGCGAGTGCACTTAACCTGGCCGCTTCAACCAGCGCAGCCACTGCCAGGGTTGAGGTCAAGACGGTGGGCGATGGGGCTCTTCCCCTAGACATCCAGACACCGTCGTGGATGACGTGGACGGCATCAACCACGACCACACCGGCCGACTTTGTATTCAGTGCCAACCCTGGACAATACACGCCGGGGACACACTTGCACGGCAACATCATCGTCAAATCACCGGAGGCGACAAACGCAATTCAGATCTCCGTCGACTTCTATATCGTGGAACCAACCCAGATCTCCGCGACCGGCCACCAGCCGACGGTGACGTTCGACGGTTCCCCGCTCACACTTCCCGCCAGCCTTAATCTGGTCCCGGGAACGCATCACACGCTGGCTGCTCCGCAAATCATCACGGCGCCCGGGCAAACCGGAATACGGTGGGTATTTAAATCCTGGAACAACGCGGCTCCGGCCTCTTTCAGCTTCACGGCCGGGAACGGCGCCTCGTCCGCCGAGTACGCCGTGACCTACGGCCAGCAGGATCATTTCACGGTCGGCGTATTACCCTCGAGCGGTGGAACCGTGAGTGTCACACCGAGTTCACCCGACGGTTTTTACGATCTAGGGAGCCAAGTTACACTTACGGCCACACCCAACGCGGGGTATTCGTTTCTGGACTATAACGGAGGATGGTTCTCAACCGATCGCATCACAGTCGTTCCGGTGCTCCTGCCAGAAAAGGTGAACGCGAATTTCATAAGTCTGTTCGGGTTCTCGGGCGTGAACTAATCAAAGCGTGTTGTGCTCCACCGAACCGCCGGGACATGAACATGTCCTGGCGGTTTTCATCTCTCCAGTAGACATTTTCGCTGACAACGATTGCTCAAATCGAATCAGCCCGAGTGGCGGACGCTTTTTCTCAGGTCGCGATGCTGGGCGGGCCATTGTTCCAGAAATATGGCGTCTATTTGGATCGGATGACTATTGCGCAGCCACCCTGCGAATACGAAAGTCGCCTTCAGGAAATGTTTCCTGGAGTATTTCAAAACTTGCGCCTGATGGCACTTGATCCATACGATCTCGCGCTTACCAAACTCGACGCAATATTGAGCGAGACCGAAGCGATGTGCGATACCTGGCTCGTGCCATTCCTTTTGATCTGGAGCTGCTTCGCCATCGTTACCAACAAGAGCTTCGTCCCTATCTCGGAAACCCTAGCGAGAAGGCGTGACGCTTCAATTATGGATTGAAGCCATCTGGCCGACACAATGGAAAATAGTCCAGCTTTCGAATTCTGGGTCGCTCAATCGCCGCAGAGATCGCTTTACGCAGTCGAGAGGCTGGTGAAGTTATCCGCAAAAATGCGGCAATGAAAAACTCGCTGCACGGTTCAATAGCGTGCCTCCGGATTTTGTGTGGTCTAAGCTATGGCCGTACCCTTATAGCGGGTTTGTCATCTACGGGTATAGTCCCCACGGCAAATGGCGTACCGGCATCGTCCCCAATACCCGGAAGATGGCTCCCAGGGTCGTTGTTTCCGATCATGGAGTTTTCGTAATTGGGAAGGTAAACCATCATGTGAGTGTGCCAATGGCCGGCCCAAGAATCTGGCCTGCAGACCACATGTATGCAAAGCTCACTTCAGCGCGCTTCGAGATCTCGCCATTTGCATAGGCGGCCTTTATGCCCTCGGCAATCTGATCAGCAGTCGTTCGTACAGCCTGTGCAGAGAGACAAATGGGAGCTCGAATCTTCGCGTCGTACGTAATGTGAGTTTTCGGCAAGACTGCGCGTCAGAGTTAGCCTCCAGCGTCGGAGTTAGCCTCCAGTCTGGCCTACATTGCGCGCGTGCAAGGTTCTACTTTGCCAGTGCCGGTGATATTGATCACAGACGTGACTGCTTGGTTCTGGGAGACTTTACAAAATTAACTCCCGAACCACGTACGGTGTCAGCCAGATTGAACGGCCATTCCGCCATGCAGATCCAAGTCAGGATCTGGCGCGATTCTCTGTCCGCAAATCTTGCCTTATATGGCGTTCCTCATAGGACGCGTACACTAGACCGTCTCGGTTCAGGGGATGGAGGGCATGATGGCACCCCGCAAAGTGAAAGCCGCACCACGGCGTGAAATTCACAAATCCCCCACTGGCATTGTTGGTTTGGATCAGATCACGGGGGGCGGCCTGCCACAAGGCCGGCCCACGCTCGTGTGCGGTTCCGCGGGATGCGGCAAAACCATGCTGGCCATGGAATTCCTCGTCCGGGGAGCTACGGAGTTTAATGAACCCGGCGTGTTCATATCGTTCGAAGAGACGGACAAGGAATTGTCGGAAAATGTCGCCTCCATGGGTTTCGATCTTCCCGCCCTTTGCGCGCGCAAGAAGCTGTTCATGGATCATGTTCGGATCGAACGCAGCGAGATCGAGGAATCCGGCGAATACGACCTCGAAGGGCTGTTTATCCGCTTGCAGTGCGCGATTGCAGCAGTCGGAGCCAAACGCGTTGTATTGGACACCATCGAAGCGCTATTTTCGGCTTTGCCGACGACAATATCCTGCGCGCTGAGCTGCGCCGCTTGTTTCGCTGGTTGAAGGAAAAGGGAGTTACGGCGATCATTACCGGCGAAACGGGAGATGGAACTCTCACCCGGCACGGCATAGAAGAATATGTCGCCGACTGCGTGATCCTCCTCGATCACAGGGTCGAAGAACAGTCTTCCATCCGCCGCCTGCGCGTGATCAAGTACCGCGGAACCCTGCACGGAACCAGCGAATATCCCTTCCTTATCGGCCAGAACGGTTTCTCGGTGCTTCCGCTGAGCGCGTTGAAACTGGACCACAAAGCCCCAACCCAGAGAATCTCGACAGGCATCCCGCGCCTGGATACGATGCTGGGAGGCAAGGGCTTTTACCGTGGCCAAAGCATCCTGGTTTCAGGCGTAGCGGGCACTGGCAAGAGCACCACAGCGGCACATTTCGTCCAGGCCGCCTGTGAACGGGGCGAACGCGCTCTCTATATGGCGTCAGAGCAGTCCACCGACGAAGTGATTCGCAACATGCGCTCCATCGGGATCGATTTGGAGCCGTGGGTTAAGAAAGGCCTTCTGCGGTTCTATGCTGAACGGCCGGGTGCATTTGGCCTCGAAAAACACTTGGTCTCGATCCATGAAATCACCACTACCTTCAACCCCAAAGTGGTGGTCATCGATCCGATCACCAACTTTGGTTCAGTGGGGACGTATTCCGAGGTCAAGTCGATGTGCGTCCGCTTGATCGATCTGTTCAAGTCACGCCAGATCACTGCCCTGTTTACCAGCCTCACATCGGGCGACAGTGCCGCCGAGTTGAGCGAAGTGGGTGTCTCCTCGTTGATGGACGCATGGCTCCTGCTGCGTAACCTGGAATGTAACGGTGAACGCAATCGCGGACTCTACGTGCTGAAGGCGCGCGGCATCGCCCACTCCAACCAGGTCCGGGAATTTGTATTGACGAATCATGGAGCCCAATTGCTCGACGTCTACTCCGGGTCGTCCGGGTTGCTCCTGGGCTCCGCCAGGGTTGCGGCCGAGGCCAGAGAGCGCGAGGATGCCGCGGAACATGCGCGACTGGTGCACGCCAGGAGCCTTGAATTGAAGCACAAGCGCGAGCAGCTCGAGGTTGAAATTTCCCGGATGCGCGCGACGTTTGAACAGGAAGAGCTGGCCTTGATGCGGGATGCGCGCGACGTTGAATTGCGCCAACTGGCGAGCGACACCGTTCGCGCAGCCATACGGGATTCCCGCCAGGCGGACAAGGCCCCGGTCAAGACTAATGGCCACCATGAGCCTGAAACGGCTTCGAGACATTGACCACGCAGGCTAGGGGTAGTCGCGAGGCAAGGCAGGGGGAGATTCGATGAAGGCAGCGAAGACGACTAAAGGTAATCGGAATAAAAGTAGCAGTGGTGAACATTGGATGCTTCGCCTCTATATCGCGGGCACAACGCCCAAGTCCATGGATGCAGTGCGCAACCTCAAGCAGATTTGTGAGACCCACCTGGACAAGAAGTATCGGGTTGAAGTCATCGATCTGCTCGAGAATCCGCAGCTTGCCGCAGGTGATCAGATCCTGGCTATACCTACTCTGGTGCGCAGGTTGCCGCCGCCACTTAAGAGGATTATTGGCGATCTATCCAACGTTGAGCGCGTTTTGATTGGACTGGATCTCCGCCCCGGAGACATATCATGACCAAGATACGCATCCCCAAAACCATTGCAGACGCGCTGGAGAAGGCACCGGCAAACGAAAGGTACCTGCTTCGGCTCTACGTATCCGGTGTGACTGAACGATCGCGCCGATCCATCTTGAACATCAATACCATTTGCAAGGAGAATTTGCAGGGCCGATACGATCTGGAGGTTGTCGACATTCACCAGAAGCCCTCGCTGGCCATCGATGAGCAGATCGTTGCCACGCCCACGCTCATCAAGATGCTACCTCTTCCCTTGCGTCGCATTGTGGGAGACTTGTCGAACAAGGATGGCGTGCTTTTGGGATTGGATATCAAGAGAAGAACAGATCAACCAGGCTCCGTAACGGACTCGAAGCCAAAGCCCTAACTAGGTGCAAATATGCAAACCTCGCGCAGTAAGACAGAACGGGAATTACGCGTCGAGTTGGAGCGTGTTCAAGCCAGGCTCAATGAGCTTGAGGCTACCCAAAATGCCATCCGCAGGGGAGACGTGGATGCAATCGTCGTCGAGGGTCCAAACGGGAGCCAGGTATTTACTCTTCAGAGTCCTGAAGATCCCTATCGCATTCTCGCTGAGCGCATGAACGAGGGAGCGGCAACTCTTGGCGCCGATGGCACCATCCTGTTTTGCAATCAGCGGCTTTCCCAAATGGTCAAGGTTCCGTCCGAACAACTCGTCGGGTCGTCTTTCTGTTCCATCCTGCGCGAAGGCCAACGAAGTGTCTTTTCGGAACTACTTCAGTGCGCAGCCAAGAACGACATCCGCAGCGAGGGTGAACTCTTGCGGAGAGTCGGAAGTCCACTTCCGGTCCAGTTGTCCCTCAGCTTGGTCACGTTTGGTGACTCAGAGAAGGTCTTCTGCCTTGTGGCAACCGATTTGAGCGAACTAAATCGGGCAAAAAGGGGGCTTCGCGAACAGAGCGAAATCTTCGAACTGGCACAGGACGCTATCGTAATCCGCGATTTGCACGGCCGAATCCAGTCGTGGAATCGGGGAGCCAAGGACTTGTATGGTTGGCCGGCCGAAGAGGCGATAGGCGGAGTGATCAGTGACCTTTTACACACTCAGTTCCCTGAGCCGTTCGAAGGGATCGAGGCTTGGCTGCTGACCAGTAAGGAATGGGAGGGCGAAGTCACGCAAACTCGTCGGGGTGGCGGAACGGTCGTAGTAGCAAGCCGATGGTCGTTGTTGCGCGATGAACGAGGCATTCCGACTGCGATCCTTGAGATTAATCGCGACATCACGGCGCGCAAGGAAGCTGAAGAGAAACTTCGCAAATTGAACCAGGAACTGGAATCCCGGGTCGCACTTCGCACCAGGGAACTCGCGGATAGCATGAAGGATCTGGAATCATTCGCTTACTCCGTCTCCCACGATCTACGGGCTCCTCTCCGGCACATCGATGGCTTCCTGACGCTGCTTTCAACCAGAACTTATGCCACTCTGGACGACTCGTCTAAGCACTATGTCGATCGCGCGATTCTCGCATCCCGGCGAATGGGCGAGTTGATCGATGATTTGCTCCAGTTCTCTCGCACGGGACGAGCCCAAATTCACAAAATGCCGGTGGATCTAAACGCGGTAATCCATGACGTGTTGAGAGAACTGGAACCCGAGAGTTCGGAGAGGAAAATAGACTGGCAGCTGACGCATCTACCCCGGGTGGCCGCGGATAAGGCGATGTTGCTGCAAGTCATCGAGAACCTGGTAGGGAACGCTCTCAAATTCACGCGAGGCCGCGAAACGGCGCAAATCGAGGTCGGATGTAAACCAGGATCGAATGGCGAATCGGTGATTTTTATTCGCGACAACGGTGCTGGTTTTGATATGCGGTACTACAACAAGCTCTTCCAGGTATTTCAGCGGCTGCATCGCGACCAGGAATTCGAAGGGACGGGAATCGGTCTGGCAATCTGCCGTTCCATCGTGGAGCGCCACGGCGGTCGGATATGGGCCGAGGGCTCCGTGGGAGAAGGAGCCACCTTCTATTTTTCGCTACCGTCCGATTACCGCGAAGGAGAATTGCATGAACTCGTTGAAGCCCATCTGGCTGGTTGAGGACAATGTCGATGACATCGAACTGACGCTGACAGCGCTCGAAGGTATTCCCCTGGCCAATCCAGTGATCGTGATGCGCGACGGCAGCGAAGTGAGCGACCGGCTCCAGGCCGATCGTGAAGTCGCCGCTCTTCCAGCCGTGATTCTATTGGATATTAAGATGCCAAAGGTGAGTGGCATCGAAGTGCTTCGCAAGATCAAAGGCGACCCCTACCTTAAGCGTTTGCCAGTGGTAATGCTTACATCATCTCGCCAAGGTCCAGACGTAGCCGAGTGCTACATGCTCGGCGCCAATGCATACGTGGTCAAGCCGGTAGAATCCGCCGCATTCTTCGAAGCCGTAAAAACGGTGGGGAGATTCTGGGCGATCGTAAATGAACAGTTAGAGGCGGACAGAACCGGCGAGGGTGGCAATGCGTATCTCGCAAAAAGATAGATATGAAAAGGGCTCCGGTCCGGCTCATATTCTTCATCTGGAAGACAAGGAGCTGGATAGGGAACTCGTAAAGGAAATGATCCAAAACGGCGGTATCGACTGCGAAATCACCCCGGTCGAGACGCGGGATGATTTCATAACCCGGCTGGATGACGAGGATTGGGACGTCATACTGTCCGACTATTCCCTTCCTGCCTTCGATGGATTTGAGGCGCTGGCGATTGCGGCGAAGACTCGCCCTGCTACTCCATTCATCTTTGTTACCGGCACACTCGGCGAAGAAGCGGTGGTGGAAAGCCTGAAGCACGGAGCAACCGATTACATTCTGAAGCAAAGGATGACGCGCCTTGCCGGTTCGGTGCGACGCGCCCTGAACGAAAGGACGGAGCGGCGCAGGCGCGAGGAGGCGGAAGCGGAACGAGACCGGAGTGAGGAGCGCCTTCGCTTTCTCGCCTACCATGATGCCCTGACTAATCTACCGAATCGTGCTCTCTTCCAGGATCGATTGGCACAAACGCTTTCCGATGCGATCCGGCGCGATGAAAAAGTCGCACTCCTGTTCATTGATCTTGATCGGTTCAAAGATGTGAACGACTCTCTGGGGCATTCGGCCGGAGACATTGTTTTGAAGCAGGTCGCAAAGCGGTTGAGGAAATGCGCAAGAGGCAACGATACGGTGGCACGCCTGGGTGGCGACGAATTTGTCGTCGTTGCAAGTGCAATCAGGGACAGCACAGACGCCGTGCTCGCCGCCAATAGAATCAAGACAGAATTCGCGACCGAATTCATGGTCAACGGGATCGGCCTCTTCACTACCTGCAGCATCGGGATCAGTGTTTTCCCGGTGGACGGCATGGACGCCGAGGCCTTGCTCAAAAACGCGGACATTGCTCTGTTCAGCGCTAAGGATGGCGGAAGGAATGGCTGGCGGTTCTTCACCGAAGAGATGAACGGCCAGGCGCTTGCGCGGCTCAAAATGGAAACCGCTCTGCGACGGGCCATCGAGATGGAACAATTCTTTCTCGAGTTTCAGCCACAACTTGAGTTCTCCACCGGGAAGATCGTGGGAGCGGAAGCCTTGCTTCGATGGCGGCATCCGGAAATGGGCCTGATTCCACCAAACACATTCATTCCCATCGCAGAAAACATCGGAGAAATCATCCCGATCGGGGAATGGGTCCTTAGAGCGGCATGTTCACAAGCCAAGAAATGGCAAGAGGACGGTTTGTCTCCCTTGGTAGTGGCAGTAAATGTGTCGGCGGTCCAACTGCGCCAGGGAACCTTGCACACGGTAATCAAGCGTGTGTTGGACGAGACCGGCCTTGCACCGCAATATCTCGAACTGGAGATTACGGAAAGCCTCTTGCTCACCCGTGGCGACGAGGTTGCTGCCCAGATGCTGTCCCTCAGGGAGATGGGCCTGCGACTGGCACTCGACGATTTTGGCACCGGATATTCGAGCTTCAGCTACATGAGACGCTTTCGATTCGACAAGTTGAAGATTGACGGATCCTTTGTGCGGGCTCTGAATGTGGATCCAAAGGATACCGAGATTACGGCCTCGATTATCGGTGTCGGAAAGATTCTCAAAATGGAGGTGATTGCCGAGTGTGTGGAGACGAAGGAGCAAGTGGAGTTCCTGCGTTCGTTCGGCTGCGACCACATTCAGGGTTATTACTTCAGCCGACCACTCGGTGCAGCAGCATTTGTGGATAAGGCCCGGTCGCATCAGGCCTCAGCAGCGTCCCTTATACGTTCTTTCCCTCAACGAGGACTGATCGAGACAGATGGGCTCAATATCTCGCTGTCTCTTCCTGAAACGCTGATGGAGAATTTACCGGTAGCGTTGTGCATATTCAACGTATTCGGCCAGGTTCGTCGATGGAACGCGAATATGTTTGGCTATACCGCCGATGAACTTTTGCACTCCGGATTGATGAGCATTATAGCGCCGGAAAGTCTGAAAACGGTGCAACAAGCCATGAGAGAAGCCCTCATCGCAGGCAAGGCTGATAGCGACGCTTGGATCATCGCGAAAAGTGGGGCGAAGGTTCCCTGCTATTTGACGGGTGTGCGAATAATTTTTGAGAATGAGCCCTGCATTTTCGGCATCGCGATGGACATCACCAATCGAATGAAGGCCGAGAAAGAGCTTCGACGTTCCAAAGAGGAATATGACATCCTGTTCGAGGGTGTCGCCGATGCCATATTTGCAAACAGAATCGAAGATGACTTCACTCCCGGAAAGTTCATTCGGGTCAACAAGGCCGCATGTGAATGCCTCGGCTACACATGCGAAGAGCTATACAATATGTCTCCGCGTGACATCAACAATCCCGAACACATGACCGAAATTATTGCGGCTCTCAACAAAATACCGAGCGGAGAGTGCGTCCTGTTTGAGACGGAGCACATCGCCAAAGATGGACGCAAAATCCCCGTCGAGATCAGTGGAAGGATGGTCGAATCCATTGATGGCCCGGTTGCACTTTCAATTGTCAGGAACATCTCTGAACGAAAACGGGCCGAGGAGATACTTAAGAACAGCGAGAAGAAGTATCGCGCTCTGTTTGATGATGCGGTAGATGCTCACTTGCTCATGGACGACAAAGGATTTCTGGATTGCAACTCGGCTGCGCTGCGGATGTTTGGATATTCGTCCAAGACCGAGTTTCTCGCTCTGCGGGCGGCAGATTTCTCACCCCAACACCAGCCGGATGGCACGGATTCAAAGACGGGGTCGGAACTGCATATTGCTTCGGCGTTTCTGAAGGGCGCAGAGCGTTTCGAATGGGTGCACAAGCGCAAGAACGGAGAGCTTTTCCGGTCTGAGGTGTCGATCTCGGCGTTTACGCTGAGCTGCGGTCCGATGTTGCTGGGCTCGATCCGCGACGTCTCGGAGCGCAAGAGCGCGCCTCGGCTATAGAAGTCTCTCACCCTTGACTTGCGCCGATCTGGATCATTTCGAGTCATGAAACATGCGTGAATGCCATGTGGGGCAGGCGCGATGCATGAGGCATTCCAGCACCCGTTTGCCGCAGTCGGACGAAACCTTGCGGTACGCTCGAGACCCAATTTTGACAACGTGAGCACCGCACGTACCGAGCGATGGCCAAGAAACCTTGCTGGATTTTAGCGCCGCACAACTGGCAGGTATGGATCAGGCTCATGAACAGATCACCGACTTGGGCACCGTTCAGGGTGCGATAGAACAGTGCGTTCTTTCGATGAAGAACCGCGCGCTTCAACGCCGTTTCTGTGATGTTATCGCCCAACGGGGCCGCGGCTTTGCGGAGAAACAACTTCAACGGCTGGGGAAATCGATGAATGCGCGCATCCACGATGCTCAAATGGGGCGTGGAGGATCTACTACGGAAGTATCCTGACCTCCGTCTGCAGCCAGCGGCCGGCGGCGACACGATTATCGCCGGAACCCTCGAGTTTTCGGCGCAGACTCGCGGACAGAAGCTCGTCTCAGATCGATACGAAATCAGTATCTCCGTCCCGCCCGACTTTCCAAGAAGCATTCCGATGGTGCGAGAGACGGCGCGGCGCATCCCTCCAGACTTTCACAAGCTGACCACCGGCCACCTATGCCTGGGATCGCCGACGCGTCTGCGCCTGATTCTGGCCGAATCTCCGTCGCTTCTCTCCTTCGTCGAGCGCTGCGTTGTGCCTTATTTCTATGGATACTCGATTGTCGAAACTGGCGGGGCACTTCCCTTTGGCGAGCTGTCGCACGGGGCTCGCGGTCTTCGCGACGATTTGGCATCCATCGTCGGCATGGACGACGATCTCACCTTACTCGATTTTGTGCGCGCCTTGGCCATGAAGAAGCGAAAAGCGAACAAGCTACCATGTCCGTGTGGCACAGGAATGCGTCTGGGACGATGTCACAACCGGAAACTAAATACAATCAGGACAAAACTGGGCCGGCGATGGTTTTCGTCCTTACTCCAAGAGCCACGTTGACCGGCGTCGAGCAAAGTGAGCGAGAGTCGACTCCATCAATAAAAATCGAATCCCGTCGGCACGAACCATCAAACGGCCTACCATCACTCGTCTTGCTGTTCCTCGTCTTGCTCTTCCTGTAGGGAATAACCGTAGATATCCCCGCGCCCGTATCGCAGTTTTTGGCCCCGAAGGGTTATGAAGTTGATCTTATGAGCCGCTGCGTTTTGCAAGATGAGCGCAAACGCATCCTCCGGAATTGCCAGAAAAGCCACTATGGAGAGGTTTAGCTTTGAAAAGCCTCCGACCGACTTCGGCGGCGATTCCTCGTACCGCTGCAGATTTTCTCCGATAGTTTTCTTATCGAGATGCTCTTGCCGAACGAGCCGAGCCTGAAATCTCTTCTGTCTTAACTTTGCGGGCTCAAGAAATACCCCAGTCAAAACCAGATCCCGATTTTCGCTATAAGGCTCTTCATACAAGTACGATATCCCGTTATCTAGGTGCAAGGGATTATAGGAGGGATTAAGGCCGAAGCTGTAATCGCATCGCCATTCCTCGATGCGCACTGTGTAGTCGATCGCTTCCGAAAGAGGCTTGCGAAATTCTTTGAGCGCTTTCTTGATCGTCTGGCTTCGTTCTTCAAACACACTGGTGACTTTTTGCTTCGCTGGCGTTTGTCGTTCCCGCGTGAGTGCGCCTTTCCTTTCTTTCGGAGGTTTCACGACAAACTCGGGGAGAGGAGATTTCGGTGCGCTCTTGCCTGCATTTTTCTTAGCCCAATATGGACAGCTACGTGGCAGAGGATCTTCTCAGCTGGCGCCGTCAGAGTATCTATTCGTCGAATGACGATTACGTCTTCGCCAGCGAGACGATGAGGGGGAAACAGCCCTATTGGCCGGACAACCTCATGAAGCGTCATATCAAGCCAGTTGCGAAGGCAAATGGCATTCACAAGAAGATCGGCTGGCATACTTTCCGTCACTCCTTCGGCACCTTGCTGAAGGCGAATGGAGAAGACGTCAAGACGGTTCAGGAGCTCTTACGACACGCGAACAGCAGAATAACGCTCGATGTTTACACGCAAGCGGTGAACTCGAACAAGCGAGCCGCACAGAGCAAGGTTGTAAAGATGATGGTCTCGAACGCGGGAACAAAAGTGACGGACGTGGGCACAACTGATTCAAAAAAACAGGCTCAAAGTGCAGGTTAAGAAGCTTATTGTGCCCTTATTGTGCCCAGATTTCGTTGTCACTTTAGGTCCATACGTCCCGTAACTCTTTTGGAATGTATGGCGGGGACGACGGGGCTCGAACCCGCGACCTCTGCCGTGACAGGGCAGCGTTCTAAACAATCAGCGAAGGGAAAATTCAATGACAATCGAATACATACCTGAACCCCATTGGATCGATGAACCCGATTGGCTTTGCGCGGTGGAATTTCTAAACGACGCAGACCCAGAGAGTAGGGATTTGGCTGCGGATACGATTGGTTACCTGCTTGGCTATTCACAGCTGACGAACACTCGTTCGTTAGCGCTCATCGGCGATCCAGAGTTGATGGCATACGAGATTTTGTTTTCATTTTCTTCTCCGGCAGAGAAGGCGAGATTCCTAGACTTCATTCGGTCAAATGACCAACTAGGAAATGAATATATCGTCAATGATCTAATTGAGCCTGTGAAGGAAGAGATTCGAGATGCGCAGCCTCTCGCCGCAGTACTACCTCAATCAGCACTAGCGCGGGCGTTAATGGTTGCAACTTTTGTCACTGGTCCCATTCAGCATTCGACCATTCAATGACGGCAAGGGTTGTCGTTAATCTTCCCGAAAATATGCAATGAATACGGCGTCACAAGTAATGCATCCTTGAAATGTGCTTCTCTCGAGTAACTCGTTACTCCCTCCAGTCTCTGCGAGTATCCGGAAGTGCCCCGTTGATGCCCATCAAGCATCAGTCTTGACGAAAAAGGTCTTGGACGCCGAATCGATTTTGATTCACTCTCTGAACAGCGGGCCGGCTCTGTCACTGAAGCTTGAGAAGGAGATTATGCATGGATCGATCTGTAGAAAAATTGCTCTATTCCCGGCGTGACACCGCCGAAGCGCTGAGCTTAAGCATTCGATCGATTGATTACCTCATTACCACCGGACGACTCACCGCGCGACGGGTTGGTGGAAAGATTCTTATTCCGGCAAGTGCAGTCCGGCGCTTCGCAAGGGAAGACCACCCGGATTCAGTGCGCTCCGGCATACCTGCGCTCTCGTCTAATCAAATGAAGGTTGGCCAACAGTCTTCGGAAGGATCGATAAGCCGCTTCCAGCCACAGAGTCAGGGTATTGATGAAACTGTGCCTAAGAGGGCAAACGGCCGCTACTGATTAGCGGGCTTCACGCAGCTGCTGGATCGAGCTTTTCAATCGCGGCCTGATTGTGCTCCGGCGCCAGATGAGCGTAGCGAGTCGTCATCGAAATTGTTTTGTGACCAGCAAGTTCCTGCACTGTTCGCAGGTTTACGTCCTTCATGACCAATCGGCTGATGAAGGTATGGCGAAGGTCGTGCCAGCGAAAGTTCTTCACCTTGGCCTCTTCGAGCGCCAATTCAAACCAAGCCCTGGGGTTGTTGAGATCACGTCCGTACTTTGAAAGAAACACGCGACCATTGTGCGGCCGGGTGGCATGTAACGCTTCGAGAACGCTGAGGCAGGTTTTGTTCAGCGGAATCTCTCGATCACTTCCATTCTTCGTCTTCTCCAATCTGATACGTTTCCGAGTCAGCGAGACTTGGGACCATTCCAGACTGAACTGCTCACTCTTTCGCATCCCAGTGTTCAGAGCTACGTCGAATTCCGGCATGTGCTTCGCAAATTTCTTCTTGATTGCTGCACGTAGTCTCATTTCCTCGTCTGCTGACAGGAATCGAATACGGGCATTGTTCTCCGCGCGTTGCTCAACCAGCCGCGCAGGATTGCTCGTGACCTTGCCGTCTGCCAGCGCAATCTTGAACGTCTTTCCAAACACATTCTTATAGCGGTTCTTCGTCGCGGCTGACCATTTGTGAGAACTAATCCAGGTATCAATGTCAGAAGGTTTAATCTCTTCAGCGGCCCGGTCGGCGAAGGCCTCCAGAATGAGTTTCATCCTGCCTTTGAAATTTCGAACATCTCTGCGGTCATGGTTGACGTACCAGTCGATGGCTTCCTGGGCAAGCACGGAGAACTTGATGCCCTTGTCTTTCATGTTCGCCGGCATCTTTACGCCACGAAGAATGTCCGCCTTGCGAATCTTGTAGAGCTTGATTGCGTCGCCGCGGCGCCCCACCTTTTCCCGATGCTCGACACCGGCGTCTTTGAAACGTATCCACCAGATGTCTGAGCCTGGCACCTTTTCGAAGACTCCGCGTTCCTTGCGAACCACCTTCCTCGGCATAGGATCTGCCCCCTAAATGCGATCCTAGCAAAGTCAGAACAAAGTGGCACCAGAAGTGGCACCAACGCTGTATTCAGGGATGCCCGCTTCCAAGATAATCACCATAAGTTATTGATTTAATTGGTGCCCAGAGGGGGACTTGAACCCCCACGGCCTTGCGGCCTGCGGATTTTAAGTCCGCTGCGTCTGCCGATTTCGCCATCCGGGCACTTCCCTGCCTCCTCTTTAATCTGCTCCTTTCACGTACCTAAATCAATTTCTCGTGGCGGCCTCCGAAGACGCTCGGTGCGGTTCCGCGAGGTTACATGAGGGTCGCCGTGGGTCTTTTGGCCATAGTTTATGCACAGCCTCAAATCACACTGCACCCAATTCACCACACCATCTTCCGTGCATTCCGAATCCGTTTCGCGGCCGCGGAACACACGAAGATTGGAAGAACACGATTCCAGATTCCTTAATGAACGTACACCACAATAATTCTATCGTTCGGCTCCCGCTCTCAATCGATTTTCCACCACTTTCAACAGAGCAGTCATGACCTTTAATTCACCGGACGGCATGTGTTTCCGGCCGCCCTGTAGCGACAAACGATTTACGGTGAGCCAAGTCCATACTGAAACGGCAGCAGCAATCGGTCGGCAATTCCTCCAGTCGCGTTGCCAATAAAGATCGGCGCATTGCACCGGCAGACTGCGAGTGCCATCCAGGAACTGGCCTGAAAGGGATGCTCACATGTCGCTGCGAATTGCGACAGGTTGTGCGGCTTTTTCAAACCTGTGCGCCTTCGCCGAAGGCTTCGAGCTCCATCACCAAGAGCCAAGCACTCCTCCTGAAGCTGTTCGTGGAAGGGCACTCCCAGAAGTCGGCTGCTTCCGAGATGGACGTTTCATTTCGCACTGTTTCGGACCACTGTCGGCATATCTATGAGAAGTTGCATGTCCATTCCGGCTCCGAAGCGGTGTCCATAGCACTTCCCCAGAGAATGCTGTGAGTCGGGCGTTGTGACGGATACCTTCCTAGTTCCGAGCGCGTGCTCCCCAAAAGTGAGTTTTCGAGCGCGCCAGAGATCACCACGGGGCGCCAGCCCGCAAAAGGGGATGGGCAGGGACGAGCCTTCAAGCTGTTCGCCTCTTGTGGGACGCGACGGCCAAAGCCGTCACGTCCCATTCTCCGGATTGAAACGTTCAGAAGTTCAGTTTGCCGAAGACCTGAACAACGCGGCCCCCGACGCCAGCACCCTGGAAAGAGCCGTAAGGACTTGTTGGCGGTGCCGCGATAGAGCCGATGGTTCCGAGGCCGCCACCTGCGATGTTCGCTGCTGGCAGGGCAAAGTTTGGATGGTTAAAGACGTTGAAGGCATTGGCCCCGACCTGGAGATTCAATGCTTCTCGATGGTACAGCTTCTTTACGAGGGCGAGATCGGTGTCTGCGTAGTGTGGTCCGGTGAACTGGTTACGCGCCGCATTGCCGAAGTCGGTCTGGGCGTTATAGGGAACGAAATCAGAGGTTGTGAAGCAGGGCGTCAATACCGCACCTGCACCGCAATGGCGGTTGACGTGCGGATTGACGAAGTCAACCAATACGCCGCCGAGGTCGGTGCCACCGGTGTTTGTAGGCGATGCCGCGCTGTTGTATACCGTGAAGGGTTGTCCGCTGCGGTAAAAGCTCTTGCCGGAGAGGAGCCAGCCGCCCAGGACTTGGCTCTCGATTGTACGCTGGAAATGAAATGGCATGTCGTAGACGAAGTCCAGCATGAAACTGTTGCGAATGTCATAATCGGACACCGAGTAGTTCAGGCGTCCCACATTGTATGGGTCGATCTGGTAGTTTGAGCGAGCGTAGTAGGAGTTGAAGTTATAAGGCTCGTTATTGATGCCGCCGTTTGAGGCATCATCCATCGCCTTGCTGTAGGTGTAGGCTGCATCGATCATCAGGCCTTTAGCGTCGATGTGCTTGTAAGTGACTGAGCCCCCGTTGTAGTTGGAATGCGCGGCATTGGTGAAGCTGTTGACCCCCGCAAAATTAGGATCAGGCTGCGCTACCGGGAGTCCTCCGAATGCGCTTGGAGAGTACGCATTGACGGCACCATTGGTGATGATTTCGTCGTAGCCCGTATTGCCGGCATAGGAAAGGATGATAGCGTCCGACTTAGAAAACTGGCGCTGTATCTGCAGGTTGAATTCGAGATAAGTGGGATTCTTGAATTCATGCGGTCCGACGGTGAAGGTTGGCGGCGCAAATGAGGGGATGGCATTTGCCAGGGAGCTGGAACTGGCTCCGTTATTAATGCCGGCCTCGACGCCGTTGAACGATGCGAGGGCGTTGGCCATTGCCGTTCCAGGAACCTGGGCCGAGCCAACATTCCCGGAGACAATCGACGCGTTGTAGACGTTGGGGAGATTGTCAATAAATCCGTCGAGGAAGCCGGCCGGATAGAGATCGGTAAACATGCCGACGCCGCCGCGGACAACAGTGTGGCCGTCGCCAGTGACATCGTAGTTGAAGCCGAAGCGCCCCTGCGGGTTGATCTTCTGAACGGTGGAAAATGGGTGCTGCTGACTGGCGTTCACAAGCATCATGTACGGCGTGGAAGTGGTAACGCCCGCGTGCGGGAACGTGCCGTTGTAGAGGGAGAAGCAGTTGTTGTTGCAGAGCGGATTTCCGGTGCGGTCGAAGCGGATGCCACCGGTCAGCTTCAGCCGTGGCGTGATCTGCCATTCGTCCTGTGCATAGACTCCCAGGTTGTAGAGGGCAAGATAGGCGGTCTTCTTATTGGTGAGCGACTGAGTGAATTCCGAGCCAGTCGCCGGGGTTAGGGTTCCGTTCGCGAAATCGCTCATATACAAAGCGTAGGTTCCAGCGAAATTCTGCTGCGAGTCTAAGTCGGAGATATCGGCGCGACGGAAGTCATATCCAAAGCGAAGGGTATGGCTGCCCTTGACGACGGAAAGGTCGTCAACGAATTGGTACTGAGTAACGTTGCGACCATCAATATAACTGTTGGGCAGGCCAAGGACGAGGTTGCCGCCGTAGGCTGAAGACCCGTTGGACCCGCCATCGGGCATCGAACTAAGATAGGTCGGGAAGGCTGCCAGAGTAGAGTTCGTGTTAGCGGGGCCAAAGTAAGCAGTGTACCAATTAGCCGCGAAGATAAATTGATTAGTGATGTTCGGGCTAAAGATATAGGTGTCGTTGAGTTGACCCTCATAGGAGGGCTGGTTGCTGACGGTGCTGAAGTAAGGACTAACAAAATTGGTGTAAGTGGGCTGAGACCCGCGATCCATCTTGTAGCGTCCGAAGATCTTGTTCTTGTCGCTGATGCTCCAGTCGACGCGGCTGGTAAAGAGCCACTCCTGGTTTTGGTTAGAGGCCGTGCCCAGAGCCGCGGCCGTGCAGGAAGTGGTGGTGCCGAAGATGTTGCCGCTGCCATCCGTCATACCCAGTGCGGCGGCGGATCCGCAACCCATGGTTCCGGTGCTGTCCTGCAGCAGGCCTGTGCCGTTGGTAACCGGAGTCGCGTGCGCATAGTTCGGCGAGGCGTTGTAGAGATTGAAGGCTTGTTGATAGAAGGGAACATTGGCGGTTGGAACTCGTGCCAACAGCGCCTGCTCAAAGCCCTGTGTGGGGAAAGCGACGTAGCCAGACGATGGCAAGACGTAATGGAGGCCTTCGTAATCGGCGAAGAAGAAGAGTTTGTCCTTGACGATCGGGCCTCCGCCGTTTGCTGCCCACTGATTGGAGACGGCCTTGGGGCGACCGATACCCGCCTGGTTGCGGAACCAATCATTGGCGTTGAGGATGCTGCCGTTGTACCAGTAGTCGGCCGCCCCGTGAAATTGATTACTACCAGACTTAGTGGTCCAGTTAATAATTACGCCCGCGGCGCGGCCATACTGCGCGCTGTAGCCATTCTGTACCACGGCGGCTTCGGAAATCTCGCCTTGACCCAAGGTCAGGTTGCTTGAGCCCGAGTTATTCAGATTCAGGAAGGGGTCTTCGTCGTCATATCCGTTGAGGACAAAGAGATTGGAAGTGCCCGGCAGACCATCAGAGCTGAAGTTGCCGTAGGCGCCGCCGGAATTGAGGACAACACCAGGGACGGTATAGGCAACAGTCGAAATGTCTCCGCCCGGAGCGGGAAGATTCTGGATCTGAGCTTCGTTGAGGGTCGTGATCAGAGCCGGAGATTGAGTATCGGTCAACGATACCGCTTGCGCGCTTACTTCAACGGTGGTAGCAGCGCTTGTAGGGGTCAAAGTGAGGTCGAGGTTTGGCTCTTGGCCCACCAAAACTGTAACAGTCGTTGGTGGGCCGGAAAGACCGTTTGCCGTAGCACTGACCTCATATTTGGAGGGCTTGAGTAGCGTGGCGCTGTAACGTCCGGCATCATTGGTCATGACGTTGATGGTTGCGTTTGTCGCGGTATCGACAATCTTGACGGTGGCCCCAGGAACAATTGCTCCAGAGGAATCCTGAACCGCACCCGTCAGTGCTCCAGTCACGGCATTTTGAGCTTGCAGGAGCCCGGAGAGGAACAAAACCGCATACAGCATGCCCCAGAAGCGCATAACTTTCAGAGGAACAATGGCGACGGGCTTGAGGCGACGGCCATGAGCTTCAGGTGGGCATAAGTGCCTGAATTGACCAAACGACGGAATCAATTTTGTATTAGTGTCTGTAGTGTGATGACTTCTGATTCCTGAGAGTAATCCTGTTCGAGAAGGTTGATTTGATATTGTCATGTACGGCCTCTGGAGGTTTGCATTGAACGGGCGGTATGAATAGTGCAAATTGTTTGCCAAGTGCCCGTGATCTTATCCGCGCGGCTGCCTGATATTTCCCTAAGTAACTGAGTCGGCGAGCGTTTAATGGGGGAAGAAAGACGGATTTCGAGGGGCGCTACATTCAAACCAAACTCAAGTGCATACAGATTCTTGACACTTTGCGGGGCCCATGTCGACATACCGACGCGCTCTTCGGATGCGCGACGACCGGGCGACGCTTTCAGGCGCGGGCACCGTATTTGCAGTCAGTGCTCCGTAGGAGGGCGCTGGTAGCAGTAAATCTTAATTTGGCCCCATTCCGGACGGGTGCCCAATGAGTGCATCGCTAACGCACTTATCAGCACGGATGCGTTGACAGTCCGATTCGCAATATCTTAGTCAAGCAAAAAGCGACCGTGGAACATGTCGGAGGGGCTCAATCCACGCGTCATGGCGTGTCAGCGATCCCGTTCGTTTGAAGGGAGGAACCGCTCGGATCGCCGGCGACAACATCAAGTGGGCTTAGGTCTTGCGGTCCACCAATACGAAATCGAAAAGCACTTTGTACCGGAATCCGCCCTGCTCACACAGCTTGAATGTATTCACGGCTGCTTCATGGCTAGCTCGGACTCGCTGCGCGCCATGCCTCTCAACCTAAAGATCGTCGACGAATTCGCAACCGAAGTCCTTGCACAATCGGTGCAGCCGCAAACGGTGTTTCCGAGGACTGATCCGCTACAAAGGATGATAAGAACCGTTGCGGGCAGAAACAATTTAGCTGCCGCGACTTGCGTCCCAGCGCTTGCCTCACGCATCCTATCCCTTAATCATAAAGAGCGAGACCGTTTCGCAGATCAAGCGTCCTCTGCTGCGACCCCTTTAAACCTATACTTGTTCCATGTCCGGTAAGCCCACCGCCCGATCCTTTTCGCTTTGGCTTTTGTCATTGCGCATCTCCCGTACTGCCAGTTTTGGTGCGCCAACTGCGCGGACCACACTTGAGAAGGGTGTCCGTGATGCAGCAAGCGATCCAGCCGGGCGGTGGAAGCGGCGCTGTCGCCAAACAGTTTTCCCCAGTCGTCTACCAGTCCGTTGGACGTCAGCAGTGTACTCGCTCGTTCGTAGCGGCGCATGATGATCTCCAACAGTTCCTCGGCAGCGGTCAACGGCAGCTTGCGCATTCCCAGGTCGTCGATGCTCAGCAGCGGCACGGTGGTCAGCTGCTCCATAAACCCCTTGCGTTTGCCATCCAGCGTGGCGTCAGCCAGTTCTTCCAGCAGCCTGTGTGCTTCGCGATACAACACGCGGTAGCCCTGTTGGATGACAGCGTAGCCGATGGCTTGTGCACAGTGACTTTTCCGCTGCCAGGCGGCCCGAGGAACAAGGCAATCTTCGCGCTTTCCGACCCAGTTCGCAGTGGCTAGGTCGAAGACCAGACTGCGGTTCATCTTTGGATTGAACTGGAAGTCGAAGTTATCGAGTAGCTTGTTTGGGTCACGGAAGTGGGCCTGCTTGTGGCGCCGCTCCAGCAGTCGCTGCTGCGACAGGCAAGCTCGTCGGAGACCAGATGGAGATCAAGTCGATGGGCGCCATTGCCTCAGACTGAGCCTGCAGCAGGCGCGTCTCCAGTACGGCGGCCATGCCGCCGCTCAGGCGCAGTTGTACCAGGGAGCGATTGAGTTCGATCAGGTTCATGGATTGGGTTCCCCGACGTTGATGCGTTGCTGGATCAGGTCGCGATACTGAGTCAGTTCGCGGATCAGTGGATCGCGGCGGATCTCCGACTTCGTCTAGGAAACAAGGTACGGTTGACCTGTTCGAACCCTTTCATATTGCGCAAGATGGCACCGGCAAAAGCGCCACGCCAATGACCGAACAACCGACTTTCAAGCATCAGTTCTGTCGCCGTCTCACTTCGAAAAGGCGATCGCTCCACCCGTCCATGCAGGCAGTTGTTCAGGAACGGAGTCTATGGTTGCCTCTTCCATTTTGCGAAGATCCTTGATGTTGTGAGTCAGCAAAGCATGCGCGGCTTGCAAGTCCGCGATCTGCTTCTCCAGGGACTCACAATGCTCCTCAAGGATGTTGCGTTGTTCGGCTACTCGGTTATCTCCATGGTTATGCAGGGCCGCATAGCGTCGCATTTCCCGAATGGGCATGCGCGTCGTCCGCATTGATTTGAGGAACTTCAACCATTTCTCGTCCTGTTCGGAATAGCGACGGTGGCCATTCCGTGCACGCCACACCGGTTGGATCAAACCGACACGTTCGTAATAGCGGAGTGTGTGTGCGGTCATTCCGCATCTGGCTGCGATGGCCTGAATGGTGCTACCAGAATCCTGCATCATTTCAACGTGCTCCCTTTCCGTGCAAAAGTGACTTCCTCATCTCTCTGGGTAGCGCTGCCCCGTGATGGCCGCCGATGGCTAAATCAGATCGCGACGTCTGCCCACGATACTGTTGTTTGCTTGCAACATGACTTCAAGGAGCAACTCCAGACGAACTCCTTGAAGCATTTTCTATGCCAGACTAGAATCCGATCTAAGTAGCGAAGTTTCGGAGCTCATCTCGCCGTCCTCTTTGAAAGGTTGGTTTGCCGCGTCCGTATATTGACCTCGATGTCGGCATTTTGACAGCGCGACTAAGAGATGTTCTACCCATTTACAGTCTGAACTCGATTTGCCGTTGCCCTAACATTGCGTATGCGGAAAGTCGTCGTAGGACCACCTCCCGTTCAGGTCCTGGATGTGCCACACAACTGTCTTTAGTTCAGCCGTTGCTGGCTATCCGAACGATTTCGATTCGTCTTCGGAGGATTTTCGTCTCACAGCCGAGTGCGATCCGGAATAGGTGTGACAACGCGGAGTCTCGCTTCGCACAAAATCCCTTAATGCGATCTTTGCGCGCAAAAGCCTTGACTTGACTGCCGGCTCCGAAATTCCCAGGGATTGTGCAATCTCTTTAGTCGATAGCTCGCCAGCCTGCTGGAGTTCAAGTACCCTCCGCGATTCAGGCCTGAGTCGCAGCATTGCTCCACGAAGCATCCTTGCCCTCTGCTGTCGCGCGTAGTGCTGTTCTGGATTGTCTCGATGATCCTGGAGTTCCCACTTCTCCGCGTGAACAATATCTTCAAGCGTGCTATCGGTCGCCGATCTGACAGCACCCCTTTTTTTCCGCAATAGCATGAGGGCCGTGTTGATTGCGATTTTGGTGAGCCACGTCGAAAAGCGCGCTCGGCATTCGAAGGTGTGAAGGTGAATGAACGCCCTCATCAAGGATTCCTGGAGCACATCTTCTGCATCTTGCCAATTGTTTGTTATTCGATAGACCTTGAGCAAAACGCGCCTAGAATGGCGCTTGCTAAGTTCAACAAAGGCAGAGGAGTCCCCGGACCGTGCCACAGCAACCAACATCGCATCGTCCACGGGATCCGGTTCCTTCCGTTGCGTGGCACTATTGGGTCTTGGTGCAAATGAATTCACTGTGATAGCTCCTTTCGTGTAGCGGCCCCCGTCTGATTGTTCGCGACTCTCAGAATTGAAAGATCTTCAATGATGGCTATGATGAGCCGGTTTACTACTAACGATTGCAGCCTAGCGCCAGCATTCGAGATGGTCTAGGCGAAAATCAAAGCTACGAAATATATCCATCTAGGTTCCTGTTCACGCAAACTGTCGCTCCCGGATAATCTCCCAGGCCTGAAGCGCCTCCTTGAATGTATTGCCGCCGCTTTCGGTGTCGGGCAGGCTCTGCAAAGCCCGGACCCGTGCCAATTGGATATCGTGCCGCCTGCAACTTAGCAGGGCCGAGCAGTTTTCATCGGATTGCCTCTCGAGAAACGACACTACGAAGACAGACCGCTCGAACGTGCCAAGTGTGAAGATGGCGCCGACTAAGTTGTCGTTAATCAGCGTTGAGTGCCGTTGAATACTGGATAACGACTGAAGTTTCGGTTGTTCCGGCACAGGGTTGACGAGTTTTATTGCGCGTTTAATAATTGCGCGGCGAGCCCATGAGCGCGCCCACTCCATGAAAACATCAATTCCATGAAGGCATTCTTCTAACGCGCCAACAAAGCACTGTTCCGCCTTCTCAGGATCTGCGGTCAAGAGGATAGACAGCAGAAGAAAACTTTGCATCTCCTCGCGGAATATCTCGATGAAGCTCGCCGCAGTCGCGTATCTTATGGCTCCTTCGTTATTGATGCGCTTTGTCTTGAACATATTCACTCCATGCATTGCCTGCACTCCATGCACCGATTGCGTTGAATGTGGCCCCAAGATTCGAGACAAGGAAACAGAGAAGTTGTTCTGAATGGTCCACGCCCTGGTCAAGCACTGTTACCCCTGAACGCTCCCATGCAGCGTACGGCTTTCGGCCACCGGAAGTGACGTTTCCGGCGCGATGCACAACGGCAGGGTGCGGCATGCTGCGGGTGACCCAACGCTCGCGGAAATTAGAGCGGCACTTTTGCCCGCGACTGGATTGGCGCATCCGCAGCGCATTAAAGCATCGTTTGTTGTGTCTTCGATTCGGGCTCCAGGGATATGGAATTCGCGGGTAGTCTTCGCGAGTAGCCTGGCGAGGAGAAAGCGATTTGAGACATACTTTATAGCATCGAAAACAAGATCCGAACGCATTAGAGCCTCCGAGAGAACCAATGGATCGTCTTCGCCCTTGATGGGTATTCAGCATTTTTCGTGCCAAATTAGGATGTAGCGGGCGATTATGGAAGTGAGTTCGCACTTATGGATGCATTCCTGCGGCTAGCTTAGGTGGCCTTCATATTTTTCTCGACAAAGCGAGTTGACTTCTTGCTGTTAGAGAGCAAGTTGAAGTCACATGGAGTTTCTCCGAGGCTTTGTTCATCGATCCGCTTTCCAATCTCGATGCATTGCGACCGTCTCGACTGTCGGGGTTAAGACATGTGGTACTTGTATGTCACAACTAGTGTCGGCAGGCCGACAGGGCACGAATGGGAGTCTTTGGGGCTCGCGAAGGGCTACCGTTGTTAACGGTGCAATGACCATGCCACACTAGATCCCACTGATATGCTGGCCGCTTTTGTCCTTAGTAAGAATGGACTGTAAGGTCGGGGGCTTTTCTCTGCGCTTGCGATGAGGTCCTTAGGTAAAGACGTTTTTCTACAGACCACTCGCGGCCGCGCCTCGGGCGCGTATTCGCGAGAATGGCCGACGCGATGCCCGCGGGGCAGTATTGCGACAATGTTTGCGCGTGCAGCGCAAACCCCGAGACTCTGGTCCGGTGACAATCATTTTCGCTCAATCAGTGGAGGCCTGAGGATGTGATCTATAAACGTGTTGCGCCGGGCGAATAGGGAAAGGCCAGCGGGATCCCAGCCAATAAAACCGGCGAGCATTCTAAGCCAGTGAAGATTGGACACACGGCTTAAATTCCCCACTGTGGCAATATGGTGTGAGAGAGCGTTCATTGATGACGCTATGCGGCTTTTTGTCGCTAACGATCAAAATCTGGGTAGTCCGAATAATGCAAGTAGCTACTGTTTGTTCTCAACCGAAATGACCACGCGATTTTGCAATAGATGCTACGAGTCAGCCCTGTCTCCGGTCACAAGGCCACTTCACTCGCGACGGGCCGGCAGATCCCGAACCGCGCCATCTTGTAGAGCAGAGTGGTGCGCGGTAAGCCAAGCTTTGCAGCCGCGCCTCCTGATCCTCCTACCACCCATCCACGGTCTGCAAGCGCACTCAGGATTGCAGTGCGTTCGACCTCCTTCAGAGTAGTTGGGAATGGACAGACGTTGACAGCTTGAGACTCTGTCGTCGGCAAGGGATTGAAGAGCACTCCATCCTTTGAAAGAATCACCGCGCGCTCGATCCGATTCTGCAACTCGCGTATGTTGCCCGGCCAGTCGTAAGTGCAAAGCGCAAACATCGTTTCCCGTGGGATGTTATAGATTTGCTTTCTCATCCGGCTGCCAAATATCTCGACAAAATGAGTCACGAGCGCCGGAATGTCCTCGCGACGCGCACGCAACGGTGGCAGCAGTATCGGAAACACATCCAGGCGGTAGTATAGGTCGTTGCGAAACTCGCCCTGCTTCACCATCTCCGTCAGATTACGATTGGTTGCTGCGACGAGCCGAACGTCCACTTGATGAGTCCGATTGCTGCCCAGGCGTTCGAACTCTTGTTCCTGCAGTACGCGCAAGAGCTTCGGCTGCAATCCCGCCGGAATGTCGCCCACCTCGTCCAGGAAGAGCGTGCCTTTGTCGGCCAGTTCAAAACGGCCAACCTTTTGTGCGATTGCCCCTGTGAACGCCCCTCTCTCGTGGCCGAACAACTCACTCTCCAGCAGATCCAATGGAATGGCAGCGCAATTGAGTTTCACGAAAGGGCGCCCTCGTCGCGAGCTGGAGTTGTGAATGGCGTGTGCGATGAGTTCCTTGCCAGTGCCTGTCTCGCCCTCGATCAGTACGGTCGAATCCGTAGGCGCGACGTATTGCACTTGCTCGAGCACCCTTTCCAATGCCGGGCTGCTGCCTATGATCTGCTCAAATCTATGCAGAGAAACCCCTCGATCATTTCTATCAAGCATCTGGATAGATTCCATCGCCACCTCCTAGTTTTTCTGGTTACTCAAATCACTGCCGTTCTCCATTTATCCACTCACGGATGTATGCCGGACAATTCTTAAGCTGGATCCCGCCCGCCTCGCGGCGCCTGAGAAAATTGACAACGTCCTGATCCACAAGTCTTAAGTCTTTCAAGTCCAGAACAAGAAGTAGATCGCTCGCTTCTTTGTTGAGCAGCGTTTCCATGTCGCCTACGTTTTCTACATTCATTCGACCGCTCAGACTAAAGACCACCTCTCCGTTAGCGACTCTCGTGATCTTCAGCATCCACCCTCTCCTGAGAATTTTGCCTCTGCGAGCCCACCTCAATTACACCTCCTAGATGCAACCACCGTTCCAAAACTTAAGGTGTTGAAACAACGTCCCTTAACGGCTTTCGGAATTTCGAGGTTTCGAAAATTTACGTTTTTCCAAAATTTTTCGAGTTATTCTAACCGGACTTCGAAAGACAAATGACGGATATTTCAAGAGCGATCTGCCGAGGATTATTGAGATTTGAACCTATTCTTGTCGATTTTGAGCGACCTGATCTTTGAGTCCAGGGTGGACCCTGGAATGCCTAGCTTGATGGCCGCGCCTGAAGGACCTGAAACCCTACCTCCGCTTTCGCGCAAAGCAGACTCAATCATCTCTTTCTCCCGGTCAGCAAGCTTTCGAGACAGCTCCGGACGGCTCTTCGGCTCGCTTGCAACGCGTTGGCGCGACAACCAGCTCTCATCCACGGAGAATTCCTCCGTGTCGCACACGATTGCCGATCGCTCAATGACGTTCTGCAGTTCGCGAATATTACCGGGCCACGGGTAGGACTGAAGGACTTCCAAGCTCTTTTTCTCTATGCTGCGGATCGTCTTTCCCGCTTTTCGTGCGTATCGATCGATAAAGTATGCAGCCAGCATCGGAATGTCTTCCCGACGTTCCCGCAGAGGGGGCACCTCGATCGGAAAAACGTTGAGCCGGTAAAAGAGATCGCTCCGAAATGTGTTTCGAGCGATAGCCTCCTGCAAGTCACGATTCGTAGCCGCGATTACCCGAACATTCGTTTGGATAGAGACTGTTCCTCCGACACGCTCAAACTCGCGCTCCTGCAGAACACGCAACAGCGCTATCTGCGTCTCGGTGGGAAGCTCTCCAATTTCATCGAGAAAGATCGTGCCTCCTTCGGCCAATTCAAACCGCCCTAAGCGTCGCTGAATTGCGCCCGTAAAGGCGCCCTTCTCATGACCGAACAATTCCGAAGCGATTAGGTCTCGAGGGATGGCAGCGCAGTTCACACTGATGAAGGCTCGTGGGTAACGTTGCGATCGTCTGTGGATCGCACGCGCGATCAGTTCTTTGCCCGTCCCAGTTTCGCCAGTGATCAGGACAGTAGAGTCTGTGGGAGCAACCTTAGACACACGAGAAAGTACCGCACGGAGGGCCGGCGAAGTACCGACGATCTCCTCGTACATCGATGCCCTGTCAATTTCTTCACGCAATGCGACGTTCTCGTCATGGAGTCGCTGTTCAGCCTGCTTACGATCTTCGATATCGGTCCCAGCGAGATACCAACGCGTGATGCCTCCTTGCTCATCCCGTAGCGGGCTATAGCGGACGAGAAACCAGCGATACTTCTGGTCTGTTCCCAGCAAACGCAATTCGACTTCGTGCGGGAGGCCCATTAGGAATTTATTGTGATCCCGGCTCATCATGCGTTCGAAATCATCGGGATGCACAAACCGCCGAGGGTCGGAGCTCTGCCATACCGCAAGGGAAAAGCCCAAATAATCGAGCATAGCCTGATTTGAATAAATACGAGTGCGATCCGGTCCCAATACAGCAACCTGCTGCGGCGCGAAATCTAGAATACGACGAAGCTCGTTTTCACTTTGCCGGATACTATCTTCTGCCTTTTTGCGCTCGGTGACATCGATGACGGATCCCACGAACTCAACAAGGTCGCCCGATGGGCCGAAAACTGGGTGACCTACGGCGTGTATATCTCTGATTTCGCCACCGGGATGAATGATTCTGTAGTCCACCTCAAACTCTGCCCGTTCGAGCCTTGCCTGCTCTAGTTTTTCCGCAAATATGGGTAGATCATCCGGATGAAAACGTTGAACCACGATTTCGAAAGGTGGCATCCCGCCTGCCGGGTCAAAACCCATGAGGCGGAAGCATTCGTCGGACCAGTACCTGTTTTCGCCTGTCGCCGGGCTCCATGCCCAACTGCCTGTATGGCTGAGCCTCTGCGCTTCTGCTAAGTACGCCTCGCTCTCGCGAAGCTTCATTTCAGCCTGCTTTACTTCGGTAATGTCCATCACGGCACCCACAAACTCGCCAGTGCCGCCGGACGGTTTGCCGAGAGGGCGACCTATTCCGTACATGTGTCTCGATGTCCCTCCCGGCAGAACAACCCGGAAATGTGCTTCAACATCTTCTCCCGCACTTATTGCTCTGTCGAGATTTTCTACGGTCGGACCTTGATCGTCCGGATGAATACGCTGATAGAATTCCTCGAATGGAGGTACCTTGACCTCATCCTGATCGAGACCAAACAAGTGACGGTGCTCCTTGGACGAATGGATCAGTTCTCGAGTGGCAGTATTGCATGCCCAAGTGCCCGTCTTGCTTAGCTTCTGCCCTTCTGCCAAGTACGCTTCGCTGCAGCGCAGGGCCTCCTCGGCGCGTTTGCGGTCGGTGACGTCTGTAACAGCACCCACAAATTCAAGGTTGCCGGGAGAGGCCTCCAACGCGCGAGCTAGAACGTGGAGATGCTTGATCGAACCATCCAGCATCAACAGGCGATGCTCGAGATCAAATTCTGTTTTTTCATGAGCAGCACGGTCGATCTTTTGCTTTACCAGATCTCTGTCGTCGGGATGCGTTCGCCGGAATACTAGCTCGAGCGTTGGCTTAACAGATGGATCGTACTCAAAGATCTTGAAGGTCTCTTCCGACCAGTAGATCTCTCCAGTCAAAACTCTCCAGCCGAAGCTGCCGGTGTGGCTGATTCTCTGCGCTTCAGCCAGGAAGGCCTCGCTGCGTTGCACTTCTTCGTTGGCAGCCATCAGTTGTTTGGTTCGCTCGGCAACCAATTGGTCGAGCGCTTCTGCGACCCGATTCTGTTCGCAAGAGCGTCGAACCTCTTGCAATCCAATTACAGCCTGGTTCACCGCCACACGCAGGAGAAGCCGTTCCATTTCGGTCGGAAAATTGGTCCGCGCGGAGGCTACCACTACCAGGCCGATTTCATCCTGAAGGCCCACCCGGAAGGGAGCGATTGTCATATCTCCGGTTCCGATTGGATTCGAAATCACAATACGCCCGGCAGGCAGGTCGCCTTTCAACCACGCTTCGAGCGCTCGGAGTTCGTGCGAGTGAGTGTACGGGTTCCGGTCGGGCGCCAATCGGACCGCTTCGATCGGTTGGCCACCGTTGGAATCGTTTACTCGCATGCCTGCGAAATCCAAGCGCAACAGGCTCGTCAGCACTTCGAGCAGTTTATTGACGATTTGATGCGCATCAAGTCCGTTCCAAATCGCGGGGAGCGCCTGGACGCTGATGAGATCGTTAATATAACTCTGCAGGCGCTTGATCTCATCATCTGCCTGCTTGAGTGCCGATTCCATTTTTAATTCGCGATTGGACGCGACCTCGCAGAATTGGCACGGTGTTCGCGAATATCCCTCAGAAACTGATCCGGCGGAATAAAGAACGGATTCTCCATTAGAACGCCGCCGACGAGGATTGTTGGGTGGGTCCGCATCACGTCCATGATGACATCCCCGGTGAATCTTCTAAGGTCGTACGCACAGATGACGGGATCTCGGGCATCGTGGATCAAGTTGAACCGGGCCTCATATTCGATCAGATCACTAACGCCCTCCCGATCCTCCAGGGCCCATTCCATGTGGGCGATTAGACGGGTGCGGAAGTATCCGGACTGCACCGCCCCACCCATCGCCTCTTGCCACATGGCGAGCATTCGATCCTGATCAAACCGTCCGTCAGGAAGATAAGCCTGCTCCCAATCGCAAAGTTCCAATTGGCCGCTCTTCTCCACACCGCCCACGTCGATGCCTGCAGATTCAAGCCGCCGCACGTGGTCGTCGCGCAGTCGGGGATTGACCACGTGGAACGCCTTTTCGCCCCGTGAGAAACCATCTTTAATGAAGGGGAGCAGTAGTTGATACTCTTCCTCGCGATTGCTGAAGAAGCCGCAGATATGGCTATTCTTACCAAGTTCTGAGCCCGCAAAGCTAATTGGCTGTTCGTTCTGATTGATCGTTGGGGTCATGTTATCCTCCTTCGAAATCAGGTTCTTCTTAGGCTTAACCGCTTTTCTTGACGCCTACAGGACTCACATTTCAGCCAGTATACTCCGGACTCCGTCGGATTTCGTATGCTTGAGTTCGCCTTCCCAATGCCCAGTTCGCAGCAACTCTGCATTGATGGCTTCGAGCGCCACCGGAGAAACCGTCCGCAATAGATCGTGGGATCGGTTCCCAATCGCCTCCCCCGCATCTAGCCATACAGTTTCTGGGCTCCTCGATTCTAGTACGTGATGTTAGCACACATATTCCAGGAAAAGCGAAAATCCAATCCCCCTGGAGGTTGAGGTTTTCGAGGAAAAGGGCGAGTTTAAGAGCAATCCAGACTGACAACACTGCAAGGCCGTAACCTTGGATCATTGGTGGATCTTCAGCTTTCGGATGTTCGGTCGGGCCATAGCTCGCCTCGCTCCGATGCTTTGGCAGCATCTCTTGACCGCCAAATATAGCAGGATGTTTCCCTCGGGCAGGCTCTGATGTCATCGAGAGACTTGGCCGAGTTACCCTGAGACAACTGATATCAGGGCGGAAAAATGATACGCCATCTCGAGCACAATTGAGCTTAGATGGATCATGCACCCTGGTCCGAGGATAACGAAGTTGGCTGCCCGAGCTTTCAACAAGATGGGAATACCGCTACATCCTTATTGCGAAAGCGCTATCCAAGTTTAGAGTGCCTCATGACCATGCTTTCGTGAAGTCTCAAGAAAGAGGATTATTCACCCCGATCTATTCAGAGATTTGTAGATTTGAAGCGATTCTTGTCGATTTTGAGCGATCTGATCTTTGAGTCGAGGGTAGAACCTGGAATACCCAGCTTGACTGCCGCGCCTGAGGGTCCCGACACCCTGCCGCCGCTTTCGCGCAGGGCAGCCTCGATCATCTCTTTTTCCTCGTCGGCAAGCATTCGAGATAGCTCTGGCTGGCTTTTCGGCTCGGTTCGAGGAGGCTGGCGCGAAAGCCAACTCTCATCCACAGAGAAATTCTCCGTGTCGCACACGATGACCGATCGCTCAATGACGTTCTGCAATTCGCGAATATTCCCCGGCCACTGGTACAACTGAAGCAAGTCCAGACTCTTTTTGTTTGCGCTGCGAATGGTCTTTCCAGTTTTGCGCGCGTATCGATCGATGAAATACTCAGCCAACACCGGAATGTCTTCCCGTCTCTCCCGCAGCGGAGGCACCTCGATCGGAAAAACGTTGAGCCGATAAAAGAGGTCGCTCCGAAATGTGCCTGCGGCAATCACCGCCTGCAAGTCACGATTCGTGGCGGCAATCACTCGAACATTCGTTCGGATGGACCCAGTTCCTCCGACACGCTCGAACTCGCGCTCCTGCAGGACTCGCAACAGAGCGACCTGAGTCTCGGCAGGAAGCTCGCCGATTTCATCGAGGAAGATTGTCCCTCCTTCGGCTAACTCAAAGCGTCCTAATCTCCGCTGCACTGCCCCCGTAAAGGCACCCTTCTCATGGCCGAACAATTCCGATGCGATCAAGTCGTACGGGATGGCGGCGCAGTTGACACTAACAAAAGCTCGTGAGGAACGTTGCGACCGCTTGTGAACCGCGCGTGCGATCAGTTCCTTGCCAGTGCCTGTTTCGCCCGTGATAAGAACGGTAGAATCCGTGGGTGCAACCCTGGATACACGAGAGAGTACCGCACGGAGGGCCGGAGAAGTGCCGACGATCTCCTCGAACATTGACGACTGATCGATCTCTTCCTTGAGAGCAAGATTCTCTCGGTAGAGCTGGTCCCTTAAAACCTTGATCTCCTCAAAAGCTCTTTGCAACTCCTCTGCGGCCCGCGCGCGTTCAGTAACATCGCGGACGGCGCTGGAGACAAGCGTGCCCTCCTCCATCTCCAGCGGACCGAGACTAATTTCCACGGGAAACTCCGTTCCGTCTTTCCGCCGTCCGTACAACTCCAGACCTTGACCCATCGGCCGTGCCCGAGGCTGGGCGAGGAACTGTTGCCGGTATCTGGGGTGTGGTCCCCGAAATCGTTCCGGCACCAAAATCTCAACCTCTTGCCCCAGGAGTTCGTCCCGCCGATACCCAAACAGTTTCTCCACTTGTGCATTGACCAATACGATCCTGCCCAGCCGATTCATCACGATCATGGCGTCTGGAGCGGATTCCAATAGCCCGCGGAATTTCCGCTCGGCTTGTTTGCGCTCGGTGACGTCCGTCGAGCTGCCCATGAATTCGATCAAATGCCCTGATGTGTCTACAACAGGATGACCAATGGTGTGGATGTATTTGACCGTTCCGCTCGGAAGCAGGACTCGAAATTCTATATCGTAATCTGACTTTTCATCGATTGCTCGATCCACTGCTGCTTGCCAGGTGGGTCGATCCTCTGGATGAATACGCTCCAGCCGCTCCTTCCAAGTTGGTTTACCCTCCTTGGGATCGAATCCATATATGCGATACCATTCCTCGGATAAATGATTCGCATCTTTTCCCGGAACCCGCCAGGCCCAGCTGCCTGTGCGTGCGAGTCGCTGTGCTTCCGCAAGGTACGCTTCGCTCCGACGCAATGCTTCTTCAGCTTTCTTGTTTTGGGTAACGTCCGTGACTGCACCAACAAACTCGAGGCTGTTCGACGTAGTCCCGAAGGCACGAGCGATTGCGTGGAGGTATTTGACTGTACCGTCCGGCTTCAGCAAACGATATTTAATATCAAAGCCTGTTCTTTGATTGGTCGCGCGATCGATTGTCTCCCGCACAGTATCCCTATCTTCGGGATGAATTCGCTCAAGTACCGACTCCAACGTTGGCTTAACGGATCGGTCGTGTTCAAATATCTTGTAAGCTTCCTCCGACCAATAAATTTCTCCGCTGGGAATGTTCCTGCCGAAGCTGCCTGTATGGCTTATGCTTTGGCCTTGAACCAGGTAAGCCTCACTGCGTTGCAGGCTTGAATATAGATCAGCGTTCTCCAATGAAATCGCCGCTTGCGACGCCAGCAACTCGAGCACCGCAATCTTGTCTGCCGTGAATGCGCCCGCAGTCAGGTTGTTCTCGAGATACAGTGCGCCAATCAGCTTCGTTTGTCTGACGATGGGAAGGCATAAGATGGATCTTGGATGCTTCTGCCGCACATAGTCGTCCCCCGAATACAAGTTCCTGACCGAAGCATCATCAAGGACCACCCGCTTCAGTGTCCGGATCACGTAATGAAGTGCGGATTGCGGGAGATCAAGCGGCATAATGACTGTCTGTCCGACGGTGACCTCGACCTTCCCGTGGCCGGTTGTGGCCTCCGCTTCGATCCGCGGAACATCGCTGCGCAGAAGGATCAGCAGACCCCGTTCGGCCCCGGCATGCTCTACCGCGATGCGCATGAGCTTTTCGATAAGCTCACCAAGGACAATTTCGCTCGAGAGCGTCTGTGAGGCCTTGACTACCGTCTCGACATCCAACTGCCGAACCGGCGTGCCGATGGTGGCTGTGGTCGAAGAAGGAAGCGACTCCTCGTGCAAACGTGGGTAGAGTTCGTCGAGTTGCTTCACCTTGCCGACGGCGCCCCAGCGGTCGTAGCAGTAACGCGCGTTGCGTAGATACATGTGGGCGATTGCTTCGAAACCGCGTGCCGCGTAGAACCGTGCGGCAACCTCACGGGCCACCCCCTCATTCTGAATAAAACCGTGTTCACGAGCCGATTGAATAGCTTGCTCGTACTGACGCATTGCATCCATATCGCGGCCCTCGATGCGAGCTATTTCGGCCGAAATAGTTGCGTGCTTATGGCGAAAGGTCGTTGGATAGTTTTCGGCCCAATCGCAAAGCTGTTTAAGGTGCGCGGTGAGGAGTCCGCGCCATTCCCGCTGCTGGCCAAGGCTCCCTGTCTCGTAAATGGCTGTTACCGAAAGCGCGGAAAAGTAAAAGTAGTCAACCATTTGCACTTGGCCAACAGAGGCCCAAAAGAGTGCCTTTACTCTGTCGGCAGCCGCGATGGCCTCAGCATAGTCCCCCGACAGGAACCGTGCCTTCAGCTTCAGATTCCAGTAAGTGGAAATCATCAGGGGTAACCGGTTTGGGTTCAGTTCCGCCTCGAATGCCGCCTCATCGAATTGCATGCCGTTGAAAGTCGAGAAGGCCGTTGTCCGGCCCTGCATGGCCGCGATGAAGCGTTGCTGGCTGACGAAGATGTCCGCGACATCCTGGAATCCGGCCTTCCAGGCGAAGTCCAGGCCCATTTCCGATTCGCGATCTACCGCGTCGAGCGGATCGTCCCGCAGGGACAGGACAAACACCTTAACCATCATGGTGAAACACGCCATGGAGATATTACCTGTCTCGGTGGCGCTCCGAATTCCCTCCCGGCAGAACTCCAGCGCCGTCTCGATCGGCCGGGTGAAGCAGGAAACCATCCCCAATGCCAGGCAGGTTGATGCCAGGCCAGGGATAAGGCCATGCTTCTCTACCAGGTGGTGCGCGGCCTTGGCGAACCGATAACCCTCCGGATAGGGATGAAATTCGGGAGCCAGAAGCGTTCCGAAGAAACCCAACGCATGGGCGAAGGGGCTGCTCGCCCCGTGAAGCAAGCCGATGTTGACTATGCGGCAAAGGCACAAACGGTTCAAATGTAGGTCGGTACCGTAGGAGGCTTCCGAAAGCCACCGAAGAACTCCCATCGCGACCTGCAGTTCCGGATCCGTCAACAGAGGCAGATCGACCAAACTCTCGATCGGGCGGCCGCCGAGGTTTTGCCAGACCAGATCGTATTCGGCTCGGACCTGTTCACGGGTCGGGTGGTCTTGGAATTCAATGTTCAACTGACGAAGGCACGCGAGCGCATTTTCAATTGCTTGCGGCAGTTGCCCATTTACGATTTGCAACTGGATTTTGAGGCGATACGCAGCCGCCAGGTCGACTTTCGAAGCACCTCGCTTTAATAACTCGGTAACCAGTTGCCCGGCTGTATTGAGGTCACCCGATAGGAATTCGCATTCTGCACGTTCGAGCCATAGACTGAACATCAACTCGTATTGGCTACCCCAGTCGCTCTCGTCCAGCAGCGCAATGCCACTCGAAAAATACCCGCGCGCCGACGCATAGGCCGCCGACGCTTTGGCTTTTCGTCCCGCACGCAGATCGATCGTTGCCGCTTGCGTTTTCTCTTCCCGTTTGATCAGTCGTGTGGCACCCCGATCAAATTGGTTCGCGACATCGAACACATGCTGTGCCAGTTGGTACTCCGTCATGCTCGCCAGTAGCACACGGCCGATGTGCAGGTGGAGTTCCGCACGGCGCTCTTCGGGAATCAGGTCATAAGCTGCCTGCCGGATCCGGTCGTGCATAAACTTGCAGGTCTTCTCCTGTTCGAATACAAGTCCGGCGCGGGCTGCTTCCCAGAGAGCCGCGTGTAAAGCCTCCTCGGTTCCCCCCTGAACCATCGTCAGGGTAGCGACCTCGGCGACACTGCCCAGGCAGGCGAGGTATTTCAAGGCTTCCTGCGCGGATGCGGACAACCGCCTCAGTTTGCCGGACATGAGATCCGCGACGTTTTCTGTGAAGGTCTTGGCACGGATGCGATTCACGTCCCATTGCCAGGCACGCGTGGATGAGTCGAATGCAAGCAGCCCATCTTCGGCCAGTGCTGTGAGGAATTGGATCGCGAAGAATGGATTCCCAGCCGTCTTCTCCAGCACCAACTGCGCCAATAAGCGAGCGCGCTCCAGTTCGCAACGCAGGGCATCAGCGACGAGCCCGCTGACATCGTCCAATCCGAGAGGCTCCAGCACAATCTCCTGCACTCTCGCTCCGGCCCTGCGCATTGCGTCCAGCGCTCGCACCACCGGGTGCGATGAACTCACCTCGTTGTCCCGGTACGCGCCGACCAGCAGCAGGGACCGCACCTCCACATGGGTAGCCAGATGCTCAAGGAGATCGAGCGTTGCAGCATCCAGCCATTGCAAATCGTCGAGGAACAGCGTGAGCGGGTGCTCCGGCCTGGCGAAAACGCCAAGGAACCGCCGGAAGGCTAACTGGAAGCGGTTTCGCGCGCCTTGCGGAGGCAGATCTGGAACCGATAGCTGTTCCCCGAGGATGAACTCCAACTCCGGGAGGAGGGTGACAAGCAGTTGGCCGTTTGGCCCGATCGCCTCCTGGATAGCGTCCCGCCATTGCTCTACCTCCGCTTCGCTCTTGACCAGGATCTGGCGGATCAGAGTCTGGAAGGCCTGCACCAGGGTCGCGTACGGGATGTCGCGCTTGTACTGGTCGAACTTTCCGGACACGAAGAGTCCCCGTGGCGGAACGAGCGCCTTGTGCAGCTCATTCACAACGGAGGATTTGCCGATACCGGAATAACCAGAGACGAGCACAAGTTCCGGTGTGCCATGTGTCACGACCCGGTCAAAGGCCGCCAGCAGAACGTTGATCTCGCGCTCCCTCCCATACAGCTTTTCAGGAATCAGCAATCGGTCCGGTAAGTCGTGCGCACCAAGCTGGAAACCATCGATGCGGTCGTGTAATTCCCATTCCGCGAGGCACATCCGCAAATCGGCTTCAACGCCGAAGGCTGTCTGGTAGCGTTCCTCGGCGTTCTTGGCGAGGAGTTTCATGACTAGGGCAGATAGCTGCTCAGGGATGGAAGCACAGTCGCCAAGTGGCGTCGGCTGGCGCGCGATGTGGCAGTGGACCCACTCCAGAGGGTCTGCAGCCGAGAATGGCAGCACACCGGTAAACATCTGGTACAGGGTGACGCCCAAAGAGTAAAGATCACTGCGGGCATCGATTGAGCGGTTCATTCGGCCGGTCTGTTCCGGCGCCATATAGGCGAGGGTGCCCGCAATGAACTCTGGAGGCGCGGGCGCCTGGCGCTCGTATCGCACCTGGGAGGCGATCCCGAAGCCGGTGAGCCAGACGCTACCGGCATCGTCGACGAGAACATTCGCAGGCTTGATGTCCTTGTGTATGAGGCCTCGCCGATGCACCTGGCCGAGCGCTTTCGTCAGGCTAATGGCGATGCGCAAAAGGCGCGTCAGATTGAGCGGTTGTCCCTTGTTCCGCTCAAGAACCCGATCGAGAGTCTCACCACCTGGGTCCTTAAGTATGAGCAACGCCCTTCCCTGTTGACGAGTTAGCGCCAGAGGCTTAGCTGCCCATGCTGAATCGAGATCAGTTGCGAGCGAATATTCGTGTTCAAGGCGACGGAGACTTTGAGGCGACGGTTGCTCAGAGGCTGGTGCCACCGCCAGGACCGGCATTTGGTTACGGCCTTCTCGGCCGCGGTAAAGGGTGAATTCCGCACCCTCCCGGAGCAGCTCCAACACGTTTTCAATTGGTTCAGCCATGGAGGGCATCCTCGTCGCGAGGGCTGTACGAACCCCGAATATTCAATCTAAAGAGCGACTAGAAGCACATCGACGATCCAAATGCGACTTACTCAAGAAGAACGGGGTTCCGCAACCGGCTTTCAGGAGCAAACTATCACACCGCAAACGCTTGCGTGAAGGCCGGAGGGTCATCCACAATCTGCGCCCGGGGTCTGATGGTTCACCTGGCGTGCGACAGTCTTCAGAACAAAGAGGTTGTCGAGCGGCCGGAGATTGCGCCTCAGGTCGTGTTAAAAGGCGCAAATTTATCTAGATTCAACGAAAGCGTTGCAGCAATGCCAAGGTTCGTAGGCCGGTATGTGGACCTCAGTTTGATCGACCAAGGAGCGAACGATGTGGCAATTACTGTGCAAAGCGACTGTGCACGCCAAAGCATTCCATTCTGCTAATCAAGGATAACCCAAAACATGGACCTACCGCTCTGGCCAACCGTAGGCAACGTTTTAGTAGGCGACCCGGTGTACATCCCGCGGAGAGCGAATGCTCAATACCCTTAGCGAAGTGCTGTTGAAACGTACCCGGTCCGGGTTAGAACACGCAGTTTATTATGCCCCGGCGCCTGCGCTTCCACTCTCACGGAATGATAACTGCCCGCATTGGAAGCGTGCGTCGAACGGTAGGCAATGGTGTACTGGTTGCGGATGTCGCGCGCCACTTCAGCGGCCACGGCATCGACCTCCTTCAACGAGCTAGGGAAAAATGAGATCCCTCCCGTCCCGCCTGCAAGCAACTCCAAAGCTTGCCTGGCGTGTCGCGTTTCGCGACCGCTGCTCTCACCGTCAAAGAGCAACCCTATCGAATAGATGACAGGCCCCTGCATACGCTGAACGCGGCGGATCGCATCTTCCAGACTCATCTTCGAAGCATTGTCCTCGCCATCCGTGACGACAATCAGCGCTCTCCTTGGTCGGGTTGCGGTTTTCTCCAGCTTATCGGCCGACTTAACCACGGTATCGTAAATTGCGGTACCGCCCGATAGGCTGAGTTGCGTAAGACCGCTGCGAAGTTTGTCCAGCTCCGAAGTGAAGTCCTGGTTGAGGTAGGCCTGATCCGAGAAATTGACGACAAAGGTTTCGTCCCCGGGATTTGAGGCCTTGACCAGATCCAGCGCGGCGGAAACGATAGCATCACGCTTCGCGCGCATCGATCCTGAATTATCGATGAGGAGACCGATCGACACCGGCAAATCCTGATGTTGAAGAGAAACAATCGTCTGCGGAATCTTGTCTTCGCTCACCTTGAATTCATTTTTGTTTAAATCGTTAACCAGCTCCCCTTTTGCGTCCAATACTGTGCAGTTCAAAACCACCTCCTCCGCATTTACCCGCAGCGTATACGAGCCAGCGTCGTTCCGCTTTGAGTCCTGCATCAGCTGTGCCCCGCTGGTCTGTGAGCCCGGACCCTGGCTCTTCGCAGCAAGCGCACCAAAGAGCATGACCAGCAATACTAGAAACAGAGAAACGCTCCGGGCAGCGCCCCGATGCAGATGGAGGCGAAAACGCGCAAGATGGGAATGCATTGATTTAACAACCGGGTTCATGCGGTCCTTTGATTTGAGCCTTGCAAAAGGCGATGTTGACGTGAGTCTTATTGCACGCTCGGCATGGGCGTCGATGTCCTGTTGCCGATGCCGATCTGCATCGCGGTGTTTTTTTGAAACACGATATCGCGCCCTCTGCCCAGAAAATTGCTATAGATCGATCGTCCTCCTCCATACGCGCTCATGAGAATTCCGTAAGAATGCGAGCGAAACGTCAAACCCGCAATGAGTCCTATGAGCTTGAACCCTGTAGTGCCTCCGGCTGCTGGACCCGCATCGCCCACATCGTTCCGGCCCCCGCTTCCGACCAGCGCCAGTCCCACCGACATTCCGGTGGAGATGTATCTCGCGACTGAAGAAGTTGCCTTCGCGCCGCCTTCCGAGTCCAGTTGAACATTCTCCGCGGCGCCGGACTCAATTCCTTTGACGCTCGTATCCACCGTTTGAACCGCGCCATCCGGCAGAACAATCTCGTGGAACACGATGCGCAGCTGCCCATTGCGATGAAAGTAGCGTGCGGGCCGCACCTGCAGCACAAGACCCTTCAGACGGGTTCCAACCGGCAGAATGAGCCGGCCCTCATCGATCAGCGGCTGCGAAAGCAGAGCCTCTACGTTCGTGCCCTTCGCCGCGGTTGCCGAATCCAGTCGCGTGAGCAGAATAGCGCGCACGAGACTTCCCGGGGGAGGCTCGGTCCCGATCGAGGCCAATGTCCTGTTCGTCACTGTTTCGCTCCCGAACTCGAGGGGCTGTGCCAATTCAGCGGAGTAAAGCGTCCCCGCATCCATGTACTGGGGATGCAGGGGGAATTGTGCCATTCCATATCGCATCAATCGATGCATCTTGCCCGGCGCTTTAATCTGCTTCATAGCACTCTGCCACTGCGTCTTCACCTGGTCCATTTTTTGCGATGCAGAATCCCTTACAACACTTTTTTTGTGCTCGCTTGCGCTGGTAAGCCGGATAACCTGTCCTGAACCCGGCTCCACTGTCGCGTGCAGACTTAAGTGTTTGGTGCCGGGTAAAATCAGTTCGTCGAATACCACTGATCCCTTGTGAGCGGGAGAAAAGTCCGCATTGAGGGCGCTCAAAACCTTCGTTTTCTTTGGAATAGGATCAATCGCCGACACCCTACCGATTGCCACAGTGCCCACCGGAATGACGAGCCGGTCAAACACGTACACCGGCTCCATCACGCGTCCGTGAATGACCTGCCCGGCTTTGTGAAGACGCACTTCTTCGTCCAACGCAATCTGCACCGGAGTGCCAATCGGAACCGTAAGCTCGATCGTTCTGCTGGCAGTGGGCTCATCCGAAGCGGCTTGTGGGGGCTTCGGAAGAAGCCCCAAGTCCTGTGAAAATGAAGACTCTACAAAAAGCAGAGTGAATAGAAATACGCAGGCAGAACGGACCACGACCATCTCGGGCAGACCTCAGGAACAGAAGATGCGCATCAGTTTTTGATCGGTTGAACAGCTTTGCTCTCAATTAAAGAGTAGGTGGATTGGATGGAATGGATACAGTGGGATCCCGCAAAGGTTTGTCCTCGCCCTAGTGCGCTATGCGAGGTTCCGTATACTTCGTCGGTTAATATATTGGGCTACTGATTGCTCGGGGCCATGCCCAACTCCTGTCGATCCTTTCAGGCATAGCGTAGGCTGCTCGACATGGGCTCCACATCTAGAAGCCGGACCAGGCCGAGAATGTAACGAGCGAAGACAGGTGCACGTCCGCAGCCCGGCCAGAGTTGCAGGTGTTTCTTCAATTTGCCGACGCTCAAAATTGATGGCCAGACGAGGAGCAAGAGGCGGCGTCCAATAACTGGCCACATAGTTCAATTCAAAGCCTTGGACATCGCGGCAGTAGCGCTCGCGGTTCGAGAAGACTGGACGAAGCACACTGAACTCAGTCCCCAGGTTGATAAGTAAGCCGAGCGTCTCTTTTGACTTACTCGTATGGCTATGGAGCAAAACATCGGAAGCAAAGCCGGGTATCGCGTGTCGCTCACGCCACAAACAAGAGATGCTCTGTTGAATGGCCGCCTCCCTTTATATAAGACGAGAGCGTCCACCTGTTTGACACACTGGATTGAGCTGAATTTCATGACAACTTGTTCATTTACTCAGACACGTCGATCGCGTTCCAGAACAGTCTATTCCATGGTTTTTCAATGGCACGATTATTGCACGCATCTACGGTCAAAAGACCTCCGGTTCCTCCACCGCGGTGGCATTGGGTTGTTTGGCCATCAATGTTGGAGTCCGCTATCACGCTCTAATTTGCGGTGGGCATCCTGACAGTCGGCATTGTCCTTGCTTTAAATTGTCCTGGGCAAAAACCGCAAGAGCATGCCGAGCACCAATAGAAGTGGCTCACCGTTACCAGCGATCTGTTCAGCCCAATTGGGCTTGCTGTAGGTGTGCACGAAACCCTATTCATCTCCGATAACGGCAATAGGCGGGTCCTGATACTTCCGTGATATCAAGCCTCGCAAACGTATGGACCACAGACCGTTGGAACTATTAAAGCGTTGAGCATACGCCAGCGAGCAATATTTGTGCTGCGGTATGTGGAATCAAGAGGCTTAACTACTATATGACCTGGGATATCAAAAAGGATTTGCAGGACAGCTTAGCCACGTAGAGGCCATCCCTTGTTGATTCGGGCACGCCCTCGCACTATTCCGCCAACGCGATGCGAACCGAGAAAATGACGCTGTAGCGCGGCAGTCTCAGCTTATTTCATGCAGCTTCATTCACAAGGTTCCCAACAGGCACGACCCTCTTGGCAGACGGAGCGGTGCACAAAGTGATCGTCAGGACCTGCTTTCCCCATGGTCTTGAGGCACCAGTAAGTGGTGGTCGAGCCGGTTAACTCCGTCATCTCCTCGTCAAAGTCGCCGAACGCGCCATAGGATGACTTGCTGCGAAGGGAGTTGCAACGAATTTGCACAAGTTGGGTCGTCATTTCATGTCTCCTCAGCCGACAGCACTAGGGTCGCGCTGCATCTGGCCCGCAGCCAGCAGGATCGTCCGGTAAATCGCGGTTTGAAAAAGCTGGACTTTGAAACCGTTTTGGGAAAGCGGGGTAGCATTCTGCATGGCGGCCTTGGCCGCTGCGCGGGCCGTGGCCTCGTTGATGTGGGCGCCGGTGAGAACGGCTTCCGCAGCCTGCGAGCGGACGGGTGTCGGTGCTGCCACGCCCATCACGACTGCGGCCTTGAGGCAACGATTACCTTCCATCACCAGCACGACTCCGGCATCAGCCAGCGGCCAGTCGAAACTTTCTTTCTCACCGTACTTCTGGTAGGCCGAGCGAGTGCCGGCTTCCGGCGCGGGCACAATGAGGCAGGTAATGATTTCACCGGGTTGCATGACCGTTTCGTTGATGAGGCTCTTCTCTGGCGGGACATAGAACTCGCTTATGGCCACGGTGCGCTTGCCCTGCTTGCTCACCAGTTCCACCTGGGCGTTCATCGCCAGCAGAGGAACCGCAGTCGAGGAGGGATGAACCATTGCACACGTACTGTTGTTCATGACCGCGTGGTATTGGTTCTCTCCCTCATGCGCGTGGCACTCCTGGCTCGTCCCATTCTTCTTCCTGCAATCAAAGTCGCCAGACCGGAAGTACCAGCAGCGGGGACGCTGGGTGATGTTGCCTCCCAGAGTCGCCATGTTCCGCACCTGTGGCGTGGCGGCGTGTCCGGCAGCATCTGCCAACGCCGAGTAGTCCCGCTGGATGTCTGGATGCGCTGCGATCTCGCTCAAAGTCGAAAGAGGCCCGAGGTGCAGACCGTCACTCGAAGCCGTGATGCCGCGAAGGCTGCCGACTTTGCGGATGTTGACCAACTTGGGAGGAGTGACGATGCCCTCCTTCATCAAGTCGAGCAGATCAATTCCGCCAGCCTTGATTACCGCTCCCTCCTTCAACTCAGCCAATGCCTGGTCGACTGTGGTGCAATCGACGAACGCAAATTTGTTCATGCCATATCCTCCTGGCCGATCTTGCCGAGTGCCGCGAGTATATTCGCAGGTGTCATCGGTATCTTTCGCATACGGACGCCTGTTGCGTTGTAAAAGGCGTTTCCGATCGCCGCCGCCAGCGTGATGACGCCAGCCGACTCGCCAATGCCGGCCGCGTCCGTTGAGCTTTGCGCTAGGTAGTTCTCGACCAGTTCGACTTCGATCTCCGGGACCTCGCGTGCACCAAGGATCTTGTAATTTTCAAGGTTTGCGTTGAGCATGTATCCCTGCTTGCGATCCATCACACGCTCTTCAAACAGGGCGTAGGAGATGCCCTGCAGGATGCCGCCGTTGATCTGGCTTATAACGCCGAGCGGGTTGATCGGCCGACCGCAATCATGTGCACCAAAGACCTTCTCGATGTGCACTCGACCGGTTTCGGTGTCCACAGCGAGCTCAACGTAATCCACGCCGCCATAGGTAATGCGTTCCTTGGCATACTCGGGACTGCGCGTGACTCGGGCGGATATTTCGCTGGTCGGCATCTTCGCCGCCACCTGCCTAAAGGAATAGGATTTCGACCCGTCGTCTTTGAAGATCACGTTGCCCCCGCGCAACCCCAAGTTGTCGGCTGTCGTGCCCAGCCTGGGCGCAGCCGCGGCAAATAATTTGTGCTTTGCCTGGTAAGCTGCGTTGCGCACCGCCGGCGTGATGGAGCAGGCAGTTACGCTGCCGCCCGAGTTCGGTCCAATCGGGTAACGCGTATCGCCGATTCGAATCACAACTTCAGCCGGCGGTATGCCGAACTCTTCCGCAACCACGATTGCCAACAGCGTCTTGGTGCCGGTGCCCAGGTCCTGCACCGACGACATCAACTCCACCGACCCGTCGCGCGAGACTCGCACCTCGCACGAAGAGTCCATGTTGACGAAGCGGTACCATACCGACTGCGCGATTCCCATGCCTCGCTTGATCGGCCCGCGATCAGCTCCGGCAGGCTTGCGATTCTTCCAGTTGGTGCGCTCCCGGATGATGATCCGCTCAACCCTGCGCGCCGGACTGTCATCGATTTTGTCTCGCAGGGCCAGGGGATCCATGTCAAGTCTGACAGCCAACTCGTCAATGGCCTGTTCGAAGGCAAAACATCCCTGGGGATGGCCTGGAGCCCGAAAGGCTGCGCCAGGGCCGGCGTTAATGAAGACGTCGTACTCCTCGGTCAGCAGGTTGGGACATTTGTAGAGGTTGGTCGCCGGACCTGCAGTTCCAGCTCCCGTGCCGACCCCGGCCGTACCATAGCTCGTCAGCGCTATCGCGGTAAGCGTTCCATCTTTCTTTGCGCCAATCTTCAGCTTTTGATGAGAGTCGGGCCGGTTGCAGACGATGTGTTCCTGCTTGCGGTCGAGCATCAGCTTCACTGGCGCTTTTGCCCGGCGCGAGAGATTGGCCGCGACTACGCCCTCATTGCCCGCGCCAAACTTCGCGCCAAATCCGCCTCCCATGTATTCCGTAATCACTCGCACCTGGCTCTTTGGGATCTTGAAGACCTCGGCAAATTCGTCACGCACGCTGGCGGTACCTTGGGTCGAGGCGTACACCGTTACCTCGTCCGGCTTCCAATCCACCAAGAAGCCATGGGTCTCGAGCGCCGAATGCGTCTGCACCTGAGTGAAGTACTCGCCTTCGACAATAGCTTCCGCTTCAGCAAAACCCTGGTCTACATCGCCAACCTTTTTTCGCTGTGGGCCATGCACATTGCCGACCTGCGGCACGTCTTTTGGACCTCCACCGCCGCCAGCACTTCCTGCGGCATCAGCCGGACCAGGAAATACCGCTGGCGCGGTCGTTGCGCGCGCTTCTTGCTTGTCCACTACGAATGGCATGGAATCGTAGGTCACCCTGATCAGTGCTGCGGCATCGCTGGCTATCTGCGGAGAAGTAGCTGCCACGCCCGCGATCGGCTGACCCGCATACCGAATCACCGGGTACCTTGATGGCGACTCCTGCTTGGGATCGCGAAGCTCGGCGATGCCGTAGGTGTGTTCGATGACGTGGACGGCCTTTACGCCAGGCAGTGCTTCTGCAGCGCTTGTGTCAATCGAAGTGATCCGCCCATGGGGAATGGTGGCGTCTACAATACGCGCATACAGCATTCCGGGCAATTGAACGTCCGCCGTGTACTTGCCGCGTCCGGTGACCTTCTGTGCCCCGTCATAGCGCGGGGTTGGCTTGCCGATATACTTCAGCTCTGAGTTCTGCGCCAGGGGCGGCGGCTCATCCAAAGGGACTTCGCGTTCCTTCTGGGTTAGACCCTCTTGGGGAATGCCGAACACAAACATTTCATTTCGTGTTGGCATCGAGTTAGCCGCCGGCGGCGTCTGTGCATCCTTCTTTTCCGCTTCGACGGTCGGCCTGGCCTCGCCCTGCACGCCCTTGCTTACCGACTTCTGTCCCGAAGTGGACTCCTGCTGCTCTTCTCTGGCAAGAACTATTTCCGCTGCCATCCTATGCCTCCTTTGTCGCGTCAAGAGTCAACAGGCCGGCAGCCTGTTTGCGCTGCTGTGCAACGTCGAGGGTGGCCGCGAAGACCTTCGGGTAGGTTCCGCAGCGACAGAGATTGCCGCTCACCGCATGCTTGACATCCGCCAGTTGTGGATCAGGATTTCGCTCCAGCAGAGCCGCGCAACTCATCACCATTCCCGGTGTGCAAAAGCCGCACTGCATAGCATCGTGCTTCACGAAGGCCGCCTGCACCGGATGCATACCGTCCCCACGAGAAAGCCCCTCGATGGTTGTAATTTTCCGTTCTGCGACGTCGATTGCCAGGGTCATGCAAGCCAAAGCGGGCGTGCCGTCCAGCCAAATGGTGCAGGCCGAACACGATCCACGGTCACACACCACCTTCGTTCCGGTCAGTCCCAGGTTGTCTCGAAGCGTTTCAGCAAGCGTGTACCGCGGCTCGATGATTATCGTGTGTTCCTGGCCGTTAACTTGTAGCTTGACAGGGAGGGAGCCGGGACCAACGCTTCGATCGCCCTCAACTGCTTCCTTCGCCTCGCGTGCGAGTGCCGAAGCCGACTCAATTACCGTTGTCGCGGCCGTCAATCCCGCGCCCTTCAGGAATCCACGACGGGAAACCTCAATCTTGGGGGTATCTGACATAGGGAAAGTCCTCTGAACAGATTTGTTAGATCGTGCTTAAGCGCTGGGAGCGCGAAGCGAACTTGCGAGTTTGACTCTTCGAACTTCGCTAGTTTCCCGATCTCTTCACGTCCGGAGATGAGATCGAACGAATAGATAGTAGCTCCTGCGCACTCATTCAGCCAAGTCTCTGCTCAGACGGATGATTTCGTCCATACTTCCGCCGAGTCTGCGAATTGACACGTTGGAAAAGGAGGGCCTGGTTATCAGAATGGTTAACCGGGAAGATCGGAGGTCGGTTTTTGTGGCCCTTGCCCCGAAGCGGTTCAGCCTGCTCGAAAAGGTGATCCCTGAGGCGTTAAGAGTGCCGACATTCCCAGTTGCCTAAGTCTGTTACCGAGGCACAGATCATTCAACGCGCAAGGCACGTACGGGGTCGATAGAGGCTGCGCGCCGCGCCGGGATGATGCCGGCGATGGCAGCCGCAATCACAAGTACTCCAATGGCGATGGCCATGACGGGCACATTCACGCTGGGAATCTCGAAGAGCTGCGACTTGACGTAGCGCACGCAGAAGACTGCCATCGGGATACCGATAGCAAGGCCGGTAACTGTCTGCAGCATGGCTCCTTGCATGACCGCCCCGATGACGCGGCTGCGCGCCGCTCCCAGCGCCATGCGGATGCCGATCTCCGGCGTGCGACGGACCACGGTGTAAGCTGTGACACCGTATAAGCCGATGGCCGCAAGCAGCAGGGCAAGCAGGCCAAAGAGCGAGGTGAGACGCGCGATAAGGCGCTCCTCAATGAAGCGGTCATCAATTTGCTGTTGGAAGGTTTGAAACTTCACGATCGTGAGGTTGGGATTGATGCCGGCCAGGCTGTCGCCGACGATCTTTTCAATCCCGGCGATCGGATGGGCGGTCTGGATCACCAGTGCGCCGGCGTACATCGACAGGTCTTTGTCGAGAGGGCTGTCGGGGTCGTTGGAGACTCCAGCGCGCTGCGTAAGCGGGAGGAAGTACATGGCGTGGTCCTTCCAGTAGACGCTTGTGTATGTGGTGTCCTCTACCACCCCAACAATTTCATGCGCCCCATCCCGGGAGATCTTTGAAGGACCGGAATAGCCAAAGCGATGCCCGATTGGGTTGCGGTTGCCGAAGAACTGCTTCACGAACTCTCGATTGACCACGGCGACGGGCGGCGCATTCAGCGTGTCCTGCAAGGTGAAACCGCGCCCCATCACCACGTGTGTGCCGACGGAGTCGAAGTACTCCGGTGTTCCTTTCACCCAGGATGCGCCTTTGTTCAGGTCCGGCTCGCCCTGAACCTTTACGCCCGATCCCCAATTATTTTCTTCCATGGGCGTGTAGGTGGATAGACCGACTTTGACAACGCCGGGAATGGCGTGAAAACGGTCGACGATGGTTTGGTAGAGAGGCTCGACCTCCGTGTTCTTGTAGCCAGCCGCTTGCGGATTGATGTGGGCAATGTAGCGGTTCGTTGCGTCCAATTTCATGTCCACGTTCTCGGCCTTATTGAGACTCTGCGCAAACAGCCCCGCGGCAACGAGCAACACCAGGGAGAGCGCTGCCTGCAGGACCACAAGACCGCGTTGCAGCAGGGATGCTCCATGGGCGGTCGTACGCGCGTTGGAGCGCAAGGCTTCAGCGGGTTGCGTGCGCGCGGCCATCAGCGCCGGTGCAAAACCAAACAGGATGCCAGTAACCAGCGAAAGCGCAAAAGCGAAGATGATGACAAGCGGTGAAGGCGAAGCGGTGACCGGCATGTTGTGCTGATCAGGAAAGGCGAGCGCTAGCAGGGCGTGAGCCCCGATATAGGACACCGCGAGGCCGAGCAGACCGCCCATGCCCGAAAGAAGAACACTTTCTGTAAGAAGCTGGCGCACAATGCGGCTACGCTGGGCGCCGAGCGCTGCGCGAATGGAAATCTCAGCTCGCCGGCTCATGCCGCGCACCAACAGCAGGTTGGCGATATTAGCACAGGCGACCAGCAAAACCATCGCAGCGATCCATTGCAGCAGTTTCAGGTGGTCCTTGTAGCCGTCCTGCATGTTCTGGATACCGCCTCCGCCAGGCGTGAGCACTACATGGGTGCGGGGAAGAACCTTCTGCGCGCGCTGATCGGTAAATGTCTTGAGGGGGCCAAACTGCTGCTTGAGCAGCGCGCTCGACTTAGCCTGGAGGGCCGGCACTGAAGTCCCTGCCTTAATGCGACCGATGATGTAGGCCCACTGAGTATCGGGATCGGCAAAATATGGTGCGCCGCTGACTTCATCCATCGAATTCATGGGAAGGAAGTATTTAGGCGGATTGGTATCGATGCGGTCCCCGTAAAATCCCTTTGGCCCAATGCCGATGATTATGGCCGGCTTGGTGTTGATGTAAAACGCGCTTCCGACCACGCTCGGATCGCCTGCGTAGTCCTGCTGCCATGCGTCATAGCTCATCACTGCGGTAATGGGTGCGCCCTTCTGGTCGTCGGCGTCCATGAAGAGCCGCCCCGCCGCGGGCGAAAGACCGAAGACGCGGAAGTAATTTCCGGAGACGAAGGTCCCCGTGACGGACTTCGCTACGGTCTGGGGTCCGGAGCGACGGACGGTAATGGGCCGCCAGGCGTAGCCCGACTCCATCGCTGCCAGTTCTTCGAACTCGGGCAGGCTCTTCTTGAACATGTAATACGTGTCTGTGGCAAAGAGCGAGTAGTCTCCACTGTCGTTCCAGCCCCCGTTGACGCAGCAGTCGTCTTTGTCGCCGATCCGGATCAGGGTTTTGGGATCTGTTACTGGCAGGTTGTGGAGCAAGATGGCATTGACCAGGGTGAAGATAGCCGAGTTGGCCCCTATGCCGAGCGCAAGCGTGAGCAGTACGGTAACGGTGAATCCCGGCGCCTTCCGCAATTGGCGCACCGCATAGCCTAGATCCTGCAGCAAAACCCTCATGATCTATCCTCCGCACACTTCGACTTGACCGACACTAAGCATGTCACGTACCAAAGGAATTCGGCACTGTCGCTCGAAATAAATGAGTTAGCGATCTCAGCATCGCGGCCTTGTGTTCATAACTGAGACAGCGTGTTCAAAGTCGAACGCTTTGCAGTTGGCACCTGAAAGGGCATCTGGCTCCGATACGCAGCCCAGTCCATGGCAACCGAAAACATTTTGACGGAACGCATCGCCGTGCCACTCTCTGAACTGAGCTTGGCCCGTCAGTCCGCGTTGCGGCAATAACATGGGGCGGAATCGGCGTTGCATTGGGCGTTTGCCAGGACGAATCTGGCAGTTGTGCGCGGGTGAAGACTTAGGATCGGAGCCTGCTTTGCTGGGGCTCCCGTCACAGCATACAAGTCGACTGTGGGTCCCATCCGTGGTCTCGATAATCCCGAAGACAAAGTGGAAGTGCGTTATCTCTGTGATCAGGATTATGGAACTGCTTAATGAATGAACCCGGCAGTTGGAGAAGTGGGTGCACCGCGCCGCCCTCGGACATCGGTCTCCACTTATAATCCGTTTCTTAGCGCAGTTGATCGGGTCATCGTCACATCCTCGATGATTCGTCAGGTAGGCAATTCTTCCGTAGTTGGAAAGTTGTGTTGCTGCCGACCAAGATTCCCGCCATATTTAACCGAGCTCTTGAACAGTTCATAGCGGCCATCGTTGAACCGGCGCCCGTGTTCGCGTAGCGCGTCATCTGCTTTTCGCCCAGATGCTGAAATCCGTGCAGGATCTGGAGGTTCTGGTCGAAAACCCCCATTGAATCCATACCGGAAATCGTGGTTGATATGCCAGGCACGCTCATGGCGTAACTCAATGCTTCGGTGGGCGTTATAACCGGCAGTGACATCGCATACTTCAGGAGTTCTTCTGCGGAGAACACGCCCTTCTGCACCGGCTCGCCGTGCCCGCCGAAGGGCTTCATGCCTAGGGAAGCGATTCCCCCTGATTAAGAACCGACAGGACTTCCTCTTCAAAGCTTTGGAAGTTCGCGTCGAAGGGATTGAGCGGCATCTGTACGGCATCAAATGGGAAGCCCGTCTTTAACATCGCAAGGCGGATGTCGGGATCTTTGTGGCCCGTGAACCCTACGAATCGCACTTTGCCGTCTTTTTTTGACTTATCCAGAGCCCTGGCCGCGCCGTTGAGGCGACTAAACAGGTCCGGATCGTTAGGGAAACTCACGCCGTGTATCGGTCTGCAAGCGGCGCAGACTTTGTTCAAGCATCTGCATGGCCAGCACGGCATCGCGGCCGTGGGTGCAGACCTTGGTCTTAAGGAACGCCTTGTCCCTACTGCCCTTCAAGCCCTCGCCCAGCCAATCCTCTGACTTGCCACCGTTGTATTCCCAGCAGCAATCGACAAATTTATGCCCTCCATCCAACGCGCGATGAACGATGTCAACCGCGATGTTTTCTTCCTTGGCCGCACCTAAGTGATGACCACCAGGGGCGATAGCCGAGACCTTCACACCTGTCCTGCCAAACTCCCGCATCGGATTAGTTCCGTTGAATAGTTCCGTTATTGTCCATCCATCCCTGCGATGTCACGTCGCTGCATAAGTTTGCAACCGTCTGGAAGGTTCCCAGACTGATGCCAGATCGAAGATTTCAGTAGGCGTTCTTAGTGCTTCTTGAAATACTGCACTTCGCGCTCGTGCTGTTTAGCCTGCTCGAGCGTACTAAATGTTCCCAGGTTGCGCTTTTTTCCTGTCGAAGCATCCTTCTTCCGGGAATACAAGCGAAATTGGCCTGACTTCAATTTCCTGATCATGCCGGTTGTAGATGCATGGGTGCGTGGGTTTGTCGCCTTCCTTGGACGGGGATTAGAACTCATCGTGATTGCCCGTGCGGTGGGGAGTCATCAGGAATTGCGGCAACGGGAGGGCGATTGAACGCATCACACCACGCGTACCAAAGGCCAACGGAGGTTGGAAACAATGAGTGTGGATACGGTTGAAAAATTGTTTGTCGATGAGTTGAAAGATCTTTATTCCGCAGAAAAACAGATCACCAAGGCTCTGCCCAAGATGGCGAAAGCGGCCACGTCCAGCGACTTGAAGACGGCTTTCGAGACCCACCTGCAGGAGACCGAAGGACAGATTCAGAGGCTCGAACGAATATTCGAGATCCTCGGAAAGGCGGCTGGCGGCAAGACCTGCAAAGGGATGAAGGGTGTACTCGAGGAGGGCGCCGAGGTTATGGAAGAGACACAAGGCGAGCTTCGCGATGCTGCCATGATCACCGCGGCCCAGCGGGTAGAGCACTACGAGATCGCCGGCTATGGCTCGGTTCGTACTTTCGCCGAATTGCTGGGACAGTCTGAGATTGCAAGCCTGCTCCAGCAGACCCTCGATGAAGAAGAACAGACCGACGAAAAGCTCACACAGATTGCGAAGAAGGTGAACAAGATCGCACACAAACAAGCAGCATAATTCGCCTGCGGACGTACCTGGTTACCATGCCCGGCGTGTTTGCCAATGGATGATCCTGTCAAAAGCGTCGGGCACTTCAGCCTCGGGAAAAAACCTTAGTTAGCGTCCCGGCTTGTAATGGTTACGCGGAAGTAAGGGTTGCTATTCTTAGCCGGGTCCTGCACGTATTCCTGTTCCGTTTTGGTTGGATCGTAATCCCGCCACAACCAGATCATCTCTTCAGGAAACTGCGCTGCTCCGAGCCCGGCATCGTGTGAGCCTTTTTCAAAACTGAAATGAAAATCGTATCCCTTGGTCTTGAGCGAGTTAGCCATGTGGATGTTAGCCATGGGCCAGTCACCGTAGTTATGGTTCTCGAGGTCGTTGGAGCCATCCTGCAGCCAGATACGCATGTTGCAATGTGACTCTCGCAGCACTTTGTCGGAATAATCGTGCGCTCCGTCGGAGTTCACCGGATCTTCTTTCCATTGAATACTCTCGAAACTGCCGATCCAGGTGATCACGCGGCTGATAAGCTCGGGCATTTGCCCAGGCAGCATTAAAACTGCAGATCGCACCTGAAGAAATCCCGTAATCGCGTGGCTGAAACTGTCCTTGCGCAGGTTATACGTTTGCGCCCACCTCAGCCAGTATCTCGACGCGTAGAAACCGCGGGTAGCGATCGCTCACGGTGTCGAAGAGTGTGCTGCGCATGCAATCCTTGAGCGTGCGGTGCCACATATCCGAATACGCTTTGACGAAGTTATAAGTCGGCGTCTCCGGCGATTCGCTGATGTCGCCCGGATTAATAAACACGCATATCATAACCGGAATTTTCTTCTCGGCAATCAGGTTGTCGATCACGTTGAGCACGCCGTGATCGCCGTTGCGATTTGGGTATCCCTCCCCGTCCTGGAATACCATCAAGCCGGCCGGCGTATGGGGATCGTATTCCGCTGGCACATAGATCCAATACTCACTTTTAATGCCGTCATAGATCTTGCTGGAGTGGATGAACTTTTCGGAAGGTTTGCCCGAAGGCCCGCCCGGCTGCAAGTAGCTCAGTGGGCCGAATGCGGGCAGATCCATCCTTCCACCGAGTTTTGCGCCGGCAACCATTTAGTGGAATTCGTGCAGGTGGCTCACCGGCTCTATGTGCGCGACACTGTATCAGAGTTAGGTGCCGGAAATCTGGGGCATGGGCGGCCCGGCAGTATCGTCGATCATCAGCGTTGGTTCTGACGCGGCTTCCGTTGCGAAGAAAAAGTCGGGGCCATGCGAAACCCAGGCTGAGCCCTCATTCAGATTTTTGGGATCGAGTGTGTTCTCGACCGCGGAGCGCGCAGGTCCGGGCTGTGGGAATTCGCCATAACGATCAACTCAGGAGCCCCGAGTGTCTGCGCGGTTAAGCCCCGCGCCGCCAAAATGAAAAAACAGCTAAAACGACTAATTCCCTCATGGGGCTCATCCTGAGACTAATTGGAAGATTCTAGTTGTTGTACAAGCCCGGCTGACTATGTCTCGCCGGTCACTTGAAAAAGTTAGCGCGGATGGGCGCCGCCTCACGGGGTATTCGACCTCTAGCCGATTTTCATATCCAAGCGCGATCAAAGAGCTTTGCCTCGCCTTTGTCCGCGTCAGCCTGCATTCTCCGGTTACACTGGAATTTATGATCCGGGTGCTTCGGCCAATCCCAATTGAGACAATCAAACTTCTGGTTTTCGATTTGGACGGAACGTTGATCGACTCCGCGCGCGATCTATGCAACAGCGTCAATGCAGCGCTGGAACACATGGGCCGACCGCATCTGCCCGATGAAATCATCGCCAGCTTTGTGGGCAACGGTGCAGCCATGCTGGTTCGGCGTTCACTGGCGGTGGAAAACGGCGTGGCTCCTGACGATGTACATGACGAGGAACTGGCCACTGCATACAGCTTTTTCCTCGCGCACTACCGTGAACACAAACTTGATTACACGTATGCGTACGACGGGGTTCTTGATTCCTTGGCGGCGCTCCGCAAGCTGCCCGACGGAACACCTCGAGCAATGGCCGTCTTGACCAACAAGCCTTTTCGGCCCGCACGTGCGATATGCGAAGGTTTGGGCATGGGATCATTCTTCTTTCGCATCGATGGCGGCGACAGTTTCCCGCTGAAGAAACCGGACCCACTGGGCTTGCGCGCCATTATGGAAGAGGCTGGCGCGCAACCCGAGGAAACCGTGATGGTCGGGGACAGCAAGGTGGATGTGCAGACTGCCCGCAATGTTGGGGCGTGGAGTCTGGGATGCCAATTCGGTTTTGGCCCTCAGAATCTGATGGAAGTGCCGCCTGATATCGTGGTTGATTCTGCTTTCGACTGGACTGCCGCCCTCTCCCTGCCTAGAATTGAATCAGGCACATAGCTGGGATCCGCGCTAGGTTGTAGTACGCTCAAAGGTTTTCGCCGTCGCCGCTAGTGGCTTCTTAAGTGCGGAGCGATTGGGCCACCCCTCCCGTATGCCCGACATTTGCAAAGGAAGTATCTCTGACTAAAGCCTGTAAACGTTACGCAAACCCTGCATCCGCCTCTTAGATCGGACGTCGCCTTGGAGAATCACATGATCCGGCCTCTTGCACTCTTGCTTGTTTTGCTCGCACCGCCTGTGGTTTTTGCCGCTAATCCTTCCTCGCCCGCGCCGGCACCCGCCCCTCCCGTAAGCGGTGTTGTGGCTGACCCAACCGGCGCCATTGTACCCGGCGCGGAAGTTGACCTGGTAGATGCCGATGGCGCTGTCGCGGGCAGTTGCCATTCCGGCGACGACGGTACGTTCCAGATGGTTCCTCCTCATACCGGCAGCTTTACGCTGGTTGTTTCCGAGCCCGGCTTTGAGACGATCAAGACCCCTGTAGTGGTGGCCGCGCCTGTGTCGGCGGTAACGGGTGCCACAGCGGCCAGCCGTTTCGCATCGTCCTTAAAAATCACACTTCCCATCGCAGCGCTGTCGACAAATGTGCGCGTAACTGCGGACAGCAGCGAGGACCTTACCGCCTCTGAAGACAATCACGATTCGTCGGTAATGACCTCGCAGGATTTGAAGTCCATGCCCATCTTCGACAACGACTACGCCACGGCGATGAGTGCTTTTCTCGATGACAGCGCCACGGCGACAGGCGGCTCGGGGCTCATCGTCGATGGTGTGGAGGCCAATCGGGCAACGGTGTCTGCATCGGCCGTCCAGGAAGTCCGCATCAACCAGGATCCGTATTCCGCGCAATATTATTGGCCCGGACGCGGCCAGATGGAAATCGTTTCGAAATCGGCTGCCGACCATTATCACGGCCAATTCAACTTCCTTTTTCGCGACTCGGCCTTGAACGCGCAAAACGCGCTCGCTCCCACCAAGCCGTTCGAACAACGCCGCGTGTATGAAGGACATTTCACGGGGCCCATCTTTTTTGCGCCGAAGAGCAGTTTCCTGGTGACTTTCGATCGCGCAGAAGAAGATGTGAACGCAGTTGTGGACGCCACTGTGGTCCCTACCGCGGCCAATCCTGCCGGTACCTATCAGGCCAATGTGCCCGCGCCCACACGCGATACGGAATTCAGTGCGCGTGCCTCGCACCAATTCACCGATCGCCACTCCGCATACGCGCAGTACAGCTATGAAGACTGGACCGGCCAGAACCAGGGCGTAGGCGGGCAGACCATGGCGTCGGCAGGATTCAACAACCGCTACCACGAAGACGACTTCACGGTTCACCTCGACTCCACGCTATCTGCGGTACTACTTAATCAGCTTTCGGTCGTCGGCGAACATGACTTCAGCCATAACGTGAATTCCACTGAGGCACCGAAGATCACGGTGCAGGGTAATTTCTCTACCGGCTCCGCGCAGAACGATGCCCTCAGCACTGAGTACAACTTCCGCATATACGACATGATGTCGTGGACTCACGGCCGCCACTTTGTGAAACTCGGCGCGGGCACTCCCCACATCAGCCGCCGCGGCTTCGACGACAATACAAATGCGCTGGGCACCTACACGTTCGGGCCTACCCTGGCTGCCGATGGCGTCACCGTCTTGCAGTCTGCGCTTCAGAACTACGTAGATAATCTACCTTCGGGTTATTCGCAGAACTCCGGCGATGTTCACTTCGTCTATCACCAGCAGGAAATGGGCGCGTTCATCCAGGACCAGTTCAAGATGAACAACCGGTTCTCGGTAACACCCGGCCTTCGCTACGACTGGCAGAACTTCCTGGCAACTAAACGACTAGGCTTTTCGCCGCGCGTCTCCTTTGCCTGGGTCGTCAATGAAGCTTCGAAGACCGTGCTCCGCGGCGGTGGCGGCATTTATTACGATCGCACCGGTTCAGGATCCCTGCTCGACCTCGCGCGGTATGAAGGCGTGCAGCCGCGCCGCCGTTCCGTCACCCTGTCGCTCAACCCTACCCAGCAGCCTGCTACTGGCTGCATGCCCATTGCGGCGTGCGTCAATATCTCTGAGTCTCCTGTGGCCCGCGTAGAGCTCGCCCCGAATCCCCGCATTCCCTACCAGATTCAATACGGTCTCTCCATCGAGCGGCAATTAGGTGAGAAGGCCACAGCCGTGGTCAGCGTGTACTCGGCGCGCGGCATCGGAGCCTTCCGTTCCATCGACCTTAACGCTCCTACGCCTCAGTCCGGTTACACTCAGCGTCCCGACCAGGCGTTTGGCCGCGTCCGCCAGATGCAGCCCGCAGGTTTTTGGGAAGGTAACGGGCTCGACATCTCGTACCGGGGACGGCTTAACAAGTACTTTTCCGGCTTCGGCCGGTACACCTGGTCCCACTACGAGTCAAACACCGACGGCATCGGCTGGTTCCCTGAGAATCAGCTTGACCCCAATACGGAATGGTCAAATGCTAGCTTCGATCGACGCCAGCGCCTGGGAATGTACGCGATAGTCAATCCAGACGGCATCTTGAATCTTTCGGCTGGCATCTTCGCCAACGCGGGGCGCCCGTGGAGCGTTCTTACCGGTACCGATGCCTATGGCACCGACTTGTTTAACGCTCGTCCGGAGAGCGTGGCGCGCAATACTGAAACCATGCCGTCCTATGTGGATCTCGATCTGCGCTGGGGCCACGACTTCGCCATCACGCCGAACAAGAGTGAGGAGGCGCCTCGCCTGGGCTTTTCGGCGGGTGCCTTTAACGTGCTCAACCATGAAAACCCGGCCAGTATCGACCAAGTGGATACTTCATCCGCCTTCGGAGAAGTCACCGCAGTGAATCCGCCGCGCCGGGTCCAACTCGGAATGCGTTTCGAGTTCTAGGTCCGCTACGGCGCCTGCGACATCCTTTACACTGGTTTCTCCGAAGTTCCCTGCCCGTTTTTGGCGGGAACTAACATCCCTGATTGCGCGTAAAGGGCTACAGGAGAACCTACGATGCGTCGACTGCTCCATGTTTGTCTGCTCGCGGCGGCGTTGGGAGTACTCGCCATTCCGGCCTTCGCCGAACGTGACATCGTCCAGTTCGGCAGCACCATTCACGTGGCGCGCGACACCTCCATCCATGATGCCGTCTGTTTTTTCTGCAGCGTCGACGCGGATGGCACCGTCGAAGGCGATATTGTGGTCTTCTTCGGAGATGTGCACATTGCCGGTCACGCCAACCATGACGTCGTCAACTTCTTCGGCGGCGTGACGGCCGACAGCAACGCGACCGTCGGCCAAAACATGGTAAGCATGTTCGGCTCGATCCGCCTGGGCGAGAATGTGTCCATCGGCAAGGATCTCGTGGCGATGTTTGGCGGGATCCATGCGCCCTCATCGGTCAGCGTGGGAGGCGATCGCGTAATCCAACCGGGCTGGGTTTTCTGGGGACCGCTGCTGATCTTCGCCCTGGTGGTAGTGTTTGTAGTGCGCGAGTTTCGCAATCAGCGCCGCCGGGAATACATGCGCAGGTACCCTTTCCCGCCGCACCCCTGACTCAGCCTGTACGCTTAGAACATGCAACCCTTTGTAACCGTGCCTCCGCGCCCTCTCCGCATTGTGATTCCAGGTGGCAGCGGGCAGGTCGGCCAGGTCCTGGCTCGCTATTTTCAGGAGCGCGGCCATCACGTCACTGTGCTCACGCGTCTGCCGTACGCAACGCAGTGGCCGACCGTGCATTGGGACGGCAATACCATTGGTCAATGGACTGAGTATCTCGAAGGCTCCGACGTCTGCATCAATCTCACCGGACGTAGCGTCAACTGCCGCTACAACTCCGCCAATCGCGCCGCCATCTATGACTCGCGCATCAACACCACGAAGCTGCTCGGTAACGTCATCGCTGGCCTGGCCGATCCGCCAAAGGTTTGGCTGAACGCTTCAACGGCAACGATCTACCGCCACGCGCTGGACCGGCCCATGGACGAAAACACTGGCGAGCTCGGCGGCTACGAGTTGATCGGAAACAACCGCCGCGCGCCGGATACGTGGAATTTTTCGATTCGTGTTGCCAAGGATTGGGAAGAAACCTTCTTCAACGCGCCCACGCCGCACACCCGCAAAGTGGCACTACGCAGCGCCATCATCTGCAGCCCCTCGCCTGGCGGCGCATTTGCCATGCTGCTCAACCTGGTGCGGTTCAGCATGGGTGGGACCCAGGGTAATGGGCGGCAATTCGTGTCATGGGTGCACGAGACCGACTTCGCACGCGCGATTGGATTTTTGCTCGCCCGCGAAGAGTTCGAAGGCGCGGTCAACATCGCTGCGCCTCATCCTTTACCCAACCACGAGTTCATGGCGACCCTGCGCGAAGCCTACGGCATGCCGAACGGGTTTCCCGCACCAACACCATTGATCGAACTGGCGGCATTCTTCCTGCGCACCGAATCAGAACTGGTCTTGAAGAGCCGCTGCGTCATTCCTGGCCGCTTGCTTCTCGCCGGCTTTCAGTTCAAATTTCCCCATTGGGCCGAAGCCGCGGAAGATCTCGTGCGCCAGTGGAAGAACAGAGACTGAAAAGTCTGGGGCTAAAGGGCCAGGACCCATTTGTCCTGACGCTTCCTGCGCTTCGTTTGCGACGAGACGTGCGCCGAGCCTTGAACCCGCCGCATTCGTTCACCTATCTTCCTCCGGACGTCACCGCGCCAATCGCGAGGGAACTAAAGATGACCATGTCCTGCAAAAAGTGAATAAGCCAGGGCCACAGCAAGCCCTCACTTTCCAGCATCGCGCGCCCTGGGACGTATCCGAGACACATCGACATGCCCACCTCCAACCATCCCATGAGGTACGCCATAGTAGTGCGCAAGACCGAAGAACACTGTGAGCAACAGCGCATGTCGGTCTCCAACAGCCGAGCGCAATGTGGCGAGCAGCGAAGCACGGTAGGAAAACTCTTCACTGAATGCATTTACACCCGCAAACAGCACGATGAGCGCACTAGGGGCGCGGCAGTGCGCACGCGCGCTAACTCTGGCCGTCCCGCAATGAGCAAGAACGTTAGCGTGCCCAGCGAGATAAGAAATGCCATCGGTGGGCCAAAAGAAACATACTGCGGTCTAAGACGAAGACTTCCAACAAATCCAACACGGAATCGGCCTGCAGTTCTTCTTAACCGCACAAATCACACATCGTTTCACGCGGGCCAGATCGCATTCGCAAAATGACGCCGTTCCTCTCTAATTAGGGGCTTTCTTGCCCCGCATTAGCAGTCTGAACCGTTCAAGTAGCCGGACCGGGATCAAGTCGCATCCCTAGCTGTGAGACAACAGATCGCCGGTTAGGCTTTTTCTTTCGACAGATCCAGGAGGGACGCCATCGTACGTTCGAATAGTGTGCAGTCGCCATTCGCCGCATACAAAATGAGAGATTCCCTGCATTCGAGCGACCCAGGCCTCGGCGAAATAACGCGACCGAGCCTGTGACATACCGCTTTCGCGTGCAAGATGAGCGACCGCGTCCGTCCATATGGCGAAAATGTCATGGGCCAACTGGCGAGCCTTGAGACCGATTTCACAGACGGCAAGTCTTCCCAAAACACACGGGTTGCGTCCACCGATCAAAGGGCCGCGATGATCTTGCGAATGCGCACCTTGAGGGGCTCCGGCGACCGGGCAACTTCAGTGCGAGTAGCCTGGGTCGAAACCACCAGCGGGAATGACGCAGTGGAGATGAGGATGCAAGCGCAGGTTCTGTCCCCGGCTGTGCAGGATGCTGAGGAATCCGATCCTGGCTCCGAGATGCCTGGGGTCGGCTGCGGCTTCAATCACCGTTGCTAGTGCCGTCCAAATTGCGATCTTTTCCAATCGCCTTTCGTGAAAACCAGATCCTGGAAGGGTGCGATGTACACTGAGCCGTGTACTGAGCATAGGAGACATTGGCAATGAGCACAGAGGGTTCGGATCTGATTGAAGTGCTGGATTTGGCGTGGATTCGTTCGCAGTTTCCATCGCTCGAAGCGCAAATACACGGGCAGACCGCGGCCTTTTTGGATGGTCCTGCGGGTACCCAGGTGCCTGCCCAGGTCATCGCCGCGATCCAGAACTACCTGATGCATTCCAACGCCAATACGCATGGAGCCTTCTTGACCAGCCGGCGCAGCGACGAGGTCATCGCCAACGCACGTGCGGCAATGGCGGATTTTTTCCATTGCGAGCCCTGCGAGGTTGTTCTTGGTCAGAACATGACTACCCTTACCCTTGCTTTGTCGCGGGCTATGGGACGAGCGCTGGGGCCAGGCGATGAGATTCTCTTGACCACTCTCGATCATGACGCCAATTTTTCGCCTTGGAAGGCTCTTGAAGAAAAAGGAGTAGTTATCAAGGTTGCGGATATTCGCGAGGAGGATTGCACGCTCCACCTCGAGGACCTGAAAAGTAAACTCAGCAATCGGACGCGTCTAGTGGCGGTAGGTTATGCGTCCAACGCGGTTGGAACCATTAATCCGGTGGCAGAGATCACGCGCCTCGCCCATGCTGTCGGCGCAATGATATTCATAGACGCTGTGCACTATGCCCCCCATGGTCTAATCGACGTCAAGGATCTCGACTGCGATTTCCTGATTTGCTCCCCATACAAATTTTTCGGGCCGCATATGGGCACGCTCTACGGAAAGCGAGAACACTTAGAGCAACTCCAGCCTTACAAGGTACGGCCGGCAGCCGATGTTATTCCTGATCGTTGGGAAACTGGCACCCAGGCACATGAGTTGATCGCCGGGGTCGGCGCGGCAGTCGAATACATCGCCGGTGTGGGTCGCCACAGTCACCCAACCGCAAAGACGCGGCGGGAAGCTCTGGCAGCCGCCTATCGCACCACAGTCACCTACGAGCGACGTCTGATCGCGAAGCTGATCGAAGGGTTGCAGGCAATTCCGCAGGTACGCATTTACGGGATCACCGACCCCAAGCGATTTGAGGAACGTTGCTCGACGCTCTCCCTGCGCATCGGGGATCATTCTCCGAAAAAGATCGCAGAGTTTCTCGCCGCGCAAGGCATCTTCACATGGGACGGCAACTACTACGCACTCAATTTGACAGAGCGACTTCGAGTGGAACAGAAAGGCGGTATGCTGCGCATCGGCCTGGTGCATTACAACACGCAGGAAGAGGTGGAGCGCCTCCTCAGTGCCCTGAACGAATTCGCCTCTCACAACCCATGAACGAATAGCATTCGCGACTGACTCGTTGGTGCGTCGACCTTCGCTTTTGCGGCGGCGATGTTCTCCCCAGACCAAACCCTTCCCAGTCTTTGTCACCATATCGGAACCGTTTAAATCCAAAGGAGTGCCATGCCCTACACACCCAATCGCCGCAGCTTCCTCATTGCGGGAGGACTTACCGCGCTCGCCTCCACAAAGATTTTCGGAGCGAATGACCGACTTCGGATCGGCGTGATCGGTGCTGGGGGTCGTATGCGACAACTGCTCAACTCGGCTGAGAATACCGGCGTACCGTTTGAGATCGTTGCGGTAGGCGATGTGTACACTCCACGCCGCGACGAGGTGAAGTCCCGTACTAGCGCGACGACGGCAATAACCTGCGGGGATTACAGCCAGGTACTGGACGACAAAAACATCGATGCAGTCATCATCGCGACGCCGGACCATTGGCATGTCCGGATCGCAGTAGCGGCGCTAGCTGCGGGCAAGGATGTGTACCTGGAAAAGCCCGTGACGCATACGCTCGAAGAGGGCGAGGTTCTGCAGAAGAGCGTTCGCTCAAGCCGACAGATTTTGCAGTGCGGGATGCAGCAACGGAGCTGGCCCCACTTCCGCAATGCCGTAGACCTCATTCAAGGCGGCGCGCTAGGACAGGTAACCCAGGTGCGGACCTATTGGTGGCAGAACTACGGCCTCAACTGGGTGCCGAAGCCAATTGATGTAGCGCAGCTTGACTGGAAACAGTGGCTCGGCGGAGCACCAGACCAGGCGTTCAGCCTGGAAAAGTACAACCGCTGGCGGTGGTTCTGGAGCTTCGGCGGCGGGGCCATGACGGACTTGTTCACACACTGGATCGATGTAGCGCAATGGGCGATGAAGGCAGACCAGCCCACGATGGCGCTGATGCTGGGTGACAAATACTTGTTTAAAGAATGGGAGTGTCCGGACACCATCCAGGCGGCATTCCGCTATCCAGGCTTTGATGTGGTTTACGAGGGCATGATGAATTCGTCGATCGACGATGGAGGGCTCGAGTTTCGGGGCACGGAGGCGACGCTTAAAATCACCCGTGCGGGAATGACTATTTTTCACGAGAATGTGAAGGCCGATCGCAATCCCGTGCTAAAGGAAGAGAGTTTCGAGGACGGGACGACGCCGCACATGAGGAATTTCTTTGACTGCGTCAAGACGCGCAAAGAGCCCAACGCACCCGTCGAGGCAGGAATCGCAGCGGCACGGGCAGGCCATATTGGAAACTTGGCGTACCATCGAGGAGGCATTACCCCGTGGCCGGCGAAGTGATAGTCACACTGCGATTCCTAATGCGGTCGCTTTGAGAAGCGTCTTCGCCTTGGCGCCATCTCGTGTGTAATACCCTGCAGGGTTAATCCAGAACCGCAATCACAGTTGATGGCAGGTCTGTGCCCTTGATCTGACACGCGCCCATAAGTTCAGGCGAATCCGCTGAGATTGAAGGAAACTTGAGCACGTCAACAATGAGCTTGCTCTTGGTGTTCTCTAGCAGTTCAAACTCACTCCCGCAAATAAGCCAAAACACGAGGAAGAAGCGGTCAGATACTTCGATTCCGCCCAGGCCTTCGGTCTCGGTAAGCCGGCAGAGCGGATTGTCGGCGATGTTCATGAATCTAGGGGATATATTTGGGGCGAAATGGTGAGTTCCTGCTGATGTTGCGCTTCGTGACGCTTAGTGACGCAACACTCTCCGAAACTCACCAATATTTGAAAAGTCAGCGTTCACAATTCCGTCATTCCGCTTGGATCTCTAACACGAAAATCGAATATGGTTCGAGGTCGATGTGGAAGTCCTTCGCGTATTCGAATGGCCGACTCTTCGGAGCAATCGCATTCGGATGTTCGAGCGATGCGGAATCCACTAGTCCTGCAGTGACGGTGTACAAAGTCGCGACAGCCTTCTCGGGAACGGCAGCGCCTTGGAGCCGCACGAGCAAAACATTTCGCTCCGCCCGATAGTTGACACCTTTAATGACAATGCGGCGGCCGTTCGCACTCATCGAGGCGACCGCCTCGACAGACCCGGACCTCCACTCTTCAGGAATCAACGTTGAGATTTTGTCAAATAACAATTGGCGGTCGGACACATCACGGAAGGCGCCCGTCGCGGACCCAAGATACCGCTCCGCGTAATGTTCTCGAAAGAGCCTCTCGACCACATAGCCAGCCCCCGGAAACCAGCCGACGTGATCGTGGTAGATAAAAGAGGTCCATTTGGGATCGTCAGTGGTATTTCGCATGAGCAGGGCAGGACAGGTCATGCTCAGGCCGGGACTGAGTTCTTCATAGAGGATGAGACTGCCGGCCGCGTGGAGTCCCGCCCGCCAGTCATAAGTGTGCTGCAGGCTCCACTCCAGGACGCCGATCTCGATGTGCGGGTGCCGGGAGACGCGCACGTAGTCGCGCAGTTTGGTAAGGTAGTCGCGGATGCGCTGGAGGCCGGTCTCGAAGTTTCGGGGCTCGTACTCGTAATTGTGACAACCGAGTATGTCAAAGTTCTCTCCGGCGAGGTCGATGATTTTCTCGCTCCAGTCCATATCGTTGGATCGCTTCTGCCCGCAGGCCACGATTCGCGCATTTGGCGCAATGCGCCGCAAGCGGCTGCCGTAGACGTTCACTATTTCGGCATATGCCTCCGGCGTGAATCCATTGTTCATAGGCTCGTTGTCGATTTGGAAAAGCGTAACCCCATAGGGCTCGGGATGCCCGTTGGACGCCCGTTCTCGTCCCCGCTCGGTCGACGGCGGGTCGTTGAGATAGCGGACCCAGTCCATTGCATATTCAATCTGCTCCGGTTTTGTGCCGGGTGCAGGAAGTACGATAAGGGGCTCGGCGTTTACTTTGCGGCAAAGTCCCAGAAATTCGTCCGTTCCGAAGCCGTAGTAGTCTGAGTAGCCTCCCCAGAATGTGTTGGGATGATAACCGCGCCCGGCGTATGAGCCGATCCCTTCTTTCCACTTGTATGTGGAAGCGAACGATCCACCGGGCCAGCGAATGAACGCTGGACGAAGGTTATGAAGCGCCTCGAGCAGATCGGGACGCAGCATGCCGTCCCGGCGGGCATCAGAACGCATCATAGAAATGAAATCCAGCAGAATCGCACCGCTACCGGTCGCCGCGATCTCAATGGACGCCTCCGTGTCCCGCACCGGGCTGGTGAACGAGAAGGCGGCCTCCTGCCAGCCCGAACCCGTGACTGCGACTGGCAGCGAAGCTATCGGCTCGCCTTTGGAACCCTTGAAGAGAACGGTCAAATGTGGAGTACCCTTCTCGGGTCTTAGCCAGAGTGAACCCTCATATCTCACCCCTGTATCGAGGAAAAGGCGCCTTTGCCGGATCGCCGCGCCGCCGCCCTCGACGCGAAGACGCACGCTCTTCGCGCCAATTTGAAAACTGACATCCGCAATTTCGACTTCGCCCCGGTCCGAGAACGATTCCCAATACGTCTTGAAGTCTTCGCCCTCAAAGCCGGCGCCGCGAATCTGTTCGGCGAAAAGCCCATCTTCCACGGAATGGTTGACGTGCTCGAGAAACTGGCCGTAGATCCGCTCATTGATCGGAGTCGTGACCCGGTCAGTGTCAACGAGCAGGACGGCAACCTCCGGCTCGCCTTCAACGTTGGCTAAGACCGGTCCCGAGACAGCTGATAGAGGGAAGGATGCAGCAGCAGCAGCCGAGTCCTTGAGGAAGCTTCGTCTATTCATGCGTGATACCGTTCGGACTTAGATCAGAATACATAGGCACAGGCGTTGGCAAAGGCCATGCATCATCTTGGGCCGCCTTTGACCGCAACCGGACCGCCTGGCACCCCAGAATTAATGTGGGCAACGACTGTTCCAGAAACAAACAGGGCGATGTTTGGGATAACCAGTCGTGCTACTCCGAAGGCAAGGGCAGCAAGGGATGCCGCCCCAAGCGCTTCCTGACATTAAAAACCTTCGTCTTGACAGTGCCCTACCGCCTCTCTATACTCCTTGCCGCCTGGTAAATCGCATTAGTGATTCGATTTATTTGTCTTCCCCGCTCTTTTAAAACAACTCGATCACATGCCTTACCAAGGAGAATTTCCTCTATGCTGTACCTCGCCAGAGATCGCAAGACCGACTCGAGTTTTGCTCGAGGCATCCTGCTTTTCTGCCTCGCAGTTTTTGTCTGCATGGCAGCAGGGCCCCGCGTCAACGCACAGACCATAGCAACTTACAGCTTCGAAGACGGCACAACCCAGGGCTGGACTTCCTTCAACGGAGCCACTGTCCCTGTGAACACAACGGCTGCGGCGTATGACGGTTCGCACAGCCTGCTGACTACGACGAGTTCGACTGGACAGGGTGGGCCTTCGATCAACGCCGGGGGCGTGCTGCTTGCCGGAGCGCAGTACACCATTACCGGCTGGGTTCGTCTTACTACGGGCGAAGCCGCGGGCAACGCTAACTTCACCATGAAACGAACGGATGCCAGTTGTTCGGGAGGGAGCTGTTACGACACCATTGGCTCCTACCAGGTAGCGGTGAACGATTCTGCATGGGTGCAGATCGGGGGCGCGTACACACCCAGCACCACGGAGAACGGGCTAACCCTCTATGCGCAACTGGTAGGCGCCACGAGCGCGCAGTCTTTCTATCTTGATAATGTGGTTATAACTCAAATTGCTCCGCCTCCCGGCGGAACACCTATTGCCACCTACACCTTCGGCGACGGCGGACTGGACGGATGGACGCCGTTCGGATCGCCCACGCTCACCAATGCCGCGCCACCCATCCTCGATCCCAACAGTGACTCGCACGCCCTGCTCACCACCAACCGCACTGCCGGTTACATGGGACCGAGCCTTAACCTTCTTACTGTGCCCAATCTTGCAGCCGGGGCTACCTACCAGGTGAGCGCGTACGTCCTGCTGGCAGCCGCCGACAGCAGTAACCCCACCGTGACTTTTTCTACGAAGACCGCGGACTGTGCCACGAGCGGTGATTACGGGAACATTGCTACATCGGGCGCTCTCTCCAGTTCCGCATGGACGAAGGTACAGGGCACATTCACGTTCAGCAATCAGCCGGGCCCGCCAACCGGGCTGACTCTTTACGTCCAGTCCAGTAGTGCCACGGATTCGTTCTACGTGAGCGACGTGGTGATAAGCGAACTGGCGCCTGCGCCACCCAGCCCCAGCCAGCAGGACAACTCCGGCATCTCTTCTACGTTTGAAGACGGTGGCCTGGATGGCTGGGCTTCGCGCTCCGGCCAATCCACCGTGAGCAACTCGACCTCTGCGGCACACAGTGGAACGCACAGCCTGCTGACCGCCGGCCGCATTGCCAATTGGGATGGGCCGGTGATCAACGTGAGCAACAAGATGTACAACGGCTCGCGGTACAACATCAGCGCCTGGGTGATGCTGACTCCGGCGGATGGTTCCAGCCACGTGATCAACATCAGCCTGCAGACGACGCTGAGCGGGAACACGAGCTATCCCAGCGTGACCAGCTATCCGGGCGTGACCGTGGCAGCCGACGGCCAGTGGCACCAGGTCAGCGTGATGGGATACAACATGTCGAGCGCATACGACACCGGCGCCGCCACGCTCTACTTCCAGACCGTACCCTCGACTGGAAACGACCTGGTTTCTTTCTACGTTGATGATTTCCAGTTAACCTATGTTGCGCCGCCCACCATTCAGACGGATATACCGTCGATTTACCAGACTCTCTCTGCCTACTTCCCGATTGGCGCGGCGATTGACTCCGCGGACCTTTCGGGCCCGCATGAACAGCTGCTGACAAAACACTTCGACAGCATTACTTCAGGTAATGAGATGAAGTGGAGTTCCATCGAAGACACCAAAGGCACTTATAACTTCGCGCCGGCCGATGCCGAGGTGGGAGTGGCCGTGTGCAACAACATGCGCATTCGCGGTCACAACCTGGTGTGGGCGACAGGCGCGCAGACTCCGGCATATGCCACAGGGGACGGGACGAATTCGGCCGCCAACCAGGCGGTCGTTACCGCCAATATCCAGGAGCACATCCAGAGCGAAGTCCAGCATTTCGGCAATAAAGTGTATGCGTGGGATGTGGTGAACGAGCCGCTCGACCCAACCCAACCGGACTGCCTGGTTCACGGCCCGTTCTACAACGTGCTGGGCAAGGGCTATCTCGATGTGGCGCTCACGGCCGCGCGACAATATGCGCCCCCGGGCACGAAGCTCTTCATCAATGACTACAGCACCACGGATCCGGCGCGTCTCGCATGCCTGGTGCAGGTCGTCCGCGATCTTCGCTCGCGGGGAATTCCGATCGACGCCATCGGCCACGAGATGCACAACTCGATTAACTATCCCAGCGTCGATGCGATGCGCAATGCCATCGACACCGTACACGAAGCTCTGCCCGGCATCGAGCAGCAAGTTACGGAACTGGATGTCAGTGTCTACAACGCCGGAGATGTTACTTCAAACTACGGCGCCAACGTTCCTCCGTCAGTTCTCGCGGAGCAGGGGTGGCTCTATAAGAAGTACTTCGACTTGTTCCGGCGCGAAAAAGATAAACTAACCGGGGTTACGATCTGGGGCATGGCCGATGATGACACGTGGCTGGATAGTTTTCCGGTCACGCGGACGGACTATCCGCTGCCCTTCGACATGGGATTGCAGGCCAAGCCCGCTTACTGGGGCATCGTGGATGAAACGAAGCTTCCGGGATATGGGCTGAAGTTTACGTCCAGTATTTCAGCAGGTCAGCGCGATTCTCGCACGATCACGCTCACGGCCACAAACGGCGATGTGGGACCGGCGTACTCAACCCAGATCAACAGCCTCTCGCTCAGCCAGGATTCAGGACCTTCCTGCAGCCCGGTCATCACGGCGCCCGGCGCATTCCCGATCGCGCTCGGCGACATACCGGCTGGGGGAACGGCAAGCGCCACATTCACGGTCAGCATCGTGGGGTGCAATCCCAATACGGAGTGGCATCTGCGCATTCCTTGGAGTTCGTCCACTTACCACACTGGAACCTTCCAGACCGAGGTGGAGTTCAATCGAGGCCAATAACATCAACCAGCGGAGTCAGGAGCATCTACCTCCGCGGGTTTAACTGTACTGATCCGTCACCTTAAATGCCCCGGCATTTCGAAAGTGTGTTTCCAAATGCCGGGGCACGATGGGCTCAGATGCTCGCGTATTAGCATAGGGCGCTGGGCTTTCCGCTTTCAATCGACCCCATCCGGCTCATAAGCCAGAAGATTTGCTCGCCAACTGACGAGCGCTAAGATCCGCGCGCCCGCACTTTTCTCATCGAGGACATGCGAAATGGCGATCAGCAAGATTTTGGGGCGAAAAAGGGTACAGAACGCAGTACGCCATGACGTGAAGCGGGTAAGCTAGACATTTCCTGACATTTGCCGACATGTCAGTACCGATCCGACTCAAGCGGTGCACGAGGCTAGGTTAGTTTTCGACAGTCGCTCCATCAATCTTGCTACAAACCAAATCGTCGAAAACCTGCCTGCGCGATGTGCACTCGGGACGGCAAATTCAAAGCGCAGTCGCACGGGGCCAGCCCGGCGACGCGCGCCCGATTGGGCGCGCGTCGCCAATGCCCAAGGCTCCCGTTTTCATCGTCCACTGTGAACAACTACGAACGGCGAACTCTTCAGAAGTCGAACTTCAAAGCGAACTGCCCGAACCGCCGTTCATCGTTCGCACCGCCGTTGTTGCCGATCCCGCCCTTCGACGCAATCACCTGCGGATACGACAGACCAGTTGCCGGGTCGACGAAGGAGTTGCTGGAGACATCGTTCAACCCTTCCTGCAGGAACAGGTTGTGGTGGTTGAAGATGTTGAACCCCTCGGCCCTGAACTCCAGGTTCATCCGCTCATGGATCGGGAACGTCTTGGTCACCTGCAGATCCAAGTTCCAGTACCCAGGCCCGCGGAACGAATTTCGCTGGATCATATTGCGCGGGAACGGGCCCCAGTCTGAGATACCGTTTGGATAACCTGGGTCCGGCATAGTTGGATTAGCGGAGCTTGGGGGCAAAAGATTCGAGTTCCCCCATGAATTCGCAGCGGGAAGCTGACCGATCACGTAAGAGTTGTTTCCTCCCCCCGTTACTCCACTTGGAATCGACTTGTATGTGTGTCTGGTAACTGCACCAAGTGGCGTGTACCGCGCAATATTGTACCCGGAATAGTTGTTCGTAAGATCGTAGTACGAGAACGGCGTTCCCGTGTGTACGGTGTAGATACCTGCCACCTGCCACCCTCCGAGCGCCTCTCCCTTCAGGTTGTTCCGATTCTTGAAGAACGGCGTCGCCCAGATCGGAGCCAGCGTGAGTCTGTTCCGCACATCCAGGTCGCCGTTCCCGCGGTCCAGCGCCGGGTTAAACGGATCTGTATACCCGAGGCTGAATGCGTTGTTGCTCTCCGAAAACGTGGTGCTCAAATCATCCATCTGGTGCGCGAGCGTGTAATTCGTTACAACGGTCAGACCCGTGTTACGCAGGTTTGTCATCTGGAACTGGACATTCATTCCGTTGTAGTACGAATCTCCTTCGGAACCCCGATTATTGATGTTGGAATACTGAGGATTGAGCCGTGTCAGGCCGTACTCCCCGGTAACGGGATCCACATTCGGATCGCCAAGTGTCACGTTCCCGGCGCCCAACCCATTGTAGTTCTTGATGTCATAGAGGTGAATACCGCGCGCACCCACATACTCCAGTGAAACGAACGCGTTGTGCGTCATCTGGTGCTCCACTGCCATGCTGTAGAACTGTGTTTGTGCTGTCTTGATGTTCTGGTCAACGTTCCGGAGGCTGGTTGGAGGCAGGCAGACTGATGGGTAGCAGGGCGAACTCAAGGGTGCCGAGGATCCAGCCAACGGTCCCAGATTCGAGTTCGTCACGGTCACATTGTTGAACACGATCACGGCATAAGCTGGTGGATTCTGGATCACGTTGAAGGTCACGTTTCCAAAGTTCTTCTCATATGAGAGCCCATACCCGCCGCGAATCGAATCCCGTCCATTGCCGAAGACATCAAACGCAAATCCGACGCGCGGCGCAACTGTGCCGTAGCTCGGATTCCACAATTTGTGGATCGGGCTGTTCGGTACCGTGAAGACCTGTCCACTTCTCACCGTTTGAGGAATGGAAGTGCCAGGGCCGAAATAGAAGTTCGAATCCAGGCTCTGGTTGTTGTTGTGCTGCACGCCGTAGTACTCGTAACGAAGCCCAAAGTTCACCGTGAGTCGCGGCGTCGCCTTGAACGAATCCTGCGCATACACAGCCCAGTCCTTGAACCGGTAGCTGCGCGCGAAGCTTGGGGAACCCGTTGGCAGAGTCACCGAGCAACTGGTTGTCGGTGTCAAAGCTCCGGTATACGGATTCCTCACGCACGGCAACGCACCCTTCGGCTGGCCCGCCGCCTCGAACAGAAACAGGTTTCCTGTATACAGATTCGTCAACCCGGCAGCCCGGTTATTTCCAAGTTGTTCTGCGGCCTGCGCATAGGCGCCGTACGCCTGGTTTTCCTGGACGTAATTAAGCTGCGCCCCGAATTGCAACGAATGCCTGCCCTTTTCCCAGCTCAGGTCCTCGTTGATCTGCGGCTGGTTCTGTGGACCACCAAAGGGCAGGCCGCCGACCGCCGCCGGATTTTGCGAATAGAAACCCGGCAATAGAATCAACGAGCCCGTTCCGGGGACCAGGGCGTTGGGTGAAACAGCAAGTGACGGCGTGTTCTGCAAGCTACTCTGGTAGGAGTTAAACAAATTGAACCGGTTGAAGCTCAGCTTCGTCGCGGACGCAAGAGAACCGCTGAATTCATGCGACAGGCTGAATAGGTAAGCCTGGTTCTCCGCAGTCGCGCCCACGTCGTATTGCGAATATGGGGACGCAAACTGCGTGCCCGGCTGATCCACCTCGTGATACTCCACAAACCGGCCAAACATCTGCGTCTGGTCGCCAAGGTTATAGTCCACACGAACCACGACGTTGTATGTATTTCCCGGCAGTCCGCCGCCCGCGTTCGTTGGTGCGGTGTAAGAAACGATTCCCATCGTCGGCGTTGCAGGATCAAGGCCTGCAGGCACGGCAGTCCCCGAGGCGCCGTAAATTTGTGTCGCCGGGTAGGTCTGAACGAAATTGAACTTCTTGCCCCCAGCATACTGGTTGAAGAAATTTTGAATGTTCGGTGCCGCGACAGACAGAAACTCCGGTGTCGGCACGCCCGACGTCAGGCTCGCGGCGCTCCGAACCCGTATCCACTCCGTGCTTCCGAAGCCGAAGAGCTTGTTCTTCAATATCGGTCCACCCACATCAAATCCAAACTGGTTTCGCGTAAAGGTTCCCTTGTTCAAGCCCAGTTGATCGTTGGTCTCCGTATTCGAGGTGAACGCCGACAGGCGGTTGTACTCCCAGGCCGTCCCATGAAGCGAGTTTGTTCCAGCCTTCGTGCTCACGCTCACCACACCGCCCGACGCCCGCCCGAACTGCGCCTCAAAGTTGCTGGTCGCCACACGGTATTCCTGCACCGAATCCAGCGGTACAAAGGTTCCAATCTGGTCGTTGAACAACTCGATGTTTTCAACGCCATCCAGGAGAATCTCTGTACCGGTCGAGCGCTGGCCGTTAATGTTGAACCCCACGCCGCGCGTAGTGGAATTTTGAGAGTTCGTATTCATCGCCACGGCCGACGTAGAACTCCCCGAGTTCGACGCATCGCCGTTCGACACGTTCCCGGAAATCGCTACAAAGTCATACGGATTCCGGGTAAGGCTTGGAAGAGATACGAGTTGCTCGGAGTCGACCAACTGCGACAGCTCTTGTGTCTGCGTGTTTACTGAAGACCCGCCTTCCGCCAGGACCTCCACTTGGGTCGCGCTGGTGTTGACGGAGAGCTTGGCATCGAGCGTCACATGGCCACCCACGGTGATCTCGACGTTGGCGGTGTAAGGCTTGAACTGCCCTGAAGCGACCGAGACCTGGTAGGTGCCCGGTGCCAATCCGACAACGGAATAGGATCCGGTGCCAGAGGTCTGTGTGGTGCGCTTGACGTTGCTGGCGACATTTGTCACCGTGACGGCGGCGTCAGGGATCACAGCACCCGTTGCATCGGCGACCGTGCCGGCGATGGTTCCACTTTCAACCTGGGCCAGGCAGGGGCTGATGAACAACGTGAGAATCGCGAGCAGAATTGCGACTCTGCGCTCGATATAGCCGTGTCGTGCTTGGGTTAAGCGATCGGGCGTGAATGACCACAGGTCTTTGCGGAATGTTTGCATCGTATCCTCCAAAAGTCCGGCAGTGCCGGGAATTGACGCGAAAGAAATCTCGCGAAGTGTCTCCCTCACCTGCGCTCCATGGCGCAGATGAGCTTATCGGAAGGTAGACGAATGCTTGCAGAGGGCGAACGCTATCGCCGCGATCTCTTAAACACCGCAATTGCGGAGATTCGCCCTGCGTTCTTGCGTGAATTGAATCCGGAGATTCAATGCGGTCTATTGCATGGATTCTCCGAGTCTAAATAAATCTTCAGGATGATCTTGGCGCCCGGTCAATGCCACTCAACGTCGCCGCTGAATACAGGGCGAACATCTTGAAGACGCGTTCATCACGGCTACAGGAAATGGGATAAAGAACTTCGCATTTCGGGAGCACGTCTTTCATTAACCAGCCGTGCGACGAAGGCAGTCCACGTTAGGACGGTTGGATGCAGGTTCGGAGCAGATGGATACGCCAGGGCTCACAAAAATTCGCGGGCTGGTAGAGAGGCGCTTCGAAACGGCCGCACGACCTGTCTACCTGGTCGCCCTAGCGCCCTCGCCCGCGCTACGCAGCTTCGGACGGGAGACCGGAAAAAGCGAAAGCCTGGCGTTTCGTTGGCTGTATTGGTCGGGGGATGCGGACAGGAATGGCGCCGAAGCGGCGTTCGCGGTGGTTGAAGTCGCCGAGGGCGGAGCTACAGTGGCAGAACGAGTATTTCCGAGTTCGGAGTGGTTTGCAGGCAGCTGCGAAATTACCGACTTGTTACTACTTTCGCGGCCCGGTGATCCTCTCCAGGCCGGCCCCGAGGACTACACCTGATTCGCTCAAACTACAATACTCGACTGCTTTTCCGGTCTTCAAAAGTGAAATCCAATCATCGTGTCGCCGGAGCAAAGCAGAAAGACGCGCGGAAAACCCCGATCGCGTTCCTGAAGTCATGCCCGGCCGACTCTGCCTACCTCCACATAGTCGCAGAATACGGAAGTCACTCGATTAGCTTGACCCGGAGACACCCATGTTCAAAGAGCTTTCTCCTTACCTGCGGCAGCGCGCGATTCTGCTGCCCGTCACTCGCATCGAAGATGACCAGATTCGCGTCAACGTCATCCCGCAGAAGCTCAAGGATGGCAAGAATGCCGCGCTCACGACACCGTTAACCATCAAGGGGACGGCGGACGAACTTGATGGGAATCTGCCTGCAACGCTGGTCGACTTTGTCTCCGCGCACCTCCAGCTCAAAAAGACCTTGGATCGGGCGAAGTCCGAGATGGCCGCCGCCGCCAAGGCTGTGCAGGCAGAGGCGCGCGCTAAGAGCAAGACACCAAATACCAAGGCCGCCCCAAGCACTTCCTCGGTCGTTGCAGAAATCATGACAGGTTGACATCCGATGCCAATCCCATGGCCCTGGAATCGGGGTAACCAATCGAGCTATGTCCCCCGATCCGCAGAATCCACAGCGCTGCGCGGCGGATGTCGAGACTGTTTTCACAGTTTCCGCAATAAAGGGCACACTCGATGGGAATGGCAACCAGGCCCCGCTCGCGACTTCTTCACAATGTGCTCTGGTAGCGCTAACGGGAATCGAACCCGTGTTTTAAGATTGAGAATCTCACGTCCTAACCCCTAGACGATAGCGCCACACTTGCGGGGGATGGCCATTGCGGCCACTTGTCTACTCTAACAAAAATTCCCCCGCGAGCCAAAGCCGCGCGCACATCGGCATCGAATCGAATCCAGTGGTCTGCGGCCCTATTCGCCGCCGGTGGACCAAACGCGGAGAGAATCTTCATGATCCGACCCGACCCGCATCGCCTCTTCATCCTCACCGGCGGCCCAGGCACCGGAAAGAGCACCCTGCTCCAGGCTCTTGCCGCACGCGGAATCGCTACCATGCCCGAAGCCGGACGCGCCATCATTCAGGATCAGCTCGCCATCGGCGGCGATGCGTTGCCCTGGGCCGATCGCGCCCAGTTCGCGGAGCTCATGTTGAATTGGGAGTTGCGTTCTTACCGCGATGCCGCTGCCATCAACGAACCCATCCTCTTCGATCGCGGAGTGCCGGACGTCCCCGCCTACCTTCGCCTCTGTGGTTTGCCCGTTCCGCCGCATATGCTCAAAGCCGGGCAGCTCTTCCGCTATAACCCTCGCGTACTCGTCGCGCCGCCCTGGCAGCAGATCTTCATTCAGGATCGCGAGCGCAAGCAGAACTTCGCCGAGGCCCAGGCCACTTACGATGTTCTCGTCGATTTCTACCTATCGCTGGATTACGAACTCGTCCCTCTGCCTCTCGCTCCAGTCGAAGAGCAAGCTCAGTTCGCAATGAAAATGATCGGGCTTTGAAGTAGTAATTCTCGACCGCGGCGGCTCAGATCCCCAGCTTCCGCACTTCCTCGTTATAGTACTTGCGGTAGAGGATCTCCCACTCCTGCGAGCCTTCCAGGATGATCTTGCGCTGCGACGCGATCTTCAGCCGCGCGGCAGTGTCGATGGCAGCCTCCTGCGTCAAAAGCTGTTCCAGCGCCTTGCGCGCTTCCTGGCGGATCGTGTTGCGGTCTTCCATGAAGCCGACTTCATGGATATCGGCCAGCGTATCGGCCACGGTGTGAGCCAGCTTGTTCAACTTGTCGCGGCTGATCCTCATAGCACCGCCTTGTACTTGCGCGCCAGCTCGCCCTTCACCTTCTTGAACATCTCGGCGTACTGCGCGCCCGACTTCCGCATCTCTTCCGAATAAGCCTCCAGAATCACCCGCACCTCTTCATTGATGCGGTCTTCCAGGGACAGCTCTTCGATCAGGCCTTCGGAGACGCGCGCCTCGGTCGCCTTTAAGTTGCTCGTGGTGATCAGTTTGGCGTCGATTAGGTGTTTGACCGTACGACGGCCCAGATAACCAATATATTCGCGGGAGAAAATCATGGACTAGGTGTGAGGATATCGCACTGGGCCGCCTCATGTACACCGTACAAGCCGCAGATTTGCAATGCGATCACAGCAGGTTCCGCAAGACCTCCCCCGCTTCTCAGAAATGCCAGGCAAAGTTCACCTGCAAAATTGCGCCCACCGGTGCGAAACCCACGCCAATTCCCTGCTGCGCCGCTGCCCACACGCGCGTTCCGGATCCGGATACCGCTTCGATCTCGTAGCTCAGCGACGCCCCCTTTTGCACATCCGCCATCCACGAATACGGCACCTCCACGCTGCACTTGGACTTCGCTTGCCCCATCCCGCTCCGGCCCGACGCCGGTTCCACGTGGGAAGCCCCTCCGCCCGGCCCGTTGGGAATTACCCGCGCCTTGCAGTTCAGCGTCGTGCCCGCAGGCAGCGCCGTCACGCCGCTCAGATCGAAGGTCAGCAGATATTCGCCATGCACGTTCGCCAAAGCCGTCGGCGCTCCCATGTCTCCAACCGCCGCCCCCATCCTCGGCAACAAAAGTGCCCATGCCGCAAGGGTTACTGCCAGCCCCGTCCTTCGCATCGAAGAGTCCTCCGCATTGCATATCGGAGAACCCTGCCCGACCATCACTCCGGCTCAGTTTCAAACCGGCCCCGGCCAGGTACTTAAGAAACTTCTGCCTCGTTCACTGTCTTAAATCCGTATACAGTGCGCCCGATTCGCCAGCCCCTTCGATGCCACGCCCTTTCCGTTTCTTTCTGCGGAAAGGGCGAAACTCAACTTTCACTTCTTCACATATGGATTCCTCTTCCCCAACCCGGCGATCGAAACTCCAGGCCTCAACCCCGGTGCGGGCAGCTCTTCGTATTCACACATTCATCGGCCAGGCGCAGCCGCTCCACCGGCTGTCCCCCCACCAGGTGTTCTTCCACAATCGATGCCGCATCCTCCGGCCGCACAAATCCATACCACACCGCCTCCGGATAGACCACCACCGTCGGGCCGTGCTCGCACTGGTCCAGGCACCCCGACTTGTTGATGCGGATCTTGTCGCCCAAGCCCGCCGCTTTAGTAAGTTGTTGCAACTGTGTATGCAAATCGCTCTTTCCGTCCGCCGTGCACGAGGGACGAGGCGCTCCTGCGGGTCGGATATTATGGCAAACAAAAACGTGGTGCTCGTAGGGTGGCAATCCGGATAATCCTCCTGTCTCCAGACTAACCGCTGCGCGCAAGAAAAAAAGGTTTCCACAATCACTGCGGCCCACCCGCCCGTATCTGCGAGAATGAGTCATTGAATATGAGCAAAGATAATCTCCTTTCTCTGAAAGACGACATGGTGGCCTTTATCGAAGGCCATGGCATGCGCCGTCTCCCCGGTTACGTCACAGAAGATATCCCCTCCATCCTCTGGGAGGACGGAGACAATCCCGAAGCCTGGAAAGACTTCGTCGAAATGGCCAAACACGTCGGTGCGCCTTTCGTCACCTTCAGCGAGATGTCTCTGGAGCGCGAAGAGCTCGAAGCCCTCATCGAAGAAGCCGGGGAGATGAACTTCCCCGATGAAGAAGCGACGGAACTGGTCGAGGCGCAGTGGCTGCGCAAATATGCCGACATGCTCGGCTACATCCAGCTCGGCTTTGTTCACCAGGGTCTCGTGTTCATGCACGAAACCACCACCGAATGGTACGAGCGCTACCAGGCCCTGCTTGAAGACATCGAGAGCTTCCAGGACATCGTCATCGACGACGCCCACAACGGCACCGGCGACGAGGACGAATAACTCCCGTGAGTACGGGGGCCGCCATCGCCGGCGCATCCGCTTCTGCGCGTATTTACCCCCCCCAACGCTGGGTGATTACCCCCCCGCATCCTGAAGAATCTGCCGCGCTGGCGCAGGCCGCACGCATTCCCCTCGTGCTCGCAGAACTGCTGCTGGCGCGCGGCGTCACCCAGGCGCCGGAAGCGCACGCCTTCCTCAATCCCGATCTCTCCCAACTGCACGACCCGCTCCTCATCCACGGCATGATCACCGCCGTCCAGCGCCTGGAGCGTGCTATCGCCGCGCGCGAGCCCATCCTCCTCTACGGCGACTATGACGTCGACGGAACAACTGCTGTGGTGCTCTTGAAAACCACCATCGAGATGCTCGGTGGCCTGGTGCGGTTTCATGTGCCCCATCGCCTTCTTGAGGGCTACGGCCTCCAATCCAGCGTGCTTGAGGCTGCCTGCGCCGACGGCGTGCGCCTCGTCATCACTGTCGATACCGGCATGCGCGCCTTCGCTGAAGCGGAGACCGCGCGCCGCCTCGGCCTCGACCTCATCATCACCGACCATCACTTGCTGAAGGCTGATGATTCGGTTCCCCACGCGCTCGCCATTCTCAATCCCAACCAGCCCTGCTGCCAATACCCCGAGAAATCTTTGTGCGGCGCCGCCATCGCTCTCAAACTGGCCCAGGCACTCCTGGAACGGCGCGACCACTCCCGCACGCGCGAAAAAACACTGCCTAGCTTTCTCAAGATGGCGGCCATCGCTACCATCGCCGATGCCGTGCCCCTGCGCGGCGAAAATCGCACCATCGCCGCGCTCGGGCTGCGCGAGTTGCGCCGCCCCGTCGGCGCCGGACTGCGCGCCCTCTTTGCCGCCGCCCTGCTCGATCCCGCGGCCCGGGAACTCACCGCCTTCGATATCGCCTTCCGCCTCGCCCCCCGCATCAATGCCGCCGGACGCATGGATGTTGCCTCCGAAGTCATCGAGCTGTTCTGCACTCGCGACGCGGCGCGCGCCCACCAATTGGCCGACAAGCTCGAATCGCTCAATCGCCAGCGCCGCGACGTTGAAGCCGCCGCCCTCTCCGTCATCGAATCGCGCCTCGCCGACGACATCGAACTTGCCGGCGCGCGCCTCCTCGTCGTCGATGGGGACGGGTGGCATCGCGGAGTCATCGGCATCCTCGCTTCCCGCGTCGTCGAACGCACCGCCAAGCCCGCCATCGTTGTCAGCGTCGAAGACGACGTCGCCTATGGCTCCGGCCGCTCCGTCGACGGCTTTCAATTGCTTGAAGCCCTCGAGTCCTGCGCCGACTTGTTCACCCGTTTCGGAGGACACGCCTTTGCCGTCGGCTTCGCCTTGCCCGCTGACCGCCTGCCTGAGTTGAAGCGCCGCCTCGGCCTCCATGCCGCGGAGCGCCTCGCCGCGCGCCAGCCCGAACAACTCCTCCGCATTCATGCCGACCTCCCGCTCGATCGCATCACGTCGGTTCTCGTCGGATGGCTGCGCAAGCTGGAACCTCTCGGTCATGGCAATCCCGAGCCCCTCTTCGTGTCTTACAAGGCGCGTCTCGCTTCGCCCCCGCGCATTATGAAAGACCGCCACCTCCGCCTCGAACTGGTGCAGGAACCCGTCGCCCATGGCAGCCACGGTGTCATGCGTGCCGTGGGATGGGATTGGGCCTCGCGCTGTCTCGATCTCAATCTCGCCTCGAACAGCCTTGTCGATATCGCGTATCGCATCCGGCCCAACGACCATCCCGACTTCGGCGGTCTTGAAATCGAAATTGCGGGACTCCGTCACGCGGAGTAATGGCTCGCCTCTCGGTTTTCCCCAGCAAAATCAAGCCCCCCAGCCGTTCGTGAAAATCGAAAAGTCAAAAATCTGTCAAAATTCGACTAAAATCAGCTGCCTGCAAAGCGCATAAAATTGCCCGTAACCGCCTCATAAAAAGGAACTTGCGCATGTGCCCCTGTGCACAAAAACGCAAATCCATCAAAGACACAAATTTCGCCATTTTTACAGGATCCAGCATCTTCAACAAATTAAATCACTTACCCGATTGGTTCGTTTTCTGAATATGCCCATTGCCCAAACTCGGCAAAATTGACTATCGTCCTGCGTTGATAGTTTTCCATCGCTGTTTGGGCACACTTGTTACTACTTGATAACCCCCTCGCACCTTTAAAAGCTGGTGATTGATACACACGCAAAAGACCCGTGGAGAATCCCCCACGGGCCTGTTGCACTCCCCGATTGATCGTCCAATTTAGGTCGTTACTTGTGCGGTTCTCTCTTTGGCTCCGCATGTTGTTGCGGAGCCGCACGAGGTTCCGGCCGCGCCTGCGGTTCGGGTCGGGAAGGAGCCTGCCGCGGCTGCGATTCGTTACGCGGTTGCGGCATCGGTCGCGATTGCGGCTGCTGATACGCTGGACGGCCTTGACTTTGCTGCGGTGCGGGCCGGCTTTGGTTTTGATACTGCGGCGCGGGTCGGCTTTGATTTTGCACCTGCGGCGCGGGGTGATTCTGGTACTGACCCTGTTGCGCAGGACGGTTCTGGTACTGCCCCTGCGGTGCGGGGCGATTCTGCAATTGGCCTTGCGATGCGGGCCGTCCCGCGTTGCCTCCGGTATAGTTACCGCGCGCCGCATTGCCACCGCCCACAGGCGCTCCGCCCACCGGCGCCGCGTGATGCTCAGCAGGCAGCGGACGGGCCGCTACCACATTCTGCGGACGTCCATTATTGGCCTTGAAATACGATTGATGATCGGAACGCGCCGCCTGGATATGCTGCTGCTGGAACGACGTGGGCGCCACATGCGATTCGTGCATTGCCGCGCGTTCCTCGGCCCCCGGCTCATGCCGGATGCCGCCCGGGCCGCCGCTGAAGGCCACGTGCCGGTCGTTCACAATAGTGTTTCTCTCCACGATCGTGCGATCGACATAGGTTGTATGTACGAACCGCTCGTTCACATGAACCACCGCCGTGTTGTATGCGAATTCGTGTCCCCGCCAGGCTCCGCCCACAAAGCCGATGCCCATGTATCCAAATCCGTAATTCACGCCGCCGTAGTAGCCCACGTGGCGGCCCCAGTAGCCTTCATGGAAAACATAAAGACCGTCCGACCATCCCCAGTAAGGAGGCGTCCACAAGGCGCCTTCATACGGCGCCGGAACCCATGCGCCCGGAACCCAGTAATAGCCATCGTCCCCATACGCCCAGTACCCCGGAGACCACATCAGTCCGGGCTCAGGGCAAACCGGCTGTTCGTATACCGGCAGCACCGGCGGAGCGAAACCAACACTGATAAACACTCCCGCAAAAGAGGACGCGGGAACTAACGAAAGAAGCAGCGCGAGCAAAAGCCAACGTGCTGATTTGAGTAGTCGCATTGAAAACCTCCTGGTTTTTCTTGACGGCATTGTTCCAAAAAATCGAGCGGAACACGTAAGCATGCGTGAGGTTCAAATCTCACTGACCGATAAAAGCTTCGAGAGCGATCAAGCTACTCAGTTGGAACCCGGAGCTAAATTAGAAGTTGCACATTCTCGTGACTTAATGGCCTGGAACCGCCTTGTCCATTCCGCCTAAGCTCCCATCCACTTGCGCAGTTGTCGCTGCGCGGGCTTCTCAACGAAGTGCAGCGCCACCAGCGCCAGGGTGACCAGTATGGCATAGCTGATCCACGGATCGAATCGCGCCAGCCCTAACTTGTCCAGCACGTGCGTGTCATGGATCAGATTCCAGAAGTTGAAATGCAACAGGTAAAGACAATAGCTCGCCTCTCCAACAAATACCAGCGGACGCACGCCAAGGGCGTGCGCCATCAGGTTGTCGCCGGACAGTCCCAGGATCACGCAGCCAAACAGGGGCATCAAAAGGCCGTCATGAATGATGGCGTAAGGAATGTCGGAGCCCAGCCACAATAGGAAAAACGTGATTGAAAATCCGGCGATGCCTAAAAGCAGGCGCGTTCGGCCGCCGCGCGGGATCAACTCATCGAGCTGCGCCAGCAGCACGCCGAAAACAAAACTGGCGAGGTGGGGCAGCGGCGTGAACTTGAGCGCCTGCAGCCATTGCCCGGTGCTGAAGCGATCCGGGTGCGCAATGCCATCGGGATTGAAAACAATGTAGAGCGTGCCCGGGATCAAGCCCAACATCCATACTCCGGCCAGTCGCGCCAGGATCGGCGGAATCGTATCCGGCCGCTTCCATCGCAGCATCCACGGAAACAGAAAGTAGTAGAACGACTCGGCCGACATGGTCCAAGCCGGGGTGTTGCCAAAGGTAGCCAGTTCCGGCACCCATCCCTGCAGCAGCAGCGGCGTCAGCACCATCCCCAGCCAGAACATTTTGTGCGTGTGCGTCGCATACTCCTGTGGAATCATGCGCCACGCCAGGATCAAGCTCAGAATGTAAATGGGATAGAGCCTTGTGAACCGCGCTTTCCAGAAGCGCACCGTGTCGAGTTCGCCCGAGCGCGCGCGGGCCGCGTAGTTATACGCCAGCACGTATCCTGAGAGAAGTATGAAGAAACTGACCGAAGCGTACCCGGCATTCACCACGGGAGCCAGCAGCCCGAACCAGTTGGGATTTGAAAAATGGAAGAGAACGATGTTGATCGCGGCGAACGTACGCAAGCCGGTCAGCGCATTCAGCCGGTCTGGCTTCCGTATCTCCACTCTTACCTGGACGTCTCCGCTCCCCTGCCCGACGCAGTCGCTGCAAGCAATATCATCGCCAGGACTTCTGAGCACTGATCACTGACAACTGGTGCAGGGCGATCGCTGAACCCTGGTCCCTCATCCCTGCTTTCACGCCGTGACCAGCGACCCGACCTTCTCCCCCATCACCACGCGCCGGATGTTCCCGGGCTGATTCATGTTGAAGATGATCATGGGGAGGTTGTTGTCTTTGCAAAGACTCACCGCCGTCAGGTCCATCACTTTCAGGCCCTGGCGCAGGATTTCCATATACGTAATCTCGTCGTACTTCACCGCGTCCTTGAAAAGTACCGGGTCGGCGTTGTAGACACCTTCGACCTTGGTTCCTTTCAACAGCACGTCGGCTTTGATTTCCATGGCGCGCAGGCTGGCTGCAGTGTCGGTGGAGAAGAACGGATTTCCGATGCCGGCAGCGAAAATGACGACCCGGCCTTTCTCAAGATGGCGCACGGCACGGCGGCGGATGTAGGGCTCGGCGATCTGGTTCATGAACACTGCGGTCATGACCCGGCATTGCACGCCGTGCTGCTCCAGTGCGTCCTGCAAAGCGATGGCATTGATGATGGTGGAAAGCATGCCCATGTTGTCGGCGCTCACCCGGTCCATCTCCCGGGCTTGATCGGCTACGCCGCGAAAGATATTGCCTCCCCCGACAACTACCGCGATCTCCACGCCCATGGCGTGTACTTCGGCCAGCTCCGCTGTAATTTCGGCCACTTTTTCGGCATCCAGGCCAAATCCGCGTCCGCCTGCAAGTGCCTCGCCGGAAAGCTTTAAAACTATTCTTCTAAACATGCCACATTGAGTATCGCATAAAGCATCAACTCCCCATCGGGCCGTAAGTCAAGATCGGCTGTACCGGGTGAGTGGCCAAAGCCCGAGCCGATCGGACCGCGAACGCGGGTGCAGCCCTCGATGAAACAGTTGCACCCGCAATTCGTGGCTCGAGCTTAAGCTCCCTCGGGCAGGACCTTGGGCACATCGATCCCCAGCGCGGTGGCGAGGTCGTGCTGGTGCTCCTGCTCCTGCGTGATGATCTCGCGGAGTTTTTCCGACAGAGCGTAGTGGCCCAGCGCTTCCGCCTGTTTTACGCGCTCCCGATAGTTGCGGATGGTTTCGGTTTCATTATCAAGGTCGAATTGGATCATCTCTTCCGGCTTGTCGGAGAGTTTGACCGGCTTGGGAGTCGCGGTGGGCATTCCCCCCAGGTAATCGATCTGGTCGGCGATGGTGAGTGCATGTTGCAGTTCTTCCGCTGCGTGTTTCTTGAGTTCGCCGGCGATGCTCATCCATTTCGCGCCGGACAGCACGTTGCTGTACACCGTATAGGCGATGATGGCCTGATATTCACGGGCCAGGTCTTCATTGAGAGCGTCGATCAGTTTCTTTACTGCGTCTTCGTTTTGTCCTTGTTTCTGGTCGGGCATGTCTGGTTTTCCCTTTCGCGCGCAAGCCTTTCACGGGCTCCGCAGCCATGCAATCAGATGCGGAGATGTCACCCCGTGTTGGCTTGAGTTGGGCCGGATCGAGAGTGGAGCTCGTTGCAAGAATCATTTTTTTCGAGAGATTGCAGACGCGACCAGGAAACCGAGCGCGAGACCCAACAGAGTCAGCCATACCGAATAAGGCGGGTGAGTAAAATGACGATCCACGATATAGTAGCCAATCGAAAATCCGGGCCACATCAAACCGAGTGTGTATTTCGTTCGCGGGCTGAATTGTGCAACACCAATCCCCATAATGACAAGGGCGCCGACACCATACAAAACGGAAAACGCGGCGAACCTCGCGACCGCGCCGAGAGAATCTAAAAATCTGAGGCCCTGCGTCGAGGACGCCAGATATTCCCCGGCAAAGTAGCCGAGGCCATTCGCCAGGATCACTGCGATAATTGGAAATACCAGCGACTTCTCGGGGGGTTGGTCTACAGGAAAGACCAGCGGCTTCTCTGGGTTTTGTTCTACTTTTCCCGCAGACTTGCCGAACTCGGCGGGCTCGACCGCAAAGTCCCTTTTTCCTGTAGTAAAGAAATCCGCGAGGGGGTCTTTCGCACGGATCGCCGGTTGTGGTTCCGGCAGCCTGAGTGCGCCGTTGTCCGCTTTCCGTTCTTTCGCCAGCCGCGCCCGTTCAGCCCGTTCGGCGCGAATTCGTCGCGTTTCACGCAGAACCCGCTCCGCCGCGGCTTCCTGCGCTTCGCGTTTCTTCTCTTCGGCGTCTCGTTCGCCGTCCGCTTCCACCCTTGTCTTCGCACTCTTCAGTCTTTCTGCAAAAACCGTCTTCTCGGCCAGTAAGTTGGCCTTGGGCAAAGATCGCGCCTCTCCGGTCGCAGCCGCCGGAATCTTTCGCGCCGCCGCCGGCACCACCGTTTTCACCGGCAGCCGCACCACTTTCGCTTTGCTGAACGCAGGGTTTGGAAATAGCCGAATGCGCGCTACATCCCCCTCGCGCTGATCGGGTGAATGCACCTCGGGCCGGACCGCCTTTTCCGGAAACCGGGTGATCAGATAGTCCCGCGTTACATCGCACACGTCCCTCAGCGAGAGCCGCTCTCCACAGGCCTTGTGCCCGTTTCGCAAAGCATGAATGAGCCCCAACGTGAACATCGTGCGTCCCAGGCCTTCGGGCGCCAGGGCCGGATCGGTCGAGTTGGAAGCACATAACAGCGTGGTTCCCTTCTTGGGGAACTCCTCGAAAATCTGCACCCGCGCGTGGGCTTCCGCGCCCCCTTGAAACTCCTTCACGGCACTTGCCGCGTAACAGCAATCCAGAATGATGATGCGCTTCATGAAAATGGCATGGTCGGTCACGCATCGGGCAAGGTCGCGGACGCGCAGGCTGGTGGCGCCTTCGTGATGAACGTCGGTACTGCGGACAGCCAGGCAAAGGGCCGGTCCGTCGGGTAGTCCGTGGCCGACGTAGTAAATGATGAGGTTCTCGTCTTCGGAACCTTCTCTTAGAAACTGCTGGCGCCTCGATAAGAGGAAGTCGCCAATTTTTACGATCTGTTTCGAGGCCGCATGATTGCTGTTGAAGAGCGAGAGCACGTTTTCCGGAGGCAAGGCCAGCCCCAGGGGATCGGTCAAATAGTTCTTCAAGTCGTTCGCCGAATCCTCAAAAAACTGACCTTTAAGCAAGGCTGGGTATTCCGGAAACTTGCTGGCTCCGAGAAGGATCGCGAGGGTCCGGGATGCGGAATCATCGGGCATGGCGTCTCACGGGCGCGGCTTGAACGCTTCAGCAATGCGGGCGGCATCGCGGCTGTCCAGATTGGTTGCGATCACGGTTCCGTCTTTATTGATCTGAATTCTTGTGCCCTGCCGCGCCAGCCACGCTTCAATGCCCCGGGCGATCGCGGTCACCGAAGCAGTTCCCAGAATGATGGCCAAGGTTGTGCCGCCATCCAGCGTGTCCGATCGATCGCGGCGCCGTTCGGCCGTTACATGGCGGTCGGTCTTTCGAATGGCCCGCACAAGATCGTCGGCAAGGCGATTGGCTTCGGCTGCGGAACTTCCGGGAAATGAAATGACAAACGGGGAAGAATCGCTCATAACCCCTCCGGCTGGCAAATGGAAAGGCGCGCGAACGCACTCCATTCTAACCCGTTTCCGGGTTCCGCCAACCCGATATTTCAATAGGTGAGCGCAGCAGTGCCGGCGTTACATCCGCGTTTAGCAGGGTCAGGTACGTGGGACGGCGGACTTTCCGAATACACCGCCCGGCAACATCAGCGCCGGCCGTGATGCTTGCCGGCCTTGTGTTCGGCGCGCGCAGAAGGAGCCGGGCTCCCCGCGGCGGTCGCGTTGAATCCCGGAAGATCAACCCGGCGCGCAATGTGATCCTGGATCCAATGCGGATCCCACCATTCCTTAGGGTCGATCTGCACGCCATCCAACTGCATGGCGAAGTGGATGTGGTCGCCGCCCGCCATGCCCGTCATGCCGCTCTGTCCCATGACCTGGCCGCGCTTCACCATGTCGCCTTCGTGCACATCGATGTGGCTCATGTGGCCGTAAATGGTTTGCAATCCGTAGCCATGATCGACCACAACGCAATTGCCATAGATGCCGAGCGGCGCGGCGTACACGATCTTGCCGTCGTTGGAGGCCTCGACCCCCACATGCTGCGTCACGGCTAGGTCGTAACCGAGATGTACCTGCTGATCGATCTTCTGCCCGTGATAAATGTAGTTGCGCAAATCGGCAAACGTTGCCTCGGACTGGGAGTGCGACTGGCGCGTAAATGGCTGCGAAAAGAGGAAATGGTCGGCGGTCTTGAAGCGGAGATCGGCGAGCGTCTTGTTATTGGCGCGGCGCATCTCGCTGTTGATTTTGACAAAGCGCGGAACAGGATCGCCGGAGCCGTTGGGATCGAGCTCGCCCACCACTTTCTGCATGAAGGCGTCGCTGACCTGCAATTCGTGGGTGGTGTATTTCGGCTGTTCTTTCTTTGGAAACTGCACGGTGATGGGACTGGTGACGTCATTGCCCGCGCCATTCGAGGCGAATACCAGCGGGATGGTCCCTGCCGGCATGTTCCACGCAAACGCGAAAAGAGAAAAGAGCCCGCTCTTGCCGCCCGGCATGGGCCACGCGCGGAAAGATTGATCGCCGACCCGCACCCCGGCCTGGCTATATCCGCCGGAAACATTGAAGGTGGCGAGGTCGGCCATGCCCAGATACAGATAATGCTGCTCGGAGTCCACGCTGACCGTCGGGGGCTGCGTCACAACGCTGAGATCGCTCTCGATGCGCGCGCTCTTGCCGCGCAGGTCGTTCGAGACCGCTTCGACGATCAGCTTCGCCTTGCCGTCCTTCAGTTGCGGCGTTGACCGGATGCCGGCCGTGAAATTCCAAGTGCTGTCAGGCGCCTTGGTGGCCTGGCTCAACTGCCACACCTGGTACTGCGCACCGTTCTGTTCCACCACTGCTGAGGCGCGCTTGATTCCATGCGCATCGCGCACGTGAACGGAGATGGGTGTGGCCTGGCCGAGAGACGTGACGGGAGTAGTGAGGTCGAGCACCGGGGTAGCGGAACGGACCATGACCACAACGATCGCCACCACGGCGATCAGAATCAGGAACAATAGGACTTTACGCACGGATTCATTGTAGCTTTCTCCGGGCGCCGAACGCCGGGCGGCAGCATCGCGGTTGAAGCCGTGCGTACCATGTTTGCAATCGGCCCAGGCAATGTTTGGCGATGCCAACATTCAACGCCGGATCCAGGTGAAAACCTTTTCGCCCGGAAACCTGTTGGATGGTATGATCGACCACTATCAGAACCAGTGCTAAGACTGCATATTCCAACTGAACAGCAAGCTGTCTTCTCCAATTTCTCATTCAGGCTGAAGTCGCCTTCGTTTCGTCCGAAGCTTGAGTCCGTGTCGATACCGCATTTCTGCAAGGTTCCCAACGGGAGGCAATGCCCATGCCCCATTCCCACGAAATCAATGAAGGCCGCGTTTTAACCTCGGAAGAGATCACCAGCCTGATCGAGAGAGGTAAACCCGCGGAAACGCTTATGAACGTAGTCGCGTTGATTGCAACGCGTTTCCACACCGACGTGTGCTCCGCCTATTTGCTGGAGCCGGATCGCTCAACCCTGGTCTTGGCCGCAACGGTTGGACTTCATCCCCGCTGCATCGGCAAAATCCGCATGCCCCTCAGCGAAGGCCTCACCGGCCTGGTCGCTGAGCAGGTACTGCCGGTAGCCGTGCCCGATGCCATCAAGCATCCGCGCTTCAAGTTTGTCCCCGAAGCCGAAGAAGAGGAATACCACTCCTTTCTCGGCGTGCCGCTCATCGATCGCGGCGTTCTGCAGGGCGTGTTGACTGTTCAAAACAGGGAAGAACGCGTTTTTACCGAGACCGAGATCCGCATGCTGGTGGAGACCGCCAACCAGGTAGCGCCCATCGTCAGCGACGCCCGCACCCTCGACCGCTTTGTGGCCCCGGCACAGGAACGGCTGTGGGCGCTCGCCAATAACATCTGGTGGAGTTGGGATCCGGACTGCATCAGCCTGTTCCGCGACCTGAATCCCGTGCGCTGGCGCCAGCTGAATCAGAACCCCATTGCCCTTCTCTCCGAAATTCCTCTCGCGGAACTGGAGGAGCGCGCCACCGAATTGGTTCTCCACAGCCGCATCAATTACTGTTACCGGCGCCAGCAGGAATATCTCAATGCGGACCAGGCGTGGGGGGCGCAAAATGCCGGCGTCCTGCGGCCCCGGCCCGTGGCTTACTTCTCCGCCGAATTCGGGCTCCACGAATCGCTGCCGATCTACTCCGGCGGCCTCGGCGTCCTGGCCGGCGACCACATCAAGAGTGCGTCCGATCTCGACATTCCGCTGGTAGGCGTAGGACTGTTCTACGGACAGGGATACTTTTTGCAGCGCCTCGATCAGGACGGATGGCAGCGCGAGGAATATCTGCAGACAGACATCGGACAGTTGCCCATGCAGATTGCCATCGGTAAAAATGGCGAGCCGGTCCTGGTGGAAATTGCCACCCGCAAGGGCTCCATCCGCGCCAAGGTCTGGAGAGTCGACGTGGGCCGCTGCGACTTGCTCCTGCTCGATTCCAACGTAGCCGGCAATGCGCCGGAAGATCGGGAACTGACGTCGCGCCTCTACGGCGGCGACGGCCGCACCCGCATCCGCCAGGAACTGCTGCTCGGCGTGGGCGGTTATCGCGCCCTGCGCGCCATGGGCATCACCCCCGGGGTTCTGCACCTCAACGAAGGCCACAGCGGCTTCGCGGTCCTGGAGGCCATCCGTGCCCGGATGGTAGATGAAGGCATCGATTTCAGGACCGCCGCCAGCCAGGTGCCGCGGGAAGTCATCTTCACCACCCACACCCCGGTTCCCGCCGGCCACGACCGCTTCAGCGCCGATCTCATCGAAGAACACCTCGGCCCCCTGCGCGATCAACTGGGCCTCACCGCCGAAAACCTGATGGGCTTCGGGCGGGTCTATTCCAACGACCATAACGAGACATTCTGCATGACCGTCCTGGGCCTGAAATTGTCGCGCCGCGCCAACGCCGTTTCCTCTCTTCACGGAGAGGTATCCCGCTCCATGTGGTGGAGCCTCCACCCCGAAAAACCGGAAGATGCGGTGCCGATTGGGCACATCACGAATGGCGTGCACGTGCCTTCCTGGCTGGCTCCGCAGATGCGGCGTCTGTATGATCGCCATCTGGGTGTGGGATGGGGTAATCGCGGAAGCGACAAACGCACATGGGCTGCAATTGAGGAAGTGGATGACGGCGAGCTCTGGGAAACGCATCTCAGCTTGAAATCGCAGCTACTGGATTTCGCGCGCCACCGCGCCCAGGAACAGGCGGCGCGCCGCGGTGAGTCACAGGTCGCGCTCACACGCCTCGGCAACATGCTTTCACCCGACGCTCTCACCATTGGCTTTGCGCGCCGGTTTGCCACGTACAAACGCGCCAATCTTCTGCTGGCGGACATCAAGCGCCTGGCGTCGATGATCAACGACCCCAAGCGGCCGGTGCAGTTCCTGTTCGCCGGCAAAGCTCATCCGCATGACGAACCGGGCAAGATCGTCCTGCAGCAGATTGCGCAGATGATGCGCGACTCTGAACTGGGCGACAAGTTCGTCTTCATCGAGGACTACGACATCAACGTCGGGCGCTTCCTGGTGCAGGGCGTCGACGTGTGGCTGAACAATCCGCGCCGGCCGCTGGAGGCATCGGGGACCAGCGGGCAGAAAGTTGTCCTCAATGGCGGCCTGAATTTGTCAGTTCTGGATGGCTGGTGGGCGGAGGCGTACGACGGGCTGAACGGCTTCGCCATCGGGTCGGGCAGAACTCACTCCAACATGAGCGTACACGACCAGCGCGACGGCGAAGACCTTTACCGCGTACTCCACGATGAGTTGATTCCGCTGTACTACCAGCGCGATCGCGACGGCCTTCCGCGGGGTTGGATCACGCGCATGAAGCGCACCATCCGCACCCTGGGCTGGCGCTTCAACGCGGACCGCATGGTGATCGACTACACCCAGAAGTGCTATGTACCCGCGGCAGGAGGCACGTCGAGCGAGATCAAGACACCCTGTTGACCCCAACGTTGGCTCGCATTCACCGCGAATTTCCGTATTCGGGCCCTTCGCTCGAACCAGACCTTGGCGGGCGAATTGAAGGGCCATCCCGAAGCACTGCCTGGAAGGATGTGCGGTTCCTCGTGAGCAAGTGTTAAGCGGCACTTCCGGATCAGACATGAGACAACCATGGCTCAAATCTCACAGCCTGTCGGCCTGGACCAGGATTTCAGAAAGAGCGCCTCTCGCATCACGACTAACGCGTTCGACCACCGGGCGCTAATTCGGGCTGCCGCGGTTTTGGTCGGCTTGTTAACGATTGGTTTCGGAGGGGTACTCGCACAGTCGCCGGCCGAGAACGCCAGAACGCCGGAGCCCCACAGACCAGGGGCGCCACAGTTCGACGTCGTCTCCATCAAACCCAGCGCACCGAATCAAGACGGAACTCTGTTCCAGTATTTCCCGGACAGAACCTCATTTCGCGGTGCCGCAGTCCGAATGGTCTTGCAGACGGTGTTCGGGGTCGATGACGACCACATCATCGGCGCCCCGTCGTGGGTAAACACAAATCGCTACGACATCGAAGCTAAAGTTTCTCCGGAGGATGCGCCCAGGCTGGACAAGTTGAACGGTGACGAACGACGAGCCATGCTGATTCCTCTGCTCACCGAGCGTTTCCATCTGAAGTATCACCATGAAATGCGGGAGCAGTCGATGTATGCTCTGACGATCGCGAAAGGGGGCCCCCGGCTGACCCGGGGGGAACCGGATCCTCCACCCGGTTGGAAGCCGTCCAAGGACACACCACCGCAGCAGGAACATTACAAAATCGTCACGGTGCCGGGCCACATTGATGCGGACAGCATCCCGATGGGCGTCCTTGCCGATCAACTTTCTCGTCTCCATGCCCTTGGTCGCAGCGTGGTCGACAAGACCGGACTGACCGGGAACTACAACTTCAGCCTGAAGTGGACAGCCGACAATGATCCGTTCCCCGGGTTGAGGCGGATGTTGAGGGAAGCGGACGGGCTGGACTCTCGGCCCACGGATGACGCCGGACTGCCATTATTCACAGCGCTGCGCGAGCAACTGGGGCTGAATCTTGAACCACTGAAGGGCCAGGGCGATGTGATCGTGATCGACCACATCGATCCGCCCTCCCCCAACTAAATTAAGAAGTGAGGTTGCTTGCTTTCTTCTGTGACCCGCCGCAAATGGTCTCTGTGGCCATTGCACGTACCCAAAAGGTAAACCTTTGGCCCTGTGGAAAAATCGGATAAAATTAGGTTAAAACCCGATGTGGACGGGATAAAACCGGGTATTTTTCAGGATGTCGAATTGTGTCCTGCCTTATCCACAAAAACCGGTCATTCACCCGTTGACCATGCCCTTCTCCCTGCTTAGAGTCTGTAGTCATATGGCAGAATTTCGCCCCCCGGCAAGGCACCGAAATGCGCCGGAAGATCGTACCTTAGCCCCAAAACCCTGCACCCGGGAGTAGACATGCTGAAACTTAAAAAAATTCACATCCTCGGCTTCAAAAGCTTCTGCGACCGCACCGAGCTCACCGTCGGGGGCACCGGGATCGCCGTCGTGGTGGGACCGAATGGATGCGGCAAGTCGAACATCCTGGACGGAGTGAGTTGGGTATTGGGTGAGCAGAGCGCGAAGAGTCTACGCGGCACTCACATGCAGGACGTCATCTTTGCCGGAACCCGCGACCGGAAACCGCTGGGCATGGCTGAAGTAACCCTGACCATGGTGGATCCGGAGGCGTACGAGGGACCGATCCCGGTGGAGCCGGAGGTCCAGGTCGACCAACACGGGCCAGCCGACTGGGACGAGGACGAAGTGCGCCGCCTGCGCGCGGCCGAGGCGGAAGAGATTGTGGCTGCCGAGCAACCGGGACAGGTTCTGGAAGAGGATGGATCCGAATCCCCGGCTCAACCGCAACTGGTGCCTCAGGAGACGGAGGCCGGCGCATCGCAGGCCGTGGTTCTGAAGATTCGCCGCCGCAAGTTTCAACGCACGTTTCAGCGCGGCGAAATCGTCATCACCCGACGGCTGTTCCGCACCGGCGAGAGCGAATACCTGCTCAACGGCAAGCTCTGCCGCCTGCGCGATATCCAGGACATCTTTATGGGCACCGGCCTGGGACCGGAGAGCTACGCCATCATCGGGCAGGAGCGGATCGGGCAACTGCTTAGCTCGAAACCGCACGACCGGCGCGCCATCATTGAAGAAGCCGCCGGCATTACGCGTTTCAAGACCAAAAAGCGGCTGGCGGAACTACGCCTCGAAAGCGCCAAGCAGAACCTGGCCCGCGTCGACGACATCTTTGAAGAAGTAACCCGGCAGATGAACAGCCTGAAGCGCCAGGCGGCCAAGGCGGAGCGCTTCGCGGCGGTGCGCGACGAGTTGCGTGCTCGCCTGCGCGTGGTGCTGGCCAGCCGCATGGCGATGATGGATGCGGACCAAGCTCGCCTGGAACAGGAGATCACCTCCCTCAGCGAAAAGATCGGCGGCTCCTCGGCGGAGATCGGCGCCATGGAGGCCGATCAGCACACCCTGACAGAGCGCGGATACGAACTGGACCACGAAGCGCAGGAAGCGCAAAACCGCGGCAACAGCGCGGCTGTCGAACTGGAGAGGGCCGCGGCGCGCGAGCGGTCGAATACTGAGCGGGTGGGCGAACTGGATGCCCGGCTGGCGGGCGCGGCCGCGGAATTGGAACAGACGCGCACCCAACTGGAAACCATTGCGGAAGAAAAGGCGCAGCAGCATAGTTTTCTCGAGACAGCAGCCGGAGAAGCCAAGGCCTTTCGGCAAAAGGTGGAGGCCCGCCAGCAGGAAGCCCGCGCCGCGGCCGAGGAAGTGTTCAGCGCGGAACGGCAGATGGAAACCACGCGCCGCCACGCCATGCACCTGCTGACCATGGCGGGCAATGCACGCAACAACGTGGCGCAGAGCGAAGAGAGCCTGGCGGCTCTGGAACGTGAAGCCGACCGGCTCACAGCCGAAATGAATCAGTCCCGCAACGAACTTGAAAACCTCGGCGTGCAGAGCGGGCAGGCGCGGCTCAATTTTGAATCCGCGACCGATGCCCTGAAGCGGCTGGAGAGCGAGATCGCCGGCCTGCGCGAGTCGCTACAGGCGCGGCGCAGCGAAGAGAATGCGCTGCGCAGTCAAACCAACAAGCTGCGCGGCGAACATGCTTCGCTTACTGGCCGGCGCGATTCGCTGCAGGCTCTGATTCGCAACCACAGCTACTCCACCGACACGGTGCGGCGCCTGCTGAAGCCCGGTGCGCTGGGCGAGGGCATGGCTCCCGTGGGCACGCTCGCAGATTTTCTTGAAGTCAGCGGCGAACACGAAGGCGTGGTCGACGAGTTTCTGCGCGAAGAGTTGAACTACCTCGTGGTCGGCAGTTGGCGGGCCGCGGAGCAGGGCGTCAACCTCCTGAAGTCGGGCGTGGATGGACGCGCAACGTTTTTGATTCATGATGGGCCGCCGGTCAACAACTACTCCGACGAGAGCGAATTGATCAGCGGCTCCGGCTTGACTCCGCTCAAAGACACCATCAAGGTTCTTAACGGATTCGGGCGTTCGCTGGAAGGCATCCTGCCCAAGCTGAAACATGGCTACCTGGTCGAAGATTCCAACCAGGCGCAGGAACTTTCGTCGCAGCATGCCAAGGGCTTCTTCCTTACGCCGGAGGGCGAGTGCTTCCACAACACCACCGTCACCGGAGGCAAGCCCGCCAGCGAAGGCCCGCTGGCCCTGAAGCGTGATTTGCGCGACACCGAGAAGAAGCTCGGCGCGCTGGAGGCGAATCTTCGTCAGGCAGAGACCGAAGCCGCGGCGCTGAATCGCACCATCGAGGAGCTTGCGGCGCAACTGGAAGCACGCAGCGAAGAACGCCGTCAGGCGGAACGCGAAACCGCTAACCAGGGCGCGGCGCTGAAACAGATGGAAGCCGAAACCCAGCGCATCCATCGCCGTCTGCAGGAGTGGGCCCTGCAGGCCGCGCGCAACAAGGATGCACGCGAGGGCAAGAAGGCCGTCATCGAGCAAAAGCACGAGGAAGCGGCGCGCCTCGAGGCCGAGCACAAGCAAGCCGAAGCCGGGATGGATACGCTCCAGGCGGAACTCGCCACCATGCGCGAGAAACGGGAGAGCCTGCAACAGGAAGCGGCTCACGTTACGGCGGAACTGGCGGGCCTGGAAGAACGGCGTCGCGGTGCGGAAGCAGCCTTCCATCGTATCGAGCGCCTGCATGCGGATCTCGATCGGCGCGTGCTCGGCATCGAGCAACAGCGAGCCGCGGCTGAGGCGGAACGAGAGCAGCGCATCCGCGAAAGCGCCACGCTGGCCGATCGCCAGAAAGAATTGACTGCGCAGCGCACCGAAGCCCTGGGGCAGGCGCAAACGCTGGCCGCCGAAGCGCACGCCCTGCGGCAGCAGTTGACCGCGCTGGAAACGCAGTTGAAAACTTTGCGTGCCACGCTGGATCAGTTGCGCGACGATCGCTCCACCCGCTCCAGCGAAGTGGCCAAGCTGCGCTCCGATCTCGAGCACCTTGAAGCCAGCTGCCTTACCGAAGTGAACGTGGAAGCCGCCGCGCTGCGAGCCGATGAATCGATCACTCACCTCGCGGTCGAAGAGTTGGGAACCGAGGAAGAAGCCTGCCGCACCCTGCGCCAGAAGATCGAGCAGATGGGGCCGGTGAATATGATGGCGCTCGATGAATACAAGGAAACAGCAGATCGACACACCTTCCTTGAATCCCAGCGCAAAGACTTGATGGAGTCGATCGAAAACACCCAGGAAACCATCAAGGAGATCGACCAGATTTCGCGTACCAAGTTTGACGAAGCGTTTGCGCGCATCAATGAGAATTTCGCGCAGGTGTTCACGCGCCTGTTTCATGGCGGCCAGGCATTCCTGCGGCTCACCGATACAGAGAATCAGGCTGAGAGCGGACTGGACATCGTGGCATCGCCGCCCGGAAAGAAGCTGCAGAACGTGCTGCTTCTCTCAGGCGGAGAGAAAGCGCTCACCGCGCTTGCCCTGCTGGTCGGCATCTTTCAATTCCAGCCCAGCCCGTTCTGTGTGCTCGACGAAGTCGATGCGGCGCTCGATGAAACCAACGTAGGGCGCCTCGCTGACCTGCTGCACTCGCTGAGCAAAGAGACCCAGTTCCTCCTGGTGACGCACTCCAAGCGCATGATGCACTCCGCCGACATGATTTATGGCGTCACCATGCAGGAGCCCGGCGTATCGAGAGTGGTGAGCGTGAAGCTGGGCAACCAGGAACCCCAGCGCGCCACGGCGTAGCTAGGCGGTCCGGCGAGGTTTTTTCTTCGCGCTTTGCAGCGAATCTTTTGCCCGTTGATATTTCTCCAGAAGCTTGTGGCCTTTGGCTGCAAGCTTCCTGGCGTCCGCCTCGGTCTTCGGCACCGGTTCACCCCACGCGTGCGCTGAAAGCGCCAGGCGGGTGGGCTCGCCATCGCGCTGCATGGGCCCGCGCGGATGCGCAAAATGCCGGCGTAGAAATGAGCCTTTGCGCCGCATCTTCTCCGGCCTATCCGCAGGCCCCTGCACGCCAGGCCGCAGATGCGAACCTTCCTTCCTGGCCAATGCCTTTCTCCCCGCGGCCGTGAGGCCTCCCTTGGGATCCTTTTCGGGCTGCGGCTTGGAACTGGTTGATCGTCCCGCGTTCGATTTTGCGGGTGGAGCGGCTTGCGGCTTGACGGCGCGGCTCGTCTTCCCGGCTTTCGCTCCCGTTGATGTCTTGCTTCTTGATCGATCTCTTGTTGAGGCTGCCTTCTTCGGAATGGCCATGCGGGGGATAGATGCGATTTGTCACGAATTGGAAAGCCGCCTCCCTCCACAACTGTATCCAGCGAAACAGCGGCGGACACAGGTATAGGCATTGCAACAAGGGGCGCGGAAATTGTTGATCCGTTGGCGGCACAGAAAAATCGCCTCCGAAGGATCTCTTCTCTTCGGAGGCGCTTGTATGTAATAACAAGATAGCAAGGTGGGCACCAGTAGCCGGCACTGGAGGTCGGTAGTACGCGGCTACTGGTAATCCCTACACAAACGAGACTAGCTGCGGCTTCCCCTTTCCACGGCTGCCTCGTGTCGCCCGGCTCTAAGAGAGGCTTTTACTTACTGCCCCCCGAACCATGTTGACAAATGGAGTGTCTCCTATGTTGAAACTCCATTCCGTGACGGTCGTCACAGGCCTTCAAAGAATTTTCCACCGGTTTCCATTCATCCTTTTCCTCTGCATCAAGTCGGGACACAAAATTGACAAAGGCACCCGGCCACACGAAAATCGGAGATTCAGTTCAAACTTCGGAAGGCCTTCCTGTGACCGCTCTCCTCACTACAAATCTGGGTACGATTCCACTGATCGGGCGCGGCAAAGTGCGCGATCTTTACGCCATCGACGATGCCCTTCTGCTGGTTGCCAGCGATCGCATCTCTGCCTTCGATCATGTACTCGGAACCGGCATTCCGGGCAAAGGCAAAATCCTTACCCAGATTTCGCTCTTCTGGTTCGACCTGTTATCGGAAATCGTGCCCAATCACCTGATCGCTACGGATGTGCACGATTTTCCCGCGGCGTTACACCCATTCGCCGACCAGCTCGAAGGCCGTTCCATGCTGGTGAAGCGGGCAGAGATGTTTCCCGTGGAGTGCGTGGCGCGCGGATATCTTGCCGGCTCCGGCTGGAAGGATTATCGCTCCAGCGGTGCCGTGTGCGGCATACAGCTTCCGGCCGGGCTCGACGATGGATCGCGTCTGCCTGAGCCCCTGTTCACTCCCGCAACCAAGAGCCAGGATGGGGCACACGACGAAAACATTTCTTATACCGCGATCGAATCTGAAATCGGCGCAGCCGATGCCGCCGAGTTGCGCCGCCTGACGCTGGCCATCTATGCCCGCGCCGCCGCGCACGCCGAGTCGTGTGGCCTGATTCTTGCCGATACCAAATTCGAGTTTGGAAGAGTGAACGGAAAGATCGTGCTCGCCGATGAAGTGCTGACCCCGGATTCATCCCGCTTCTGGGACGCACAGGCGTGGAAGCCGGGCGGCGCGCAACCCTCCTTCGATAAACAGTTCGTTCGCGACTACCTTGAATCGATCCGCTGGAACAAGCAGGCGCCCGCTCCCAGCCTGCCGCCGGACGTCGTGGAGCGTACGCAGGCCAAGTATCTCGAAGCCTTCCACAAGCTCACCGGGCGGCATCTAAAATTTTGAAATCAAGTCAGGGAATGGAGTGGAGTAGAACATGACGCTGGTGGACTGGGCCGTTGTGATCATCATGCTGGCGGCGGTGCTTGCGGGAATGGCGCAGGGATTCTTTCGTTCCATCTGCTCGCTGGGAGGACTGGTGATCGGCTTGGCGGTGGCTGCCTGGAATTATGGGCGCCTCGCCGCCATTCTTCTTCCCCTGGTTCGTCTGCCGGCGGTTGCCTACACCATTGCATTTCTGCTCATTGCCTTGCTGGTGATGGCCGCAATTTCCCTGATCGGAAACTTGCTGGCCAAGGCCTTCAAGATGATCGGTCTGGGCTGGCTTGACGGAATCGCGGGCGCGATCTTCGGATTCTTTCAAGGAGTTGTCCTGGTTGTCGTTTTCATTTTGGTGATCGTAGCTTTCTTCCCCCAGGAACAATGGCTGGCCGAGTCAACGTTGCCTAGAATGTTCTTCGGCGCCCTGCATGTGAGCACGCACGTGACTCCTTCGGACCTTTCTTCGCGCGTGCATACGGGTTTGCGCTCGCTGGAAGTGCAATCGCCGCGCTGGATGCATCCCGGCGGCCAGGGATGATGAATTGTTTTTGAGAAGGGGTTCGGGCAGGGCTAAGTTCATGGCGCGCGGCAGGTTTGCTGGCCCATCTTGAAACATCCTGAGCGATCGGGAATGGTGAAAGCGGCACTTCCCCTTTTATCCACCGCGCGGTATTGAGTAGTATGACAGTTTAGTGAAAATAAGAGGTGCACGTGAGACGGGAACTGGATAGCCTGGTTACGCAAATGCATTCCAGCGGAATTCGCTACGAAGATGCAGTGCGCGAGTTCAAGAGGCAGTATCTGCGTGAAGTGTTGATGGCACACCGGGGCAACCAGTGTAAAGCCGCAGAAGAATTGGGAATGCACCGCAACACCCTGAGCCGCGCCATGACAGAATTGGGATTGAGTCTTGCCGAAGTGCGGTCCGGTCTCAAGCGTCCGCCGCGGAGCGAGCGTCCTGTGTATAGTACGGCGCGCCAGGGCTTCGGCAAGGGCTGACGCCGTCCCGGAGAACATGCAGACCCAACCCCAACAAACTGCCTCGGACGGCCGCGTTTTCATCACGCCCGGCTTTGTCTGGGACGAGCAGGACGCTTACCTTTTCGACATCGACGGCACTTTGCTGCGTACGCGCGATCGCATCCACGTGGAGTCGTTCACATCCAGCATACGGCGCATCACCGGCTTCGAAGTGACGCTGGCCGGTGTCGTGCTGCATGGAAACACCGATACCAACATCCTGCGCGAAGCCTGCAAGCAGGCCGGCGTCCCGGCTGAAGTGCTTGAAGAGCACACCGCGGCGATTCTCGCGGCAATGGGCAAGTCCGTTGCAGAACAACGCCACGCTATGGACTTGATTCGCCTGCCGGGAGTCGAAGAGGCGCTGCGTCATTTGGCCCATCGCGGCGCATTTCTCGGCGTCGCTACCGGCAACCTGGAAATGATCGGATGGATCAAGGTAGAGCAGGCCGGACTGCGCGAATGGTTTCGCTTCGGCGGATTCAGCGATAACTTTCCCGTGCGTGCGGAGTTGATCGGACACGCGGCACAAAAAGCACGCCAAATGGCCGGCGCGGATGCGCGCGTATGCGTTGTAGGCGATACGCCGCGGGATGTCGAAGCAGCCCGCGCCAATTCCCTTCCCGTGATCGCGGTGGCCACGGGACGCTATGGCTTTGACGAGTTGCTCGAACTCAAGCCCGATGCATGCGTCACGTCGCTGGCCGATCTTCTGGCGCACGCGCAGCCTGCGGAAAAGCCATGACCACCTCAGGCGCAAAGACGTTGATACTTGCCGCGGTGGTGGCCTTGGGCGATGCCCTGTGCCGCGGGCAGCAACCCCCGGTAGTACCCGTTCAAGCTTCTCCCGCGCAAACTGCGGCTGCAACAACGGCGGACTCACCTCAAGATGCATCACCAGCCCCGGGAGCAGCTGCCAACGCCCCGAAAGAGCCGGCAAAGACACCGACCGGTAACCAACGGCGCCGCGCGGCAAAGTTATTCATGGCCGCGGCAAGACTTTTCGATCGTGGACAGTTTGAAGGTGCGCTCAAAGACTATGAGCAGGCGGCGTCCCTCGATCCAACCAATCAGGATTACGCATTGGCCGCCGCAGTGGCGCGTGGACACGCGGTCACAGCGTTGCTTCAGACCGCCGCCAGGGCGCGCACCAGCGGCGATGCGGCGGGCGCGCGTGGTGCACTGGCGCGTGCCCGCGATCTCGACCCAACCAATCCGCAGGTTGCCCAGCACTTCCGCGAACTGGGAGATGACTCAACCGCCAGGCTGGACAAGCCTTTCAACGAACAAGCCACATCGAACCTGGCCGGCCTCACCGAAATTCAGCCCCTTTCGGGCGCGCTCAGCTTTCATCTCCACACTTCGCAAAGGGAGATCCTGCAAAAAGTCTTCAAGGAATATGGAATCGATGCAACGCTGGACGAAAGTGTCCGCAGCAACCAAGCCCGGTTTGACGTGGACGATGCCACGTTCGCCGAAGCCGCGCGCGCGGTTTCGCTCCTGACGACCACGTTCTTTGTACCCATCGACGCGCATCGCGTATTGGTTGCGCTGGACACCCAGAACAATCGTCAGCAATTCACGCGGCAGGGTATCGAGACGGTCTATTTGGCGGGGCTCACCGCAACCGAAATGACCGACATCGGCAACATGGCCAAGAATGTCTTCGAACTGCCCCAAAGCAATGTCGATCCGACTGCCGGTACCCTCACGATCCGCGCCCCCGAAGGTAAACTCGACGCCTTCAACACTACCTTGAAAGATCTTATGAATGGGCGCAGCCAGGTCCTGCTCGACGTGCATCTGATTCAACTCGCGCACAGCACGGAGCACAACAGCGGCGTAACGCCGCCGCAACAAGTGACCGCGTTCAACGTGTATGCCGAGGAGCAATCACTTCTGAACGCAAACCAGGCCCTGGTGCAGCAGATCATCTCCTCGGGGCTGGCAGCGCCCGGAGACACCCTGGCCATCCTGGGTATTCTCTTGGCGTCGGGACAGGTCTCCAGCTCATTGTTCTCAAATGGCCTTGCGCTCTTCGGCGGCGGCATTACGCAATCGGCACTGTCGCCCGGACCCGCTACGGTAAACCTGAGCCTCAATTCTTCCGATTCAAAAGAACTTGATGACTATCAACTGCGCCTGGGAGACGGTGAAGAAGGCACGCTGCGGAACGGATCGCGTTACCCCATTATGACTTCATCATTCTCCAGTGTCGGAACCACCGGTTTGAATATTCCCGGCCTCACCAGCGCGGGGACCTCGAGCGCTCTCACCTCCATCCTCTCCTCGCTCAGCAGTGCCAACACAAACATTCCCCAGGTCCAGTATCAGGACCTCGGTTTGACCCTCAAGGCCACTCCGCGCGTCATGCGCTCCGGCGACGTCGCGCTCACCATTGATCTCAAGATCACAGCTCTCGCGGGCACATCCATCAACAATGTGCCGGTTCTGGCCAATCGTGCCTGGTCCGGAGTCGTGACCATGGGACAGAATCAGGCGGTTGTGGTCGCCAGCGAGATTGATAAGCAGGAAACCCGCGCCATTGCCGGAACCCCCGGCCTCAGCGAGATTCCTGGACTGAACAACATCACCGACAACGATGTGCAAAAAAGTGACTCCACCCTGCTGATCGTCATCACGCCGCATGTGATCCGAAGTCCGCGCGTGGGCGATCACACACCAATGATTCGCATCGATCGCAACCTGTTCTCGCGCTGAGCCCGGTTTGTTCTTACACTAAATTCCCTGATCGCCGCATTCACGCGTTCAAAGAAATAGCCCTCAACCCCCGCCTGGCTGCAACCTGGCGAGTATTGAGGGCTGCTTTCCTAAAGGCAGAGGGCGACTAAGGAGTCACGCCATCCAGCTTGGCCTGGAACTGCACGATCTGCTTCAGCGTGTCGTACGGAACCGAGCCAATGGGAATCTGGCGCCCATTGATCATCAGCGTCGGCGTCGAGTTGATGTTGAGTTCCTGGGCCAGCTTCACCGACGATTCAACTTCCTGATCGGTAGCCGGCGTCGATGCGCAGGCCGTAATCTTCGCGGGATCCAGTTTCGCCTTGGTGACCGCGCTGTTCAAGGTCAGCGTGGCGCCATCCGCGGTGTTCAAGCCGTCCTGGGCCTCAAATACCGCATTGGCGAAGTCGAAGAACGCGGCATTGCCGCCCTGCTTGGCCACGCAGACGCCGTAGGCGGCTGCGTTCTTGGCTGCGGGATGTATCTTCTCCAAAGGATAGTTTTGGAAAACAATCCGCGCCTTGGGAAAGTCCGTCACCAGCTTCTCCATGTTGGCCTGGGCTTCCTTGCAGTGCGGACATTGGAAGTCGGCAAACTCGACCAGTTCAAGATCCTTGCCCGCCGCGCCCTTGTAGGGTCCGTTGGCCTGCTGCTGCAGCTGGGCGCGCGCATCCGCGTAAGGATGCGCGCCAAAAGGCAGGATGTCATCGCCCGCAATGATGTGTTTGCCGTCTTGCAGCACAAAGAACTGCAGGGCCTGCGGTTTCTGCTTGCCGGTCTTGTCTCCGACCAGGATGACGACCTTGCTGATGCCCTCCACCTGGGTCTTCAGGATGGCCTGAACCTGCCACATGCGGTTTTCGTCATAGCCCCAGCTCTGCTGCAGAAAGTCGCCGACGCCATCCTTGGTAGGCGACGTGGCGGTGAAATTCGCAGGGTCCGGCTTCGGAAATGTGGGCGGGCCGGAAGGCGTGGGGCCAGCGGGCGGTTGCGCCGGCGCCGGGGGCACTTGCTCCTGGGCGGCGGCGTTGACCAAGGGGAAAGAAAGGACGGCCAGCACGGCGGCGCTGGCGGCGAGGCGGAAATAACGGCTCAAACGAATTCTCCTTGTACTGCGTGTTCAGATCCCGGACGTGTAACTCATGATATCCATTCGATCGTTCCGGGACATTGCCGCGTTCACGGGTGGGGCCCGTGCGCAGCATCGGATTCTTGGAAACACGCTGTCGCGATGCTTTTCATTATCTCTTCCCGCATGGCAATACGCCAAACCGTGATTCCCGCGCAATCGCCAATTCGGAAGAGAACAGTCTACACCTGGACTTTCACGGCGATGGGAAAACGACGCCCCATGCCGAACGATTTCGACGTAACCTTCAGTACCGGCGCAGCCTGCTGGCGCTTGTACTCCGATCGCTCCACCAACCGCACCACCTGCTGCACCAGCTCGAGCGCGAAGCCGTGTTGATCGGCAATCTGCTCCGGAGTTTCATAGCGCTCGACATACGCCTCAAGAATCGGATCGAGCACTTCGTAGGGCGGCAATGAATCGGTGTCTTTTTGTCCCGGACGCAACTCCGCGGAGGGCGGCTTCTCCAGGATGGCCGCTGGAATAATCTCGCGCTCGCGATTAAGCCAGCGGCAGATTGCATAGACGCGCGTCTTCACCAGGTCTCCAATCACCGCCAGCGCCCCCACCATGTCGCCATAGAGGGTGCAATAGCCCACCGCCATCTCCGACTTGTTGCCGGTGGTAAGCACCAGGGCACTGAACTTATTGGAGAGAGCCATCAACAGGTTGCCGCGTATGCGCGATTGAATATTCTCTTCCGTGACATCGGGCTCCCTGCCCGCGAAGAGCGGCTGCAGCGCATGCGTGTACTGCTCGAAGAGGCCGCTGATTCCAATAATTTCAAACCGGATGCCGAGATCCGCCGCCAACCGTCGGCTGTCGTCGATCGAACCTTGCGACGAATAAGGGCTGGGCATACCGACGGCGATTACATTCTCCGCCCCCAGCGCTTCGGCGGCGATGGCGGCAACCAATGCAGAGTCAATTCCGCCGCTTAATCCCACCAGCGCTTTGTGGAATCCGCATTTGCGCACATAGTCGCGCGTGCCCAGCACCAGGGCGCGGTAAGCCGCCTCCGTATCGTCATCCCGGGGGTCCGGCAGCGCGGGCGCGGCAAACGGGTTGACGAGCACCATGTCCTCTTCGAACGACTTCGCCTGCGCAATCAGTTGGCCTTCGCCATTCAGCGCCAGAGAGGAGCCGTCGAAAATCAGGCTGTCGTTGCCGCCCACCTGGTTGGAGAGCAGCACGGGAATCCCGTCGCGGCGCGCAATGGCGCCCAGCATCTGGCGGCGCGTTTCACGTTTGGAATGCCAGAATGGCGACGACGACAGGTTGATATGAACGGCCGGCTTCTGCCGCATCAGCTCTTCCATCGGATCGATGGAATAGAGGCGGCGCGGCCAGAAATTCTTGTCATTCCACGCATCTTCGCAGATGGTGATGGCCAGCCTGACTCCATCGAGTTCAATGACCTGCTGGGACCGGGCCGGAGAAAAATAACGCTGCTCGTCGAACACGTCGTAGAAAGGCAGCAGGCGCTTGTGCTGTTCGAGCAGCAATTGGCCGCCATCGAGCAAGACGGCCGCATTGACTGCCGGCTTCCCGGATGCGGGACCGGCGGGCAGCGCCACACCGGCCAGTATTGCCGTCGGCAGTTCGCGTGTAGCGGCACCCAATTCATCCACCGCGGCGCGGCAGCGGGCCAGGAAACTCGGCTTTTCAAGAAAGTCGGCGGGAGGATACCCGCAGATTGAAAGCTCAGAAAAAACAACCAGCCGCGCACCCTGTTCGGCGGCGCGGCGGCTGAGGGCGACAATTTTGTCGAGGTTTCCAGTAAAATCGCCCACCGTAGGGTCGATCTGGGCCAGTGCGATCTTCACTTCTTCAGTTTAATCGGCGTGCGCTGCGAGACAAAACCCCCAACCATGTCCGAGCGTCCGGAAGACTAAGAACCGGTTCCGGCGAAGACCACGGCGATGGTGCGCAGGATGATCTTCATATCCAGCCACACGCTCCAGTTTTCGATGTAGGTGACATCCAGAGAAATATAGCTGTCAAAGGAGGGATCCTGGCGCCCCTGCACCTGCCATAAGCCGGTGATTCCCGGAGTGACATCGAGGCGGCGCAGATGGCTCAATTTGTATTCCCGCACTTCGCTGGCAATCGGCGGCCGCGGCCCCACGATGCTCATCTCCCCGCGAAGGACGTTAATGAACTGGGGCAATTCATCCAGAGAATATTTGCGCAGAAAACGCCCGACCCTGGTGATGCGCGGGTCGTTGCTGATTTTGAAAAGGACACCGTCGCGCTCGTTCATGTGCATGAAATCAGCGCGCTTCTTCTCCGCGTCCCGGACCATGGTGCGGAACTTGCTGCAGCGAAAGACATGGCCCTTCTTGCCGATGCGTTCCGAGGAATACATCACCGGACCGCGGGAATCGAGTTTGACGGCGATGGCGATGGCCAGCAGCAACGGCGAGAGAACGATCAGCGCCAGGCTGGAAAATACGACGTCAAGGGTGCGCTTCAGCATCAGGGCCATTTCCGGCACGTGACCGCAATGCAGGGGAATGGTTGGGAACTGGCCAATGTATTCAATGGGGCTGTTCCAGGCCAGGCCGTCGAACATGTCGGGAACCACGCGCAGATCCACACCGTGAGCCCGGGCTTTCTCCAGGACGTCCTGCACGATGCCGCGCTCGCAGGGAGCCGTAAAGAAGATCTCGTCGACGAATTGCTTGCGAGCGTGCAGAAACAGCGTGTCGAGAGTGCCCACGACTTCGCCCGACGCGGCCGTAAACCGCGAGCCCGCATTGGGATTCTCAATAAAGCCCTTGAATGTATATCCCAGGTGCCGGATGCTCTCGACATGGTGGCGAAGGGCATGAGCCTCGGGTCCTGTGCCTACGATCAGGACGTTGCGCGTTCCCATACCCCGTTCGAAACGCCGATACAACAACACCCGGTAGACCAGGCGCCGAAGGCTGAGCGAGACCACCGCGATCCCCAGAGTTAAAACGACAATACGCCGGGGAACGTCGTCCGCGTGAATCAGGTAAAGCGTCCCGGTAAGAAGAAGCCCGGAAGTGAAGCAGGCTTGAAACGTGAGCCGTTGCTCGTGGAGATATCCGCCCAGCCGCGTGGGAGAGTAGAGATGAAGGCGTTTGCTGGTAATGATCAGTGAAACGATAAATCCGCAGAGCACTGCCAGCAGGATCCCGGTCGACTGGCTTCGGATCAAGGTTCCATGCCAAAAGCCCTTCACGACCGTAACCGGACCGGAACGCATCTCGAACAACGTGGCAAGAACCGCAGCTCCAAAAACAGTACCGGCATCAAGCATCATCCAGAGCTTCGACGTCCTGCGCGGTTCCCGCGCTGACCCAACGCTCGCTCCTCCCGTCCATTCAGGAGCGGAGACGGAGTCTGAGACTCTCTGCCAGAATTCTGACGTCGCCATATTGTTTTCCGCCATTCTCAACAGTTCAACGCTAAAAGATATGGGGTGCAGGTGGCTGCAAAATCAAGCGGATTGAAAATGAAGCCGAACTGTCGTATCGGGCCCAGTGCTTTTGTTGCACCGATTCTGTGTCATCAGGGTTACAGCTTAGAATCCCGAAATCCAATTGCTGGTCGCTATTGGATTTGACCGCGTAAATAGTGGGGTACCAGCGTGATCTCAATTTGTTGTTGGTTAATCAAAATTTCCAGGGGAACTGAGAAACGCAGAGCCATCTCCCAGACAAGTCACTCTGATCGAAACCTTCGATCGGGATAAAAATAACAGCTCGTCGGAACACTGAAGGGATCCCAGCAAAAGCATTCTGCGACTAGAGCATGAAAGCAGTATATCAAAGTCTGCTTCAGATGGGACCGTGGACCGCTGTAGGATTTGGATGCATCAAACTTGTCTTGCAGCAACCCCCCAAAGCATTATTTTTCAAGTCCAACTGTACCATTCCATGGTTACCGGAAGATGAACGGACTATTCCGTAGGTAATACGTACGCGTCCAGTGTCAGGAACTGTTGAATGTCCGGGTCTTCCGAGGCCAGGAAGGCCTTCAGCGGTCCAAAAAAACGCGCTCCGCCCTGGTGCAGAAAAAGCACCAGGTCAGCCAGTCTTTCGGCGAAGCGCATATCGTGGGTGACAACTATGCTGGTAAATCCCAGTTGCTTTTTGAGTCGTTGAATAATGCCGCCAAGCCGGCGGGCAATGATGGGATCCACCATGGTCGTTGGCTCGTCGTAAAGAACCACTTCCGGCTGCGCGGCAAGCGCACGCGCAATGGCCACGGCCCGCCGGCGGCCCGTCGAAAGGCTGGCCGGCAGCGACTGTTCCACGTCATCTGCCCCCACTAGCTGCAGCAACCGGTCCACGATTTGGAGTATCTGGCTTTCATCGAGACCCCCTCTCTCCCGCAGCGGAAAAGCAACATTCTCGCGAACGGTGAGCGAATCAAACAGAGCTCCATTCTGAAAGACCATCGTGACCCGCTTGCGAACCTGCTGCATGGCATCTTCGCCCATGTCGGCAATCTCCTGGCCATTCACACGGATGGAGCCGGAGTCGGGCTTCAGAAACCCCATAAGCATGCGCAATGATACCGATTTGCCCACGCCGCTTCGGCCCAGGATACAGAGTGTCTGACCGCGATCGACAGAAAAGCTTACATCCTCAAGAATGGGTCGGTCGTTGAATGAAATGGAGACATTGCTAAAGACAATCACCGGCTCCGGCGCAGCCATCGCCTCGGTCTGATTTGATTCCGCCGTGGAAACATCCGGTTCGAACGGCTCGGGATCTGACTGGCCGGGCTCTGAATTGGGTGGCGAATCGATCATCCTTCGTTCAGCTTACAAGATTCGGATGGAAGACTATCTGCGGCACGCCGAAGATCCGCCTCGGAGTTGATGTTCAGGAACCATCGCGCGGGCGGAAGCGCGGCTGCATGGAAGACCTGGCCCGCTTGCACGAGCAGTTCGATGGGAAGGATTGAGACCGATTCCTCTCGCGCGGCCGCAGCGGCCTTGAAGGCGGAAAAACATCCGCGGCCTCCGCCTCGCAGTTCGTCTTGAAACACAGGAAGCGCACCGCGCAGTACGACCGCGGGAAATGTCTGCGGATATCCGTTGACCGAGGCCAGGGTCACGGAGCCCCCGGTCATGTGCGCATGCGCCAGAAGATAAGTAATGATGCCGGCCGGGATCAGGGGCAAGTCTACAGAGAGAAAGACTGCCCATCGCGCCGATGTGGAGCGGAGGGCCGCGCAAATTCCGCTCAGCGGCCCCCAACCCGGCTCATCGTCCGCGACCACCGGCGCATAGGCGTCAAGCGCCGATCGGCTTCCTGCAATGGCGACATCCAGACCGGCGTCCCGCAGAATCGCGACCGCACGCGATATCAGAGGTTGACCGCCCAGCTCCACAAGCGCTTTGTCCCGGCCCATACGGCTCGATTGTCCTCCAGCCAGAACGAATCCCTGCGCATCCAGGCATCGTTCGCCGCGGATCAAATTCAATGGCCCGACTCCTCCAGAAAGCGAATGATCGACTCGATTCCCAATTCAAAATTCTTCAGGTGGAACTTCTCGTTGGGCGCGTGCAGATTGTCATCGGGCAATCCAAAACCCATCATCACGCTGGGCAATCCAAGATGGCGCGCGAAGTCGCCCACAATCGGAATCGATCCACCAGAGCGAATGAAGACGGTGTCTTTACCCCACACTTCATGCAGGGCGCGTGTCGCTGCCTGAATATAGGGATTGTCGACAGGGATCAAGCAAGGTTCCCCGGAGTGAATGAGGCGAACGGCAACGTCTACGCCGGAAGGAGCGATCTGTTCGACGTAGTTTTTGTACAGCGCAAAGGCCTTGGCGGGCGTCATGCCCGGCACCAGGCGCATGGACACTTTGGCCGTGGCTTTGGCTGGAATGACGGTCTTTGCGCCCACTCCGGTGAAGCCGCCGGGGATTCCGTGCACATCGAGAGTGGGACGCGCCCAGGTGCGCTCCAGAACACTGAATCCTTCTTCACCGACTAGCTGCCGCGCTCCGACTTCCTTGACGCGGTATTCCTCTTCATCGAACGGCAGGCTGCGCCATGCGCCGAGTTCTTCGGCGCTGGGAGGAAGGATGTCGTCGTAAAAACCGGGAATGAGAATGTGTCCGCTTTCATCCTTCAAGCGCGCAAGTATCTGCGCCAAAGAAACAAACGCATTCGGAGCCGCCCCGCCATACATACCGGAATGCAGGTCGGTCTTGGCGCCGCGTACTTCCAGCTCGGTGTAGATCATTCCGCGCAAACCGACGCACAGGGTCGGCAATCCGGGGGCGAACATTTCTGTATCTGAGACGAGAGCAAAATCGGCTTTGAGATCGGACGGTTTCGAAGCCACGCAGGCAGCGATTCCCTCCCCTCCCACTTCCTCTTCGCCTTCGAGCAGAACGCGCACGTTCAAGGGCAGCTTGCCGTTTGCGGCCAGCAGCGATTCGAGGGCCTTGACGTGCATGTACATCTGGCCCTTGTCATCGACAGCGCCGCGGGCGTAGAGGTTGCCGTCGCGCTCCGTGGGTTCAAAGGGCGGCGAGAGCCATTCGTCGAGAGGGTCGGGCGGCTGCACGTCGTAGTGTCCATAGGCGAGGACCGTCGGCTTGCCGTCCGCATGCAGCCAGTCGGCATAGACCAGCGGATGGCCTTCGGTCTCGATGAGGCGCACGTTTTCCATGCCGATGCGAAACAGTTCAGCAACCAGCAATTCAGCCGTGTGGCGGCAGTCCGCAGCATGTTCCGGGTCGGTCGAAATCGAGGGAATGCGCAGCAGGTCTTTCAGTTCATTCAGGAAGCGGGGGTGGTGCTTTTGGGCGTAATCAACGGCGGCAGACGACATGCGGAACCTCTTTCAAAAAAAGACAAACATTGAAGAGTATAGGCGGTGGAAGGAGCGCATCGCCGTGGCCAGGCATAGTCCCATCAGTAGCGCGGCACTGCGGGATCGACTTCCGCCGACCAGGCATCAATGCCCCCGCGCAGAGATTGCGCGTTCTCGTAGCCCTGGTTGCGCAGCCACACGGCGACATTCATGGAGCGCATGCCGTGATGGCACAAGACCACCAGCCGCTCGTCGGGATCGAGTTCCTGGTGAACGCGCGCGGGCACATCGCCCATGGGCATCAGCAACGAGCCGTTGATGCGCGCCGTCTCAAACTCCCATGCCTCGCGCACGTCGATGAAGCGAGCCTGGTTTTCCTTGAGGAGCAGTGCGGCATCCGAGGGAGAGATTTCGTAGTCCAGCATGCATCCAGTTTAAGACGCGCCGCTGGTCCGCCGTATACGCCGGCGAAGTTCCGAGGTGGCCATGCGATGACAGCGCAGGCACAGCGTGCGCAGGTTTTCAAGATCGCATTCGCCGCCGCCTTCGGCTACCGGCACCACGTGGTCCGCGTCCCACAGGCTGCGGCGCACGCGCTTCCTCAGTCCCCAGTGCTGAAACAGCCGTTCGCGATTGGCGCCGCGGGCGTAGCGAAGTTTGCGGGCGGCCGCGATGGTGTCGACGCCGCAGCCCGCGCAGATGCCGCGATCGCGCAACAGCACATGTTCGCGCAGGTAGGCAGGCTGAGAGCGCAATTTCCACTCGTGCACGCAATAGGCAGAACAGAAAGTAAAGCGGCCGCGCGGCACTTCCAGCGAACACCAGCGGCACAAACCGCGCCCGTTGGGTCCGCGAGGGACCGCCTTGCGATCGACCCATCCGCCGCGCATGACGCGCACCGTGCTCATGTGTTTGTTGTACTTTGCCGGAGTTGGTTTCGAAGTGCCGGAAGAAGCGCGGGTATCAAATGTTGCACTCGTGGAGCACGAAGGCGAGACGGAGATTTGCAGATCTGCGCAGGCCCACCCTAGCGACAAAAACAAGAACGTCGCGAGGATGGGGCACCCTAGCATGGTGATCAGTGCAGGCCCGGTGGGGTTATCTAAGTAGTAACAATCGTGCCCAAAACAGGCGTCGTGAATCTCTGCTCACAACAAGAGTGTTTTTTGCCGAAAGTGGGCAACGGGTATTTTCACGAAAATGACCATTTGCCTATAACTATTTCTGAATGAATGAGTTAAAAGGATTTTCCGGAAGTACGAAAATGGCGCGAAATTGCGTTTTCGATGTTTTTTGCAACTTTGTCGCCGATGAGCGTCGTACAAGCCATTGGCAGTCAATGGTATACGCGATTGTGTGCGCGCAAAAACAGCATCGATTTTCAAGCATTTTTCGGGTTGTTTTCGCGCTGCCTGCTTGCAGGGACTCGCTGATCCCCGCGTCCGGAGCGGACTTCCCGCACACAGGCCGCAATCTTCCCGTAGTCTGGAAGAGATGCCCCCCATACTCAACGCCCAATCCGTGACCAAGCAATTCGGGGCCGTCCCCCTATTTCGCAATATTTCCATCACCGTGGAAGACGGAGACCGCATCGGTCTCATCGGGCCCAATGGCGCGGGCAAATCGACGCTGCTGGCGGTGCTGGCGGGGCAGGTGGAGCCCGATACCGGCGAGTTGGCGGTGCGCAAGCGGGCGCGCGCTACCTATGTGCCGCAGGATTCGACGTTTGCCGCGGGCCTGACGGTGCGGCAGGTGCTGGAGCGGGCCATGACTGCCGCGCACACCAGCGACGGAGAACGCGAGGGGCGCTTGCAGGAAGTGGGAGGACGCACCGGCTTTGACCGCCTGGACGCGGAGGCGGCCGCGCTTTCGGGCGGCTGGCGGAAGCGGCTCGCGATTGCCGAGGCGCTGGTAAGCGACCCCGACGTGCTGCTGCTGGACGAGCCGACGAATCACCTGGACCTGGCGGGGATCGAGTGGCTGGAAGGGCTGCTGACTTCGTCCTCGTTTGCCGCGGTGACGGTGAGCCACGACCGTTATTTTCTGGAATCGACATCGAGCCAGATCGTGGAGCTGAACCGCATCTACGCCGATGGGCTGCTGCGCGTCAAAGGCACCTTCAGCCGTTTTCTGGAAGAGAAGCAGGCCTATCTCGAGGCGCAGAACCGGCAGCAGGAGAGCCTGCGCAACCGGGTGCGCACGGAGATCGAATGGCTGCGGCGCGGCCCCAAGGCGCGCACCACGAAGTCGAAGGCGCGCATCGACACGGCCAACGCGATGATCGGCGAACTGAAGGCGATGGATGCGCGCACGGCGACCAGTTCGGCCGGTATCGATTTTGAAGCCAGCCAGCGCAAGACCAAGCGGCTGGTGGAGTTTGACAACGTGGCGTGCGCGGTACCGGCCGGGTCGGTGAATGAAGACGGTGTACAAAGCGATTCGAGCCGGCGGCTCTTTGAAGGGCTGAATTTTGTTTTGACCGCGGGCATGAAGGTGGGGCTGGTGGGGCCGAACGGCAGCGGCAAGACGACGCTGCTGCGGCTGCTGCGCGGCGAGATGCAGCCGGCGGAGGGAACGATCAAGAAAGCGGAGGCGCTGCGGCTGGTCTACTTCAGCCAGATGCGGGAACTGGATGAGAACGTGACGCTGCGCCGCGCGCTGGCGCCGGAGAGCGACTCCGTCATCTACCAGGATCGAACGGTGCACGTGGCGAGCTGGGCGGCGCGTTTTCTGTTTACGAGCGAACAACTGAATCAGCCGGTGAGAAACCTGAGCGGCGGCGAACGGGCGCGGGTGCTGATCGCCAGGCTGATGCTGGAGCCCGCCGATGTGCTGCTGCTGGACGAGCCGACCAACGACCTGGATATTCCGACGCTGGAGATCCTGGAAGAGAACCTGCTGGAATTTCCCGGCGCGTTGGTCTTGGTGACGCACGATCGCTATTTGCTGAACCGCGTGGCGTCGACGGTGCTGGGACTGGACGGACAGGGCGGGATCGGCCGGTTCGCCGATTACGGGCAATGGGAGACGTGGCTGGAAGAAGGCGAGCAGGCGCGCCGCAACCAGCCGGTGGATGCGACGAAGAGCAGCGCGGCCGCGACGGCCTCCGTGCCCGCACAGAAGAAGAAGCTGTCCTATCTTGAAGCCCGCGAGTTCGCGGCGATCGAGCAGCAGGTGGAAGTGTCGGACGAGCGGTTGGCGGCGGCGCGGGAGCGGGTGGAAGACCCGAAGATCGCGAGCGATGCCGCGGCGCTTGAAGAGGCCCTGGCCGAGCTGGACCGGGCGCAGCATGAGAACGATACGCTGTATGCGCGATGGGCGGAGTTGACCGAGAAGGCGGGCTGATTGACGGGAGTTAGGCGAGAGAATCGAGACTATTTACTGCAACGTTACTGACGAGTTGGCGGTCACTCGCCCGGAATTTAAGAAATCAACAGGTCGCCAAGGGAGGGAGCAGGGGCCTTCAGGCCCCTGAATTCCTTCTGCGTTACAAATGGCTTTAGCCACGGGCATTTCGTTTATGCTTCTCAGGTGCGGCTGGCAGCGCAAGAAACTCGTACGTATTTCGTTACC
>DASXHC010000019.1:0-37479 GCA_036488735.1 Occallatibacter sp.
CGAACGGAACGTGTTCTTCGGGTTGTGCTTCTGCAAAACCTTCGTGATCGCCGCCGTCAGCGTCGTCTTGCCGTGATCGATGTGCCCGATCGTCCCCACGTTCACATGGGGCTTCGAACGATCAAATTTTTCCTTCGCCATAAAAGTCCTGAATCCCTTTCGTAGCTTCTACTGCCCGTTGCACTCCAGGAGCGCCGGCCATCCGGCTCCAGCCCCAAAACTCTTAATACAGCTTTTAGCTATTAGCCTTTAGCTCTTTCGTGCCAAGGCCAACGCCTTCAAATTTTCGAGATCCGGCTCCTAGCTAACGGCTAAAAGCTTGTCTCACTTACTTGCCCTGCGATCGGCCGATGATTTCGTCCGCGATCATCCGCGGCGCCTCTTCGTACCGCGCGAACTGCATCGAGTACGAAGCCCGGCCCTGCGTCGAGGAACGAATGTCGTTCACATACCCGAACATTTCCTTCAGCGGCACAATGGCCTTGATCACTTGCGAACCGGCGGCATGCTCCATGCCTTCAATACGCCCGCGGCGCGAGTTGATGTCGCCGATGATGGTGCCCATGTGCTCCTCGGGGACCGTGACTTCCACGGCCATCACGGGCTCCAGTAACACCGGAGACGCCTTGCGGGCCGCTTCCTTGAACGCGATTGAACCGGCGAACTTGAAGGCCATTTCGTTCGAGTCCACTTCGTGATAGCTGCCGTCGAACAAAGTCACCTTGACATCCACGATCGGGAAGCCTGCCAGGATGCCCAGTTCCAGCGCGCCCTGCACACCTTGATCGATCGGCTTGATGTATTCCTTGGGAACCACGCCGCCCTTGATGTCGTTGATGAACTCGTAGCCCTTGCCCGGTTCGTTGGGCTCGACGCGCAGCTTGCAATGCCCGTAGTTGCCCGACCCGCCGGTCTGACGGATGTATTTGCCTTCCGCTTCGGCATGCTTGCGGATGGTTTCGCGGAACGCTACCTTGGGCTCGCCTACGTTGGCTTCCACCTTGTGCTCGCGCTTCATCCGATCCACAAGAATCTCGAGATGCAACTCACCCATGCCGCTGATGATCGTCTGGCCAGAATCTTCGTCGGTATGCACCTTGAAGGTCGGGTCCTCGTCCGCCAGCCGCGACAGCGCGATGCCCATCTTCTCCTGGTCGGCCTTGGTCTTGGGTTCGACCGCCACGTGAATCACAGGCTCCGGGAACGTGATGGCGCCCAGCGCGACCGGATGCGACGGCGCGCTCAGCGTGTCGCCGGTCTTCAGATCCTTCAGGCCCACGCACGCGCAGATGTCGCCGGCATAGATCTCGGTGATGTCTTCGCGCTTGTTGGCATGCATCTTCACCAGGCGGCCTACGCGCTCCGTCCTGCCCGTACGCGGATTCAAGATCGTGTCGCCGGTCTTCAGTGAACCTGAGTAAATGCGCACAAACGAAAGCTTGCCGAAGGGATCGTTGATCAGCTTGAACACCAGCGCCGAAAGCGGCTCCGCATCTTCAGCCTTGCGTACTTCGATCTGCCCTGCGTGATCGGGATTGATGCCCTCAACCGGCGGTTTATCCAGCGGGCTGGGCAGGTAGTCGACCACCGCGTCGAGCAGAGTCTGCACGCCCTTGTTCTTGAATGCCGAACCGCAGATCACCGGGAAAACCTTCAAGTCGATGGTGGCCTGTCGAATACCCGCCTTGAGCTCGGCAATAGTCGGCGTCTCGCCTTCGAGGAACTTCTCCAGCAAAACATCGTCGGTCTCGGCGATGACTTCGATCAGCTGCAGGCGGAAGGCCTCGGCCTTCTTCAGCAGATGATCGGGAATCGCCTGGACATCGTACTCGGCGCCCATGGCTTCGTCGTGCCACAGAACCGCCTTCATTTCGATCAGGTCGATCACGCCTTTGAAGTTCGCCTCGGCGCCGATCGGAATCTGCAGCGCTACCGGGCGCGCGCCCAGCCGCTTGCGAATCGTGTCCAGCACATACTCAAAGTCCGCGCCGTTCTTGTCCATCTTGTTGACAAAGCAAATGCGCGGCACCTTGTACTTGTCGCCCTGCCGCCAGACTGTCTCGGTCTGCGGCTGCACTCCGGAGACGGAATCGAACAGCGCCACCGCGCCGTCCAGCACGCGCAGCGAACGCTCCACCTCGGCCGTGAAGTCCACGTGCCCCGGGGTGTCGATAATGTTGATGCGAATGTCTTTCCACATGCACGTCGTCGCAGCCGACGTGATGGTGATGCCGCGCTCTTGCTCCTGCTCCATGTAATCCATGGTCGCGGTGCCTTCATGCACTTCGCCGATGCGGTGCGTGATGCCCGTATAAAACAGGATGCGCTCTGTCGCTGTCGTCTTCCCGGCGTCGATGTGCGCCATGATTCCGATGTTCCGGCAACGATTCAGAGGTATGGTGCGTGCCACGGTCGCTTCATCCTTGCGGGCGCTTCCGGCCCGCGGTTATTCAACTCCGGTCCCTGTCCAGGACCCAATCTTTTCCCGATCTCCGTACGTCGGGATCAAAAACTCGCAAACATGCCCAAACTACCAGCGATAATGCGCAAAGGCCTTGTTGGCCTCGGCCATGCGATGGACATCTTCCTTCTTCTTCATCGCCGCGCCCCGCCCGTTGGCCGCATCCAGCAACTCGTTCGAAAGCTTGTCGGTCATGCCCTTTTCGCCGCGATTGCGGCCGTAAGTGATGAGCCAGCGAATCGCCAGCGAGGTGCGACGGTCAGGCCCGACTTCGATCGGCACCTGGTAGTTGGCGCCACCCACACGGCGGGTCTTCACTTCCAGCAAGGGCTTGCAATTCTCGACGGCCTTCTTGAAGAGCTTGAGAGCGTCATCGCCCCCGCCCTTCTCTTCCAGGTTTTTCATCGCCTGGTAGAAGATGCCCTGCGCAGTCGACTTCTTGCCGCCCCACATCATGGAGTTCACAAACTTGGTGACCAGCGTGGAACCGTAAACCGGATCCGGCGCTACTTCCCGCTTCGCAATGTGCCCTTTTCTCGGCATAATCCTCAAAACCTTCTCGCGCTCGCGCGCTGCTTCTGCTGCCCTAGTCCCGGTCCAAACACTCCGCCCGGGAACCGTGAATTCAGTGCCAGCGGTCAGTCGTCAGTAGTCAGCTTTGCTGATCCCTGACCCCTGATCCCTATTTTTTCTTCGCTGGCGCCGCGCCGCCCTTGGCGCGCTTCGCCCCATACTTCGACCGGCTCTGTTTCCGGTTGGCCACGCCCACCGAATCCAGGGTGCCGCGCACCACGTGATAGCGAACGCCCGGCAGATCCTTCACACGGCCCCCGCGGATCAGCACAATCGAGTGCTCCTGCAGGTTGTGGCCGATGCCGGGAATATAGGTTGTGACCTCAATGCCGTTGGTCAAGCGCACGCGGGCTACCTTGCGCAGCGCTGAATTCGGCTTCTTGGGCGTCTGGGTGTACACGCGCGTGCAAACGCCGCGCCGCTGCGGCGAGGCCTGCAATGCCGGGGACGCCGTCTTGTACCGCGGGGCCGTGCGCCCCTTGCGAACCAACTGATTGAATGTAGGCAAACTGAAACTCCTTACCCTTAAAAACCCTTAGCCCATCCCGTTCAACAGCCGCGCGCAGCCCTTGGGGCTCTTCTGCATTGATCCGGCAAACACAGCCGAACACACAGAAGCCCAGGTTACTGCTTCGCGTCTGCCCTCTTCCCATCTCAGACGAGAACCCCGACGGTGGTCATACGTTTCCGCCCGTTTTGCAAGGCTGGAAAGCCAACTCCGTTTCGCGGTTCCGGCTCGCATAGCCCTCCAAGGTGGAGAACGCGCGAGCGCCGTAGCGATATCTGCGATTTGCCTGCCACCCCGGACCGTTTTCGTCCAGTTCCCTGCCGGCCTGCAATCGACTTGTCCCTGCCCCCTGCAAGAGGAGAGCGATCTGGGGGACCTGTCTGGCGGGTTTTACCTCTCCCGGCCACCGGACTAGCCACCGCCACCCTGATTTCTGGCCTCGGCTCGGCTGCCCGTTACACCTCCTCCGTAAAGACACACGGAAAGAGACGTTCTTGCGAACCTTCTAACAATACCAAGAAACCGGGGTGGGGTCAACGAATTCACCCCACCCGCCAGCTTTTTCGATCTACTCGATGTTATGCAGCTTCCAGGCCCCGCCTTCAAACGAGAAATTGGCGTGCTTTTTGCTGCTTAGCTTGTTCCCCGAGTTGTGCGCAAGATCCGCTAGCGGCTGCGGGACTCCATCCAGGTTCAGCGTTTCGTTAAACACCGCGCTCTTCGCCGTGGTCACTCCGGGGACGACCTCGTCCTGGGGAGCCTCAACGTCCTTCGCCTTGAAATGGTTGGTCTGCACCGTCACCACGTAGAAGTGCGAACTGTTTCCCTGCTCGGGACGCCACTCGATCTTGTCGCCGCCCGAGTCCAGCCTCAGCACCTTCTTGCCCTCGTCGGTTAACTGGTAGTCCGCCCAGCGGTTATTTGGATATACCTTCACCAGCTTCCAGTATTTGTCAGTCAAGCCCTGCTTCAAACCCATCTCGTTCACGTAAATGCCCGCGCCCGCCGCTGGTTTGCTGTCATAGTCGGCCTGAATCATCTTCGCTGCATCCGCCTGCGACAGTTCCGGGGCCGATTTGCAGCCGCTAACCCAAAATCCCGCGCCCATCATCAGTAGGGCACCTAAAGCCTGAATCTTCAATACACTCTTCACACGTCCTCCTGTTAGCCGCACGCACAAGTTCAAACAGATTTGCCACGCAATTTTTCACCTCACTCTCTCCTATGTCAATCAGAATGAAAGTGATCTTCGACACACCACTCTTTTTCTCGCCCTCAAATCCCGCAAATCACTGAAAAACGCGCAATCCCCCGCTCCTCCCGCCGTCTTTCCCCTGTCAACCATGCCCAAGTTAAAGCAGCTCTAATTCATAGCCGCGCCGGCCCTACTCCCTGACCCCTATCGCTATTTCGTAAGCCGTCCCAGCAACAGCTCCATGAACCCCTTCTCATTCGAGTGCAGGCAAACCTGCGCGTTCGGCGCTCCTTCCACCGGCTTGGTCATTCCCTTTTCGTCGACTTCCAGGCGCAGCGGCCTGGCAGGGCACAGCTCTGGGCGAACCGCGTACGTCACCGCCACCGGGTCAAAAAGCGTGGGATCCGCAGCGTGATTGTCGGTATGCCCCACCCACTGGTGATAGAGCAATGTAAGCTGGTCCGTCAGCGGGGATCCAAACGAGAAAATCCGCTCGCGATCCGCAACGCCCAAATGGATCTGGGTTGAGTCCAGCGGCATCATGAACACCGGAACCCCCGCCGCCAGCAGAATCTTCGCGGCTTCCGGATCGCGGTCGATATTCCATTCCGGCTCCGCAGGCCGATGCTCGCCGCCATATCCGCGATAGACGCTCCCGCCCATCAACACCACCCGCTTCACCTTGTGAAAGGTCGCGGCATCGCGCTGAATCGCCGTCGCCACATTCCTCAAAGGGCCAATCGCAATCAGTGTGACTTCATCCGGATGCCGCTTGATCTGCTCCAGCAGAAAAGCCACCCCGTCCGGATGCTTCCGCTCCGGCTCCTGTTTTGCATAAGCCGCCTGGGTGAACACGTTATCGTGCGGCGTCGCCACGCCCGCGCCCACAAAGATGTCCTTCCGCCCCACCGCCGCCAGATAGCGATCCACCAGCCGCGCCCTCAGCTCCGTATCGCCAAAGGCCGTCGTGATGCCCAGGATCTTCAGTTCCGGACTGCGCAGCGCCAGCGCCAACGCAAACGCATCATCGATGTCATCGCCAATATCGGTATCGATGATCGCCAGTTGCGGCTTGGATCCCGCATCCCGGGCCGGCGTTTGCGAACCGGCAAACTCCACCCCGCCCACTACACTCATCAGCAAAAACAGGACCGCAAAAATCCTCGCTCTTTTCATGCCAAGTACTCTATCCCGTCCGCCCTCGCCGACAACAGACGCCGCGCAGAGGCGCCTCATCTCCGCCATGCATTCGCAAGAGGTTTGAAACGACGACCTCAATGAACAGACCGCCCCCGGCGCCCAGGTTTCGTTTTTGAGGCCTGCGCATCCACGAATAAGGTCCTTGTGGAACTAAACTCCCTCCAGCCGCGCCACAATCCGGTCCGCGTCATACACACACCCGCCCCACACGCCCCCGCTTGCCTGCACCAGCGCCGCCCACAGCCGCGTATCATCCGGCAACGCCGGATGCGCCCGCAAATCATGCCGCGGAACCCGCCCCGCCAGGCGCCGCGCGCCCTCTTCGGCCCCAAACACGCCGTCCGCATCCCCCACCAGGTGCACCCACCCCGTCAGCCGCTCCCGGTCGACCACAATCTCGATCTGATCCCCCTCTAGCACCTTGCCCACCGGCCCGCCCGCCAAGGCCTCCGGCGACACATGCCCCACACACGCCCCGGTCGAAACCCCGCTGAACCGCGCATCCGTAATCACCGCCACATGCTTGCAATGCGGCAGCTGCTTCAGCGCCGAAGTGACCTGGTAAATCTCCTGCATCCCCGCACCCTTCGGCCCTCCACAAATCAGCACCACCACGTCCCCATGCGCCACCTCCCCAGCCTTGATCGCCGCGATCGCCGCCTCTTCCGTCACGAACACCTTGGCCGGTCCCCGATGCCTGTACACGCCCGCCTCAATCAGCGAAGCATCGATCGCCGTACTCTTGATCACCGACCCTTCAGGCGCAAGATTCCCCGTCGGGAAACACACCGTTGCTGTCAGCCCATCGGCCTTCGCCTTGTCCCGCGTCATGATCACGTCGTCCGCATCGATCCCATCCTGATCGCGCAAGCTTCGCCGCAACTCCCGCCGCCGTTGGCTCTGCTCCCACCAGTCCAGGCACGCCCCCAGCGTCTCCCCGCTGACCGTCTTCACCCTGGTATCCAGCAATCCCGCGCGCCGCAGTTCCAGCATCACCTCCGGCACCCCGCCCGCCAGGAACACCTGCACCGTCGCAAACCCCCGCGGCCCATTCGGCAGCGCATCCACCAGCCGCGGCACCTCCCGGTTTACCTCCGCCCATTCCTCCACCACCGGCCTGCCCAGCTTGGCTGAAAACGCAATCGCCGGCAAATGCAGCAGCAGGTTCGTCGATCCCCCGAACGCCGCGTGCAGCACCATCGCGTTGCGCACCGACGCGTCCGTCAGCACATCCCTCACGCCCATGTGCAGTTGATGCATCCGCAGTAGCGCCTTGGCCGAACGCCCCGCCGCATCCAGCCATATCGCGTGTCCCGACGGCGCCAGCGCCGAATGCGGCAGCGAAAGCCCCAGCGCCTCCCCCACCACCTGCGCCGTCGCCGCCGTGCCCAGAAACTGGCATCCTCCACCTGGGCTGGCGCACGCCCGGCACCCCACATCGGCGGCATACTCCAACGTGATCTGCTGCTGCGCAAAACGCGCCCCGATGGTCTGTACCTTGCCCGCATCCTCGCCCGACTCGGGCAGCAGCGTCACCCCGCCCGGCACCAGCACCGCCGGCAGAGGCCCCGCCGACGCCAGCGCCATCATCATCGCCGGCAACCCCTTGTCGCACGTCGCCACGCCCAGCACGCCCTTACCGGTAGGCAAGGAACGCATCAGCCGCCGCAGCACCATCGCCGCATCGTTCCTGTACGGCAGCGAATCCATCATCCCCGTAGTGCCCTGCGTCCGCCCGTCGCACGGATCGGTGCACGCCCCTGCAAACGGCACCGCGTGCAGCGCCTTCAACTCCCGCGCCGCCTCCGCCACCAGCAGCCCCACTTCCCAATGCCCGGTGTGAAAGCCCAGCGCGATCGGTGTTCCGTCCTCGGCCCTCACGCCCCCATGCGTGCTTAGAATCAGAAACTCCGGGTCCAGAAGCCGCTTCGCCTCCCACCCCATCCCTGCATTCTGGCTCAGCCCGAACAGGTTTCCCGACGGCTGCGTCAGCAGCATCTCGGCCGTGATCGGCAACTGCCCCGCCGGCCCCGCCGCATGGGTTTTCACATCCTCAAATCCGCGCCCCGTTGATTCCAGCACCGACGCCAGCGAAACCGCCCCGCCCTTTTCCATCGCTCCAGTATAGGAGCGCCGCGACCGCTGTCCTCGGCTGAAACCTCTTCCACGACCTGGGGAAAAGCCGTTCCCAGGTAGACGTGCGACTTCACCCGCAACCGAATGCGGCGTGAAGCCCGGGGACCGAAGAGGATTCAACCATTGCCCGGCGCGGGGATCACTCCCAGTTGCTGCATGAGACTGAAGGTGTCCATCAAAATCCGGCTGTCCGCCATCTTTCCCGCGTTCAGGCGGTCGATCACCATGCCGTGCACCGTGACTTTTTTGTTGGTCGCCGGGATCCCCAGAAATGCGCCCCGTTGCGTCCCCGTCCACGTAAACCGCGAAACGACCTTATCACCCGCCGCCACCGTCTCATCGACGACCCAATGGATATCGGGAAACCCCGCCCGCATCATGGCGATCACTTCTTTCAAGCCTTCCCGTCCCTGCCGCTGCCCCGGCAAGGGATCCAACTCCATGAAGTTCTCCTCGACGATTTCGTCCGCAGCATCCAGGCGTCCCTGGTTGATCACTTCTTCAACGAATCGGCCCACGGTGGCGATGTTCTTGGCTTCGATCAAGACTCAACCTCGCAAATGAAATTCCCGGCGCAGGCAATAATATCCCGCCGTTGCGCGTGGCTCTCCATCCTGCGGAAAAATCCAATCGCAAAGCACGAAGTGTGAGGGCGCGCCTTTCCAGTCGTGCCGTAACCAGCGACAAGATAACACCGGGCTTTAGCCCCTGCGGGCTTTCCGGGCAGCCCGGACACATGGCAGATCGTTTGCTTCGATGCCGGCTGTTACTCGGGAATCGAGGCGTTTTCGATCCCGTTGCGAAGGTCCAATACGTCTCAAACCCGCATGTCCAGAGGGCTTCACGCTCTTCCCGCCCCGAAACGACTCCAAAACACCTCAATTTCGCGTATCAAAATGCTGCAGAATAATACGCGCATGTACTTTCGAATCATGGCCATAGCCTCTTGCCGCGCGCACCGCTCAAGCCAAAATTGCAAAAACACAAAAAAGCGCCTCTAATTCATGTTTTTCTGAAATCGCTCTATCCCTCGCATTCGAATGATCTTACATGGAAAAATTGCAAATTCGCCGCATGCTGCAAAACAGCCGTTTGCCCCAATCTGGCAAAAAACACTCTCTTCCAGAACATAGAAATTTACCGCTCCGTTTGGGCGCACATGTTACTCAAACGTCAACACCCGCGCTCTTCGCCGAGCGCGGAAAACTATGGCACTGTCACCGCGCTCAACGTGAACACATGCGGCTTCGGAACCGCCGTTTCGTAAATCGAATCTTCCAGAGAATTCTCAAATGCCTGCATCTTGTCCGAGCCGCCCGACTGCGCTCCTGTATCCGCGTTGCGCACCCGCATGCGCAGGTGAATGTAGTGCGCCTCATCGCGATCGCGTACCAGCCATCCGACTCTTTGCGCCTGTTGCCGCATCGGCGTTTGATAGTCGGCCAGGTTGATTCCGCCGGCCAGCGCATCGGCTGAAAATGTGCCGATCTCGTTGGTGTCGATGGTGAGTTTATATTCACCCGGCGTTAATCCCGTTACCCGCAACGGCTCTTGGTTCAATGCCTGTTGAATGTCGGTGATTCCCAGCAGCAGCGCCTGCGTGGCGTTGCTCTCAATCAGCGGCAGCGGCAATCCGTTTTCTGTTGTCGTCCAATGCAGTGAGCCGTTGTCTTTCGCCACGGAATCAACCGTCGCGTTCTGCGCGTCGGTTGCTTTGCCTGCGGCTGCGTCGATGCTCACCGACGAAACCAGCGCCGGCGCATTCCAGCCTTTCAACAATTCCTCGGCCATGATCCAGTGCGCCAGCGGATCGGGATGCACCCGATCCGGCAGCAGCAACTTTGCAATTTGCGGATTCGTCGCCTGGGCTTTTTCGATTGCCTTCACCACATCCGGATTCAGATTCACAAACGCCGCGCCATATTTCTGCGCCAGTTCTTTGTCCAGATCCGCGAAGTGCAGCATCACCGCGTTGTATCCGCCGGGGAACGTCAGCGGCCGGGTCACATCGTCGTACGGCGAAGGCCCCAGCAGCGTGATGCGCGCCTTCGGCGCATGTTCGTGGATCGACTCCATCAAGTGTTCGAAGCCCTTTGTATAGGTGCTCTGAATCTCGTCCGTCGTGGCCCGGTAACTGCCGTCATTCATGCCCAGCATCACGGTGACAACCGTCGGGTTCTCCGCGAATACATCGCGCTCGAGACGCTGATCGATCGGCCCCCCGCCGCCGCCCGTCACGCGATCGCCGCCCACCCCCGCGGCATAAAAGTGAATGCGCATGGCCGGGAACCGCGTCGCTGTATACAACTCCACCCACTGCGTGTAGAGATTCTGTTCCGTGATGCTGTCCCCGTAAAACACGACCGTGTCGCCGCCCTTGAGATAGAAGCCCTGTGCGCCTCCGTTCGCAGGCGCTGTCGCCACCGCCACCAGCGAATCCGCGCACCCGTAGTAAAGCAGCCACTGGTTGTGAAAGTAGACCAGTCCTTCGGCAAACGTGGTTCCCGCCGCGTATTGCCCCGTCTTTTCGTACGGCAGTTCCGGCTTGAGAACCGGCTTGTCGAGTTGCTCGATCAAGTGCGCGGGGTCCTTGGCATCGAACAGCGCTTCCCCCGCTGCATAGGCGCTCGGCCCCATCGTAGGATCGCCGCCGGTCTCCCCGTTCTTGCCGTTGTAGAGCACCACGATGCCGTTCTCGGTCAGCACCGGCGGCGGCCCCGTCTCGGGAAACGTGCTGTCGAAGTGCCCCGCGCGCGGATGCAACAACTCCACCGGCGCGCCGCTCCCATCTTCGACCGGAGCCCAGTGCACCAGGTCCGTCGAAGTGGCAATGTGAATCGCGCCCTCGCCCCAGTACATCCAGTACTTCCCCTCGATCTTCGCGGCAATCAGCCGGCCCTTGTCCTTGTCCAGCCGCGTCACGATCCCCGCTGATTTGTACTTGAGGCGGGCATACTTTCCGTGCGCCGCACTCAGAAATGCAGGCCCGTGCTTGGTCCATGTCGTAAGGTCTGTTGAAGTCGCAATGCCCACCGAATAGGTCTTGCGATTCCACTGCGTGTACGTCAGCACGTAAGTCCCGTCTTCCCCTTCAACGATGCGCGGATCTTCAACGCCGCCGGGCCATTCGCGCGCTTTTTGATCATCTGCGGCGGGATAGAACACAGGCTCCGCGCGCCGCGTGAAGTGGATGCCGTCTTCGCTTTCCGCCAGCCCCAGCCGCGACGTGTGCATCCCGATCTGCATGCTGCCGGAGTTGTCTTCCGCTCGATACAGGACTTCCACTTTGCCGTTGCGCACGATCGCGGCAGGATTGAATGTGTGCAGAGCCTCCCACATCACTGGCTTCTTCGCAATGGGATCGGTGAAGGTCGACTCAGGTTTCGGCGTCACCACTGGATTGCCGCTCGCCGGCCGCGTAAAAGGGCCAATCGCCCACGGCCGCGCCTCTTGTGCCTGCAGCGTAGTAACGCACAATACCGTAAAAATTAACGCCAGCTGTTTCCTCATCCTTCACCCATCCGTTTCCTGAGGTTCGTCGTTCTGCACTGCATAAAAACTAAGCGCCGCGTCTCCCTGCTCCAGTAGCCTGATGCGGCCCAGTCTTCCATAGCGGTCTTCAAGTCTTTCTTTGCGCCGGTGTTCCGCAATCACTTGGGAACCCTCGGCCAGCAGAGCGCCGCTCGTCCCGCCCAACAGGTTCAACGCTGCTTCATACTCACGCGCCGCATCGTAAGGCGGATCGAGAAACACCAGGTCGTAGCTATCGCCCCTTTCGCCTTTGCGCAGGTACGAACCAACACTCGCCGCAATCATCCGCACTCCCGTTGTCACTCCCAGGCGGTCCAGATTCGCGCGCAACACTTTGAGTGCGGCCGGAGCTCGCTCGACAAAAACCACGTGGGCCGCACCCCGGCTCAGCGCCTCAATCCCCACCGCGCCCGAGCCTGCATACAGATCCAGAAAGCGCGCCCCTTCGATGCGGGGCGCCAATACATTGAACAAAGTCTCGCGCAGGCGATCGCTGGTCGGCCGCGTGTCCGCACCGGCCGGTGCCTGCAGCGTGCGCGAACGGTACGATCCGGCAATTATCCGCATAGGTCAGAAAGGCGCGCCCCCAGCCTCAGCAAGCATACTTCACGCCATCGAAGCTCGAACCTCTACAATTATCTGTATGCGAGGCTGGTCAATCCCACTGGGCCGTTGGATGGGTGTGGAGTTGCGCGTCCACACGTTTTTCCTGCTCCTCGCCGTGGTGTGCCTGGGCCTCGGCGCGTCCGACGGCATCCTGCGCGGACTCGGGCTCTTCTTCATTCTCGTCATGGCGCTCGTCGTGCGCGAGATCGCGCGCCTGCTGGTGGCCGCTTGGCTGGGCTTGCGGCTGCGCGCCATTCTTGTGCTCCCCATCGGCGGCCTCTTCGCCTATGCCAATCCCGAAAGTCAGGAAAACGCCAATCAGGGACCCGGCCAGTTCGCCCTCGCCTTCGCCGGCCCCCTCGCCAACGGAGCCGCGGCGCTGGTCCTGGCCGCTACCTTCCTCGGCGCGGGCGGCGGCCTCAACCTGACCAGCCAGCCCTGGATCTCCTCCGCTCACCTGCTGAGAACCATGGTCTGGATGCAGGCCGGCATGGCCGTAATCCACCTGCTCCCCGCCTATCCCCTTGACATGGGACGCCTCCTGCGCGGAAGCTTTGCACGCGATCACGGCGTGGCCCCCAGCAGCAAAGTCGTTACTGGATTAGGACAGGTGCTGGCCCTGGCCGCCATGGTCGGCGGCATGCTCCTGCACAGCCCGTGGCTCATCATCGCGGGATTCTTCATCATGATCGGCGCCCAGGTCGAAGATCAGGGCGTCTTCTTTCAATCCGTCGTCGACACCGTCCGTATGCGCGAAGTCATGCTCACCGATTTCTCCACCCTCTCCCCTTCCGATACGCTGGCCGATGCGCTCAGCCGATGCGTCCACTCCTTGCAGGACGACTTCCCGGTAGTGCGCGGACCTCAACTTGTAGGTATAGTTTCACGCCAGCGTATAGTAGACGCCCTCCATGCCGAAGGCAATGGATATGTGCAGTCGGTCATGTTGCGCGCTTTTCAAGTGGCGCGCCCCGAAGACACCCTGGGCACCACCATTCGCAACATCACCGCCGGTCGCGGACTGGGGCTAATTCCCGTCACTGACGGCGGCCGCGTGGTGGGCATCGTCAGCGTGCAGAACCTGATGAGTTCCATGTCCCTGCTCGCCGAACAGCGCCGCATCGAGCGCCAGGAAGCCGGAGAGTAGCGGTCTCGTGGCTGCTCCTGACGCTCCTCTCGACTCAATCCCATTTCACTCGCAACCACTCGTGCCCGGTCTCTATCTGGTAGCGACTCCCATCGGCAACCTCGGCGATATCACGCTCCGTGCGCTCGATGTGCTTAAGCGCGTTGACCGCATCCTGTGCGAAGACACGCGCCAGACCCAGAAGCTCCTGAATCATTTCCAAATCGGCACGCCCACAGAAAGCCTTCATGAACATAACGAACATGAACGCGCGGTAGGGATTGTCGAGACATTAAAGGCAGGTACGCGCATCGCCGTGGTTTCGGATGCGGGCATGCCGGGCATCAGTGACCCCGGAACCTGGCTGGCCGCAGAGGCGATCGCGGCAGGAATTGCAGTCTTTCCCATCCCGGGCGCCAACGCGGCCGTGAGTGCGCTGGTGGCATCGGGCCTGCCCACCGGGGAATTTCACTTCCTCGGCTTCCTGCCTGAAAAGACCGGGGCGCGCCGCAGCAAGCTGGAAACGCTGGCCGCGGCAGGCGACGAAGCGGGCACTCTTGTTTTCTATGAAGCGCCGCATCGCATCCTTGAAACCCTGAGCGACCTGGAAGCGGTGTTCGGACCGGAGCTGCGCATCGTGGTGGCCCGCGAACTCACCAAAGTCCACGAAGAGTTTTTGCGCGGGACCGTCGCCGCAGTTCGCCAGGACTTGGCGGCGCGGGATCGTATCCGCGGAGAAATCACATTGCTGGTACAGGCACCTGCCGAACGCGCCTCGAGCGCCGAGCCCGCGAATCCCCACGAGAAAGTCGCCGATCGCGTTACCCGTTTGCAGGCCGAGGCCGGCATCGATGAGAGAGAGGCCCTCAAGCGACTGGCCCGGGAACTGGGCCTATCGAAGAGCGATCTCTATCGCGAACTACAGCGCGAGCGAGCCCGCATGCAGACGCGCAAGCGCTAGCAGAAGAGACTCAGAGGCCCGAGTCACGCACTTTCGCCGGCTCCATCTCAATCGGCTCCGGGTTTGCGGGCGGATTCCTGCGCATCTCATCCATTTCTTCCATGAGCTGGGCGAGTTGCTCCCGCTTGCGGGCGCTCATATCGAGAAAGCGAATGCCCACGGTGAACTTGTCATGCAGAGACTGAATAACCCCGCCCAGCCGGAAAGGTAACCCATCACACGTGAATTCCGTTTCTACCCTGCGGTAGATACCCACCGGAAATCGCTCCTGCGTCCGTATCCGGCAACCGCTCATGCTGAGGTCGATAATGCGCCCCGAGACCCGCGCGGCGACGTCAATCAGGAGGATAATGGCGTGGTTGTCCACGCTGTGCCGAGCCTGCGCGCGTCGTTCTCGTCCCGTGGCGCGTGCGGGGCGCTCCTGCTGCGGCTTGTCTTCGCCAGCAGGCTTAGCTTCCGTTTTCAACGCATGGAGCACATGGGCGCGCGGCGGCAATTCATGCAGAGGTTTGGCATGGAGAACCGAAGGCCGGACAGTCTCAGCCGGCAACCGGCCCCCCGGCATGCGGAGAACTGCAACGCCGAGAGGAGTCGCGACTTGGGACGGCGCGAGCACCCCCTGGTTGGGCCGGGGAGCTGCCGTCGGGGCTGGAGGAATCCCGGCGAGCGGCCTGACGGTAATAACTTCGGCAGCCTGAGGTGGTGCGGAGTTCGGGTTCGAGAGCTGGTTCGCGGCGGCGCGGCATTCAGCTTCGGCAATCGGAGCAAGGGCTGCCTGAGCTTCGGTGGGTTCGCGTTCGGCAGCTTCGCGGGCGGCCTGAGCAGCTTTGGCGGCCTGCTCGGCCTCGAGTTCCGCCAGTAATTCAACCAACGCGTCCATTCGCCGCTGCGCCATGACCGCGAATTCGACACCTGCCTCATTCTCTTTATTCATCCAGCGCAGAATGCCCGCCAGGCGGAATGCAATGCCGTTGATGCGGAAGAGGACCTCTACACCGGCGGGGGTTGTGAGTGGGTAGTGGCGCGCAGTGCGGACGCGGCAACCGTCAAGGCTGATTTCGACGATACGGGCCGGAATGCTCGAGCTTTGGTTCACGACTGCGATCGTGATTTCCGCGTCCACTTCGTAGCGCGTGTGCGAGCGCCGTTCGGGTTGCGGGGGAGACTCTCTCACGGTTTCCTCGTCGCGCCCGGCTCCATCACATCAATGTTCGCCGGTCAACTCCCACGGACGCACGGGCGCAGCTTGAGGAGCTTCCCGGCCTCGCAGCCGGTCATACTGATACACGTCGCTCGTGGTCCCCAGCGACTCGTTATACAAACCCATCGCCCCGGTGACCTGGTTCAGCTCCTCGGTGAACTGGTGAATCGCCTGCAAGTGGGTGGCCGTTGCCGGCAGCTCATATTGGGAAGTCTTAATGAATTTCTGGTAGCCGCGATCGAGAAGCCGCGCAATCTCCCCCCGCACCAGGACCCCCGGCGTCACCGCCATTGCCGGACCGCCGCTCTCCGAGTTTCCGGTTCCCGGCACGATTACCGCCCCCACGCCACCCTTGCTCACCAGCATTCCATTTGCGACTCCCTTGTACGGAGTCACATCGAAAGAGCGAGTGCGCAATGCTTCCAGAGTCTGCTCGAACGTCAAAGGATGGGATTTTCGGGCCACGGATCAGTCCAGTCTGCGAGGATGAAGGAAGTTGAATGTTCTCGCATACCCAATCTCGCATAGTTGGAGCGGTGGCCGCAATTTCCCTATGACGCCAGGCACACTACAAACCTCTTTGGGCAGTTCACTGCCTGAACGCATCGGCAACACTCCGCTCATCCGGCTGGAGCAACCGGTGCGCGGCCTTGAAGGCATCACCCTGCTGGGTAAGGCGGAGTGGGCCAACCCCGGAGGCAGCGTAAAGGACCGGGCGGCCGCATCCATGGTGCGCGATGCCCGGACGCGCGGCCTGCTTGGTCCAGGCAAGACCTTGCTCGATGCCACCAGCGGCAACACGGGAATTGCTTTCGCCATGCTGGGGGCGGCACTGGGCTTCCCGGTACAGCTGGTCATGCCGGCCAACGTATCGCCGGAACGCAAGCGCATTCTGCAGGCGTATGGAGCCGCGGTGGAGTGGACCAACCCCGACCATGGTTCAGACGGCGCGATTCGACGCGCGCGCGAGATGGCCGGCAACGATCCTGAGCGCTTCTACTACGCCGATCAGTATTCCAACGACGCCAACTGGCTGGCCCACTTTCAAAGTACGGGCCCAGAGATATGGCGCCAGACCGGGGGCCGGGTAACCCACTTTGTGGCCGGCCTCGGCACCAGCGGAACCTTCATGGGCACGACGCGCTACTTGAAGGGGCAGAACGCAGCGCTGCAGGCCATCAGCTTCCAGCCCGACTCACCCTTCCACGGGCTGGAGGGGTTGAAGCACATGGGCTCGGCCATCGTTCCCGCCATTTACAACCCCCACCTTGCCGATCGTGACATGGGAGTGGAAACCGAAGCCGCCTACACAATGGCAAGGCGCGTGGCGCGCGAGGAAGGCCTGCTGATCGGCATCTCCGCCGCCGCGGCAGTGGTCGCCAGTGTGAAAGTTGCGGCCGAAGAAGCGCAGGCAGGCAGGCAAGCCGTCATTGTCACCATTCTTTGCGACAACGCCGAGAAGTATCTCAGTGAACGCTTCTGGGAGGAGGATACATGGGCGTACTCCATCTGACCCGGCCGGCTTACGACTCCATGCGCGCGCATGGGGAAGAGACGTATCCGCACGAATGCTGCGGTGTGCTTCTGGGCCATGCGACAGCCGAAGGCTGGAAAGTGGAGACCGCGGTGCGCGCCGGCAACACGCGCACGGACTCGGCCCACAACCGCTACCAGATCGCACCGATCGAGCTCGTGAAAATTGAGCGCGAGGCGCGAAGGCAAGGCCTGGAGATCGCCGGTTTTTATCACTCCCATCCCGATCATCCGGCGCAGTGGTCCAGCACCGATTTCGCCGAAGCCCACTGGATCGGGTGCAGTTATGTAATCACCGAAGTGGCCCAGGGCAAGGCCAGGATCACGAACGCATTTCTGCTCGCCGGCGCCACGGAAGAGGACAAGCGCTTTGAACAGCAGTCGATTTCGATGGCAGAGGAATGACTGCGTGCCGGGCAAGCCATCTTCGTTCATCCAAATGGTTTCCCACATCATCTAAACAGCAATTGACGAGGTTTCAGGTCCATGAACATCTACATCCCCACTCCTTTGCGTCCCTATGCTGGCGGCAAAGACGCAATTGAGGTTGATGCAAGCACCATCAAAGAGGCGCTGAACTCTCTGATGGAGATTCATCCGGAACTGCGCAAGCATCTGTTTACCGGCGAAGGAAAGATACGCGCATTTGTTAACGTGTACCTGAACGATGAAGACGTGCGCTACCTGCCGGAGAAGGAAGGAACCGCGGTAACCGCGGCCGACACGCTCTCCATCATCCCTTCCATCGCCGGGGGCTTGCCGCCCGGGCGTCAGCGCCTTCAGTGCACTGACATCTGATCTCTGACAACTGATCTCTCACAACTGGAACTGGGAAAAAATGCCTGCCATCACCGAACAAACCGCGCTACCCGAACTCACGACCGACGATCTCTCGCGTTACTCGCGCCACCTGATCCTGCCCGAAGTGGGCATGGAGGGGCAGCGCAAGCTGAAAGCCGCCAAGGTGCTCTGCGTTGGCACCGGCGGATTGGGTTCGCCGCTTGCTTTTTACCTCGCTGCCGCGGGCATTGGGACGCTCGGCCTGGTCGACTTCGACGTCGTCGACGCCAGCAACCTGCAGCGCCAGATCATTCATTCGACCAAGGATATCGGCCGCAAGAAACTCGATTCCGCTGAGGAAAAGCTGACCGCGCTCAACCCGGCCCTCAAGGTCGTCAAGCACGAGACCATGCTGTCCAGCGCCAACGCGCTCGAGATTCTCAAGGACTACGACATCGTAGCCGATGGCACCGACAACTTCCCCACCCGCTACCTGGTCAACGATGCCTGCGTACTTCTGGGCAAGCCGAACGTGTATGGATCCATCTTCCGGTTCGAAGGCCAGGCCAGCGTCTTCGCTACCGAGAACGGCCCCTGCTATCGCTGCCTCTACCCCGAACCGCCGCCGCCCGGCCTGGTTCCCAGTTGCGCCGAGGGCGGCGTGCTGGGCATCCTGCCCGGACTGGTCGGCGTCATGCAGGCCACGGAAGTCATCAAGCTGATCCTGGGCAAGGGCGAATCGCTCATCGGGCGCCTGCTGCTCGTCGACGCGCTCAACATGCGCTTTCGCGAGCTGAAGCTGCGTAAGAATCCCGAGTGCCCGGTGTGCGGCGTCAATCCCACGGTCACCCAACTCATCGACTACCAGCAGTTTTGCGGCATCGTGCCCGAAACCTCACAGGAGAAGAACGTGAAGAACGGAATTCCACAGTTGTCGGTCAAAGAATTGAAACGTCGCATCGACGCCGGAGAAGACGTGCAGTTGATTGACGTGCGCGAGCCGTACGAATACCAGATCGCCCAGATCGGCGGAAAGCTGATCCCCCAGAATGACGTCCCGCAGCGCCTGACCGAGATCGATCGCAACCGCGAAGTGGTGGTGCACTGCCGTTCCGGAGCACGCAGCCAGAAGATCGCCGAGTTTCTCCAGCAGTCGGGCTATCCCAATGTCTCGAATCTTGCCGGCGGCATCCTGGCCTGGAGCGACGAGGTCGATCCCAAGGTTCAGAAGTACTGATGCGGATTTGCTTCTAGCCCCGTAAGCTCCTAGCCCCTCCAATGAGCGGCCGCAAATCGCGGCCGCTTTTGTGTGCGTGGCTTTGCGGTCTCGACTCCCCCAAGAATTGACCCAGTTGTAATACCTCCAGCATTCCGAGCGTATACGCTCTTCTGCGTAGTTGCTTCCCCTTTCTACGAGCATCAATCCCCAACGGATCTGGAGATTCCCCCATGAAAATTTCTCTCAGTTGTCCGACACTCGTTCTGCTGGGTGCCCTGCTTTTCCCTGCTTCGGGGCATGCCTCCCCGCAAGCAGTTCAGGGCTACTCTGTGAGCGTCTTCGCGCAAGGCGTCAACGGCAAATACAGTGCACCCGACTCAATCGCGGTGCTCGACGATCACGTTTACATCGGGTACGGAGACGGGAACGATCCCGCCGGCCTGGACGGCAAGTCAAACCAGATTGTGGAGTATGACTTGAAGGGCAATGCCCTCTACGTATACACCGTGGTCGGGCATAACGACGGGCTGAAAGTCGATCCCTACACACACAAGCTCTGGGCCATGCAGAACGAAGACGCCAACCCCAACCTCGTCATCATCGACCCCGCCACACACCAGCAGAAGCTGTTCACCTTTGCTGCTCCTCCCCCTCATGGCGGCGGTTACGACGACATCACCTTCCGCAACGGCAAGGTGTACTTCAGCGCTTCGAATCCCGCCAACAATCCCAACCTGGCCCCGGCAATCGTCGAAGCGAAGGTGGTAGGCGATACCATCGATGTAACTCCTGCATTGGAAGCCAACGCCACAGCGACCAATGTGGTCACGGGGACGTCAGTGACGCTCAACCTGCAGGATCCCGATTCGATGACGCTCACGCCGGCCAACGACATTCTCCTGGATAGCCAGGCGGACTCGGAACTCATCCTGCTCCACCGCCCGGGCATGAGCAACCAGAGCGTTACGCTCATTCCCCTCAGTTCGCCCTTTGGAACACCGCAGGCCGACGATACCCTGTTCATTCCTTCCGACAAGGGATTCGTCCTGGTGAGTGATACGCCCGCGAACATCGTATACATGATCCGCAAGAATGCGTTCGTGCCCGGCACGGCATTCACCGCGGCGGTCGGCGCTCCGGATGCAAACGGCAATTCTGTGGGTTTCGTCGGAGTGCTTGACATGAACTTCGGCGATGTCACTCCAATTGCGACCGGATTCCAGAGTCCCCACGGCCTGGGCTTCGTGAAAAAGAATGGCGATGAGGACGACGACCGCGGCAGTTGCCAATCTACCGTCCACGACTCCCTGCAGAATTGATCGACCGATCGGCATTCGGGCTACCCGGCCGCTGCCGGGTAGCCCTATTCGACTGCTGCAACCCTCCGCGTGCAAAACTGATTCTCACCCAGACAGGGCCTTTATCCAGGGTCACTGGCAGCCCAGAGGCACTGGCAGCGGGAGGATATTACCCCCGCGCTGGCGGACTTCCGAGGAGAATCAATGGTTAAGGTAAGCATCTTGTATCCCAACAAACCGGATAGCCACTTCGACGTGGAGTATTACCTCAACACTCACATGCCGATGGCGAGCAAGCTTCTAGGCCCGGCCATCCGGGCGATCACGGTTGAGATTGCCAGCGGCGCAGCTCCGGATCAGGCCGCGCCCTTTGCCGCGATCTGCGGATTCACTTGCGAGACCTTCAAGGATTTCACCGACGCGTTCGAACCGGTTGCCGCACAGCTTCAAGGCGACATTCCCAACTACACCGACATTGATCCCATCACCCAGGTGAGCGACATCCGCATTGGGTGACGGTTCCCCATTCTCAAATCCTAAAGAAACAAACTCCCCGCGTGCGGGTATGGGCCTCGAAATGGCGCGTATGTCTGCAGAGCGAGAACAGCCCCTCAGGCTCACGGCTCGCTACTTCAGCCATCGGGAGAGCCAGCGCTAAATTCGTCGCCATCTTCGAGAAGAACGCGCAAAGGTTGCCAGTCGGATCTCCCCATTTTTCTTCTCGCTCTCCCACGGAGGTGATATAGACGCCGGGTTTCGCGGGTGAAATCCTAGAGGGGCGACGTGGAATCGCTCGCCCTCTTCATGAAGAGACTGTTTGCAGCGCTTCTGGCATTATTGTGTGTCTCGGCATGGGCCTCTCCTCCCACGCTGACGACGTTGCGCGCCGTCCATTCTCTTTCGAATCCTGAAGCCAAACCAAGACTGCCCGTAGACTTCGAGGCCACCGTCACCTACTACGACAACGATGGCAAGGACCTGTTCGTGCAGGACAGAGACCTCGCCATTTATGTCTTTGCCAAGCCGGGCCTCCACTTCGTTCCAGGTGACCGCATCCGCGTGCGCGGAAAGACCGACAGCGATTTTCGGCCGGACGTCCTGAGCGACGAACTTACCCTGGTCAGTCACGGTCCAGTTCCAAAATCCATAACGGTGGCTACTTTCCCCCAACTCATCCGCCCTGAAATGGACTGTTTGCGCGTCACCATCAGGGCCAAAGTGCGCAGCGCCGACATCGTGAAGGACGTGAAGGAACGCAATATCTATCTCAACCTGTTGGTCGACGGCGGCTACATCGACGCTACCGTCCTCGGACAAGATGCCAGCAAGCTCAAAGACCTGTTGGACGCGGATGTCGAAATTACCGGCTCGGTCGCTGGCAAATTTGATAGCAAGATGCAGTTGGCCGGCATCATGCTTGAGGTTCCGTCCCTCGCCGACGTCAAGATTCTCAAGGCCGCCAATTTCGGGCTGGCATCCCTTCCCATCACCCCCATGGACCAGATCCTCGGCGCCTACAATGTGCAGGACCTTACCCAGCGGGTCCGGGTGCGGGGAACGCTCACCTATTACCGGCCGGGCAATTCGGTCGTACTTCAGGAAGGCACGAGGAGCCTTTGGATCAGGACTCAATACGAAGGGCCGCTGCACATCGGGCAGTTGGTCGATGTAACCGGCTTCCCGGACGCGCGCGACGGATATTCGACGCTGACTCACAGCGAGATAACCGAGACAAGGATGGCCGCGCCCATCGCGCCGGTTTCGGCTGCATGGTCTCAACTCACGTCGGGCGAACATGCGTTCGAATTGGTCTCCGTCGAGGGTACGGTGTTAGTGGCCGTTCGCGGAGCAGCCCAGGATGAGTATGTGCTATCCCACGAGGGACATCTTTTCTCCGCCATCTACCGGCATCCTGAGACGGACATTCTCCCCTTGCTGGCGATGAAGCGGCTGGCCGTCGGTTCCAACGTTCTCGTGACCGGCATCTGCACCCTGGAATACGGCGCGAATCCGCTCGGCGCACCCGTTGCCTTCGATGTCCTGGTTCGCACGCCCGACGACATTGCGATGATTACGGGGCCATCCTTATTGAACGTGCGCAACCTCGTTATCCTTGTCGGCGCGCTTCTGGCGGTAGTGATGGTTGTCGGCGCCAGGGGTTGGATCCTCGAATACCGCATGAGCCGCCAGACCACCCGCATGGCTGCCCGCATCGAGGCCGAGGCGGATATGGAGCGTCGCCGCAGCCGCATTCTCGAAGACATCAATGCCGGGCAGGAACTCGCCGATATCCTCGCCCAGATTACGGACCTGGTCTCGTTCAAATTGGACGGCGCACCCTGCTGGTGCCAGATCACCAATGGCCAGCGATATGGAAACTGCCCTGCGTCCCTCGAAAATCTGACTTTGATTCGGGAAGAGCTCTCTTCGCGCCTGGGGCCATTGCATGGAGAAATTTTCGCCGCGCTCAAACTTCCGGCGGCCCCGGATGAGAGTGCACTCGAGACTCTCGCAATGGGTGCGCGGCTGGCTGCCTTGGCTATTGAAACCAGGAGCCTCTACTCCGATCTCATCCACCGCTCCGAGTTCGACCTGCTCACCGACATCCACAATCGCTTTTCTCTCGACAAGCGTCTGGAAACGGCGATCGAAGCCGCCAGCTATCAGTCTCCGGTCTTCGGACTCATTTACATCGACCTCGACAATTTCAAGCAAGTCAACGATGTCTACGGCCACCGGATTGGCGATCTTTATTTGCAGCAGGCGGCCCACCGGATGAAGCACGAACTTCGACCAGGAGACATGCTGGCGCGCCTCGGCGGCGACGAATTCGCAGTATTGGTTCCCATGGTCCGCAGCCGCACCGACGTGCAGGAGATTGCCGCGCGCCTGGAGCGCTGCTTCGACAGTCAATTTGCGATCGAAGGCTGCCTGTTGCATGGCTCGGCCAGCGTCGGCATCGCGATCTATCCCGAGGACGGCACCACGAAGGACGGCCTGCTGAGTGCGGCCGACGCAGCGATGTATGTGTCCAAGCACACCAAGCCGTCTGTGCGGTATTCCAACTAGCGCACGAGGGGATTGGCGTTCCCAAAGTTCGTCGCGCACACATCCTCGGCGAACAGCGCGGGATTTGATGCCGCAGCGTTACATCAATCGCCGAAAACCCCAAATCATCGCGGCCCTAAAAGGCGGCGTAACCAATTGAGCTGGCGTTCGCAGCGCGGAGGCTGCGGACGCTTGCGATTCAGATGGTAAGCCCGGCAGGCCTCGCACTTGCCGTGTCGAGGACATCTGAGCCGGGGACATTGACAAACGATGGGGAGCGTGTCCATCGGGCCAAAGCCTCAGTGCGTGATCTCGATGGGTGCCACGCGCGGCGCTTCGCTTGGCTTGCCGTTCTCGTCCATCTTGCCGAAGATCATCTTTCCGCTGGCCGTTTGCAGCACGCTGGTCACCGAGATGTCCACGGATCGCCCGATCATCTTGCGCGCATGATCCACCACGACCATAGTGCCGTCATCGAGATAGCCGACGCCCTGGTTGTACTCCTTGCCTTCCTTCAGAATCAGGACCGTCATGCGCTCTCCCGGCAGCACCACCGGCTTGAGCGCGTTGGCAAGATCATTGATATTCAGTACTTCCACCCGGTGCAGGTGTGCCACCTTGTTGAGGTTGAAGTCGTTGGTGACGACCTTGGCTTCCCACTTCTTCGCCAGTTCCAGCAGCTTCAGGTCTACTTCGCGAATGGAGGGAAAATCGTCGGGCACAATCTGGACTTGGACCTTGGCGCTCGATTGCATGCGTTGCAGCATATCCAGGCCACGCCGACCGCGCTGGCGCTTGGAACCGTCGGTTGAGTCGGCCACCACCTGCAGTTCGCGCAGCACAAACTCCGGAACCACCATCATGCCGTCGATGAAACCGGCTTCGGCGATATCGGCAATGCGGCCGTCGATAATGACACTCGTGTCGAGCACTTTGGCGCTGCGGCGGTTGGGCCGCTCCCCGCTGAAGATGGTCCCCAGCGCCGCCGGGTTAAGCAGGTCGCCCTTGCTCGCCCCTACCAGCAGCCCTACGTATGTCATCAGCAGCAGCACAAAGATCTGTACAACGGCAGACGTGGATCCGGGTAGCGGCGCCGAACGCAAAACGAGGCAAAACAACGCCGCGCCGAATATGCCCAGAATGCTGCCCGCCACCGATCCAATCAACCGGCGCAGCGTCAGCGCCCGGACGCGAACTTCGAAGACGATGACCGCGCTGGCACCAACTGTGCCCGCGCACGCCCCTACCCAGCCTGGCAGACCAAAGGGATGAAGGAAATAACAAACTGCTGTGAGTAAGGCAACAAAAAGTACACGAAGGAGAACGAGATCCATAGATTGCCTGCCCCTTGCGCGTCAAGCAAAACCGCACCAAGCTGGGCACAGATGGCGAGTATGCCGAGCCGCCCGTTCACTCGTCAAGTGGTAAACGCAAAGAGCAACACCGCAACTCGCCCATTCACTTGTTCACGCCAGCACCTGGCCCTCAGTTCCCCTGTCCTCTGATCCCTGATCTTTGTTCTCTGTTACGACGCTACTGCCAGCGCCGCCGACACCACCCGCGTGGTTCCTTTGCGGGGCCCGCGCTTGCGCGCACTCATGATCTTGATCCGCTCCAGCAGTTCCTGGGGTGAGCAGTTCTTCTTGGCCAGCAGCGCGTCCGCGCCATGCATCTGGTCACCCATCTTGTGCGGATCCCCCAACAGGATCATGGGGACGTGCGACGCCATCTGCTTCAGCCGGTTGACCAGCTGATCCCCGTTCATCTGCGGCATGGTGAAGTCGGATAACACCAGGTCCACCGCAGTATCGGCGAAAATCCCAATTGCTTCCTGACCGTTGTTGGCCGATACGACGCTGTACCCGTTGGTTGCCAGCATGAACTTCAGCACCGAAAGCTCTTGCTCGTTATCGTCTACGCAGAGAATGATCTTCTTAGGCCGCATGATGTAGGTGCACACTCCTTCGTTCAATTTTGTTTTCGGCCGAGTAAACACGCGACTCCGCATGCCGCTCTTGTGGCGGTGGTTGCGCGCGCATCTTTTCCTCGGCATGGCCGCAGTGGGTGGCTTCGTTCCGGTCCGATTCCTGCGCTGGAGAAACTTAGTGGGAGTCACGACCTGGCGGTCGGGATCAGCTCACACAATTTTTCCTGCAATCGGGGACCCCGGATTGGGAGCCTACCCTACGGCCAGGTTGCTCAAAAAAACTGGGCAATTCCAGCCCGTGAGACAGACTTAATTTCTTTCAATGCTTGCCAAGACTAGTAGCCTCCGAAGCGCAAGGGAAGAGGGAAAGGCAGGCGAAAACAGCGGTGGAAATCTGGTTGAAATCATGGAGAAGCGCGCTAGATCTAACAGCTATTGACGGTTAACTATATGAATACCTGTTGAAAGCGTGTGCATCACGGCAGGAAAAGCTGCCCTTTTGCCACAAGAACTGTGCTACCCGCTACCCGGATATCGGTCACCCTCGCCCTTTCGCGCCGCGCCGACAAAAACAGTTCGCTGGGACGGCCCATTTCGATCCCCTGCCGCACCAGCGTTCTTTCTCCCGAAGCCACCGCACCACACTCGACCAGGTAGCTGATCGCGCATCCGGCGGCGGAACCGGTTGCCGGATCTTCTCCTCCGTAGAATTGCATCCGCGCCCGGTATTTGGCGCTCCCATCGTCTGGCTGCGCAGACGGCGCCATGACGTAAAACCAGCGCGCCCCTCGCTCCCGCAGCCATGCCGTCGCTTCCTGCTGATTTACGCTGAGCCGCGACAGGGCTTCGGTTGAGCGCAGCATCACGATCGCGAATCCATTTCCCGTTGACACCACCCGCGGGGTAAGCGCTGCGTCAAGGTCCTTCTGCGACAAACCAATCAGCCGCGCCACATCGGCCGAGTCCAGTTCCGCGCCAAACTCCGGGTCGCGCTGCGTCATCTCTCCGAAGATCGCTCCCCCCTCGTCTTTGCGCGATTCAAAACGCACCGGAATCGCGCCCACCTTCAATGCCAGTTTCACCCCATCGTCCCGCACCGTGTCCGGCGCAAACATCTTCAGCACACTGGCTGTACCCAGCGTAGGATGCCCCGCGAACGGCAGTTCCTCTTGGGTGGTGAAGATGCGCACCCGCACGCCTTCCGCTTCCTCCACCTCCCTGGCGCGCCGCTCCACAAACGTCGTTTCCGACAGGTTGAACTCGCCCGCGATCGCCTGCATCTGCTCCGTGTTCAAATCGGCCGTGTTCATTACCACTGCCAGTGGATTGCCCGCCAGCGCTTTCTCGCTGAACACATCCACGATGAAGTACTCCAGTTGATGCATGCCCTTGACAGTCCTCCCAACTCACTCTAGTCTACGAATACTCGCTGCACGATTTGTTGTCAGCGTTTTTTTTGTCTCATGGCCAACGCGCTCCATTCCGCTACGTGTCGCCGCTGTCAAAGCGCCATCGCGCGGGAGTGCTTGTTGAGCTAGATTCGAATTCAGGATCAGGCTTCAACCGCCCACCCGCCGCTCGCGAGGTGGGTTTTTAGTTGCAGCATCACACTTGTCAGAGATCAGTTGTCGGAGATCAACGACCTAACCTGAAAGATCAGGAATGCTGGCAGACAGCCAACAATGTCGGGCGACTCAGCGAGAGCGAAAGCTGACCCCCAGACCCCGTTTTTAACGCACCGGTGGCGAAGTGGCTAACGCACAGGTCTGCAAAACCTGCATTCGCGGGTTCAACTCCCGCCCGGTGCTCCAATTTCTGCAGTAAAAACAACGGCCGCGGCTTTTCATAGCAGGCAGCGGCCGTTGTTTAGTTTGATGAAGCAGTCTGCTCAAAGTGCGATCAACGGCTTCGGCAGTCGTGTCTTGGCTTTATCGAGAAACAGCCGCATGCGCAACGCCTCCGCGCGCTGCACCGCCACCAGCCACATCTGCCTCCGTCTGTGATCCGGGCTCGCCAGGTGTTCTACCAGCGCTTCATCGTGCGCCGCGTCCTGCTCCAGCTTTTGAATCCGCTGCTCAATGGTGTGCCGGAAACGGGGACTGATCTCGAAACTCGCTGGCGTCTGGTCAAGCATGGGTCGCTCCTGGCTGCGCATCGCCGATAAATATTAATTACGTAATCGGCTGAAGTTTTTTGAAGCTGTGCCGATACTAGCGATAAGCCGCATATTGCGCCAGATTACGCCCTTGCACCGTGGATACCGACCTCAGGTAATGAAGTGTCCTGAAACAGGACAGGAGACGCGCTCGCTTGCGGCCCCCGTCGTTTCCACTTTCCAATTCCCCTAACGCGCATTCGCACCCGATGGCGCCTGCATGATCGCCAGCACCATCATCGTCCCTCCATCCAGATGCACGTTCTGCTTCGCTCCCAGCAGTGCGCCCGCTGCATTTGAAAATGGCTGCCCGTTCACGTTCCCCGCCAGAAGCACCCCCGGGATGGAGGTGGTGCGGACTGCGATGCTGCCGTTACGCGCTACTATCGTTCCAGGTAGAGTTGAACCGCTTTGACTCCCTGCACCAGAAGTCCCGGACGGGCCATCGGCCGGCGTTGCTGTGGCTCCTGAAGTGACGGCACCACGGTTCGCAGCCGTACTACCGCTAGTCGGGCTCACGGCCGAAGCCGAATTCGTGCCCATCCCATCCATGCCTCCACTCGACCCGGCGGGCGCCAGCGACTGGATCACTGACCGGATGGGCAAGTTTTGTCCGCCTTTCAGCTCCGCCTGGTCGAATTGAATCGTCATGCGCGCGTTGTCGCTGCTCTTGCCTTTGGGTTGCACGTCCGTAATGTGACCTACAATTCTCGATCCCCTGGGAATCTCGATACCGCTGGCCGTAGTTGCCTTTTCCGTCGTCCTGATAACGATCGGATCCCCGGTCTTGGCATTCCTGGTATCAATCTGGCTCACCAGTTCCCCCGGCACGGGCCGCAGTTGGGCGTTTCCAACTTCGGGGCTGTTCGCCGTGCTGGGCACCGGCACTGCTTTGGCTGTGGCATCCTGGAAATTGTTGGAACTGGCTTCCTGCGCCGGAATCGCAATCTGCGCAATGCTTTCGCTGGGTGCAGGATCTGAGGCCGCCTGCTGCGCAAGAAGCGGCAAGCTTGAAAAAGTTGCAAGAGCCACAACGTGGATCGTGATTTTCATCATGAACAAACCTCCACTACTCCCCGTTCTTCCGGCACGTTCATCGCGCTCGGCACAGAAGGATGTGGATGCTTGCAACCGGCTCGCCAGTTGTGCGGTTTCTTTTGAAACAGCACAGAGCCATCCGTGACTTTTTGTAGTTTTAGATGAGCCAACATGCCGGCTTTCGCGATCGGTTAAGCTCTGTCGGCGAAACTACTTCTCCGCCACCGGCGCGAAATACCCCTTGCGCGTCTGCACCTTGAGACCATCTCCGCGGCACTCCACGTTCAGGTGACGGAAGGTTCCGTCCAGCTTGGTGTTGGTCGGCGTGTAGGTGGCAACGTACTGGGTGCGCAACTCGTCCTCGATCTGCGCGAAAGCTTCTTCCAGCTTCTTTCCGTTGTTGCCCACATTGATGAGGCGGCCGCCCGTCTCTTCGGCGATTCTCTTGGCCGCCGAATACCCGTTGTACCCAAACCCGCCGTAGAAGCCTGTATCCGCGATCAGGATCACGTAGACCATGGCGTTCGATTTCTGCGCCGCCGCAATGGCCTCGCTGATCTTGTAGCGGCTGCCCTGGTCGTCCCCGTCGGTCAGGATCACCATCGCCTTGCGGCCCGATTCCTGGGTCAGCTTTTCATTGGAAGCCAGGTAAATGGCGTCGTAAAGCAGTGTGCCCTTTGGGGTTCCGTACGTCGGAACGGTACCGCCGCCGGCACCCGGTATGCCCGCCCCACCATTGCCGGCCGCGGTGTTGATCTCCGCCTTGCTCATGGCGCGCGAGAGCTGGCGCGTGCTGTTGGTGAAGTCCTGCAGCAGGTCAACGTTGACGTCGAACGAGAGCAGAAACGCCTCGTCCTTCTGCTTCAGCACGTGCTCCAGAAAGCGGCTTCCCGCGTCTTGTTCCAAGGGTAGAACGTTCTGCTGACTCCCCGACGTGTCCAGCAGGATCCCGATCGTCAACGGTAGATTGGTCTCGGCGACAAAACTCTTGTATGTCTGCGGCTGCTTGTCTTCGAGGATCGTGCAATCGTTCTTCGTAAGGTGCGGGACCAGGTTACCGCTCTTGTCCTTGACCGTGAAGAACACGTCGACCAGATTCACCTGCAGCTTGAACGTCGCCACGGATTGATCTTCCTCCGGAGCCGCCGGCGCATGGCTCACGGGCGCCGCATCCGGCGAGGGGGCAAGCTGCGCCCACCCAGCCGTACAGGCAAGGGAGGCAAATAAGGCGGAAGCGGCGAGCGGGCGTGTGCGCATGTCAATCACTTAGACGCTATCAATACCATGAAGGGAGCACAATGGAACAGAGGATGCTCCGCTCCCCGTCCGCCGCGGACGCTTTCAACCCCCCGGGCAAACCTGCGGCGCTTCGCCGCGTCTGATACTCTGACGGATGGAACCAATGCATACCGGGGCCGAAGAGCCCGGGCATTACCGTTGTTTTCGCACGCAGCGTATGCGGCGTTCGGGGAGGATCGAATACCTGTGAAGCCTGGTTTGACAATCACGGCACTGACGGCGCTCCTGACTTTGACTTTGGGTGTGAGCCCTCGCATTTCTGCGCAGGAACCCCAGCAACCGTCTGCCGTTCCAGACGCCCCGTCTCCGCAAGCACAGCCCCCCGCGCTCAGGAGTGTAAACGGACCCATCAAACCCGGCGGCGGTGCCGGAACCGAGTCGGCGGGCACATCCGGATCGGGCGATGGTCAACCCAACGCACCCACCACCACCCCTCCCCCCATCAACACTCCCCAGACCGCGGCCCCCAAGCCCGCCGATCAGACCCCTCCACCCGACTTTGATAACCCCGAGCAGTTGGCAACCACCCTCCGCCTCTATACCACCTATGTGAACGTTCCCGTCACAGTGAAGGATTCGAAGGGTAAACTCGTTCCTGGCCTGACGTGGCGCGATTTCAAGGTCTACGAAAACGGAACCCCTGAGCCCCTCAAAATCTTCAGTGTTGACGCGACTGCGCTCTCGATGGCCTTCGTGATTGACCAAAGCGTCACCAAGGACGTGATGGCTAAGGTCAACGATTCCCTGGGAGCCATTCAGGGAGCGCTCACTCCTTACGACGAAATTGCCGTCTTCTCCTACAGCAACGGGGCCCAAAACCGCTCCGGCGGCTTTACGGGAGCCCAGAGCGCGCGCGTCCCCTATGTTCTGTCCATGACCAAGGCCTCCGGCACCGAAGAAACCGTGCCGGTGAACGACGGCCCATTTGCAAGCTGCAATATTCGCCAGAATGGCAATTGCGTCGATCCCAACCTGCAGGCGGGCCGCTCCGCAGGTAACGGCACCTTCATCACCCTGCCTAAGGAAATTCATACCCTGAATGACGCTATTCTGGCCGCCGCCAAGGAACTCTCCACCCGCCCCAAGGGGCGCAGGCGCATCATTTACGTGATCTCCGACGGCAAGGAATACGGCAGCAAGGCCACGTACAAGGATGTCCTACGCTACCTCGAGACCAACGAGATTCAGGTATACGGGACGCTGGTCGGCGACTCGGCTCGCTTCGGCGAGGGTTACCTCAGCCGCTTCCACCTGCCCTTCACCATGTACGACAACCGCCTCGTAAGCTACGTGCTTCAGACCGGCGGCTCGCTCGACTCCGAAAAGAACTTGAACGGCATTGAAAAGAGTTACCAGGCCATCGCTGGCGAAGCCCGGAACCAGTACACTCTGGTCTACGCCACGCACGAACCTCTCATCGATGGCAAGTTCCGCTCCATCGACGTGCGCGTCAACCGGCCCGGCCTCGACGTGGTTGCGAAAAAGGGATATTACCCCTCCGCCGAAGATCAGAAGTAGCTCTGAACCAGCCCTTTATCGGCACAAAAAGGCCTGTGCAGTTTGCACAGGCCTTTCTACTGCAAACAAACTTCGGCGCTAATTTAGACCCGCATGCTCGGCGTGGTCAAAATGCGCGATTACGACTGCTTGGGTTCAACCGGGGTCGAAGGCGGCGGCACAGGAGAAGAGTTCTGCGTCGTGGTCGGCGCAGGATCGGTCACGCCCTTGATGCCTTCTCTGAATCCCTTCAATCCTTCACCCAATCCCTTGCCCAGTTCGGGAAGGCGCTTGGCGCCAAAAAGCAGAAATGCCACCACGGCCAGCACAATCAGGTGCCAAGGTTGTAGTAGATCGCCCATTGAAATATCCTCCGCACGCCGCATTCTCGCGGCATACTCCCTAACAGTCTTATTGTCGCACAGGCCTTGCTCGCCCTGTGTGAGATGTCTCACTCAATCCGGTTCCATTTGAGCTTGCAGCCGGCTTCAATTCACTTGCGCCGGCTTCCCCAGCCGTTCCGTTACCATCGCATAGAAGCTGCGCAGGTCTTCCTCTTCTCCCACCGTCAACCTTCGGTACACCTTCATCAACGGAAACAGCCGCGAACCCCTTACGTCCACCGCCGGCACCGCCACCGTCCCCCCCGGATACTGCGTCATCTCCCATCCGCCCGCGTAACGCCGCCGCAGCACCTCGCCCAGGTAACTGCCCCACAGGCGAACTTCGTAATCCAAATCCCGCTCCGGGCTTTCTCCCACCACCACCAGGATGTCGTCCAGAGCGTCGACCGAATCCGCTGAAAAATCAAGATTTTGCTCGAATTCGGTTCTTGCCAGTTCCACAGCGGCCTGGGCATATCCTTCCATCATTGCCCCGAGGTCCGGATAGGCCGTCGACTCCAGCCTTTTGCGCAGTTCGTTCATCGCTCTCCAGAGTACATCGCCCACCTCGTCTGATGGGGTACGATTTCCACGCGCTTTCGGATGTGGCAGACTTGAATCAGCCGTCGGAGGGCCCCTTCCCCGTGCAACTCGTCAAGCCGATCTTTCTGGCCGCCGCGCTCTTCTTCACCGCGGGCGCCGCCCGTTCCGCCACCCGCGACATCTACCCCGACCCCGGGCAGGCTAAGTCCGACCTCGCCGCCGCGCTCAAAGCCGCCGCGCAAAGCCATAAACGCGTCATCATCGACTTCGGCGGCAACTGGTGCGGCGACTGCCAGGTCCTGGACATCTACTTTCACAACCCTGAGAACCGCCCTATCCTCGACTCCAACTTTGAACTCGTCCACATCAATATTGGACGCATGGACGAGAACCTGGAGATCGCCGAACAGTACGGAATTCCCGTAACGCTTGGAGTTCCCGCGCTCGCGGTCCTCTCCGACAAAGGAAAACTCCTCTACGGCCAGCGGACCGGAGAATTCAAGTCCATGCGCCGCATGGAGTCCTCCTCCGTCACCCGCTTCTTAGTACAGTGGAAACCAGTCAAGGCCGGCTGTTCGGTGATGGTGGTGAATTGCTGAGACCCCGCGGCTAGCTCAACGGAGCCAGGTGCTTCGTATTCCAGTACGTGTATTGGATCCGGTGGACAACCGTGATCGTGGACAACACCGCGAGCACCCATAACACCGGTGCCATCACGCCCCAGTGATTGAACATCGCGCCAAGAATTACCAGAACGATTCGCTCCGGCCGCTCCATGAAACCCACTTTGCACTGGCCGATCAGCGCCTCAGCCCGCGCCCGCGTGTAGCTCACCATCAGCGAAGTCACCATCACGAACGCGGTCAGCACTACGTAGCGGAAGTGATTCACACGCGCGTAGTAAACCAACAGCCCGAAGAACAGCACAACATCGGAGTAGCGATCGATTACGGAATCAAAAAACGCACCGAACACTGTCACCTGGTTTGTCCGCCGCGCAACTCGGCCGTCTACCATGTCGAAGATGCCTGCGCCAATGATCACCAGCCCCGCATACAAGAACATCCGGCCCGCGTTGGCTGCGTTGGCATGGCCAAACAGGAACGCTGCGGCGATATTGATGATCAACCCGACGAACGTGAGCGCGTTGGGAGAGATGCGGGTCAGCGCCAGGCCGTGAACAATTTTGTCGAGTAGCCAGCCGCACGCGCGGCCAAAGGCGCTGGTCCAGGTCATCCGGTCGTCCCTTGCTATTGTTCGGAGCCTGCGGCGGCCTGCTTATTGGCCTCGGCCGCTTCGGCTTCATCGTGAATCGTGGTCAACTTCAACACTTCGAGCTCGCGCTTGCCGTTGGGCGTAACCACTACCGCCACGTCGCCCACCTTCTTGCCCACCAGTCCGCGGCCGATCGGCGAGGTCGTGGAGATCAGGCCTTTTGAGACATCGGATTCTTCGCTGGTCACCAGCCGGTAGACGATCTCTTCATCCTTGGTCGAGTCGAACACCACTACCGTCGATCCGAAACCGACCTTGTCGTGAGGAATGTTTGCGAGGTTGACGAGCGAGAGCTCCGCCATGCGCCGCTTGAGCTGGCCGAGGCGCGCATTCACGAAATCCTGGCGCTGCTTGGCCATGTGGTACTCGGCGTTTTCTGACAAGTCGCCCAGCGCAACCGCTTTCTTGATCTCGGCCGGCAGTTCATGAGCAAGCTCGTGCTCCATCTGCGCGATTTCTTTTTGAAGCTGACTTTTGATGTGATCGGGCATCGATATTCCGTAGCGGCGAGCAGAACGGCTCGGTCCGCGAGAGGGTGAAGAACCAGAAAACTTATTATACGCGGAGCGCGCTCTCCCTCGCCCAGAACCCTCTGCCGTTCACCCTTTCCTGGATTTCAACTTGCTCGCTTGTTCGCGTTTTCGCTTTTAACTCATTCACTTTCGGACTCCTTCACCGTTCACTCGGTTCACTGGGTCTATCCAGAAACGATTGCAGTATCAGAGTCGCCGCTACCTGGTCGACGACCTGTTTATGATCCTGGCGCGCATGTCCGGCCTGGTACAGCATCTGGTGCGCTTCGTGAGTCGTGAGCCGCTCGTCCCACAGATGGATCGGAAGCTTCGCCAAGTCTCCCAATTCCTTGGCGAACGCCTGCGTCCTTAGGGACCTCGGGCTCGGTTCTCCGGACATGTGCAGCGGATTGCCGACCACGATCCCCGCCACGCCAAACCGTCTTGCCAGCCGCGCCAGCGAGCGCAGGTCGTCGCGCGGATTACGCCGCCGTTCCAGGGTCATCACGGGCTGCGCCGTCAGGCCTAACTCGTCCGACACGGCTACCCCGATGCGCCTGGAGCCGACGTCGAGCGCAAGATACCGAACTGATGCCGCGGGGACATTCACAGGAAGCGCCTCTCCGTTCAGCTTATCTCCCTCTCCCCTCGTGACTAATCTCGAATTCGGGACCTTCCAACCGGCCGCAGGTCCGATTTGATTCGCTCGAAGGTACTTAACGTTACAATCTTGAAAAGCCGAAGAATCCCAAAGTGGTTTTTCGCGTCTCTAAGAAATGCAAGAAGGGGAACCTGGAAACGAATGGCGCGCCGCAAACCGACAACCGCACGCAGAAAGGGCTTCGGTGCGGCGGGATTCTTTTTGACAATTCTGATATTGGGGCTGTGTGCAGCGGGTGCGGGCGCATGGCTGATCTTCACGCCCTTCGGACCACAGGGCGAAGCCTTCGTCGAGGTCGCTCCCGGCTCCTCGAGCGTACACATTGGCCGTCAACTTCAACATGCAGGAATCATTCGCAATCAGCTTGCGTTCGACCTGGTGCGCATCTGGAAACGCGGAACGCTCAAGGCAGGATCGTACCGGTTCGATCATCCCATTCCCTCTGTTGAAGTATATGAAAGGATTCGGCGGGGAGATACGTTTACGATCGCTGTAACGATACCTGAAGGGGCGAGCATTTTCGACATTGCCGACCGGCTGCAGCAGGCTGGGTTCGGCTCCCGGCAGATCTTTATCGACGTGGCGACCCAGGAAGCTTCACTGGTTGCGGATCTTGATCCTACGGCTAAGTCCCTGGAAGGCTATCTGTTTCCCGATACTTATTTGCTGGCGCCGAAGACTGCACTTCCGGAGATTGCGGCGACCATGGTGAAGCGGTTTCGCACCACGGCGGCGCAGCTGGGCCTGACCGTAAACGTGCACCGCACGGTCACGCTGGCTTCTTTGATCGAGAGGGAGACCGCCATCGACGGGGAGCGGCCGCTGGTGGCCAGCGTATTTGAAAACCGCCTGCAGAAGAACATGGCACTCATGACCGATCCGGCGGTCATCTACGGACTTCAGCTTCAGAATCAATGGCGTGGCACTCTCTACGAATCCGACCTGAAGCGGGACACGCCTTACAACACCTATGTGCATGCGGGCCTGCCGCCGGGGCCCATCGCCAACCCCGGCATCAAGGCGCTGCGCGCGGCGCTGGCCCCCGCGCAGACGGACTACCTCTACTTTGTGGCCGCGGGACAGAACCCCCAGGGGAAGTCCCTGTTCGCGACCACGATTGAGGAACACAATCGCAATGTGGCGGGATACCGGCAAGCCATCAAGAAGGCAGGTGGGCGGTGAACGCTTGCAGTCGCTGGGCGGCGACTGCGGGCCTGGTTCTTCCGCTCTTCCTGTCCGGGTGTTTGTTCACCACCCGCAAATTGCCCGTGCCGCGCGGCCCCAGCGTGACCCAGACCGCCACCGGGGACCAACTTGTCGCGCAGGTGAATAAGCGCTGGGATGACCTCCAGAGCCTCAATGTGAGGGTTCAGATTCAAGCCAGCGTCACCAAGTCAAAGGAAGGGGTGGCGCGCGACTACACTTCCATTCGCGGCATCATCCTGATGCGCAAGCCCGAACTGATGCGGGTCCTGGGACTGGTCCCAGTGATCGGCACCAAGGCCTTCGACATGGCCAGCGACGGGCAGAATTTTACCCTGGTCATTCCGTCGAAGAACATTGCCTACAAGGGATCGAACAAGCTCAACAAGAAGTCCGCCAACGGACTGGAAAACATGCGTCCCAGCCTGTTCTTCGACGCCATGGCGGTGCGCGGCATCGCGGCCGACGATGGTTACACGCTCACGGCGGATTCCGACACGGTGATGGATGCGCAGAAGAAACACCTGCTGATCATTCCCGAGTACATCCTGAGCATCATCCATCCCATCCCGGGAAGCCATGAATCGCGCACTCTGCGCGTGCTTCACTTCCACCGGGAAGATTTGCTTCCTTACCAGCAGGACCTCTACGACGACGAGAACAACCTGGAGACCCAGGTATTCTACGGCCGCTACGCGGACTACGGGGATAACAAGTATCCGACCACGGTGACCATCAAGCGCGTACTGGAGGACTACCAGGTGGTGCTGAGCATAGAGAAGGTGGTGGAGAACATGCCTCTGAGCGACGACCAATTCCAGATCAAGCTGCCGGAAGGCATAAAAATCCAGAACCTGCAGTAAGGCGCAAGGGGCGCAGGCTCCCTGAATCGCGTTCTTCGAAAGCCGGCCGGCGGGTTGGGGACGAGTGCGCCTGCCGGGCAAAAACGCGGTTGTCAGAAGTGTTGATTAACCAGTAACAACCGCGCCCAAGCGCCGGCAAAACTTTCTCTCTGCACCGCGATAGTTATTTTTGCCGGGTTTGGGCACGGGGCATTTCAGCGTCAACTGCTATTCGGGCTTAAGCCCTTCGATTTGTGCGCGATACAGGGAGTTTCGCGAACAGGCAAAAAATGCACATTTGTGAAATTTGCGACTTGTGTATATGTCGAGACGCAAAGTAATGTTCAAGTATTTTAAAAACATGTATTTACGTAGATTTTAACGCTCACATACAGCAGCGAAATGAAGATATACTTCGCGAGAGGCGAAAAGCCCTGTTTTTGGTGCATTTTGCGGCCGGAAAATAGTAGTAGGAGGGTTGCTGAATTCACGCAATTCTGCCATCCAGTACAGCGTGTCCGGCCACGGAAGTCTTGAAGACGTGGCACGTCATCCGCGCAGGGATGTTGTGCGGTTGTTCTTCGTTATGTCCTAGTTGGCGGCGACTGGACCGGAATTTAAGAAATGAACAGGTCGCCAAGGGAGGGAGCAGGGGCCTTCAGGCCCCTGAATTCCTTCTGCGTTACAAATGGCTTTAGCCACGGGCATTTCGTTTATGCTTCTCAGGTGCGGCTGGCAGCGCAAGAAACTCGTACGTATTTCGTTACC